>CAWGCM010000013.1:0-90894 GCA_963821065.1 uncultured delta proteobacterium | reverse complement strand
GGCGCTGTCAAGATCATGTGCAACGATGCAGCCGCGGCTTGATAATCGGATTGGCGGGTGATGACAATGTTGGTCCTTCCAGGCAGGGGGCGGCCGATCGATTCATAGGTTTTTCTTCCCATAATAACGGTATGGCCGAGGGTAATCTCTTTAAACATCTTTTGCTCACCGGGAATTTTCCAGGGAATATCTCCCCGGTTGCCGATAACCCGATTGGACGCCATGGCGACAATTGCTGAAATAAGCATTTTTCTCCTCCTTTATAGCTCCAGTTCCATAAAACTTGGGTTGTCGAGGGGATTATAGCAATAGGCTTCGAATGGTCGCAAAACCCAGAGAAAAATAAAGCTTTTGAGCTGCTTTCATCGATTCGATGGTATCCAGGCGCATCTTTTGGTATCCCTTTCTTGATGGGCCTCGCCAATCACTGATCTCGCTATGCCCTGCCGATACCACGACCCTGGTACTCCGGTAAGTACATAAAGCCGCTTCATTTCACAAATTTTATCCTGCAACGGGCGCAAAGCCACGCAACCCGCAGTGTCTCCGGCACCCTCGGCCAGCAGGACGAGCCTCCGGGAGATGCATAATCACCCGGCAGTCCTGCCAGTTCCTGACTAAAGCCCTGAAACTCCAGATCAAAACGGAGAGAGTCCGCATACTGAACAAATAGTTCATGGGCCGACTGCAAATGGACTTTGGTTTGAGCAAGGATTATTCGGGTCATGTTCATGCTTAGTGCTTCGATTCGCAATTACAGTAACATATTAAATGGTGTATTTCTAGGTGCTCCTCTCATCATTTTGTTAAACAAGATCAAATAATCGTCCTTGCTCATCGGCCGGGGGTTATCCTTGTTGCTGCCATTGACAAAAGATTTGAATGCCAGTTCTTCAATATCGGCCGCCTTTACGCCGAAACTGCCAAAGCTGGGCAGGTTTAGATCCACGGCCAGCTGTTTTACAGCTTCAACGGCTTTCCGGGCCCCATCCTCTGTCGATTCAAAGGAAATTCCCATGGCGGAGGCAATTCGGGCATATTTCTGCCGGCAGTAGTCCATGTTGTATTCCATTACTGCCGGTAGAACAACGGCATTGCAAACGCCGTGGGCGGTATCGTATTTCCCTCCCAGTGCTTCAGCAATACAATGGACAGATCCCACATCCGAATGACTGAAGGCAATCCCGGCCAGTACACTGCCCAACAGCATCCCGGCCCGCGCCTCCATATCCTTTCCCTCAACGACTGCGATTTTCAAATATTTTGCCACCAGTTCGATGGCATACAGGGCCGCAGCGTCCGCCAGGGGTTCTGATACCCTGGCCGTATATCCTTCGATGGCATGGGTCAGGGCATCCATTCCGGTCGCAGCCGTCAAACCCGGCGGCATGGTTATCGTCATCTGCGGATCAAGCAAAGCAATCCGGGGCGCAATGCAGGGATGCTTTAAGGTGAACTTAAATCTTCCCCGGTATCCGTAATCACAGAACTGAACGTCACTTCGCTGCCGGTTCCGGCAGTTGTCGGTATGGCAATCAGCGGCAGAACATCTCCGGAAATTTTATCCTTGTCTTCATAATCCCTGACGGCCCCCCCATGGGTGGCCATAACTGCAATGGCCTTGGCACAATCGATGGGGCTGCCGCCCCCGACCGGCACCAGGCAATCTGCCTGCAATCCTTTGGCTATTTCGGTGCCTGCGTGCACGTTGTGGTCCTTGGGATTCGACTCGACTTCACTAAAAATATCATATTCCAGTTTGGCCGTTGTAAGCTGGTCAGCAATGGCTGATAAAAGACCGCAGGCCTCTATTCCTGTGTCGGTAACGATCAGCACTTTTCGGGAGTCAAGCGCTTTAACAGATTCCGCCAATTTTGCGGTTGAGCCGACACCATATTCGATTTTCGTCGGCAGTTCAAAGCTAAAACTGTTTAACAAATTCATGCGTAATTACTCCTTTTTAGTATTCCATCCAAATTTTCATGAAAAATTCAGGTGTTAAACTTCTTGAAGATCAGATGACAGTTTATATGCTAAATTAATTTATAAGGCAAGAATCAGGAAACCGACCGCATGACGAAAAAGGAAAATCGCCTTAAAATGGCAGGCGTCGCCAAACCCTCGCGAGAAGCGTATATTCGCAAGGTGACCTGGATAGGATTGTTAATCAACATCGGTCTTTCAGGCCTAAAATTTGCGGCCGGCTATTGGGGTCGTAGCCAGGCCCTTATCGCCGACGCCATCCACAGCCTTACCGATACGACAACCGATGTAGCGGTTATCGCCGGCTCTCATTACTGGTCCCGACCCCCGGATCAAAGCCATCCCTACGGACATCGAAGATTAGAAACCCTTGTGACCGCATTTATCGGTCTTATGCTGGCCGCTGCGGGCATTGGCATCGGCTGGGAAGCAATTTCCAGTCTACACCAAAAACACACGGCGCCGCCGGGTTGGATCGCATTTTATGCCGCTCTGGCATCAATCGTAGCCAAGGAGACTCTCTACCGCTGGACAGCTGGCGTTGGGAAAAAAATCAAAAGTCCCGCCCTGGCGGCCAATGCCTGGCATCATCGCTCCGATGCCATCAGTTCCCTGCCGGTTCTGGTTGCGGTCACGGGCGCATTGATTTTCCCGTCCTGGTCCTTTCTGGACCATGTGGGTGCCGCCATCGTTTCAATTTTCATTTTGCATGCGGCCTTCAAAATTATCTGGCCGGCTGTCAGTGAACTCATCGACGCCGGCGCCCCTGAAGAAATCCAAAAAAAAATTGCGACAATTGCCTGCAATACCAGCGGCGTCCAGGAAATTCATGCTGTCAGATCCAGGTATATCAGTTCAAGTATTCAGATTGACATGCATATTGTCGTGGACGGCAATATAAGCGTCCGGGAAGGTCACACAATCGCCGATAACGTCGAAAATGATATCATCTCAGGCATACCGGAGGTATTGGAGGTTGTTGTGCACGTGGATCCCCCTCCGGCATCATCGGATCAAAGGACCCCACGATAGCCGCCCGGTGGGGCCGCAACCTGAATCTAGGCCTGGGATTGTATCCCGCCAACACTATTGTCCTCTCAGAACTATCCGGAATTTTTAATAATTTAAAGGCTGGATCCGATTCAGTTTTCAGTTGAAAATAACTAAAAACCATAATATTATTAAATTGTTAGGTTTTACGGGTTAAACCAAGAACGGAAAATGCCTAAAGTGATGGTAAACTATGCCGGTTTTTGAATACACCGCTCTGGACGATAGAGGCAAATCCACTTCCGGCATTATTGATGCGGAAGGGGCCCAAGCCGCCCGCCAGAAGCTTCGTACGTCAGGGATTTTTCCGGTATCAATTAAAGAAACCCAGGAGGCGCAGCCCAAAAAGGGGCCGGGGACATTCAGCCTGGCTTCACGGTTAAGCCGCGTTAAACCGGTGGAAGTCGCCATGATGACCCGCCAGCTGGCGACCCTGATTGGCGCCGGTTTTCCACTGGTATCTGCCCTCGATGCGCTGGTACCTCAGACCAAATCCCATGGTTTCAAAACAATCCTGGCCCAAATCAAGAACTTGATTGTGGAAGGCAACAGTTTTGCCCGGGCCCTGTCGAATTATCCGGGACAATTTTCACCCCTGTATGTCAACATGGTTCGCGCCGGCGAAACCTCCGGAACCCTTGAAATCGTTTTGGAACGGCTGGCTGACATAACCGAAAAACAGCAGGCCCTGAAAAACCGAATCCAGACTGCTCTGGCGTATCCGATTTTTATGCTGATTATCGGCACCGCTGTATTATTTATACTTTTGATCTATATTGTCCCCAGTATTACGTCCATTTTCGCTGAAATGAATCAGGTCCTGCCGACACCGACCCGGGTCCTGATTTTATTGAGTGATTTTTTTAAATCCTACTGGTGGAGTATTTTAATCATTGTCGCAGCCGCTGCAGTGTTTTTCAATCGCACCAAAAGGACTGCAAAGGGCCGCTATTGGATCGATAAATCGATGCTAATATTGCCGGGCATTGGCATCCTGGTCAAAAAGCTTGCCGTGGCTCGCTTCGCACGCACACTGGGATCTCTATTGGAAAACGGGGTTTCCATGCTGATTGCCCTGGATATCGTCAAAAATATTGCCGGCAACAAGCTGATCTCTGATTCTGTCGAAACGGCCGCCATTGAAGTAGGCAAAGGCCAGGGATTGGGGGTGGCCCTGTCCGGCAGCGGAATTTTTCCCCAGCTATCCATCCAGATGATCCAAGTAGGGGAACAAAGTGGCCAACTGGAAACGATGCTCACCAAAATTTCAGACGTATTTGAAAACGAAGTGGAAATCACTATCATGCGACTCACATCATACCTGGAGCCTGTCATGATCCTGGTCATGGGATCTATTGTCGCCTTTATCGTTTTATCTATATGTCTGCCGATATTTGAAATGAACCAATTGATACGATAGTCATTCATATGAAAGGTAGAATTGATGGTACAAATATCAAAAAGCAGTAACCGGGGGTTTACACTTATAGAACTGATGGTAGTTATCATTATACTTGGTATTCTCGCCATGTGGGTGGCGCCCAAAATCATGAGTCGACCTGGGGAGGCCAGGCAGGTCAAGGCTCTTTTGGATATCCAAAACATCGAGAACGCCCTAAAATTATACAAACTCGACAACGGTATCTACCCGACTACTGAGCAGGGTCTTCAGGCCCTGGTGGAAAAGCCGGAAACCGGAACTATCCCCAAAAAATGGAAAGCCGGCGGATACCTCGAAAAGGGCAAGGTCCCCAAAGATCCCTGGGGCAATGATTTTATTTACCTGTCTCCGGGCCTTAAAAGCGATATAGATATCATCTCCTATGGACTGGATGGCGTGCCCGGTGGCGAGGAGGAAAACAAGGATGTAAACAACTGGGAAATCGAATAATTTTTGTCTATAAATAGATGCCCATAATTTTCTTTGATTTCCTACTATGTTCACAAAAAAAATCCTGCATGTTGTGCCTTTCATTTGCACACGGTTTTTCCCGGCACTATGTCACATTTAACCATATATAAAAACGATAGCCGCGAAATTTTGCATAGGCCTGATACACAGCCAGCCGGCTTTACGCTGATTGAGCTGATAGTGGTGATTTCGCTGATCGGCCTTATGCTGTTTTTTACCTTGCCCCGGTTTGGGGACAATCCCTTTCTGGACGATAGTAAACAAAGCTCACGCTGGCTGATCGGCAAAGTGCAATCGTTAAAAGAGAGTGCCGTCCGAGATCAAAAGCAGTATAACCTGCATTTTGATCTGGATAGCGGCCGGGTATGGGAAACAAATGAATCTATGCCCGCCGAAGACATTGAGAGTGCCGCTTTTAACAACGGCTCTTCCCTGCCGGATGATCTCCGGATCATCGATATCGAGTATCCGGAAAAAGGTAAAATTATCTCCGGCGAAGCCGAACTCACTTTTTACAAAGCCGGCTATACGGACAAAGCCCTGATCCACATGCAGGAGGGCGATTCGTACTTGAGTTTTTTAATTGAACCCTTCCTGTCGAATGTTCAATTTTATGAACATTATGCCAGTTTTGAGGACTGAATTTCGATTGCGGATTTTAGATGTCGGATCCATCCGATTGCGGATTTGGGATTTCGGATTTGTGATTAAAGCTCTCGAAATTTTACTGCAATTGAAATTATGGGTAGCGTATAAAAAAGAAGACAGATGACTGTAAATTATTGGCATAGGGCAAAGTGCAAAGCGCAAAGCGTAAGACTTTCCAGAAATCTCCGAAAGGTCGACCTGCACGCTATGCGCTATGCGCTATGCCCTTTGCGTGATAGCATCCAGCATCGAGTATCCAGTATCGAGTGTCGAGTATCGAGCATCCAGCATCGAGCAACAGGTTTCACCCTGCTTGAGGTTATGGTAGCGATGGCCATCATGGCCATCGTTCTGGTCAGTGTTTACAGAATGCATTCCCAAACGCTGGCCATGAATACCGCCAACAGGTTCTACACCCAGGCTCCCATGCTGGCGCAAGGCAAACTGGCACAGCTGGAGACCGGCTCATCCGAAATAATTTCAGGCGATGCGGGGGACTTCGGGGATAAATTTCCCGGTTACAGCTGGAATGCCACCGTGGAGGAGGTAACCTTAGAGGCGCTTGGTGAAGCTGCCAATGATTTTAAAAAAATAGACTTAACTGTATCCTTTAATAACAATGAATATATCTACAATATCAGGACTTATCGATTCATGCGGGAGTAGTAATGTGATTGGGGGTTGGGATTCGGGATTCATCCGATTTCGGATTTGGGATTGCGGATTGCGGATTTTAATAAGGTAAATAGTCTAATTTTATAACTCAGGCCATGGGCTTTGCGCCTTGCGCCCTTTACACTGACACCTGACACCTGAAACCTGAAACCATATACCTTCTACCTTATACCACTTGGCAGCGCGCTTATGATCTATAAGTTAGCAGCATATAGCAACAAGAAACTGGTGACCAGTATCCAGTATCGGGCATCGAGCACCGAGCGACCAGCCGGGGGGTTTACATTGATGGAGATTCTGCTTGCCTTTTTGATTCTGGGAATCGTGGTGACCACTGTCCTGGCCTCTTTCAACGCCGTATTCTCAACCACCGATACATTAAACAACAGCAGCCGGTATTATGATATGGCCAAAAATTGCCTGAATCGCATGACCCTCGACCTGGAAGCCCTACATGTCCGTCAGCCGCCGCTTTACAAAAAACCGGAGTTCGACGATCCGCCCGATCCGTATCGCATTGCAGGTTCAACAACTGATTTGGGTGGCACAAGTTTTGCTGCAATTAGATTCACCAGCAGTGCTCATATCCCTTTGGGAAAAAGCAACCGGGACGGAATTGCCGAAATCGTTTATTATGTGAAAGCCAAAAATGACGGCCAGATGGTGCTCAAGCGCGCAGATCATCTGTATCCCTATCCGGAGTTTGAAGAGAAGGGAGGTGACCCCGTTTTGTGCAACAATCTAAAATCATTAGCATTTAAATATTTTGATGCTGATGGCTCTGAATTTGATGAGTGGGATTCCGATTCGGACGAACAGGGATACGCAACACCGGCAGCAATTAGTATTCAGCTTGAAATCGGCAATGAAACCACATCATACGATTTTGGAACCACTGTCAATCTTGCAGTTCAACGCCAGAAACTCGAGTAAATCTGTTTTTATTTTTTTTAGGACACGGATGAAAGCGGATTGAACGGATAATTTAAATCGGGGAATTATTTAGCCGGGAAATTTATATGGATTTAAGCATGGACCTTAGGTGGGAAGAAAATTGGCCTTTTCTGTGTTTATCTGCGCACATCCGTGTCCAAGAAAGTATTAAATGGCTACAACATGCCGAAATTAAATAAAATAATGACAAACAACCGAGGAATCGCTCTGCTGATAACCATATCCGTAACGACGATTTTAGTGGCCGCCGCTTTGGAATTCAACCGTCGCGCGAGATTTGAGGTCCTCTCAACCGCTTCCATGCGGGACCGGCTGACAATGTCATATATGGCATCTTCAGGGGTCCATACCGCGATGGCCCTGTTGATAAAAGATCAAGCGGAATCCAATTTCGACTCCCTGCAGGAAGACTGGGCGAATCCTGAAAAAATAAATGAGCTCCTTGAGGAGATTCCATTTGATAACGGCAAACTCTCTGTTATAATTACTGATGAGCTGGGCAAAATTCAGATCAATGCCCTGGTCAAGTTTCCGGATAGCCGCCAGTTCAACGAATCTCAGGTGAGGATTTGGGAACGTATTCTAAATGCCATCGGAAGCGAGGACGATTTGCAAACTGACAGTGATCCGACAGCCATCGTAAACTCGGTTAAAGATTGGCTCGATAGTGGCGATGATGAAGCGACTACCGGATTAAGCGGCGCCGAATCAAGCTATTATGAGGAGCAGGACCCCCCATATACAAGCCGCAACGGTCCGATTGCGGACCTGAATGAACTATTGCTGATAAAAGGCATAACCCCTCAGCTTTATTACGGCACCAGGGAGACGCCCGGTCTGGCCAATTATTTGACCGTTCACGGATTGGCCGTTGGTGCCGGGACCACCTACAGCTGGACGGGACGCATCAATATAAACACGGCAGAGATGCCGGTTCTGGCAGCTCTGCTGGGAACTGAAAACCAGGATTTGGCCCAGGCATTTTATGATTTTAGGCAGGAACTGGCGGCCGAAAAAGATACCCATGACTTTTCAAGCCCTAAATGGTATAAAAATATTAGCGGTTTAAGTGATGTCACGCTTGATTCCAGGTTGATTACCGTATCAAGCGACGTGTTTCGCATTCAATCCACTGCTTCCCTTAATGAGATCCAATCATCCGTAATCGCAGTGGTACAACGGGTCCCAAACCCCGAATCCGGCAAATGGTCCTGTAAAGTGTTAAGCTGGAAAACGGAGTGAGCAATGAGCAGAAGAGTACTTGGCATCGACATTCGAAAAGAGTCCGTATCCGCAGTGCTGGTTAAAACCAGCTTGCGGGAAAGCCGGATCGATACCCATGCTTACATCCCCATAAGCGATTCGGAAGAGGATCCGGATACGATCAAAACGGCACTGGAGGCCCTGACCGGTCAGATCGATCCAACCGGCTGTGACTGCGTAGTCTCTATCTCTGCCGACCATTTCTCTTACCGTCTTTTGAAAGTGCCGTTTAAATTAGCGAAAAAAATCCGTATGGTACTGCCTTTTGAGCTGGAGCCCACGGTCCCGTTTCCGGTTGACAACCTGGTTATAGATTTTATAGATTTGGAGTCTGACCCTCGGGGCGACCAGACCGATCTGATTGCCGTGGCCGTTCCGAAGTCCGAGCTAAACCCTTATATTGAGACCCTGGCTGACATAAAGATTGACCCGGAAATGATAACTGTCAGCGGCCTTCCTTCAGCCCTCTGCCTGGCCCGCCAGGCCGATTCTGGAGGAGATCAACTGTTTCTTGAAATCAACAAAACGATCAGCACCCTGTTCATTGTCGGCAGCGGCCGTATAAAACTGCTCCGATCGATTCCGACACCAGTCGCTGAAGAAACCCGCGCCGGAGCACTCGGCGCCTTTGTCCGGCGCACGCTGGCAGCCTATGGCGAACTCTCCCGTTCGGATTTTCAACCCCTGGATATCGTGATGACCGGCTCCGGTTTAAACGGTGCCAATTTTGATAAAGATGTGGCCGGCGTTCTGGATCTCCCGGCCAACCGGTTAAATATTTCCAAGCGCCTTAGTATCCCTATAGACGATGAAGACGTCAACCCATGGGATCCGGCCTTGATGGATGGTGCCCTCTCTCTGGCCATGGTGGAAATCGAAGGCATCGCCGGGCTCAATTTTCACAAAGGCCAATTTGCCGCTAAAAAGCTTTTTGTAAAACACAAAAAAAATTGGATCAAAACCGGCATTTTCGCTGCAGCCGTAATTGTCCTGCTCCTATTTAATTTAATTACAAATTCATATACGCTGAATAAACAGCTGGATGGTTACGATCATCAGATTCGCAGCATATTTCAAGCGACATTTCCCAAAGAAAAAATCGTCGAACCCTATCAGCAAATGCAGATAAATGTAAAGGAGGCCCAAAAACAGGCAGGTGTTCAAAGTGTTACCGGGCCTCACCTGCGTAGTATCGATATTTTAAACGCCATTAGCAGAAGCATTCCGGGAACCATTACGGTCGATATTAGCCGGATGGTTATTTCGCCGGAAAACGTACTAATTTCAGGGAATACAGACACCTTCAATTCCGTGGAGGAGATCAAAAGCAATCTGGAGCAAATTGACTTTTTCAAGAGGGTAACGATTAGCTCGACCAACAAGGACCGCTCCGGCAAGGAGATCCGATTTCAGTTGAAAGTGGAGCTGTAAAATGAAACTTCCGGCCATATTAAAAAATTTGAACAAACGCGAACGCTATGGAATTTTCCTGGCGGCGGGTGTCATCGCAATTTTTATATTTGCGGTATTGATTGTGGAGCCTTTTTTCAGCCGTTCGGCTAATATGAAAAACAGCCTGCAGACCAAAGCCGATATGCTGGTCGAGATGCGAAGACTGCAGTCTGAATATACGGGCCTGACACAGCAGGCAAAGATATCAAAGTCCCGCTTTCAACGACGGCCAAAAGGATTTACGCTGTATTCCTTTCTGAACAGACTGGTCGATGAATCCGGGATCAAAGATCGCCTCATCCACATGAAACCAACCAAAACGGTTCAAAAAAACAGCCCCTTTAAGATCTCCCGGGTGGAAATGAAGCTTGAAGCCATTACCCTGGAACAACTGACAAATTACCTTTACGGCGTTGAAACCTCTAAAAATATGGTCGATATCAAAAAGATCTCGATCTCGAAAAAGGACAAAATCCAGGGATTGCTTACAGCGGTATTGCAGGTGGAAACGGTTGAACTTTAAAATGAAACCGACAAAAAAGACACTCTTATACACTGCTTACATCATCGGCCTAACCGTTTTTTTTCTCTATTTCCTTTTTCCGTCCGATGCGGTCAAAGACTATGTGGCTTATAGAATGAGCCAGGGTAATCCGGATATCAGCGTCACCATCGACCGGGTCAGCCCGGTGTTTCCGCCGGGGATCAAATTGCATGATGTCGGTATCGCCCACGGCAACAGGGCGCTGATTGACCTGGAAAGTCTAAAAATAACGCCGGGGCTGCTGTCATTTTTCAGCAGTACGAAAACCGCCAGATTTAAGAGCCGGGTTAATGCCGGCCGCGTGCACGGTTGGGCGCAATTAGAACGCCGCAACGATCAGCCCGCGGAAAAAATTGAAGGCACGATTTCAGGGGTTCAGATACAAGGGATACCGGCTCTTAAACACCTGACCGTTCACAAAATTTCCGGCAACCTGGGTGGAGATTTCATGATTGCCGGCACTCGACCGAACCGATCGATGACCGCTAATCTGACACTGTCGGATTGTCGAATTAATTTTGACCAACCCGTAATCGGCCAATCGTCATTGGGGTTTAAAAAGATCGATGCCGATCTGGTTATAAATAATGGCAGCCTGGCCATTAAAAAATGCAGCGCCCGGGGTAATCAGCTCGACGCCGACATATCCGGCATTATCGCCCTGAACACGGACAGCCGCCGGAATGCGCTGAATCTGAATGGATCGGTAACACCCCACCATGGGTTTCTGGCCAAAATGGAAAACAGCATGCCGGCCGAACTTTTACGGCAAAAGAAAACCGGGAAAGCGGCACTTTCCTTTAAAATCGGAGGCACACTTGAAGCACCGGACTTCAGACTGAACTAAGGGCCCTCAAAATGTCACGATTTTACATCATATTATAATAACAAAAATTTTTCGGAAGTTAACTCATAAAATGGAATGTTGGAACGTTGGAATGCTGGGATATTGGGTAAATAAGGCAGAATACTTTTTTTCTTGCGACAAACGAAATTCAAAAGTTCTTATAAATCGGCTGAATTCCTTTAAACCCATTATTCCAAAATTCCATTATTCCATTATTCCTCAGGGGCGCAGGACCCATTGCTTATGACTGCTCGGTATTTTAGCATAGCCAATATTTTGCTTCTGACTATAGGGGTATTTCTCTGCGTACAAGCCTTTTACACCCTTATCACCCCCCGTCCGGACTACTCCATATCCGTCACCCCTGCCGTCAGACCGGTATCAACTTCTGCGGTCTCGTACTCGCAGCCACCGCCGGGAGATTATAAAGCCATAAAGGAACGCAATATCTTCAATTCGGGTACCGAAAAAATAGCTCCGAAGTCCCAAACAGTTGATATTGAGCAATTGAAGCAAACCGATTTAAAATTAAAACTCTGGGGTACGGTAACGGGTCAAAAAGGAAGGGCCTATGCGGTGATCGAAGATACCAAAACCAGAGAACAAAACCTTTACCATGCCGGAGATACGATCCAAAATGCTGTGGTCAAGTTGATTTTACGGGAAAAGGTGGTATTAAACGTTGATGATCGTGATGAAATCCTGGCCATGGAAGAAATCAGCAGCAGAAGGAGAAGCGGCGGCACCGCCCAAAAAAGGGTTCGTGCCGCGTCCGGCACCGGGAACCAAAAACTGCCGGTTTCCCGCTACCCGCGTAAAATCCGGTTAAAAAGCGATCAAATCCAAAACGCCATGGAAAATCTGGGCCAGCTCATGGAACAGGCCACCCTGCGACCGCACATCGAGGAAGGACAGCCTTCCGGCATTTCCATCACCGGCATCAAGCCCAACGCCATATTCAGAAAAATGCGGTTGCGCAATGGCGATGTGATTACCGGTGTCAACGGAAATTCAATCGGTTCGGTGGAGGATGCCGCTAGGGTGTTTGAAGAATTTTCGTCGGGATCCAACATTCAGCTCCAGATAAAACGCAGGGGTCGTGAACAAACCCTTGATTACAGTATTGAATAATGTCAAAAAGTTTACTAAGATTATAAAATTACTTAAGATCAAGCGTTTTTAGCGGTTGTCAAAAAAACGTCTCGTTATTCGAACGTTTTTTTCTTCAACCACTTATACAACCCTTGCGTATTTCGGAACTTATTTTTTGAAAAGCGGTATAAACGGAATTCACATGAAAACAACCCACCCGACAGTGAAACATATTCTGGTTTCAATCGTGGCCCTTGCCGTCCTTGCCCTGGCATTTCCATCCGGCCGGGCTCAGTCACAGGACACCGGAAAATCAAAAATTCCGGAACAGTTTGTTTCCATTGACTTCAACAACGTGGATATTAATGTATTTATCAAATTTATGAGCGAATTGACCGGGACCAATTTTGTGGTGGATCAACGGGTCAAAGGCAAAGTCACGATTATATCCCCGTCCAAAATTTCACTCCAAGAAGCCTACAAGGTATTTGAATCCGTATTGGAAGTTCACGGGTATACCACTGTGCAATCAGGCGAAGTGGTTAAGATTATCCCTTCTCCGGACGCGCGCTCAAAGAGTATCGAAACCAAGCTGCGGGAGGAGTCAACAACCCCCCGAGACCGGGTGGTTACCCAGCTGATACCGTTAACATATGCCAACCCGGTTGAAATCAAGCGTTTGTTTACGCCGATGGTATCCAAAAGCAGCGTTATCCTGGCCTATCCGCCGACCAATACCCTGATCATAACCGACGTTTATTCGAATATCAAACGGCTGATCAGGATCTTGAAAGAAATCGATATCACTGGAATCGGCCAGGAAATATCGGTCATACCGCTGGAATATTCGGATTCCGCCAAGCTGGTAAATTTGCTGAGCACGATGTTTAAACCGACCCGCCAAAAAAGCAAAGGTGTTGAAGTAAAAGCTATCACCATGGTGGCGGACGAGAGAACCAACACTATTGTATTGCTGGCCAGCGAAATCGACACCCTGCGAATCAGAAAATTGATCTCCATGATAGACAAGGAAGCGCCGCGCGGTAAAGGCAAAATTCACGTCTACTATTGCAAGAATGCCACGGCCGAAGAACTGGCCAAAGTCCTGCAGGATGTACCGAGCGATAGGGCCGGTGTGCCCAAAGGTAAAGCGGCACCGGTGGTGGCCGGCCAGGTTAGAATTTCCGCCGACAAGGCCACCAACAGCCTGATTATCATGGCCGACAAGGAAGATTACTTGGTTTTGGAAGAGGTCATCAAAAAGCTCGATATCCCCCGCTCCATGGTCTACATCGAAGCCCTCATTATGGAAGTCGACATGGATAAAAGCCTGGACATCGGGGTGGACTGGTCGGTCTTCGGCAAAACCAAGATAGACGGCAAGCAAACGGTGGTCGGCGGCGGATTCAGGAAGGGTTTAACTGTTGGTCCGGATGAATTGCTGAAAGGCGGTCTGACCCTGGGATTGCTGTCCGAGCCCATTACCATCGCCGGGGTCGCCGTTAACAATATATCCGCCATCGTGAATGCTGTTAAAACCGATGAGGATTTTCGTATTCTCTCAACGCCCCAGGTATTGACCACCGATAACGAGGAGGCCCGAATCACGGTGGGCGAAAACCGCCCCTACCAGACGCGATCCACCACCGATGTATCGGGCGGGACCTTTGAATCCTTTGAATACCGGGACGTCGGTAAGATCTTGAAGATCACGCCCCACGTCACCGAAGGTCGTCTGGTGCGCATGCAAATAAATCTTGAGGTTACCGCCATCGATTTGACGGCCACAGCCTTTACGTCCGCCACCCAACCGGTCACCCTGAAACGGACGGTGGACACCACCGTGATTGTCAGAGACAATCAGACCATCGTTATCGGCGGCCTGATCGATGATACCACGACCGTTAACGAATCCAAGGTACCGGTATTGGGCGATGTCCCCATCCTGGGCTGGTTGTTTAGAGACCGGTCTGAATCAACAAATAAGACCAACCTCTATATTTTTCTGACTCCCAGGGTAATTAAAAACCCCGGCGAAGCGGCCAGCGTTATGCAGGAAAAGCAGGGGCAAATGGATTCGTTTAGAGGCGGTAGTTTTAAAATCAACCAGGGACAACCGGCTAAGACGATGGAGGATGAACCAAAAGTGTCCGAATAGGTATGGTTAATCTATAATTTCTTAAAAAAATAAGAATAAGCTTTAAGCACCCATCATGACCCAGCAATTATCTCAAATACTCGTTGCCGATTACGGCTTGAATGAAGAAGAATTGACCGAGGCTTACCGCCTCAAAGATGAAAAAGGCGGAAGTATCGGCGAAATCCTGGTTCAGCAGAACAACATTTCCGAAACCCAGCTGCTTGAAGCACTGAGCAATCAGTATGACCTGCCCTTCTGGCCCACCCTGCCTTTAGATAATAGCGAATCCGATTTTACAGAGAAAATCCCGATCCAATTTTTAAAAAAATATTTTATGGTACCGCTGGAGTATCTCAAACCGGTAACGGCTGCAAATTGTGGATTGCTGCCGCCCAATACAGCAGATTCCGACCACCAGGTTGCCGCCCCCGGCCATGTCATCGCCATTAACGACCCCCTTAATTTTCACCCCCTTGATGACCTGGTTCGGCTTATGGAATTAACCGATTTCAAACTGGTGCTGGCAAGCCGCGAGTCCATTCTTTCCGCCATCAACCTGCAATATGACCTGCGCCGGGATTCTGCCGAACAGCTTGTCCAGGATATGCAGGAAAACGGCAGCGCCATCCTCAGTGAAATCGAGGAAACCGCTGATCTGCTCGATGACACGAGTGAAGCCCCGATCATTAAACTGGTCAATCACATTATATCCCAATCCCTAAAAGCCCGTGCCAGCGATATTCATATCGAACCTTACCAGCACAGTTTTACCGTACGCTACCGGGTTGACGGAATTCTTTACGATTTGCTGAGCCCGCCTAAATGGATTCAGCCGGCTTTGATTTCCAGGATCAAGGTCATGGCGAAAATGAATATTGCGGAAAAACGTCTGCCCCAGGACGGACGCTTTGAGGTCAAGGTGGGTGATCAAAACACCGATCTACGGGTCTCAACGATTCCGACCGCCTTTGGAGAGCGGGTTGTCTTGAGGCTGTTGAATAAATCAGGCTCCTTGCTGGAACTTACGGATATCGGCCTGAGCCCGGGACGCCTTAAACTGATTAAAAAACTGGTGGCTTCCCCCAACGGTATCATCCTGGTTACCGGACCGACCGGCAGCGGCAAAACCACCACCTTGTATGCCGTTTTACAGTCCATCAACAAGCCGAACATCAATATTATCACCATCGAAGATCCCATTGAATATCAGATAAAAGGCATCAGCCAGATCCAGGTAAATCCAAAAATTGACCTGACCTTCGCCCGCGGTCTGCGTTCCATTGTTCGCCAGGACCCGGATGTGATTCTAATTGGTGAGATTCGAGACAAGGAAACTGCGGAAATAGCTGTCCAGTCCGCTTTGACGGGCCATCTGGTCTTTTCCACCTTGCACACCAATGATTCGGCCAGTGCCATTACCCGTCTGGTGGATATGGGGGTTGAACCCTTTTTAATCTCCTCCTCGGTATTGGCCGTTGCGGCGCAGCGACTGGTGCGCATCCTTTGCGATAACTGTAAAAAGGCTTACAAACCCAGCACAATATACCTGCAAAGCATCGGTGTTTCACCGAATCACTTCAAAGAACGCCATATCTATAAGGCCGCCGGGTGTGAAAAATGCATCGGAACCGGTTACAGCGGCCGTTTGGGCATTTTTGAATTTATGGTCTTGACGGAGAGATTAAAAAATCTGATTCTTGAAACCTTTGATTCCAACCAGATCCAAATGGAAGCCCGCCGGGAAAAAATGATAAGTCTGCGACAGGACGGCATTCAAAAGGTATTGCAGGGCATTACCACAATTGAGGAAGTGTTGAGGGTGACACAAAAATAGCCACTGGTCGCTGGATGCTGGTCTCTCGATACTGGATACTCGATTGTCGTTTTAGGAGACTGGTCTTAGGTGTCAGTATACAGCGATTAGGGCGCAAGGTCCAAGGCTCACATCCGTAAATATAAAATCAGACTTTTAACCTTATTACAATCCGAAATCACAAATCCCAAATCCGCAATCGAAATCCTCTGTCCTCTGCCATCTTTTATTCCAGATCCCTCACCGGCAGGGCCCGGTAAGCCTTATTATGCACCATCCGGTCCGTATAATGATAACCACGGTTAAAATTAAATATGTGCGCCTGAATGGCCGATGTCTCTGAGGTCCATACCCACCCGCAACTTAATTTTATTTCCACTACGATCTTGACGCGCTGACCGCAGTCCGTCTCATAGCCCTTATAAGCCTTGTCTTGTACATAGAGGCTCTGAAGCTCCTCCAGGGTCGGAAGCCGCCAGTTATCATATCTTTTGCCAAGGGTGTCACCGAAGGTGTACTTGACCCACTGGGTTGCCTGCTTCCAATTGATATCGCCCTGGTTGTCGGTTTGGGCCCACATCAATCCCAATTGATGATCCGTCACCGTATCGTCGCCGTTATCAGTGAACCTGTCACCGGCGACTGCCGGTGTCCCGATGAGCAAGATGCAAGTAACTATTATCAATCCCTTTGATAATTTAATTCTGCACATTTTTGCCCCCTTCACAACCCTAATCCTAAAAGGTCAGGCCAAGTGAATACGTTTTCTTAAGCGTTGCCGATTTTTCTCGTCACGATAAGATACGACTGTCACCGGAGAACGGCGAAACAATTTTTCGGCCACCGATCCGATGAGGATATGCTCCAGATCAGTGCGACCTTTGATGCCCATAACAACAAGGTCCACATTTTCTTCTATGATGATCTTTAAAAGTTTATCTAAAGGGTCACCGACCTTCAGGATAAGCTTGATAGAATCCCTGGAAACGGCAGCATTCTTGGCCATCGCCTCAAAAGCACTCTGCCGTTCCGCCTTGAGCTCTTTGATATATCTCTCGGGATCCAGATCATACCCCATGTTCGTAATTGCCGTCACTGCTTCGACATCACGAGAGTTGATAATATTGGCAACGATCAGTTCTGCTCCCAGTTTGTCCGCCAGCTTATCAGAGTATTTAAAAATACCTTCGGCATACTCTGAAAAACCCACGGCAACCATGATTTTTTTAATTTCATCCATGACGGTTTCCTTAAAGTCGTCGCCGATCATCCGTCATTTTAAAGCGGCTGAGACCGTTAAAGGTAAATGACGAATGACCAACGATCCGTTATTTATGTTGCCGGGACCGGCTCTGCCTTGCCCATGCGAGGCTTTTGCATGAGATACAGCAATCCCATGATCCCCAGACCGATGAGATAGGTCCAGTAGCGCTGGTCGTGGGGTAATCCGACCCATGAAGCAATCAGATCCGGACGCATCAACACCAGGGTGGCCATCAAAAATATCGGGACCTCCCAGATTTTAACCCGGGTGAAATACCATCCCTGGGTGGCCGAAGCGAAGGCAAAATTGCCCAGGCAGGCCATTATAAAAATCAGGATCGCCTGGGGCCAGCTGTTGATATTGTGCAGAATCAAATCAGAGTTGAATATGAACATGAACGGCAAAATAGCCGTCCGGATATCATACATGAAGCCCTGCAGACCCGTAGCAATCGGTGGTGACTTGGCAATGGCGGCGGCGGCATAAGCCGCCAGCCCCACCGGCGGTGTGTCGTCGGCCAGGATGCCGAAATAAAAACAGAACAGATGCGCCGCCATGAGGGGAACGATAAAATCACTGTAGCCGCCGATTTCGACTATGACCGGTGCCGTCAGGGATGCCATGACAATGTAAGTGGCCGTTGTGGGAAGCCCCATGCCGATGATCAGGCTGGCAATGGCCGTAATGACCAGCATCAGATATATATTGCCCATGGAAAGCGTATCGATAATGGCCGTAATGAGCTGGCCGAGGCCCATGGCCACGACCCCCACAATAATGCCGGCCGCTGCCGTGGCCAGGGCCACCGAAACCATGTTGCGGCCGCCGTTGACCAGGGCACCAACAATATCGTCGATGCTCTGCTTAAAGGCAGGACCGAGCGGCTGCTTGTTCAGATAGGCCTGAACCGGTCTTTGAAACAGCATAACAATCGCCATCACCCAGATGGCATTAAAGGCTGCCAGCTCCGGTGAATGCCGCACCACAATCAGCTCGTAAAGGAGCAGACACAGCGGCAGCAGATAATGGGCGCCGGAAATAAGGGTCTTGAAAAACGGCGGCAGCTCCGATCGCGGCATGCCCCGCAAGCCCAGCTTGGAGGCTTCGATATGGGTAATGTAAAACAGGGCCGCATAGGACGCAAAAGCCGGTACGGCAGCGGCCTTGATCACCTCCACGTACGGGACGTTGACATATTCGGCAATGATAAAGGCGGCCGCGCCCATGATCGGCGGAGCCAGCTGCCCGTCGGTACTGGCGGCCACCTCGACCGCAGCGGCCTTTTTAGCCGGATAGCCGACTTTTTTCATCAGTGGAATAGTAAAGGTACCGGTGGTGACGATGTTGGCAATACTGGAGCCGGACACCAGACCGGTTAGACCGCTGCCCATAACGGCCGCCTTGGCCGGCCCGCCCTTGAACCCCCCCAGCAGGGACAGGGCCAGTTGGATGAAATACCTACCGGCGCCGGCTTTGTCCAGCATGGCGCCGAAAAGCACAAACAGGAAGACAATGGTGGCCGATACATCCAAGGGAATGCCGTAGATGCCCTCGGTGGACATGGTCATCTGCCCCATGAAACGGTTCAGCGAAACCCCCTTGAAAGCAATAAGCTCAGGCATATAGGGGCCAAAAAATGCGTAGATAATGAAAAACATCGCAATGACCGGCAGGGCGGGTCCGATCACACGGCGGGCGGCCTCTAGCAGAAGCACGACAAGGGTGAGTCCAATGATGATGTCTCTTAAAATGGGATCACCGTAGCGTGAGGTCATGCCGACATAATCGATAGCGATGTAAAGGGCGGAAAAAGCGGCAATGATCCCGACGACAAAATCGAGAACAGGAATTTTGCCGGTGGCGGAAAAGTATTTGAGGCCGAAGCGTGTTTTTTTAAATAACGGATAGTTGAGGAAAACAACCAGCAGGGCAAACCCCAAGTGGATGGCCCGGATAAACGTAGAATCCAGGATAAGCCAGCTTGCGATGGATAGCTGAAAAATACTCCAGACAACACACACAAAGGGAATGACGTATTGAGTATATCCCACCGGGCGGCGGCCGATGCCCTCTTCTTCTTCGGCCATTCGTTTCGCGAGTTCCAGGCCCTCATCCTGCTCTTGGATTTCATTTTTAGTCATGACGGTCACCTAGCTTGTCATGTATTGTATGAGGATATTGAAAACGACACATCAACGTCACAAGAACGCTCAGGCTAACAGTCTAATCGAGGAAAGCGCGCGCAGATCAAAAAAAAGAGACAAATCCATCAGGAAAAAGACAATTACTGTAGCCGTTCAAAGGTTCAGGGTTCACCGCTCAGGGGTTTAGGGTTTCTGACAAATAACCCGGTCTCCTAACTCTGAACCTTGAACGTCTGAACCTTTGAACCTTCAGACATGAACCTCTGAACCTTGAACCCCTGAACGGTTACCAATTTGAGGCGGCGGATCTCAGGCCACCCAGCCTTAAATCCGCCGTCCGCGAGTAATAAGGATCGACCAATCCCCTATTTCAGACCGACTTCCTTGTAGTACTTCATCGCTCCGGGATGGAAGGGTGCGGACAGACCTTCCAGCATGTTCTGTTTGGTCAGGCCGGCGTAGGCCGGATGCAATTTTTTAAAATCTTCGAAGTTATCAAAGACTTCTTTGACGATGGCGTAAACAACATTATCCGGAACCTTGGCAGAGGTGACGAAGGTGGCCTTGACGCCGAATGTCTCCACGTCCGCATCATTCTGTGCGCCGGGATAAAGTTCCACCACCCGGGTGACGGCTTTGGCATAATAGGGATATTTTGCCAGCAGCCCGTCCACGTTCTTGATGGGGATGAATTTAACCTTGCGCACACCGGAAGTGGCTTCCTTGTAATAGCCGCTGGGATGTCCGACGGTGTAAAAGGCGGCATCGATGCGGCCGTCCTGGATCAGTCCGGGCGCTTCGGCGGCCTTCAGGCTTTCGGCATGAAAATCCTTGTTGAAATCCAGACCGTTGGCCTCCAGGGCATCGATGGCATTTTTACGGTAGCCGGAACCGATATTTCCGATGTTGACCCGTTTGTCCTTGAGATCCGCCAGGCTGTTGATGTTGGCATCAACCGCAGCAATCAGATCAACGGTTTCGGGATGGATGGAGAATACGGCGCGCAGATCCTTCTGCGGTCCCTTGTCTTTCCAGTTGGCAATACCCTGAACCGCCTGGTACTGACGATCGGACTGGGCCACACCGAACTCCAGATCACCGGACATAATGGCATTGATGTTAAACACCGATCCGCCGGTCGACTCCACAGTGGCGCGGATGCCGTATTCTTTGCGTTTTTTGTTGACCATCTTGGCGATGGCACCGCCGGTGGGATAATATACACCGGTAATTCCGCCCGTGCCGATGGTGACGAAGGTGGTTTTGGCTTCGGCTTTAGTTTCAAAAGGTCCTAAACCGGCCGTGAAAGCGACGCCTACAACGAGTGCCAGGGTAATAACAAACAGCTTTTTCATTGGAAACCTCCTTTGTTTAGTTGATTAGCAATTTAAGATAATCTGCTGATTGGTGAAAAATTAAATTCCCGCTCCTGTTTCTTACTCCTTTTCCTCAATATAAAAATAATTTAAAATTAAAATATGAATTGGTCTCAGACCCTCAATTTCTATCAAAACAAAAATTGAATTGCAACAGATAACTGCAGGGGATTGAGAAAACATATCAATATGGCGGGATCGCGGTAACTCGATGCTCGATACCGGATCCTCGATGATTTTATGAGTACTGGATTTTGGGTTGCGCGAGCTGTCTTTTTTTGCAACCACCGGTAGCAGGGTCCGTCGTGTCGCAGCCAAGGCAGAAGAAGAATCCTCTGTTTTCGGTCATCTGTCTTCTGTCCGCCGTCCTCTGTCCTCTGTCATCTGTCTTCTGTTCTCCGTCTTCTATCCACTGTCATCTGTATCTATCAGCCAACTTTTCATAATATTTCGCCTCGTCGTCTTTATCCCGCTTGCGACAGCCCCCGGCAAAAATGGTGCATTTCTCCTGCAATGTCCGCACGGCGGCCCGGCGTGCATCCGGTTCCAGTTGCCCGCCCTCGATCACTTTTTTGAGGGCCTGGATTCTGAATTTATCAAGTCCGGGAGCTTTGGACAGCTGGTCCCCATGCCCACCGCGCTTGACAATCAAAGGGGTTTCGATGAGATGGACCGGATATCGCCAGCTGATTCTAAGCCACAGATCGTAATCTTCGCAGGCCGGCAGGTCCTCATCAAATAGCCCGACCTCATCGAACAGGGACCGCTTCATCATCACAGCCGAAGGGCTGACCAGACACAGCGCCAGGGACTGTTCAAAGATCATTCCTGAGAATTTATGGTGCCGGGTTTTGGGATTGACGCGAACACCGTTGCGTATCCAGATTTCTTCGGTCTGATTGATCAGGGCTGCGGGATTTGAATTAAAAAAGTCCACCTGACTTGATAGTTTACGGGGCAGCCAGAGGTCATCCGAATCCAAAAAGGCGATCAGCCGGCCTTTAGCTGCGGCGATCCCCCGGTTGCGGGCGGCGCTGACCCCCCTGTTGGTCTGGCGCAATATCATCAGGTCCTGACCATAAGCCTCAAGTATCTGACCGGTATCATCGGTCGAACCGTCATTCACCACAATCAGCTCAAAATCCTTAAATTCCTGAGCCAAAACGGAGTCGATCGCCTCCCTCAACACCCATCCTCTGTTGTAAGTTGGGATAATGACGCTCACAAGGGGATTGTCGCTATTATTTGTGATTAGAGTCATATGGCGCGAATTTCAAATAACGTATTTATTATCCCAACCGAATTTCGGATTTGAGATTTGGGATTTCGGATATGCATAAGGAAAATTGTCTGATTTTATAGATTAGACTTTGCGCCTTGCGTGTCGGTTCATAGCTTAATCTGCGGCCGAAATCCTATATTCCTTTACCCTTATACCTTCCACCAAATTTCACGGCAATCAATCTGAAATCCCAAATCCAAAATCCGAAATCGTTAAGCCATCCTCTTGATCTCAGCAAGCTTCTGCTCCAACCGTTTGGCGGAAATCGGGATGGCAGTTTTAAGTTCCTGGGCAAAAACAGATACTTTATACTCTTCAATCATCCAGAAATATTCTTCAACGGCCCGTCGCTTTTCATCCGAGGCCCGGGGGGAAAGCTCGCATAGTAGATGATTCAACCCCTCGGTGAATTTGATAATCCCTTTGGATTTGGACTGATCCTTTTCAAAGTCGACGGCAGCACGCCGGACCCGAATGGCCGCAGCCTGAATGTATCTTACCAAATGACCCAAACGCTGCTTATCGTAAATGGTCATAAATGTCTCCGGCACCAGACGCCCAAGCTCGGCGGATAGCTGCTGGAAAAAGGATACCGCCCGGCTTTTCTTGCGGCTGCTCAGCTGCAGTTTATGGATCTGGCTCCTGGCCTCGTGGTAGGCAGTCAGGACCGGCAAAAGACCGGCAAGCAATTCCTGACCGGTGGTTAGTATTTTAGGTGCCACGGAATCGGCATGAGAATTAAAGTCTTTTTGCGATCGGATATTTTTTGCGAATAAATCCTGCACGACACGATCTACCATTTGTTTAACCAAACTCTGGGCGCCACCAAAATAATCGGCCATAAAGGCCTTATCCGCCGGAAACGCCAGCTGTCGCTTTAAGAATTTTATGTCTTTTGCAAAATGAATCGCAAATAGCGCAGCCACACCCTGGCGATGAACCGTCATCGCTTTATCCTGCTGGTGATACAGGCGAAGGTCGACATGCCTACCGGAGCCGGAACTTTCTAAAGTAGGGTATGCCATCCAGCGGCCGGACTTTTTGCCGGAGTCGCTGACAAATTCCGGTAAATCACCAAAATCCCAGCGGGAGATGCCGGTTTTCTCCCATTTGATGCGCGCGGCCTTCAACTCATCAGATTTTTCAATACTACCGGCAACCTGCCGCAAAACGTTTGCATCCCGACCGGCCCGCAGCTCTTTGCCGTCAGGTGCCGTAATGGAAACACGCATCTTAAGGTAATCCGGTAATGATTCTTCCGACCAGGCCGAGGCCGGTATATCGAGACCGAAGCGACGATAAATAAAATCACCCAGGGCTGAAATCAGAGATGTTTGGGTCTTGGGCATTTCACGAATAATGACATCGACGGTATTTTTTACAGGCACAAGCTTGCGGCGATACGTTTTGGGCAACCCCTTGATCAGGGTTTCAATTTTTTCCGGATAAAGCCCTGGGACGAGCCAGTCAATCGATTCCGGTGCAACCGAAGGCGCCAGGGTGGAGGGTATTTTCACCGTAACCCCGTCATCATCTTTGCCGGGGTCAAAACAATATGAGCACTCAAGGCTGTGATTTTCGATATCAACGCGGTTCGGATATTGATCAAATAGTTCACCGTCCGGGTCATACGCGAGCAGGGCGTCCTTTTGCATTCGCAAAAACACGTCGTTTCCCTTTTGTTTTAAAAACCGGGAAAGGGTGCGAATATCATATATTTCCGGCAGGCGTTCCTGATAGAATTCAAAGATGCGCTGCTCGTCAATCAGAAGGTCCCGGCGCCGGAAGCGGTTTTCGATGTCGATGATGTCATCTATCAGCCGCTGGTTATGTTGCATGAATGCAAAGGGTTTTTTTACATCTCCATTTACCAGGGCACTTTGGATAAAAATTTGGGACGCTTCAGCCGGATTAACCTTTCCGTAAGAAACCTTTCTACCCGGCTCAATAATTAAACCAAATAGAGAAATCTGCTCTAAGGCAACTACCTCGCCGCGGTTTTTCTCCCAATGCGGCTCCAGATAGGTCCGCCGGCACAGGTCCCCACCCAGCGCCTCCAGCCAGCAATTGTCAATGTTGGCAATGGTGCGTGCAAACACACGCGAGGTTTCCACCACCTCAGCCGCCACAATCCATGGTCGGGCCCTGTTGAAAAGACCGGAACCCGGAAAAATCATCACCTCTTTGCCCTTGCCGGCGCGAAAAATATTTTTTTCCTTCCGCATGGCGATATTAGACAAAAAGCCGCTCAGGACGGCTTTGTGAATCTTCTCATATTGGGTCTCTGATAATTTAAAATTTCCACTCTCCGTCCATTCCGCCTTGCTCCTTTTCAACTCCGCATTCTGCCTTCCACCTTCCTCATTGCGCCTCCCCCTTTCCGCATTCCGCATTCCCCCTTCCCCATTCCCCATTCTGTGCTCTTTTAAAATGACCAGAATCTGACTGTGGATATCCTGCCATTCCCGCATGCGCCTAAAGGACAGGTAATGCTCACGGCAAAATTTCTTCATCTGATTATTGCTTTTCACCTTCTGCCGGTGCGCCTGATAACGGTTCCAGATGTTAAGCAACGTCACAAAATCTGAATCTGGATCGTCAAACCCGGCATGCATCCGGTCGGCTTCCCCGGCCTTTTCAATGGGACGCTCCCGGGGATCCTGAATGCTGAGCGCCGCAGCAATGATGGCCGTCTCGGCCATACAGCGCTCCTGATGGGCTTCAATCAGCATCCGGGATAACCGGGGATCAAGTGGAATCCTGGCCATCGTCCGCCCTTTAGCCGTCAACCGGGTCTGCTTTTGAGATTTACCATCTGAAAATCCTGCACTTTTATCACCTGGGTCCGTTTTCTGCCCACCGCCAGCCGCGGCGGAGCCGTCAGGCGAAGACGGGTCCTCTGTCTTCTGTCCTCTGTCTCCTGCCTGCCCACCGAAGCCCGCAGGGCGAAGGGGGGTCTTCTGCCCTCTGCTGATCGCCCCCAGCTCCGAAAGAAGATTAAATCCGTCCTTGATGCTTTTTAAATCCGGACGATCGATAAAAGGGAAATCCAACACATCCCCGAGTTTTAATGCAATCATCCGCAATATAACCTCGGCCAGATTGGCCCGGATAATCTCCGGTGGCGTAAATTGAGGGCGGGCTTGATAATCGTCTTCCGAATAAAGCCGCAGGCAGACCCCATTCTGCACCCGACCGCAGCGACCTTTACGCTGATCGCAACTGCTCCTGGAAACCGGAACCACCGGCAGCGAAGTGGTCCGGGTTCGGGGAGAATAGTGGGAGATGCGCGCCAGACCGGAATCAATCACATATTTGATCCCCGGTATGGTAATCGACGTTTCAGCAACATTGGTGGCAACGATGATCTTGCGCCGGGCAAGGCGTGCAAATACCCGCGACTGCTCCGAGGCGGTCAGCCGGGCAAACAGCGGCATGACCCGGGTGCCTTCCGGTGCCTGGGCTTCAAGCAGCTCACAGGTTTCGCGGATATCCTGCTCGGTGGGCATAAATACCAGCATATCCCCTGTGCGACTCTGATTCAAAACCCGTTTTACAGCCTGCACCGCCAGTTCCACATGGGTCAACTCACCGTTAGACGTCAGCCCGGTTTCAGATGCGATATATTGAACGTCAACCGGGTACATGCGGCCGGAAACCTCTATGACAGGCGCATTCCCGAAGGCTTTGGAAAATTTTTTGGTATCGATCGTGGCCGATGTAATGATCAGCTTTAAATCATCTCGTTTATTCACGAGGGTCTGCAATATCCCCAGAATAAAATCAATGTTCAGGCTGCGTTCATGAGCTTCATCGATAATTATGGTGTCATAGGCGCTCAGGTAACGATCGCTCTGGGTTTCGGCCAGCAGAATGCCGTCGGTCATGATTTTAATGTAGCCGTCTTTACGGGTTCGGTCCTTAAATCGAATTTTGTAACCAACGGCCTCACCGGGTTCCTGCCCCAGTTCCTCGGCGATCCGGCGGGAAACCGTTGTCGCCGCAATTCTCCGGGGCTGGGTACATCCTACAAGGCCGTCTATCCCCCGGCCGGCCGCCAGACAATATTGGGGCAGCTGGGTGGTTTTCCCGGAACCGGTCTCACCGGATACCACGATGACCGGATGTTTAACGATAGCTTCGATGATCTCGTCTTTTTTGGTAAAAATCGGTAACTCTTCGTTGAACCGCAAGGCGGGAAGATTGGCCCGGCGGTGGTCTCTTTTTTTAGCTGATGCCTTCAGGCGCTTTTGCAGTTCGGCCAGGCGCTTCTCAATTTTTTCATCCGGCCATTTCCTGCTTTTGCGAACGGACAGACGCTGGATGTCCCTTCGGGCTTTAAATCGATCAACCGCCAGTACTCCGGGTAGAAGGGATTCAATTCTATTAAAAAGATCTCTCTTACTTGCCATTTTTTTAGCAATATTAGTTTGGTTTAAATTATTCTGATTGAAAATAAAAAAAGTTTAGAATATTAATTATCTATTTAAAGGATTAAAATCAACATATTCGAATAGGAGTGAGCCATGAAATTTGTCGTTATCGGTGGAGATGCAGCCGGGATGAGTGCCGCCAGCCGTGCCAAGCGCAATCAGCCTGATCTGGAAATAACGGTCCTGGAAAAAACCATGGATGTATCCTACAGCGCTTGAGGCCTGCCCTATAATCTGGCGGCGCCGGAAAGAGACATCGAAGATTTGGTAGTACGTCAGGCCCAGGTATTTCGTGACAAACAGGGTATTAATCTGTTGACCGGCCATTGCGTTGAAGTAGCCGATCCGGACAAACAGACGGTTGCCGGCAGCACCATGGACGGCAAAGATTTTGAATTTGCCTATGACCGGCTGTTGATCGCCACCGGCAGCTCGGCTATCAGGCCGGAAATTCCGGGGGTTGATTCAGCGGGCGTATTTGTACTCAAAGATCTGGACGACGGCCGCAAAATAAAAAACTTTCTAAAAGCTAACACGGTTAAAAAAGCCATCATCATCGGCATGGGCTATATCGCCCTTGAAATGTGCGAATCCTTAGTGAATTTAAATATTGCCGTTGAGATGGTCAAACCCAATCCGGTCTTCCTGCCGTGGTTGGAGCCATCCATGGCAGCGGTTGTCAAAGATGGGTTGGAATCCCAAGGGGTAGGCGTTTATACCGGGCACACGGTTGAGCGCATCGAAACAATCAGCGGCGGTTTGCGGGTGGTTTCTGCGGATCTATCCCTTGAGGGAGATATGGTAGTGGTGGGAATCGGTGTGACACCCAACAGCCAGGTGGCTGACAGGGCCGGCCTCGAGATAAGCATAGCAAAATCCATTGCGGTCGATCGCAGCCTGAGAACGTCTAATAAAAACATCTATGCCGCCGGAGACTGTACCGACGCCTATCATGTCGTAACCGATGCCAAAACCTGGATCCCCCTGGCCCTGAGGGCCAACCGGGCCGGCTGGGCAGCGGCGGATAATGTTATCGGTAAAAATGCCACCCTTGACGGCGTGGCGGGAACATCCGTTTTCCGGGTCTTCGACTTTGAGGTAGCCCGCACCGGACTGAACCTGGCAGAGGCTCAGCAAGCCGGTTTCGATGCAGTTGAGAATACAATCCAATCCAGCTCCCGGGCCCACTCCTATTCGAGCGCAGGCGCACATCCTATCTGGGTCAACCTGATTGGCGACAAAAAATCGGGCCGACTGCTGGGCACCCAGATGATCGGCAAAGAAGGCGTGGCCCATCGCATCAACGCCCCGGCAGTGGCTTTGCACAACCGGATGACCGTCGCCCATTACAGCCAGACGGATCTGGCCTACGCCCCCCCGTTCGGGCCAACATGGGACCCGACCCTGACAGCAGCCAATCAACTATTAAAGAAACTGTAAAACAGAATTATTTTTAGCCACAAATTATGGAGAAAACATGAAAAGTTATCGCAAAGAGCTGTGGTTCGAAATTCCCACCCGGCGTGCCTTTATCAACATAACCTCCCAGGTTCAACAATGTCTGCATGAAAGCGGTGTCACCGAAGGCTTGGTTCTGGTAAATGCCATGCACATTACGGCGTCCGTCTTCATAAATGACGACGAATCTGGACTTCACCACGACTATGATGTCTGGCTGGAAAAGATTGCACCTCATGAACCCGTATCCGGATACCGTCATAACGTCGGCGAAGACAATGCGGATGCACACATGAAAAGGCAGGTCATGGGACGCGAGGTGGTGGTGGCTATCACCGGCGGCAAGCTTGATTTCGGTACCTGGGAGCAGATATTTTACGGTGAATTTGATGGACGCCGGCGGAAACGGGTGCTGGTAAAGATTATTGGGGAATAGGGCTAAAATATCCTGATTTTATATTCCACCTGATCTGAAGCAGTCCTCTATTTATAGAATCTAATCTGTTTTCTACTCTGATTCAGCAATATCCGGTTAGGAAATTACTGACTAAAATTGAATCCAGGGGGTTATTTTGGGAACCGGCATCTTGGCTTACGACTTTATATCAAAAAGGAGTGAATAGGTAGTAATTGAATTTTACGCCAATCGCGGAGTCGCTACTCCACGCGATTGAACCATTAATTAATGAGGATCGCCTTGAATACGGATCGAGAAATTTAAGCACTATCTTATCACCGGAGGAAAATGCTCGATCTGTTTCGATAAAAGCACCCGTTTCATTAATGTCGAGGAGGAAGCTGGAATACAGTCGTCGGTTTATTTTGTAGTGTGCGGGAATCAAACAAGGTGTCCTTGGCTCTTTTCTTCGATTCGATCCATGGATTTTCATATCCGCATCGAAGGTCAAATTCGGAACGTCTCTAAAATCATTAAAATAGGTTATCATTTTAAACCTCAGTACTATTCAACCCAATCCAGAAATTGATACTATATATTTCAATCGCAGTCAATATATGGTGTATTGTTGATAAATTGACACCATATATAGTATAAATATCAAATTTAGTTGGCTTCTAATGGTAATCATCCCAAGCCGTTTTTGAAAAGCGGTCCAAAATAGTAAGAACAAATGCGGGACTTGTCCAGCAAGAAAAATAAATTCTATGTGATTCTATTCACCACCAAGTAACCCCCAATGCTTTCTACGGCTCGCATGATAATATCTCCTATTCTCATATTGGAAAGCTAACCTTGAATATGGCAACCTTATAAATCAAAGTCTTGTGGTTTACCTTTATCTTGAGATACTGGCAATAGGGAGATGCAATTTAATGAAAATATTGATATAATAGACTTTCTGTGAAAAACTCAGTAAGCGGGAGGAAAAAGAAATGTCGGATACCTTGATTGGTGTCATCATAGGCGGAGTCATCGCAAGCATCACTCCGTTAGTTATGCTAATTTTAGATCACAGGCGTTGGCAGCGAGAATCAGAACTTGAGCACCTGAGATCTGAAAGGAAAAGGCTTGAAAAAATATTCAGAGAGAATCTTAAAAGATTTTCGAAGGCAATTGCTGAAAATAATTATGCATCTGATATGATTATGGATTTTTTACTAACCATGCCAAAAGAAATTTCTATAAAATTTAAAGAATTTTTAGCTGACCCTAATAAAACAGATTCAAAAAGCAAGAGAGCCTATATGGGTATAGTCCTTTCGATGAAAAAAATTTTATCAGAGATTGATGGCAAGATTGAAAATTTAATTTTTCAAAAACCCAAATTCAAAAACCCCTTTCATAAATAGTTGCAACACCACCCCCGATTGTCACTTCCCAGAAATCTTTTGATTTTTATTCAAATTGATATGAAACTCCCAATTTCGGACGGCAGGCGCATAAAAAGGCCCTAATAAATCCTTACCTCACCTATATGTTGGGAAAATAAATCGATTTATATACCATATAGTGTGGTTTTCACTTGACAAAAAAAGGATATGGACATAAGCAAGAACAGCGGCCGCCTACAGAGCAGTAAAACAGAGGATCCAATATAAAATAAGATGATTAGCGAAATTACGTCATCGTATTTACCAATCGATGGGCTTAGCAACCCATTATTTTGATTTCTAAATTAAAAAAGGGGGTATAAATGATCATCAGTTTTGTAAACCAGAAGGGCGGAGTTGGCAAAACCACGACGGCTATTAATCTTGCTATTGGTTTAAAGAAAAAGAACCACAATTTGGTGTTTATCGATGCGGACCCTCAGGGAAGCGCAGTTCAATGGCACACGATTGAAGGCAATAAATCATTTGAAATTTTACATCACCCAAGTCCGATTGACACAACCGACATTAAACAGCTTTCTATGAATTATGATTTCGTCATTATAGATGCACCTCCTGCGATTGGTGACATTTCAAAAGCAGTTCTTGCTGTAACTGATCTTGCTATCATTCCATTGTCTCCGAGTGCCCTGGATGTTTGGTCTTGCTGGGGAACGCTGAAAATGATCGACGAAATCCGACCATTAAATTCTGACATAGAAGTCAAACTCTTGATCAATCGAAAAATACCTGGAACTAAAATAGGCCGTGAGGCTCGTGAGGTAATGAAAAAGTTTCAAACGAATGTCTTTGATACCGAGTTGTGCCAGCGAGTGGCCTTTATAGATGCAATGACTTCCGGCGTTTCAGTAATGCAATATGCACCACACAGCAAGGCTGCTGGTGAAATTGAGCGCCTATGTGAGGAAATCATTCCTCAGATATCACTGGAAGCACCTCAATCGCAGGTGAATGATCAATATTTGGATTTTCCCAATGAACCGGTAGAAAATTTTAGATGGGATCAATACCATAGCCAAGAAAATTAAACACATGACTGCTAAGGGCTGACTATTTGTCGCTGTTGAAATGTAACCGACAGGATCTTGATCAGATAAATTGTTTGAACTTTTTACGCCGATAAGGAAAAATCACATGGCCAAGTTGAAAAAGAGAAAACTTAGATGGCACGCTTCCAGTTCTCCTCAAGTTATAGGATATAAGCTTTACTGGGCCGAATGTGGCGATGTAAATTATAGTTCCAATCAAGCATTGCTGGGAAATGTGACCGAAATTGTTTTACCCGACGATGTTGATGCCTTCAAACCCGGTGATGGGCAGATTGAATTCGGAATTACTTCAGTTGATGAACTGGGGAACGAATCCGACATGATAACATTGAAGGCCCCTTATCAGTTCAGTGTACCCAAAGCTCCACAGAATCTTGAAATGGAAAAATTAGAGCAGTTTCATACTACGCACTATACAGAAAGTGACCTTGCCGACCAAGGGGAAGCTATTGAACTTATCGAGGCCATTGCTTCAGAACAAAATCAGAATTCCTTTTCATCAAACAAACAAAAAGGAGACAAAGCTGTTGTTTCACGTATGAATGATTTTCACATTATGGAGGAAGAATTGAAGGTTGGGCATCTATAAAACTCCGTTTTTTTTAAGACATGTTCAAAAAGCTATCGATGACGACCCTTCCGATTCTATAAGAATCCGAAATGATAGACTTCTGCGATTTAATTGTATCCTTAAAACCATCACAATTTTTCCAGTTAGTGATATTCTTAATGATATCAATACGCAACATCCCCTAACAATAACGGCAAAATACACCTATCGGCAACCCATCGAATTGAATTTTCAAGATATTTATGCGGATGGAAAAACTCATAGAAAAACGTCACCATAAACGTATGAATCAAAATGCAATGGTTAGCCTCGAGTCTTTACAAATTGGAGTTGATGAAAACGCCCGAATGCTCAACTGCAGTGATGATGGTCTATATTTTGAGTCAGATCAATTTTTGCATCCGGGGGCGGACGTTTTTATTCGAATAGAAACTAGTTTCCATATCCAGGGGGACTATAAATGCCATCATGCAAGAATTAGATGGGGAAAAAGACTGAAAAATACTCCCTACGCCTATGGCTATGGGGCAAAATATGTTGACCAATCCATTGAGGAAAAATCACTGGAAGCTGATGCGGATCAGAAAATTGATTTAAGGAAGCATCCAAGGAAATATTACAATAAGCCCGTATCCTTTAGCTTTGAAAATAAATCTTGCGATGGATTCATCAGTGATATCAGCCGCAATGGGTGTTTCATTGAAAACCGTGAATATTTTAATAATATTGGGCAAATATTAGATCTTGTTATTCCCGGCACCAGGTTTGATGGTAATAATATATTAAAAGTAGAAGTTGTGCGTCTAAGCCCAATCGGCGTTGGAGTCAAATTTCAAAGTATAAAAGGGTTCCGCAATCGGGAGAAAACAGAAAGGGGAAATAAATGCCTATTATCGAACCGGAAATCATAAAGGCAGGGGAAAAAGAGCTTTTATCTTCCATGCTCGCGTCTTTCGATGAGTACCAAATCGAAAAACTGTTCCAGGAAACTCACAGCTTAATATTAAAAGAAAAAATGCAGTTTAAGGGTGGCAAAACTTTAGTTTTCAACAACCAGATTTCATATCAATTCGATTACGGCTCTATTGCCGCCTTTCCTGTGTTGTTGAATGAAATGGGAAAATTTATGGGATTCGCAAATCCAAATGATTTTCACAATTTAGTTGAGGAAGAAAACGATTCTTATGATACGATCTTGGACCCTGGGGTTATACATGTAAGAAAAGCAGAGTTTTTTGATTCGCTATCTGCATCTGTTAATGCTGAAACAATCGCTGAATTATTTAAAAAAATATATAAACTAACAGCTATCGGCAAGGTAATTTACAGTCTAGGCGATATCAGAGTTTTAAGTGGCCATGTCATTTATGAGCTTGTCTATGATATTGAGGTATTTTTTTCTATAATAATAGACCGGGAAGGCAATTATATCAGCAGTTCAATAAAAGATAACGGGTCGACACCAGCGGCTGAAGGATATTCGGAGAAAACTGGAACCATAGCGGATTAAATATTACAAATCAAGATTTTCAACGCAATATCCTTTCTGATAGTTAAGATAAATACTAAAATCATATATAGTTCTCCCGGCAACAGGGCCATTTCGATTCGGACTATTTTTTATTAATCCGCCTGCGGCGGACGAGGGTTTATTTCCCGGCCCCTTGGGGCGTTTAAAATTTTCCGTTTGATACCCCGTCGCTTGCGGCGGGGTTGTTCGTTTAGAATTTTTTTTCTATAAATCATTCCTGCTTGTCAGCTACGCATCCCTCACTTATGCCACCCGTCCGTATTTCGGAACTTATTTTTGAAAAGCAGTATAAACATTACAGATTATCCTTAAGAATTTACGCAGAAATGCCGATAAAGAAAATGGGCACTTAAACTTTGATAATGTCCGTTGTCTATTATTTATTGAAAATACAATATTCTTATGGAAACTGAGCTAATCGGCGTAAGCCAAAATATTAAGCGTGTTCGAAAGTTGATTAACCAAGTTGCTGATACATGCTTAAACACAGTCGTTTGCGGGGAAACCGGTGTTGGCAAAGAACTGGTGGTTAGGCTTCTGCACCAAAAATCCTGCGCAAAAGAAGGACCTTTAATTAAGGTTAACTGCGCCGCATTGCCGGATACACTACTGGAAAGCGAATTGTTTGGCTATGAGCAGGGGGCTTTCACCGGAGCGGTTCGCAAAATGCGGGGAAAATTTGAGCAGGCCAAAGAAGGGGTTATATTCCTGGATGAAATCGGCGATATGTCCCTTGCACTTCAATCCAAACTGTTGCATGCGCTGCAAGATGGCGAATTTTTTCCCCTGGGATCTGAAAGATCAGTGAAAAGTAATGCCTGGGCTATAACAGCCACCAACCGTGAATTGGAAGAGGATCTTAAAACCAGGAAATTTCGTTCAGATTTGTATTACAGAATATGTACGGTAACAATTCAGATTGCTCCATTACGCAGACGGCCGGAAGATATACCGCCGTTGATTTCATATTATGTAAAAAAATATGCTTCACAATTTAAAAAAGATCAACCCCCAATTTTAAGCGACGAGACTATTGATAAACTCAGTTTGTATCACTGGCCGGGAAACGTGCGCGAGTTGCAAAACGTGCTGAGAAGGATCATCGTGCTGGGTCAAGAAAAAGAAAACATCGACAAAATTATCGACCTCGCTAATAGTAGCAGACACAATCAGATGAAGCCAAATTTTAGGGAAGGTCTTGGATTGAACGGTCACCGAATAGACCTCACGGATTTTTCACTTAAACAGTATAAAAAGCAGGTATCTGATCAGGTCGAAAAAAAGCTGATCTCTTACGTGCTCGAGAATACTGGCTGGAACCGAAGCAGGGCCTCCAGGATATTAAAAGTCAGTTATAAGACCCTGCTTGCAAGAATCCAGGATCTGGAGCTTAGGCCTCGTGATGAACTTGCATAGACCGATAGGCCGTCTGCTGAATTCTCATGCTGATCTTATATAGCGGTTGTCAAAAAAGCGTTCCGCTAAACGAACGTTTTTTTAGACAACGACTTAAACCACCCTTCCGTGTTTCGGAACTTATTTTTGAAAAGCGGTATAAATAGAAAAATAGAGATTTCTTCGCTTTCAATTACCTCTAAACTTGAATCCTTCCCCATAAAATATTTTCGCAAGAATATTCCTTGATTTTGATAGCCAATATATGTGAACCTAGAATAAAAATTTTTCTGTCCAAGCATAAAAGGACTATTCAAGAAATATCAAGGAAAAGGAAGCACGATGACAAAAGCCATTCGTATATATGAAACCGGTGGACCTGATGTGATGCGCTGGGAAGATATTAATCCCGGCAAACCCGAACCGGGTCAAGCGCTGGTGCGCCATGAAGCCGTGGGCCTTAATTTTATCGATGTTTACCATCGTGCCGGATTGTATCCCTTGCCGTCTTTACCGGCTACTCCGGGGATGGAAGGTGCCGGCATTGTTCAGGAAATTGGTGAAGGGGTTACCGAGGTGGCCGTGGGCGACCGTGTGGCCTACGCCGGGATTCCGCCTGGTGCCTATGCCGAAGTCCGGCGAATACCGGTGCACCGCCTTGTCAAACTACCCGAGAGTATTTCCTGCCAACAGGCAGCTGCCATGATGCTCCAGGGCATGACGACCCGCTATCTGCTGCGGGGATGTTATGATGTCAAAAAAGGCGATACGATCCTGATCCATGCTGCAGCCGGAGGCGTCGGCTCGATTGTCTGCCAGTGGGCCAAACATCTCGGCGCGACTGTGATCGGCACCGTCGGTTCCCGGGAAAAAGCTGCGATCGCCAGCGCCAGCGGCTGTGATCACCCCATCTTATACAACGATCAGGATTTTGCTGCTGAAACGCGGGAAATAACCGACGGGAAGGGCGTGGATGTCGTCTATGATTCCGTTGGCCAGGCCACCTTCATGAAATCACTAGATTGTCTACGCCCGATGGGTATGATGGTATCATTTGGACAATCTTCAGGCTCGGTACCAGCGCTTGATCTGGGCGTTCTGGCAGCCAAAGGCTCCTTATTTTTAACCCGTCCCAGTCTGATGGCCTATACCGCCAAGCGTGAGGATTTATTGGATCATGCCCGGGATCTATTCGAAGTCGTTGAAAGCGGAGTGGTAAAAATCGAGATCAAGCAAACCTATCCATTGTCAGAAGTCGCCCGGGCTCATCGCGATTTGGAGGCCCGTAAAACGACCGGGTCTACCATTTTGATTCCAGGTTAGAGCGTTTGACAGAATAACGTTCCGATAGCGGTAGTTTGTTGGGCCTTCTCTGGATTGTCGATAACCTCCAATATGGCCTGATCCAAACGCTCTAATAATGTTTTTTCATATAGTTAAAATATAATCGACAATTTCCTACTGTTTTTCTATGATATTGATTGACACCCCCTAAAAGTTCTGGCATATATGCCTTTTTTGTTATTTTTTCGGTTTGCAGCTTGATAAATAATCTGAGTCATACCGCTTAGAAAAAATGAGTCCCCGATACGAAAGTTTGGCATAAGTCGTTGTCAAAAAAAAACGATGTGTCAACGAATCGGGGCGCAAGCGGATGAGAGGAAAAAGTCAACGGAGGATATTACAGTATGGCTGAAGAGGTAATCAAACTTGGCGGCAAGAAAAAAAGCTTGTTTATAGACAAAGTTAAGGAAATCCTGCCCGAGGGCGGAAATCTGAATCTCTGTCTGACCTGCGGGGCCTGTTCTTCGGGATGCCCGGCCACGGGTCTGGAGGATATGGATCCGAGAAAATTTTTGCGGATGGCGGCCCTTGGAATGGACGATGAGATCCTGAGTACGGATTGGGCCTGGATGTGCACCCTGTGTATGCGGTGCATTTATGTCTGCCCGATGAAAATCGATATCCCGCAGCTGGTTTTTAACGTCAGAAAAAACCGGCCGCGGGAAGATCGTCCCAAGGGTATATTGGGCTCCTGTGATATGGCGCTCAGAAGCGATACCTGCAGTGCCATGGGAGCCGGCGAAGAGGATTTCCAGTTTGTTGTGGAAGACGTGCTGGAAGAGGTACAACAGCTCCAACCCGGTTTTGAAGACCTCAAGGCACCGGTCAACAAACAGGGCGCCGAATACTTTCTGAATCAAAACTCCCGGGAGCCTGTAACAGAACCGGATGAGATGGTGCCTCTGTGGAAAATTCTTCATGCGGTGGATTGTGACTGGACATACGGCACCAAGGGCTGGGCGGCCGAAAATTATTGTATGTTCATGGCCGATCTTGATAACTGGGAGCACATTGTGCGGACGAAGGCCAAAGCCGTCGATGATCTGGGCTGCAAGTACTGGCTCAACACCGAGTGAGGGCACGAAATGTTCGCAGTCCGGGTCGGACTGCAAAAGTTCAACATCGAGCACAAATTCGAAATCGCCAGTATTATTACCCTGTATGCCAACTGGATCAAGGAAGGTAAATTAAAGGTCAGCTCGGATTGGAACAAAGAGCGTCAGATAAAATTTACCGTCCAGGATCCCTGCCAGCTGGTTCGCAAAACCTTTGGCGATCCCATGGCTGAAGACCTGCGCTATGTAACCAAAGCGGTGGTAGGCGAAGAAAATTTCATTGATATGACCCCCAACCGCTCGAACAATTATTGCTGCGGCGGCGGAGGCGGCTTCTTGCAAAACGGGATGCCCGAAGCCCGTAGGGCCTTCGGCAAACTCAAGGCCGACCAGATTAAGGCCACCGGCGCGACCTATTGTATCACCCCCTGCCATAACTGCCACGCCCAGATCCATGACCTGAGTGAGCACTACGAAGGCGGGTGGCACAACGTCCACCTGTGGACCCTGATATGCCTGTCCATGGGAATTCTGGGTGAAAATGAACGCGAATATCTGGGAGATGACCTCAAGGAAGTCGACGTGCTTTTTAACAGAGAGGAAGAATAGTAACGCTGAGAGTTATCATATAGCATGGAAACAAAAACCCGGCTGTCATACAGCCGGGTTTTATTTTTTAATTTATATTATTGCATCTGAGTATCGCGGCTGAAAGCCGCTCCCACAATTTTTACAACTTCCGGTGGGAATCGGGTATTTCGAGGATTAAAATTTTCGCCTGACACCGAGATTGGGCAAAAAGGGACGCTTTAAAACCACTTTTTAGGCGGCTTTTTTTAGTTTAACCGCACAAACCTTATACTCGGGTATACCTGAAATCGGATCCAGGGCGGCATTGGTCAGCCGGTTGGCGGCCGCCGCTGCATAATGAAAGGGGATAAACACCGTTCCCGATACCGCCATTTTAGAAACCTTAATAACAGCCCGAATTGTTCCCCGGCGGGATTCGATGTCTACGGAAACGCCATCCTGCACTTCATATTTGCGTGCATCCTGGGGTGAAATTTCAACGAAACACTCCGGCGCAATTTCATTTAAGCCGTCGCTTTTCATGGTCATCGTACCGGTGTGATAATGGTAAAGCAGGCGCCCGGTTGTCAAATACATCGGATATTCGGTGTCCGCACTTTCCGCCGGCGGGATATAATCAATCGCGTGAAAGGTCCCCTTGCCCTTGGAAAACTGTTCCCGGTGAAGAATGGGCGTTCCAGGGTGTTCAGCCGTCGGTGCCGGCCAGTGAATCCCCTCGTATTTGATTCGATCATAGGTAATACCGCCGTATGATGGTGTCACTTTTGAAATCTCCTCCATAATCTGTCGCGCATTCTCGTACTTCATCTCATAGCCCATGCGGGTGGCAATTTCACAGGTGATTTTCCAGTCGTCCCACGCCTGTCCGGGCGGGTCTACTGCCTTTCGTACCAGATGAACCCGCCGGTCCGTATTGGAAAAAGTACCATCTTTTTCGGCAAAACAGGCCGAGGGCAATACCACATCAGCGATCTGAGCGGTCTCGGTCATAAAAATATCCTGGACCACCAGAAAATCAAGATTTTTAAGGCTTTTTTCGCAATGATTCAAATCCGGATCCGAAAGCAGCGGGTTTTCACCGATGATGTAAAGGGCTTTAAGCTTTCCGTCGTGGGCCGCCGGTATCATCTGGGTTATTTTCATCCCGGGTTGATCCGGCAATGCATTAACTCCCCAGGCTTCGGCCATTTTTTGGTTGGCCGCCGGGTCTATCACCTTCTGGTAGCCGCTGTAAACATCCGGCAAACCTCCCATGTCACAGGCTCCCTGGACGTTGTTTTGTCCCCTCAGGGGGTTGACCCCCCCGCCTTCAATACCCAGATTACCGCACAGCATGGCCAGGTTGGCCAGGGATTTCACATTGTCCGTCCCGGTGGTGTGCTGGGTAATTCCCATGCAGTACAGGATACTGCCACGTTCAGCGCCGGCATACAGGCGGGCGGCATCAATGATTTCCTGGGCCGAAATACCGGTAATTTCCGCCACATAATCCGGTGTATATTTCTCAACGGTCTTTTTGACTTCATCAAATCCTTCGGTGCGACTTTCAACATACTCTTTGGCGTATAGGTTTTCCTTGATGATGACGTGCATCAGACCGTTTATCCAGGCGACATCGGTGCCCAGATTCTGCCGCAGCCATTTTTGTGCGAAGTGGGTTATTTTAATTCGCCTGGGGTCCACGACGATCAGTTTGGCTCCTTTTTGGGTGACCGCCCGTTTGACAAAACTGGAAAGCACCGGGTGGTTTTCAGTCGTGTTGGAGCCGGTGATCAGAATGACATCCGCTTTTTCAATACAGCCGATGGTATTGGTCATGGCACCGCTTCCGAACGCTGCGGCCAGACCGGCCACAGTGGAAGAATGTCAGAGACGTGCGCAGTGATCGACACTGTTGGTTTGCAGCACTGCCCGGGAAAATTTCTGAGCAATGTAATTTTCTTCATTGGTAATCCGGGCCGAGGTCAGCACCGCAAGGCTGTCCGAGCCATGTTCGGTTTTGATCTCACCGAACTTGCCGGCAACCAGACCAAGGGCCTCATCCCAGGAGGCTTCCCGAAACTGTCCCTTTTCTTTAATCAGCGGCGAGGTCAGCCGCTCAGGGGAATTAATAAAATTATAGCCAAACCGGCCTTTGACACAAAGGCTGCCATAGTTGGGGGCAACGTCCTCAACGCCGGTGACTTTTACAACCCGGTTATTTTTTACATGCAGGTAAAGTTGACAGCCGACGCCACAATAGCTGCAGGTGGTCCGGACCTTTTTAGTTTCCCAGAGCCGCGCCTGGTAGCGGGCATCTTTCTCAACCAGGGCACCCACCGGACACGCCTGCACGCATTCTCCGCAAAAAACACAATCAGAATCCCTGTAGGGGCGATCGCCGGCTGCCACGATCTTGGTGCTGGCGCCTCGATAGCCATAATGGATGGCCTGGTTGACCTGCACCTCGTTGCAGGCCTGGACGCAGCGTCCGCATTGGATGCAGCGTGAAAAATCGCGCACGATAAATGGGTTGACCGTTTCCATCGGATAGGGCGAATCAGTAGGCTCGAACACTTCCCCGCTGACCTGATAACGGAAAGCCAGATCCTGCAGTTTACAATCCCCCCATACCGGACACAGTTCAGCTGTATCTTCAATCTTCTGAGACTTCAGCTGGAATTCAGTCCAGTTCTCGCCGGCAGGTCCGCTAACGGCACAGTTATGATTACCCGACGACAATAGCAGTTGAATGACCATACGACGTGCTTCAATCACCTTGGCCGACTCGGTGCGCACTATCATATTGTTACCAGCCGGTGTTGCACAGGCAGCCACCAGACTGCGGGCGCCTTCGACTTCAACGACACAAATGCGACAGGCGCCGGTCGGTGTGGCATTCTTTAGATAACAGAGAGTGGGGATATCAATACTGTTGCGGTGTGCGACGTCCAGGATGCTTTCGCCGGGTTCGAAAGAAAATTCATTCCCATTGATAACAATAATGTTCTGCTCAGCCATATCGGTTTCGGCCCTCCTTTTTGGAGACTTTTAAGGACGGTTTTTATGTACCCGATACACCCTGTTTTGTCAATGCGGTTCTGGCTCTGGATTCCGCGTTCAGGGTTTCAAGAATTCGGAAGTTGGAATGCGGAATTCAATTACCTCTGACCGCTGTCCTCTGTCTGTTGTCCTCTGTATTTTGATACCGCCCATAGATGGTAGAGAGCGACGCCGCAAAAAGCCCCAAGACTATTGGCAACCACATCCATGATGTCGGCATCTCTGAAAGGAACAAAATACTGGTGAATTTCATCGCTGATGCCGTAAAGAGATGCGGAAAGCATACTGAGCAGGATCAGCATTCGCAGGTTATCTTTAATCCTCAGGGTTTGGTAAGCCCTGTAAAACAAAACTCCCATAACCGCATAGGCTGAAAAATGCAGTATCTTGTCGCTGAATTCAAAAGAAGGAATCTGTTCAGGTGAGGGAAGGTCGGACTGGATATAAATGGCCAGGCAATACAATATAACGGGCAACCAATAATATAAGAAATTCTTTAATCTGGTCGACATAGAATATAGAAGTTCGCTGATACCAACCTGACCTGTGCAACCCTCGGGGCGAAGGGAGACAGGCCTTAAAATCCCGTTGTGGGTCGCCTTTTACCGAAAGCTGCTTCGCAGGGAGCATTTTTGGTGACGTGCTTTTTCAGTTTTTTGCACCACAGGGACTGAAATGTCCGGCAACTGCCATCCAGCGCATCGACTTTGGCGAAGTCGGAAAATTCGCATAGCAGATCACAAAAATTAATTTTACTGGTGGTCACACCTGCATTTTTAGCCATATCAGCCTACTAAACGATCCGCCAGGCGGAGTTTCATTCAAGGATTCAGTCTTCCGCAGTGCCACTTCCTGACAGCTGCCTGCCCTCCGCAGCCAGGAAGGCGAAGGGGGGACACCCGAAACCTGAAACCATTCGTTTGCCTAAAGCTCCTGACCGCTAAATAGATCCAGCGACAGCTTCCGATTCCGTATATGGGCAAGTACCGTATCCAAAAAAGCGTGATGGGAAACGCCGTATTTGACATTCCCGTCCAGGGTTCGCACAGACAGGGTGCCGGCCTCTTTTTCTTTACCGCCGATGGTGAGAATCAGCGGAATATACTGCAGCTGGGATTCCCGCACTTTTTTATTGAGGCTCTCGGTTCGGCTGTCGACCTCAGCGCGCAGCCCGGCGCTCTTCAGGATATCCTCCACCTCGTTGGAATACGGCACAAGATCATCGTTTATCGGCAGAATGACAGCCTGAACCGGCGCCATCCACAAGGGGAACTTACCCGCAAAATGCTCGATCAATATGCCCAGAAAGCGTTCAATGGATCCAAAAACAGTTCGGTGAATCATGATGGGACGATGCTTTTGATTGTCCTTTTCGATATAGTAGAGATTAAATCGTTCAGGCAGCGACATATCCAGCTGAATCGTCCCACACTGCCATGTCCGCCCCAGGGCATCTTTAATATGCAGATCAATTTTGGGTCCGTAAAAAGCACCATCGCCCTCATTTAGCGCGTATTCATGTCCGTAGGCATCCAGGGCGGAGGCCAGGCCACTGGTGGCCGTTTCCCACTGTTCGTCGGTACCGATGGACTTTTCCGGTCGTGTGGACAGTTCCAGATGAAAACCCAAGCCGAAAGCCCCGTATATCCGTTCCGACAGATTCAGGATACCGATAATTTCCTCTTCAATATGTCTGGGTGTCATATACAAATGGGCATCATCCTGGTGAAAGGCCCTGACCCGAAAGAGCCCTGAGAGCACGCCACTGAGCTCATGCCGGTGCACAAGTCCGAGCTCAGCAACCCGCAAGGGCAAGTCGCGGTAAGAATGGGGTTTGCGGCTATATATAAGCATACCCCCCGGACAGTTCATGGGTTTGATGGCATACTCGATGTCGTCAATTGCCGAGGTATACATATTTTCCCGATAATTCTCCCAATGACCGGATCGCTCCCAGAGAAAGCGGTTTAACATAATCGGCGTTTTACTTTCCACGTATCCGGCCGCGCGATGCTCCAGTCGCCAGAAGTCCAACAGGGCATTCCAGATCTCCATTCCTTTGGGATGAAAAAACGGCATGCCCGGTGCCTCTTCGTGAAAGCTGAAAAGGTCAAGGGCTTGACCGATTTTACGATGGTTGCGTTTCCTGGCTTCTTCGAGAAACGTCAGGTGGTCCTTCAGCTCATTTTTGGTAAAAAAAGCAGTGCCGTATATTCTCTGCAGCTGCGGTTTGGACGGATCCGCACGCCAGTAGGCACCGGAAACTTTTATCAGCTTGATGAATCTGGCAAAACCGGTGTGTGGTACGTGGGGCCCGCGGCACAGATCGGTGAATTCACCCTGCTCATAAAATGAGATGGTCCCTTCCTCCAGATCTGATATCATTTCAAGCTTATAGGGCTCATCTTTATAAAATTCCAAGGCCTCTGCCTTGGATACTTCCCGGCGTCGAATCGGCAATTTTTCCTGGATAATTTTTTTGATTTCAGCTTCGATTTTCGGAAAATCGTCTTCTGAAACCGGGGCCATGTCGATATCATAGTAAAATCCCTCTTCAACTGCCGGGCCGATCGTCAGTTTGGCATCCGGATAAATCCGCAAAATAGCCTGGGCCATGATATGGGCGGAACTGTGTCGCAATATTTCCAATGCTTCGGGATCCTTGGAGGTGATCAACTTGATTTTGGTGTCACCATCAATGGCCGTGTTCAGGTCTGCCAGGTTGTCATCAAGTTCCATGGCGACGCAATTGCGCGCCAGCCCGTCCGAAATACTTTTGGCGACATCGAGTCCGCTCAGGGGGCTTTCAAAAGCCTTTATGTTGCCGTCAGGAAGTGTTATATTAATCATTTAAGACTCGCTGTGGTATTAGGGTAATTTCAATTATAGTGTTATAGAACCTCAATCACGCCTTCGGCGTGAAAAAGGCCGGATCATTTCAAAACCTGATTTTAAACCCCAGGCATGAAATATTTAGTTTACTATTCTTTGAGTAAATCAACAAATAAAGATTTAACCGTACATGCAAAATGTCAATATAAATACAATACGCCTAATGCAATTCCCGGTTCATCGGCATAATCTACGCAAATTAGGAGAAACTATCGCACGGGTCAAGGAAAAAAATGAACACTGCCATCGACATTGGTTATAATATGATCGAAAACAGCAGCCAACTTGCGCATCTGGTCAGCGAGCTAGAAAACGAAACCGCCATAGGTGTCGATGTGGAAGCAGATTCCATGTATCATTTCAAGGAAAAAGTGTGCCTGATTCAGATGGCAACCGCCAATATTAACGTGGTAATTGATCCCCTCGCAATAAAAGACCTGTCAGCGCTCAAGCCGATTTTTAATAGTAACGACATCCAAAAGATTTTTCACGGGGCGGACTATGATGTTCGTTCACTATTTCGGGATTTTAAGATTAACATCAACAATCTGTTTGACACCGAGTTGGCAAGCCGATTCCTGGGTTCTGCAGAAACCGGTCTGGAAGCAGTTCTCAAAAAAAAATTCGCGGTATCCCTCGATAAAAAATACCAGCGCAAAGACTGGTCCAAGCGCCCCCTGCCCCGGGAAATGGTCGCTTATGCAGCTGAAGATGCCAGGTATCTGTTGCCTCTGGCCCATGATCTGGCAGCCGAACTTACCGCCAAGGGCCGGCTTTCGTGGGTACACGAAGAATGTGAAATTCTTAGCAATGTGAGGCCGAACACCAACAATACTCAGCCGCTGTATGTCAATTTTAAGGGGGCGGGGAAACTGGATCCGCGCAGCCTGGCGATCCTGGAAGCCCTTCTACAGTGCCGACGAGAAATCGCCCGCAAAAAAGACAGACCCCTTTTTAGAATTATCGGCAGTCGTTCGCTGCTGGATCTGGCGAAAACCAAACCGATAAATTTAAAACAACTGGAAAAAACCGGGGCGCTGAGCCCGAAGCAGATTGGAATGTACAGCCGGCAAGTGCTTGTCGCCATTAATAGCGCCATTAAAATTGCCCCTAAGGACCTGCCGGTGTATCCGCGACGGAAAGCCCCCAGAGTGCCCGCAGCAGCAGCCGAGCGCGTCAAATCCCTCAGAAAATGGCGTGAGAACCAGGCCCAAAAACTATCGATAGATCCCTCCTTAATTCTTACCAAATTAGTCATCAGCACCCTTGCCTTGCAAAGGCCCCTGAAATTGACGGACCTGTCTCGAATGAAAGAAATCAAAAAATGGCAAATAGGAGAATTTGGTGAAGAAATACTGGAAGTTCTGCGGCACCGCTAAAACCATAATAGGATTATAAAATCATGGAAAAGACCGCCACTTTTATCTCTGACAGGTTTGAAATCGAGGGAAGACTGGACGAAGGTGATCAGCAGCACAAAGGCGTTGCCATCACCCACCCTCACCCCCTGTATGGCGGGAATATGCATAATAATGTGGTTGCCGCTGTTAGCCGCACCTATCAAAAAATGGGCTTTACAACCTTGCGGTTTAATTTTAGAGGCGTAGGGGGCAGTCAGGGAAATTACGGTGACGGTATTGGCGAGCAGGAGGATGTCCGCGCTGCCGTCGCGTATCTGGCTGATATCGGCATCCGGCGTATCGATCTGGCCGGCTACTCTTTCGGGGCCTGGGTGAATGCCCTATCAGTTAGTGACGGATTAAAGGTAGACAATATGGTCATGGTGTCCCCGCCGGTGGCCTTTATCGATTTCAAATCCATATCGAATCTCAGCAGTCTAAGGTTGATCATCACCGGCAGCCGGGATGACATTGCCCCGGCGGGTATGGTTGAAAAATTATGCCCGACCTGGAACCCGACAGCAAAATTTGAAGTCATCAGCGGAGCAGATCATTTTTATGGAGGCTTTACCGACAGGCTTGAAGAAATATTGTCGTTGAATTTAGAATTTAAGGCGCAATAAACATATCTACAAGGACGACGAATTTTCCATCCTAACATCTATTTTTTTCCTTAACGCATCAGTTCTTCTTTAACCTGCCGGGCCATGATGCGTTCATATAGTATCGGTGACAGCCGGCTGACCCAGTATGCCAATTTCCCCACCGGGGTTAAAACCAGCAATGGTTTTCTTAGCTGAACACCTATTAAAATATCTTCGGCAACTTTTACGGCCGTGGCCGGCTTGCCAACCACAGACTGTGGATGGGCCGTCACTTGTCCGTCACCGCCGAGTGCCCTGGTTTGAAGGTTGGTTTCAACAAATCCGGGACAAACAAGCATAATGTGAACACCGCTATCCCTGATTTCCGATCGCAGCGAGGTAAAAAATCCGTGCAGGGCGTGTTTACTGGCACAATAACCGGTTCTGCCCAGTAAAGGCGATACCCCGGCCAGGCTCTCGATAACAATGATTACCCCTTTGCGCTTTATCAGGCTGTTGATGGCGGCCTTGGTGCAGTGTAGCGACCCAAAAAAATTAACCTCCATGACCTTGCGATAGACGCTGGTTTCAGTGTCCACAAAAGCGCTGCGCTGGGTGATTCCGGCATTATTGACCAGCACATCGATGCCGCCGCAGCGCTCGATAACCTGCTCAATTACCGCTGTGCATTCCTCTTCACGCACGACGTCGCATCTGTAACCCACGGCATCAACACCGCTGGCGCTGAGTTTGTCGGCTGCCGCTTTAACACCGGCTTCATCCCTGTCCAGCAACATAATGCTGGCACCTTCCCGGGCGAATCTGTCACAAAGGGCAGCGCCAATTCCACTGGCAGCACCGGTCACAACGACGACTTTGTTTTTGAAGTTCTGATGCGACATGGTTCCTTTTATAGGTTTTTTTAGGTTTCGCCAAACTTAGATCCAGCTTCATATCAGGTTTCGGGTGTCAGGTGTCAGAGTTCAGAGGACAGACGACAGCAATCAAATTACTTGTCTGCACGCTCAGCATACAGGTCAGACTAACAGAACCGAAGATACCGATTTGTCATCTGGCTTCTGTCCTCTGAGGTGAAAACTTATATGAAACTTTATGAATCCAGTGTCATTTTTGTGAGCTTTCAGACGCGTTTACAAAGTACGGCATTCGTCATCGTACTCGTGCTCGTCCCTCGTCCTCGCTAAAATTCTGATTCTCGAGGACGAGCACGAGAACGACGACGAGTAGGAAGACTATTAGATTCGATCGCCTGAAAGAGCCCATAAATGATACTATAAAGTTTTTTCTACGATTAGACTGGTCCTTTTTAGGCCAGCGGTCCGCCTCCGGCGGAATACCTGAAACCTAATTTCTTCCTATCATCTCGCCAATGGTTCATCGACTTTTGCTTGTACATCGCCGGGAAGCGGACGGCGGGAGAAAATATAGGCCGCAATCAGCCCGGCAATAATGTGCCAGATGCCCCACCAGGCGGTAATGATGGCCATTCCGCCAAGGCCGCCGAAAAAATTGAATACCAGCACCAGGCCGAGACCTGAATTCTGGATGCCGACTTCAATGGACACCGCGCGCCTGTCCGGCTCGCTTAACCCAACAAGTCGTCCGGACCAGTAACCCAGGTTGAGTGCCAGGGCGTTGTGAACCAAAACACCGAAAAATACCAGCCCGACGTAATTTATAAAATGCCGCCAATTGGCGACTAACGCCCCGGCAACGATTGCGATGAAAAATATCAATGAAAATATTTTAAACGGCTTTCTGAGCTTGTCGACCAGGAAAGGAAAGGTGCGGGCAAGAAATAAACCGAGAATCAACGGAATCCCGAGAATTATAAAGATATTAATAAAAACATCGAAAGGGCTGAGGCTTACTTTTTTGAGGATTTGGGCGGTATCGGGATTTAGGCTCCCCCAAAAAGCGAGATTAAACGGCGTCATAACAATAGCGGCCGCGGTCGAGACGGCTGTCATGCTCACGGAAACAGCGCAATTGCCCTTGGCCAGGTAGGTAATTATGTTGGAAAGGTTTCCACCGGGGCAGGCCGCCACCAGCATCATTCCCAGCGCAATGGAGGGCGGCGGTCTTAATATTAATGTCAACAAAAACGTGAAGGCCGGCAAAAGAATAAATTGGGCCGCCAGACCGATACAGGGTGCTTTGGGTGCCACCACAATGCGCTTGAAGTCTTCCATTTTAAGCTCCAGGGCGACGCCGAACATCATCAGGCCAATGGCGGCATTGATAATAAAAAGACCCTGGGGATTGAAATTTAGCCGCACCTGATCGATCGCCGCAATGTCCATAGGAATTCCTTTCCTTTTTTGGGATAATCAGGAAATTGTGCAAAAACAGACGTCGGATAATAAAACCAAAACGTTGCGGGTTAGGTGTTGTGCGTTACGCGGTTCAGAATAGAAGCCACAATCTGTTTTTCAAACCCGCAACCCGAGTCGCGTAACCCGTACCTCACAGCTCGTGACCCGCAACACGATCACATTTCCAGTTTGCCGGTCCGTGCTGCTGTCCACAACCAGTTGCCCGGAGGATCCACATTCGCCACCGGATCCACCTCGGCATGGATAACGGCCGGTTTCCCGGATGCCAGGGCCCGTTCGATCGCGGCTTTTATCTCTGATCCTTTGCTGACGAACTCCCCGTGACACCCCATGGCAATGGCCACCTGATCGTAGCGCACCGGTGCATGATCATGGCCGAACCAATCGGCCGGCCGGCCGAACATGCGCTGTTGAGCGGTTTTCTCCATACCAAAGGCCCCGTCAACCGCCACAATTATAATGACCGGCAGGTTGTTCCGCACAGCGGTTTCCAGCTCCTGAATATTGAAGCCGAAGGCGCTGTCGCCGGTCACACAGTAAACCGGTACGTCCGGGCGCGCCAGTTTAGCACCAATGGCATAGGGCAAGCCGGTACCCAGATGGCCGTAATTCATTGAATACATGACGGTTCGCTGCACCCGGGCAATGTGATAATGAATATCCCAAAGGGTTGTGTTGCCGCCGTCCATCACAAAAATGGCGTTCTCCGGGAAAACGTCATTGCAAACTTTTAAAATCTGGCCGGTCAGCATGGGGGAACGCTCCATGTCGGCAACCGCTTCATCGAGTTCTTTTTGCCAATCATCCTGGACACTTCGAAATTCAGAAATTTTGGAATGGGGTTCGCGTTTAGGGCTAAGCTCTTTTACAGCATCCAGCAATCGGGATAGAATCACCCGCGCGTCTCCGACGAGAGGCACGTCCACCGGCCGATTCAAACCAATGCTGGTAGGTTCGGTGTCGATCTGAATCAGCCGCTGGGTTTGCGGGTCCCCCCACATCGGTGACCGCCCCCACATATTCAGCTCTCCGAGCCGGGTCCCGACGGCCAGCACCACATCGGCCTGGCTGTTGGCCATTATCCGGGAAAGGCAGGTGGGATGGAAACAAAGCGGATGCTGATCGGATACAATCCCGCGGGCCCTGATGGTGTTGGTAACCGCACAGCCAAAGTGCTCAGCCAATTGCCGCACCTCTTCTCCTGCGGCCGCCCGTTCGGCCCCGTTGCCGCAATGGATGTTAACCAGATCTGCGTCCACCAGCAACTTTGCTGCGCGTTGGATGGCATCCGGATCATATCCCGCCGGTTCGACGACTCTATACTGTTCCGGATTCCAGATTTGAACCTCGCTATCATCGCAACGCTGGCCGAGAATATTCTCGGGTATTAAAATATGCACGGGTCCCGGTCGGCCCGATGTTGCCACACGAAACGCATGGCGCACCATATCGGGGATACGGGTCCAGTGGTCTACTTTTCCATTCCATTTCACGGCCGGTTTGAAAATCTCCAGATGACGGCTGACCTGCATGCCGCCCTGGTGAACATAGGAATCGGAGATTTCGCTACGCCGGGTAGTGGTCACGGCCACCACCGGACTGCCTTCGGCCTCGGCGCACATCAACCCGGCAAGAAGGTTGGCAGCACCCGGTCCGGCGCATGCCATGACAACCGCCGGTTCTCCTTTCACCCGGGTATAGGCATCGCAGGCATGAGCGGCAGCTGCTTCATGGCGCGGCACGATGAGACGAAGGCCGAGGTCCTGGCCGAGACGCTCCAGCGCTTCGAGGACCATCATATAAGTGCCGTCTGTGATTGCGTGGATATTCTCCACACCTTCGGCATGAAGGCAGCGTACCAACAGTTCCCCTCCGGTAATCTCTCCCATAGGTTCCTCTCTCTGTAAAATGACATTGGATTCATCAAGTTTCATACAAGGTGGCTGAAGACGCAGAAGTCATGACACCTGACACCTTCTATTAGATCTCCATCAACTGTCCCCCCGTAACATTAATCGCTTGCCCGGTTGTGTAGGAGGATTGATCGGATGCCAGGAAAGCAACCAGATTGGCCACCTCAGCGGATGATCCCAGGCGACCCATGGGAATGGTTTGAACCATTTCGGTCTGGCGGTCTTCTGCAGTTGTATTAAAAATCCGGGCTTCCAGATCAAAACGCCATTTGGTAAATTCGGTGTCAACAACTCCCGGGCAAACGGCATTAACTCGAATCCCGCTGCCGGCAAGCTCCCGGGCCATGACTTTGGTCAACATGATGACGCCGGCTTTAGCCACTGCGTAAGCACCATTAAAAAGTGGGGGTGTTTTGGCGGCCCTGGAAGCCATATTGATGACGGCGCCGCCTGTATCCATCATTAGGGGCACAATGGCTTTTGATACCCGATAAACACCATGCAGATTAACATCAATAGTTTTCATCCAGGCATTCTCATCGTAGGTGTGAACGGCATTGGGTACCCCCAGGACGGTACCTGCGTTGTTACAAAGAATTTGTACCTTTTCAAACTGAGCCTTAACTTCTTCCGCCATCTTCTCAACCGACGCGGTACTGGTTACGTCCATTTCCACAAACAGGGCCTTAATTCCATATTGCCTGGCCAGAGAATCAGCAAGGGTGGTCATTGCTTTGAAGTTGCCGGTAACGAGGAGCGGATTTTTTTCATTCTCCCCCGGTATAAAATCGGCGAGTACCACATTCGCTCCGCTCTGGGCCAATTTTTCGGCAATGGCATAGCCGATGCCTGATTTTTTTCCTGCGCCGGTCACCAGGGCTGTCTGCCCTCTAAGATCCTGATACATTTGGTTCACCATAAGGAGCATTATTTCAATGTTGGAATTAACTAATTTCGCAACAAATTTGTATTTTGGGCGCGGGGGGGATGTCAACAAAAATTAATGCTTTTTTCTAACTTGACTGTTGTGTTTTTATTCTATAGCCTATTTGCTGATTGTTTAGTCGTCGTTTTCCCATGGGGGCGTAGCCCGATACTTGTATTCAGAGAGGGGTAATGAAGCTGTCAACAAAAAGCAGGTATGGTACCCGAATGATACTGGATTTGGCCCAGCACTATGGTCAGGGCGCCATTCAGCTGGGAGAAATAGCCAATCGTCAGAAAATCTCATTGAAATATCTGGAGCAAATTATTCGACCGTTAAAAAAAGCCGGCTTTGTGAAGAGCTTCCGGGGAGCCAAAGGCGGACACATTCTCAGCAAACCCCCGGGAGAAGTCACCGTAGGGGAAGTCGTAGCATTACTTGAAGGCGGAAAAACACTTGTCAGCTGTGACAAGGATCCTGAAGTCTGCAATCGCGTCGACTCGTGCCTAACACGCTACATCTGGATGGAAGCGGCGACGGCCATGTACGAAAGACTGTCCGCCATCACCTTTGCCGATCTTTTATCTATGAATGCGAACGGTTGCCAGGAAAAATTTATCGACTATCTGACGTCCTCAGAAAATTAGGCGCAAGAAATCAAATCGGATTAGATTGTCACAACGGAGTGAAATGATGACCGGGATGAGGACTTATCTCCAAAAAAAGGCGGGTTGGATAATTATATTGCCCGCTTTAATTCTAATGGCGTCCAGTGCAAGGGCCCTGGATTTACCCGGCTTTAAATCTTTAAAATTACCCAGTTTTAGGTATGGCAAGATTAAAAGAGACCGCGATGTAAATCGCATTTTCCAGACCCACAAGGTTCTGGCGGATCATAAATACTATCGGACCGGCCAGGGAAATATCCCCCATGCCATTATCGGGGTTCAGGATAATTTCAAACTTCGCCCCGGAATCTGGCAGGCGGTCGATCTTACCACCCCCATCTTAAGAAGTTGGGTAACCCAGATGGATAACATCTATGGATATCCCCCCTATGGCTCCGTCATTTTAGACGATAAAGGTCAACGCTTAGGCATATGGTATTCAAGCAAACAGTGGACGACCGTAATCATCGAAGAAAAAAATGAAATCGCGATCCTGACACCCGAACCGCCGGGTTTCGGAGGGGGGAAATGAGTTAAATTTAATTTCACAGCGTCAGCCAAAAACATCCCGCAAAAGGCATGATTAAAAGCGGCACCGATACCGAGGCACGCTATCGCTCCTTGCTGCAAAAGGCGGTAAGACGTGCTGATGCCGATCTGGTTTATACGGCCAGTGCGTTGCTCGCGAGCTTAGGCCCCAAAGAAAAAAATTGGTACCGAACCCACACCGCCATTATAACCTTCGAAGAATGCTGGCCCCTTGGCAGTGATCTGATTTTTAACCGCAAGTTTCATAGCAAAGTCGCTGCTCTGGTCAGAGTAACGCGCGCGATGAAATCCAGAGGTGCCAGTGGGCTGGGATATCTGGCCCATGCCCTGCTCGAAGGTGATGCATCTGTTTTAACAGGATCTGCCGATGATAAGCACATCAAAATTATTGCCAACGCCATCAAAAGACCTAATGATTTCTGGCGCTGGATTGCCGACCAGAAAAGACGGGATGAACAAACCGATGCCCTGATCACCAACGCACTGCATTTTAAGCAGGAAGGGCTGCCCCGGGACCGGGCCGTTATCCAGTCAGCTGCCTACCTGGCGGTAATCGGGCCGATGCCGTCCCGACAAGAAGTGCAGCCGACAGATCAACCTTTCCCTTACTGGGTTGTCTTTGACAAACATACGGCCGAGGGCAAGCTGGTCATGCGGGATGTGGCCCGAGATTTACACATCGCACTGCCCCAGTTGGAGTGGGCCTGTTTTTATTTTGAAGGCGCCAAAACCAGCGGTGAAATCCCCTCCAAGTGGTGGGACCGTCATAACCAATGGCATTTTGAGAAGATTGGACTGCCTGTCGAAGAAGCACACCTTCTCTGGGAGCCCGCCAAACCTCAATTGCTTGCAGGCCTGGCCGAAGACAGTCGCCGTCTCAAAAATGAACTTTACCGCTGGAAAATTGCTAATCTTGAACTAATTCAAGCGCTGAAACGGCAGGTTGAGCTGTTCATCGAGCATTTTGAAGAAGTCCACAGGGACCAGATGGATCTATTTGGTGAGGATCACCTTGACAATTTATAGACTGGGTAACAAATTCGGCCTATGAACGACCCGGGAATCCATATCAGGAAACTACCGCAGTTGGAAAAACCTTTGCTGATTGCGGGATTTGATGGATGGGGCAACGCGCTCAACATCTCAAATGGCATGGCAAGTTATTTCATCCGCCACTTCAAGGCCCAGCCTTTTGCAGATCTCAACCCTGATATATTTTATCGCTATGACGAACATCGTCCCCGGGTCATTATCGAAGACGGGCTTCTGAAAACCTTTACCCCGCCCGGGGGGTCATTTTATTCGGCTGTCACAGATAAGAATCAAAGCGATATCGTGATTTTGAGTGCCGATGAGCCCAATCTGTGCTGGTCGCATTTTGTTGATCTGTTATTCTCCCTTTGCCGGAAGCTGGATGTCGGCACAGTGCTTACGCTGGGTAGTATGTATGACAACGTGCTGCATACCGATCGAACCATTTCCGGGGTGGCATCGAACCGGAAAATGCTTTCACAGCTGCAAAAGCACAATGTCAATGCCATTTCTTACAAGGGCCCCAGCGCCATTCATACCATTATCCAGTCCGAGGGCACCAAAAGGGGCTTTGAATGCGTCAGCCTTTGGTCCCATTGTCCCTACTACCTGCAGGGAACAACCCATTTTGGTATCTTATCCCATCTTGGCGGATTGATCGCTAAACTGGGCAATTTCCATCTGGACACCGAACATCTCGATAAAAATTGGGAAACGCTTAAAAAACAGATAAACACGTTGATAGACGGCAATAGCGAGCTCCAGACGTTGATTGCCAATTTGCGCAAGGAAAAAGCCAAAAGTTCAGCCGCGAGATTGAATGGTAAAGTTACCCGAGACGAAAAAATTATCAATCTGCAGGATTTTCTGGACCCAGAGTAAACATCTCGGGATATTCTGAAAATGATTAGCTGAAAGATGCCGTTAGCGGCGCAGGCCGCGTGACCCGCTCCTCGAATGGCCCCTTCCCATGGAACCTCTGCTCCTGGCGTTGACGCGCAAGCCACCTTGACGAATACCTCTGGGGGATCGGGAGCTTTGCGGTGACTGGTAGTTTTTGGGATAAATATGTTTATTTGACTGGTATTTATTGCCGAAGTTTTTCTTGGAAGGTCCGTAATGGTTATTCCCCGGATATTTACGCTTGTGGCGCTCGACATAAGGTCGGTCTATCCAGTAAATGCTGGCCGTTTCATTGCGGTAAAACCGGCGACTGGAATGCGCGGGACGATAACCACCCCAATAACCGCCTCCACGATAGTACCAGCGGTCATTTCTGGTATCTTCGAGGTACTGGTCGGCGGCCCGCACGGTTTCTTCCGCATAGCGCTCGGCCTCTATGGCTTTCCGCTCGGCCTCGACTGCCCGCCGCTCAATTTCGGCTTCCCTTTCGGCTATCTCCAGCCTGGCAAGCTCAAGCTGCTGTTGCCTTTCGGCTTCGATGCGGGCCCGGTCGGCGGCCTCATCATAGGGCACTTCTTCGGATTTTATCAAAATTGTGGCGTCATCCGGCGGAGCGTAGTTGGTAAAATGTTTGACGCCGTTTTCATCCGTCCACTCATAAATATCAGCATGCAGGGACCCGGCAATAAGGCAGCCGGCGGCAATAAATAAAAAAATTTTTAAAACTTTCATGGGAAGCCTCCCACCAGTTTTCATCAATATCAAAGGAACACCTGCCGCATGAATCTGACCTATACCAACAAATGCCCCGGACAGATGCGTCGCCCAGCATATCATATCCCGGGATACGGCGGCAAGAACATCATCTCACGTATTGCAATTTGACAGAATCGTCTTCATCAATTAAGGATACAGCTTTGATCAAAATGTTATAGGGTTGTCAACAAAAACGCTGTTGTTCAAACGTTTTTTCTACAATCGCTGATGACACCCATGCGTATTTGGGAACACATTGATTGAAAACGGTAATACTTAATATAACCACAAAATAAGCCGAGTAAATCCCATGACTAAAAATGAGAGCAGGATGAAAATTCATCGGTTTTTATCGACAACGGGCAAGAACCAGTACCTTCTGATCAGCGCAGGTGAGGCAGCTGCCATAGATGTTTCAGAAGCGCATGATGAAGTGGGCACCATGCTCGAAAACATGGGTGTCGGGCTTAAATATCTGCTGATTACTCATGCCCATAAACTTCATCTCCAGGCCTTGCCGGCGCTGAAAAATAAATACGGCGGCACATTCTGCCTGCACGAGTATGAATATGAACTCCTCAAAGAATCAAATGCCGTCCTGGAACCCGACAAGTTTATCAAAGACGAGGAGAAATTGCAGCTGGGCAGCATCGATATTGAAGTGATTCTAACGGCCGGGCATACCAAAGGCTCTGTCAGCTATTATGTTAAAAAGGCCAGGGCCCTTTTCAGCGGCAGCTCTTTTCTAAAAAAGGGATACGGAAAAATTTGGGGCCCGAAAAGCATGTCCCTGATGGTTTTCAGCCTCAAGCGCCTGAGCTATAATATTCCCGCGGAAACAACAATCTACACCGGCAGCGGGGATCTGACAACGATGGGAGAAGAAGGCTGGGTGCAGTGTCTGCGGTCGGTTTGAAATAACTGAACATCGATGATTAAAAGTGAAATGCACAATCTTGGGAGAGTATCTCCAGCGCGGCTAAACTTCGATCGCCCCGGATATCAGTTCCCACGCTTCTTCTGCTGTTTCGACGTAAACGAACAAGTCCAGATCGTCGGCAGAGATGGTGCCTTCGTCAACCAGCGCATCAAAATTGATAATTCGCTCCCAGAAGGCCTGCCCGAACAGCAATACGGGGATTGGCTGAACTTTGTTCGTCTGGATAAGGGTCAAGGTTTCAAAAAGCTCATCCAGGGTGCCGAATCCACCGGGAAACGCAACCAGACTCTTGGCCCGCATCAACAGATGCATTTTACGAATCGCAAAATAATGGAACTGGAAGTTTAAATCCGGGGTAATATATGAATTGGGGGCCTGTTCGTGAGGAAGGGTGATGTTCATCCCAATACTCGGGACTCCGGCTTCATGGGCCCCACGGTTGGCGGCTTCCATAATTCCCGGTCCACCGCCGGTCACCACCATCAGTTTATCTTTGCCGGTATTGATGGAAATCAGATGGCCCAATTTGCGGGCTTCATCATAATAGCGGCTATTTTCTAAAGCTTTGCGGGCCATCTCCACCTTTTTACCCAGCAAGGAATCATCACTGTTGTTCGCATATTCGGCCTGGGCTGATACCAATTGAGATTCCGCAGTTTCAGGGTCAGGAATCCGGGCGCTGCCGAATACGACCACCGTCGACTCGATATGCTGCTCCTGCAGTATCAGCTCGGGCTTAAGGACCTCCAGCTGCAGCCGCACGGGCCGCAGTTCATCGCGCAACAGAAAATCCGGATCCTGAAATGCCAGCTGGTAACTGGCAGATCTGCATTGAGGGGTATCAGCAGGCGGCCGGGCAGCAGCAGCTTCTTCATGGGCAGATGAAAACGGACTTTTTTTACGTTTGCCGACAAACATTCCATAACCTCCTTAAATAGAAAAACCTGATGCGAATTGTTTCTTGATACTTTGATAGCAACCATTTAACAAAGCAGGCCTTTATTATCAAGCCTTTTAGCAGCGGTGCTCACTGTTTATTCCACACACCTTTTACAGGGTCGTGCCGAACTTCGCGTTTAAGGGCCGCAAGGGGCGGAGAATTTAGCCTTTTCCCGCTCTGGAGGGCTCGTTTGCCCCGGATTCAATGTTCTATCGTGATGTGAACTAAAATTTTGAGAGGGTCGCAAAAGAAGACATCGCTGAAACAAATGCGAAATCAGGATCTTAATAAACTAACCCGCCGCAAGCAACGGGGTATCAACCGGAATATTTTTAACGCACTAAAGGGCGGGGAACTAAAACTTTATCCGCCGCAGGAGGACTCGTCCGCCTCTGGCGGATTTAAGGGCCCAGGGGATTTTCATCACCATCGACTTAACCGAGGATGTCCAGCGTCGCTCCCAGCATTTTATCCTTGGTTTGCAGCACTTTGAGATTGGCTTCATAGGTACGTTGGGTAATTATCAAATCGGGGAGCTCTTCTTCCAGATTCACATTGGAAGTTTCTTTTTCAACCATTTGATGCCCTTCGAGCACTTGATAACGATGCCCGGGAGTGATAACTTTATCGATCTCCACTTCCACGTTGCCGTTGACACCTTCTTTCATGGTGGCCCTGCTTTTTTTAAATTCGTCGGTATTAACGTTAGCGATGTTGTTAGCGGTAACGCCCATAGATTTTTTGTAGGCCTGCAGGGCCGACAGGGTGCTGTTAAGTGATGGAATCATTGGAGTCCCCCTTGGAAAGATAAAATCCCGTCAGGCATGGTAGCGCCTTTTGACGGGATTGGTGAAACTTTAGCGTTTGAAAATTATCTAATATATGAGTAGCTTCCTTCCATTTTGGAACGAAGCGGGTTTTAAACTGAAAACTTCCCTCGATGCCGTTATTCCCGTGCGGTGCTATTCCTCAAACTATTAGTACTGAGAGCCCGACAGAGAAGATGCACGCGCATTTGAGAAGTTTTAGTTTCTATCAGAGATAGCGACTAATTTTTTATACAAATTTTATGCCAAATATATAGAAATTCAGTAATCACTTAAATCTCAAATAGTTAACTATTTGTCTGTATATGCTGAAATCATAAAACTGACAAATATCGTCAATTTTTTGGCCATAAATTGTCACTAACACGAAAGGAATCGAATAACGATGCGATTTGAATTTGCGACTGCTACACGAATCATTTTTGGCCCCGGAACCGTAAAGGACACCGGATCCATTGCTGGGGAAATGGGTCGCCGGGCCTTTGTTCTTACCAGTAGCTCGGTTGAAAGGGCAAAACCATTGATCGGGCAATTAAAAGGCACCGGTATTTCGGTGACTCAGTTCAGCATTCCTGGAGAACCCACCACCCAACTGGCGCTGGCAGCCGTGGAAGAGGCTCGCAGGCAAATTTGCGATATGGTGATCGGAATGGGCGGAGGAAGTGTCCTGGATACCGGCAAAGTGGTTGCCGCCCTTTTAACGAACAGTGGTCAGTTAATGGACTATCTGGAGATAATCGGCAAAGGCCAACCTCTAAAACAAAAATCAGCGCCTTTCATCGCTATTCCAACTACTGCCGGAACCGGAACCGAAGTAACCAGCAATGCCGTTCTGGATTCACCTGAACATCGTGTTAAAGTCAGCATGCGAAGTCCGAATATGCTGCCGGATCTGGCCCTCATTGACCCGGAGTTAACCTATTCCATGCCCTGCCGCACAACCGCCGTCACGGGGCTGGATGCCTTTACCCAGCTGCTTGAAGCGTTTGTCTCCGTCCACGCCAATCCCCTGACAGACGGTATTTGCCGGGAAGGATTGCAGCGAGCAGCACGCTCTTTAAAGCGGGTGTATCTTGACGGCAATGACGTCGCAGCACGCCGGGATATGTGTCTGGCAAGTCTTTTTGGAGGCTTAGCCCTGGCCAATGCGAAACTGGGTGCGGTGCACGGGTTTGCAGGTCCTTTGGGTGGAATGTACCATGCGGCTCATGGCGCCCTGTGTGCCGGACTGTTGCCCTTTGTTATGGCGACCAATATTAAGGCCCTGCAGTCCCGTGCCTCAGATTCCCCGGCCCTGGACCGATATGATGAAGTTGCCCGCCTGGTTACCGGTTTACCGGCAGCCCGAGCTGCAGACGGGATGGCCTGGGTCCGGAATCTGTATCAGCAACTCGAGGTCAAGCCCCTGGCGGCTCATGGTATTGTAGTGAAAGATTTTTCAGATATTGTGGCTAAAGCCGGCAGGGCAAGCAGTATGAAAGGGAACCCGATAGAACTTACTGAAGAGGAGCTTTTGGAGATACTTCACAACGCACTGTAATTGCTCGATACTATCGAAATACAAACGGTGGGGCATCGTCATCCAGGGTAATCGGCTTCGTACCGCTGGTTTTGGCCGCCTTTTTTTTATTCTTTTTGAATCTCCTGGGACTGGCAAACAAGCCTGAGAATAAGAACGCAAGCAGCTTCCAGAGCACTTTTACGATCTGTAAGACCACATAAAATAGCCCGACCCCAAAGGCCACTTCCACAAACGTGGGTTGATTGGTCACCCAGATAGAAAATTTATCCCAATTGCTAACAAACCAATTTAATATCATTTCCATCACATCTACCTTTCTTTCTTTTTTTTACCTCTGGGAGCGGATTTTGTCAAGAAAACGAATAGCTTAATTAATCCGCCCTGAAAAATAAAATATTTGGGTGATAGATATTTCTTTCAAAACTGAAAATAGAGGTTGTCAAAAAAACCTCCCGGTTCCTGTGGCACTTGAACCGCCATGACCTAGAATTGAGAGGTGCGCCAGACAACCCTCCAGCATTCCATTGTTTCAATGGAGAGCGAAGCAAATCAGCAAGGGATTGACATATCATGTTAATTTTTGGCTAAAGTTTATCGAAAGCAAACCGATAATTGAGATAACAGTGTGCTGGCGGGCACGCTGTTGTATGTAATTCCTTAGGGTGAGGGGTGGCCCCCTTGGGCCGCCCCTATTTCTTATGATTCCGGTAAGTCCAGCATCCGTCCCCCACCAGATTACTCAAATTTTAAATATTCACACCAGGCATCCCTTTCTGAAGAACCTTAATTGCTCTTGACATTTTAGTCGCTTTGGTTAATCGGTAGGACAGAGCAATCAAAATTATTTATGTGTTTTTGTGACTATCTACCGCAAAGCTTGCATAGTGGTTACCCAAAAAACGTTCTGCTAGCCCGACGTTTTTCTACAACCACTTATACCGCAATTCCGTATGTCGGAACATCAATATGGAAAGCGGTAAAAAAGGAGAACTGCATGCATTCCTGCATTTTGCAAAATGAACGACCCCGCCGCAAGCAACGGGGTATCAATCGGAATATTTATAATCGCCCCAGGGGGCGGGGAATTAAATCCTTGTCCGCCTCCGGCGGATTAAAACAGGCAAGCTCTACGAGACGGGCCGCTATGGCATGTTTCGTATTTTTGCTGGTTTTGGGTCAGACCGCGGTTACGGTTGCCAATGATACCCGGGACGTATCCAGGATTTCCGTTCATCAGGTTAAAGCCTTGTTGGGCCAACCGGATACGGTCATCATAGATGTGCGCAAATACCGAAACTGGTGGCGAAGCAGCAAGAAAATTCCAACGGCGGTGAGAGAGGATCCATCCAAAGTTGAACAATGGATCGAGAAATACGGCCAACATCAGACCCTGATATTTTATTGTTCCTGAAAGCACGAACGAACGAGTGCCCGGGTGGCACAATACTTTCTGCTAAAAGGATACGATAGGGTGTTTGCACTTCAGGGCGGATGGGGCGCGTGGATGGGCACCGGATATCCGGTCGAAGATAAATAAAGGAAAAAGATAGAAGGGCTGTCATAAAAAACCCCCGGAAGGCAAAAACCGCCTACCGGGGGGTTAAGGTTGCGGTCATAGCAAATATTTAGGTTTAGTTAATAGTTCGTACGGCGGTATAATGGTCAAATTTAAGCATCTTGCAGTCTGCTATGACCAGTCTCGGCAACGCTTTGTTGTTTACACGTTGCCAGCCTCACAACCTTTGACAAAAGGGGACGGGGGATAAAGCCGTCCTTTCCAAGGAGGGATATCTATTGTTATCACAAGATATAGTTGCATGTCAAGAAAAAAATCAATATGTTGTGCTTTATCATAGTTTCGTCAATATCTGTAAATAATATCGGCCTCCCCGCGTACGCCTTTGACAGCCTCATAAGCTGACACTCGGATAATATCATGAGCTGTAAGTCTCCACCTAAAAATCCGACTGATACCACCCTTCCGTATTTCGGAACTTATTTTTGAAAACCGGTATAATTCTGGCGTATAAAAAATCAGTTTAGCTTCAAATTGGGTAAAAGATGCTTAATATTTGAGTTGTAGCTTTTAGAAGCGGTTGTAGAAAAAACGTTTCAATACCGGATCGTTTTTTGGTAACTTCTATCAAGGCAATGAATAACCCCGCCGCAGGCGGATTAAAATGCAGAATAAACTGAAGATCATAGTTATACTGGCCCTGTTCAACTGGCTGGTAATGACGGTCCCTTCAAGAGCGGAAACCGAACTCACCAAACTGGTGAACGAAATCCGCCCTGCCGTTGTGACGGTCATTGTTTATGATATCAATCAGCAGGTAGCCGGTATCGGCAGCGGATTTTTTATTGATAAAGACGGACATTTGATCACTAACTACCATGTTCTGGACGGTCGATACACGGCAGAGGTAAAAACGGCTGACGGTAACGCCTACCCGATCAAACTGATTGTAGCAGATAACAAAGCGGCTGACCTGGTTAAAGTGCTGGTAGATATTCCCCGTAAAAAGTTTAAATGGGTAAAAACCGCGGACCGTTTACCATCAATTGCAGAACAAATCCTGGTGGTCGGCAGCCCGATGGGGCTTGAACAAACAGTCAGCGAGGGTATTGTATCGTCGATACGGACAATCCCGGCCGTAGGGGAATTTTTCCAGATGTCCGCCCCCATTTCGCCGGGTTCGAGCGGCAGTCCGGTGATTAACCTGAAAGGTCAGGTCGTCGGTGTTGCCACTTTTCAGATGATTCGGGGCCAGAACCTGAATTTTGCTGTTTCAGCAAAATCAATCAAAAAACTGAAACCGGTCAAGGCCGGTATTTCAATGTCTTTGTGGACATTTAACAACAGCCTGCACCAGCCCGGACTTGCGGAAAAACTCTGCCGCCAGGGATACAGTTTTTCAATTAACGGTGAAGATCAAAAGGCCCTGGAATTTTTCCAGGAGGCCATCGAAAAAGATCCCGAAAACACCATGGCCTGGAATGGTTTGGGATATTGCCATGTCGGAATGAACAATCCGGCGGCGGCCATCAAAGCATATCAGCAGGCCATCAAAACCAATCCCGCTGATGAAACCCTTTACTTTATTTTAGGAAATTATTATGTCAAACTCGATCAACTTCAGGAAGCAATCAACGCCTACCGACAGGTGATCCGGATGAAGCCCGATTTCGAGGAGGCGCATTTCAAACTGGGAGTTGTTTACAGCCGGCTGGGACGATTGGATGAAGGTAGGAACGCTTTTGAAACGGTTATACGACTCAATCCGGATGCCGCGCCGGCCCATTTTAATGTCGGCATCACCTATGCTCAGCTGGGCCGATATGAAGATGCCCTCAAATCAAACCGGGAAGTACTTCGCATCGATCCTGAATTTGCGCCGGCCCACAACAATATCGGCATGCTGCATAACAGGCTCGGCAATGCGGACCAGGAGATTCGCGCTTATAAAAGCGCCATCCGCAGTGATCCGGATTTTGCATCCGCCCACTACAATCTCGGAGTTGCCCTGTTGCAAACGGGGGATAAGGCTGCCGCTCTCGACGAATATAAAATTCTAAAGGATCTTGATAAACAGAGCGCCAACCAACTGTTCAATCAAATTTACGACTAGCATGGAAAAAGAAAAATACCCTCAACACCTGCCGAACCGTGAAACCCACTATTGCTTCGGATGCAGCCCGGCCAATCCATCCGGGTTGCAAATGAAATTTTATACCAAAGATTCATCTGTTTTTTCCCGCTTAACTGTGCCGGATCATCTGTGCGGCTGGGATCGGCTGGTGCATGGCGGGGTAATTTCAACCATCCTTGATGAAATCATGAGTTGGACCGGGATCTATCTGCTTAAACAGATCACCATGACCAAATCCATGACCGTTGATTTTATCAAACCGGTTTACATTAACAGCGAATTAAAAGCCGAGGGAATTGTGCTGGAAAAAATAGGCAGGCATGAAGCCCTGCTCGAAGGCCGCCTTTACAACGAAGGGGGCACGCTGTGTGCCAGAGCGAAGGCCAATTTTGTCATATTCTCTCCGGCGGTGGCCAAAAGGCTGGGAATCGCCAGAAAAGAGCACCTGGAGTGGTTTGAAGAAATTTATAATTTTTAGAAGTCCTATATATTCTTCAATTTGCTGTTTGTTAATTGGTGCTTGAAATTTTATCCAATGTGAGAAGCATTTTACTGTACCTGATTTGCGTCTCGACTATGGTTCACGCGAAGCTAGCATGTTTTCAAGCTGAATGAGGGTTTCAAGCTGGATCAATACCGGGTTGGAAGTAAAGGCATCGAATTGATCGGCCTGGCGCTTCAATTTTTCAAAAGCTTTTGCGGTCACCCGCTCCGGGCTAGCAACCAGGCGGACCAGAATCTGAAACAGAAAAAAACTCAACAGTAAGACAATTCCAATCGTCCACAGCGCATGCAAAAAAAAGTTGCCCGCCAAATAACTGCCCTGTAAGAAACGCTGCACCGTAATCCAACCGGTATATCCCAGAACGGCGAACATCGGCATGTTAAGCCCAAATTGCAGCAGCATGCCGGAAAGTTTGCGTGCCAGGCGTTCCATCTCCGAATCCAGGGTGTTGCTCCAGATCTCTCCTAATTTATCGCTGAAGGTGCCGGTGTCCGGCAGGGCATCTTCCACCCGGCGCACGGTGCTGTCAAACCCGCCGCCAACCAGGGATTCGGCAATATCCGGCCAATTGCTCATTGCGCTAAGACGATAGGTACGCAGGCCGGTCCCCACCCGCTTGTCGCTGCCCGTATCGGCAACGGCTGCCCGGGATTCTTTAAAATGCCGCCAGGCAGAAATCATCCCCATTATCTGGCTCACCGGGCGGCCGAATCTAAACAGTGCGGCCATACCGGCGCCGAAAATCAACAGCCGGGCCCAGATGGCGATCATCCATCCCAGCGGACCGACCCAGCGCTGGGATAATTTCTGATATATCATCAGGCCGACACCGAAAAGCTGTCGCGTGTCATCGTTCTTCATGGCAGAAACCGCATCCAGGAAAGATTCTTTTTCAGCTTCGCGCATCTGCTGCTCCGCGGTCACCAGTGATGTCCGGCTTCCGGAAATCGTCTGCCTGACCTCTGTAAAGACAAAATCCCGTAAACTGCGGGCATTTTCAAGTCTCCTGTCCAGCACATATTCGGCGCGGTTAATGCTGTCGAAAATCAGCTCGCGTAAATCTTCAAATTGATCAAAATCATGTTTGGGCTTTGCGGTTTCGTCAAATCGGGGATTCTGCAGATGCCGGCGTGCGCTGATACAAAGCATGCGGTCGACCTTGGTCTGCCAGGCGGCCTGAATGTAGGTGGCAAAATCCGGCAATATCCGATTTTTCAGCTCCTCCTCGTTTTGACGATCGCCTTTGTTGATCACGCCCACCAGTGAGGCTCCATTAAATCGGCGGATAAGAGGCGCCAGAAAATCAACATGATCTTTTCTCTTGGGATTCTCGGAGTCAAACACACAGATCAACATGTCGGAGCGTGCGATGGCTTCACGCACCAATGGGCTGTGCTTTTGGTAGGCCATACTGTCAGTATCCGGTGTATCTATGAGAAGCACATGCTCCAATATGGCCGCAGCCGGACTTGACCTGACCTCGACGGAATCACTACCGAGACCGGTTACCAGCTGTTCGGCATCCTGTCGGTCGCTGCTGAAAACGATCACATGGCCGGTAGTGGGTCGCTGATGTCCGGCCGGTGACAAATCATCGATGCCGGCCAGGGCATTTAATAAGGTGGATTTCCCGGCGCCACAGGGCCCTACGATGGTCACCACCAGCTTGCGGTCGAAGCGCTCGGCAATGTCATTGATCATCCGAATCGCCTCATCGCATTGTTTCTTTAGCGCCGTGGCAGGCATCCAGAGGGATAGGTCATCAAGTGTTGACCCCAGCAGGTTTAAATCATTTTTATAACCTTCAATTTTGCCAAATGCCTTGAGGGCCTCAGTCTGCCGGTTCGATAGCATTATATTTCAGCTCCCTTTGCCTGGTGGGTAAACAGGGCCAATAAGTCTTCAGTAGCGCTGATCAAGTTGTCTGCGTCTTTTAGATTATTTCGAGCACATTGCAAAATATCACCGGTAATATGTTCTTCAAAAAGGTGCTGGACTGTAATTAATTTATGATTTAGCCAGGTCTGGACAATGGGTGTCAGCATTTCCTCGATTTGTTTGCGGTCGGCGCTCTTCAACCCTGTTGTAACCGGAATTGCAAACAGGGCGTATAGATCTTTGGCCCCGAAGAGTCCGGCCAGTTTTACTTTTATACCGGCGGCGCCAACCGGATCCCCGGTGGAAAGCACATAGGTGACCGCAACCGTTGCCGGCAGGATATTAAGAAGCGCCCAGAAGGTCTGGCTGATTTTGCGCCACACACCCATCTTGCCGCGAAAATGATCGGCCAGTTTTTCAAGATCTCTATCCATGTCATGGGTAATGGCAACAATATTCTCTTTTTCGGCCAAAATCGTCTGCAGAATGGATTTAAAATCCCTGGCGCGCAGCTTCTCCTGCTCAGATAAAACCACAGGGTGGGCATCAACCAGAAAAGTGTGTGCCGGGCCTTCACCAAAAGGCTCAGCTGTGGGAGGCTGGGCTTTCTCAAGATCTTTGACAGCTCTTATTTTCTCAATAATTTCAGCCATTTTACCGGCGCTCGGATCACTTAATGACCCGGAGACAGAAATCTGGGAACTCACGGCCTGATAATTTATCTTGGTCACAGCCGTTGCCAGATCTTCATCTAATTTTTTGACAAATTCTTTTGACGGTGCCGGCTCCGGGCCTTCCGGTAGCAGCTGTTCTCTGGCCCAGCCGGCCGCACCAAGCAACATTTTCAGAGGAAATTCGATGACATTTCCCGTTCTGCGCATTAATTTAACGTGCGGCGGGTCGGTTCGGGCCCAAATTTGCGCAAATCGTCTCAAAACACGGTCCATCGGGAAATGCTTCAATGCCTCCTGGACGCTGTGACTCTGAGCCATCTGCAGAGCGTCGAGATACAATTGCAATTCATCAAGAGAGACTTTTGATAGGCTGGTTATTTTTGCAGCCCGGCGGATGACATCGGATAGAATAGATCCATAAAGCTCTAATCTGAGTCCGGTCCCGTCAATTGACTGCAAAGCCGCTGAAAATTCCGGGTGCTGCTTTTCAACCGGCGCAAGTTTCATAAACTGCTGCCCGGCTGCCACCTGATTATCCTCATCCGTGCGATAGATTCCCATCAGGAATTCGTCCGCCCGGTCACCGTAAATTCCCCTTGCCACTGTGGTTGCATGGTCAAGTACTTCCTGTGGGGTGAAACTTGGATATACCCGGTAAACCAAAAAGCATTTGCGCATACCAATTCCGGTGAGCATTTGCGCTATAAAATCCGTATTGTCCCGGTTGTTGTAATTTGAATTGGTAAATACATAAATCAGGATGTCCGAGGCCTCCAGGGCCATACGGGTGGTCTCCCGGTTGGTGTAGGCGCCCCTGGCACCGGTGTCAAAGTCCGGAGTATCCAGGACAACCAGATTATTCAATGGTGATTGATTGAGAACATAGAGTGGTTCACCGGGGACGGTCAGTTGTTCGGTGTTCTGCAGGAGCTGAAGCTCTGACTTGAAAGGTTGGGCCAACTCGGCCAAAAGATTGGTTTGCTCGGCTCGCACTGCCGGAATCGAGAATAATACCCGCCGGTTCAATCCTGCTTTTCCCCCGGTCGGAGCAAAATGCTCCCCCACCAGGGAATTGAACAACGTGGATTTACCGGAGGAGCCGCCACCGCAGATGGCCGCCACTATCGGGAAGTCCGGCGCAAGTCGGGCAAGCAGCTTGGCATCGATAATATCCTGCCAAAACCGAATTTCCTCATTGTTTCCGAGCTTGAGCGAATCCGCTAACCTGGGAATATGGTCTCTTAGTTGCCTCAGGGCATCATACCGGGCTGGTTGCATATCTTTAATATGGTAATTCAGCGTTCAGGGTTAAGGGTTAAAAGCCTATGCTTTAAAGGTTTGATTTCAAGTGATCTTTTATACCGCAATATTTTGAATCATTATTATTTAACAGGATTTCGATTCAAAGCTCAAGTGTTACGAGTTCAAAATTAACATTGATTCTGGATATCCGAACCTCAAAACCTTTGAACCCTTGAACCCTGAACTCTGAACTCTGATCTCCCTATCCTCTATAACATATTGACATTATTAAAACAAAAATAAATCTAAAAATCTATTGAAATAAATGGTAACATGATCACAATCGATTAATTATTGAAATTGTAGTGTTTAACTCATGAAGGCATCTCTATCAGAATTAAAGGTCCTGGTCCTTGACTGTCAGGCAACCGGTGCCAACCCGCAAAAAGGCCATATTCTCGAGCTGGGCTGGATGTCGGCATGCGCATCACCCGCTAAGAATTGTCAGGTCGGTGATGTACAGGCTTACCTGAATCGTTTGCCTAAAGATGAAAAAATTCCGCGGGCGGTTTCACGCATCACCGGGATAACAGATGATTCGCTGACAGCAGCCGAAACCTCAAAGGACATCTGGCAGCATCTGATGGTAACGGTTAGGGAGGTTAATTCTGAAAATCAAATGGCTGTCTGCCCAACCGTGATCCACTTTGCCCGCTTTGAAACGCCTTTCCTTAAAGATCTTCACCAGAAATATGATCCTGAAGGCCCCTTCCCTTTTCAGCTCATCTGCACCCATGAAATTGCCATCCGCCTGCTGCCGGATTTGCCGCGCCGGGGACTTCGCGCCCTTGCCGGTTATTTCTGTCACAGCATGCCCGAGCTCAGACGCAGTGCCGATCATGTTGTCGCAACCGCATTAATCTGGGAAAAGATGATAGAAACCCTCAATATCAAACTCGGCATTTACACCCTGGATCAGCTCGCTGACTGGCTGGCATCTACGCCGCCGGCCGGCCGTTCCCGGCGGATTTATCCCATGGCCCCCGGAAACCGACTCCGATTGCCGAACGAACCCGGCATCTATCGGATGTTGCGGGCCAACGGCGACCTGCTTTACATCGGCAAAGCCAAATCTCTCAAAGTGCGCGTAAACAGCTATTTTCGGAAGAAAGCCCCCCATGCGGAACACACACTGGAAATGCTGACCCAGGCCCGCAAGCTGGATTTTACCCTGACTCGAAATGCAGTTGAAGCTGCCATGCTGGAATCAGATGAGATCAAGCGCCATTCGCCGCCCTACAACATCGCCCTTCGCAGCCGACAGCGCAAGCTTGCCTTCTGCACAAAAGATCTAAGCCGACTCTCACCGGCTGTCGACCGGGTATCTACCATCGGTCCGCTTCCCGACGGAAAAGTCATCGATGCGATCTCCGCTTTCGGGTATTGGATCACCCGGGGCTGTCGCTGGGAGGATCAGGACCTTCAACACCGCGGACACGAATTGCTTGGCCTTTCACCTGAATATGCTCCCGATCCTGTCTGCCTGAAAGTCGGCCTTGCTATTTTCAGGGATAATCACCGCCATCTTGAGTCTGGTCAGTCGCCTTTAAGGTTGCTGACCGCACTGGGCGCCAGGCTCTGGCGCCTGAGGCTGGAAGCTGCCGAAGCGGATGACGGGAATGCAGACAACGCAAGCGACAGTGACGATAGAGAAGTGCCATCGAATGATTCCAGTGAAGAACATGTCTGGACACCGGAAGCTGTCGCCAGATCGTTGGGCTATATGATTTTGCACGGCGCTCATCTGATCCGGCGCGCCCGCTGGTTTTGTCTGTTGAGTGAATCCTCACTGGCCTGGGAAGCCGGCGGACGACCGGGCGGAATGAAAAATTTGATTATTTTGGAAAGCGGCTCCGTTATCAAACAGAATTCAATAGCGATCACCGAAAAGGTTCCGGTCCCACCAGGCTTTGATAGATCGTTTCCCAGGAGACAAAAGAATTTAAGCCTGATTACCTATGATCGACTGCGAGTTCTCACCACGGAATTGCGTCGCCTTATCTCCGAAAACCGGCCTATCGAGTTGTGTCTCGGCCCAACTGTAACTCTGGGAAATCAAAAATTGAGGAAAGCATTGCGATGGGTATAATCCGAATTTTGTTTCTGGCGGATACACATCTGGGTCAAGAAGTGGTATAAAATTTCCAATGGTTTAGCTTATCTCGCCAGACACTTGGAAATTTTCCATAAACTTGCGGTCAATATAATTCTTCAGGGCAAATCCCAGTGTGCCACCCCAGACCAGGAAATGCCATCGCACAACCGCTGTACCGTCTCCCATGTTGAGGGCCAGAAGGAAAGTTTTTTGAGGTACAAATTCCTGCAACGCACCGTCATTCAAAGTACACAGAAGATTGTGCAATAAAATCGGATTTTGCCGCACAGCATATACGCCGACTTTGGCCAGCGGTTGCGGTTCAAAACTGATACAATCACCACCACCGAAAATCTCCGGATAGGCCACTGACTGCAAAAATTTGTTTACCAGCATCCCGCCATCTTCACCCGTCGGTAAATCCGAATCTATAAATAACGGTGACGGCTTCACGCCGACAGCCATGAACACATAATCATTTTCCAGGACATCTCCATTGGACAATTCTACCATGCCATCTTTAACGTCAGTCGCCCTGGCACCTTCGATCACCCGAATTTGTCTTGAAGCTAAGGATTTCAATGCGTGTTTTCGAACACCGCTTTTGAAGTCTGCCAGCAGCCGTGTGCCGGCAACCAGGGTAATCCGACAGTCACCCGCAACATTATTTGCCAGACGTTCCAGATTGCCCGCCACCTCAACCCCGGTCGGCCCGCCGCCAATGACCGTTATCCTTAGGTCTTTATCTTTTAGATCTTCGATAATCCGGCGACGCGCCGACAAAAGTTTTTCAATGGGCTTGACCGTAAAAATCGATTCGTCTCCAGGCCGCGCCCCCAATGCCGGCACATAGCTGCCGGTGTTCAGAGAAAGCACGTCATAGGATATCTCATTGCCGACGAGCAAGTCGATCTTCTTTTCCCGGGGGTGAATTTTGACAACACTATCTTCGACAAAATCAGCGCCGCGGTCCTCTGACATTTTCTTTACATTGAAGCGGATCTCCCCGGGACGGTATATTCCGGAGAGCATTCCAGGGCCCATACCTGAATAATAATGCAGGGGGCTTGAACTGACGACGGTGACGCGATGCCCTGAATCAGTAAATTCTTTCAGATTTTTTAAAACCGATAAATGCGCATGACCGGCGCCAACGACAACCAGATGCTTTCCCATTTATGCTCCCCTCTTTATTAAAATGAAGCGGTTCTCATGAGATTTTCGATCTCTTCGACTTCCCTTGGCACCCCCGCGGTAAGGTCCACCGGTCCATCTTTGGTGATTAAAATATCGTTTTCGATTCGGATGCCGATGCCCTCATCGTTTATGTATATGCCGGGCTCACAGGTAAATACCATCCCCGGTTCAAATTTTCGGTATCTGTTGCCGTAATCATGGACATCCAAACCCAGGTGATGGGAGGTGCCGTGGGGAAAATACCTTTTGTAAAGCGGTTGATCCGCGGATTGTTTTTTTACATCAGCGGCCTTTAACAACTTGAGACGGATCAATTCGGCTTCCATAACACCTCCGACTTCCCGTGAAAAATCATCAAGGGTCTTTCCCGGCTTGAGAAGCTTTATGGCGGCTTTTTGGACCTTTAAGACGGCCTTGTAGACTTGCTTTTGGCGTTTGCTAAATTTGCCGTTTACAGGAACTGTTCGCGTTACATCGGCCGCATAGTTGGCGTATTCGGCGCCAAAGTCGATCAGCACCAGGTCGCCGGCGCGGCACTGTTTGTTGTTTTTGACATAGTGCAGGGTACATGAATCAGCTCCCGAGGCAACAATCGTCTGAAATGCAGGTCCTCTGGAACGATTTCTGACAAACTCGTGGTAAATTTCGGCTTCAATTTCAAACTCCCACACGCCGGGCTGGATAAAACCCAGCAGCCGGCGAAATGTTTTATCGGTAATGCTGCAGGCCTTCTTGATCAGGTCCACCTCTATTTTTGACTTAACGGCACGCAGGTCGTTCATGATCGGCGCCAGCCGCCGGTATTGATGCAGAGCAAATAATTTCCGGCACCACTGCAGAAAACGCGCATCTCTGGTTTCCACACTATTATCGGCCCGCAGATGTTCATTAGTGTTCAAATAAATAGTGTCAGATTCAAAAACCAGGGGTTTGAAGATATTTTCGAATTCATGATTCCAGAAAACCGATTTTATTCCGGAAACAGCCGTGGCTTCATCTTTGCTGTATTTATGCCCCTCCCACAGCGCGATCTTTTCGTTGGTTTCCTTCACAAACAGGATTTCCCTGTATTTTTCTTCCTTGGCTTCCGGACAGATCACCAGGGTGCTCTCCTCCTGATCAATACCGCTTAAATAGAACAGATCGGTTTGCTGAATAAAACCATGGGTCCCGTCGGCGCTGGTGGGCATGATATCGTTGGAATTGAAAACAGCAATAGACTTCTGCTCAAGCTGTTTGGCAAATCGCTTCCGGTTCCGGATAAACAGCCTTCTGTCAATCGGTAGATATTTCATATTTGAATACTACTCCATAAAAAAATTTATGATACACTGCACCCGGGCAGATATTCAAATATAGCGAATTCAAAGAATCGTCAAGGCTTCAATTCTAAAAGAGGTTCAGGTGTCAGGTGGCAGGGCGTATGCGGGCGATCTAATCTGATACTTTTCGTATTCGTCCTTGTACTCGTGCTCGTCCTCGAGAGACGGAAAGTTCGTGAAATGGTAATATGCTCTTGGAAGATGAATTTGCGGGGCGCGATAGATTAGAAAAGAAACATTCAGATTCCGTGTTCAGATGCCAGGTTAAGGGTTTCTTATTCCTGACACCTGACACACGTGAAACCTAATTTTCACTTGAAACCGAAAAATTGGACGCAATCTGAAAACGAATTCTTAAAAAAGTACCAGAGGATAAACCTTAACGACAGCATTAAATTTTGCTCCTTGCTCTGGTTTTCCGGTCCCAACGCCGTCTTTGCCCTCGATGATGGTTAGAATGGTTTTTAAAGGATGACTGTAGTTTAATTCCTTTTCCTTTACAAACACGCTTATAAATTCATCGTTGGCTTCGACAAGCTCGGCCTCTTTGATGTCGGCTGAATTGTCGTAGTTGATCCCGATAGCCTGGCCTTCATATTTTTTAAGAAGACCCAGTATATTGGTGCTTGCCTCCATACTTTGATTGACCATGTCAGGGTTGTCGACTTTTTGCGAATTTGACTCGGCGGCCATTTCCGTAATAGCTTTCTCAATACCGACCTGGGCCTCTTTTTGTTTCTTGAGGGCCTGGGCCTCTTTTTGTTGTTTTAGAACCCGGGCCTCCTTCTGTTCCCTCAGCGCCTGGACCTCCCTTTGTTGCTTTAGAACCCGGGCCTCCTTCTGTTCCTTTAAAGCCTGGGCTTTTAGGACAGCCGCTTTTTTCCGTTTCAGGGCTTGGGACTTGGCCAGTTTTAGCTTTTTTTTCTTGAGGGCCTGGGCCTTGGCTATATCAGCTTTTTGTTTCTTCTTCGCTTCAGCCAGTTCCTGGGCGGCTTTTTCAATTTTCAAAGCCTCGAGCGATACCTGGGCTTCGGTTTGGTTCTGGATCACTTCGGCCTTAGCAGGGGACTCACCCGGTTCAGATGAATCATCACGTGTTGCGGTGTCCCAGGTTGTTGGGGCAGCTAATTCGTCAGGCTTTACAGACTCTCCCGTTTTCACGACTTTCTCGGCATCTGCCGGCAAAGACCGGGTTACTGATTGAAGATCATCATCAGATGTAAGCAATATGGCCGCCGGTTCGCCATCTTTGTCATCAGAACCATCAGGCGTCGGGTCTGGCACAATTTCGGCCTGTTTCTCAACAGCCGGTTCATCCGATGACGTCGCTGCCTCAGAGGCCTGCTGGCGGGTAGGTTCCGCCTCGGATGCTTCAGCCGCTACCATTTCTAAAATGCCCGCCCCCAGCGTTTCGGATTCTGATGGTTCTTCTCCGCTTACTTCCAATACCGGTGTTTCCGGCAAACCCGGAGAATCATCTGACGCGGCTTTGGCAGAAACATTACCGGCCAATGGTATCACCTCAGCCGCCGCCTCTGCGGCATGCTGCTCTGAATCCACAGAGTAATCCGGATCACCTGATGTGTCGGGCTTCAATTCAGGCTTCTTGATTTTGGCGGATACTGTATCCGGACCGGAACCTTGTTCCGTGATCTTTAGTCGTATTTTTGGCATCCAACGCCACTATCCCTTCGACATCGGGTAGCTGAAAGCCAATCTGACCATCGGCCTCAGATGACTGGTCTTGTGCACCCGACACTGCTTCTGGGGCAGGTTCATTGATTTCCGGCTGGATTTCATTTGGTTGAACCTGACTTGAGTGCTCGGCGTCTAAATTCACTTCAAACCCTTCGGGAATGTCGGCTGATTCGTCGGTCATGTCCAAAACGGGTGGAAAATCATCCGCTGGCAACGGTGACGGCTCCCCAGATTGTGGGGCTGTCCCCGGTGCTTCTTCACCAGGTTGGAGAAGCGAATCTCCTGGTGAAATAGCAGTACCACAATAGGCACAGGCCACGGCGGTTTCCGCCACGGTATGGCCACACTTAGCGCAATTCATAGGATTTGTATCCATTTTTTAATGCTCCTTCTGGCCCAAGATAGAGGCTTCGCCCCAATTGGGTGGTTGGAAAGCTGGAATATTGGAAAGGAAGTTTTGGGATGTTGAATTGTTGGGCCAATTGCAATAATCATTTTAGTTATAAAATTTAATAATGGGCAACATCCTTTAACAAACGACTATGCCATCATTCCACTATTCCATTGGACCTACCAACTGATTAATCCGCCGCAGGCGGATAATAAAAATCATTAGTTTTTTTGATTGTCGGTTCTCAGAATTGGCCTGTAAGCAACTCGATCCGGGCCGCGACTACCTATACTATTTTAGTAAAAACGGCTAATCCTGTCAAATATTAATAATAATATATAATAATATTAATTGGTTAAATAAATATTTATCTTGGATTTGACATAATTAAGAGCGTTCGATAGATTTGTACCACAATTGTGTTCCGAAATACGGAACAGCAATATAAGCACCTGAAATAAAATTGGAAACTATGTTATCCCCGCCGATAACGCGGGGATAATATTTTGGGAACGCCCCGGTTTAGGTCCTAATCGGCTATAATTTTTACCAAAAGGAGAGAATCTAATGGGTCAGGAAATGGAAATTAGTTTTCCGGGAGGAAAAAAAGTCTACTCCGGCTATAATGGGTTTACGATACAAACAGATCAAAGCGCAAAAGACGGCGGTGACAATTCAGCCCCCACCCCTTCCGACCTTTTTTTTGCATCCATAGGAACCTGTACGGCTCTGTATGCTTTGAGGTTTTGTGAAAGTCGCAAGATTGATACCGAGAAATTAAAGGTCAACTTAGAACTTCAATCCAACGAAAAAACCTATATGGTCGAAAAAATTATTTTTAAAATCAACCTGCCACCGGAATTTCCCGAAAAATATACCTCGGCCCTGATCAAGTCGATGAATTTATGCTACGTAAAAAAGCACCTGGAACAGCCGCCGCAATTTGAATTCGAGATGAGTTAGAAACTTAACCTCCGACAAAAAATTTCCAATAATTTCATTCGTTAATACAAATTTCGAGATCTCCGGTTATGTCTAACACGTCTGATTCGCATAGGCCTCAAGAGCGAGCCGCCCGTCTGGTATTAAACATTGGGGTGGCCGCTTTATGCCGGTTCATCCTGAATACATCCCGTCGATTTATCTACCCCTTCGCCCCGGTTCTTAGCCGGGGTTTGGGCGTTCCGCTGACGGCCATCACTTCGCTCATCGCCCTGAATTGGGCCACCGGAATCATAGCCGTTTTTATCGGACCGGTAACCGACCGCGTCGGATATCGTCTCATGATGATCGTCGGAATGACATTGCTGGCCGTGGGACTGCTGGTTTCCGGATTTGTTCCTTTGTACGCGGTCGTTCTGGTTGCCCTATTTTTGGCGGCCCTGGGCAAAGCCGTTTTCGACCCGGCAGTCCAGGCCTACATCAGTGAACAGGTGCCCTACCGGCGCCGCGGACTGGCGATTGGATTCCTTGAGTATAGCTGGGCCGGCAGTGCCTTGTTGGGCATACCGGCACTGGCAATCATCATAGACAAGTTCGGCTGGCGATCCCCTTTCTTTTTGATGGGCGTGCTGGCCTTGCTGGGAATTGCCGCGCTGGTTATATTGATACCCCGGGCCAATAAAGACCATGCCAGACAGGATTCGAAAATCAACCTGAGGGAAGCCTGGAAGCGGGTGTTGCGGGAGAGAACCGCTCGGGCAGCACTGGCGTTCATCTTTTTGGTCAGTGCGGCCAATGACAACCTGTTTGTCGTCTATGGGGCCTGGCTTGAACAATCATTTGGTTTGAGTATCGTCGCCCTGGGCCTGGGGACCAGTGTGATTGGCCTGGCTGAATTATTGGGTGAAACCATGACGGCCACCCTGGCGGACCGGATTGGATTAAAAAAATCGGTGGTGACCGGGCTGATGATCTGTATTATCTTTTATCTACTACTGCCGCTTGTCAGCCAGACGATTACCATGGCTTTTATCAGTCTGTTTCTCATTTTTATAGCCTTTGAGTTTATGATTGTGACCAGCGTGTCCATGGCAACCGAGTTGTTGCCCGAAACCCGGGCGACCATGATGGCAACTTATCTGGGGGCCGCCGGTCTCGGCCGGGTCGTCGGTGCTTTGATCGGCGGACCGGTCTGGCTGATCGGGGGAATATTTGCAACGGGCGTGGTTTCCGCACTTATCAGCGCTGTGGCTTTGGGGGCATTGCTCTGGGGGTTGCAGGGGTGGAACAAATCGTAACAATTATCGACAGGTATCAGGGCAGCGCAGGTAAGATGCTCTAAAGCCAAGGGCGTTGCGGGTTACGGGTATATTTAGTTGAATAAGTTGATATTGAAGTTGGCTGAGTTGAAAAATTTTCCATTTTTTATAGATGGCATCATTTTACCCTAATCAACTATTCAACCAATCAACTTAATCAACCCCTAATTATTTTTATTCAACTATTTAACTAATCCTGGTTGTGAGTTACAGACAGAAATCTGAGTTTAGGAATTTATGCTAAAAAAATTCACCATAACCTTGCTTGTGCTCGTTTTGCTCCTCAGCGTGAGCCTGTTCTTATATGGCTGGTATCTCTCGACCCATATCGAACAGCGATTCTCGGCCCGGCGCTGGAGTGTTCCGTCCAGGGTATATTCTGATACGACCCTGCTCTATCCCGGCCAGCGCATCAACCCGATTCATTTAAAAGATAAACTGAGTGCTCTAAACTATCGAATCGTACCCCACCAACCGGCTAAAAAAGGGGAATTGCAAATCTCGCCGGATACCATTTCCATATTTCTTAACGACTTAAACACCCCCTGGAACGATCGAAGGGGTTTTCCAGTGCATATCGCTATGGCAAAAGATAGGATCGAGTCGATCACCCATGCTGCAAATGGCAAGGCCATATCAATACTGGAACTGGAACCCGAGGAAATCAGCCTGTATTTCGGATCTGAGCGTGAACGCCGTCAATTGATTTCAATCCAACAGGTTCCGGAGCACCTTATCCATGCAGTGCTGGCGGCAGAGGACAGCCGCTTTTATCAACACCCCGGCGTCGATTTGCGGGGAATATTGCGGGCCTTCATTACCAATTTGCGTCATGGGTCCATTCGACAAGGGGGGTCGACCCTGACCCAGCAGCTGGCCAAAAATTTTTTTCTGACACCGGCCAAGACGCTGACGCGTAAACTAAAGGAAGTTCTAATTTCGGTAATTATTGAGCTTGAATACGAAAAAAAAGAAATCCTGGAGATTTATCTGAATGAAATTTACCTGGGTCAAAAAGGAACTGCGGCCATTAACGGCGTTGGGGAAGCGTCTTTCTTCTATTTCGGAAAGCCGGTAAATGAGCTTTCCCGGGTTGAGGCGGCAACCATTGCCGGACTGATTAAAGCCCCCAATCACTATTCACCCTATCAGCATAAAAAACGCTGTCTCAGCCGACGCAATGTTGTTTTGAATGCTATGCACAATAAAGGCTGGCTTTCCAAGGAGGCCCTTCAGGCGGACCTTAAGGTCCCGGTTAAAACGGTCGGATTTAGCGTTCATGGAAAAAAAGCGCCTTATTTTGTCGATTACCTCGAGCAGCAGCTCAAAAACCTGTATCGTCCTGAAGATCTGACCAGTCTGGGGCTCTCCATTTATACAACCCTGGACAGCCAGGTTCAGTCAGCGGCTGAAAAAGCGCTGGCAAAGGGTCTTGTGCGCCTGGAACGACTGAAACCCGAACTTCGCCGCGACGACCCGGCCAAAAAACTTCAGGGTGCCGTCGTCGTCATGCAGCCCAGCACCGGTTACATCCTGGCCCTGGTGGGCGGCCGCAATTACAGCATCAGCCAATTTAACAGAATAATCCAGGCCCGGCGCCAACCGGGCAGCGCGTTTAAACCTTTTGTATACCTGAGCAGTCTGGACCAATTCTCCCCGTCCGACATGCTTTCCAACCAGCCCCAAATCTACACGGTGGATGGAAAAACCTGGGAGCCTCAAAACTTTGAACCGGTAACCAAGTATACCGTCAGCTTAAGAAATGCAATCACAATGTCCTACAACCTGGCCACCGTCGACCTTGCCATGAAAACCGGGCTCGATCATATTGTCGCTACGGCCCGGCAATTTAATTTTTCAACCCCGTTAAAGGCCTACCCTTCCCTGGCCCTGGGCGCTTTTGAAGTCATACCGCTCGAACTTGCTCGCGGCTACTGCGTTTTTGCTGCTGACGGCGTGCAGCCGCATCCCTTATCTTTGAAAAGTGTTGTTGACGAAAACGGAAACACCCTCGAACAAAAGCATCTGCAAATCGAACGGTTGATCCCGCCGGAAAAAGCGTTTATGATGAATTTTATGCTTCAAAGCGTTGTCACCGAAGGAACGGCACGATCTTTGGAAAACAGGGGCATTTTGTGGCCGGTGGCCGGGAAAACGGGCACCACCAATGATTTCAGAGATGCCTGGTTTGTCGGCTATACCCCCGACATACTGGCCCTGGTGTGGGTGGGGTTTGACAACGGGGACCCAATTCTGGCCACAGGTTCTTCGGCCGCATTGCCGATCTGGGCCGAACTGATCAATTCGATCCCACAGTACATTTCTGAAGCCCGATTTAAAGTGCCGACCGGGGTTGAAAAGCGCCTCGTTTGTGATGTCACCGGTCTGTTGGCCAATGAAAATGCATGCCCCCAACCGGTAGAAGAATATTTTCTGGCTGAAAAGGTCCCAACGGAACATTGTCCGCTGCACAGCAAATCAGGTCTAAAAGACCTCATCGAGGGCGTAAAAAAGTTATTCAATGAAGATTAAATCGATCTGCATAATCGCTATTTTGCCTGTTCTGCATTGGACTGGCCGGATGCGTTAAAGAAAGGCCGGCTGAAGAAACTGGTGCAGCCCGGGAAGAGATTGCCCAGGAGGAACGGCAAGAGCCGGCAGAAACCGCCCAGCCCAGCCCGCGGGCCCTGGCATCGTTGAAACTCACCGACCAGGGCCGCCGGCTTATCGAAGCGGGTAAGTCCGACAATGCCATCCAGGTTTTGGAGCAGGCCATCAGCCTGAATCCCAACAATGGCCAAAATTATTACTACCTTTCCGAAGCCTGGCTGCTGAAAGGATTCGCTGCGGAAGCCAGGCCGTTTAACCGTCTGGCGGAATCCCATCTAGCGGGGGATAAAGAATGGGAGAAACTGGTGACCCGGCAGGCCGAACGTATATTAACGCTGGAGGAAAAAATAAAAAAATCCCGATAGCCTGTTAATCACCGATAAGCCATCATAATTTCTGATAAAGAGAGGCCGGCACAAGGAAAAACCGCCCGCCCCCTTTATGATAGCGGCCAGATTATGTTTGGTTAATGAAAAGCAGAATCAACCTCAAAAAGGAGCTATTATGTTCAAACGGATAATTAAAATACTGTTCATATTGTTGCTGTCGGTTGTATTCATCGGGTCACTGGCAATTGCCCAGGGCAAGGGCAAAAACCAAAACGATGATCGCCCTGCAGGTTGGGATAAGGGCAAGAAGAAAGGCTGGCAATCCGATGTTCCTCCGGGGCAGGAAGAAGAAGAAGAGAAAAAAAGAAGAACCTGTCCGGTGAAGAAGGGGATTTAGAGCACAAAGAGAAGAAAGAAAAAAGGAAAAGGAGAACCTTTCCGGTGAAGAAGAGGATTTAGAGGACAACGAGAAAGAGAAAAAAGAAAAGAAGGAAAAAAAGCAAAAAAGAGACAAGAAAGCAAAAAAAAACAAAAAAATAACTGAATAATGGGCGACCGCTATGACTGCGTCTTACAAAGCCATAGTTTCATCAGACTGGAGCGAATGTCTGTCCCCGAGCGGACCATTTGACTGCCTGGCCTTTAATCATCCTGAATTTGCAAACGATTTAGCCGCTGTATTCCGTCAATACACCGGCAACCGGATTTCCCTGGGCCAAGCCGCCGCCAAAATCAAGGGTTTGCTCCCGGATCCCCTGTCGCCGGCTCAGATGGATGCCTACCTGGATGCGTCTTTTGTCACCTATACGGGGGTGCCCGATTTGATCCAATGGTGCCTGGATAACCGGATTTTGTTTATGATCAACACCACCGGCATGATCGGATATTTCCAGCGCATATTCGCCAGGGGCCTGCTGCCCCCCGTGCCGGTGCTCTCGGCCCACCCCATGATACGCTACCCTGAACTCAAAAGTGACCCCGCCCATATATATGAATTATTTGAGACCCGGGACAAGGGGCAAAATACCGCAGCAGTTGCAACCTCCCTGGACATTCAGACCCCAAAAATCATCCTGATGGGAGACAGCGGTGGCGACGGTCCCCATTTCAAATGGGGGGCCGAATCCGGCGCCTTTTTAATCGGCAGCATGACCAAAGCGTCTCTGGACAGCTATTGCCGGGAAAAAGACATCACCATTAACCTGCGATTCGGCCTGGACTACAGTCAGAATGACAGGAAAGATCTGCAAGAAGAATTAAAGATAGATTTTATGGACTTGACTGACACGATTGGAGAAATCCTAAACAAATGACCAACATTTTATTTATTAACATGGAGATTAAATATAGCAACTGATAACCAGTTACACAGTTATTTATACACCCTCTTATTTTGGGGACTCTGCACTATCCTCGATTTCATATTGTGCAATTTCCAGCAACCCAACTTGTTCCAGCAAGGCATCGCGCTTTTTCCTTAATGTTGTGTCCTGTGGTGAGATTTCAATCAAAGCTGAAATGTCAGCAAAAGCGTCATACCAAATCCCTGCAGCCGCATATATATTAGATGCGATTGCTTTATCTAAACGAGATAGGTTGGCCTTCAACTCATCTGAAATTTCTATGTATTTGACAGCCCCCCATGCAAGGATGTCTTTTGAGCGGCGGTTCGGATCGGGTATAATGGCTATATACCACTTATAGACCACACCTTGCCGGAGATGCACCCCATGGTCAGCTAAGCGAATTGTGCGGATACCCGGCTGCGCGGGAGCGCTGAGGCGCCTTTCTAATAGGGGATAGATTGCCTGATCCTCGATGATGGTCAGTTCGATGGGATGAGTTGTCGATTTCCTAAGAAACCAGTAAAGTCGGGGTTGATCTCGAACTGTCAAAGCCGTGTCATCCGGTGTAATAACGCATAGCAGGGAAGGGTATTCATCCACAATACCTCGTGTTCCACCTGCTATTCGACCTACCGGCGCGCCGCGAAGAGGAGGTCTGTAAGCCGGCATACCGGCAGGGGATGTTATCTCTTCCGTCTTTAACTTTATATCCGGGGATCCTGATTTTCTTTTTTCAGATACCGTATTATTGTCCATTTTGGATTTTTTCTCTATTGCAAGGACAATCTTTAATAGTTCCGCCTTAGTTTGATTATCTGAGGCAAAAACTGACTGAGGCATCAGCAAAATATATCCTGCAATTATAATCCAGGTTAAAAGGTTGATATTCGACATGGCATGCCTCCTGGAATTAATTTCCGGGCTTTCATATTCTGCCCAGGATTTGGTAAATGGTTATCTTCTGCTTCTTGCCTTTGAGTTTTTCTTTTCCAACCATCTGACTCTTGAATTGATTGTCCAGGTAACCGATTGTTGATTCTCCTATCAGAACGCGACAAAGACTTTCCTTAGCAAAGTCTTTGTCATAACTTTCAATTCTGGCAGCGATATTGACTGTATCTCCTATAGTCGTGTATTTTAGTCTTTTTGAGCTTCCTAAAGCTGCGGCCACTACAGATCCGGTAAAAATACCGATACGTATTCCAGTACTGGGAAGGTTCTGCTTGCGCCAGAGATTATTGAGTCTGCGAATTTCTTTTTCCATGACAAGGGCACAATTTACCGCATTGACAGCATCCTGGCTAATCTCCTCCTGGGTGTTTCGAGGCAGTGGTACGCCAAAATTGGCCTTGATACCGTCGCCGATATAATCGTCAACAGCCCCTCCATGGTCCATCACAGCTTGGGTCATGGATTCCATATAAGTATTGAGCCAATCCACAAGCGAATTCGGATCCAGCTTTTCAGACAGCGAAGTAAATCCTTTCAAATCTGAAAACAATACCGTAACGGTTAATTTTTGAGGGCGAGGGCGGCCATTATTTAAGAATTCTCTTCGCTGCTGCCAGATAGAATCGGCAACCTCGGGGGAGACGTATCTTGAAAACAATTGCATCAGAAGTGACCGCTGCTTTTTCTCACGGTTCGACATATAGGCGGTAACAATTGCGGCGCAAATAAACCAAGATATGGCTGGAGGGACCACCGGAACCCACCATGCCTTCAAAAAGGCCAGATAGGTGATCAAAAATAGGGTCAGAAGACTGGCTGAGCCAATCAGTGAAAAGTGCCAAGGCGACCTGACCCGGAACGCTATTAGGCTTCCCATGACACTCCAGATCAATATCCACACCTTTTCTTGATTTTCGCTGATACTTTTTATAGGCTGTCTCCCCTCAAGGGCTAATCTTAGCAGCTGGTTGGCGATATAAGCGTGCACAAAAACTCCCGGTAATTGCTGATGAATTTGAAATCTTCGACTGTGGGGTGTATAAAAAAAATCTTTCACGCTTTGAGCAGTAATGCCGATGATGACAATCTTGTCGCTTATATCCTTTGCAGGAACTTTGCCGGACAAAAGGCTTGACAATGAAAATGTTGGAAAGATTTCCGGACTACTGCCGAAATCAACTAAAAATTGATACCCTCTGGCATCTGCTCGAACATATCCGCCTTCGTTTGGCTCCAGGGGGGCAATAGTCGTTCCTCCAAGCACAATATACTGCGGATTGGACAAATCAGGTTGCGGTAAAATACCTTCGGCCCGCAAATATTGTAATGCCAGTCTTAGGCTGAAAGAGTAATAAATTTTTTTACCATCATCTAAAAAAAGCAGCCCTCGTCGAACAATTCCGCCGGGGTCAACCAAAATATCATTGAAGCCTACCCGGTCAGTATCACTGATTACCTGAGGCGGCGGCACACCATTATCCCCGAATTTCGTTACCGCTATGATAGATTGATTTTCTTTTAGAATTGAATCGAACGCCTCACTCCCGGGCGGCACACCGATATCGCGAAAGATATCCAGACCTATGGCGCGCGGCTTATAACGAGTGAGCGAATCAAGCGCTTCCGCCATGGTTGCATCCGTAATTGGCCAGCGCCCCTCAGTCCGGATATCCTCTTCGGTTATTCCGATGACAACAATGGGCGGCGTTGATCCGGAAGTTTCCGGCTGTAATCTGACAAATCCATCATAGGCCACTAGTTCCAGATACTCGAGGTACCCCGCGCTGCGTAGGGCGATGATGGCCAGAAAAATAAGGCCACTGACCAAAATGGTTGTAATATAGGGTGAAAATGGTAGGCTGCGCAATTTATCCATGATGGCTTTTCAGTTTTACAACCAGTTGCTGATCAGTAGAAAGGGAGACCAATAGCCCGGGTGTTGAAAACGCCGATCACCGAAAAGTCTCAATTGGGCACGCTGAAGCGCTTTGGCCCGGGTCGTTGCCGGCCCCTGAAGTTGGCGGTAAAACTCTCCAACCAAAATGGATGAAGCCAAATCATTAATATGCCAGAGCGTCGCAAGCGCACTTCTAGCACCGGCCTTAATGGCGATACCGGCAAGTCCTAAAGCAGCTAAATCATCACCAGCAGCAGTTTCACACGCACTGAGTGTCAAAATTTCCAAAGGGTTATCTCGAAATTGAAGCAGCCCGATATATTGATTTAAATTGTCCATGGAAAGTTTTTCGTCAAATGTAAGCAGGAACGTTTTGTCGACCTCATTTCCAAACTGGGCATGGGAAGCAATATGCAAAATGGTATACTGTTCATCATGCAAATATTTTTCAATATTCGAAAGGAGGAAATCCTGATTGAGCAATAACTTACTATCGTAAAACTTTTGGATAGTCTGCAGTTCTGAAGAAATATAGGGCAGTGATGGGTATCCTTGAACAGATTGAGTTAATCCAAATATCAGCGCTTTTCTAATCTCCGCTGCAATGGGTTTGGGGTCAGTAAGATCAAGACCCGGCGTAATCGCAAGGGCATATTTTTCGATTAGAAATTGATTGCCATCATGGAGGGCTGCCATCGGAATTGTCCGCAGAGGACCGTCCGGAACGAAGACCATGGTATCAATGGTGCCCGAATCCAGGTCGGATTCCATGGGACGGATAAGCCAGTCGTAAAGCGTTTGGGCATGAGGAAGAAATTCCCGGGTCGTTCGCTTTTCCAGCAAACTACGAAACATCTTGACCTCTTGGGCAAGGGATTCTTTTGTGACTTTCACAGAAAACCGCTTCAAACCATCGGGCAGAGTGAAAAGTACTTCGATACGGTCCTTTAGTACGATAGGATAAACAATCACCGCTGTCTTTGAGACTTCATCAAGCTTGGTAATTCCTGATCGGGCAGCATCGACACAATCATCTTGATAGTAATTACGCAATTCATAAATCTTTTGCAGCTCCACGACCTCACGCGCTTCAACAAGATATGGCTTATACTTATCGGGCGTCTTAATTGATGCCGAACGTTTAAGTAGCAAATCTGCTAATTCATAACTTACCTGGGCCGTGCTTTCACGGATGTTAGCATGGTGCCTTCCGTAACACCCTGACCTCTCCTGGCGAATTGATTGAAGGGTATAGAGGGAACTTCTGTATTGCGAAATAGCGTCATCAATTTCATCCAATGAGTTTAGTATTCGTCCCGCCTGCCACTGCCACCTGAATAGGGCCTCATTGGCACTGATTTCTTGTGCTTTAAAAATTGCCATTCGTGTTAATTGCTGTGCATCCTGATACTGCTGTCCGTTTTCATATAAATTTCCCAAATAACCAAGTGCATAGGACAAAGCGAGATTGTCATCTATTGTTTTAGCAACATCGGCAGCCTCATTAAAGCTTTCTGCGGATTGCCTCAAGAGTAAATTATTTGATCCAGGAAAATAGGGCAATAAACTTTGATATGCCAAACCAATATTGATCAGTCCATAGGCTTTGTTGCGTGAATCTTCCAAGCTTCGCGTCTGAACAAGAGCTTCGTCCAGCAGCGATTTAGAGGTCTCATATTGTCCGTTGCGCATTGCAGCCGTCGCCGCGTTTGTTAGTGCGATCCCTCTTAATTGACGGCTGCCGGTACTTTCTGAAAGCATCACGCTTTCCATGTATGCGGCATAAGCTTCATCATATTTTTTCCCATTGGTGTAAAAGTTTCCCAGATTATTGAGAATGGATGCCGTAAGTTTGGAATCCTCCAGATTTCTGGACATCTTAAGACTTTCATCCAGATATCGATAAGCTTCATTTGTCTGGTCCACGCCAAGGTAGATACTGCCGGTAAGATTTAAAGCCCGGGCGACTCGGATTGGGTCGCCTGAATCTTTTGCCACTTCAATGGCTGCTTTTGAACTTTCCAGGGCATTTTCGAATTGTCCGATGGACTGGTAGGCCTGAGAGATTTGAATAAGTGTATCGCATTGTTCTTTGTGGTTTTTTTCCTTCCCGTATAATCGTTCGGCATCTTCTAATTTTGAGATCGCTTGATCGAAAGCACCTCTTTGAAAATATTGTAAACCGTCAGTTCGCAATTTATCTGATGATTGTTCACCTGGCTGAGAGGATACGGCTGCTAATGTTGGATCTTCAACTCTCTTTTGGGGCGTGCAACTATACGATACAATTACAGGAATGAATGCCATCCAGAGGTTGGGGGAAAAAAGAAAAAAAAATAAAGCCAATAACGGCCGGCAGTATGGACGCTTGCGCAGTTGCCCTTTTTTAATTTCAATGCTTGAGCTCATAACCTGCCCCTGCCCTTTTCAGAAAGTATCTCACCGGATCTTTACTGCGCTTTAAAACGCTGCAAGCGCAAATTGAAAACTAATTCCTTTGTCCTGCATGTTATTTTCTATATCGATATCGACATCTCTAAATTTATAGCCATAATAAATTTCAAATTGCGGTCTCAGACGAAGAGAAGGGAAAATGGTCGCCGCCCATCTCAATCCTATTCCAACACTGTAGATGTTGTTAGGTCCGGAAGGAGTCGGGAAGTTGGTATTCTTGGCCCATCCCCAATCAAAAAAAGGGACGATCTGGAGGTAATCAGCCCAGGATTTATCACGTATCAGCGAAATGCGAGATTCCAATGAGGCGACCACAGCCTCGTCCCTTACAAAAAAGTTTTCGGGGTATCCTCGAACGGTGTATCTTCCCCCCACGGCAGTCTGTTCAAGCGATACAAGAGGGTCGTCGGATAATTGTAACAGTGTTCGAAAAATCAACTGAGTGTCCAATGGTTTAAAACGCCTTGCCCATTGAAATTGCCCCCGCCATGAAAAAAATTCCCCGTCCGGAATTCCGGAGTCCCGTGTTGTAGCGTCTAAGGCATCGATCCCCAGGCTGAAACGAGACGTCGCCGCTATTACCTGTTTCTGTGTTCGATGCGTCCATTCCTGCGCAAAACGCAGGGCGGTGACCTTAACTTCACCCTTTACCGCACCCGGTTCAAATGAAAAAGGGTTGTCCAGTAAGGTTGTTTTTTGTTTGGCGTGTTCCCCGATAAGAGACAGCGCAAACTCCTGGCTTAAACTCTTATAGGCAGGGTATCTCAACGCAACGGTGTATACATCTGTATCGGTTTCAATATCCAAATCTTCAAACGCGTCTCTAACCGAATCAAAATCATTTTTTCTGTACCTCAAACTTAAGGTAATGTCTCTAGCCGTGAAGGGAAATGAATACCAGGCATCGATTTTGGGCTTCAACCCCTCCGCGGCGCCATATGTAAAGCTTAAAATGTCGCCGTTGCCCGTCAGACTGGTAACTGCACCGGTAGCCTGTACCTGCTCGCCTCCGACGCTATCGGCTATGTAGTTGTCATATCCAGTCCAAAATTTGAAGGGTATGTTTTCTTCAACAACCAGGTTTAAATCACTTTCACCAGGCTTAACCCCGGGTTTAAGTTCGGCATTGATTTTCTGAATGCGCGGGTCTTCCTGTAAAATGGCCAACCTTTTCTGCAAGTTCTCTATTTTTACAGGCGGCCCGGCACCAAGCTCAATCCGCTTCTTATAGTAGCTGTCGCGAAGATACTTATTGTCTTCGATTTCTATGTTTTTCAAATCGCCTTCGATAATGTGCAGGCTGATGACCCCGTCAACCACGGTTTGATCCGGAATGACCGCACCGGATGTGATATACCCTCTGGTGATATAAAAAAGTGTCAGGTCAGTGCGAAGCACCTCTAGGCTCTCGCTGGTTAATTCACGGTTTTCATAAGGCGCCGTCACCTTTGCCAGTTCTTCATCAGAAAAAACCGTGCTGCCCGTCACCAGGATTTTGCGAATATAAACGCCCTCAAAAGGTAATTCACCTGGTTTTTTTGGGGAAGGAGAAGGCGGTGGTGGTAATATCAATTTCGGTGGAGGACCGGGTGGTTTTTCTTCTATCAATGGCGGGCGTTTATCACCGGGTTGCCCGCTCGGCTCCATGGGAAGCGGCTCTTGGGCAAAAGCTGAATTGCCTGCCAAAAAGGCAATAGCCAATCCGGCCAGAATTAATGTAAATTTGGAGGCGCTCATAGGCCCAGATTTCACCCCCGCCTGACGAATGGCAGGCGGGGGTTCAGGGTTATCTTTCTTTGGTAAGCGTTCACGGGTTCAAAGCACACAAATCAAAGGCTCAAATTGGACGTGAACCCCGGACGGTTTCAATAATAGCCATTTTAGATCAATGCGACTTTTTCAGTTGCCCGACCATATGTGACTTTACCATCACGGCATGAAGGGGCTCGGCAAAAGACCACCCGGCTCAATGGGCAAAGCACCGCGGCCTTCAACCGTAAAACTGCTGTATTTTCCTCCGGAAATCCGGGCTATACAGGGTTCACGAAGAAGGGCGACAGCGCTCTTATATTTTTCGGGTAAAGGCTTATAGCTTTGAGCGACGACTCTGACTGGCGCGTCAATATCAACCACCCCGTCAATTCCCAATTGAGAGGAAGCATCCACCACGCTATTTAAATCGGCAATAAAAACGTCGGCCGTGATCTGGATGTTACCCCCTCTGCCTTCAAATGCATTCGCAATAATTTTACTGTTTGACAGGGTGACAAACTCGGGGTCAATGCTGATGTTGCCGCCCACCGTATCAGGCCCCCCGCCTACGCTGGCGGTAATTTCGCTGTCCCATAAATTAACACTATACTCGGTATTAATTTTGATATTGCCGCCGTCGGATTGTTTCGCTTCGGTGGTTACAGAACTGTCTTCCATCCAAAATATATCTGTGGCAGTAATATCGATATTACCGGCATTACCCTCCCCGGAGCTTTCGGCCGATATTACAGTCTGATTGGTTAACAGTATATCCCGGGCTGTGAGGGTGATGTCGCCCCCGGCAGCCTGTTCGGCGGCTGTTGTTATCAATCCGTTGCTGCTAATGATTGCATTATTGGCGTGGACATTGATCATTCCTCCATCGCCCCGGCTTGTTGAAAATGCCCCTATCGTCCCTTGATTCCTAAGATTCAAATTGTTTGCCTGAATGTTAATATCGCCGGCATTGCCCGTAGCCTGATCAACAAAATCCTGGTATACAGTACTTGAAGTAAAAATGCCGGCATTGGGTCCATCAATAGAGATCGAATTCGGGTCAACGCCGCCGATGTCCACATGATTTGCGATGATGTCTATTTTGCCGCCCATTCCGGGACCTGTTGTTCGGGCGGTTATCTGAGCACCGTCTATCACTTGCAAATTGTCTGTTTCAACCCTGATATCACCTGCCCCGCTGGCAAATGTTCCACCGATGGCAAACAGACCGGTAAACCCGCCCTCAGGGCTTGGGCCCGCAAGCAAAGCATTGCCAGCCTCAACCGCTATATCGCCGGCTTCACCGGTACCAAAATTCGTGGAACTGAGAAAAGAGCCATCTGAGACCGACATATTGCTGGTTTTTACAATTATGTTGCCGCTGTTTCCGGGGCTTTCAGAATAGGTTCCAATCTGACCGGACGCTACCATCTGTAGGTCGTTTGCGGTAATGAGAATATCACCTCCGGCGCCGCTAGTGGCGGCTCCGGCAACATCAGAATAAATACCGGCCGAAAACCCCCCGGGATTTTTGCCGGAGATCAGAATATCATCAGCTGTCACTTCTATGTTGCCTGCCTGACCGTCCCCGCTGAATATGCCTGCATTGAGTTGACCGCCATCAAACAATTGCAGGGTGTCAGTGTTTACGATCATTTTGCCGCCATCGGGATCACCAATTGTATTAGGGAAAACCTGAGATGCCAGTCCGGTAAAGCCGTCACCACCCTGGATGACAATTTCCTTGGCATTGACGGTGAGGTTGCCGGCATCACCGGAAGTATCCGCGTAAAATGGGCCAAACGTACTGGTCGATATGAAAGCTTGACTCGCCCCTGGGTCAATCTGCAAGCTATCCGTCTCTATTGTTATATCACCTCCGGTGCCGGGACCAAATACCTGGGCCAAAATACCGGAAAATTCATTCATCTGCAGCCTGCCGGTTTTTATAAATATGTTTCCACCGTCACCTTCGTAGAAAACCCTTGAAGCAACATCGGCGATTTGGGAGAATTCAGGTGCACCGGTCATTTGCAGACTGCCTGCCTCTATCTCTATATCACCTGCATCTCCGGCAGCACCGTTTAAAGATGATGACGAGATTTCGGCATCATTTAATTCCCCTCCTGTCAGCACCATATCATCTGATACTTTGATATCTATGGCGACACCGGGATGATCTATATTCCCGTTCGTTGCAGCTGACATGATGCTTTCGGTTAAAAAGAAATTCCCGCCCCTGATGATAATTTTACCGCCGGGGTTACCTATGGCATCGATGTAGGCACTGCTGGAGATATTAATATTCCCGAGACGATCGAACGACTGCATTATCAAGTCAGGTGCTTCTCCGGGTGCATTAAAAGCGACTTCCCCGGCCGAATCAACGCTTGCTATATTAATCCTTCCACTCGGAGCGATGATGACTTCTTTGGCGTTGTTAACTATACCACTGCCAACTATATCAATATCTCCGCCAACTAGGGAGATAGTTTCGCCATTCGGAACTTCTAAGCTACTTTGCTGGATTGAAATCCCGGCGGGGTCGCCGCTTAAAAATCCGAAAGCCGATGGCGGATCTATGGTAAGCACACTGTTTTCTGAAATATTGGCATAAAGAATTCCTTCATTACCCAGCCTTATATAATCCGCTGTGCTGACATGAAACGAACCGCTGACATCTAAGCTGGCATTTGGACCAAAGAGAACCCCACTCGGGTTGAGTAAATACAGGTTTGCCCCGTTGATCTCTGAACTGAGCATTCCATCAATGAAGGACTGGCTGCCTCCCGTAACCCGTCCAATAATATTATTTATCGTATTTGGACCGGTAAAAGTTGCACTTTCTCCCTGGAATACATTGAATTAGCCAAAACTGTGAAACTGATTGCTGTTTTGTATGGTACCCCCACTAATGGTATAATTGGAATTGACTTCCAAAACCTGAGTACCCATAGAACCGTCAGCCGTTATAGATTGCCCATGCGCATGGTGGGTGCATAGCAGTGCAAATAAGACCGACATACCAGAAATCAAAAAAGGCATTGCGGCTGCAGCAACAATAAATCGATAGAGTTGCTTTCTAACCATTTTCCCCTCCTTTTTTAATATTGATATTTGAAATTTCAAGCACCATGAATCTTCATAATTTTAATAGTACTAAAACACACATCCACAATTAATGATTGAAATATAATATATAAATCTCGTTCATTAATTATAACATTTATCCATTTGTCGAAATCGTACTTTTGGGAGAAAACTTTGTTAAAGAATACTCCTACTCATTGCAAGAAAGAGTAAAATTGAAAGAAAGGATTGTTTCGCAATTAAAATTTTAATTATTTGAGCTGAAAAATATATGGAAGCGGAAATGACGAAAGTTGTAAAAGTAAAATTTTATACGCTAATTTAGCTAAATTCAATTAACTACTAGCGCCTAATTGAGCGTATTCCGTGCTGTTAGGGTTAGATACACCTCTAATCACAATTGAAGTTGAATGTCAATAATTAAGGTAGAAAATCACTTGAACGGGAAATTTAACCTTTACCCGCCAGACGGATTAGATAATTAGAAACAGTTGTGGATTGTTGATTTCGTTATCCATGGTTTTCCCC
>CAWGCM010000012.1:0-13511 GCA_963821065.1 uncultured delta proteobacterium | reverse complement strand
GGTCCTAAAACCGCCAAATATGGTACCCTGGATGCTTTTGTCACCTCTTTGAGATTCATCACGGCCCGGGGCGAAGTTGTCGACACGACTCGGTCCCTGCCCGATTATCTGGAAACAGGATTGCAAAAAATCCAGCAAAGATACCTGGCCGACGATGCCAGTCGCGCCCTGGTCGCCCGCAGACCGTACATTGCCGGCGGATATAATCTAAAAGCATTTGAGCAATACGCCGATATGGGCGAATTGGCCGCGCATCTGCTGGTCGGCAGTATCGGCACGCTGGGGATTGTCACCGAAATACGGTTGAAATTGATCGGGCAGCAAGCATCGCAAGGAACCCTGGTGGCCCATTTCAGGGATTATGACGAATTTACGGAAGCCAGCCTGCGCTTAAAAGAACTGGACCCGGCCGCATTGGAGTATTCGGATGCCTCCTGCTGCCGGCACGTTAACGGTAAAATCCTTAACCTGGAAGATTCTGACATTGTCGCTACTTTGGTGGCTGAGTTTGACGATTCAACTGAAAAAGTAAAAACCGGTCGCGAAATAATAGCAAAATATGATATCGCGCGCCTCTGGGAAATCAGCGCCGGCAGCCCGCGAGGAGTCGGCTTTATGGCAAGACCGCCGCCGAATTCAACCCTCCCTCCTGAAATATTGCCGCCAAAATAATTTGCTGCTGCTGCCGATTATCGATGATATCGCCATACACGTAAAAGATTTCGGGCCGGTGGTTCAAGATCTTGAAGAATTGATGCGGCGGCTGAACATTGAGATATCTTTTTACGGACATGCCGGTTTTGGCAGCATCCATGCCCGGCCTTACTTTGATCCAACCCAAAAAAACCTGAAAGAGCAAATCGAAACGGTTTCACAGGAATCATTCAAAATTCTGCAAAAATACAACGGCACCCTGGTGGGGGAACACAATGCCGGCCGTTCGCGCTCCATCTACCTCCAGCAGGAACTGGGACCAGCCTTTGCCTACCTGCGAGAAATCAAACAATTATTTGATCCCGATGACATGCTAAACCCGGGCAGCCCTGTTCGCCACAGATCCTATCAGCACCCACATGGATTTTACGGTCCGATAGCGCCCATCATCACCCGCTCAATTTTGGGTACGCCCTATTTAAGTATTTAAGGGACGCCCTTTAGTTATTCAGTTATTCTATGGTTCGGTCAATATAACTGAAAAACTAAAGGGCGTCCCCTTGTTTTTATAGATATAGGGTTAACAAAATCGCTATCAATGCTTAAATTGGCCTCATGCAGAAAAAGAAACCATACGGAGATACCCTCAAAGATCAATTACTGGCTGGTGCCAGGGACCGGCTGTATAATTTTTTACTGGCAGACGGGGCCATTCGCGGTGTAATCATGAACGGGACCCGGATGATCAATGAAATGCGGGCCAATCATGAACTGGGCATTCTGGAAACCCTGGTTCTGGGTCGTGCCTACCTGGGTGCCGGTTTGATGTCCGCCGACTTAAAAAGCAATGACCGGATCAGTATTAAAATCGACTGTTCGGGACCGATTAAAGGCCTGGTCGTTGAAGCCAATGCATTTGGCGAGGTACGCGGCTTCCTGAAAAGGGTGCCGATCCCCATCGACAAACCCATGGAAAGCTTCGACCTTTCGTCGTTTTTCGGGGCCGGATTTTCTGCTGGTAACCAAATATCTGGAAGACGCCAAGCAACCCTTTACGGGGCAGGTCATGCTGAAATACGGCAACATCGCCAAAGACCTGGCCAACTACTACCTCACCTCCGAGCAGGTTCCCACCGCCTTCAATTTGAGTATAAAATTCGATAAACAGGGTCAGGTCACGGGAGCCGGAGGGTTGTTTTTGCAGGCCATGCCCCAGGCCGATGATGAATTGGCCGGCAACATGGAAGACAGGGTAACCAGTTTGCCTTCACTGGGAGAGGTATTTACGGAAGACCAAGACCCGCAAGCCCTGGTCGGCGCAGCCTTCAAAAACTACTCACCGCGGTTTTTAGCCAATCGCCGGATTGAATTTATGTGCCACTGCAACGAAAAACGGGTCCGCAATCTGTTGACGCTGCTGCCGATTGACGAGCTCAAAGATATCCGGAGCAAGGGACCGTTTCCGGTGGAAATCAACTGCCACTATTGCAATACGCCCTATCAATTCACCCGGGAGGATATAATAGAAATTTATGGCAAGCGTTATCCAAATAATTAAAATTTGATTTAAAATTAAACTCATGGGGTATTATCGTCGTGAAAATTCGCTCATACTAATGTCGCGGCTTTAAGCCGCTCCCACATTGATAAATCAATTTTAAATAATAGACGAAGTAATTTGAAATTCGATAACTCTTTAGCATTTCAACTAATTGAGCACTGGCCCCTGCTTCTTCATCTGCTGGATCATTTGATCGATCGATTGACCGTTGGGTGCCGTGGCGACGGGATTTACTGCCAGCAGTTCTTCCCAGGCCTTTATGGCGCCGTCCATATCATTCATGTCATGCAGCAAAACAATTCCCTTATTCATACGCGAAACCTCATGCCGGGGATCCACTTCGATGGCCTTATCAAATGACTTTAGGGCCTCCTGGGGATTTCCGCTGCGCCGATACATAACGCCCATATCGGTCCAGACATTGGCATTGTTCGGATCGATCTCAAGCGCTTTGCGATAGGCCTGAATTGACTTTTCGTTCTGGCCGGCATCGAAGTAAGAATTCCCCAGTTCGATCCATGACTTGGCATTGGCAGGATTTTGCCGGGTTTCTTTTTCAAGGGCCGCAATCATGTTCAAGCGCCCGGGATCCGGTGCCTGCGTCTGCGGCACCTGGGCCTGGGGCTGACCCGGAACAGCAACGCTATCTGATTTAAATACGGCAAACATAACCCCGCCAAAAAATCCCACCGCTAAAGCCAGCAGTGTCGCCAGCCAGAATGTTTCTTTGCGCACGTAGTGGCCCTCAGTATTTTTAGATTTATTCGCCATGTATCCTCCCTGAATCTTTATTCAACAAATTAAGTCCCCGATCGATCCGGGTCAAGTCAGCTATTTCATGACGGACAAGGTTTTAAAAATTAACTGTAGAGACATGACAGTATAAGCTATCTAGTCTTTAGCCCAACAGGAGTCTAAGTATTGTTTAAAATCATCAGAACCCAGACAGTGTTTGAGTTTTTCGCAAACCATCAAATCGGTGGGAAAAGCCATCCGGCCGGGCAGGTTATCGATCGAGAAAAATCCGACTTCGGCAGCATCGGAACCGGCCCGCAGGGTACCCGAGGAATTGCTCCCCCAGAACCATATCCCGACGGTTGGATTTTCCTCATCATGAAAATTAGAATGCACAGCAAATACGGGGCCCAGGGTCACTTTCAGCCCGGTCTCCTCTTCAAATTCACGCCGGCCGGCATCCCGGATGTCTTCGCCCCGCTCCACATGACCGCAGGGAATACACCACATACCTGCATAGGATCCCGATCGCCGGACCAGAAGCAATCGATCATTTTCCACGTATACCACCGCCACCCCCACCGTCGGGTTGCGATATTGAATTTTGCGGCAATGGCCGCAATAGAGCCGTTCACCGGCACCGACGGGTTTGATCTGCAGCTGCCGACCGCAATGGGGACAGAATTTGAACTCCACAGGCCATCCTCCGGATGAACAACCCCGCCGCAAGGGGCGGGGAATTAAACCTTCGTCCGCCGCAGGCGGGTTAAAAAAAGCCCGGCAAGGCGCCGAGCTTTTTGATTAACGCGTTATTAGAAAATTGACTATGGCAATCAGCCTTAAATCAGACACAATAAAAATGAAAAGCAAATTGCCCACTGTCAGACAATACTGTTAAACAGATGCGCCAAATATTTATAGTTGCTGTTTGTGCCATTTGGCTGACATTTCCGGTTAATACAAAATTATAGAACAACAATTTTAAGCTAACACCGTATTTTAGTAAGTCAAATCGGATCTATTTCAAATTGCACTCCATACGCCACGGGTTACCCGCGTAGAGGGCTCACCCGACTGCCGGCTGCGGATGTTAGGCCATAACAGTCTGAAATATTTATCAGAGATCGCCATCTTTTGACATATCCCCTAAAAGACTTAGATTGTCCTTGATATGGGACATTATGCAGAGAAATTTCTGAACCAACAATATCTTATCATAACCGGAGTCTTGCTGGTTATATTTGCCTTTGCCGCAGTTTGCCAGGCAAGCGGATTGCGCGCGCATCACAACCTTCAGGTAGAACTGTTTCCCGCTGCAGGCAAACTGATCGGAATCGATGATATTTCGATCAAATCCGCTGCTGCCCGGGTTTTGGAATTTCATATTGCCGAACGGGTGTCGCAGCTCAAAGTGGCGGTGAATAAACAACCTCACAATTTCAATTTTGAAAATGGTCGCATAAAGCTGACACTTGAACCGCAGGAACAATCCCCGGATTTACGGGTCACCATTTCCTATGCCGCTATATTTGACGACCCGGTGCCGGTGCGTCCCATAAATGCGGATAACCCGGGTTATGGGGTTACGGCGACCATTTCGGAAAAAGGCAGCTTTTTGCTGGCGGGTGCGGGATGGTACCCGGAACTTGTCGGCAGCCAGGCAACCTACCGCTTAAAGGTGAGTGCCCCGGCCGGTCTGGTTGCCGTTACCGCCGGCCGCTCGTTAGGTCATAAAACCGATCAGGGACAAACCGAATCCTCCTGGGAGGTGGATTATCCGGTGGAAGGTCTGTCACTTTCCGTTGCCCGATATGTGGTCGAAGAAAAGTCAATCGGCACCGTAACAGCCGCCACCTATTTGCTGCCACCCAACCAACATCTGTCGAAATCCTATCTGGAGGCAACTGCCGGCTATATTGAATTGTTCTCGGATCTATTCGGACCTTACCCTTTTCAAAAATTTGCGGTGGTTGAAAATTTTTTCCCCACGGGATTCGGCTTTCCTTCTTACACCCTGATGGGCGGCAGTGTGCTGCGGCTGCCGTTTATTATCCATACCAGTCTGGGTCATGAAATTGCGCACTGCTGGTGGGGCAACGGCGTTTACGTGGACTATGCCGAGGGCAACTGGAGCGAGGCATTGACCACCTATGTGGCGGATTACCTGTTTAAAGAAACGAAATCCCAAAAGGCCGCCTTAGACTACAGGCGACAATGGCTGCGCAATTTTTCCACCCTGATCCGGCCGGAGAACGATTTTCCATTGGATCAGTTCATCAGCCGCTATAATCCGGTCAGCAAAACCATCGGCTATGACAAGGGCGCCATGGTATTTCATATGATCCGGCGCCAACTGGGTGAAGAGGCCTTCTGGAAGGCCTTGCGGGACATATACCGCGATCGTCTTTTTCAAAAGACTTCGTGGTCCGATCTGCAACGGGCATTTGAATCCCGGGGGCAATGCTCGCTGAAAGATTTTTTTGGCCAGTGGCTGCACCACAAGAGTGCCCCCCGGTTTTTTGTGGATGGCGTGCAGTTGAACCATTCCGCCGGAAAATGGAAAGTGAACGGACAAATCGTTCAAAAGGACCCGCGCTATACTTTTCCGATTAACCTGGCCCTGGAAGCAGGCAAAGAGAGAATCACCCGGGAAATTGATATAACCGGAGAAACAACGGCTTTCGAGATAATCAGCAGCAACCGACCCCGGAGACTATCAGCGGATCCGGCTTATGATACCATGAGGCTGCTATTTGCTTCCGAAATACCGCCGGCCGTTAACAACATTAAAGGCTCCGCCTCCGTTAAAATTGTGCTATCCGATCAACTGCACCCGGATCTCAAAATGGCAGGCGAAACCCTTGCCCTTTCCCTGGGATTGAAAAATTATCAATTTATCTCTGAGAGTGAAGCGAACCGGAGTCAGCTGATCGAAAACGACATTCTGCTGATCGGTCAGCCGACACAAAAGGACCTTTTACCAAAAATGCCGAACCAGGTCAGCCTCCAACCAGGTTCTTTTACCCTAAACAACGCTCTGTATAACAAGCCTTCGGATGCATTTTTCGGTGTTTTTCATCATCCGTTTAATGACAATCGCATCGCCGCCCTGTTTATTCCGCCGTCAAACCGCTTGGCAGACAGTGTGGCCAGGAAAATCACCCATTACGGCAGATACAGTTATCTGGCATTTCAATCCGGGAACAATAGGGATAAAGGAGTCTGGCCCGTGGAAAAATCGCCGCTGGTGTATGAGTGGGAATACAGGGAAAGTGGACGGAGGGATTGGAATATGGAAAACATGCAGGTGTTAGAAAGTAGTTGCCGCCGCAGTGGTGCTTGAGCTAATAACCGATAAAACGGAGCGCCAGGCATGGGAAAAAAGTCGCAGGCCGAAGATATTGATAGTAGGGTCTGCCTCCGTCCTTTGTATGCAGTCCCAATCAACTTGACTCAGTACCAGTATATAGACGAAATGTAATGACTATGGATACCGGACGTCCGGCATGACAGCGCAACTTGGAAAACTATTTGATAAACTGTACATTATAACAATGAAACGAATTCTTCTCCTCATCGTATCTGTGGTGGTAATCTTCGGAATGCTGGATGTGATACAGGCCCATTTAACCCACCGCATATATGATCTGCAAAATAGTAAAGAAATGCTCATGTCCGAGGTCATTTCCGACCTTAAAAAAAATCGGATCGTTCTGGTTGGCGAGCATCACACCAACTTTAAACCATCACTACGGCCAGCTGAACGTTATTCAATCGCTCAAAGAGGCCGGTGTCCAGGTGGCCATCGGGCTTGAAATGTTTAGGAACGACAGCCAGCAGGACCTTGACCGCTGGGTTGATGGCAGCATCGGTTGAAGCGGAATTTAAGGAAATCTATTACGATAACTGGACCTATCCCTGGTCGAATTACCAGATGATTTTTGAATATGCCAAACAGGAAAAAATTCCAATGATCGGACTGAATGTTCCCAGGGACATTACCCGTCAGGTGTCGCGCAAGGGATTCAACTCGCTTTCCGAAGAACAGAAAGGGAAGCTGGCCGACGTGAGCTGCCGGGTTGATAAAGAGTATATGGATTACATTAAAAAAGCGTTTGGCGGTCATAGTCATGGAAATCTTAATTTCACCTATTTTTGTGAAGCCCAGCTTGTCTGGGACAGTGCCATGGCCATCCACACCTTGGAATATCTGAAAAAAAATCCGGATGCCGTTGTCGTCCTGCTGGCCGGCGCCGGACACGTACAAAAAGGCGCCGTCCCCCGCCAGATAAGCCTCCGCTCGCAGATACCGCACGCAGTGATTCTGCCAAAAATTGAAGGAATGGTTGACCGGCAAACGGTTGGCATTCAGGACGCAGACTATATTATGCTAGACTTTTAATCAGGAAATTATATGGGCATGTTATGGTTTGCTCACGAAAACTGTGGGCTTCTTGAAATGCCTAAAATATAAAATGCCTAAAGTGCACTAAAATTATTGTATTCTATCGATTTTAAAAAGACGGAGCGAAGCGACACACCTATTTTAGGCACTTTAGGCAATTTAGTGCATTTTAGGCATTGCCAAAAATATCCCGAAGTTAGGATAAGGGTTTATCAAGTGGATTAACAGCTCTATTGGAAAAAGGAACCCAGAGTGAACTACTGCAGCAACTGTGGCCAACGGCTAACCTATCGCATGCCACCGGGTGACGATCGATCCAGGCATTGTTGCGAAGCCTGCGGTGCAATCCATTACCAGAATCCTACTATGGTCGTAGGCTGCATCCCCGAATGGGATCAGAAAATTCTACTTTGCCGCCGGGCCATCGAGCCGCGCTGCGGCAAATGGACCCTACCGGCGGGCTACCTGGAAAACGGAGAAACCGTGGCCGAAGGCGCCGCCCGGGAAACCTATGAGGAAGCCCGGGCAAAGGTTGAAATGTTGACACCTTATGCGTTATATAACATCTGTTATGTAAATCAGGTCTATTTTATGTTTCGAGCCCGACTGGCAGACCACCGCTTCAGCCCGGGCAGTGAGAGTCTGGATGTCAAACTCTTTGCGGAAAACGAGGTACCCTGGGAAGATATTGCCTTCCGGGTAATCCAGGAAACTCTCATCCAGTATTTTAAAGACCGCCCAACCGGGAAATTTCCTTTTTATATGGGCGAGATCCTTTCGAACAATTTGAAAAAGGAGTGATGAGGTCAGTTCATGCCGTTGATCCGAGGTAAAAAATCGATAGCTTCTAAAACAGCCCTGTACGCATTCCTGATCATCGTGTTGATTCCTGTTTTACTATCTTGCAGCGACAGCCAGGAACCGGACAACTCGACTGCGCCGGCAGCTGTCATGCCCGAAAGCTTTACGTTTTTTGATCTGGGAATCAATTCCCGGCTTAATAAGAAGGTCCGCAAAGAACTCGGCAACAAGCTGGGGCGTGATGCCATCGAGCAGAGAAGCATCATGGACCTGGAAATTCATTACAAAGGCTTTCTCAACCATTATTTTCCGGACTTAGACGAACTCAACCAGAGATTGAATTTTCCGCCCGGAGAAAGGGTGGAGCACAACACGGTAAAGCTCATGTACCGCTACGCCCAGAAAAAAAACGTGCCGTTTGATTATGTCGAGCTCGTGTTTTCGAATTATACCCAGACACCGATTTTGTTTAAAATAAATTTCCGGGAGGACGAAGCCGGAATCCTTAAGACCCTCGAAACCAAGTACGGCCAACCACAGGTCGTCCGCTGGAAGGAAGAAAACGGCAGCTCCATGTACTGGATCAAAAACGGCGATTTTTTAATCATCTCGCTGGTGCCCGATCAGTTTGGTAATCCAACCTATCAAATTGTCATCTATTTCGTTAAGAATCTGGAGCAACTGATTGCTACGGAAAAAGATGAGCAGAAAGAAAAATCTCTGGAAAGAACCCAGTCGGGGAAAACAGCCTTCTGATTCCAGAAAACAGATGTCAGAAGACAGAGGCTCCTGAATTCGGAATTGGGAATTGGAGAAGGCGGAATAAGACGGGCTGGGTTTCATTGGATCCGGGAATTGCCCGTTTGGAAGATTGGCCTGCCCTGGTGCGACGACTCCAATTTAGAAGCACCCGCATGGAACGCCTGAGAAGTTTTAGCTTTCAGAGACGATCTTAATAAATCAGGTCTGGGCCAGGGTTTCGGATCAGTCTGACTTCACCACTCAACCCCTCCGGAGCATAGGCCCCTCTGAGCCGGTGGCCGCAAGACACAACCCGCAACAGATACCAACGACTAGGGACCGGTGACAAGTACCCGGCGAGTCAGTAGCGAGCAACAAGTACCCTGCAATATGAATCAACTAAGACGTATATCAGGTTTCCTGGGATTGCAAAAAAGCACCGTCGGCATGCTCTTCATGGTTATCCTGGTGGGGATGGGCGAAAGGATGGCGGAGCGGTTCCTGCCGATTTATCTGATCGCCCTGGGCGGCGGGCCTATCGTCATTGGGCTGTTGAATGGCCTCGATAATCTGCTTTCGGCCCTGTATGCCTTTCCCGGGGGGTATCTTTCCGACCGTCTGGGATTCAAAAAGGCCTTGCTGGTCTTCAACCTGTTTGCCATGCTCGGTTATTTGCTGGTCATCCTCATTCCGGCCTGGCCGGCCGTGCTGGTGGGGGCCATATTCTTCCTTTCCTGGTCGGCCATATCGCTGCCGGCAACCATGAGCCTGGTGGCCCGAGTACTGCCCTCGGACAAACGCACCATGGGCGTTTCCATGCACTCCCTGGTTCGGCGGATCCCCATGGCGCTGGGTCCGATCACCGGTGGATTGTTTATCGGGATCTGGGGCGAAAAGGATGGCGTACGCCTGGCCTTTGCAGTCGCCCTGGTGCTGGCTGTGGTGGCGGCCATCATGCAGCAAAAATTAATCGAAGAAGACGCCGCCCAAAAAACCGATGGCAAACCATCCCAGAAACCGGAAAAAAATCCCCTGCGTCTGTTTCGCGAAATGTCGCCGGCTTTAAAGCGACTGCTGGTGGCCGACATTCTGGTTAGATTCTGTGAGCAGATCCCCTATGCCTTTGTGATCGTCTGGAGCATGAAGATCATTCAGTCGCCGGTGACGGCCTTTCAATTCGGTATTTTGACGAGCATTGAAATGGCAACAGCGATGCTCATCTATATTCCGGTGGCCTATTTTGCCGATCGCAGTGCCAAAAAACCCTTCGTTGTCATCACATTTGTGTTTTTTACACTTTTTCCGCTGTCACTGATATTTGCCCGGTCATTTGAAATCCTGGTGTTGGCCTTTATTTTGAGAGGCTTAAAAGAATTCGGCGAACCCACACGCAAAGCACTCATCATGGACCTGGCACCCGAAGGCCGAAAGGCCGCCATGTTTGGGTTATATTACCTGATGCGCGATATAATTGTATCCATAGCCGCTTTTGGCGGCGCCTTTCTCTGGCTGATCAGTCCCCAGGTCAACTTCCTGACAGCCTTTGGATTCGGCGTCATCGGCACCGTCAGCTTCGCGATAGCGGGTACGGACCTTACAGGAGGACACAGAGCAGCGGTAAACGACAGAACGGAAAACCAACACTGAAATACACCGAATTTCACGGAAGGTAAAATTTATATAATTTAGTTGAATCTTGTATGAACTTAAACACTTCCGTGTATCTCCGTGAATATCCGTGTAACAAATTCAAATAGGGAATCATCCTTTCTAAAATCCACAATCCAATATCCCTGGCCCAACCTGTTCTATATGGATCGTCTATAAAGTCCTATAATTCTCAGGCTTCGATGGCGCTATATAATGTTCCACCGAATCCCATCAAGGACCGCACCTCGGAACCCGTACTCGCGACTCGTATCCGCAACCCGCATCCTGACCTACTTTCAACTCGCAACCGAACCCACTGAACCGGTAGCACGAAATATTTGACATCCTTTCTGCTTTATAATATCTTCCATGGAAAATTCCATTTAGTCTTTGTTTCTCTGTTTAATTCTGATTTCTATTTAGCGTAATTTTATGTGTTTCAGATGCCGGAGCGGAAAGTGAAAGAAAAAATAAGAATTGTGGATGAGCGGACAGTTGAAGTTGATCTTCCGAACGTAGATGGCTACGAACGAATTGCCATGGAGTGCTCGGCCTCTTTTGCAAAAATTGGCGGGCTGGCCAAAGAACGTATCGAAGATTTGAAGACCGCCGTTTCCGAAGCCTGCCTGAACGCCGTGGAGCACGGCAATAAGGGACGCCCTGAAGCCAGGGTTGTCATCAGCATGCATCTGGGCGATAAAGATTTCAGGGTCTCTGTGAAGGATGAAGGCAATGGCATCCCGCATATTCCACAAACCATTGACATCCGGAGAAAAGTGGAGAGGCTCGAACCTCCCAATGGACTGGGTCTGTTTTTAATCCAACAGCTGGTCGACCGGGTCGATTTTAACAAAACGACCGACGGCGGCCATGTGGTCAATATGGTTCTAAAGATGGAAAATCAGCCAGCGCCCTGCCCTCGCGATGAAGATCAAACTCCAACGGCTAATAGAAAGTACACGCTGATCATGCAACAGACAAATCAATTCCAACTGGAACAACAAAACGGCATTACCCTCCTGCACATCCAGGGCGATATTACGGCCCATTCGGAACCCGTCATTCTTGAAGCCTATAAAAAGGTGGATGAACAGGAAACTGCTCAAAAAATTCTGATTCAATTTGAAACAGACGCCTATATCAACAGCGGTGGTATAGCGGTACTCATCCAAATCCTCGCCCATACGCAGAAAAAGAACCAGGCAATCGGAATCACCGGTCTTTCTGATCATTTCAAAAAAATCTTTAACATGGTGGGGATATCCAAATTTGCCGGTATCTACAACACAGTTGAAGATGCCATAAAGGCGATGTCATAGAATTTTCATTTAAGATGTTCGGCAGCAGGCAAAAGCAGATACCTTTGAAATGATGTTTCCGATTTAGATTGGTCGGAATCAAGTTCATGGAGGTGATCTCATGCCCTTATCATTAAGTTTCCTATTTAAGGGACTTTCCGAGTCCCAGTTGCAGCGGTTGACCGCTGCCGCTAATGAAATCCAGGTCCCAAAAGGCCAGTGGCTGTTTCAAGAAGGCAAAATTGGTCTCCGGGTTTATGTCATCAAAAGCGGGGCCGTAGAAATGCTGACCAAAGTGAACGGGGAATATGAACTGCCGATCAAAATCATTCGATCAGAAGGGGGGTGTTTCGGCACATCCGCCCTGGTACCACCCTATCTATACAGTCTTTCCGCCAAGTGTGCCGAAGATGCCATCTTGCTGGAAATCAGCCGGGAAGATCTTGAAAAAATATCCGCAGAAGACAGCGCCCTGGGTTGCGCCATCATGAAAAACCTGGCCCAGCATCTGCTGGATCGGCTCAAGGAAACCCGGCAGGAGTTGAAAATTCATTTTAATACCCTGTTCCGCTCCATGCATACTTAAATGAACCCTCAAGAAGAAATCAAACAACTCAAAGATTCTCTCAAGCAGGCTGAAAGCGTCCAGGCTGAGCTCGATCTGCGGGTGTTTAGCCTGAAAACCCTCTATGATGTCAGCAAGGACATTTACGGCACGGTGGAATCGGAAACGATTATCCGAAACTTTCTTCTGATGACCATGGGCAATTTTGGCCTCATGGACGGCTTTATTTTACTGCTCGATAAGCCTTCGCAGACAACCAGCCAGTTTGTCGCCATCGGGTTTCAGGACGAGAACCATGAGGCCCTTGAAAACGGCGGCCTAAAGCTATTAGAGCAATTAAAACCGGAATCCCTAAAGCTAAATACCGCTGTTTCTGACCACCGAAAATTTCTTCCCGGATCGATCGAATTCTCGGTGCCGTTCAGCTTGGCGCCGGAAAGCCCCGGGCTGCTGTGTCTGGGGGCCAAACTGATCGGCGAACCCTTTAACGCCAATGACGTGGAACTGCTCGACACCCTGGTCAACAACCTGGTCGTGGCGCTGAAGAATGCCAGATCTTTTGAGCAAGTCCGCAACCTGAACAAAAACCTTCAATTGAAAAATATCGAACTGGAAAAGGCCCTCGATGAACTGCGCAACGCCATGCATAAAGTGGAAATCCTTGAAAGCGTCAAAGCCAGTTTAAGCAAATTTGTACCCGCCACCGTCAGCCGCATGATTGAAAAATCCCCCAACGGCGAAATGCCTGAAAGCAAGGAAAAGGACGTTTCCGTCCTTTTCCTTGATATCGAGGCCTATACCAAAATCTGTGAACGGCTCGGCGACGCCGAGATGAATGACATCATCGAAAAGCATTTTTCCGCCTTTATGGATGCCATCTATGCCAACAACGGCGATGTGAACGAGACCGCCGGCGACGGTTTGATGGTGTTGTTTCTGGATAAAGACAAGGAGCAAAATGCACTGGGAGCCGTGCGCACCGCCCTGCAGATCCGTGAAGACACCATTAAAATCGGCGAGGAATGCAGCTTGCTCTACCGGCCCCTTGAAATCAATATGGGCATCAATTCCGGCATCGCCTTTGTGGGTGCCGCCAAGTTT
>CAWGCM010000011.1:0-350940 GCA_963821065.1 uncultured delta proteobacterium | reverse complement strand
ATACTCACCGGCAACGTCAGACAAAATGCAGCGCCCTGCCCTTTTTCGCTGACAATTTTGATATCCCCCCCGAGGCAACGGGCCAGGATCAGGGCGCCGGCCAGTCCGAGTCCATGGCCTTTTCGCGGAACAATGGAGCATTCTTTTACCTGGGCATAGCGCTTGAAGATCATCTCGTGATGATCCGGCTCAACCCCCGGTCCATCATCTGAAACGGTGAGTGACACGATTTCATTTTCGAGGTCCATTGTTATCTCGAGCTTTTCCCGTCGATGATGAAGAGCATTTTTTAACAGGTTACCGACAATCTGGCGAAACTTTATCTCATCCTGGAAAATCTCGGTATCCGATATCCCGGGCAGAAATACTCCAGATGAATTCCATTGCGGGATAGCAATTCAAGGGCATCTTTTTCCGACTGATATTTGCCGATTTCATCGGATAGAGGTCCGGTCATAATTTCCAGCGAATCCTTCATGGCCTGGAAGACGGATTTCACCGGCTGAAAATGAGAGCAGATGAAACAGCCGGACTCGGAGCGTCCGATTTCCATCAAATTATTGAGCATCTCCCGTGCCTTTTTGGTGTTTCGCAAGGTGCGCTTGAGGGTATTTTCCTGTTTGGGGGCCAGGGGACCAAATTTTTCTTTTTTCTCCAACAGGGTGCGCAAACCCGTCTCGACAATCGCAATCGGATCTTTGAGTTCATGAATCAAAAACTGAATCTCAATTTCCCGGAAAAATTGATCCGGGCGTTCAGTGGTTTCCTGCTCTTCCTGGTTTTGTTGATGCGGTTGGGTCATAGTTGTTATTTCCTATAATGATGGTTAAGTTTGTTCTGGATCAAAAACAAATTATTTTTAGTGTCCGGCACCTTGGAATTCGGAAGTTGGAATGCGGAATGTGGAAAAAATGAAATTCAGACATTCAGCCGTTTCCGCATTCCGTCACATTCATTATCTCTGTCATCTGTTCTCTGACACGAGGCACCTGCAACCTGACAACTCAAACCTTTTAATCCAAAATTCTAAAACCCTTAAAAAGGCCGGCATCCACTTTAAGTAGGTTTATCAGCTGGGCCCTGCACGCCGTTCTGCCGGCTGAAACTGCACCGTCATCGTCGTACCGCCTGAATCCAGACAGTCTTCCGGTTGTCCACTGTGAACGCAGTTTTCGATATAACCGGCACACGCTTCGCTGTCATCCGGCAAAAACCGACAGCGTTGGGATTTCATTTTCAGTTTGAAATCATAGCGTTCAGAAAATATCCTCATCCGCAGCAAGTCAAACCCCTTGCCCCCGGCACCAAAATCATACGGATTGCGGGACGAATATTGCATGGTTTCATAAGCCGTGAAGTAATTTTCGAATATCAGCCGCTGATTTTCCTCGCTAATCCCGATGCCGGTATCCTTGACCTCCAATTCAGGTCCATTTTTCCCTTTTTTAACCGACACCAGAATCTGCCCCCCATCCGGTGTATTCTCGACGGCATTGCGAACCAGGCCTTCCACTATTTTTCCGAGAACATCCGGGGGAATCCAGATGAGATGTTCGCCGGATATCCGGATCTTCACGCTGCATTTGCGATGGGCAAAGCGCGGCCGCAACGCCTGGACTTTTTCCTTAACGAATTGATCCAGCCTGATCTCTTCCGGCACAGTTTCATGGGGGCCGAAAAGCTCCTTAATCCGTTGACGTATACGCAAAATGATATCTTTTTCTTCCAGTTGTTCGGTAACCAGCAACTCCAGCTCATCGGCACAGGCATCCAGCAGGGAAGAAAGCAGATAATAGGTTTTATAGTCTTTTTCTCTTAAAATGTCTTCAATCTCATACTGCATATCGAGCAGTCGATCGAGATTTCTTTGCGCGCGGTCCAGGATGGAATCCCAGTTGCGGTCTTCGAGATCAACAAGCCTCTTTCTGAGCAACCCCAGCGAAGCGGTCAAAATAGACACGGGGGTTTTCAACTCATGGGAAAGATGATGAATCACCCGGTCCTTGGCCCGGTTCAGGCTCTGGACTTCCTGATAGGAGCGTTCGAGCTCTTCATGGATACCGGCATTTTCAATCGGTAGGGCAACATAATTGGCGATGGCGGTCAGCAAATCAACGTCCGGTTGGTCAAAGTTTCCTTCCTTTTTGTTGACGGCGCACAGCACGCCGATCAGGCGCCCCTGGATCTGAATCGGCACATCCAGCATATTACGGGTCTGATAGTCGGATTTTTCATCCACCTGGCTGAAAAAATGAGGATCAGCGGCAGTGTCATGTACGATTAAAGGCTTGCCGGTGCGATAGACTTCACCCGCCACCCCCTTGTCTACCGGAAAGCGGATTTCTTTCATTTTCTGGCCGGTTTTGCCGTCGTCATAAATGGATTCGCGGAAATAAAACTCCTTCTTTTTTTCATCCAATAAAATTACCGACGCACCTTCTAAGCCGATTAAGTCCCGAACTTCCCGGGTGATAAATTGAAGCCGTTCATCTAATCCACGATAATGGTGCAAGGCCTGGGATATGCGGAACAACGCCTGGTTGATGCGTGCGCTGCGCTTTTCCAGGGTGACATCCCTGAGGGTGACTACCTGCCCGGCGGGATTGTTCTGCTCGTCGTAAAAAAGGGCGCCATCGATGATGATATCCAGTAGACGGCCGTCCTTGGTCAAGCGCTTGGTTTCAAATCCATGAATGGCTTTTTCTTTAAACAGCTGCTGGATGCCGTGTTTGGTATTCTCTTTTGAATCTTCCGGAACAAACGGAATAATTTTGCCCTCCAGTTCTTTGAGGGTCCAGCCGAAAACTTTTTCAAACGCGGGATTCAAATAGGAAACCGTATTGTCCATATTAAAAACAAAAACAGGATCCGGCAAAAATTCCAGAAACGCCCGGTAGCGCTGTTCCGCCCGCTGGCTGGTCTGGGACAGTTCCAGGGCGCACGCTTCAGACTCCATTAAAGCCTGCTGGGCTAATATTCGGTCGGTGACATCCCGGGCAATACCTCTGAAGCCGATGGATTGTCCGTTGTCATCTTCAATCAGGCTGGCAGAGATTTCAAGATGGCGATTTTCTCCGTCCTTGCGGGAAATTTCCCATTTGATGTAAACATCACCCCTGCCGGTCCGGTAAATGCTGTTAAAGGCCTCAAAAGCAACACGGGCATTGTCTTCATTCATGAATTCCCGGAAATTACGCCCCTGAATCTCGTTGCGCGAATATCCGAAAATCCGGCTGAGGGCGTCATTGAAAAACCGAAAATTCCCGTTCAGATCGACCTCGTAGATACCATCGGCCACCGCTTCAATGAGCATCTTGTAGCGATCAGCATGAATCTTGATTTCTTCATTGGCCAAATCGGCATCTTCTTTTAAGGCGATCTTGGACGATCCATCTGATTTGGCATGACCATATTTGGGTTTGCGTGAGGGCATGGTTACGTGTTGCGTGCTACGGGTTACGGGTTACGGGTTGCTTGGCCCGGTATTGAATATTGGGCTAGCTGTCCGTTTCAAGAATGCCGAAGGTTTTGGCATCCAGTAGATTGACATGGTTGGCCTGCATGACTTCGATGGCCTTATCATTGTCGCTGAAGCGAAAAATCATTACCGCTTGGCCCTGGGAAAACCCGATAAAGGCATACATGAACACCACATAGACATCGGCGTCAGTAAGTGGCTGTAAAATTCTTGCCAGGCTGCCGGGTTTATCCTCGATTTCGGCAGCCACAACTTCATTGACAAAAGCTGGAATCTCCATTTCCATCAAAATCCGCCTGGCTTTAGGAACATCGGAGACCAGCAGACGCAGTTGCCCAAAAGCGCCGGTATCCACCAGGTTGAGGGCTCGAAGGTTGATGCCGGCGTTGCCCAGCGCATTGGTAACTTCAAAAAGCCTGCCCGGCGCGTTCTCAATGGATACCACAATTTGTTTTAATTTCATAAAATCCTCCACCTCAATCAGGATTTATAGCAGATGATGCGATCTTTTTATTGGTGCTTAGAACTCTAAGAAAATTTAAAAGGCTGTGTCAAGTATTAAAGCTGATTCGCGACCATGGTTTCCTTTAAAAACAGGCTGGCGACAAAGGCAATGACGGCTGCGATAAACAGAATCAGAAAGGCCTGCTGGTATGCCGCCGGTGTAAAGCTGCCCGCAACAGTACCATTTTGTTCAAGAAAATATCCCAACAACGGCTGGAACACAGCACCACCGGCAAAAGGAAATAAATTCACGATGCCGGTGGCGGTTCCGGCTATTTGTACAGGAAACAGCTCTTTATTGGTGGTAAATCCGATTACAACAATGGCGGCTGAAAAAACACCCAACCCCAGGCAGAGGACATATAGAAACGCCAGAGGGATTTCAGCCGTAAAGAAAGCCAAAGGGGTAGTGAGGCCGACGAGAATGATGCTGGAAAGCACCAGGACCGGTTTGCGGGCCCGAAAAATATTGGTTGAAAGCGAGCTCAATAAGGGGCTGCCGATAATCATGCCGACGGCCAGCATGGAAAGGACCTGAGCTGCCTGGGCCTTGCTCAACCCGTATACTTGAATAAGATAAGGTCCACCCCAAAGGCCGCCGAAGGAGAAAAAAATCCCACAATCGAAAAAAAACCAGACGGCGATCGGCCAAAAAGCCTTGCAGGTAAAAACCCTGCGAACACTTTCCATTAGGCCTATGGCTGATGTGGCGGATTGCACGGGTTCCTCCGGTGGGGGCCATCCGAAATCATGGGGCCGATCCCTCACGAATATCCAAACCAAAATTGCCAGCACCAAGGTTAAAACGCCAACCAATATAAAGGAATATCGCCAACCGATCCAGGAGCTAAGCAGGGCCAGGGGTGTTGCGGCGAACAAAGAGCCCAATCCACCGAGCGCCATTAGCATCCCCGTCATGAATGCAAATTCATGCATACGAAACCACTCGGCCAGAATCTTCATGGTGGGCACAAAAAGCATCGCCACCCCTAATCCGACCAGGGTGCGGCCTAATATGGCAAAAAATACAGAAGAAGCTGCTCCCAATACAACTGATCCTATAAATGCGACAGCAAAGAAAAGGGTGATGGTATTCCTTGGTCCCCATGAATCGGAAAGAAGGCCGGCCGGCAGCTGCATAACGGCATAGGGGTAGAAATAGGCGGCTCCCAAAAAACCGGTTAAGGCGCCACCGGTTTTCAGATCACGCATCATCTCCACGGCCACAACAGCAGGACAGAGCCGGTGAAAGTAAACCAGGACATAGCCACAGGCCAGTATCCAGAAAATAACCCAACGATAGCGGAGAACCTTCTGGAGAGAATCGGTTGCCATTTGAGATCTCCCTTGACCGGTTATACCGGTTGTCATAAATAGCACAGCACATTGCAACAGCCTGATTCATAGGGCTTGCGCAGGAAATGACCTGCCCTCCCGGGGTGTTAGCAATTACTTCCGGTGCAAAACACTGAGTAAACCCTGGTATGTTAATCCAGTGGCCAGAGACCCTTTTCTTCCAAAACCGATCTTAATGTCTTCAGGGCGGAATTAGTAGCCGGCATTCCCCCGTAAATGGCGGTTTGAAAAATCACTTCGGCAATTTCCTGTGGCGTGCAGCCAACATTTAAAGCGGCCTCAATATGCAGTCGGAGTTCATCCAGCCGGGAAAGAACAGTCAAGGCTGCGACGGTAACGAGCTGCCGGGTGGTGTGGGGGATTTTCTCACGGGCATACATTTGCCCGGTTATAAATAATGACAGATCTTTGGCCAGATCCGGATCAAACGACCGCCAGAGGTCGAACGGTCTTTCGCCTTTGACGCCCTTAAAATAAAGGCCGGCGGTCTTCTTTGTTTTTTCAACAATGTCCTTGCTCAAAATCATCCCCCTTCCCAATTGGCTGGTGCCAATTGGGAGTTTTTTTTAATCGTAATTCGATAATAGAAGCTGATATAAACGACTCAGCCCCACCAAATTGGCAGGGCTGTTCGTTGGAGTCGGTTTAAATTCCATATTTCGATTTTTGCCGATGCGTCAATTAGCTATCTCCAATAACTGATAACCAATCCGCCGCAAGCGGATTAACGATCATGATTGAGCGAATGCTCAATCATGATCAGACGATGGAGTATTTCGGTCCGCCGCCGCCCTCAGGGCAGGTCCAGGTTATATTCTTGTAAGGGTCCTTGATCTCACATGTTTTGCAATGGAGGCAGTTTGAGGGATTAAGTTTCAGGCGTTTCGTTCCATCCGGATCTTCCTCGAGCTCATAAACCTGAGCCGGACAAAACCGGGTACAGGGACTGCGATAGTTATCATAGCAATCCGTAATGCACAGATTCGGGTCAGGAATAATCAAATGACAGGGCTGGTTCTCTTCATGGGTGGTGCCCGAGAGGTAAAGCCCGGTCAGTTTATCCAGATAGAGTTTGCCGTCCAGGCCCTGGGAATCCAGAGATGCTGGGGGTTCAGCCGGACCTGAAACCTTTTTTAAGGATGAGCTATCTTCCTCAATTGGCATCGGATCCGTGAATCCCCGACCTCCGCTCAAATACTGGGCGCCGATGGTGATGAATTTGCCAAATCCCTTTTGCGAAAGGGCCTGTCCGAAGTTTCGAGCTGCAAACAACTCCTTTTTTATCCAGCTGTCGGCAATCTTTTGTTCATACACACCCAAGGACTCAGCCGATAAGTTATCGCTGTCAATCGCCGCCATAATGGTTTCAGCCGCCAGCATACCCGACTTGGTGGCCGTGTGGATCCCTTTGAGTCGCTGAATATTTAACATGGACGCACTGTCACCGACGATCAGTGCCCCATCCATAGCCAGGCGGGGCATGCTATAAAAGCCGCCGGCCGGCAGGGTCTTGGCCCCCTGCTGCAGTACTTTTCCGCCTTTGATGATATCCGCTATTAAGGGATGCTTTTTAAAGCGTAAAAACGCCTGGTAAGGCTCTAAAAGGGGGTCATCATACTCCAGGCCCACGACAAAACCCAGGGCAACCCGGTTGTCTTTCATTTTATAGAGGAAGCCGCCACCCTTGGTATCCAGACCCAGAGGATATCCAAAGGAATGTAAAACCGTCGTGTTTGAGGTCATAAACGGGCTCGTTTCCGGAATTTCAATCACTTCTTTAACAGCAGTTTCAAACACCTGGGGCATTTTGCCTTCAAAAATCCCCAGTTTTTTGCCCAACTCGCGCAGCAGGCTGCCTTTGGGGCCTTCACCAAATACCGTCACTTTGGCCATCAAATCGACACCAGGTTCAAAATTGGGCCGCTTATTACCGTCTTTGTCGATACCCTTATCCCCGGTACGAATACCGATAACGCGGTCGCCATCCGGTTCATAAAGGATTTCGGTGCCGGCAAAGCCCGGAAATACCATCACCCCCAGCGCTTCGGCCTGTTCCCCCAGCCACGCACAATATTTGGAAAGACTGATTATATGACAGCCGTCGTTGTGCATATAGCCCGGTGTGTAGGGCACTTTAAATTTTCCGGTGGGCGTCAGATAATAGAATTCATCCTTGCATTCAGCTACTTCCACCGGACATCCTTTGTCCAGATAATCCGGTATGAGTTCCTCAAGGGCCACGGGATCCATGATCGCCCCACTCAAAGAATGCGATCCGATGGATTCGGCCTTCTCGATCAGGCAGACCTCAATTTCCTTACCGGCCTGCTGCGCCAGATTCATCAAGTGTATGGCACCGGCGAGATTCGCCGGACCACCGCCGACAAAAAGGACGTCAAACTCCAAAGCTTCTCTGGTTTCTTCCATATCTAACTCCCCTAGTTCAATAACCTATCACACCAATTTTTTAAAAATCCTCTAATCAGATATAAATTAAATAGCAAAATTCGAAATCCGAATCTCGAAATCCGAAACAAATACGAATATTAAATGACAAAAATTCAAAACGATAAAGTGCTTACCTGATCTCCAATGAGCAACCATCAGTTTTTTGTTTAGAATTTTGAAAATTAGAATTTCGATTTTGTTTCGAGTTTCGTATTTCGTGCTTCGGATTTTCTGTTTATCCTGATTAGCCCTTTATCTTTTTGACCTCTTCGGTCACGGCAGGGACCACTTCAAACATATCGCCGACAATGCCCAGATCCGCTTTGGAAAATATCGGTGCTTCAGCGTCCTTGTTAATGGCCACTATGAATTTGGACGTCGACATGCCGGCCAGATGCTGAATAGCACCGGAAATTCCGCAGGCTACGTACAAGACAGGAGATACAACTTTTCCGGTCTGCCCCACCTGATCGCTGTGCGGGCGCCAGCCTTCATCAACCGCCGAGCGGGATGCACCGACCGCACCACCGAATGCGGCCGCCAGTTCCTCAACGGCTCCGAATTCCCCTCCGGTTCCCCGACCACCGGACACCACAATATCCGCTTCGGTCAACTCGATTTTATCGCCGGTATCCATGCTCTTTTCAACAACCGTGGTTTTAATGTCTCCCACCTGGGCGGCAGGTTTTTCGATTGCTCCCTCCTTGGCGGATTCGGCAATGTCCATAACGTTCGGCCGGATGGCGACAATCTGGATGGCGCTATCAAATTCAACATCGGCGAAAATCTTCCCGCCGAACATGGGCCGGGTACAGATTAATTGCCCGTCATCCAGCTTTACCGCTGTGCAATCCATGGCCAGCCCGGCATCCAGTCTGGCGGCCAAGCGGGCGGACAGGTCCTTGCCCTGGGCCGAAGCGCCAAGGATAACCACCGCCGAATCTGTGGATTGAACTAAATCAGCGATGACATTGGTGTAGGCACTGGTAGTGTAATCGGCCAGGGCCGGATCATCAGCAACGAGTATCTTGTCGGGACCGTATTTTTGCAATTCGGCGGCAATACCTTCTATACCGGAACCGACAACCACAGCGCATAAATCGGCACCCAAACCATCGGCAATGCGCCTGCCCTCGCTGACGGCTTCAAAGGATACTTTTCGAAAAACACCATCTCTTTGTTCAGTAATCGCAAACACACCTTGTGGCATTTTAATCTCCTTTTCTATCTAATCCAAATTTCCGTCTGAATGGCGGAAATTGTTTTTTTGGAATCACTAAATTATCGCCTTAGATCAGCTTGGCTTCTTCGTGCAAAACTCTGACCAGCTCAGCGGCTTTATCCCGGGCGGATTCGCCCTCGATCATTTTGACCGCCTGGCGTTCAGGTGGAAGATTCAGGGCTTTTATCTTTACCTTGCGATTGGCAGCTCCAGCAGCCGTTGGATCAATTCCCAGATCAGCGATGGTTTTGACATCCACCGGCTTCTTTTTGGCCTTCATGATGCCGGGCAAGGAAGCATATCGCGGTTCATTCAAACCGCGCTGGGTGGTAAACAAGGCCGGCAAAGCAGCCTCTACCGTCACGGTCCCGCCTTCAATGGTGCGCTGGCATTTGATCTTGCCGTCGGCCAGCTCGGCTTTAATTACCATCGAGACCTGCGGAATATCCAAAAATTCAGCCACGGCTGCTGCAACCTGGTAATTGTCTTCATCCACGGCTCGGTGTCCGGCAATGATTAAATCAAAGGAAATTTCTTTAACAGCAGCTGCCAGTATCCTGGCCGTGGCCAGGGGATCACTGCCCACGGTCACCGGGTCATTAATATGAATGCCCTTGTCAGCGCCCATGGCCAGGGCGGTTCGAATGGTTTCAACAGCCTTGTCCGGTCCCATGGAAACAATTGTCACAGCACCCCCCTGGGCATCACGGATTTGCAGGGCCTCTTCCACCGCAATCTCATCATAGGGATTCATGACCCATTTTATATCCTGGGTTTTAATGGATACCCCATCGCCCGCAACCTCAATCAGCGATTCGGTATCCGGCACCTGTTTGACTAAAACGACTATTTCCATATCTCTTTCTCCTTTTCAAAGAAGTTATATGATTTATAATTAATCCAAACTGGTTTCTAAATGATTAGATCTTGGCGATTCAGAGAGCAAGACGCAAGCTCGGATTTCAAAGTCGGAGTCGTATCAGCGCCAGTAACGTGAGCATTTCGAAATCGTGATACTCGCAACGCAGCTTTCGGACAATGACATGACTAACCTTAGAAGCCATTTAGCGATTTGCTTTGCGATGCCCAACTGATCCAACGCAATAATCCACTTGCAAATATTGGCCGAACCTTCAACCATGCTGTAGGTGGGCGCGTCCCGGAAGAAGCGCGCCACCGGATATTCGGTGGAATAGCCGTAAGCTCCCAGAATCCGCATGGCATAGTTGGCGCATTTGTTGGCGACTTCTCCGGCCAGAAATTTGGCCTGAGCAACATCCAGACCGTTGTTCAATCTTCCCTGATCCTTGGCCACGGCCGCCTTGTAGACTACCAGCCGGGCAGCCTCTATTTCGGCCGACATCTGGGCGATCATATCCTGATTCATTTGATATTCGCCGATGGCCTTGCCGAACTGTTTGCGCTCCATGCTGTATTTAAGGACTTCATCCAGGCAGGCCTGTGCCAGCCCCACGCCGCCGGCAGCTGCCGATAGACGGGTCTGGTTTAAAGAACCAAACAGGATTTTGGCCCCATCGCCCGGGTTTCCGAGAATATTTTCTTTGGGCAGTTTGGTGTCAGTCAGGTAAATTTCACCGGTGGGGGAGGATCGGGATCCCATTTTATCCAGCGCGGTTGTCCGGATGTCGTTAAAGTTTTGAACCTCGACCACAAAGGCCGACATCCCTTTAGCGCCCTGGGATCGATCCGTGTAGGCATAGTATATAATAGCGTCGGCAACATCGGCATTGGATATCCAGGTTTTGGAACCGTTTAACAGCCAGTGATCGCCTTTGTCTTCAGCTTTGGATTTCATGGCCATGACATCCGATCCCGCATCCGGTTCGGTCATGGCAAAGGCCCCCACGTACTCAGCACTCACCAGCTTGGGAATATATTTCTGCTTAAGCTCGTCACTGCCGTATGTTAATATGGTGTAGGCACATCCCAGGGTCTGCATATTTATCTGCACCCGCAGGGAGCTTGACGCCCGGGCGATCTCTTCGGTGACGATCATAGCCGCCAGCCAACCCATCTCGGACCCACCGTATTCTTCCGGGATAACAGTGCCGAACAGGCCCAGTTCGCCCATTGGTTTGACAACCTCCTCATAGGGGAAATAATGCTTCTCGTCCCATTCGTCGGCAAAAGGCGCAATTTTTTCGCTGGCAAAATCTCGAACCATGTCGCGCAGCATCTCAAGTTCTTCCGGCAGACTAAAATCCATTTTCAATCCTCCTGTTAGATAAATTTTCCATCTATTTCAATTTTTGAAAATTTTATTATTTCATATAAAACAGTAAGTTAGTCAATTTTCGGCAGGTCGGTATACAGTATACTTGGGATAGTATAAGATATGGACTATAGAGGATGGTAGAGGGTAAGTCAAGAAAGAAAGTAGCTATTTTGCAGCCACATCGTAATTATTTTGTCTGGAGCTCAAACTCGAAATTTACATCCGAAATCAGATACTCTGAGCCGGTCCTGGTGTCTATATTCACAAAAAATATTTTGTTTTTCGCTTATTTTTTTCCGCAGTGTTCGCTGAGACCGCTGGGGGCATAATAATTATTAAACGACAAAATTTCTCTGCGTACCCTGCACGCTCAGCGATGAAATTCTCATATGTTATCGGAGTTTTGAAATTGGGGTACTTAGATGCCTTTGTCGATGATTTTCTGGTCCTGTTTGAGGCGCTCCTGAATCCCTTTTCCGACCTGGTAGCTGCGACTGAATTTGGACCAGAATTCCTGGTCCTTGGCTTTCCATTCGGATCCGAAGCGTTTATCAAAAAAGTCACCGAGCTTTTCAAACAACAGCTTCCACGGCGGTTCGCCTCTGTGGTAAGCCCCCAGAAGGTCATTGAGCAGGTCATCCAGATCCGCCAGGGCCTCTTTGGGAAGGTAGGATATGGCCCCTTTCTGGATCGATTCCATCAGGGTTTCAGGGCTGATGGCATGAGCAGTGAGCATGACAGTTGGAATTTCCCGTGCCACCGTCTCTTCCAGCAATTTCAGGCCGTCGACACCCATGATATCTAAAATCGCAAGATCGTACTTGCGCTCTTTGATTTTTTGAGAAGCGCTTTGGTAGTCCCGGGCGGTATCCACACGGGATTCATCTAAAATCTCTACGATGGTTTCCAGAATATCTTCTTCGTCATCCACGGCCAAGATACGTATGCCTTTGAGAAAAGATTCCTTTGCAGTCATTTTTTTCGCGTCTCCTTACCCGGCCAGGCCGGACCAAATTGCCACAAAGGCACCAAGACACTAAGGAAAACCTTTGGCAAATATATAAATTTGCGTCTTGGTGTCTTGGTGGCAAAAATGTTTTACCATAAAGTGTACAAGGCTGCCAATCAGGGATTTAACCACATTGCTTGAGCCATATTTTTCCGGCTCGTTCATTCTTATTCTAGATATCCCCCAATTCGCGGCAGCCATAGCACGGCGTCCGGAAAATAGGTGATAAAAAACAACACCGCCATCTGGATGACAAGAAATGGTATGACTGCTTTGGAAACATAGATCAGATCCTTATTGGAAATAGCACCCGTAATATAGAGGCTGACGCCCATGGGGGGCGTACAGTAACCGATGGCCAAATTGACGGTCAGGATCAATCCGAAATGCATCCAGTTCATGTCGAAAGGCATCCAGCATCGGCAGGAACACGGGTCCCAGAATCATCGTGGCCGAAATGATATCCATGAACATGCCGACAATCAGGAGCAAAATATTCATCGCCAGAAGAAACATGACGGGTGAATCAATGGTGGCAAGAACGGCCTCGGTAATTTTTCCCGGAATATTTTCCAGGGTAAGCAGGCGGCCGAAGCAGGTCGCGCCGGCCACGATGATCAGCAGCGTGGCCGAGGTCACCGCTGAGCTGACGGTGATTTTTTTGACATCTTTTAACTTAACTGAACGGTGGATAAAAAGCTCAACAATCAAAGCATAAACACAGGCTACAACGGCGGCTTCACTGGCGGTAAAGGCGCCCGAAAAAATTCCCCCGAAAATAATCACCGGCAGCATCAGCGCCCAGAAGCACTCTTTGAGAACCAGCAGCAACTCCCATGTGCTGGGAATCGGCTTGCGTACAATCTCTTTCTTCTTGCGAAATATAAAATACGAATAAACGCAGACACCAAACATGATCATGACACCCGGCAGGAATCCGGTCGCAAAAAGGCCTTCCAGGGAAACGTTGCTGATCATGCTGTAAAGGATCATGCCGATGCTGGGAGGGATAATAACGCCCAGATTGGGGGAGGTGGTCATCAGTCCCAGGGTATATTTTTGCGGATAGCCGTTGTCAATTAAGGCCGGAATCATAAAACCGCCCAAAGCCACCACGGTTGCCACGGTGGAACCGGAGATGGCACCGAAAAGGCCGCATGCCAGGACGCCGGCCATTCCAAGGCCTCCCGGAAGCCAGCTGACGAGCGAATTGGCGAGTTTTATAAGTTTTTCGACAATCGATCCGGCGGTCATGATATTTCCGCACAGAATAAAGAACAGCACCACCACCAGGGCAAAATTGTCCATACTGCGAAAAAGGCTTTGGGCCAGCAGTAAAACAGGAAGATCGGTAAAAAGAACAAACCCCAGTACGGCGGTAAAAAAAAGACACATAAAAACAGGGATATATGTTGCCATACAACCGAGCAGTATCAACATGATGACCACATGGCTTGTTTCCATATACCGGCTCTCCTCGTTCTGGAGAAGCCATCTAATTGAACCAACGTTAGAAAGTTTAATTTGTAATGCTGTTTCTTGCAGGCGCGCTGTTCCATAATGTCCTGATAAATAACCTGTATGGCTCGGATCAGCATCATTATCCCCATCAATGGCAGGATGGCATACAGGATGACCAGGGGAATCTCCATGATGATGGTTTTTTGCTGGGTGCGATGCTGCATCTCCACCATCAGAGCCAGCCGTAATAAATCATCATGCCAGCAAAAATCATGATGACGAAATTGCTGAAATATGTCAGCGGCATTTTAAGTTTGGGCAGAAGCTGCACCGAGGCGTCAATTTTGATCATCGAGCGGTTCTTAACGGCGGCACTGCATCCGATAAACGTGGTGTAGATAATAACTTCTCTGACAAGTTCCTCCGACCAGGCCAGGGAATAGTTAAAGCCGTATCGTAGAACAACATTGACAAAAAGAGCGACCAGTGCGACCATCACGCTGATAAACAGGGTCCACTCTTCAAAAAAGGTCAGGATCTTGTCTAAAAAGTCTAAAATCTTACCAAACATGGATTTGTCCCTCATTGCAAACATCAACATTGCTGCAAACTAACGCAGCACAAAAAGAATAAGAGGGGGCTTAGAGAGCCCCCTTTTATTGAGATCTAAAAAAAACGCTGATAAAAAAATTACGGCTTATAGCCCATGTAGTCCTGAACCTCTTTCAGAAAGTTAGCCGGCTTATATTTGTCGCCGCTGTAATTTTTGTTGATTTCAGAGGCAAAATTTTTGTGAACCGAATTTGCCTCTTTGGTAAGAATAGCCATGTCTTTATCAGACAGTTTAAAGAACTCGACACCATACTTTTCTGTTGCTGCCTTAATCTGGTCCGCTTCCTGTTGTTTATCCGCTATACGGGCTTCGGCACACATGTCCCGTACGGTTTCCACCAGTATTTTCTGAAGATCGGCCGGCAGTTTATTATACCATGCCTTGTTAAAGAGCCAGATGAAAAGACCTTGGGCGTAATTTAGCCTGGTATAGTATTTGGCCACTTCGAATTTTTTGGTGATGCTGCATACGGTAAGGGTGTGATCCAGCCCGGTGATAACGCCCTGCTTTAAGGCCACCGGCACATCCGGCCAGGGCATGACCACAGGGTTAAACCCCCAGGCTTTGTAGGACAGCTTGTTGACTGCAGCCTCGGCAATGCGAAATTTTACTTTTTTGGCATCTGCTATCGTGCGCACCGGAACGGTGGTTGCCCAGCCGTAATTACCGTAACTGGCAATATCAACGGCCATAATCCCCTGGTGATCCATGCTCATCAGGAAATGATCATAAAGCTTTCCGCTTTTGGCAAATTTGTCCAGTTTTTCAAACGAATTGATTAAAAAAGGCAGGTTTACAAGACCGAATCTGGGACCCAGGTTGGTGGCTGCCACCGAACTGACCGCCATGCCCTGGATGGCACCCATCTGCAGCTGATTGAGGACTTCCACCTCACCACCCAGCATGGAAAAGGGTTTGTAGTCGAGGTACATGCGACCGTTGGAGCGCTTCCAGAGTTCATCCCGGATCGCAAAACCGGTATAAACACCCTTCAGCACAGGGTGGGATACATTGGAAACAATAAATGTATATTTCGCACCTGATGGATCAAACGCCGGTTTCCATGCATCTAATGAAGGTCCTTTGGCGAAGGCCGGTGAAATAGCCAAACCACAGATAACGAATCCCAGGGAAAAAAACAATAATAGCCTTTTCATTTTCATTACATCCTCCTTTTTGAAGTTTAACACCAATTATAAAACTCATTCATTTTCCAAAGGGCGTTTAATATATTTACGGATATAACAAGTTAAAATAATATTTTTCAAGAAAAATGTGTCCCTTCAGATTTCATTTTATTGCTCCGGTCCAATACCCTTGCGGGTCAAACCGCCGGATCATGTCCAATTCATCGGGGGTCGGCAGCGGTGTGCGGGCAAGATCATCAGCAACTTTAAGCGGCCAGCCGGTGTTCTGTCGAACCTGGTCGACGGTCACCCGGGGATGAGTTGAACTGAGCACCATTTCATGGGTATCCGGATCAAAGCGCAGCACGCCCAGGGTGGTGATGACGGCTGCAGGTCCTCCTCGCGGCAGGCCTATCTTCTTGCGCCAACCGCCACCATCCCCATAACCGGGGGACGTGATGTAGTCCACCCGGGGCACAAAGCGGCGCTTTTCATGGGACATGACGATGATATGCCGCTTGGCCAGACAGGCCAGGTCGCAGGCCCCGCCACTGCCCGGAAGCCTGGTTTCAACGGCTTCAACACCGCCGATGTAACTGGTGTTCAAGTTGCCGTAGCGATCCACCTGGGCCCCTCCGATAAAGCTGAGATCCACAGCCCCCTGCTGGAGCATTCCCATGGCATCGGCCGTATCGGCCAGCCATTGTGCACGGCAAAGGTTGGGTAAATCTCCCATGGTCATGAGCGGCTCGGGGGCCGGTGTATCACGCACAATTCCCAATTCATACACCCCGATGGCACCGGGCGCATGGGTGCTTTTGGCCAGTAAAAACCCGAGCAATGGCAGACGCATGCCGACAAACACAACTTCGTCATCGGTGATTTCGCGGGCAGCGGCCGTGACCATCAATTGGGACAGGTTATAGTTGCCGGGTGTTGTTGCTATTATTCATAAGGTATACTCATTCTTACTCAGTAGCCCTTAAAAGGTTTCAGGTGTCAGCTTACATACAGCAGCACCAAGCGGTACTTTGAAATATCGGTATACAAAGCTCAATCATTCAGGTTTTCTTTTCATTTTCCTGAAACCTGACACCTGAAACCTACTTGAAGCCTGACACCTGAAACCTTCTTTTCCCGGACACCGGACACCTGACACCTTTATTCTTCAATACCCATAATCTACCGTTTCCGCGAAAACATGATTCTTGATGGCCAACCCGGCGACTCTGTCGGTCCCAGCAGATTCAAGTATTCATGATGACTGTGCACATTGTCCACCCACTGCTTTTTCCAGTCAGCATAAAGCCCGGGGGTTTTACTGTCGTTGCGATAGTCGATAAACATCTGGTGATCCCGGTTGTAATAGCCCGGAACCGGCGACGGATGGCCTCCCCAGGGACAGTGGACCACGGCTTTGACCCGAAATCCAGGGGTAAAAACACGGTTGGGATCCCGACTGATAATATCCGTTGACACAATTTCTTCGGCGGTCAGAATGACATGGCGACTGGCCAGGCAGGCGTCCCGGGTAACCCCCAAATTGCCCCAGGCGTGGGCATTGCCGTATTCATCAGAACGCTGCACATGTACAATGGAGACATCGGGTTTGATTGCGGCCACCGCGGTCAGAGTATCCCCCGTGAACGGGCAGACCATTTTTTTCAGGTTCGAATTGGTTTTGAACAGATCGCTGCCCAGGGCAGTAAGCGTCGGCATAAAGGAAACCCCCATGGCCCCCGCTCGAAGGGCCAGGGCCAGGGTCAAATTGGAATGATCTTCTATTTTAAGCGACCCGGTTTCAATCCCACGTCTGAAATTATAACCGGAACCGGTGATGACGTTTCCCACCCAGGCAGCTCTAACTTCCTGCACACAATCTGCCCCGATGAGCTGATCAAATAGCATATCAGAAATCGGGCCGATTAAGGTAAGTTTGCATTTATATTGACGGATAATCTCGTGGGCAGCGGCAAAGGGGATGAGAGATTCCAGAGACAGCCCCATGGCAATAGAACTGCCGTCCGGGATAAAGCGCTTGATAGCTTCAGAAAGGGTGAGCAATTTGGAATCAGGCAACGGCGATGAATCTCCTCTAATCTTTCATCTTGTGGGAGCGGTTTTCCAGCCGCGATCTGCCCGGGGCTGTAAGGCCGCTCGAAAACCTAAATATTGTATAATATCAAGTTAATATCTAAATTACTTAAACTAATTTATCAGGAAATTTCATTACCAATTCGATGCCAAGTTATTCCAATGGACTTTTAGGGATCCTCCTATTTTTTGCCCTCCTGGAGGGATTTCTCAAATTCCTCGAAAAACTGGTTGCGTTGCTTCCAATCAGGTCCAAAGTGTTTATTAAAAAACCCGCCGAGCTTATCGAAGAGTTTACCCCACACCGGCTGCCCGCCTTTGAGGACAACATCAGCGATAAAATCATCCAGATCACTCATTTTTTCTTTGGGCAAAAATGAAACGGCACCCAGTTTGATAGATTTTTCAAGCGCTTCGGGAGTCAAGGCATAGGCGGTTAACATGACGGTTGGGAACCCTCGTTTAACCGACAGTTTTAGAAGCTCAAAACCGTTAACGCCCATTATATCCAGAATAACGATATCAAAGGTGTAACTCATCAGGTGTTGGCGGCCGGTATCATAATCATTGGCCTTGCGGACGAAACATTGGTCCAGGATCTCTTCCACGGTATCGGTAACGTCAACTTCGTCGTCAACCACCAGAATTACCTTGTCTTTTAAAAGATTGGCTGTATCCATCGACCCTTCTCCGTTCTTCTTCTAAGTGCTTCGATTCGCAATTATTATGACGTATTTTGCACAACCGATTCAAGGCTATTGCTCACTCAGCACTTAGTCCTGAGTGAGTAAATATGTGATCGTATTTACGAATCGATGGACTAAGGAAAAAAAGTTACCTGACTGGACAATCCGCTTTCACCGGCAGTGCTGCCCAGGCGAAACCATATCACTGTAGAAAGAGTTAAGTCAATGGCAGGTTTCGGGAAAGATGGTTCAGAGGTTCAGGGTTCAGAGTTCCGAGGTTGAAAAGTTAACACCGTAAAGTGCTTAAAGCCGTCAACCCTGAACGTTGAACCCAGAACCCTTGAACCTTTTTAAGCTAAAGTTGCCATAACTATAAACTCATGATAAGGCTCATAACCACGAAATGCAAAGGAGCATCAATGTTTACCGATTTAGAAAAAAAGCACCTTCTCCAATTAAATAATGAGTTATCTCAGAATATTACGATTGGGCTGGTTGATTCCGGACACGCGCACATTAAGGAATTTCATCATTTTTGCGATGAATTAAACCGGCTGGTACCGAAAATTATACTCTCAAAAGAGGACGGCTCTCCTCAACAGGCACCGCAAATTATGATCGGCAGCAGACTCAAGTATCAGGCCCTGCCAACCGGGTTGGAAATGCGGCCGTTTATTGAGGCGCTGACAGCCCTTGATTCAGGCCCATTGCAAATAACAGATTCCATCAAAAGCCGTTTGCAAAAAAATAGTCTGCCGGCTACGCTAACTGTTTTCATGGCACCTCAATGTACACATTGCCCGAAAGTGATAAGCCAACTCATTCCCCTGTCGATGGCCGAAGCAGGCGTTCAACTGATTGTGATTGACGGGACCCTTTTCCCTGAGGCGGCGCAGGCCCACCAGATACAGTCTGTACCGACCATCCTGCTGGATAAACAATTTCGCTGGACGGGCTCGGTACCATTAGACGAGATTATTGATGCCATCAGCACCCGCGATCCTGCTATGCTGGGCGCCACCTCCCTGGAAAGTATTCTGAAAGACGGTCAAGCCAGCCATCTGGCGGCTATGATGCTGGATGCTCAACAGATTTTTCCAGCCATCTATGACCTGCTTATCGACGATAAATGGCCGATTCGTTTGGGAGCCATGGTGGTGATGGAGGAGATCGCCGCCCAAACCCCCGGGTTAGCAGCGGAAGCCATCGACCCCTTATGGAGTCGCTATGAAGCGGTTTCGGATCAGATTAAAGGGGATATTCTATATTTATTCGGCGAGATTGGAAACCATAAGGTAATTTCGCGGCTGGAGGAGGTAATAGGCCGGCGAATTTGATGCTGAGGTAAAAGAAGCGGCCAAAGATGCTTTGGACAAGTTGGTGGAAAGTTAGCATTGGCACTCTCGATATGCGTTGGACCGTGGAAGCGGCTTTCCAGCCGCGATCAGCTCGCGGCTGGAAAGCCGCTCCCACAAGCCATTACAATCAAAAAAGCCCTACCACTTGCGGGCAGGGCTTTTTCTAATGAACTACCCCGCCGCAAGCAACGGGGTATCAATCGGAATATTTTTATCGCCCCAAGGGGCGGGGAATTCACCCCTCGTCCGCCTCCGGCGGATTAAGGGCTAAATTTAGAACCAGCGTTGATTCTATTTCTCATCCTTCGTGGTTTTCTTGGCCGAAACTTTTTCTTTTTTGGTGTCCCCGGCATCCTCTTTAGGAGCTGCACCTTTAGCCTTCTTTTGGGGTTTATCTTCCTTTTCAGCCTTTGCCGGTTTTTCTTTGGCGGTTGCTTTCCCCTTAGCAGAGGCCTTGGTCACGGGTTTTTCTTCTTTTGCCTCCCCGGCGGCTTTTTTCTTAGGCGTTGATTTGGCTGCTGATTTGGACTTATCGTCTTTGGTTTTCTTTTCGGAAACCTTTTCTGTCTTTACTTCGGCTTCCTCTTTTTTATCAGATTTAGCCGCCTTCGGCTTTGCTGTTTCCCGTTGGTCTTTATCAGCTGTTGGTTTACTGGCAGCCGCAGCTTTCTGAGGACCTGCCCCAGCTTTCGCTTTTTTCTTTTTGGCCTTCTTCTTCTTTTTGCTATCCAGAGAATAAACCAGTTCAACCAGAGCCACGGGAGCGGCATCACCCGCGCGGTGTCCCAGTTTTACAATACGCGTATAGCCACCGGATACAGAGCCAAATCGCTCGGCCGCTTGCTCAAACAATTTATGCACCACATCTTTTTCCCGCACAATCGCAAGGGCCTGACGTCGCGCATGCAAATCCCCCCGCTTGGCCAATGTAATCAGATGATCTGCCCAGCGTCTCAGTTCTTTGGCTTTGGCCCCGGTGGTCTGTATTTTCTCGTATTTAAACAACGACGTGACCATGTTTCTAAACATTGCTTTGCGGTGACTCGATGTTCTATTTAGTTTGAGGACGGTTTTACGATGTCTCATGGCACAGATTACTCCCCTTCTTCCGTATCTTCCTCGGGCGGCGCGAATCCGTCAAGTTTCATGCCAAGAGAAAGGCCCATTTCAGTCAGAACTTCCTTGATTTCATTCAGAGATTTTCTGCCAAAATTCTTAGTTTTTAGCATTTCCGGTTCAGTTTTGCTGACCAACTGAAAAATTTTATGTATATCCGCATTCTTCAGACAATTCGCACTGCGCACGGAAAGCTCAAGCTCTTCAACGCTCCGGTAAAGATTTTCGTTAAAATCCGGGGACTGTTTCTCAATGTCTTTCTTATCCGGTTTGGGCTCAAGCTGCTCATCAAAATTGATAAAGATCGTCATCTGTTCTTTTAATATTTTTGCAGAATAGGCAACCGCATCTTCCGGAAGAATACTTCCGTCAGTCCAAACCTCCATAGTGAGTTTGTCATAATCGGTGCGCTGACCTACTCGAGCATTGCCAACGGTGTAATTGACTCGCTTAATGGGTGAATATACCGCATCAATGGGGATGGTGCCGGCAGGTGCATCCTCATCTTTGTTTGCTTCAGCCAGAGAATAGCCTTTGCCGACCTTAACTTTCATTTCCATATTTAATACTGCCTTACCCGAAAGCGTGGCAATGTGCTGCTTGGGGTTAAGCACCTCGCATTTCCCATCATCGCTGATGATATCTCCTGCTGTTACCAGCCCTTCGCCGCTGGTCTCAATACGTACCGTTTGGATTTCTGGATCCGCGATGCGAAAACGCACTTCTTTTAAATTCAAGATAATCTCGGAAACATCTTCAAGTATCCCCGGGATAACGCTGAATTCATGCATAACGACATCGAATTTGACCGATACAATAGCAGCGCCATGCAGGGAAGAAAGAATAATTCTTCGCAAGCAGTTGCCGATCGTGATCCCAAACCCTCTCTCAAGCGGTTCACAAACAAATTTACCATAGGATGGATTACTGGTTACCTGAACTTTTTCTGGCTTTAGCAAGTTTTGCCAGTTCATGTACATAAGTTCCTCTGACGGCATTTTCTTATCTCCTGACAATTTCAGGTTTTGATTTCCGACCGCAAGCGGCGGTCGCCGGGCCAAGGTAATGATTGCCTTTACGGTGCAATCAATATTACTTAGAGTAAAGCTCGACGATGAGCTGTTCCTGCATTGGCATGGTGAGATCCTCCCGTAGCGGATAACCCTTTATGATGCCCTTCATACCGTCCTTTTCAAGATCGAGCCACTGGGGGACGCCTCGGCGAACCACTGCATCAAGTGAGTCCTGCAACGCCTGCATCTTTTTGCTTTTTTCAAGGACTTCAATGGTGTCGCCGACTTTGACGATGAACGACGGGATGTTGACCCGTTTCCCATTAACCAAAAAATGTCTGTGGCGAACAAATTGTCGTGCCTGGGCACGCGAGTTGGCGAATCCCAGGCGATAGGCGACGTTATCGAGTCGACGCTCCAACAAGACAAGCAGGTTTGTACCGGTAATTCCACGCTGCCGATCCGCCCGGGTAAAAAACAGGTGGAACTGTTTTTCGGAAAGACCGTACATTCTTTTTACTTTCTGCTTTTCCCGTAGCTGAATGCCGTAATCCGACGGTTTTCGGCCGCGACGTTCGCCGTGCTGTCCAGGCGGGTAACCCCGCCGGTCAAAGGCACACTTATCGGAATAGCAGCGATCACCTTTGAGAAATAATTTAAGATTTTCCCGCCGGCATTGCCGGCAAACGGAATCTGTATATCGTGCCAAATTTTCCTCCCTATAATCTTAAAGCTATCAGCCATCTGTCATTGGGTATTGGAATAACCATTAACAAATAACATTTAACTAATGAACTGCCCCGCTGCAAGCAACGGGGTATCAATCGAAATATTTATAATCGCCCCAAGGGGCGGGGAATTAATCCCTTGTCCGCCTCCGGCGGATTAAACTCTGCGTCGTTTCGGCGGTCGACAGCCATTATGCGGAATGGGGGTGACATCTTTGATCATTACCACGTTGAAGCCGGTTGCCTGCAACGCCCTCAAAGCAGATTCGCGCCCCGGACCGGGACCTTTCACGTAGACTTCAACACTTCTCATGCCATGTTCCATGGCCTTTTTGGCAGCATCCTGAGCCGCCAGTTGAGCGGCAAACGGCGTGCTCTTGCGAGATCCTTTAAATCCTTGAAGGCCTGCGCTGGACCACGAGACAACATTACCCATCGAATCGCTGATGGTTACGATGGTATTATTAAATGTCGATTGAATGTGGACAACACCGTTTGCGATATTCTTTTTTACCTTTTTTTTGGTAGTACGCGTCTTTTTAGCCATGAATTACTTCCCTGAATTCGGTTTTTTATTTTTGGGCTACTAGATTATGCTTAATTTAGGAAGTCAGAATTAAATGAATTTCTTTCAAATCCATCAGAAATCGGCATTCCAGAATCGACCCGGCTGAGCCAGCCCCGGGCCGAAATAGTTAATTTCTATTTCTTCGTCGTTCCGCCTTTTTTCTTAACAGCCGCACGCTTGGGGCCTTTGCGTGTGCGCGCATTGGTACTCGTTCGCTGCCCTCTGACCGGCAGCGATCTGCGATGCCGAAGCCCCCGATAACATCCAAGATCCATTAATCTTTTGATGTTCATCGAAATCTGCGTACGCAGATCACCTTCTACTTTACAGTCGCTGTCGATGGCTTTACGGATATTATTTACCTGTTCTTCGGTCAAATCATCGGTTTTAGTGTTTGGATCAATATTAAGTCCGGAGAGTATACGCTGCGATGTAGTTTTCCCGATCCCATAAATGTAAGTCAGACCAATTTCTATCCGTTTTTTTCTGGGTAAATCAACCCCCGCAATTCTTGCCAAAACGTATCCTCCTCTATCCCTGTCTCTGTTTGTGTCGCTTATTTTCGCAAATGACCCGGACGACCCCTTTTCTTTTCACTATTTTACATTTGGGGCACATCTTTTTGACGGATGCTCGCACTTTCATTTTGGTTACTCCCTTTACGATTGAAGAATGCCGAATGAATAGTTAAGGAATTCTGTCGTTCAGGTGCAGATATAAGATTGATCGTTCGCCCCTGAGGCTCTCGTCGGGCAGAATACCTCTATTTGTCATTCTTCAATAGTCATTATTCATTCCTATCACTTCGACCGGTAGGTTATTCTTCCACGTGACAGATCATAGGGCGAAAGCTCTACCGTCACCTTATCGCCGGGCAAAATTTTGATAAAATGCATCCGCATTTTCCCGGAAATATGTGCGAGAACCTGGTGTTTATTTTCCAATTCAACTTTAAACATCGCATTCGGTAAAGTTTCAAGGACGATACCTTCTACTATAATCGGCTCTTCTTTCGCCATTTAGCACTCCTGCCTCCTGCAGTATGAACCGAATCGAATGTTAATAACGACCGTAGTGACAAATTCGATTCATACGGATATGAGAAAACCTTCAGCCTAAAATCGTCCCTTCATTTTACCGCCGCCTTTTTTTAGGAACCCCTCATAATGCCTGCTGAGCATGTGGGATTCCATTTGCGCGACCGTATCGATGGCCACGCCTACTACGATCAGAAGGGCTGTGCCACCGAAATAAAACGGAACGTTGAATCTGGTAATAAGAATCGATGGCAGCACACAGACTGCCGATACATAAATAGCACCGCCCAGAGTAATACGGGTTAAAACTTTATCAATGTAATCTGCCGTGCGCTTGCCCGGCCGGATGCCCGGTATGTAACCGCCGGCTTTTTTCATGTTGTCGGCCACATCCACCGGATTAAAGGTAACCGCGGTATAGAAATAACAAAAGAAAAATATAAAACCGATAAACAGCAACTCATACACCATATTGCCGGGTCGCATGGCGGCCGTGATTGTCTGGATCCATTCAACTTTGACAAAGCTGCCGATGGTCGCCGGAAACATAATAATTGAGGATGCAAAAATCGGCGGAATGACACCGGAAGTATTGATTTTCAGCGGCAGATGGGTACTCTGGCCGCCGTACATTCTGCGCCCAACCACCCGTTTGGCATATTGCACCGGAATCCGGCGCTGTCCCTGTTCCACGAAAATAATAAAGCCGACAACAGCAACCATTAACACGACCAAAATTAGTATGGCAAATATTCCCATCTCGCCGGTTGACAGCAACCGCACGGTATTGACACTTGCGGCCGGTAATCTGCAAACGATACCGGCAAATATGATCAGCGAAATACCATTACCGACTCCGCGCTCGGTAATCTGTTCACCCAGCCACATGATGAAAGCCGTGCCTGCCGTCAGGGTAATAACAGTCATCAAACGGAACGCCCATCCCGGCAGCAGCACGACAGGTGATCCATCAGGGGCGCTCATACTTTCAAGTCCGACACTGATGCCAAAGCCCTGGATTATACTTAATACGACCGTGCCGTAACGGGTATATTGAGTTATCTTTTTTCGTCCCTGCTCGCCTTCCTTTTTTAATTGTTCAAGATGGGGAATGACAACCGTCAGGAGCTGCAGGATAATCGAAGCACTAATATAGGGCATGATGCCAAGCGCGAATACCGATAGCTTTTCAAAAGCGCCCCCGGAAAACATATTAAAAATACCGAATATCGTGGCTTCAGCAGCCTTAAAAAAGGAAGCAAGGGCAACGCTGTCGATACCGGGAACCGGAACATGAACACCGATTCGATAGACAATCAGAAGCCCCAATGTGAAAAGGATCCTCTTTTTTAATTCAGGTATTTTAAATATGTTCTGGAACCCGCCGCCGATCATTATACTACCTCTACTTTTCCACCAGCTGCTTCAATCTTTTCTCTGGCACTTTTACTGATCTGGTTTACTTTGACTTCCATGGAATGTTTGACTTCACCATGACCCAAAAGCTTGATGCCGTCCTTCTTTCCTTTAACCAGCCCGGCCGCAATGAGAACTGCCTCGTCAACCACGCTGCCTTGGTCAAACTTATTCAGATCGCGGACATTTACCACGGCAATTTTTTTTCTGAATATATTGGCGAACCCGCGTTTCGGCAATCGGCGATGCAAAGGCATCTGGCCACCCTCATAGCCGGGACGCACCCCGCCACCGGAACGGGAGTTGAATCCTTTTGTTCCACGGCCGGCGGTCTTTCCACGACCTGATCCCACACCCCGACCAAGACGTCTAGGAGCCCTGCGGGATCCCTGTGGCGGTGATAATTCATTTAGCTTCATCAATTTTCTCCTCAGCTTTTACCAAATGAGAAACAACATTGATCATTCCTCGTATGGAAGGTGTATCTTGCAACTCGACGGTTCGGTTAACCTTTGTCAGCCCCATTCCGCGCAAGACCTTGCGATGCTTCTCAGGTCTTCCGATCATACTTTTCGTGAGCGTGATTTTTAACATTCCAGCCATCTATACTAGTTACCTTTCTGTTTTTCTGGTCGCTGGCTTCTTGTTTCTGGCTTCTGGCCACTGCTTGCCAGTCCCTTATATCCGATTGAATGCCATTCGTATTTGAATGACTTTTTAAATCAATGTAAATTGCAAGTTAGCCAGTTTAAGCTATTACATAATTTTCTATTTTTCAATTTAGACGATCATTATCATCTCACCCCAGCCTTCGATCCGTAGACAGTTACCAGTGACCAGCAGCAAGCAACCAGAGGCCAGTGACCAGCTTACAGATCATCAACACTGATACCGCGTCTTGCAGCCACCTGCTCACGGCTTTCGAGTTGCTCAAGTCCCTGAATCGTAGCTTTAACCAGATTATGCGGGTTATGCGAGCCAAGACACTTGGTAAGAATATTTTGAACGCCGACGGCCTCAAGCACTGCCCTCACCGCACCGCCTGCAATTACGCCGGTACCTTGCGCAGCAGGTTTTAACAGAACTCTTCCGGCGCCGAACCGGCCAATCACTTCGTAAGGGATGGAGCCCTCCAAAAGCGGTATGTTGACCATGCCCTTTTTAGCTTTTTCAACGCCTTTGCGGATGGCTTCAGGCACTTCACCGGCTTTGCCGAGGCCAAAACCAACTGAACCCTCGCCGTCTCCGACGACAACAATGGCGCTGAAACTGAACCGGCGACCACCTTTGACAACTTTTGCCACTCGATTAATATGAACCACTTTGTCTATTAATTGGATTTCTTCATTATCTTGCTTAAACAAGAGCCTGCCTCCTTCGCTCCCAGAATAGAAATGGGATCAACACACGGCATTAGAAAATCAGACCGGCCTCACGGGCACCTTCGGAAAGGGATTTGATGCGACCGTGATACAAAAAACCATTACGATCAAATACGACTTCTTTGATTCCCTTGCCGAGCGTCCGCTCGCCGACAAGCTTGCCGACAAATTTTGCCGCTTCAACTTTGTTTTCGAATTTAGGCCAACTTTTGGCCTCTTTATCCATGGTGGATGCTGTCGCTAAGGTTTGACCCGCTGTATCATCCACGACTTGGGCATATATATGCCTTGCACTTCGGAACACGCTGAGCCTTGGCCGCTGAAGCGTTCCGTAGATTTTTTTTCTGATTCTCTTTTTCCTTTTTAAACGAGCTTGCTGTCGGATATTGATCGATCCCATTTTATTTCCCCTTGCGAACGACTATTGACGAATGAATAATTAAGGTCCGCTTTCGACGGATCATTCTTAAAAATTAAAATAGCGGAGCGCAGCGACATCGACCATTCGACATCCGTCCTTTGTCATTCTACTTCGTACCGGTCTTACCGGCTTTTCTACGAATATGCTCTTCTGTATACTTGATGCCCTTGCCTTTATAGGGTTCCGGGGGTCTAATTTTCCTGATTGCGGCGGCGGCTAAACCGACTTTTTGCTTGTCGATCCCGGACAATATAATATTGTTGTTTTTCTCAACGGTTGCGGAAATCCCATCAGGCAGATCGAAGGCAACCGGGTTTGAGTATCCAACGTGAAGAATAATCTGCTTGCCGCTGAGTTCGGCGCGATATCCGATGCCGTTGATTTCCAGCTTGCGTTCGAAACCCTGGCTCACACCCGTAATCATGTTGGCGATAAGACTGCGGGTAAGGCCTTGCAAAGACCTGCTGTTTCTGTCTTCTGCCACCAAGGTCACATTCATGACACCATCTTCAATCTTCAAGTCAACCGCTGGATGTATCGGTTGACGCAGTGTGCCCTTATCTCCTGCGACGGTCAGAATCCGCTCCGAATATGTAATTTTAGCTTTATCCGGTATTGAAATCGGTTTTTTGCCTACTCGAGACATGTATGACTCTCCGTATTTAATTGAACGTTCACAGCTCTTTACCAGACGTGGCAAAGAATTTCTCCGCCTACTTTTTCCTGGCGTGCTTTTTTGTCCGTTATGACGCCTATTGATGTGGAAAGAATGGCGATGCCAAGCCCGTTGTAGACCGGCTTGATGTCTTTGCATCTTACGTAAACTCGCCTGCTGGGTTTACTAATGCGTTTCAATTTCCATATTACATTGGACTGACCCTCACCATATTTGAGGTATACCCGCAATATTCCCTGTTTACCGTCTTTTAAAAATTTATAGTTCCGGATGAAACCTTCGCTTTTTAAAATTTTGGCAACTTCTGTTTTTAAGGTCGAGCCGGGAATATCTACACTGTTAAATTTTGCTTTGGCCGCGTTCCGGATGCGGGTTAACATATCAGCCACTGGATCACTAATCGCCATTGTTCTCTCCTAATTATACTTGTCTCTGGTACCTGGCTCTTGTTCTTGTTACTGTGTCCTAGTCCCTGGTTTTAAAGCTCGGATTACTAACCCCCAGCGCATCATTATAACCGGTTTCAACTGATCAGCTACCAGTTTGCAGCGACCAGCATGAAGTAGCCAGCAACCAGAACCCAGTCTACCAGCTTGATTTAACGACCCCGGGCAACTTTCCCTGTGAAGCAAAATTACGAAAGCAAATCCGGCAAATACCAAATTTTCTTATAAATGCTCTGGGTCGACCACAAATCGGACATCTATTGTAGGACCTTACTTTAAATTTAGGTTTTCTCATCGCTTTATTTCTAAGCGCCGTTTTCGCCAAATCGTCCTCCTAATTTTCTATCGGTTCCTAGTTCATCGGTCAAATTTAATTTAACCCTTGAACCTTGGACCTTGAACCTCAGTTCCTAAAAGGCATCCCTAACAAGCGCAGCAGTTCCTTACCTTCTTCATCGGTTTTGGCACTTGTTACCACACTGATGTTAAGCCCCTTGATCTTATCAATTTTATCGAATTCGATTTCCGGAAATATTATCTGTTCTTTGATACCCAGAGAATAATTACCGCGGCCGTCAAATGCTTGGCCTGATATTCCTCTAAAATCACGAACACGCGGAAGAGCAACATTCACAAGTTTGTAAAAAAAGTCATACATGCGGACGCGTCGCAAAGTTACCATACAGCCGATGGGCATTCCTTCCCTCAGTTTAAAGGCCGCGATAGATTTTTTGGCTCGCGTTATGACCGGGTGTTGTCCGGCAATAATTTGAAGCTCATCGGAAGCTGAATCCAGAAGCTTGATATTCTGAATAGCTTCTCCCAGGCCCATGTTCAAGACGACTTTCTCCAGTCTGGGAACTTCCATGATATTCTTATACTTAAAAGTTTCTATCAGCTTGGGGACGGCTTCTTTATTATAAAATTCTTTTAATTGCGACATTCTGATCCTCCGGCCTACGGTCCTATTTATCCAGTGCCTCACCGCACTTTGCACAAATTCGAATCTTTTTCCCATCCTCCAGTCTTTGCATTTTTACACGCGCGGGTGTAACACATTTGTTACACATCACCATAACATTGGACCATTGGATCGGCATCTCTTTTTCGATAATTCCGCCCTGTTTACTCTGGGCACTCGGTTTGCTGTGCCGCTTGACCATATTTATCTTTTCGACCAGCACACGACTTTTCTTGCGGTTGACATTCAATATTTTCCCTATCTTACCCTTATCCTTGCCGGCAAGGACCTTAACTTTATCATCTTTTTTAAAATAACACCGATTCGACATCATGAGCAGTATCTCCGTAAATCACTCGAATGACGAATGATTAATGACTGATTAGAGAATTCCATCTATTTTTTATACAGCTAAAATCCTATGTAACTTTTATATGATAGGATACCTTCCGTTCATTCTTCATTCGATCCGCGGCAGGCGGATCATTTACAACACTTCCGGTGCCAGGGATATGATTTTCATAAAATGTTTGGCCCGCAGTTCCCTGGCAACAGGACCGAAAATACGGGTACCGATGGGCTCACGGGCTGTATTGATCAACACCGCAGAGTTATCATCGAAGCGTATAAAAGAACCATCCGGACGTTTGATCTCTTTCTTGGTTCTCACAATCACGGCCTTGAGCACATCGCCTTTTTTCACCTTAGCATTCGGTATGGCTTCTTTGACCGATACAACTATGATATCCCCAATCGATGCATACCGTCTGCGGGAGCCGCCAAGAACTTTAATGCAGTAAAGCACTTTGGCCCCTGAATTATCGGCCACGGTTAATCGTGTTTCTGCCTGAATCATTTTCTTTATATCCCTTTAAAATCAAACAGCTTTTTCAACAATTTTAATTACCCGCCACCGTTTGGATTTGCTTAGCGGACGAGACTCGGAAATCAGCACCTTGTCGCCAATCTGGCAATCATTGCGGTCATCATGGGCAGCAAACTTGGAGCGTCTTTTCATAATTTTATGGTACATTTTATGCTTCACCAGTCGTTCAACCAGCACAGTGGCTGTTTTGTCCGCTTTGTTGCTGACAACTGTCCCGGTCATTTGTCTTTTAATTCCACGTGGTTTCATGGCAGTCACTATCCGTTATCTTTCTTTGGGGTTAAGGCGACTTCTCGAATTAAAGTTTTTAGCCTCGCAATATCTCGCTTTGTCTGTTTCATTTTCTGCGGGTCTTCAAGCTGTCCGATTTCATGTTGAAACCGCAGATTAAACAGTTCTTCCTTAAGATCAGAAACTTTCTGATGCATTTCGTCGAGGTTTAAGTCTCTAATCTCACCGGTTTTCATATGCCTTCGCTCCTCTCGACAAATTTTGTTTTCACAGCAAGTTTATGGGCAGCCAACCGCAGAGCCTCTTGGGCCATTTCCTTGGAAACCCCTTGCATTTCATAGAGAATCCTGCCGGGCCGTATAACGGCTTCCCATCCTTCCGGTGCACCTTTTCCCTTACCCATCCTGACTTCAGCGGGCTTTTTCGTAAACGGCTTGTTGGGAAAAATTCGAATCCAGATACGCCCACCCCTTTTGATATGACGGGTCATCGCAATACGAGCCGCCTCTATCTGTTTGGCGCTGATCTTACCGCATTCGGTGGCCTGAAGTCCGAATTCTCCAAAATTCAATGTACACCCGCGACGGGCAAGGCCCCTCATCCGGCCTTTTTGCTGTTTTCGGAATTTTACTTTTTTAGGGCTAAGCATGAAATTACTCCTGCTACGTGTTCCGAGTTGCGACTTAGAAATCCTCGGCCTGAATAGCCAAACCCTCAATCCGTGACGCGCAACACGCAACAAATAAATTTTTATGTTATCGTATTCAGTTTTATCAACCCGGCTGTTGCAAATAGCGAAAAGCTTATGCTGACTCCAGCTCCATTTGATCTTTCTTTAAGATCTCTCCCTTAAAAATAAAAACTTTGACCCCAACGATACCGTAAGTAGTGCGAGCCTCGCTAAATCCGTAATCAATATCAGCCCGGAGGGTGTGCAACGGCACCCGACCTTCCCGGTACCATTCGGTGCGTGCCATTTCAGCACCTCCCAATCGACCGGCGCAAATGATTTTGACGCCTAACGCACCAAAACGCATGGCCGATGAAACCCCCCGTTTCATTGCTCGCCGGAAGGCAACTCTTCTTACTATCTGTAACGCCACATTCTCGGATACCAGTTGAGCCTCTATTTCCGGTTTTCTAACCTCTTGAATATCAATAAAAATTTCATGGGTGGTCATTTTCTCGAGTTCTTTTTTGAGCTGTGATATTTCAGCCCCCTTTTTCCCAATCACAATCCCCGGTCTGGAGGTAAAAATGCGCAATCGGACCCGCCGGGTTGATCGCTCGATTTCAATCCGGGACACACCCGCGTGGTAAAGCTTCTTTTTAATAAATGTGCGCAGCTTATGGTCTTCCAGAATATATTGGGCATAGTTTTTTCCACCAAACCACCGGGATTCCCAAGTTTTTACTATTCCCAATCTTATTCCTATTGGATTTACTTTCTGGCCCAAGCTTTACCTCCTTTGTTAAGCCGAATTCTCTTCAGCTAAAATAACTGTAATGTGACTGGTTCTTTTTAATACACGCGTTCCCCGGCCCCTGGCTCTTGCTTTCCAACGCTTCAAGGTCGGCCCCTGGTCAGCGGTTATGTTTCGAATAACAAGAAAATCAATATCAATATCCGCATTTTGATCCGCATTGGCAACGGCGGAACGGATAATCTTTTCTAAAATGTTCGCGGCTTTCTGGGGCATGAACTTAAGCTTTTGAAGCCCGCTCTCCACCGGTTTACCCTTTATGTCGCCAACCACCATGCGCACTTTTTGGGGCGAAATGCGAACATATTTTGATACGGCTCTAACCTCCATGGTTCTTAACCCTTTATTTTTTAGTTTTCAGGTGTCCCGCCTTCGCCTTACAGGCTTCGGCGGGCAGGCAGGTGTTAATTTCTGTCTGTTTGGTTCCTGATCCGCCTCAAACGGAAAATCTTAAATTACTTCAAACCCCAAAGCTCTGGGACTACCTTTTCAGCTTGGACTTCTTATCTCCGGCATGCCCGTAAAAGGTGCGTGTCGGAGAGAATTCACCTAATTTATGGCCCACCATATTTTCGGAGACAAACACCGGTATAAATTTGCGTCCATTGTGAACTGCCAGTGTCACACCAACCATTTCCGGAACGATGGTCGAACGTCTTGACCACGTTTTGATGACTCTGCCGCTACGCGACTCCTGAGCCATCAGCACTTTATTCATAAGCTTCGGTTCAATATAGGGACCTTTTTTTAGCGATCGTGGCATACATACTCCAGCAAAGGTAGTTATGGGTTATTTGTTATCAGTTATTGGAAGCACTTTCGGCCAAACTCAAGAGAATTCATCGGGATTTTTTGGTCCGCTTTTTTACGACCAGACGATCGCTGCGCTTATTCTTACGCGTCTTGTAGCCTTTAGAGGGCACCCCCCATGGACTGCAAGGATGACGACCACCGGAGGACCGCCCTTCACCGCCTCCCATGGGGTGGTCAACCGGATTCATGGCGACACCCCTGACCCGGGGCCTTCTTCCCAGCCATCTTTGGCGGCCGGCTTTACCCAGATCAATATTCTCATGTGTTACATTGCCCAGTTGACCGATAGTGGCTTTGCAGTTCATCAAGACCATTCGGACCTCTCCCGACGGCAGCTTGATCTGCACATAACGGTTTTCCTTGGCCATCAGCTGGGCATAGGTGCCGGCACTTCTGACAATCTGACCGCCTTTACCCGCCCGCAGTTCAATGTTATGAATTTGGGTACCCAGGGGAATGTTGCCCAGCGGCAGCGTATTGCCCGGCTTAATATCGGCATCGGGTCCGGACTCTACGATATCATTCACCTTGAGATTTAAGGGCGCCAGAATATAGCGTTTTTCGCCGTCGACATAGTGCAGTAAGGCAATGCGGGTTGAGCGATTCGGATCATATTCAATTGAAGCCACCCTGGCCGGAATGCCGATTTTATCGCGTTTAAAGTCAATTATTCTGTAATGCCGTTTATGACCGCCACCCCGATGTCTGCAGGTAATCCGCCCTTTGGCATTGCGCCCGCCTGATTTAATAATGGCTTTCAGCAGTTTCTTTTCCGGTTTGGTTGTCGTTATCTCTTCAAAAGAGGAGTAAGCTTGAAAGCGACGCCCCGGAGATGTCGGTTTTACCTTTCTTATAGCCATGTTATGCTCCTATACGCCTTCAAAAAAATCTATCCGCTCGCCGGGCAGCAACTTTACGATCGCCTTTTTCCAATCACGGCGTTTGCCGGTGATCCGGCCTCTTTGTTTGGTTTTACCCGTTACTTGCATCGTCTGGACGGCCGCGACTCGGACATTGAATATAGATTCAATCGCCTGTTTAATTTCAATTCGATTGGCCCGTCGATCCACTTCAAAGGACAGTTGATTGTTCAGTTCTTTCTGAATACTGGTCTTTTCAGTGATCAAGGGCCTTATGATAACTTCATGCGAAATCATGCTTGCAGCCTCCCCTCAATATTCTTGACCGCAGGCTCCAGCAATACCAAGGTCCGATACTTAAGAATGTCATAGACGTTCAGGCCTTCGCTTCGGAGCACTTTTATATCGCGGACATTTCTAGATGACAGTTGCAAATTTTCATTGTTTTCATCGGTGACGATCAGGGCCGAGTCGAGATTAAGGTTTTTCAATACTCCGACAAATTCCTTGGTTTTTATCTCTTCGAGCTCGAAGCGGTCCAAAACCACCAGTTCGTTCCCAGTCAATTTGCTGCTCAGCGCCATTTTCAAGGCCATTTTTTTGACCTTTTTGGGAACCTGATATTTATAATTTCTCCCATCAGGTCCGAAAACGACGCCACCGCCGCGCAGCAAAGGTGATTTGATATCGCCACGACGAGCCCGGCCTGTGCCCTTCTGGCGATACAGCTTTCGTCTGCTGCCCTTAATATCACTGCGGTGTTTGACGGCAGCGGTACCTGCCCGCCGATTGGCCAATTGCATCGTCACAACTTCATGCAATACACTGGCCTTAACCGGCACGCTGAATACCTCATCTGCAAGTTCAACCTGCGAAATTTGTTTGCCTTTTACATTTTGGACATCTAGGACCGGCATACTTTTCCTCATCCATTATTTCAGACCCCGCTACAGGATCATCAATTTTTTTTAAATTTAGGTTTATTGACAGCCATCAAGCCGGATTCGGCCCCCGGTACCGCGCCTTTAATCAGAATTACATTATCTTCCGGGCGGATATCAACGATCTCCAGGTTGCGGATCGTTTTACGATCATTACCGTATCGACCCGGCATTTTTTTGCCTTTAATTACCTTCGCCGGCCAGGCACTGCAACCGATGGAACCAGGTCGTCGCACATTTCTACTGCCGTGCGTCATGGGACCCCGGTGAAAACCATAGCGTTTGATAACCCCCGCAAAGCCGCGGCCCTTGGTCGTGCCGACAACATCGACACGGTCGCCCACCGTGAACATATCAACCGTAATTTCCTGACCGAGGTTGTACTCTTCCGGATTATCAACGATGAATTCTCTTACATGTTGAAAGCATCGGTCTCCGCTTTTTTTAAAATGACCCTGCAACGGTTTGTTTACCCGGGATTTCCGCTTCTCTCCAAAACCCAGCTGCAAGGCATCGTATCCGTCCGAAGCCCTGGTCTTTATCTGAGTCACCACGCAAGGACCGGCTTCAATCACAGTTGCCGGATAATAGTGCCCTTCAGAAGTGAAGAATCCGGTCATTCCCAATTTTTTTCCTAACATTCCTCTGCTCATAGCCCAACGTATCCCTTTTACACAGCAGTTTAATCATTTCATTGCCTCTGCCGAAGACAGGGCTTCATATCTTTTTGGTAACGGGAACCAAGAATTTAAGGATTTGGAATCAATCTTTACCCCCGATCCGGTACTTTCCAAATCCTTCAGGAAGGATGGCAAGCTATAGCTTTATTTCAACATCGACACCCGGTGATAGATCCAGTTTCATCAGAGCATCCACAGTTTGCTGGGTGGGCTCAAGGATGTCGAGCAGCCGTTTGTGTGTCCGCATTTCGAATTGTTCACGAGATTTTTTATCAATGTGAGGGGAACGCAAAACACAATATTTGTTAATCCGGGTCGGCAAAGGGATCGGCCCCACAACTTTGGCACCGGTTTTTGCCGCCGTATCAACAATATCTGATGCTGATTGATCCAGTAGCTTGTGATCGTAGGCCTTGAGCCGGATCCTGATCTTGGTATTCGTTATCATTAGTTTCAGTCTTTCTTTTTATTCAATAATCTCACTGACGACACCGGCACCGACCGTACGGCCACCTTCGCGAACCGCAAATCGCACTTCCTTCTCCATGGCAATCGGCGTTATCAACTGCGCCTCTATCGTTACATTATCGCCGGGCATCACCATCTCCACACCTTCCGGTAACGTTAATACACCCGTTACATCCGTGGTGCGAAAATAAAACTGCGGTCGATATCCACTGAAAAACGGCGTGTGGCGGCCGCCTTCCTCTTTGCTCAATATGTATACCTCGGCCTTAAACTTCGTGTGCGGTGTAATCGTGCCCGGAATCGCTACCACCTGACCACGCTCCACATCCTCGCGCTTGGTGCCGCGCAACAATACCCCGATGTTATCACCCGCCTGGCCTTCATCCAACAGCTTGCGAAACATCTCCACTCCCGTGCAAACCGTCTTTAACGTCTCGCGTATGCCCACAATCTCTACATCATCACCCACGTGGATGATGCCGCGCTCAACCCGGCCCGTCACAACCGTCCCGCGACCCGATATGCTGAATACATCCTCGATCGGCATCAAAAACGGCTTGTCCACATCTCGCTGCGGCTCCGGAATAAACGAGTCGATCGCATCCATTAACTCAAATACGCACTTGGCCTCCTCACTATCAGGATCTTCACTCTCCAGCGCCTTTAACGCACTGCCGCGAACAATCGGCGTGTCATCGCCCGGAAACTCATACTTGTCCAGCAACTCGCGCATCTCAAGCTCAACCAACTCAATGAGCTCCTCATCGTCGACCATGTCACATTTGTTTAAAAATACCACTATCTGCGGCACTCCCACCTGACGGGCAAGCAATATGTGCTCGCGCGTCTGAGGCATCGGACCATCATCGGCTCCCACCACCAAAATCGCTCCGTCCATCTGGGCCGCACCCGTGATCATGTTCTTGATATAATCCGCATGACCCGGACAGTCCACATGGGCATAATGCCGGCTGGCCGTCTCATACTCCACGTGGGCTGTGGCGATGGTTATCCCTCGCTCCTTTTCCTCAGGGGCCTTGTCAATCTGGTCAAACGGTATATAATCCGCCTGTCCCTTTAATCCCAAATGCTTGGTGATCGCCGCCGTTAACGTCGTCTTGCCATGATCAATATGTCCTATCGTTCCTACGTTGACATGCGGCTTGGTACGCTCAAACTTTGCCTTGGCCATATTCCCATCCTCCCCTTTGAGAAATACATAGAGCACCTGCTTGAAATGCATGCCCTAGAATTTTAATCGTTGAATATTTAAATCAGCCCTACCAGCGGAAGTGGGCAAACGCTTTGTTGGCCTCCGCCATTTTGTGGGTATCTTCCCTTTTCTTAACCGATGCGCCCCGGTTGTTAGCTGCATCCATAAGTTCTGCTGCAAGCTTATTGGACATGCCCTTTTCGGGTCTCTTGCGAGCGTATCCGATAATCCACCGGATACCAAGTGCAGTTCGCCGTGACGGGCGTATTTCAGTGGGAACCTGGTAGGTTGAGCCACCAACCCGTCTGGATTTTACTTCAATCAGCGGACGCACGTTTTCAACCGCTTTTTCAAAAAGTTTCAGCGGTGAATCCTTGGTTTTTTCTTCCATAATGCCAAAAGCATCATAGAAAATGGCCTCGGCTGTGCTTTTTTTGCCGTCGCGCATAATACAATTTATAAATTTTGTGGCCAGTTTGCTGTCGTATTTGGGATCAGAAATTACCGGTCGTTCTGGTACTTCTCGTCGTCTTGGCATACATGCCCCATCTTCAGATATTAGTTATTGTTTATGGGTTACTTGGTTATTTGGTAGCGGCAAGCTGATTTAAAGCTGCTTTTGAATTAACCAGAAAAAAATTGTGCATGGCAGTTCGATTAACAAATAACAAATAACGATGAACATCCATCTATTTCGGCCGTTTGGCGCCGTACTTAGAGCGACCCTGTTTGCGGTCTTCCACACCTAAAGTGTCCAAGGTTCCCCGAACGATGTGATACCGCACGCCCGGCAGGTCCTTGACCCGTCCTCCACGAACCAGGACCACCGAGTGCTCCTGAAGGTTGTGCCCGATGCCGGGGATATAGGCAGTGACTTCGATACCGGTGGTCAACCGGACACGGGCGACTTTCCGCAAAGCGGAATTCGGCTTTTTAGGAGTGGACGTATAAACACGGGTACAAACCCCTCTTTTCTGGGGTGCCCCCCTGAGTGCCGGGGTATTGGATTTTGATTTTATCCGCTTCCGGCCTTTTCGGATTAACTGATTAATTGTCGGCATATTCTCCTCATTTTACCGGGTGAATCCGGTCAATAATCCATGGTGCAGCAAAATGTCGATATGTATACATGAACCGTAACAATGTCAAGCATTTTATTGAAATTTTTATTGAAATTTTACGGTTTCCATTCATGGCGAAATCCGGCAGCCACCAATCAATAAACAGATCCATCACCTTTCGGCAAACGTCGACTGATCATCAGGATGATGGCGCAACCTCAACCTCAAGGTCGTTATATTCAGCTATGCCGGTCCCAGCCGGGATTAACCTGCCCATAATCACATTTTCTTTCAACCCTCTGAGGGTGTCGACAGATCCGGCAATGCTCGCATCGGTAAGCACTTTGGTTGTCTCCTGAAACGATGCTGCGGAAATAAAGCTGTCGGTGCTTAAAGAGGCCTTGGTAATTCCAAGAATCAGAGATTCGGCCACTGCCGGCTGCCCCCCTTTTTCGACGATGGCACGGTTGGCTTCCTCAAAGTTGATCTTATCAACCTGTTCCTCCAGGATAAAATCCGTATCGCCCACGTTGGTGACTTTAACCCGCCTCATCATCTGGCGCACGATTACCTCAATGTGTTTGTCATTAATTCTCACACCTTGCAGTCGATAGACTTCCTGGACCTCATCCACGAGATAGCGCGCTAGAGCAACCTCTCCTTTGATGCTGAGAATATCCTGGGGAATCGCGGAACCGCCGATAAGCGGTTCGCCGGCCCTGATGTAGTCACCCTCATAAACGTTGATGTGTTTGCCCCGGGCGATGAGATATTCCTTCTTTTCACCGACATCCACCGGGGTTACCGTCACCTTCTGCTTGCCTTTTTTGGTGCTTTTAGCAATGGATACATACCCGTCTATTTGGCTGAGCACCGCGATCTCTTTGGGCTTGCGAACTTCAAAAAGCTCTGCCACCCTGGGCAGACCGCCGGTGATGTCCTTGGTTTTGGTGGTGGCCCGGGGTAACTTGGCAACAATGTCGCCGGCTTTGACCGAATTTCCTTCTTCAACCAGTAAAATCGCATTGATCGGAAGGATGTAGCGCGCAACACCGGATGAACCCGGAAGTTTGGCTGTCTTATTGTCTTTGTCTTTAATTGAAATTCGGGGCCGATCGTCAGCACTTTTCGATTCGATGATTGTATGGCTGGATTTGCCGGTAACGGGGTCCACTTTTTCCTGCATGGTTTTACCAACGGCAATATCACCGAATTTAATGCTTCCGTTCACCTCGGAAAGAATCGGTGTTGTAAACGGGTCCCAGGTCGCCAGCAGATCGCCGGCTTTTACCTTCTGTCCGTCTTTGATCTGCAGATGGGCACCGTAAATTACTGGAAAGCTCTCCAACTCACGCCCGCCAGCGCTTAAAATGGTAAATTTACCTCCCCGCCGGTTCATAACAACAACTTGCTTGTCAGAATTTTTGGCCACTTTCAGATCTATAAATTTAATGACACCATTTACACGGGCCCGGATGTCCGCTTGCTCCACCCGCCGACTGGCCGTACCGCCAATATGGAAGGTTCTCATGGTCAGCTGGGTGCCGGGTTCACCGATAGACTGGGCGGCCAATATTCCAACCGCCATTCCGTTTTCCACCCTTCGGCCGTGTGAAAGATCCCGGCCGTAGCATGTGGCACACACACCGCTTTTAGCCCGACAGGTCAAAACCGAACGAATTTTGAGACTGGCCAAATCAGCTTCTTCAATTTTTTCGACAATCTGTTCATCAATTTCTTGCCCACTGCGGCAGATGACTTCTTCGGTGAAAGAATCGATAATATCTTCAACGGCCACACGCCCCAGTACACGTTCACCCAGGCGCTGGATAACTTCACCGCCTTCCATCAAAGGTTCGACTTCAACTCCCATCATCGTGCCGCAGTCGTTTTCGCGCACCACGCAATCCTGGGCCACATCCGCCAAACGCCGCGTTAGATAACCCGAATTTGCAGTTTTTAAGGCGGTGTCGGCCAGGCCCTTGCGGGCACCGTGAGTTGAAATAAAATATTGCAGCACGGACAGCCCTTCACGGAAATTGGCGACAATGGGTGTCTCAATAATCTCACCGGAAGGTTTGGCCATCAAACCACGCATGCCGGCCAGCTGACGCATCTGGTCTTTGCTGCCCCTGGCACCGGAATCGGCCATCATATAAATGGGGTTGAAGCTTTCTTCATTGACCGACGCATCTTTATTATCCCGGGCTGTTTTGCTTTTCCGATCTTCTGTCGGGGCCAATTTCATGGCCTCCATCATTTCGTTGGCTACGTCGTCGGTCGCCTTGGCCCAGATGTCGACCACCTTGTTATACTTTTCGCCCTGGGTGATGAGGCCCTCGATGTACTGCCGGCCAATTTCGGCCACTTGTTTCTCAGCTTTTTTCAGGATGGCCGGTTTGCTTTTCGGGGTAATCATGGCATCTATGGATATGGACAGCCCGCCCTGGGTTGAGTATTTATAGCCAAGGTCTTTTAACCGGTCTGACAAAATGACCGTTGCTTTGGGCCCGAGGTTTCGGTAAACGTAGTCCACCAGCTCTCGCAGGGTATTTTTGTCCATAACATGATTGACGATATCAAACGGAATCGCCGGCTGTTTCTCAAATACCTCGAAGAGATGATAGTTTCCATCAGCACGCAGAACATCTTTGCTGTACTCTCCGGGATTGAGTGAATACAGGTGGTCCACATCGGCATCCGAACAGCCAAAAACGCCTTTGAATTCGTTAAAGGTAAGATTGCCGATCAAGCCGTCATTGTCTTTGTCGGGAGCCTGAGAATATTCATGGACGAGGTCCAAAAAGACGTCTCCCGCTTCGAGCCGATTCAGGACCAGTTTAACCTCATCTTCCGTCGCTACCTGGATGTGCCGCATCTGCATAATGTCGACCTTGGGTATGATTTCCCACAGCAGCACCCGGCCGACAGTTGTATCATGGCGTTTGCCCTGCATCCGCATCGTGATGGGGGCATGCAATTCTACCGCATCGGCATCATAGGCAATACGAACTTCCCCGGGATTAGCGAAAATTTGGCCGCCGCCCCTGCTGCCCCGTATAGAACGGGTCATATAATATATCCCCAGCACGATATCCTGGCTCGGAACGATGATAGGGCTGCCGTTGGCCGGAGACAAGATGTTGTTGCTGGACAGCATCAGCACCCGGGCTTCAATCTGGGCTTCCACCGACAGCGGAACATGCACGGCCATCTGGTCGCCGTCAAAGTCGGCATTGAATGCCGTGCAGACAAGGGGATGCAGCTGCAGGGCTTTGCCCTCGATGAGAATTGGCTCAAAGGCCTGAATTCCCAACCGGTGAAGTGTCGGGGCGCGGTTTAGAAGAACAGGGTACTCCTTGACAACCTCGTCCAGGGTGTCCCAGACTTCAGGGATCTCACGCTCCACCATTTTTTTGGCACTTTTGACGGTAGACACCAGGCCTTTTTGTTCAAGTCGGTAATATACGAAGGGTTTGAACAGCTCCAGCGCCATCTTTTTGGGCAATCCACACTGATGCAGCCGCAGATCCGGTCCCACCGTAATAACGGTACGACCCGAATAATCAACCCGTTTTCCCAGCAAGTTCTGGCGAAATCGTCCCTGCTTGCCCTTCAGGGTATCGCTGAGTGATTTCAGAGGGCGTTTGTTGGTGCCGGTGATAACTCGACCGTGGCGGCCGTTGTCGAACAGGACATCCACGGATTCCTGCAACATGCGTTTTTCATTGCGAACGATAATGTCGGGAGCTTTTAAATCAATCAGCCGATTTAAACGATTATTGCGGTTAATGACCCGGCGATAGAGGTCATTTAGATCAGAGGTTGCAAAGCGCCCGCCTTCGAGCGGCACCAGGGGGCGAAGATCCGGCGGCAACACCGGAATCACATCCATGATCATCCAGACCGGATCAATACCTGATTTTCTGAAGGCATCCACAATCTTCAGCCGTTTGGCCAGTTTTTGCCGTTTGGCAACTGATCCGGTTTCACGAATATCGGTGCGGAGTTCTTCATATAGCTCATCCAGATTAATGCTTTGCAACAAGGCTTTGACAGCCTCCGCGCCGATCCCAGCCTCGAATTTGTTACCATAGGTTTCCAGGGCTTCCTGATAATTGTCATCGGAGAGCAATTGCCCTTTGGTCAGCGGGGTATCCTTGGGATCCAGCACAATATAGCTGTCAAAATAAAGCACTTTTTCCATGTTTTTCAGCGTCAGATCAAGCAAATTGCCGATCTTGCTGGGTAAACTTTTCAAAAACCATATGTGCGAAACCGGTGTGGCCAGTTCGATATGGGCCATGCGCTCTCTGCGCACCTTGGATTGTATGACTTCAACACCGCATTTTTCACAGATAACGCCTCTGTGTTTCATGCGTTTGTATTTACCACAGTTACACTCATAGTCTTTGGTGGGACCGAAAATTTTTGCACAGAAAAGACCATCGCGCTCCGGTTTAAACGTGCGATAGTTGATAGTTTCCGGTTTTTTTATCTCTCCATGGGACCATTTCCGAATTTGTTCCGGAGACGCCAGCGCAATCCGAATAGCACTATATCGTTTAGGATCCGTTGGTTTTGCAAAGAAATCATAAAGAGTTTCCATGGTTTATTCCTATTTTGGGTTTAATTGGCAATTGAAACAAAAAGTAGAGAGTCAAAACCCTAACCGCCTGGTGAATTCATTTTTCCCGAATTCATCAATACTAATCCCCATCTTCCAGCAACGCGATATCCAGGCCCAGTGCCTGCAATTCCTTGGTCATAACTCTGAAAGATTCCGGAATGCCGGGCTCCAGCACATTTTGACCCTTGACGATTTTCTCATACATACGGGTCCGGCCGGCCATATCATCTGATTTGACGGTTAAAAACTCCTGCAGGGCATGAGCGGCACCATAGGCTTCCATGGCCCAGACCTCCATTTCCCCGAGGCGTTGGCCGCCGAATTGAGCCTTACCGCCCAGAGGCTGTTGGGTAACCAGCGAATAGGGCCCGATGGAACGGGCATGAATTTTATCGTCAACCAGATGATGCAGTTTCATCACGTACATCGTTCCGACGGTAATCTTCTCGTCGAAGGGATCTCCGCTGCGACCGTCATAAAGGGTGGTCTGCCCGGTTGTTTCCAGACCGGCTTCCTGCAGCAGCTCTTTAATTTCATCCTCTTTGGCACCGTCAAAAACCGGCGTGGCCATGTGGACGCCGTCCTTGTAATAAGATGCAAAATGGATCAAGTCTTCATTTTCCATAGCGCTAATGGCCTTTTTATCCGACGGATTCGTGAAGATTTTCTTCAGTTTTTCCCGCAGGGCTTTCGTTTTTTGCTCCTGAAGCAGCTCGTTTAGCTGGTCCCCAAGGCCCTTGGCAGCCCGCCCCAAATGGATTTCCAGAATCTGGCCGACGTTCATGCGCGAAGGCACACCGAGGGGATTTAGCACCATATCCACCGGCTGGCCATCTTCGAAATAAGGCAAATCCTCTACGGGAAGGATCCTGGATACGACGCCCTTATTGCCATGACGGCCGGCCATTTTGTCGCCCACGGAAAGTTTGCGTTTCACCGCGACATAGACTTTGACCATTTTGATTACACCGGGCGGCAGGTCATCTCCTTTTTCGTAACGCCCCACCTGCTGGTCAAAGGCCAGCCGGCAAAGTTCGCATTGGTCCCGATAGCGTTCCAATATTTCGTGCACCTGCTGGGTTACTTGGGGGTCCTTTAAAACAATCCCTTCAAGGTGCAGGATCGGTATCTTAGCCAGGATGTTGGCATCAATTTTGGCCCCGTCGGCGATAAGGACTTTTTTTCCCTTCTTCAATGACGCAAACACTTTTTTGCCGACCAGCAACTCCACAAGCTGAGATTTGACGACATCGGCAACCACTTTAAGTTCATCATCACGATCTTTTTCCAGGGCTGCAATCTCCTCATCCTCGATGAGACGCGTGCGGTCGTCTTTTTCGATACCTCTTCTCGAGAAGACTTTGGCATCAATAACGATTCCCTGCACACCCGGCGGCACCCGCAAAGAAGTATCTTTAACATCGCCGGCCTTTTCCCCGAAAATGGCACGCAAAAGTTTTTCTTCCGGTGAAAGCTGAGTTTCACCCTTGGGCGTAATCTTGCCGACCAGAACGTCCGCCGGTTTGACTTCAGCGCCCAGGCGAATAATCCCGCTTTCATCCAAATCTTTTAGTGCTTCCTCACCAACATTGGGGATATCTCTGGTAATTTCCTCTTTACCAAGCTTTGTATCCCGGGCCACAACTTCAAATTCTTCAATGTGCACCGAGGTATAGATGCCGTCTCGGACAAGTCTTTCGCTAACCAGAATCGAATCCTCAAAGTTGTAGCCGCCCCACGGCATAAAGGCCACGGTTACATTTTTACCGAGGGCCAGTTCCCCCTGCTCGGTGGCCGGTCCGTCGGCAATAATTTGACCGGCGGCTATATTCTGCCCTTTTTTTACAATCGGCCGATGGTTAAAGCAGGTATTCTGGTTGGAGCGAATAAATTTAGAAAGACTGTAAATAGACACATCCTTTTCACTGGGGTCATCAGAAGGGTCGTGTTTCAGTACGATGCGGCAAGCATCCACATTCACCACGTAGCCATCACGCTGGGCAACGACAGCCACACCGGAGTCTTTGGCAACCACTTCCTCGATACCCGTGCCCACCAGGGGCGCCTGGTTCATCAGCAGCGGCACCGCTTGGCGTTGCATGTTGGACCCCATCAGGGCGCGGTTGGCGTCATCGTTTTCAAGAAACGGTATCAGCGAAGCGGATACACTTACCAACTGGTTGGGCGAAATATCCATCAGTTCAATTTCTTCACGATTGGTCATCGTAAACTCACCGGCAACCCGCGAGGTTACCAGGGGATTGACGTATTTACCTTTAGCATCTACCGCCGCATTTGCCTGGGCAATCGGATGCTCCTTTTCTTCGAAAGCGTCCAGAAACTTAACCTCGTTTGAGACCTTGGCGTTTTCAACCGCCCGGTAGGGAGTTTCAATAAAACCATAGTCGTTTACCCGGGCATAGGTGCTCAGTGATACAATCAAGCCGATGTTGGGGCCTTCCGGTGTCTCAATCGGGCAAATCCGTCCGTAATGTGACGGATGAACATCCCTGACCTCAAAGCCGGCCCGCTCCCGGGTGAGCCCGCCGGGTCCCAGAGCGCTCAGCCGTCTTTTATGGGTCGTCTCCGATAAGGGATTGGTTTGGTCCATAAACTGCGACAATTGACTGGTTCCGAAGAATTCTTTGACAACGGCCGAAACCGGTTTCGGATTCACCAGATCATGGGGCATGAGCGCATCTACTTCCTGCAGGCTCATGCGTTCTTTGATCGCACGCTCCATACGCACCAGTCCGATACGATATTGGTTCTCCAACAGCTCTCCCACTGCCCGAACCCTGCGATTTCCCAAGTGGTCAATGTCATCAACGACGCCCTGGGTATCTCTGAGCTCAATCAGCGCCTTGGCGGTTAGCAAAATATCCTCTTTACGGAGAATGTTTAAATTTATTTCGCTGCTGATGCCCAGTCGCTGGTTAATTTTCAAACGTCCCACGCCGGAAAGATCATAGTAGGTAGCCTTGAAAAAAAGGTTGTCCATAAAATCCTGGGCCACTTCGGGAGTAGCCGGGTTGCCCGGTCGGAGGCGACGGTAGATTTCAATCAACGCTTCTTCTTTGGTCTCAACTTTATCCATCATCAGTGTTTTGCGGATGGAATGACCTGCGCTTACCCCGTCAATAAAGAGCAGCTCGAATTCATTGATGCCGGCCTCGCTAAGCTTGACCAGATTTTCTTCATCAACCGAGTCGACTGCTTTGACAAGCACCTCGCCGGTTTCCGGCTGTACAATATTTCCGGAAAAGGCCCTTTCGATGACTTCGTCCACATTTATCGGAATCAAGTCCGCCTTTGTGGCCGTTAACCGCTTGATCGCTCGCTGGGCGAAAACGCGACCTTTTTTAACCAAAACATCACCGGTTTCAGGATCTTTAACATCCTTACTCGCCCGCTGACCCCGTAAAAAATCCGGATTAAATTCTTTGAAAAATCTTTTACCGCGAACGACTATTTTTTCCGATCTATAAAAATAGGATAGAAGGTCTTCAACGGTGTAGCCAAACGCTTTGAAAAGTATGGTAATGGGGAACTTGCGCCGCCGGTCGATGCGGATATAGACAATATCCTTGGGATCGATTTCCATATCGATCCAGGAACCGCGCACCGGTATAATACGTGAACTGTAGATAATTTTTCCGCTGGAATGGGTTTTACCTTTGTCGTGGTCAAAAAACACGCCGGATGAACGATGCAACTGGCTGACGACCACGCGTTCGGTCCCGTTGATGATGAAGGTACCCTTGTTCGTCATCAGGGGAATGGTTCCGAAATAAATTTCCTGTTCCTTTATATCACGGATGTTGGAAACGCCGGTTTCCATATCGATGTCATAAACCACCAATCTCGCCGTGATGCGAACAGGTATCTCATAGGTCATCCCTCTGTGGATGCATTCTTCGATACTGTGTTTAACCTCACCAAAACGGTAAGAAACAAACTCAAGGGATGCGCTCCCGGTGAAATCTTTGATCGGAAACACAGATTTAAAAACAGCCTGTAAGCCGATGTCTCTGCGCTTTTCAGGCGCGATGTTCATCTGCAAAAACCGTTGAAATGATTCTCGCTGCATCCCGATCAGGTCAGGGATACCGACAATCTTTTGTATCTTGCCGAAATTCTTCCGTATGCGCTTGTTTGCCAAAAGCCTATCAGACATGGCATCTCCCATAGTAATTTATTTATGGCAAGTCGTCCGTGGTCCATTGTTGCGACGCACAACTGACCACGGACAACTGACAAGGATTTATTTTATTTCAACCTGCGCCCCCGCTTCTTCAAGCTGGGCCTTAATCTTTTCAGCTTCTTCTTTGGCAACTGCTTCTTTGACGGGTTTGGGTGCGCCGTCAACGAGTTCTTTGGCGTCTTTTAGACCCAGGCCGGTAATTGCTCTAACTTCCTTAATGACCTGGATTTTCTTGTCGCCGTGGGCGGTCAGAATAACATCAAATTCGGTCTTTTCTTCCACCGCGCCTGCTCCGCCGGCAGCATCGCCGGGACCGCCCGCAACCATTGCAACCGGGGCGGCAGCCGAAACACCAAACTTTTCTTCCATTTCTTTTATCAGGTCGGATAGATCCAGAACCGACATGCCCGCAATAAACTCAATAACGTCTTCTTTTGTAATATCTGCATTCGCCATTTTTTTCCTCCAGTTTGGATATTTGTATAATCCTATGAAAACTTTTAATTTTTTTTATTGTCGAAATACGTGATGACTAAATAGGCCACATATCAGGCCGCTTCCTTCTGTTCCTTGATTGCTGCCAGCACGTTCACAAAGCTTCTGGGAACTGCAGCGAGGGTCCTGACAAAGGAAGTCGGGATCGAATTCAACGCTGAAAGAAACTGGCCCAGCAGCACTTCTCTGGACGGCAGTTTCGCAAGTGCTGTGATGGCAGTTGCGTCCAACACCTTGCCGCCCATAACACCGACCTTAATCTCGAGTTGTTTATGGTCTTTTGCAAACTGAGCCAAGACCTTTGCCGGAGCTATCGGGTCATTAAGGCCTAACGCAACGGCACTGGGACCTTTGAAAAAGTCCTTAATCAAGTCGCCGTCGTTATCTGCCGACGCCCGGGTCAGGATGGTGTTTTTTACAACTCGATATTCAATTTCTTCCGCCCGAAGCCTGCGCCGCAAATCGTTCATCGCGGCAACATCCAAGCCTTTGTAATCGGTCAGAATGATGATGGCAGATTTAGAAAATCTGTCACGTAGATCTTCAACAATTTGTTGTTTTTCTTGTATCCTCAATTCTTAACGTCACCTCCTTTCCTGATCTGACAAAATACCGGAGAAAAGTGGCTAAACCTGATTTGCGATTTCAACCTCAAAAGGTCAGGTCTTTCAACAGACAACCACGCTTCTGCCTCGGTAGGCCGGCAATGCCGATTATACACAACCGTTGTCAGCCATTTTGTGAACCTACGGTCTTTGACAGAATGATTTCGTTGGATTCTTTTTACACAATAAGCCGTTAAGGTCATTACCACAGGATTTCAGATACTGTTCACGGCAAAACGACCGGCAGATCTCCGGTCAGGGCACACATAGGCCGTGTGCTGTCGAGGAGATCAACCGATAGCACTGTCAATGAATTTATCCGGCAGCCTGTAATGATTGGATTCGTCTCCTGTGATGTGCTCAACCGGTGGATTCGAACGTCAGGGCACCTGCCTGCACCAGGGCTATTTCATCAAATCCTTGACAAAAGCAGTGTCAATTTTGTTTCCAGGTCCCATTGTCGTAGACAAGGAGATCCCTAGTAGATAAGTTCCTTTGCTCGAAGCCGGTTTGAGACGCAAGATGGTTTCTAAAAAGGCAGCAATATTCTGGATGATTTTTTCGACTCCAAATGACACTTTTCCTATGGATGCGTGAACAATGCCGGCTTTTTCGACCCTGAAATCAATCTTGCCGGCTTTAAGCTCATTCACCGCCCTGGCAAGATCAAAGGTAACGGTTCCGGTTTTGGCATTGGGCATGAGCCCTCTGGGACCCAGCAATTTTCCGATTTTCCCGACGGTACCCATCATATCGGGAGTGGCAATGGCCTTGTCAAAACCAAACCAGCCTTCCTTGATTTTTTCAACCAGGTCGTCATTTCCAACAAAGTCGGCGCCTGCGTCTGACGCTTCCGTTTCTTTTTCACCTTTGGCAAAAACGAGAATTTTGACCTCTTTGCCGGTTCCATTGGGCAGAATTACACTTCCTCGCACCATCTGGTCTGCATGTCTGGGGTCCACCCCCAATCGAACGGCGACATCAATACTCTCATCAAATTTGGCATAAGATGATTCCAGGGCCATCTTCACAGCTTCGTCAAAATTGTTAGCTGATCCGGCGCTTATCTTATTTTGCGCTTCAGTATACTTTTTTCCCCGCTTCGGCATTGTTTTAATTATCTCCTTCAATCGTGTTGCGTGCTACGTGTTCCGTGTTGCGTGTTACGGGGATGCTGTCACGTTGAACTTTCATTTAACCCGCTTCTCGCAACTCGTAACCCAGACCGCGTAACCCGCAACGCGTCATTTTTTACCCAACTTCAATCCCCATACTTCGGGCTGTGCCTTCAATAATTTTACAGGCCGCATCCAAATCATTGGCATTAAGATCGACCATTTTCTGATTGGCAATCTCTTCGACCTGTTTTCGGGACACTTTTCCAACCCGATCCCGTTTGGGATCAGCAGCACCTTTGGCAATTTTAGCCGCTTTTTTAAGCAAAACAGCGGCCGGGGGTGTCTTGGTAATAAAAGTGAATGATCGGTCCTGAAAAACCGTAATCACCACGGGTATAATCATTCCTTCATCCTGAGCCGTTCTGGCATTAAACGCTTTGCAAAAGTCCATAATATTAACCCCGTGCTGCCCCAACGCTGGACCGATGGGCGGGGATGGATTGGCTTTGCCAGCTACAACCTGCAGTTTTATGAGCACCATTACCTTTTTTGCCATTTTTTACCTAATCTCTCCTAATCTATAATTTCTGTACCTGGACAAAATCGAGTTCAACCGGAGTGGACCGGCCGAAGATGCTCACCAGCACCTTGATTTTACCTTTTTCCTGATTGACTTCTTCCACCGTACCGTTGAAATTCGTAAACGGTCCATCAATAACACGGATATCATCACCGGATTCGAAAAAGTACTTCGGCTGTGGTTTCAATTTGCCGGCTTCCATCCTGTTTAAAATCTGATCCGCTTCCTCATCGGAAATAGCAGTCGGATTATTGCGTCCTCCCAAAAAACCGGTAACCTTGGCGGTGTCATTGACCACGTGCCAGGTTTCATCATCAAGCTTCATTCTGACCAGAATGTAACCTGGATAAAATTTCCTTGAAGATGTTTTGCGTTTCCCTTTGACCAGCTCAACAATTTCTTCGGTTGGAACGAGTACTTCGCCAAATTTTTCAGGATGAGGGGAAAGCCCAATTCGCTCCTCCAGGGCTGATTTCACCTTATTTTCAAAACCCGAGTATACATGCACAATGTACCATTTCAGTGCCACTGCTATCTCTCCTCGACCTATTGAAGTACGATTCGGATCAAACTGGAAATGCCAAAATCAACAACGCCGAGAAACAATGAAATCAGCATTACCAGTGCGATGACCACCGCAGTTGAGCCAATGGTTTGTTTCCGTGACGGCCATGTCACTTTTTTCAGCTCTACTTTAACCTCCCGTAAGAACTGAGCAGATTTGGTAAAAATATTATCTTTGGGTTTGGCCGTCGGCAGGCTGGAAGCTGCCGATTGTCTTTTCGGCGGCCCAGTCTGCTTTTTAGCGGGTACTTTGGCGAAGTTATCGCTCAGCGCAACCTTTTTTACCTCAGACTTTTTTGTATCCCTACCATCAGCAGCAGACCGGCTTGCAGTGGCCTGTTTTTTCTTCTTTTTTGACGCTGATGATTTTTTTCGCTGTATCCGTCCCATCACGCTCCTAAAATTACGAAAACTCAAAGCTAAATAAATTCATCTCATCCCTTGATATTCAGGCTCTGAGCTTCACCTATAAAATTGTGGCAGGCCAGGAGGGATTCGAACCCCCAACACCCGGATTTGGAGTCCGACGCTCTACCGTTAGAGCTACTGGCCTGCATTATCCGTTGGGACCTTTGCAATATAAGAATTTTTCCAAGGTCTCCGCATCGTATCGGCACTGTCAATGATCCGCTGAGCCATACAAGGTCAGCTTTTAGCTATCGTCGCTTACGGGTTGAAAACATATCCGATTTCAATCGGCTATTTGGTTTCCTTGTGCGGTGTGTGCTTGCGGCAAAACCTGCAATATTTGTTAAACTCCAGCTTATCAGGCGTGGTTCGCTTGTTTTTGGTCGTCGTATAATTTCTTCTTTTGCATTCCGTGCATGCTAGGGTAACAATGATTCTCACCTGAAAGACTCCCATATCCTAATTGAGCATAAGACGCTCAATTAGGAGCTAATCCGCCTCCGGCGGATTGGTTAATCGTTAATCGTGTTTGATGATCACCGCGTTTGATAATTTTCTTACCACTGAGAGCTTAAAATAGAATCCAATCCTTTAAACTATTAATCAATAATCCGCCTGCGGCGGAATAACTCCTGATTGATTTTTTACTCAATTGGGGCTCTACTCAATAATCTCACTGACGACACCGGCACCGACCGTACGGCCACCTTCGCGAACCGCAAATCGCACTTCCTTCTCCATGGCAATCGGCGTTATCAACTGCGCCTCTATCGTTACATTATCGCCGGGCATCACCATCTCCACACCTTCCGGTAACGTTAATACACCCGTTACATCCGTGGTGCGAAAATAAAACTGCGGTCGATATCCACTGAAAAACGGCGTGTGGCGGCCGCCTTCCTCTTTGCTCAATATGTATACCTCGGCCTTAAACTTCGTGTGCGGTGTAATCGTGCCCGGAATCGCTACCACCTGACCACGCTCCACATCTTCGCGCTTGGTGCCGCGCAACAATACCCCGATGTTATCACCCGCCTGGCCTTCATCCAACAGCTTGCGAAACATCTCCACTCCCGTGCAAACCGTCTTTAACGTCTCGCGTATGCCCACAATCTCTACATCATCACCCACGTGGATGATGCCGCGCTCAACCCGGCCCGTCACAACCGTCCCGCGACCCGATATGCTGAATACATCCTCGATCGGCATCAAAAACGGCTTGTCCACATCTCGCTGCGGCTCCGGAATAAACGAGTCGATCGCATCCATTAACTCAAATACGCACTTGGCCTCCTCACTATCAGGATCTTCACTCTCCAGCGCCTTTAACGCACTGCCGCGAACAATCGGCGTGTCATCGCCCGGAAACTCATACTTGTCCAGCAACTCGCGCATCTCAAGCTCAACCAACTCAATGAGCTCCTCATCGTCGACCATGTCACATTTGTTTAAAAATACCACTATCTGCGGCACTCCCACCTGACGGGCAAGCAATATGTGCTCGCGCGTCTGAGGCATCGGACCATCATCGGCTCCCACCACCAAAATCGCTCCGTCCATCTGGGCCGCACCCGTGATCATGTTCTTGATATAATCCGCATGACCCGGACAGTCCACATGGGCATAATGCCGGCTGGCCGTCTCATACTCCACGTGGGCTGTGGCGATGGTTATCCCTCGCTCCTTTTCCTCAGGGGCCTTGTCAATCTGGTCAAACGGTATATAATCCGCCTGTCCCTTTAATCCCAAATGCTTGGTGATCGCCGCCGTTAACGTCGTCTTGCCATGATCAATATGTCCTATCGTTCCTACGTTGACATGCGGCTTGGTACGCTCAAACTTTGCCTTGGCCATATTCCCATCCTCCCCTTATAAATTGACGATTGACGACTGTTAATTGACGATTGACGACTGAATAGTGACAAATTCGGGCGCTGTTGCGATCCGGATTTCCATCTACAATTATCAATTGAAAATCGTCAATCCAAGATGGAGCCCACGATCGGAATCGAACCGATGAACCTCTTCCTTACCAAGGAAGCGCTCTACCGACTGAGCTACGTGGGCAATTGCTTTTACAGTTACCTTTTGCGTTTCCTATGTTGAGTAACAATCATTTAAAAAATTTGCTGGAGCGGGAGACGAGATTCGAACTCGCGACATCCAGCTTGGAAGGCTGAAGCTCTACCAACTGAGCTACTCCCGCTTAAGCGACTATAGGCATAATTCCTGACCTATAAAAAATTTGCAGGAAGCCATGTAGTAATTATTGATCCCGAAGTTTGTGCCGAAATCTCCTACATACGCCTTTTCTTCAGGCTGGTGGTGGGGGGAGGATTCGAACCTCCGTAGGCTTCGCCGACAGATTTACAGTCTGTTCCCTTTGGCCGCTCGGGAACCCCACCTCTTAATAATGATAGATCCGGTCCCCACAGAAAGGATGAACCGAAAACCGTATTCAAATATGGAGCCAGCGAAGGGACTCGAACCCCCGGCCTACTGATTACAAATCAGTTGCTCTACCAGCTGAGCTACGCTGGCCTCACAACCTAACATCTTAAAATTATTTTAAATAGGATCGATGTAAAGAGAAGCAGACCCCCCCATACTTAAAACAAACTTACTTAACGATCTCTAACCCAAATATCAAACTCTAAATAATAATTTTATTGGTATTTAGACTTGTTTATTAAGTAATAGAAGGATAAAATCGCATAATATCATCTATTTTCTTTAATTTTCATCTATTTTTTCTGAATATTAATCCGAAAGCCAATTCGAAACCAACTATTCAATCGGGAAAAATCATCACCCGGGTATACTGGACGGGACTCTCTGGATTCCAACTGAAAAATATTACCGAACCGAAATGGACGCCCTCAACGACCGGTATTCCAAGACCGTCTAAAAGTTGTCTGGAACCACTGCTGCCGGTTTGGATAATTCCCCTAAAGTTCTGTAAATTCTCGTCGATATCAGTTTAAGAAGTCCGGCCATGAAATAGATTTATCTGCTGAGTAAGTATTCAGAGTAAGCATTATATTCCGGATGGAAAGGGCAAAAAATAGATTTGGCACAAAATTAGCATAACATAAAATGATCCGATTTATATCTTAATTTTCGCTTTTGATCTTAGGGATAATCAAAATGCTATATAAGCCCTTGACAATTTTAGTTATATTTGCTTTATCATTCAATAGGAATTATTATAGGTTGAAAATCGCTGCCAGTTTGGATGTTGATACAATTGACAGAACTCTCTAAGGAATTGAACTGATGAATCTCCGTTATTTTGTTATACCGACTTTACTGCTGATTTTGTTGAGTGGATGTACCCATCTTGCAATGGACCCTTCTGGTTCACCTGAATCAAAACTTCAAAAAGAAACCGCATCATCACCGCTCCCCGATAAGAGCAGCCATAACGGCCAACTGATTGAAAGGGCAGGCATGCACGTATCCGATCTATCTGCCCGCGCAGAAGGGCAAGCTGATTCTGCCGTCGACGTCGACAGTGATGAAGAAGTTGTTTCCGATCTAGGCCCCCAATCTAGCGGCCTGGGTTTGGATCCCGTGTCCACGCAAAAAATCCAAACCCACCTTGATGAGGCACTCGAGTTCTGTGAGCTATCCCAGGAATACTGGCAGCAGGGTGAATTGGAAAATGCGGTGGAAGCTCTCGATCGTGCCTATGCTCTAATAGTAAGCGTTGATACGTCTAACCGTCCCAAGCTCATCCAGCAAAAAGAAGACCTGCGTTTTATGATTTCAAAACGCATTCTGGAAATTTATGCATCGCGTAATATTGTCGTAAACGGAAATCACAACGCAATTCCGATCGCCATCAACCGGCACGTTCAAGCTGAGATTAATCTATTCACTGCCGGCGGGGAGAAGTACTTTTTTATCGAATCTTACCGACGCTCCGGCCGCTACCGGGATCAAATTGTCAAAGCCTTGAGGGCGGCCGGCCTTCCGGAAGAATTGTCCTGGCTTCCGCTGATCGAAAGCGGCTATAAAGTCAATGCCCTTTCGCGCGCTCGGGCGCTTGGTCTGTGGCAATTCATTCCATCGACCGGATACAAATTCGGCTTGCAACGCAACAAGTTCATCGATGAACGCATGGATCCGGAGAAGTCGACCAGGGCCGCCATCGAATATCTCAAGGAACTGCATCGTATTTTCGGAGACTGGGCAACTGTCCTGGCCGCTTACAATTGTGGAGAAGGCCGAGTTTTAAGAGTTATCAGAAGCCAAAATGTCAACTACCTTGATAACTTCTGGGATCTCTATGAGCGGCTGCCACGGGAGACCGCCCGTTACGTTCCCAGGTTTCTGGCCACCCTTCATATCCTGAACAATCCCGAAACCTATGGACTGGATAGGGTTTCAATCGACCCGCCGATGGAATACGAAACCGTCGACATCAGCAAGCAGGTCCACTTAAAAAACGTTGCCAAATCAATCGGTGTCGGTGAACAGGTTTTGAGGGACCTCAATCCGGAGCTTCGCTATCGAATATTGCCCGGTGACAATTATCGCCTCAGGGTTCCCCCCGGCAAAAGTGGCTTGCTGATAGCCGAAATTGACCAGATACCGGTATCCCATCCTCCCCAAAGGGCTTATGTCTATCACCGGGTGCGCAACGGTGAGACGCTGTCCGTCATTGCACGAAAATATCGGACCAGTGTCAGAAGCATCATGCGGGCCAACAATTTGCGCCGCTCAAACTACATTGTGGCCGGCAAACGTTTGAAAATTCCACGGCGCGGCTACATGCGAAGCAATCCCCCCACTGTCCAAAAGCCCCGCAACGGCCAGGCCGTTAATCATATTGTCAGAAAAGGGGATTCTCTTTTTACCATCGCCAAACGATACGGCACCACGACCAAAAAAATCCAGGAACTTAACCATCTGAAAACCACCACTTTGCAAAAAGGACAAGTCCTGATAATTTCCCCCGGTGAAAAGTGAACCCCCGGCAGTAAACGGTTTGGCTACCTATGAAGTTCGACCGGGAGACAGCCCCTTTTTAATCGCCCAGCGCCACCAGATGCCGCTGAATCGGTTACTCTATTTGAACCAACTGTATCCGGGCAGTAAGATATATCCCGGACAGAAGCTTTATATCGAATAGGATTACAGAGGACCCGCCGTCGCCGCAAGGGCTTCGGCGGGCAGGCAGAGGTCAGAGAACAGAAGGCAGAAATGAGGGGCAGTTTTTGCCTCAGCTTGTATTAAGTTCGATTGCGAACTGCCCCGTCGGCCGGTCTATAAAACATGACCTGGCCTTCTGAGATCACTTCGAAAGGTATTTTCAATTTCTCCCGGCAGCCTTCGGTCACAACCCCCGAGCCAGCTTTTTGTTATGAAAGGAGATATCCATGGGTAATTTGTCATTTGATTTGGAAAATAAGGTTTTTGTGGTAACCGGCGGCAGCCGGGGTATCGGGTTTGAAATCACCAGAATGCTCCTCGATCAAAAGGCCAGGGTTGCCATTTGCAGCCGCAAGCAGGAAGGCCTGGATGCCGCCGCCGCTGAGCTGAATGCCGGCGCCAACCTGCTGGCGGTGCCTGCCCATGTGGCCCGGGCCGAGGATGTGGACGGTTTGTTCAACCACACCCTGGAAGCCTTCGGCCGTGTTGACGGACTGATTAACAATGTCGGCATGAACATCGTTACCGGTCTGGTTGATGCCGATCCCGGACTGTGGAACAAAATCATCGACAGCAATTTAAACGCCACCTTTCTGTGCTCGCGCAAAGCAGGCCGAATTATGCGGGAACATAAAAAGGGCAAAATTGTGAGCATTTCTTCCATCGCCGGCCGACGATCGGCACCTTTTATGGGTATTTACGGGGTGGCCAAAGCCGGCATTGAAATGATGACCAAAGTTATGGCCCAGGAACTGGCAGCCTTCAATATCCAGGTCAATGCCGTCGCCCCCGGTATGGTCAGGACCAAATTCAGCGAACCGTTCTGGTCCAACAGCGAAATTTATGAGCAGATAGTTAAAACGATTCCCCTGGGAAGAATCGCCGAACCGGTTGATGTCGCTCAAGCCGTATTGTTTCTGTGCTCGAAGGCATCCGATTTTATCACCGGCCAAACCCTGATGGTCGATGGAGGTGCCAGCGCAGTTTAGTCCCAGCTTCCAGCTGACCTAAACGGGTCGCCACAAATCGTGATAACCACCTGCGGTGAAAGCCGCCCGAAAAAAAGCACTGCAATTTTTACCCAACAGTGAAGTATGCTCAATTATCTAGAAAACCGCTTCGGTCGCAGGGTGAATTTTTTGACCGGGATATCAATTTTTCTTCTATCAATAACTGCATTTGCTATGCCAATCTCGGCGAATGCCGAGCAACCGGGACTTCCGTTTCAAGAAGGCGAACGCCTGTCATTTAACATATACTGGGGATTTTTGAAGGTGGGTGAAACCGTGATGGAAGTTTTGCCCAACACCATCATCAATGGTCAAACTGTGCGGCATTTCCGCTTAAAAACCCGAACGACCCCCTTCATTGATTTAATTTATAAAGTCAGGAGTGAGATAGAGGCCTTCACGAACCTGGCAATGACCCGGTCCCTTCTCTACAAAAAGAAACATCGAGAGGCCAGCACCCACCGGGATGTGGTTGTCACTTTCGACTGGCAAAACCGTAAAGCCGATTATGTGAGTTTCGGCACACTCGAACAGAGCACGGTAATCCTTCCGGGCACTTTTGATCCGTTAGGGATTCTGTACTATGCCCGCACTCAAAATTTTAGTGTCACCGATGGATTCGAGCGTCCCGTAACCGATGGAAAAAAATGCGTCATTGGCCGCGGCTCATTGTTAAAAAAAGAACGCATCAAATTCCGTGGCATGTTTTACGATACGTATGTCATTCAGCCGGAGATGATCGGCATTGAAGGGCTGTTTGAAGAAAATCAGGAGGCCCGGTTCACCCTCTGGTTCAAATCCGACCCCACCCGCCTGCCGGTTAAGATTAATATCGAAGTGTTTATCGGAAACATCGTATGCGAATTAGTTTCGCATAACGCGAAATAGGAGTTGAAGCCGGATCGTCGCGGCGGATGCCAGGATAGCACCTTTGAAGAGCCCGGGCTCCGATATGAGGCTGGATGCTCACAACCCGCAGCGGCTTTTTTAGCGCTCGCGGGACAATCGGCGCCGGTAAATCACAAGCGAATCGAGAGTCAGCAGGCCGATGGCCGCCATCATGGTCCACAAACGTCCGCCCGGTGTATACGGCAGTATATTCAGCCCCGCTGCCAGATCCAGGGGCCACAATGGCCGATTGCCGGTTTGCAGGAAATCAAGACCCAGGTGCAGCAGCATCCCTGACAGAACCACGGTGTAGATTCGATTGAAGTTTGCCTCAGACGCTCTTTTTCCTACCTTGCGAAACATCCACGACAAAAATAGGCCGTAGATCGGGATAAACCAGATGGCCGCTGACAGGCCGGGATGAAAGATCATGCTCTTATCAAAGAAGTCGGGCAGCGACACCGGCCACGGACCGGATAAAAGTATAAAAAGGCCCCCGATAAACACATCGATATCCGGTGAAAGCGCGGCCAGGACAAAAAGAGCTTTTTGGTCTCTGAAGCAGTGTCTGGCAATAATAAATGAAAGACTGGCGTGGGTGATTGGATCCGGCATACTGGTAATTACTATCTTAGAAACTGATTTAATGCATTTTGTGAATTAAACCCTCGTCCGCCGCAGGCGGATTAAAGGATTTTAATGGGCTATCTTCATATGATTGAATATTTTCAGCGCTCATTCGTCAATCAAAGCCGCCAATAGGTGATGCCTAATTTTTGGGCCTCTGCGGTATTAAAACATCCCTTTACATCAATGACCAGTGCATTGGGCCCTGAACAGCGTCCGGCAACTCCTTGCAGCCCCTCTTCCTGGTAAACCCGGTGCATGACAGCCAGTATGACGGCGTCCACTCCCTTGATCTTTTCCAGCGGTATCAAAGTTACCCCGTAGTAGTTAAGAGCCTCATTTGCGTCCGCCAGAGGATCGCTGACCAGAACCTCCACCCCGTAATCTTGAAGCTCGCTGATAATATCCACGACTTTGGTATTGCGCAAATCGGGCACATCTTCTTTGAAAGTGATCCCGAGAATCGCCACCCTGGCCCCCCGCACCTGTTTGCCGGCAGCAATGAGCATTTTCACCGCCCGCTCGGCAGCGTGTTTCCCCATTCCGTCGTTGATCCTTCTGCCGGCCAGAATCATTTCCGGATGATATCCGAGAGCTTCGGCTTTAAAAGTAAGATAATAGGGGTCAACACCGATGCAGTGACCACCGACCAGACCGGGTTTGAAGGGCAGAAAATTCCATTTAGTCCCCGCCGCTTCGAGGACTTCATGGGTGTCGATCCCGATAATTTCAAAAATCTTGGCAAGCTCATTCATCAGGGCGATATTTAAATCTCTCTGGGTGTTTTCAATAACTTTGGCAGCTTCCGCCACCTTGATTGATGAGGCCTTGTGGATTCCGGCCGAAACGACCTGACCGTAAACCTGGGCGAGCATGTCGCAGGTTGCGGGGTCCGAACCGGATACGATCTTCATAATGTTTTCAAGGGTGTGAACCTTATCACCCGGATTAATCCGCTCCGGCGAGTACCCCACCGTAAAATCACGTCCCAATTTCAGCGCGGATTCTGTCTCCAGGATCGGAATACAGACCTCTTCTGTGGCTCCAGGATAAACGGTGGATTCATAGACAATACAGGTACCTTTTTGCAGATATCTTCCTACAGTCGAAGAAGCTCCCCGTAGAGGGGTTAAGTCGGGGATACGGTAATCGTCTATGGGGGTCGGGACCGCCACAATTATGAGCCGGCAGTCCGAAAGGCATACAGGGTCATCCGTGTAGTTTATTTGAGCCTGTTTGAGGTGCGCTTCAGTTACTTCCAGGGTGCGATCAATCCCGGACTCAAGCTCTTTTATCCGAGCAGTTTTCAGGTCAAATCCGACAACATCAAAATGAGCGGCCAGGTGCACTGCCAGAGGCAGGCCGACATAGCCCAGCCCCACAACTGCAATTTTATTTTCTCTGCTGATCAATGATTCAAATCTAACCATAGAAATCTCCGGTCTCCTGTCGTTATTTTTCTTTTTCATGTATAGTTTAGAAAAAGTCTATCATATCTTCCGTGTTATTTCAGTATAAAACTGGACAGATTAACCTTTCTTCAACGCCGCTCTGAAGATTGGTTGCCATTTTCTATAATGGGGTTTCAGGTGCCAGGTTTCAGTATTGAACGGCAGATAGAAAACCATCCCGGAATGGATTACCACAGCTCCATCAAGAAGGAACCGGATACCGTGGGTCAAACCAACTGGCATATAATCACCGGAGCACCCTGCTCGGGAAAGACGTCCGTTATCAACGAAATTGAAAGGCGGGGAATTCGCGTCGTTCACGAGGTAGCAAGGGCTTATATCGACCGGCAGTTAGGAATAGGCTTGGGGTTAGATCAGATCAAAGCCGATAGGCTGCAGTTTGAACGCCATATTCTGCATACAAAGATCAGAATTGAGGATTCGCTGACAAAAACCGAACCTGTTTTTTTCGACCGCGGTGTACCCGACAGTATCGCCTATTTTGAATTGGAGGGACTGGACTCGACGGAGCCCTTAAACTTCAGCCGTCGCAACCGTTACCGGAAGATATTTTTCTTCGAGCGATTCGACTTTTTGAAGGACGAAGTTCGATCGGAAGATGAAATGATTGCTGGAAGACTAAACGACCTTTTGCTGGCAGCCTATGGGAATATCGGGTATGACATCGTCATGGTGCCGGTGATGCCGGTTGAAGACCGCACAAACCTGGTGTTAGAGGGTATCAACTAGGCTTTTTTTCTCGCCTGGACTCAAATGGCGCCATTTTCCCGGCGGCAGGTTACCCAGCTTGATGCCGGCAAAGCGTTTACGCTGGAGCCGGGTCACCTCGTTGCCAACCTTGCGCACCATTCGGCGGATCTGTCGGTTTTTACCCTCCTGCAAAACCATCCGAAACCGCCGGGAGGAAATTCGGGTGATCCGAGCCGGGCGGGTTTTGGTTCCCATCAGCAGCAGGCCGTCACTCATTTTTTTTAGCGCCCCGTTCGAAATGGGCCTGGCCACCGTTACGTCATATTCCTTTTCGTGATCAAAAGAAGGATGGGACAGACGGTGATGAATTCGTCCATCATTGGTCAGCAGCAGCAGCCCGGTGGAATCCTTGTCCAATCGGCCCACCGGATAAATTCGTTCGGAAATGTCTACCAGATCCACCACCACCTTCTCGCCCGGATGGCTGCAACTGGTCACGTAATCTTCAGGTTTGTTCAGGGCGATATAGATCAACGTATGAGCGGGTTGGATCTTTTTCCCATCGACTTCAATCTGATCCTGGTCCGGATCAATCTTGGTGCCGAGTTCAACGACGGTCTCTCCGTTCACGGCAACCTTGCCGGCGACAATAAGTTCTTCCCCTTTGCGGCGGGAGCATACCCCGGCTGCGGACAAAAACTTTTGGAGTCTTACGTCACTCATCGATTATCACGGCAGCGTCCTTCCCGGAAGAATTTCAACTTCGGTAATCCGCATTTATTTTTACATAATCTATTGAAAAATCACAGGTATAGACCGTTTCTATCTCTTGGCCCAGTTTTAAGTCGATGGTCATCGTGAATTCGTCCTGCTTTAAAACCTTGGTTGCTTCAGCTTCGGCCTCTTTGCCGCATCCGAATCCGTTTTTGACCATTTGAGTCGTTCCAAAGAAAATATCTATCTTTTTAGGATCCACGGAGATTCCTGCCCGGCCAACGGCCGCCAGGACTCTTCCCCAGTTGGCATCTTCACCGAAAAGTGCGGTTTTAAATAGCGGCGAATTGGCCACTGTGTCTGCGATTTTATGTGCTTCCGCTTTTGTCTTGGCGCCTTTAACGACGATCTCAACCAGTTTGGTAGCACCTTCGGCATCTTTAATCAGCCATTTAGCCAGATCAATCATTGCCTCATCGAGTACGGATTGAAAAGCATTCTTTTGATTCTCACTGATCACTTCAACCGTTGAGTGTCCGTTGGCCATTAAAAGGACGGTATCATTGGTGCTGGTATCCCCGTCCACCGTCATGCGGTTCAACGATCGATCCACCGCTTTTTTGAGCATCGCCTGCAACGGTTCCGGATGGGCATTGATATCGGTCATTACAAAACACAGCATGGTCGCCATGTCCGGACGGATCATGCCGGCACCCTTGATCACACCGGTTACCGTAAATGGCTTGCCGGCCAGATCCCCGCTGCGGCTGACAACTTTGGGAACCGTGTCCGTGGTCATGATGGCTTCGGCAAAATCAGATATGCCGTCGGCGGAAAGCGCCTTGATTAAACCCGGGACGGCAGTTTCAATTTTTTCGATCGGCAATGGTTCACCGATCACTCCGGTGGATGCCACCAGCACGTCTTCTTCATCAAGCATGAGTCCCTGCGCCGCCAGACGTCCCATGCGAATGGCATCCTGCATGCCCTGGTCCCCGGTGCAGCAGTTGGCGTTGCCGCTGTTGACGATAACCGCCCGGCAGACCCCCTTGGCGGTTCGCTGTTGATCAAGAAGAACCGGCGCCGCTTTGACAAGGTTGCGGGTAAACATCGCGGCAACGCTTGCCGGAACTTCAGAATATATAAGTCCAAGATCTTTATTTCCATTTTTCTTCAGGCCTGAAGCAACCCCCGCCGTTTGAAAACCAGGACAATCCATCTTTTGCATGGTCTCTTCCCTCGTATTTAAATTGGCATAACCCAACCGAATTGAGGTTATTTGGTACCTGACATTAAATTCATTCTACAGAATCGGCGAAATTTGTCAATCTACCGAACTTTGGATTTTTAATCAAAATTCTTGTCTTTATTTGACAGAACGCGATCTTTGCAGTATTTACCCCGGTCACACCTTTAAGTTAAGGATGAGATAATATGGATCCACGCTTTTTCCAATGTCACCATTGCAAGGCACCGCTGCGAATACAACGAACCTGAGAGTCTGTTCGTTTGCGCTGCAGGGTCTGCGGCGCTGAATATCCTCTGGCAGCCTACAAAAAATGGATTGATGATGATATCGAAGATGAACTGGCCAATCTACCTTGCGATCGCGTATAGTCTATGGTTTTAAACAGTCTTTTTCCGGTTTTTATGCTGATCCTTTTCGGCAGCATGTTAAAGCGTTGGCGCCTGACCAATGACGTCTTCTTGGAGACGGCAGACAAGCTCATGTACTATATATTTTTTCCGGCGCTGCTTTTCTGGAAAATCGGAGGTGCCTCTTCAGCTTTAACCGAGGACACAGGGCTGTATAAAGCCGTCATATGCGCGGTGCTCACCGTTTACGTACTCAGTACTCTGTTTATCAAACTCAGTAAGTGCCCGACTACAAGGCCGGCACCTTTTCCCAGTGCTGCTACCGATTTAACTCCTATATCGGCGTTGCCATCGTATTGAGTGCTTTCGGTGAGGTCGGTATCAAGCAATTCGGGATCCTGATCGGGATGATCATCCCCATTATCAATGTGCTCTGTGTCTCAACTCTGATCTGGTTTTCCGAAGCAAAGATGCAGCCGGCAAAGCGTCTGTGGCAAACCGTCAAGGCCTTGATTTCCAATCCTTTGATAATGGCCTGCATCAGCGGTATAATCTATGCCAATTTATGGCAATGGGCTTCCCTCCCTTTATCGGCAACACGCTCCAATTGGCCTCGTATGTGGCCCTGCCCCTGGCCATGCTGTCCATCGGCGGCGCCCTGACGCTATCCACTATCAGAGACCATTCCAAGCTGTCCCTGATCGCCTCTATATTTAAATTACTGGTGCTCCCGCTCATCGGATATGGGTTTCTGATAGCATTCGGTGTTTCAGATCTGGGTCTGAGAATCGGCCTGATTTATTTTACACTGCCCACCTCTCCGGCCCTGTATATTCTTTCCTCACAACTAAACGGCGACACAAACCTGGCCTCGGCTTCCATTGTGCTGTCGACTATCCTGTCTTTTTTTTCGCTGTCGATCGCGCTGGTAATTTAATCCGAATACATGCCGTTAGAATCGCAATTTTGAGTTCTTTGCATATAATGATCAAAAATTTCAAAATTATAATCGAGTACGACGGAGCCTCTACCATGGCTGGCAGCGTCAGAAAAATGACCGGACCGTCCAGGAAGAAATCGAAAAGGCGGTTCTCACCATAACCGGCCAAACCGTATCCGTGGCGGGATCCGGCCGGACAGATGCCGGTGTGCATGCCCATGCCCAGGTCGCCAATTTTAAATGTGAGACCGAACTCGGTCCGCAAGATCTCCTCGGCGGTTTGAACAGCTTGACTGATGAAGATATCGTTATAATGAGTTGTGAGGAAGTCCAAGCCTCGTTTCATGCCCGCTATGATGTCAAAAGCAAAACCTATGTTTACAAAATTTTAAACCGCCCGAATCCCGCCGCAATTTTTCGACAATACGCCTGGCACATCAGAAAAGAATTGAATCTTGAAGCCATGCGCGCTGCAATATCCCATCTCATCGGCAGCCATGATTTCAAGGCCTTTGAAGGCGTCAGGCAGTCCGCGCTCCCACACCAACCGCAGGGTTTATAAGGCCGGCCTGAAGAAGAGGAAGACGGCTATCTGGCCTTTGAAATTGAAGCCGACGGCTTTTTACGTTTTATGGTGCGCAATATTGTGGGAACGCTGGTGGACGTCGGACGGGGCAAGATTTCACCCGATGATTTCAAGCGCATCCTGGCGTCAAAGGATCGGGACCAGGCCGGTGCCACGGCACCGGCCCATGGGCTATTCTTAAAGAAAGTTAGCTACTGATCTGAAAATGGCATTCATAAAACAAAAACTGAATTTTTCATCCCCGAAGAATTATAAGCACAGCTTCGCAGCTTGGTTGCCAAATAACACAAGACGGCAAACTTTGAATCTCCAACCATTGATGTTCGGTTTGGATTCTGAAAAATTCGACGGCGAACTCGGGCCTTGGATAACATGATCATTCCGATAGAAAAGGTATGATGGCAATCGCTTGAAAAGACAACAGCATCCCGAGAAGAATCAACAGGACATGGACGAATTTCACAAATTTCTCTTTGGGAATGGAACGGTTAGCATGGTTTCCGATGATAACCGCCATGAAAATCGCCGGGAGTGAATAAACATACAGGTGCATGACACTCGATGTCATAAAACCTGAAAAATAATATCCGAGGGTCACCAGCAGGGTATTCGGCAAAAAGTAGCCCAGCAGCGTTACACGGAATTCTTCCGGCTGCCATCTGCGCATTATGCCGTATACGATGACCGGCGGTCCGGGAATGGTGTAAGCCCCCCCCAGTATTCCCGACACCCCGCCAAACACATATGCGAATCGATCCGTTCTAAGCGTCATCCGGCGGGTTGTCATTAGGCTGAAACAGGAAAAGGCGATGACGATAAATGCCAAAAAAAGTTTCATATACGATGCCTGCATATTTCTTAAAAGCCAAAGACCTAACGATACACCGACACACGAGGAAACAACAAGGCGCCAGATGCTCCTGAACTGGATTTCCCGCCAATGCCCCATTAACACAGTTGATACAACGGTTATGCTGACCAAAGCCGAAAGCGAAGCCGCGGTTTTGATGTCGACCAGGATTGCCAGGAGTGGCATGGCGATAAGCCCGATACCGAATCCAAAGGTCGACGCAATCAGTGCGGCGACAAATAAAACCGTTATAACGGCTACAATCTGAAGGTCCATGGGAACCCTGCTCCCTATCACCGAAATTGTATGATCAACTATTCTGTGTCAAAGGACAACTATCAAACCGCTGCATACCTGCCGCCGATCCAGATGCCGGGTGCGAAACTTGTAGCCGGTGGTTTGTTGGATATTTCGTTGTCTTTGCACGAGCAAAAAAACTCTGAAAACTGCGATAAAGGCCGGGCTCTGTTTTAAACCGTCATCAAGAGTCGCAATCCAATGATAAGGATGAGTACCAATACCATCGTTTTAAATATCGGGTATTGCAGCCTTCGGTTGATAGTGTTGCCGACAAACCCTCCCAACACGATCAGGGGGGAAATTACCAACACGAAAATAGCGACATCCCATGTCAGTATACCGATCTGAGTATAAGCAATCCATTTTGACAGGTTGATGACTGCAAAAAAGAAAACGATTGTGGCAACAAAGCCTCTTTTGTCGGGGTGTCTGTTAATCAGATAAATGGATATAACCATGCCGCCTGCATGGATAAGCGTGCTGGCAGTGCCAGCTAAAAAACCGAAGAGAATACTCAGTTTGTCGCCGGCCAAGCCGGAAATATTCAGCCCGCCCGTGGAATTATCACCGTGGAATTTAGCTATTAAGAGGTTGTAAAGCGCAAAGATTAATGCGACCGCACCCACAAAAATCTTAAAGCTTTTATCCGAAACTGCCTGTATGAGCAGCCCACCGACAACGACACCGATAATCGCCGGGGGAAGAAGAAATGTCAGTTCTCTTTTGTCCCATTCACCCCAGTAATTTTTAATTCCAACCAGATCTGAAATCAACATTGCCGGAGCACCCAAACCCAGCGAAACCTTCGGCGGGAGTACCAGCGTTAAAACCGGGATAAGAAAAACTCCCGCACCGATTCCGATGGAGTTCTTGATAACGGCCGAGCCAAATACAGCAATTGCGATGACGATGAAGGCGTAGGGTTCCATCAGCGGCTAAATGACGCCGTCCTGTTTGAGTTGGTCTAGCGTTTCTTCTGAAATGCCCAGCAATTCCTTATAGACCGCTTGGCTGTGTTCTCCTGGATAGGGGGCCGGGTCCCCCAGATCAGCCTTGAGACTGGAAAATTTGATGGGAAATCCGGCGGCTTTGAGCCCCACGCCACCGGCGATCGGATGAACCACCTCCTGGATCATCTCCCGCCACTGAAGTTGAGGATTTTCAAGGACCTCATCAAATTCCGCGATCGCTTCACAAGGCACCTTTTTGCGGTTCAATCGGCTGATGACCTCATCTTTGCCCAAGTCTCTTAGCCAATTTTCAATGATGACCTCCACGTCGTCAGAATGCTTGTGGCGCCCCTGCTGATCCTCAAATCTTGGATCGTCCTTGAGGTCTTCCCTTTCAATTGCTTCTAAAAAGGCTTGCCACTGTGAATTGTTGGCGACACAAATGACCACCCAGCCGTCTGTTACGCGATAGGAGTTCCATGGCGCAAGCCTTGTCAAGCGGTTGCCGGTTCTAATGGGTATGCCCCTTGATATATTGAGGTCCAGGGCTTCGTCCGTACACACCGAAAAACAGGCATCGTTCATGGCAACGTCAATCCTTTCTCCCGTTCCTGTTTTTTCACGGGAATTAAGTGCCGCAAGAATCCCGATAATGCTGTAAAGCGAAGACAGCATATCGCCGATCCATGCGCCGCATCGAACAGGGGGCCCGTCCGGCGAACCGGTCAGCCCCATGATGCCGCTGGTCGCCTGAATGGTTAGATCGAAGGCGGGGCGGTCTTTAAAGGGGCCGTCCTGGCCAAAGCCTGAAATAGAGCAATAGATGATTTTCGGGTTGATTTTCTTTACATCGTCGTAGCTGAAACCCAGACGATCCATGACGCCGGGGGTAAAATTCTCCAAAATGACATCGCTTTTCTCAATGAGCCTTGCTAAAATATTCTTGCCTTCCTCCTTTTGGAGGTTCAGGAATATACTTTTCTTGCCGCGATTACGTTTCAGATACAGAATGGAAATATCCTTGTCGTCTTTCCTTTCAAAGCTTAAACCATTAACACCTGCAAACGGCGGATTCCATCGGCATGGGTCGCCGATTTTTGGCCTCTCCACCTTTATGACCTCTGCTCCCATGGCAGCCAGGTTCATACTCGTATAAGGACCCGATAAGTATGCCGTTAAATCCAAGATCCTAATTCCTTCCAGATGTTTTTTCATTTTTGGCTCCTTTTTTGTCATCCATGGTAACTTCGGTACGAAAGAGCAGATTCGAAGTAATCCTTTTCAGGCTTCCGTCGCCTTCTTTCATATGGGTGCTATTTTCTTTCAACAATAGCGGCGATTCCCAACCCGCCACCGCCACAAATCGTTACCAGACCATAGCGTGCACCACGCCTGTTTAATTCGTGCACAAGTGTTGTCAAACGAATGGCACCGGTGGCACCGATGGGATGACCCAGGGATATGCCCGAACCGTTGACATTGACTTTTTCCGCCAGGTCGCTCGAGGTCAATCCCATCAGTTTTGCGTCGGCCAGAGTCTGAGCGGCAAAGGCTTCCTGTATCTCGATTAAGTCAATCTCCTCGATGGTCAACCCCGCTTTTCCAAGGGCCATGTTGACGGCTGCAGGTACTGCCGGATATGTGAGCGACGGATCGGCACCGGCAACGCCGAAAGATTTGAGATAGGCCAGCGGTTGGATATTGAGCTCTGAGGCCTTTTCCCGCGGTGGTCAGCACCAGGGCCGCGGCAGCGTCGTTTTCACTGGAGGAGTTGCCCGCCGTACAGATGCCGTCCGGATAAACGGTTTTCAGTTTTGCGAGTTTTTCCATGGAGCTATTCCGGCGCGGGGTTTCATCCTCGTCCAAGCGGACGTCGCCTTTTTTTTGTTTGATTGTCAACGGTACGATCTCTTCTTTGAATTTTCCCGAATCCATCGCCTGTATCGCTTTCCGATGAGATTCCAATGCCCATTGGTCGGCCGCTTCCCGGGTAATTCCCTCGTTTTTTGCGGCCGTTTCCGCCCACGTCATCATGGAGTTGAGCTCCCAAAAACGATCCACCGGCTGGTGCCTCGGGCGCCCGCGCTGTATCCTGTCGTAAAACGGCAGTCCCCACAGCGACATGCTGCCATGGTGCTTCGGACAAATCCCCATTTGGGATCAACGGATCCGCCGATGCCCCATTTGATGCATTCACCGGGAATGTAAAACTCGGCACGACTCATGCTCTCAGCCCCCCCGGCCACAAGTATATGCACGAAAACCGGTTTGAATCTCCATTGCGGCCGTCCAGATTGACTGAAGTCCGGAACAGCATCGCCGGTCCAGCGTCAAGCCGGGTACTTCCACCGGCCACCCCGCTTCGAGAAGTGCCAGCCGTGCCAGGTTGGGAGATTCCCCGTTCGCAAACGATTGGCCGAGAATAACGTCATCAACCGCTTCCGGTTTGATAGGGGTTCTTTTTAAAACTTCATCGATGACCCTTGCCGCAAGTTTTTGCTACCGGGGATACCCCGCAACATTCCGCAATAGGCCCCGGTTGGTGTCCTGACCGCACTGACAATGACGACATTTTCCATGTTATGCCTCCTTTTACTGAAACAATCCTGCGTGTCCAATTCTCAGTCTCTGAGCTTTCCGACTGCCTGTATTCTTTTTTACGGTCAAAGAAAAGTTGTTTTTTTGAACATTGCAATAGGTAAAATCATCTTTGGCGGTTAACTCCTGAATCAACGCCATTACAGGTTTGTCGCCTCTCGGGTAACGGGTCTCGATCGGCCCCGCCTGCAGGGTTTTCTCAACGTGTTCTTCCGGAAAAAGGACCCTGAGCAAAAGCTCATCATCAGAAATTTTCGAACGGCCCGATTCTTTCCTGAGGTCCTGGATGGACGGCTGGGGCTGCTCATAAGTCAAATACCGCTTCCCTTCAGGAGTTTCACACAGTTTATCCAAAACATTCTGTTTGACGGGTGCCGGCGGTTTCCCATAATGGCCCAGTACATAGCGGGCACCCTCTTCCGTTGTCATTCCATATCGTTCGCCGGATAGAACATTCAGTACCGCCTGGGTTCCGACAATTTGAGAAAAGGGTGTAATCATGACCGGGTATCCCCATTTCTCCCTAATCACACTGATTTCGTCCAGTACCTCTTCCAGACGGTCCTCCATACCCCTTTGAGAAAGCATGAACGTCAAATTGGTGATCATTCCACCGGGCACCTGATGGATGTATTGAAACGCATCATATTCCGCAGGAACTCCCTTCGGCAGTCCTTCTCGCTCGGCAACATACCGGAAATGATCTGAAATGGCAGTGACGGCCGCATCATCGATATCCGTTTCATAGCCCAGCCTTTTCAAATTCATGTTCATTTTTTCAATGGACGGGTGGGAAGGACCATTGGCCAGCGGCAACATACAGGTGTAAATGGTATCGACGCCGCATTCGACGGATTCGATACAACATAACGGCGCCAGGCCCGTCGTACAGTGCGAATGCATTTCAAGTGGACGATTGCCAATATGTTTTTTAATCGTCGGCACCAGCGTTTTGGTACCGTTGGGGGTCAGCAATCCGATGGAGTCCTTGATCATGACGGTATGCGGGTCCAGCTTCTGGATCATCTCCTTTGTTTTTTTTGCGTAAAATTCATCCGTATGCACCGGACTCAGCGAATAGACAAGCGGGACCGAAACCTCGATGCCCGCCTTTTTAGCTGTTGAAACAGATTTGGCAAGATTATTCCAGTCGTGTAACGCATCGAAAATCATGAGTCGTTTGATTCCGTTGGCCGCACAGCGTTCAATCCACAATGAAATAACTGAGTCCGGAACAATGTTGAAGCTTGTCAGCGATTTGCTTCGAATCAATGCTCCCAGGGGTGTGCGCGGCAGGGCCGTAGCTTAATATCTGAATTCTTTCCCACGGATCCTCACGCAAATACCTCAAGCAGGCGTCGAAATGAACGGTTCCCATCAGCTCCACTGATTGGAAGCCTGCTTTGTCCAACAGATGTGCAACCGGAACCATGTGTGCGGTTCGCATGCGGGTGGCCCATAAACTTTGATGACCATCCCTCAGTGTCGTGTCGATAAACTCAATTGTCTTCATGAAAATGTGGCTCCTTGACCAGTCGGCTTTCTATCCACCGCGTGTTAATCTCCCCTGTTTTATAGTCAGGGTGATCCAAAATTTGTCTGTGCAATGAAATATTCGTATGGATGCCTGAAATTTGAAACCTTCCAAGTGCTGCTGACATTTCCGCTACTGCTTCGGGCGGCTGCTTCCCGTGACGATGATCTTGCCCAGAAGCGAGTCATAAAAAGGAGGCACTACATATCCCGGAAAACAGTGGCTGTCCAACCGGATGTTATCGCCTTGTGGTGCGATCCATTGTTCGATTTTGCCGGGGCTCGGTAAAAAATTGCTTTGCGGATGCTGCCATTGATGCGGCATTCAATGGCGTGCCCTGCCAGCTTCACATCTTTTTGTCCAAAACTCAGCGGATTTCCGGCCGCTACCCCAAGCTGCTCTTTCACAAGATCGATGCCCGTAGTCTGCTCCGTTACCGGATGCTCTACCTGTATTCTCGTGTTCATCTCAAGAAAATAAAATACTACTTGATCCCTGTCGAAAATAAATTGGACGATTCCCCCCGCATTCTGGTACTTAATTTGAGCTGCCATCTTAACTGCTGCACGGCAGACTTTTTCTCGCATTGCTGAATCCAAGGCCACTGAAGGCGCCTCTTCAACCAATTTCTGATACCGTCGCTGCAGCGAGCAATCCCGTTCAAACAGGTGAACCACATTCCCGCGGCCGTCCCCGAATATCTGAATTTCCACATGTCTAGCATTTTCAACATAATGCTCTAAATACAGCCTTCCATCACCAAATGCCGACCGCGCCTCAGCCGAAGCCTCATTAAAAGCAACCCTCAAATCCGCCGGCGTTTTTACAATCTTCATACCCTTTCCGCCACCACAGGCGGCCGCCTTAAGAAGAATGGGGTACCCATTAAGCTTGTGCGAACTGGGAGAACCTGACGGTAATCTGCGATCAACTCGGACCCTGGAATAATACTGATTCCGGAATCCACGGCCACCTGTCGGGCAAAGATTTTATCTCCCATCTGTTTAATATCGGCCACCCGGGGACCAATAAATGCCAGGTCGAATTTTGCGCAGGCTTTGGCCAGTTCAGGCTGTTCCGCTAAAAACCCGTACCCGGGATGAATTGCATCGGCTTTCGTCCCGATGGCGGCAGCGATAATCGTATCGACTTTCAGGTAGCTTTGGGAGGGTAGCGGCGGTCCGATACAGACGGCCCGGTCGGCCATTTGAGCCGGCAGGCTCAACCGATCCGCTTCTGAAACCGCCAGGACGGTTTCGATATTCATCTCCCGGCAAGCCTGTATCACCCGCAAGGCTATTTCGCCTCTGTTGGCAATCAATACGCGCGATATTCGGGTCATGAACGCTTCCTCTCCTCAGCGGCATCTGTCGCGCTCAGGGCTTCAACGAGAAAAAGCGGCTGGTCAAACTCAACCATCTGGCTATCCTCAACAAGAATTTTGATAATGCGGCCGTTAATGCCCGCCTTGATGGTGCTGAAGAGCTTCATGACTTCGATGACACAGACGGTGTCTTCTTTATCCACGATCTGCCCGACCTCCACGAAAGGTGCAACCCCGGGTTTGGGCGCTTTGTAAAAAGTCCCGAGCATCGGCGCCTTAATCGCCAGGGCCCCGTCCGTCCGATCCTCAAACAGGTTCGGGCCGCCCCCGCATCTGCGTTTTCCAATTCATTCGACGGGGCGGAACATCGCGTGCGGGGGGCTTTAATGCCGTTTCAACAGCCGGCATTGCAGGCGTCGATTCGGCCACGACGCCTTTTCGGATGGTTAATTTAAGGCACCCATTTCAAGATGGAGTTCATCGGTGTCCGTCTTTTCTACCAGCTCCATAATATGGATAACATCCTTTTGAGTAATTGAATCCATAACACTTCCTCCTGAAAAAAATTGGTGCCGCTTTAAGTCCCCCGAAAAATTGTATTTGACAGTTACGATGATCCATTCGTCAAATGTTAAAAAAGGGGTTTTTTCAGCTGATGGCGGATCCGCCCATTCCCATCGACCGTCCCCCCGTTTATACCGATCCAAAAATGAGCTTTGGAATAATCAGGCTGATCCATGGGACATAGGTTATCAAAATGAGCGCGATACCGATAACGATCATAATCGGGATGGCCGCCTTCATAACATCATAAAGCGGAAGCCCGGTCAAAGAACTGCCCACATACAGGTTGAATCCGACCGGCGGTGTGATCAAGCCGATTTCCAGATTCATGGTGACGATAATACCCAGATGAACCAGATTGATGTCCAGAGCGGATCCCAACGAGACGATCAGCGGGGTAAAAATCAACAAGGATGCAAGGTCCATAAAATCTCCGGCAAAAAACAGAATAACGTTGATCAAGAGTAAAAACATCCACGGCGTAATGCCGGCATTAAACATCATCTCGGTGAGCATGTCGGGTATGCGGTGGAAAGAGATTAAAAATGCAAAGGAATATGCAAATGCCAGGATGATAAGAATCATGGAAGACATTTCGGCCGATTCCATCAATATCCTCGGCAAATCTTTTATTTTCAGTTCTTTATAGACCAAAAAGCCCATCACAAGCCCCAGAAAGGTGGCGAGAACTGCCGCTTCGGTGGGAGTGACCACACCGCCGTATAGCACCCAATATCAGCGCAGGAACGCTGAGAGCAGAACCGTTTTTGATGATAACATTTATCCGTTCGCTCAAATTCAGGCGGGGTGATCTGGGATAGTTTCTTTTTTTGGCCATTACATGCACATAGAGCATGAGCATGAAAGTTAAAACAATACCCGGCAGCATGCCGGCGGCAAAAAGTTTACCGATGGATACATCCGCCAGTACCCCGAAAATAATCATCAGGATACTGGGCGGAATGGGATTACCGAGGGAACCTGAGCAGGAAAATAGTGCTGTTGAAAATTTCTTGTCATACCCCTCTTTAATCATACCCGGCAGCACGATGGTACCGATGGAAACCACGGTTGCAACACTTGATCCTGAAATAGCGGCAAATATGGCGCAGGACAGGACCGCGGCCATGCCGAGTCCGCCCGTAACCCCGGCGGTGAGAGCTTCCGAGAACCTGGAAAGCCGCCTGGCGACACCGGCGCTCGCCATGATATTGCTGAGCCAAAATAAAAAACGGGCACGGCCAGCAGAGCGTAGCTGTCAGCGCAGCGTAGATATTCTGGCCAATGAAACAAAGATCCATGTCCGTAAAAAACATCAGGCACACGGTGGTAGAGATTCCGAGGGCAATCGAAATCGGAACCCCCAAAAACATGAGAACGAATAAAATCGCCATCAGGACAGCCAGTAAACTTATCTGTAATGCCATCAATTATTCCTATATTCGAAGTAAAAACCCGGTCCAGAAGGCCTATCCTTGGTCCACCCCAAAGGGGAGGACATGGATGGCACCTTTTGCCTGCAGTGTTAAGGTTTAAACGTGCTCGGTCACATCAAAGGAAATTGATTCCCCCTTTTTGTATTTTTCATGAACTCCCGCAGTAACTCCAGATAGTGAATCCCCATAAGAAAGAAGGAAACCGGCATGTAGACGATCATGATCCATATAGGAATCTCAGTTATGGTGGAAACCTGCCCCATATCCCTGAAAGTCATGACGAACTCATAGGTCAGATATGACATGAAAAAGTAAAGGGCCGCACCGACGATGGCCGTGAACACTCTGCAAAGAACCTGTGCCGTTTGAGGAAAAAGCTTCACGATCACGTCGACACCGATATGGACGCCGCTTTTCACGCCGGTGCTGGCAGCCGCCAGGGTCATACTGATGAAGCCAAAGATGACGATCTCGGGTACCCAGGCATAACCGGAGTTGAAAAAATAGCAGGACAACCTGGACGAAACTGAGTAAAAAGATAAATCCAAAAATCGAAATGATAAGCCATTTTTCAAATTGGAAAAGAATCTGGGCGATTTTCATATGCAATCCTAAAAAATTGTTGTGAAGGGATCCCCCCCGGCGCTTTGGAGGTCAAGAAAATAAAAGCCCTGCTTACTCGTCGCGCAGCTTCCCCGCTCGACGAGCTGATACGCCCCAGCGGGCACATCAAATCTAGAGCCGTCAATCGGGAGGATCCGCTTCGTTTTTTGTGCTATACAAAACGATATGTATCACATTGCACATACATACACAGCGCCCTGCATGGTAGATGTTGCTTGGCAGCTTGATAACCAACGATTCCACATGCGGATGCGCAATTTATTACGACGCTGTGCATCATCAGAAACCATTATTTATCGCGAGTGCTGTCCAGCGTATCGAAAATTCTTATCGATACTTTTCCCAAGGCACCCATACCGGATTCACCTGCTTTTTCAGTACCCCCCGCTCTTTTTCAGTCAACCATTTGAACTGCAAACTGGGTCTTTCGGACATCATGATCCAGGGCATCTTATATTCCACCTCTTCCTGGATCTTGTGTTCGGCCTTGGTCACTTCCGCAAAGGTGTCGTCGAAAATTTTCTTCAGATCTGCAGGCAATCCGTCGTAGAATTTAGGATTGACCAGAATTGCGGCAAACAGAAGGCTGTGTCTGGAGATGGTAATGTAATCGCCGGTTTCATGCCATTTCACCGCCTGGATAACCGCCAGAGGGCATTCAGCACCGTCAACGGTCTTGAGTTGAAGGGCATTGTATGTCTCCATATAGGGAATCGCCTGGGCGCTGGCTCCCAGAGTCTCCATTTGGGCCGCAACGATTTTCGAAGGTCTGATGCGAAGTTTGACACCGTTAAAATCTTTGGGTTCGGCAAGGAATCCTTTGCTGCATACAAAATTCTGAAAGCCGTATGGCCAGAACCCTGCCAGTTTATACCCATGCTTGAGGTAAAGGGGTTCGAAGAGTTTTTTTCCCTCGCCATCCAGAAATCGGTAGACATGTTCCATGTCACTGAAAGCAAAGGGAAATTCCATTAGAAATGTTTCCGGGATTTCCCCTCCCAACGCCCTCCGCTGACTTCACACATCTGAATCACGTTCGATCGAAGGGCCGAATACTGCGTGGCGTCGTCTTTATACAGCGAGGCGCCCCAGTAAATATCGACCTTGAACCTTCCGCCGGAATTTTCTTCCAGCTTCTGGCCCAACATGCCGATGGCCTGGCTCAACGGATGCATGCTCGGCGGAGCCTTAGGACCCGGATAGTTGAACTTGATGTAGTAGGTGTCCGCTGCAAATCCGGGTGTCGCCGGAGACAGAACGCAAATAACGGCCGCAAACGCGAAAAAGAAACTGACAATGAGCGCAAAATGCTTTTTCATGATTTCCTCCTCCATTTGATAGTTGTTGCTTTCTTTTCAGCCCTCACCATAGGTGCCCGGGCCCGGCCCGGACACATCGCTTACCACCCCCTTTCGGATTGTCTTGAAACTCCAAAAAGATCCAATAGAATTTCCCCGGCATCTCTTAACGGGATCTTTGACAGGCCCCGGGTTAGCACTCGTTGTTGTCATCCAAGGCCATCAGGTATTAGTCAATGCCTAGCCGCTTATAAATTTCAGGGAACCGGCGCTCGGCCTCATCTCTGACGTCAAAAAAAAGATGCCCGCCATGGCTGTCCATGGCCACCGTAGCGGTCCGAAATCCTTCACCCGGAACTGGTACGATGCCGCCGGATGGAGGTGCTCCCAGTAAACAGCGTCGATGTCTTCAATTTGCTGGGTCTCCAGAGCGGGCCCCCCCTACGATGGCAAGATAAACAGCACCGTATTTTTCATGGCTGCCAGGCTGCCTTCATACAGACCTCCTTTTCCAATAATGGCGCGGACGCCATATTTACCGATCAGGTCAGGTGAAAAGCGATCCATTCGCGTGCTGGTGGTCGTACCGATACAGATTTTCTCCCATTTTTCACCGACCTTTCTGAGGCTTGGCGCCGTATGGATGCACGGCATCCCTTCCAGGCTTACCGGCGGCTCGTGGTTCTGATCGAACATGTAAATCTGCGTCAGATCCCGAATACCGAACAGCGTACCGTTAAAATAAACAATATCGCCATTCTGAGCTGCCGGATATCCGCTTCTGAAAAGGGGCTCTCCAGATGATATTCTGTCATGTCCTTCCTCCCGATAATTAGTATCCCATGCAACCCGCCCGTCCGGGTGAATCCTGGCTTTTGACCTTCTCGCCGGCCAGCATTGGGTATTGACAGCAATCGGGTCCTGGGTGATGTGGGTATAGGCGGTCTCAATATGAACGGCCAGGGTCGAAATGTCTCCTCCCAACCCATGGGCGCTCTGCCCGTTGCATTGATCGCTCTTCCAGTTCCACTTCCATTTTGGCCACCTCGGGATCGGGGTGCCGCCGGACCACCGGGCGAACGATGGCTTCTTTGGCAAGGCGCATTACCAGGTCGGCGGTTCCGCCGATCCCCACACCGATGATACCCGGAGGACAGGGATTGGCGCCCGACTCGAACACGGCGTCGACGACAAATTTTTTCAAGGCTTTGATACCGTGGGCGGGATAAAACATTTTCATGCTGCTCATGTTTTCGGACCCCGATCCCTTGGGGGCCATGAGTATATCGAGATAGTCTTCATCTGCGACATAATCAAAATAGATAACAGGCAGCCCCTCACCCACAGATGTCTGGGGATTAACGCGCGTCAGCGGGTGTGTAGAACTGCCTCGGAAAGGAAATTCCAGCGTCGCCCGCTGTGCCCCTTTTTTTAATCGCGTTTTTATTTCATAGCCATTCCACGGAAACCCGCAACCGATTTTTACCATGTAGATTGGCAGCCCCGTATCCTGGCAGATAAGCGTTTTGTTCTTATCCGCAATTTCGATGGTTTTGAAAATCGCTTTAAATACCTCTTTGGCGGTCGGTTGCGTTTCCCTGTCAGATGCTTTTTTCAGCGCCTCGCGAACATCCGGGGGAAGATCGCAGAGAGCACGGATATAGAGCTCCTTGGCAGCCTCCTCCACGGTATTGTAGTCAAATTGCTCCATGGCCAGAACTCCTTTGAAAAATCATTTTTAGGCGCTCTCATAAAGTTTCGTCAAGACGTATTCCTCATGGCCGAGAACCTCCTGGGCGGTGAGACGCCCTTCGCAGGTCCGCACCAGCATGTCGATGAGGTTGTCACCGGACTGATCGAGCGTCATTTCTCCTTTGAGAATCGCTGAGCAGTCATAGTCGATGTGTTCGGACATGTCACCGGCGGTGCGCGGGTTGGCCGTGAGTTTGATCACCGGCTCAATGGGGTTGCCAATGATGTTGCCCTGGCCTGTTGGAAATAAATGGGCCACAAATCCGGCGGCCGCCCATAAGGTTACAGCCTCGGCGGCGGCGCTGGATGAGTCCATGTACCAGAGCCCGGGGCCGGTGGGTTCTACGGCCTTGTCGAGTGCCCCGACATAGTTGATTGTCTTTCCAATTTTTTGAAGGTTGCCAAAGGCCTTCTCCTCGATGGTGGTCAGCCCGCCGGCGATGTTGCCTTTGGTCGGCTGACTACCGGAAAGATCGTCGGTTTTATAGCGATCGATCATGTCGGCATATTTATTAAAAATGGCCATGAACTGTTCGGCCGCCTCGGGGGTTGCCGCGCGCTCTTTACAGACCATCTCCGCGCCGGTAATCTCGCTGGTCTCACCGAAGCTGCAGGTAGCGCCCATGTTCACCAACTTCTCAAAGGCATTGCCAACTGTCGGATTAGAAGCCAGGCCGGAAGTGGTATCAGATTCACCGCATTTGGTGGACACCCAGATTTCACTGAGATCACACTCTTGGCGCTTGAGCTCGCTGGCCCAGTGCATGTACTCCTTGGCCTTCCAGCTGGCCATTTCAACGGTCTTGATTTCTCCGTGGCGCTCGATGCTGAATCCGGTTACGGGCTTGCCGGTTTGGGCGATACCTTCGACCACCCGGTTGGTCCACTCGGGCTCGATGCCGATAACGACCACAGCGGCCACGTTGGGATTGGCACCGGTGCCAATCAGGGTGCGGAAAAACAGTTCCAGGTCTTCGCCGAACTGAAGGCGCCCATAAGCATGGGGGATTGCCTTGCAGCCTTTGGTGTTAAAAGCCACTTTCTCACAGGATGAATTGCTCAGATCGTCCAGCGGCAGTATCACCACGTGATTTCGAATGCCGACCCGACCATTTTCTCGTCGATATGCCAATACTTTGCGGTTGCTCATGATTACCACCTCCTCGTCTTTAGATTGTGAATATGCACATGATCACCCGCCTGGATATCCGCAACGACCCGTCCGATGTCGTGGCCGTACTTAATGACGCTCTCATCTACTGCATGCGCCTTCAACGCGACCTTATGCCCCAAAGGCACATCGTGATTGGTCTTGATTTGAATTTTCTCCTGAGTGTCCATGTACAAACCCTCTGCTGTTTCCTCGGCTTTGATGTCGACCGTGGCGACACCGACCGAATCGTCTTTTTCATGCACCAGAAATTGAATCATTTATAATCCTCCTTTTAAATTTAATGTTTGACTCCCGGCCCTTCATCCTCTTTGCTTATTAATGACCGCTATCTAATCCACCTCTCCCGTCAAGGCGTCTTCCCTGGTCACTATTTTCATTTCATGGGACCTGAAATCGAGGCACAGGATAAAATCAGACAACGCTTCTAACTCTTTTTGATTAAGATCGTACTTCGGCATAAGGGTCCAGCTGTATTGTGACTGGGGATCCCTTATGTACTTCACAAGCCAATCCCGGGTCCGGCCTTTAGCGCCGATATTGGCCATATCCGGCCCCTGGTTCCTCCCACCCCTACCGTTGATGTTGTGGCAGTACGCACATTCCCTGTCCGCAAACAGTCTCAATCCCGCCTTCTCCGGGGCATTCAGCTGACGGTCCGGAACAGGAATGATCTTCCCGTACTTGGCGGCACCGGCAAACCCCATGATGGTGAGATAAACCATACCGATGATGCATGCCGCTCCGGCGGCGGTTGCCAGCGGCCGATCTGCCAACCCCCGCAAATCGCTTCTGCCCAGCCATGGCATCAAAAACAGAATAAGGATGCCGACGATGGGTATGACCAGGCTTCCAACGACCTCACTGCTTCCGGAAAAAAAGGTGAGCAGTTGGAATAGCCACATATAGTACCATTCCGGTCTCGGCAGGTAGGAGTCATCGATGGTTCCCACCTTGTCTTCCAGGGGGACATTGCCCACAACCGCCAGCAGTAAAACAACGGAAATAACAATAACAAAGGCAATGGCGCTTTTGAACAGGTGCTCGGGAAAAAACCGATAGATGCTGTTACGGGTTTTTTGAGACGGCTTTGTCCCGGAAGCAACCGATTCAGCAGGCTCTGCTAGGCCGTGTATCCTGACCAGATAGATGTGTAAAACCATGCAAAGCATTAGCAGACCGGGAAGTATCAGCATGTGAATCGATAAAAAGCGGGTCAGGGTCAGCCCCGAAACCGTGTCCCCACCTAAAATGATCCGTGTGATAAAATCGCCGATCAGCGGGATATCCCTGGGGATATTGGTGCTGACGACCGTCGCCCAATAGGCCTTCTGATCCCATGGGAGCAGATACCCGGTGAATCCAAGCCCGAGAGTTATCAAAAACAGTACCACACCAACCACCCATGTCAGTTCTCGGGGCGCTTTGAAGCTGCCGGTGAAAAAATTGGTCATCATATGGACAAAAACCAAAACCACCATGGCCCCGGCACCCCAGTGGTGAATACCGCGCAGTACGCGACCCATGGCAACATCATTCATGATGTAATTGATCGATTCATAGGCAAGGCTAGGGGCGGGATTGTAGTACATGGCCAAAAATATGCCGGTTAACGCTTCGACGACAAAAATCAGTGCACAAAGGCTCCCCAAGAAGCGCCGTCCAGCCAAGCCCCGATGGTAACCTCTTAAACATAAACGGCTTTAGATAACGCTCCCAGCCGATACGATCCGCTATAAAAAGATTCCATCGCTGCATCTCAGACCACCTCCACAAAAAGATGCCCGTCTTCAACTTTGAACTTGTATCGATCCAGCGGACGGGGGGGCGGACCTGCACTCACATTCCCCTCTTTGTCGAACATCCCGCCATGGCAGGCGCAAACATAGAGATTTTTGTTCTCATCCCAATGAACCGTGCATCCCAGATGGGTGCATGTTGTGTTAAAAACAACGATGTTGTTGACATCCGGTTGTCGCGCAATCATCACCGGTTTGCTTACCCGGCTTTTGTGGAAACCATTTTGGACGTCATAAGTCATGACGACTGTCGACACATTCCCCACCGGTAAAGCCTCCATGCTTTTTAGGCGGAGCCACCGCTTGGGTGTCTTTTTAATGGACGGACCGATGGCTGCCGTTCCCAGCACAGCACCGAGAGCCAGCGTGCTGACGGTACCGATCCCGAAAGTCGCCTGTTTCAAAAACCGCCTGCGCTCTGGACTTTCCGGAAACTCAGATGAACCGGATCTGCCGCACGGCAAATCTGTTTGTATGGTCTGGATAGCCTCTTCTGTCTTTTCAAACGGCCCTTGGCGCTTGCCTCGGGCAGATTTTTTTAGGGCCAGTCTCTGAATGTGCTTGATGGCCCGGGTCGGGCTGATCTCCTTGGGGCAGACTTCAGTGCAATTGAATTCCGTACGGCAGTGGTAACAGGACTGAAGCACCTGGTTCATTCTCAAATCGTAAAGGCCGTCCCTGCTGTCGGCCAGAAGCGTAAACGCCCTGTTTAAAGCGGCCGGGCCGGCATAGCTGTCGTGATAATTCACCATGGTACAGCTGGACACGCAGCAGCCGCACTGGATGCACTCCGTAGCCAGTCCGATTGCCCTGCGCTCTTTTGAGCTCGGCCTGATGATGGCCGGTTCGGTATCATTTTCAGCCGGATGAAAATAGGGAATCGAAGCTTCGTATTTTTTAAAGAAGGGGTCCATGTCCACCACCAGATCCTTGACAACCGGGAAGTGGTTAAGGGGACGAAGCGTTATTTCCTTATCCTTTGGGAAATCGGCCACGTTGGTTTTGCAGGCCAGCCCCTCCCGGCCGTTGATCACCATGCCGCACGATCCGCACATGTTTACCCGGCAGGCATAGCGAAACGCTAATGAGGGATCCTGTTCTTTCTGAATTCGAATGAGAACATCGAGAATGGTAGTGCTGGTTTCATCAATAAAATCCATTTCGTAGGAGTCGAAATGCCCCTCACCGCCTGCGCAAGGGTCATACCGAAAAATCTTAATTGTCCGCTTGTTATGACGGTGGTTTTGGGAAATTTCCATCCCGGTTCCTTTTATGAATAAATGCTTGTCCATATGAGGATAAATACCACAAGCCCCAATCCCAGGAGGCCTGCAATCAGGAGGTTGCGGTATTTTACATTGACCAGGTTAAAATCGAGCAAAATGACCCGAATCCCAAGTGCTGCATGAAAAATGACCGTCACGAGAAGTAAGAACTGGATGACGGGTTTGTAGGTTAAAGCGATATGAAGACCAAAGAAGAAAATGATGGCAATAGCTGAAATCCGCTGCCACACCCAAGCCCACATACCCACAGTCGTATTTCGTCTTCGATGAGGATCAAATTCACCCCATGTCAGCGGTTCTCTGGTCTGAATTTTCGAATCTGGTTCCATGAGACCTCCGGAATATCGACGCACATATCAAACTTTTCGGCCTTTTCAGTCTTACCTACCCCTCACTTTTTGTAGTGCTGGCATTTTTCAAGCGGCACGTATTTAAAATCGACGGGCTTTTTCTCAAGCTTACGTTTTCCATCGGAACCACGGCTTTGATAAATATTGAACAAGCCCGTAGGAATCATTTTGTTCGGGATGATCGAACCGAAAATGGGCACCGCGGGTTTCCTCCCGCCATCTGGCGGATTCGGCTGCCATCCGGGAAACCTCAATCATGTTCAAGAGGTCGATCCAGATATGCCATGGCATATTGTAGGCGCCTTTTCCCTCAATTTTGACCTCTTCGGTTTGCATCGCAATCTCTTCGATCTCTTCAAGGGCATTTGACAGATCCGCTTCATTTCTGGCAACACCCACACTGTTCCAGTTGAGTTCCCTCAACCGGTCGCGCGGTTCGAAGGGGCCGGTCCCCTTTTGCTGCCTGTAGCGGCCGCAAGTACCATTTCATCAGATCGTCCGCCATACCCGGGTCCGGTTCCGGGGCCGAATCCCGATTTTTATTCAAAAAGGCGCTCAAGGCCTTCCCTGCCTGGCGCCCAAAAACACACGAATCGCATATGCCGTTGCCTCCCAGACGATTGGCCCCGTGCACCCCGCCGGAGTCTTCTCCAGCGATAAAGAGGCGCCTTTTCGAAGACCGCGCATTTTTGTCGATAGCCGCTCCGCCCATGATATAGTGGGCTGACGGGGAAACCGGTACCGGTTCTCTGGCCAGATCGTACTTAAATTGCCGGCATCGATTGCACATGCCCGGAAAGTTATCCTCTACAAATTGCGCCCCAAGATGAGATGCATCGATATGGATGCCCCCTTCTTTGCAGGCCCTGCCGGCCTGAATTTCCAGATAGGAGGAGCGGCTCATGATATCCCGGGTGGTGCGTTCCATCCGGTCCGGATCGTAGCGCTCCATGAAGCGCTCTCCCAGGGCATTGACCATATAGGCGCCGGCTCCCCGAAGACCTTCTTCGAGAAGAGAGCCGGCAACGACACTACCGGGAACAATCAGACCCGTAGGGTGAAACTGTATCATTTCCATATCGCGCATGCGAACACCTGCCCGGTATAGCATCCCCAATCCATCGACTGATTTCTCGGGTCCGGGGGCAAAAAAGCGGTACTGGGTCGGGCCGCCGCCTGTCGCCACCAGGGTTGATCGAGCATTGACTTCAACGAACTCACCTTTTTTAATATCGAGGATCAACGCACCGACCACCTCTTCACCGGATGAATCCAGCAATAGATCTACTGCCCGGTGTTCTTCCAATATTGAAAGAGGCCGTTTGGCAATCTGTTCGGTAAGCCGACTTATAATTTCAATACCCGTTAAATCACCCTTGTGAACTGTGCGATCGAAAGACTGGCCGGCAAATGGTTTTTGATGAATGGTCCCATTGGGATTTCGATCAAAAAAACAACCGTAGCGTGTTTCCATTTCCTTGATTGTATCTGTGGCTTTTTCAACTAATGTAACCGCCAGTTCCTGATCGTTGATATATTGCCCGCCTTTTAGCGTATCCATTAAATGCTTTTCATGTGAATCCGATAAATTCAGCACGACATTAAATCCACCCTGGACCATTCGACTACAACCGCCCTTGCCTCTCAGCGCTTTGGTAACGATCAGAATATTCAGATCCGGGTCAGCGTCGAAAGCATTCAGAGCCGCCATCTCTGCGGCGCCTCCCATCCCAAGGATCAGTACATCAGTTTTTAGTTTTCTAATAACCACATTCACTCCAAACCGTTACAAGCTGCCTGATGGACAAACAGATTCCTGCCTTTCCACGACTATATTATTAAAAATAATGTTGAATGATTTTAGGCGTTTAATAAAATTAAGCGTCGGGGGTTTTCTCCTCAAATACCATTTAATTGAACCGTCAGCGCCACAATGATTCTCAGTGGTCCGCCTGGGCCACATAGCCCGTGCCAGCCGTAACAAATAAGTACTGAACCCTGGACACGCCCTCTATCCTTCGCGATTAGCCTGCAATGGCAGGGACGTATTGTGTATAATGTATACATTATACCATGTCAATAAAAAATTTGCCTGGCGTCAACCGCCTTAGCGGCAGTTACCGTGTCCTCTCTTTTACCTACGATGATCAGATAATAATGAGGTCATTTCCCGGAGTCTACCCGGATGTTGAAAATGCTTTCATAGATCTTGATGGCAGCCTGCACACCTTCTTTTCCAAGCCCTTTTGCTTGAGCTGCTTCGGTCAAGCTATGGGCTGCCGTAACCATAAAGAGTGGGATCCCCGCCTTCTTAGCCATCTGGATTCCCAATTCGTTGTCCTTATGCAGCAACTCAATGCTGAAAAACGGCTTAAAATCGCGGGCTAAAATCATGGGTCCTATTTCGACAAAAAGTTTGCTCACACTGGCAGCGTTGCTGGTGGCAACGATTTCGTAAAATTGGGCCGGATCCATTCCAAGCTTTGAGCATAAAGCCAAAATTTCAACAGAGATCATGTTGACTGCTCCAAACATCAAGTTATTCAATAATTTTATAATGTTGCCGTTCCCTGAAGGCCCTACGTAGACAACTTTTTCGGCGATGACTGATAGCACTTTGCTGACCTTTGCGAAGTCTTCTTTTTTACCTCCCACAGGAACCGTCCATTTGCCATAGCTCTGTGGCAGTCCAAGCACAGGGGCGTCTAAATAGCCAACACCCTGCTTTTTCGCTTCCTGGGCAATTATCCGCGTTAAAAAAGGATCCGAAGTGCTAAGGTCAACGATGATATGGCCGATCTTTGAACCGGCTAATATTCCATCCTGTCCACATACCACAGATTCAACATCTCTCGGCATTGGCAAAGATAGTAGTGAAATCTTAACACCTGCTGATAATTTTTTGGGATTCTCGATTGGCCTGCCGCCGAGTTTTGCAATTTGTTCGACTTTCTTGTGGTCTATATCATAGACGAACACATCGTGTTTGGCGCCAATCAGCAATTTTGCCATATTAAAACCCATCCTCCCTAAACCGATCATTCCAATCTTCACCGCTTACCCCCTTTTGAGTTGATTAAGTTTTTTTAATACCCCGTCCGGATTGATTTATCTTGCATCATAACTGGTATTATGTATAAATTATACATTATACCAGTTCAATAAAAAAATACTTATGATTTTAAACAGTTTGCTTTCTGGGGTTCTCAAGGGAAACATATCGCCAACATGTAACAGTCCCTTTCAGTTTTTAGAAGGAAAGTTGCCAATGCTATGCTTATCTGGTATGCATTGTACGTAAATCCATCATGGAGTAGCTATGAGAACAAGGATAGACAAAAAAAACTTAAGAGATCAGATTTATGAAATCATCAGGGATATGATATTACGCCGTGAAATTGAGCCTGGGGAAAAAATTATTGAAAAAGAACTCTCAAAAAAGATAGGCGTAAGCCGTACGCCCCTGCGTGAGGCTCTGTGTCGCCTTGAAAATGAAAAAATCGTCAAGACTATCCCACAGCGAGGCGCATTTGTTCAAAAATTGTCAAAAGAAAAAATTATTGAAGTTCTTTTGATTCGCGAAGTACTGGAAGGATTGGTTGCCAGACAAGCCACTCAGAAGATTGATAAAAAAACGCTGACAAAACTGCGCGCCGGTCTAGATCGAATATATAACACTCCCGACGAGGATAAATTTTTAATAAAATATACCCATGCTGACGAGGAATTTCACTCACTTCTTTTAGAAATGTGCCAAAACAGCATGCTGGCGAGTATGATGCAGACAGTGAACACTTATCTGAGTATTATTCGATTAAGAACAGTCGTGCTACCGGGTCGAGCCAAGAAAACTGTTGATGAGCATTATCAAATCCTAAAAGCAATAGAAGACAACGACGAACGCGCGGCAGAAGATTTAATGCGGAAACATATTACAAGTGTAAGAAATTATGCCATTAAAGACATTGCAAATATGGTATAACACGAATATAGATAAACCCTTTCTCAGCAAATTCTCAGCCAAATCTCAGATCACAATTCATATTCCACGATGTTTTTATTAATTTTATCAAACTATCGGATTTACTCTAAATAACAAACACTAAAAAGCAATTTATGATAAATAGAAATTAGCACCCGATGATTTCAAGCGCATCCTGGCGTCAAAGGATCGGGACCAGGCCGGTGCCACGGCACCGGCCCATGGGCTATTCTTAAAGAAAGTTAGCTACTGATCTGATACGCTTTATTTCGTCAATTTTAAAACCGCATATGGGTTGATGTGACTATCTGGCAATGATATAGAAAGCGGCAATGTATCACTCTTTTTTGAAAATGATAAAACAATCAAGTTTATTAAAAATGATGAAGGGATATGCGAAATGAAAGGATTTCAGAAACTCAGCGCCCAGGAACTCCAGCAAATCAAGCAACAATTAAAGGAGCGGTATCGCGGATTTCAGTCCAAAAATATTACCCTGGACATGACACGTGGCAAGCCGTGTTCGGAGCAACTCGATCTTGCCATGGGGCTTTTCGACTGCGCAGGCAGCAGCCATTATGCTGCTGAAGACGGCTCGGATTGCCGGAATTATGGTGGACTGGATGGACTGGCTGAAGCCAAAGCGCTTTTTTCGGAGTTGATGGGAGTTGAGGCTGATGAAATTATCATCGGAGGCAACTCCAGCCTGAACATGATGCACGACGCTTTCATGCGCGCCATGGTAAATGGTGTGACTGAAAACAGCTCGCCCTGGAAATTACTGCCGAAGGTTAAATTTCTGTGCCCGAGTCCTGGATATGATCGTCATTTTTTTGTCTGTCAGTATCTGGGAATTGAGATGATTACCATTGATATGCAGGCAGACGGGCCCGACATGGATACGGTTGAAAATCTGGTGGCAGCCGATGACAGTATCAAAGGCATCTGGTGCGTGCCCAAATACAGCAATCCCACCGGTGCTGTCTATTCCGAAAGCGTCGTGGACCGTCTGGCCAACATGAAAACCAAAGCTGATGATTTCCTTATTTTCTGGGACAACGCCTATGCAGTGCATCACCTGGGAGAAAAGCCTGCCAGGCTTAAAAATATTCTGACAGCCTGTAAACAGGCCGGTCATCCCGATAGAGTGTTGATATTCGGTTCGACCTCCAAAATTAGCTTTGCCGGCGCCGGTCTGGCCATGATGGCGGGCAGCAAATCCGGTATGGATCGGGCCCGGAAGCAAATGTCGTTTCAAACCATCGGCCCGGACAAGCTCAACCAGTTGCGCCATGTGGGATTTTTTAACAACATGGCGGGCATTGAAGACCATATGAAAAAACATGCCGCTATCTTAAAACCAAAATTTGATGCCGTGCAAAGTGCCCTGGAAGGAGAGCTGGGAGAAAAAAATATTGCCAGCTGGAGCAAGCCGACCGGCGGCTATTTTGTCAGTGTCGACACCATGGAAGGATGCGCCGCTCCGGTGATTCAGATGGCCGCTGAGGCGGGCGTCAAATTAACGCCGGCAGGTTCCACGTTTCCGTATATGCAAGATCCATTAAATCGCAATATTCGTCTGGCGCCGTCTTTCCCGCCCCTGGAAGATATTCGTTTGGCAATGGAACTGGTAGGAATTTGTATTCAGTTGGTAAGTATTGAGAAATTGCTGGGATAGTCAACCACCACCCGGGTTAACTATAGTTGAGTCTATGAACATCTAAATGAGGTTTAGCGAGAAAGGGAGGTAAGTCCCCGCTCGGGTTGTTCTGAGCGGGGTTTACCGTTTGATCGCGGACAAAATTAGCGGCGCGCTCTTTTGGAGGCCTTTAAAGGATTAATCTTGGCCTTTTTGGCTTCGGCGGCTGCGCTAACATGGGATGCCATGTTGCAGTTTCCGTTTTTCCATTTCACTGTGGGATCAGGACAGGCTGAGCAATACCAACCGGTTGAATATTCGTTACCGCGGTTGCAACCCTGGCACTTATCGACGATCTGATGGCAAATCCCCTCGTTGTAAGAACACCCTTTAGCGGACATAAACGGGCACTCAACGCCTTCTTTAATGGTTGTACAAATCATTGGAATCACCCCCTTGAAAATTAGTTAGATTGTATAAAAAAAAGCCGGGAACCGTTTGGACCCAGCCAAAACAGATTAAAATTTGGGGGAATATAATGACCCCCGGTACAATTGTCAATAAAAATTTTTAATAAATTTAAATTTTGATATTCATGATCCGGACTTGATTTTTAGACTTTAATCATTGAAAATAAATCATCAGGTTGAATCACCAAGTGACACTCTTTTAATCAGGCAAGTTACATGCCATATTTTGACGCACATACGGTTAGCCTAATATGAGCTCCCAATCCAAAGTAAAAAAACAGAAAAATGGTTCCGACGCCATCATTCAGAAGGCGATTGAAGTTTTAAAAATTGAAGCCGACGGCATCATTAACCTGGTTGATCGGATCGATGATCATTTTTCCGAGATGATTGAGCAGATTTGTAGTTCCAGTGGTCGACTGATACTCTCCGGAATTGGAAAATCGGGAATTGTGGGGCGCAAAATCGTGGCCACCTTAAACAGCACGGGCACGCGATCATTGTTCTTGCATCCCGTCGAGGCCATGCACGGAGATCTGGGCCAGGTATCGGTGGATGACATCTTCATGGCCCTGTCCAATAGTGGAGAAACCGATGAACTGTGTATTTTGCTGCCGAGCATCCGACGAATCGGATGTAAAATTATTGCTTTTACCGGTGCCAAAAATTCCACCCTGGCTGCTCAAAGCGACATTGTTATCGACGTGGGAGTAGAGTGTGAAGCCTGCCCGCTGGGTCTGGCGCCCACCGCCAGCACCACTGCCATGCTGGCTATGGGAGATGCACTGGCAGTGGTATTGCTGGAAAAAAAGCATTTTAAATCAAGCGATTTCATGATGATACATCCCGGCGGAACTCTTGGCCAACGGCTTGCCGGCAAGGTTACAGACCTCATGCTCACCGGTCCGTTCCTGCCCCGGGTTTTCGAAGGAGCCAGCATGCAGGAAGCAGTCAAGGAAATTGACCGCGGCAGATTGGGCACGACCCTGGTGACCAATCCCCAAAATGAGCTGAGCGGCATTATCACCGACGGAGATATCCGGCGATTGGTGGCATCCGGACGATCGTTTTTGAAGTATACCGTAGAAGAGGTCATGACCAAAAATCCACAGACCATAACGGAAAATTCCCCTACCTATGATGCCCTAAATATTATGGAACAGCACCAGATTACAGTTCTGCCTGTCGTCAATACCCGGGCAGAGGTCCAGGGTATTTTGCATTTGCACGATATACTGGGCAAAGGCGAATTCAAATTTAACGGAGCCTGAGCCAAAAAAAATGAATATTGAATATTCATTATTCAATCGACAAAGAGGTCCTCATGCACACCGACGAACTGATTACCGAAATACCCACCCTTGGTAAGGCCACCCTGCCCTCACCGCTTCAAAAAAGAGCAGATGAAACGGGTAGCAGTAGTTTTGTTTCAGATCAAAGCCGGGTTATCATTGAAGTAGATAATACCCGGATCAACCGGATGATCAAAGCTGAGAAAGCTTTGCCTTGCTTTGAACTGGCAGGTCCCCGGCATCGGATATTCTTTGATCCGAGCAAATTAAAGTGTGCCCTGGTTACCTGCGGCGGACTATGCCCGGGAATCAATGACATTATCCGTTCGATAGTGCTCGAATTGCACTATGCTTACGGTGTTCGGCATATTTTCGGGATTCGTTACGGACTGCAGGGATTTGTTGCCGAATACGGCCACGATCTGGTTGATCTGACACCCGGGACTGTGGTCAATATTCATGATCGGGGCGGGACGGTGCTGGGATCGAGCAGAGGCCCCCAGGACATTGATGAAGTTATCGACAGCCTGGAAAGGATGAACATCAGCCTGTTATTTATGATTGGCGGTGATGGAACCCTGACTGCCGCAGGCCGGATTGCCGATGCAATTATCGACCGGGGGCTGAAAATCGGTGTTATTGGTGTCCCCAAAACCATCGACAATGACATTTACATGGTTTCCCGTTCATTCGGCTTTGACACGGCCGTAGACGTGGCCACCCGGGCGATTATCAGCGCCAACAACGAAGCCGAAGGGTATCCCAACGGCATCGGACTGATAAAACTAATGGGCCGACATGCAGGGTTTATTGCCGCAACAGCCGTTTTAGCCCAGCAGGATGTCAATTTTGTGCTCATTCCGGAAGTTGATTTCGACTTAGAAGGGCCTGCGGGATTGTTAAGCGCGTTGGAAAAACGTTTGGCTGATAGAAAGCATGCCGTAATCGTCGTTGCAGAAGGTGCAGGTCAGAAATTCTTTGAGGATATAAAAAACGAACGGGATGCCTCCGGAAATATTAGACTCAAGGACATCGGGCTATATTTAAAAGAGACCATATCAACATACTTTGCGGACAAAGGCATTGATGTCTCAATCAAATATATTGATCCAAGCTATATGATCCGGAGTCTTCCGGCCAATGCCAACGATCGCGTATTCTGCAACTTTTTGGGACGCAACAGCGTCCATGCCGGAATGGCCGGTAAAACCGGCATGCTGATCGGTCACTGGAACAACCAGTTTGTTCATGTACCCACGCAGGTGATAGCCGGTAAACGCAAAAAAGTGGATCCTGGGGGCAGTTTATGGCGCAGTACCCTCGGCGCCACCGGCCAGGGTTCGCTCAAAAACGGGTAGGTTGGTGTTTGTGTTTAGTATTTGGTATGCAGGGGGTGGGGCCGGGCGTACTCTTTTTCAATAATATGAGTTTATCATCAGCAGTCATCAGCAGAATATGCGCCCGTATGCTATTGAGCGCATCCGATTAGCAGATTTTTTACCAAACACATAAAACCAAACACAAAACACTAATCCAATTCGACAAACTTCTTGCCCTTCACCCGCAATAAGTACAACTTTTTCTGCGCATCCCCGTTTTGATCAAAACGGGTAAGACCGGTAACACCCTGAAAATTATCTAAATTCAACAATTCATCTCTAATTTCACTGCGGTAACGAATCTGCTCCCGGCTGACCACATTAAAAAGTATCATGGCCGAGTCATACACAATGGCTTCGATAAAGTCGGGGGTTTCCTGATAGGTCTCTTCGAATTCTTTGACAAATTGTTGAACCCTCGGTGAAGGGCTATCGGCAAAAAAACCATCCGGCATGACGGCGCCCTGGACGTATTGGTTGGCAATTTTTATGAGAGAGTCCGAATGCCAAAGGTTGGTGCCAAGAACATAGACATCTTTGATGTCATAGTAGACCAGCTGAGGTGCGATCTGTCCGGCTTTGCCGGGTGAATCGGGAATAAAAACGGCATCGAAATCGACAATTGCATGCGGTTCTTCTTCCTTGTCTTCCCCCCTGGCACCGATTTTCCGCGTTTCGTCCGCGGCCTGCCCCGAGGTCGCATCACCTTCCTGGTTCTGATCAGCAGTTAAATCTTCCCCTTCTTCGGGTTTGAGGTCTTCGGGTATTTCATAATAGAGCCCCACCAGTTTTTTTATCGAATTCGAAAAATCCGTCTGGGCGGGCTTGTATGATTCCACCGCGACAACCTGACCACCTGCTTCCAGGAGCTCGTCCCAGAACAGGTTCATAAATGTTATGCCATAGGTTTCTTCCGGGTACAGGATGGCAAACCGCATAAGTCCCAGCGATTCAACTGCGAAAGAAATAAGGGTCTGCACCTGCATTTTGGGTGTAATAAAATTTCTGAATACCTTATCGCCGATTTCAGCAATATTGTCTTTCTGCGTGAGCGTCATAATCGGGATACCCATCTCCTGGGCTGCCCGGGCGGCAATTTCCGATGTAACGATGGGTCCGATAATGGCGGCCACCTGATCGCGGTATAATTCCTCCAGCGCCGTGATTGTTTGATCCGGATCGGCCCCTGTATCCTTGATAATAATATTGAGAGGCGGATTGCCGCTCTGGCTACTGAATTGTGCCTGGGCAAGTTCGATGCCTTTCAATGCCCTCAATCCAAACGTTTGATAGGGTCCGCTCAGCGGCAGCAAACAGCCTATTGTATAGCGTTGGAAGAAAGCATTCTTTTTAATTTCGTCAATCAGGCTTTGGGCAAGAATTCTATTTTCATGTTCCGGATATTTTTCCATAAATTGGTTCAGAATATTTAAGGCATCATCATACTTCTCCTCCATGGCGTAGTTTAAACCTAACTGAAACAATAAATAGTCCATGGGCAGGCTTTCATCCGGATGTTTGATCAGTATTGCAACATCTTCGGAATCAAGTTGAGCGATGGCCTCTCTGAATTTTTCACCGATGGCTTCCAGTTCCTGGCCTGTGGCAAATTCCTGGGCGCGCGCGTAATAGTCAATGGCGTCAATAGGAGCCCCCTGGGCCATATAGGTATCGCCGACAAGTGCGTATACCCTGAATATATGCGGTCTTGAATCAGTACTTTTCAGGATGTCCGGCGCTAGTTGGATCACATCCTGATACTGCTCTTGCTGGTAATAGGTAAACAGCTCCTCTACCATGGCATCGGGGACAAACGGACTGGTGGGATATGCTGATAGGATATTTCGAAATGCAGCACGGGCACCTTCATAATCCTCCTTTAAGGCACGGATAATTCCGATTTTCATTAATGCGGCCGCTGCCAGCGGTTTATCCGAAAACTCTCTATAATACTCATCATAAAGCGCCAGGGCCTCATCGTAGGATTCGGATTCGAAAAGTATTTCAGCCCGGGCAAAAAGCTCATCTTCGCCGGTCACCTGATACGGTCCGGGAGTCAAAACAGGTTTGGGCGCACAGGCCCAGATAAGAACGACTGCACTTAGAATAATGATCGAAAATTTTGATTTCATAAGAGCTAACCGACAAATGCTGTTTATATATTGATTCAAAAGCTGCTATAAAAGTTGCGACTATGTGGAATTATCAATAGTTTACACCACATGCGAAGATTGTCAAATCTTAATTTATTACGGCTTGGGGGTCTCGATATCGTCTTTGAATGTACTGTAGAATGTTAGGGCACACAAAGAATATTGACACCAGTGACGAATATTGCATTCAACTAGATACAAAATTTGCATTACGATTCGGCATATGATAAATTTTAAGAGGCTACTGAAAATTTCTAATTTTGTATTAGAACTGGTTTAACAACCCCGAATCCGTTCAAAGGAAAATTTGGGATTCTTTTTAGGAGGGTAATTCCGTGAATTCGATAAAATTTATTATTTGCCTGGTTATCGTCTTGTTTGCTTTGTCAGCTCCGGCTCAGATCTATAAATACACGGATGACGAGGGTCATGTCCGTTTTACCGACGATTTAAACCAGGTACCCGCCGAGCAGCGCGAATCCGCCAGTTCCGCAACAGAAATTGAAACTGAAACGGAAGAGGAGGCGGTCGCAGAGGAAGATCCTGAGCAGGATGTGGAACCGGAAGAGGTGGAAGAAGACACCGAAGAATTTGCAGAAGAAACAGAAGCCGATGAGAATGAAGCTGCAGAAACCGATGAAGACCCGGATGAAACTGACGCATCCGTCGACGAAGAAGTCGCTGAGGAAGCAGACGAAATAGCAGATGAGCAAGAGGAAGAGTTTGCGGCCGAACAAGAACAGGAAGATGCAGCCGAATCAGCAACTGCCGGCGACGACACCGAAACAGAAGATATGCTGGAAGTGACGCGCAAAAAGCTGGAAAAAATGAAGGCCGAAATAGACCAAGAATATCGGGCCCTGGTTAGAGAAAAAGGAAACCTTGCCAAGGAAAAAAAGAAGATTAAAACCCAGGAAGAAATCACCAAGTATAATAAAAGAGTTGAAACCCTGAACCAGAGAGCAGAGGCCTATGCCCAAAAAGGAAAAGCATACCAGGAACAGGTTGAAACCTATAATAATCAGGTTCTACAAAAAAATTCTGAAATGAAAGAGAAGAAAACCCAGTAATCCAGGCCTTTACGCCATTCTGCCATTGTATAAGCCCTGGTTTTCACTAGTTTTTGCCTTTTACTACCTAGGCCATCAGGCTTTTCGGATCTGATGCCGTAACCCACTCTTTTTCGTCCAACTGCCTCGTTATCCTTGACTTTTTATCCCATTCTTAGCTATTCTTGATCCAATCGAAGATAAGGGCGATTAAATACGTAATCGTATTTACGAATGGATGGACAAAGTTAACGGCAACCTTATAAGGCAATAATGTATCCCGATGGATGTCTCTTCCAACAACCAGTTGGTTCCCTATAATCAAGGGCCCCGGCATGTCACTCCCTATTCGCCGAGAGAAACAGGCTCTGTCTCTGCAGCCCGCTACTCTGGGGCCAAGCGGTATGCCCTGATGCCGCCTCCCCATTCTCCCGGATTTAAAATTGAAGCTGGAGATCAGGAATCAATCTATACTTCCAATCGTCAAGTTAAAGCACAGGAAATTAACCAGGTTGGTTTACTAATCGATATTTATGCTTAACTTTTCAATTTTACGCCTGAGTTAATTACAAACTGCAGAGCATGTAACCTGAATATCCTACCGGGTACAAGGCCCCCGGTTTGTGCGACCATGATTACATTTTGCTAAATCGATGCAACCTAATCAAGAATTGCAATATATTAAAATTATCGTTTTAGAAAATGGCATTGAAGCCCAACTGATCGGTTCCATTCTGGACCAGCGGGACATTCCTCACCGAAGTCGCTCCTATCATGACACGGCCTACGATGGTTTATTCCAGGTTCAGAAAGGATGGGGTAAGCTATACGCCCCCCGGCATTATAAAAAAGAAATCCTGCAGATCATCGCCGAAGTGCGATCCAATCAGGTTTTTTCCGATAATGACGGCTGACGATTATGGATTATTTTCTTTAAACGGTTAACCAATATTTATAAGTGAATAATTCTCATCAATTTCTATCTCAATCGGGGTATCAAACGCCAAAGGAGGTAACATTATGACTGGAAACAAGTTAGTGGCCGCAGCAGACTTTGATAAAGCATTGCAAATCGGTCGTCCGCCAAACATAGTCAGGCTTTTTCCAAACTCTAAAGCCTTAATTGTCAGTGGCAAATTCATCGACATGGCCATGCTTACCAAAGGAAACGCCATTACCATGGCCGCCAATGGTAGAAACAGTTTTGTCATTCGTGGGGCCCTAAAGGCCGCCCAGAGAGCCAATGCGGCCCTGATCATCGAGATTGCCAAATCTGAGGGCGGCGCCAATGCCTATTGTGCTGTAAACTATTGGAACATGGCCAGAATTGTTGATGCAACCTGCAACGAACTGGGGATTACTATTCCCGTCGCCATCCATGCCGATCATTACGGATTAAAAAGCGACCAGGATGTCGAGGCCGCTAAAACTGAAATCCCATCAATATTTGAGGCCGGAATAACCTCCATCGCCATCGATGGATCGCACATGCCGGATGATAAAAACCTTTTGGCCAATCTGGAACTTAATCCGTTTGTACCGCAATGGGCCGGACTTGAAACAGAAGTCGGTGAAATTAAAGGCAAAGAAGGTCTGTCAACCGTAGCGGAAGCGTCATTTCTCATCCAGGGATTAAATGCCCATGGTATTTTCCCGAATTGGATTGCCCTGAACAACGGGACGACCCATGGAATTGAAGCCAGCGACAAGGGTATTCAGGTTGATCTGACGGCAAATGTTCACGAAGCTCTGAAAAAATACAGGGTCTCCGGTGCTCAGCACGGCACCTCCGGAAATAATTCCGACCGGTTACGAGAAATTGCGGCCAAAACCAGAACCACCAAGGCAAATGTCGCCACTGCCCTTCAAATGATTTCATGGGGCTTGGAAGTGAACGATTACGGCAATGCCCGGCTGGACGAGCAGGGAAATTTCATCAAGGTTCACGATCAGGGCACCACAGAGAAGTTGTGGTCTGAAATGGTGGCCTACGCCAAGGATCAGGGTTGGCAGGGCGGCAACTATAAAAAACTCAATTTACCCTTCGAAAACAAATTGCTCGGACAGTCAGCTGAAATCAGAGAACGGATGGCCAGCCGAGTTGAAGACTTCGTTTACAATATGTTGGTTAATGTCTTGAACACTGCAGACACGGCACCGCTTGCTGTGAATGCCATTCTCAGTGCCGGATCCTACGACCCGGGTCCGAAAGCCGAGCGGATTGAAGATCCCGCGGAGTGGACCTCGGAAAAAATCATCGAGCGGGCCGCTATGATTGATAGCGACAAGGGCCCGGACGGGGATTTCGACGACTAAAAATACAACCCTATTTTCGTTCTCGAACTTGAAATCTCAGCAGGGATATTTTAAAACCTTATTAAATAACTATAGCGGTTGTCATGTATATACTAATTTCAGGATGTTACATTTTATATTTTCTCCTATTAGCAAATCTGGCAAACGGAACATATTTATGACAACCGCTATAATCCGAGCGATTTCAAGCTACCCACACTTAGTCGGGCGGGTGCAATGCCCGCCCCTCAAGACATCTCTTATCTGTTGGGCATGGGCTGCGGCATATCCCCATAGCGGCTAAGTTATTTTGCAGATGTTCACCCGTTGTAATTATGTTTTACGGTGTTGGTTTGAAAGAGGACCGTCTACCATCGAACAGACTGAACATCGAACTTGCAAGGTTGAAAATCGAATAATGCATTTTATTTCAAATTCTTATCTAATTTAATGCCCACTTTTTCCTCGCTTTTTCTCACTTTTCCCTAAAGTTTGGCAATAAAACCTCCGATATACAAGTCAGGAGGATTTGGGAATGTTTGTACCAAGCTATCAGATGCATAATGTTTTAAACGTCTACAGCAAGCAGCTAAGAGACAGCATGACATCAGGAAACAGGAAAAACCTATCGGAGAAATTGCCTGCCGACCAGGTAAGCTTGACTCTGGAAGGTAAAAGGCAGGCAACATTAGAAAAAGTATCAAAAGACATTTTAGAAAAAATTGCGCGATTTGGGAGCCGGAACGGAGCAGATCAACAGCCTACGGAACGTGCGACAGAAAGGGTGGAAAAGGAGACCGCAGCTGAAGATACGGAAGAATCAACATTTGTTTTTAATGTCATTGATACCATAAATCAAAAACGAAGGAATACGCTTTCAGTGGAAGATTCCAGCTTTTTAATCAAACGGCTCGAGCAGTTGTCCAAGGAAGTAGGGGATAAAAAGATGGAATCCTGGATTTAATAATTGGCAGAAGGCCAATTGACTGAAAAGGTATAAAAAGAGGAAAGTTTAAGCTGTTGAACGGAAGAAAGGATAGGCGTTAAAAAGGGGGATATTATGATTAACGCAATCGGTGAAGCCACAATGCAGCAATTCGTGCGGTCTAACTATAACAGTGAGACCTACGATAAGGACCTTGAGGCCCAGAAAGCCGATAAGGTTAAAGAACAACGGCCGGTAGAAAAAAGTGATGATGGACATAAACCCGGAATGAATTTTGAATCAGAGGAAGAGTTGAAGACCCGCAATAATCTGAAAGATGGTCAATTGTTCGTTGAAAGATATGATGGCGACGGCAGGCTGGTCAGTGTAACTCCTCCCGGATATCTGCCCCCGGGTGAAATGGCCTAAGAGCATTCCGGGTTAAGAAGGATTAATTTTCTGCCAGATCTCTGTTTTTTGTAACGGTGAGAGATCTTCCAGGTCTTGCTTGGTATCAGCAATCAAATCCTGCATTTTCTTAACCTGCCGTTCAAACTTTTTAAGGGCCCCGGCCAGGGCGGTTTCCGGATGAATCTTTGCCCGACGACAAATGTTTACCAGCGCAAACAACAGTTGGCCGAATTCCTGCGACTGAAGATCTTTGTCCTGCTGCCTCAATGCGGCTTTTATTCTTTGTGGCATTCCATCCGGATTCTGGGATTCTGCGTCCATTTCGGTCCATTCAATTCCGCTTTTGGCGGCACGGTCAGAAATGCGATAGGCACGCATCAGGGACGGCAGACTGGCAGGCACTGAATCAAAGATTGAAGGATTCTGAGAAGACTTTCTTTCGTTTAACTTTATCTTATGCCAGTTTTGTATTACCTCCTCGCTGCCGCTAACCGTCCGGCCACCAAAGACGTGGGGATGGCGCCGAATCATTTTATGGGTGATCCCTTCGGCAACATCCTGCAATTCAAACTGCCCGGCCTCTTGAAACATTCTGGCAATAAAAACAATATGAAATAAAACATCTCCAAGTTCTTCCTGAATTTCTCCGGCATCTCCCTTCTCGATGGCCTCAACCAACTCAAAGACTTCTTCGACCAAGTAAACACTTACGCTGCGGGGTGTCTGCTTTTTATCCCAGGGGCATCCATTTTTCCCCCGCAGGGTTTCTACCAGCCGCAATAATGCATCCAGAGAAAAATCGGGCATATTTATTTTTGAATCTTCCACGCTTTTTTAAGTTCTCCCAGCTTGGCTTTAAAATCTAGCTTCATTTCCTTGGAGACCACCTCCGCCAACTTTTCTGAAATCCATGACACATGTGGCGCCAGCTCGGAGTTTTTAATAAAAGCAGTTCCCTTGGGGAGGAATGCGGTGAGGGTAATAAACAGGATGGAAACGATTAATATGCCCTTCAAGACGCCGAAAACGACACCCCCAATACGGTCAGCCCAGCCCAAAAACGAGATGTTCAGCACATATTTTATGATGACGCCTAAAACACCGACAATAATGAGCACACCACTAAATATTATTAGAAAACTCAATATGTTAAGATATGATGTGTCATGTATCAATCCCGCAAGCAAGCCGGCCAGCACCTTATAATACGTATAAGCAGCATAAAAACCACCCAGAACGCCAATGAGGGATGACGCCTCTTTGACCAGTCCTCTGAAAAGGCCTCTTACCAGGCTGTATCCCAGGATAACTATGATTAATATATCAAACGGATTCATAAGTGGCCAAAATTTAGTGGTTTCGGCGTTCTCGGTTTAGGATTAAAAGATAGGCCCCGTTTAATTATGCCGGCATCCCGCACACTGCAAGGGATGGATTAAAGCTGCAACCGGATGCTAAACACCCGTTTTGTATGGCAAGAATCAATGGGTTGAAGTAACAGAGCACATTTATGGAGTCAAGCCATTTTTCTTTTTTAAACCAAAAGGCATTTCGCAATTGCAATCCCTAAAACAGGTATGATATTTATAGGGTTTGATTAAGTGCCCGTCGCAATTCGTTGCTGCCGTAAAAAAGGGTGCTGAATTCTTTTTAGATGGATATATCAACAATATGGTAGAAAATTCAACAGGTACTCAAGCCAGCATTGATTTTGCCGAAATAGAACTTGCCCGGCAGTTATTTGGTGAACATAACAGCAACTTACAAAAAATAGCCAGCGATACGGACGTTACCATTAATGCCAGGGGAAACACCGTGTTTATTGACGGTGATGAGATTGCCATCGCCCTGGCCGGCAATGTTCTCAACCAGCTTTATGGTCTTATAAAGGAAGGCTATCCCATTCACCCCAACGACATCAGTTTTGCAGTAAGGCTTTTGAGCGGTGATGATCGTACGAATTTAAAGGAAATTTTTCTGGACAGGGTGTACATTACCTCGAAAAAGGCTGCTGTAACCCCCAAAAGCCTGGCTCAAAAAGAATATATTGATGCCATTCGCAAACATGATATTGTATTTGGTATCGGTCCGGCCGGGACGGGCAAAACCTATCTGGCAATGGCAATGGCCGTAGCGGCCTTATCCAAGGGTATCGTAAGCCGAATCATATTGACCCGACCGGCGGTGGAAGCAGGAGAAGCCCTTGGATTTTTGCCCGGGGATCTGGCCGAAAAGGTCGATCCTTACCTGAGACCGCTTTATGACGCGCTTCACGATATGATGCGGTTTGAGAAGGTCGCAAATTTGATGCAAAAGGGGGTTATTGAAGTTGCCCCCATCGCCTTCATGCGGGGACGCACCTTAAACGATTCTTTTGTTATTCTGGATGAGGCCCAAAATACGACTTCTGAACAGATGAAAATGTTTTTAACGCGCATCGGATTTAATTCAAAGGCGGTCATCACCGGCGATATCACCCAGATTGATCTGCCGTCTGACAGAACTTCCGGGCTGAAGGAATCCAAAAATATTTTACAGAATATCGATGGCATAAAATTCGTCTTTTTCTCGAAAAAAGATGTTGTCCGGCACAAACTCGTCCAGAAGATAATTCAAGCCTACGAGGAACTTGAAGCGAGCAGAAACAAAAGCAATTCCGGTTGAAGCTATTTTTTAAAAAAATTACTGTACTTTAAGCTTAACAAAAACTATTTGAGCCTTACTTAAATAATGAGCAAAGAGAAAAACAAAGAACCGGTTGGCAAAATACTCAATTCGGACTGGCGATTTCGCTGGGCTATCTTATTCTCCCTGACAATCCTTTTTAGCCTAATCCTGTCTCCCAGTCTGGTGATCACCAACCATCAATATGATCTTGGCGATGTCGCCGAAAGGGACATCAAATCTCCGAGGGATTTTTTTATTGAAGACCAGGCAGCAACCGAAATAAATCGAAAGCAGGCCGAGGAAAGGGTCCCGACAGTTTACGATTACGACGCTGAACTTGGCACCAAAATAGCCCTCAACGTCGAAGAGATTTTCGCCCAGATGCGAGCGGCCTCCCCGGTTGATAACCTAACCTCCGAACCGATACCGACGGCGGCTGAAAATTCCGGTGAAGAAACCACCAAGGCTCAAAAACCGTCAGTGACCGTCATCACGGATAAACGCAAATACCTTGAGGAAAAGCTTGGCATACGGGTGACCCAGGGGGCTTTTAATGCACTGGAGACAGCCGGATTTTCGAAAAAAACTGCAGACCATATCACCCAAATACTATTAAATATTCTAGATAACGGCGTGGTAACGAATAAAGAAATTCTGCTCAAGGAATCGGAAAAAGGAATAATTCTTAGAAATGTCAGCACCAAAAAGGAAGAAGCCGTATACCAGCTAAAACAGTTCTATGGCCTCGACCAGGCCAAAACCATGGTCCGGATCGCCGGTCAACCATTGCTCAACGATCTGGATTACGGACTGCTGAATCTGGTCGTGGATTTTGTGCAACGACTCATCCAGCCCAACATCACCTTGAACCGTAACGAAACCCAGGAACGGAAGAAAGCCGCAACCGCGGAGATCAAACCCGTGCTTTACAAAATAAAGGCTGGTGAAATGCTTTTGCGCGAAGGTGAACGGGTCACCGAAGTCCAGCTGCTGAAACTTAAAACCCTCGCAACACAGTCTGAAAAGCAGCAGGTGTTGTTTACAAGTGTCGGCGCGGCCATGGTGCTGGTGTGCCTGCTGGTAACCACCTATATTCTTCATTTAAATCAGCCCGGCCGGTTATCCGGGAAGCACAACAAAAGACTGCTCTTTATGGCCTGTGTGTTTTTAACTTTCTTCCTTCTGGCCGAAATCAGTTATAAATTGTCCGAGGTGCTGACGCTGAACGCGACCCTTCCCATCCGGATGTCATCGACCTGGTTTGGCATCCCCCTGGCATCAGGGGCCATGATTGTCTGTGTGTTCATGGGCATCACGGTCGCCATCCCCATAGCAATGGTAATGGCCGTCTCCTTTGCCGTGATATTTGGCAACAGTTTGCCATATTTTCTTTATTTCCTGATTAGCGGCACCATGGCCGCATACTGGATCCAGAACTGCCGGGAACGCAAAGTCTTTATAACTGCCGGCGCCAAGCTCGGGCTGCTCAATATTCTGCTGGTTACCGCCATTGATTTTTATCTGGCCGATTTGTCCGGGCCCAAACTTTTATATGACTGGGCCTTCGGCTTTATGGGTGGGATCGGCGCAGGCATAGTGACGGCCGGCATCGTTCCCCTGGTTGAAATCGCTTTTGGCTATACGACGGATATTTCCCTTCTCGAGCTGGCAAATTTGGATCGCCCCATTCTTCGCAGGCTCATGATCGAAGCGCCGGGCACCTATCATCACTCGGTAATCGTCGGCTCCCTGGTGGAAGCCGCAGCATCTGAAATAGGCGCCAATCACCTGCTTACCAAAGTCTGCGGGTACTACCATGATATCGGAAAAATAAATAAACCGCTTTATTTCATTGAAAATCAGCAAAACGGCAAAAATAAACACGACAAACTGGCCCCGTCCATGTCCGGCCTGATCTTGATTGCCCACGTCAAAGAAGGCGTCGAAATTGCGAAAGAGAACAAGCTCGGCCAGGATATTATCGATACCATCCGGCAGCACCACGGTACCAGCTTCATCAAGTATTTCTATGGCAAAGCCAGACAATTAAAAGGAGAAGATCAAGTTAATATAGATGATTTCAGATATCCCGGCCCCAAGCCGCAAACCCGGGAAGCCGGCCTGGTCATGCTGGCCGATGTGGTCGAAGCGGCGTCACGAACCCTTGATAATCCAACACCGTCCAGAATCCAGGGCCTTGTCCAGAACCTCATCAACAATATCTTTTCAGACGGTCAGCTGGACGAATGCGAATTGACCTTAAAAGACCTGCATAAAATCGCCAGGAGCTTCAACAAAATTTTGTACGGTATCCACCATCATCGGATCGAATATACTGAAAAGCGGGCATCAGCTGGCGAAAATAGCAAAGGAAGGCTGAAAAATGGAAGTCCTGATAGACAACAGGCAAAGCAGGCACAAAATCTCGCTGAAGAAGACAAAGCAAAAGGTTCAGGTCATCTTAGACGCCTTGGACTGTCCTGACGGCGAAATTTCCATCCTTATTGTGGATGACCCACAGATAGAAAAATTAAATCAACAATATCTAAACCGAGAGGGCCCTACAAATGTAATCGCCTTTGCCATGCGCGAAGGAGAATTCTCAGATCTGAGCCCCCATCTTTTAGGCGATGTGGTCATTTCAACGGATACGGCCGCGCAAGAAGCGCAGATTGCCGCTACGAGTGTGGAGCGGCGGTTTAGCGAACTCCTCGTGCACGGCATTTTGCATCTGATGGGCTTCGATCACGATACATCCGAAAAAAACGCCCGGATTATGGAGGATAAGAGTAGGGAGTTGATTGAGTTAATTTCGAATGACGAATGACGATTGTCGAAGGGGGTACAATGTCTGGATTAGCCATAAAAGTTGACCAGGTGGCAGCCTTAAGAGCATTCCGTAAAAGTCAGATGCCGGATCCGGTAACAGCCGCCGCCGTTGCGGAGCTGGCCGGAGCCGATGGTATCATCGTCCATCTGCGCCATGACCGCAGACATATTAAAGATAGAGATGTCCGCATTTTACGCAGTGTGGTCCAGACCAAACTGGTCCTGGAAATGGCGTCAACTTCTGAAATGATTGGCGTCGCCCTTGATATAAAACCTGATCTAGTCACCCTGGTGCCTGAAAAGCGGGAGGAGCACACCTCAGAGGGGGGACTGGATCTAATTGTTTACCGTGACGATATTTCTGAAACCGTGGCCACCCTGCAAAACAGTGGTATACCGGTGGGTCTCCTGGTAGATCCTGAACCCGAACAAATTAAAATGGCCCACGGCAGCAATGCCGGCATGATAGAAATTTATACCGGCGCATACTGTGAAGCCAAGACCGCACAAAAAAGACATCAGGCCTTTTTAAATATTATCGATGCAGTTAAGCTGGCCCATAAGCTTAAATTCAGCGTTAAAGCAGGCCGGGGGTTGTGCTATAAAACAATCAAAGCATTCAAGGGCATTCACGAGATCGATGAATTCAGCATCGGTCACAGCATTATTTCCCGGGCCCTGATGACGGGCATGCGGGATGCGGTGGAGGAGATGGTCCGTTTGATAAGGGCACTTTAGCGGGTTTCGCGTTGCAAGGCAGGAGGTGCGCGTTGCGGGATAAGCGGCATAGCGCATGGCGCATAGCTTCAAGGCCAGCAAATCGGATATGTAAGAGAATTCTATCGCTTTGCGCTCCGCGCTTGGCCCTTAAACACGCACCTCGCAACACCTAACCTGCAACGCGCAACGCGATCCCCGCCAATCATATGGAGAACCTTCTATGTATCTTGTAACCGCCAGTGAAATGCAGGAGATAGACCGCCGAACGATTGAAAATTTTGGCATACCCGGCAGGGTTCTGATGGAAAATGCCGGGCGGGGGGCAACCCGTTTTTTATTAGAGCAATTCCCGGACATCGAAAATAAACGGGTCGGCGTGATTGCCGGGCGGGGCAACAACGGTGGCGATGGGTATGTAATGGCTCGCTACCTGAAACAAAAAGGTGTCCATGTACAGGTATATTTGCTTACCACCGCCAACCGGGTCCAAGGAGATGCTGCGGCCAATATCAAATTCCTGAGGCCACTGGATATCCCACTGGTTGAAATTCCGGATGAAACCTCATTTTCCAAATATCAATCGGAAATGGCCGGGTTTGAGGTGTGGATCGATGCGATCCTCGGCACCGGTTTAAAATCGAATGTCAAAGGATTTTTTAAAACCGTCATCGAATTTATCAATGGTCTCAATAAACCCGTATTTGCGGTTGATATCCCATCAGGGTTAAATTCAGACACCGGACAGGTGTGTGGTGCCTGTATCCGGGCCCGCGCCACGGCAACCTTTGCCTTTGCCAAAACCGGCCACATCATCCATCCGGGCGTGCAATATACCGGAGCGCTAAACATCGTTGATATCGGCATCCCCCCCCATATCGTCGAAGAGGTGATGCCCCGCCAGTGGCTCTTAACAAGAGACCGAATCCAATCCTGTTTACCCCTCCGCATGCCGGATGCTCACAAGGGTACGACCGGCCATTTGCTGGTCGTGGCCGGGTCTCCCGGAAAAACAGGTGCCGCTGCAATGACCGCTATTTCGGCTTTGCGCAGCGGCGCGGGGCTTGTGACCCTCGGAATTGCTGAATCCCTGAATCCAGTTTTAGAATCACAGGTTCTGGAGGCCATGACGGCGCCGCTGCCCGAGACTCAACCCGGTCCAGGTGTTCTCGGTGAATCTGCCTTCGATACTATAATCAATTTGATGGAGGAAAAGAAATGCATCGCCATCGGTCCGGGTCTGGGCCAGGCAAAAAAGACCAAAAATCTTGTCCAAAAAATCGTCAAATCCTCCCCTATTCCGCTCGTCGTTGATGCCGATGGGTTAAACAGCCTGGCCGGCGACGCTCAAGTCCTTAAGAATGCCAGGGCCCCGGTCATCTTAACTCCCCACCCCGGTGAAATGGCACGCCTTATGGATACCGGCGTCGGTGCTGTCCAGCAGGATCGGATAAAATGCGCCCGGGATTTTGCAACCGGCTTCAATGTCCATCTAATCCTGAAGGGTGCCCGCACGGTGATCGCACACCCCGACGGCCGGGTATTTATCAATCCCACCGGTAATGCCGGGATGGCCTCCGGCGGTATGGGAGATGTCCTGACCGGAATCATAGCCGGTCTGATAGTGCAGGGACTTTCTCCGGAATACGCCTGCCGGGCCGGCGTCTATTTGCACGGAGCTGCGGCAGACAGTTTGGTGGAAACCATCGGACCTTATGGCTATCTGGCCAGCGATGTCATGAAGGCGGTTCCTGGTGAAATTAAGAAAATTGTATTTGGCATTTAGTTCGTGATCCTTTTGGGTCATCGATAAAATACCAAGCACCAAAAGCCAAATCTCAAACAACTGGTTTAAAACTCTTTGCGTTATCTGTTACCACACAGATCTGCTTTTATGGTCAGTAAAAAAATAAATATAACAACTCATTCGACAGGTGAAACTCGGAATCTGGGCCAAAAAATAGGTACTCTGTTAAAAAAACCACTGGTCATCGCCCTTACCGGAGATCTCGGCAGCGGCAAAACTGCATTCGTGCAGGGTCTGGCAAAAGGCCTTGAGGTCCCGGACGGATATTATATCACCAGCCCGACATTCACCCTAATCAATGAGTATCCGGGGCGTTACCCTCTGATACATGTGGATCTATATCGCCTGGAGACGATTAGTGACCTTGCAGACATCGGCCTGGACGAAGTGTTGCATGATCAGGCAGTCATAGCAATAGAGTGGGCCGATAAGCTGTTGGACGACCTGCCGGCCGAACATCTGCTGGTCGCAATGGAGATCATCGATAAGGATTGCCGCACACTAAACCTGAAGGCAACTGGACAAAATGAGGTGAGTTTGTTAAAAGCCCTTAAAGCGCAATGGGAGGCCGTTAGAATAGAACAATTAACATCAGATCGGCTGCCGACTATATCGAAAACAGATCAATGCTAAAAAGTTTCGCTCAATTGGTGTAACTAGTCAAGTGGAGATGGCATGAGCTTAGTCGTACAAAAATTTGGAGGTACTTCAGTGGCGGATCCGGAGCGCATCATGAATGTCGCAAAACGGGTTGCCAAGACCTATGATCAGGGAAACGATGTGGTGGTGATCCTGTCCGCCATGGCCGGCATCACCGACCATTTGATCGGAATGGCGCAAAAAGTGATGGAATCACCTGACAGTCGGGAACTTGACGTGCTCCTGGCCACCGGAGAACAAACCACCTGCGCCCTTCTGGCTATGAACTTAAAATCAATGAACTATCCCGCTCAGTCTCTGATGGGACACCAGGCTGAAGTGGTGACGGATCACTGTTTCGGCAACGCTCGCATTCTGGATATTAAGACCGATCGCATCCGGAAGCTATTAGACAAACGTTACATCGTCGTGGTTGCCGGATTTCAAGGCTGCGACCCCGATGGCAATATTACTACCCTTGGACGGGGTGGATCCGATACATCCGCCGTTGCCATTGCAGCTGCCCTCAAGGCGGATGTCTGTGAAATCTACACGGATGTGGACGGAATTTATACCGCCGACCCTAATATTTGCCCCAAAGCCCGCAAGCTTGGCACAATATCATATGACGAAATGCTGAACATGGCCAGCCTGGGCGCCAAAGTGCTGCAAATCCGATCGGTGGGATTCGCCAAGAAGTACAAAATTCCGGTGCATGTCCGATCATCGTTCAGTGAAGAGGAGGGAACTATGGTTGTCGATGAAAATTCCGGCATGGAACGTCTGGTCGTTTCCGGTGTCACCCACGATAATAACCAGGCCCGGATCACCTTGAAAAAGGTGCCGGATCAACCCGGGGTCGCGGCTAAGATTTTTGGACCCATTTCCGATGCGGGGATCGTTGTGGATATGATCATTCAAAATACCAGGGCCGGTGGACAAACCGATTTGACATTTACAGTCCCTAAAAATGATTTTAAACGGGCCCTTGAACTGCAAAAGAAAGTGGCCGTTGACATCGGGGCCGAAGAGGTATTCGGAGACGAAAATATTGCCAAAGTTTCCGTCATTGGTGTTGGAATGAAGGATCACTCGGGGGTGGCATCCACAATGTTTGCAGCTCTGGCCCGCGACAACATCAATATATCAATGATCAGCACTTCTGAAATCAGGATTTCCTGCGTCATTGAAGAAAAATACACCGAGCTGGCGGTGCGGGTGCTTCACTCGGCCTTTGGGCTGGATAATGAGAAATAATTCGATTTTGGATGAGGGAATTCGAATTTCGGATTTAGCCAATTCGACATCCAGAGTCGGCAATCAACAACTGATATATCCCAAAGATTAAATTCGCAGACTGCAGCAATGAGGAAATTCAGCCCCGATCAACTGATATTGGCCTTAATTTTGGGGGCCGTTATTCTGAGCCTGATGATCTATCGGTTTCACAGTATTTTTTGAAATACATCCCGGTAGACCTGCATTTCATACCAATATTCAAGAAACCCAACTGAATTAAACAGCAGTTAAAGAACAGCCTGGATCTCCTCGGCCACCCGCCTCGCAGCCTCCCGGGGGGCGGCCGCATCCCTTATGGGTCTTCCGATGACAAGGTAGTCGGATCCATTTTCAACAGCCCGGGCCGGTGTAGTGACGCGCTGCTGATCGTCTTTTTTTCCCGCCGCCCAGGACGGCCGAATACCCGGGGTGACGGTGATAAAATCAACTCCGATCTGTTGTTTGATTGCCAGGGCTTCAAGCCCGGAACACACCACGCCGGCACATCCCGCTTTTTGGGCCATCCGGGCGCGTTTTAATACCAGCCCGGACAAATCCGGATAAAATTCGGAGCGGTATCCGGCAGTTTCAATATCTTCCGCCGACACGCTGGTAAGCACCGTTACGCCGAGAATACGAACCTGGCCCCTGCTCCCGGCAACCGCGGTTTCCAGCATTTTAGGGGTTTCACCGCAGTGGACGGTGGCAAAATGGACGCCCAGATCGGCGATGCCTCCCATGGCCCGGAATACCGTGGCTGGAATATCATGCAGCTTCAAATCCAAAAAAACACCGGCCGAACCGGCTGAATTGATAAACCGAACAATCTGCGGTCCGCAGCGGATAAAAAGTTCAAGCCCTACTTTGAAAAGTCCCACGTGATCTGCCAGAAGCTCAACATAGCGCCTGGCCTCATCTTCAGAGGCGACATCGAGGGGGAAAATGATGTAGTCTTTGGCTTGGCGCATAATGATAACCTGTTAAAAAATGAATAAAATCACCCAATACGGTGTAAAAACTACAATTCTTATATTTGTTACGAGTTGCGGGTTACGAGTTCTGAAGAATCAGACAGTCAAATCGCAACGCGCAAAATTAAGACACACGAATGCAGAACCCCGAAAACGCTATGACAGCAGTTATTTACTTGTAATGGCGTTTTATCCACTCCCTGTATTCACCGCTTTTAACCCGCTCTACCCATTGAGAGTTATCCAGGTACCATTGAATGGTTTTTCTCAGCCCGCTTTCAAAGGATTCCCGGGGTGCCCAGCCCAACTCTTTTTCCAGTTTGCCACAATTAATTGCGTATCTCAAATCATGGCCGGGTCTATCCTTAACAAAGCTGATCAAATCCCTGCGGGATGTTTGTTCCTCTCTGGGCTGGATATCATCCAGCATATCACAGACCATGTGGACGGTATCTATGTTAGCCAACTCGCAGCGACCGCCGATGTTATAAGTTTGTCCCCTGGTACCGTTTTTCATAATCTCCCAGACGGCCCGGCAGTGATCTTCCACATACAACCAGTCTCGTATATTGCAGCCGTCACCATAAACCGGAAGGGCCTTATTTTCCAGTGCATTTAATATCATCAAAGGGATCAATTTTTCCGGAAATTGATAGGGGCCGTAGTTATTGGAGCAATTAGATATCGTAACAGGCAGTCCATAGGTTTTGTGATAGGCCCGGGATAGATGATCGGAGGCTGCTTTGGAGGCTGAATACGGGCTGTTGGGTCTGTAGGGGGTCTGTTCGGTAAAAAATCCGCTGGGGCCTAAAGAACCGTAGACCTCATCGGTACTCACATGATGAAAGAGCACCATCTGATCCAAATTTTGAAGGGCAACTTCCAGAAGGTTGAATGTTCCCTCGATATTGGTTTTGATGAACGCATCCGGCGCAACAATCGACCGATCGACATGGGACTCCGCCGCAAAATGACATACGGCGTCAATGGCATAATTGTCAAAGGCATGGCTGACAGCGTCCGCATCACAGATATCCGCTTTGATGAAAACATATCGCTCGGGGAGTGTCCCGGCGATATCGGCCAGGTTCTCAGGGTTGCCGGCATAGGTCAGCTTATCCAGATTGATGATGCGCCCGTCAAAATCTGATTCCAGCAGCAGGTGGCGGATGAAAACACTTCCGATAAAACCGCAGCCACCGGTGACCATTATATTTTGCATATACCCTCCAAATGCAGATAAGCGTAATTGCGAAAGGCAATCGGGCCGCTTACAAAAAACCTATAAAAATCAAAGCAACTGGATGTGTTTGGCATTTCATGTTTTGTGCTTGGAACAACTGGGATCTCGGCCGACTGCTGTTACAATAGACGAAATACAAAACACTAAAAACGTGAAGTTTTTGCATTATCGCAGGTTTGCTAACTTTCATATCCTAAACTGGGTTATTCTTAAAGCACTTTTTCCAATCAAGCCAAATAGTCAGTCAAAAATTTTGTTGAATTAATCATAGATAAAATGTATAGATATATATATTTGTAGTATTTACAGGTAAATAACTCAGAAAATCTATGCAATTTCAACCGCACTGCCTTGTGGCTGCTGGCAGTTTTTTTGTGGGCCGGTCCCAACCGCTGATCCTTCCATCATTTCACGGAACCTGCGTCGGTGTGGCCCTTTTTGATGACGAAGCGCAAGATTGATCGACAATGAAGAATATGAGATCATGAGCCAAAAGAAAATATCTAAAACCCAACAAAACATGTTGCGAATGCTTCCGGGCGTCGATCATGTTCTGGAACGCTGCGGGGCCCAGCCGTTTTTCAATGACATTCCGAAAACAGTGCTGGTTAACGCCATCAGAAAAATACTGGAAACCCTGCGAACCGGCATTCTCGGCCCTGATCGGGACATTGCGGAGGAAAGCCTGTCGGATGCTCAGATCACTGATGCGGTCATGGCGGCGGTGATAAAGGCCACAACACCCAACTTGAAACCTCTGGTCAATGCCACCGGTGTGGTCGTGCACACCAATCTCGGTCGTTCGCTGCTACCTGAAACGGTGGTCGAAAATATCGCCTTAATTGCCGGCCGTTATTCCAATCTGGAATATGACCTTGATGCAGGCCAACGGGGTTCCAGGTACGCCAGCGTAGAGGATTTGCTGTGTGAGATCAGTGGTGCCCAGGCAGCCATAGCGGTCAATAACAATGCCGGGGCTGTCCTGCTCTGCCTGGAGACCTTGGCCAGAAGCAAAGAAGTGATTGTTTCCAGGGGTGAACTGGTGGAAATCGGAGGTTCTTTCAGAGTTCCCGATGTTATGGCGAAAAGCGGGGGAATTTTAAGGGAAGTCGGAACCACCAATCGCACCCATTTGAGCGACTATGAAAATGCCATCGAGGAAAACACCGCCCTTCTGCTCAAGGTGCATCGCAGCAATTACAGTGTCATCGGCTTTACGGCTGAGGTCTCTTTGAAGGAACTGGTCGAATTGAGTGATAAGCACGGGGTGCCGCTCATGGAAGACCTTGGAAGCGGCACCTTTATCGATTTTTCAAAGTACGGTCTGATTAAAGAACCCACCGTCCAAGAATCGGTTGCGGCCGGCACAGATATCGTAACCTTTAGCGGCGACAAGCTTCTCGGAGGCCCTCAAGCAGGTATTATTGTAGGTAAAAAATCCATTGTGGACCGGATCAAGCAAAATCCCCTTGCCAGGGCGTTGCGAATTGATAAATTGACACTGGCCGCCCTTGAAAGCACTTTGCGGCTTTATCGGGATGAGGAAAAGGCGGTCGATATGATTCCGACTCTGCAAATGTTAACCATGAATATCGGCGACATTGAAATCCGGGCTTCCCATCTGGTTGAAGACCTGAAAAATATCAGCAAATCGCAGCTGGAAATCAGCCTCATTGAGCGATCTTCCAGGGCCGGCGGTGGCTCTCTGCCGCTGCTGGAGCTGCCGAGCAAATGCCTGTGTATCCGACCCCAGGGAATGTCGGCCCACGCACTGGAAAAAGGCATGCGGGAAAATGATCCGCCCATTATTGGGCGCATAGAAGAGAATGCCTATATCATGGACCCCAGAACCCTGAAGGATGATGATCTGCCGATCATACGAACGGCATTTGAAAGAATACTGAAGAAGTCAGGATCGGGATAAAAAATTCAAATTTTTAATGATTAATAACATCAATTATATTTGCCAATTATGAGCTGTTAGCCTATGATCTCTGATAAGAAAACTCTTTCCCTCAGCCACGGGTCTGCAAGCCATTTTTTGTTTTCAAAGACGGACATCGGCCGGTTAAGGGAAGTAACAAAAACAGGAATGATTAGCGCCAATGAAGCTGTCAAATCTGCTTTTCCAGATATGCGTAACGGCAATGATTTTATCGACTACGCCAATCAGCAGCTGGGCGCCGTTGATCAATTCAGCGCTATGGTCATCCGGTTGGATCCGGAAAAAGAAGATAACGACCAGGCCAAACCGCCGGAGGGTAATGACGGACATGTGGACGTTGCCGGCATATTAGACAGGTTGTGCCGCAAGGAAAATGCTTTATGGGGCACCCTGGAAGCCGGGTTGCTGGGCGTTTTTCTCCCCGCAAGAAACGGTTCGAATTGTCTTGAGCTGGCCCGTGGATTGCAAACGCGTCTGGTGGAAAAAGCCTGTAAAACAGTTACCATCGGTATTGCCTCATTTCCCACCATCACCTATAAGCAACCCGAAATTATAAACAATGCCCGCAAGGCCCTTGACCACGCTACTTTTTTTGGAGCCAACAGTTTGGTTGCCTTTGACGATGTCAGTTTAAACATCAGCGGTGACAATTTTTACGAGAAAGGAGAAATTCAGAAAGCCATCGATGAGTTTAAACTTGCCCTTGAACTCGGTCCCAACAATGTGAACGTGCACAACAGTCTCGGCGTGTGCTACGGTCTGCAAAGCCACTATGATTTGGCGATCGCAGCATTCCTAAAGGCAATTGCCATAGACCCGGGGGAATACATGGCACTGCACAACCTGGGATTGGTCCATCTTTTAATTGAGCAGTGGGATCGGGCGCTGGAATATTTTCTTGAAGCTTATAAAATCAACGGCAATAATTTCGAGGTGGCATTTCAAACCGGAAAGCTATACCTTAAGACTGGCAATTTTAAAAAATGCAGACCATATCTTGAACGGGCGGCCGAACTGGATCCGGAATCAGGTCAGGTATACCGATATCTGGGAGACTGCTACGCTGCCGGACACATGCCTGAAGCCGCCATCTCAGCCTATAAAAAAGCCATTAAGCATAATCCACACGATGCCTCTGCCATGTCGGCCCTGGGAAACATTTTTGACAATCAGGGAGAAAATCCGGAAATTACACTGATGTTTTTGCGCGAAAGTGTCGCACTTTCCCCTGAAAATGGCCTTTTTCACCACCGGCTCGGCCGGCATTTTTCCAATCAGCAGCGCCTTAATAGTGCCTTAAAGGAATTTGTAAAAGCAAAATCCTACGGCTATAATGCTGCTGAAGATATTAGGGCCATTAAAGACCGCCAAAGGGCTGAAAAATGAAAGATGTCATCCTTAGCATCCTGGAGGCCGGGATCACGGCCAAACGCAGCTGCGTGGAATCAAACCTTGACAATATCATCAAGGCGGTGGACATGCTCACAGCCTCTCTGGCAGCCGGCGGCAAGGTCCTCCTTTTTGGAAACGGCGGCAGTGCTGCCGATGCCCAGCACCTGGCAGCCGAATTTGTCAATCGCTTCCAGATCGAACGCCCTCCCCTGGCCGCAATTGCCCTGACAACAGATACATCCGTTCTGACCAGCATTGGCAATGATTATCATTTTGATCATATTTTTGCACAACAAATCAGAGCCTTCGGCAAAAAAAAGGATATCGCCTGGGGGTTCAGCACCAGCGGCAACTCACCGAATGTCGTCAAGGCCGTTAAAACTGCCCAAAAAATGGGTATTCCCACCATCGGCATGACCGGCCGCGGGGGTGAACTTACCAAATGTGCTGACCTTGTATTGGCCGTGGATTCCGACACCACGGCCCGGATCCAGGAAACCCACATCACCCTGGGGCATATCCTTTGTGAACTCCTGGAGAGAAAGCTGTACCCGGATGAATTTTGCGATTGAGGATTTTCTTCCCCTAATTCCGAAATTCGTGCTTTTTCTTACAATAAAAATAACCAACATGAATTACGGATATATGGCAACTTATGAAAAGCAAATTTGAGCCCCTCGATTTAAGCAAAGTTAAGACCTACAGCCTGCTGGATCGCGAAAGCAGGGTCAAGGCCGATAACTTTGCCAGGACCTGGCAAAAGGGATCAACTTTTAGGGTTTTCCTGGATCGTTTGCCGGATATTCTGGCAGGCCGGCAACTCAGAGATGTTATATCTGCCATCGCCACAGCATATATTGATAACCGCACCATCATATTCGGTATGGGGGCCCATGTGATAAAGGTCGGGCTCAGTCCCATTGTTATCGACCTGATGGAACGCGGGATCATTACCAGCGTTGCCATGAACGGGGCCGGCATCATCCATGATGTGGAGCTTGCCATGATCGGCCAGACCTCCGAGGATGTCGCCGCAGCCATAGGAGACGGTTCCTTCGGCATGGCCCGCGAAACCTGTGCTTTTTTGGGACAGGCCATCAAAACCGTCAAAGGCACTAAAACCGGCTTGGGCGAATCCGTCGGCCGAGCCATCATCGATAAGCAACTGCCCATGATGGATCAAAGTATTCTGGCGGCTGGAGTCCGATTGGGTATCCCGGTTACGGTTCACGTTGCCATAGGCACCGATATCATCCACATGCATCCCGGCTTTGATCCCCAGAAAACAGGGGCGGCGACACACTGCGATTTTCGGCAGTTTGCATCTATTGTTACCACCCTTGAAAAAGGGGTTTACTTAAACGTGGGATCTGCAGTAATTTTGCCGGAAATTTTTTTAAAGGCCACTACACTGGCGCGAAATCTCGGGTATATACTGGATGAATTTACAACCGTTAACCTGGATTTCATCAAACATTATCGTCCGCTGACCAACGTGATTGCCAGGCCGACGGCTAAAGGCGGACAGGGAATCAACCTCGTCGGGCATCACGAAATCCTGCTGCCTCTGATTGCAGCGGGGGTAATTGAAGCGGTAGAATAGGTAAAAGGCTCGGTTTGCGCTGCTCCCTGGTCGGCTTGATTTTGTATCGCTGATGATTATTATTTTTAGATCGCAAGCGTTCAGGGTCCAAAGTTTCAGGGCTTACCTTGGGCTGGGACGATTTATCCGCGCGCTTTGAAGGCCAATCGAATACACACAGGTCCATTTGAGGATATATGGAATAGCCGAGGGACCTGGACTTACCTCGTATGGCCAAACAAAGAATGCTAACCCTGAACGGTGAACCCAGGACCCTGGAATTCTTTTGTACTTTAAATCGCTAAGGAGTATTCTTCATGCCGATATACGAGTACCATTGTGAAAAATGCGGCAAAAATTTTGAATGTCTGATCATCGGATCTGATAAACCAGGATGCATTGCATGCAGCAGTAAAAAGGTCACCAAATTGATGTCTGCCTGCGGGTTTGTCAGCAAGGGCGGCGGCGGCGAAACCGTGTCCTCATCAGCTGGATCATCCTGTAGCGGGTGTTCTGCTGGCAGTTGCGCCGGGTGCAGCCCCTGATGGATTCATCGATTAAAATTGGAACCAGGGCGAGCAAACTGGCACTGTGGCAGGCAAACTGGGTTCAATCGACATTGAACGAAAGATTTCCCGATCGCAAGGTCGAGTTAGTCACCATCAAAACCAAAGGCGATAAAATTTTGGACGTGCCCCTTGCCAAGGTCGGCGGCAAGGGGCTTTTTGTTAAGGAAATAGAGCAGGCCCTGCTGGAAAGCCGCATTGATCTGGCCGTGCACAGTATGAAAGACATGCCGGCCGAAATTCCGCAAGGCCTATGTATTGGCGCCATACCACAACGGGAAGATCCCGCCGATATCCTGGTCTCAAAAGACGCTCTGGCCTTTTCTGAATTGAAACGCGGGGCGGTGATCGGTACCAGCAGTCTGCGTCGGGCAGCTCAACTCCGTCACGCACGCCCTGACATTGTGATTGAACCGCTGCGGGGTAATCTGGATACCCGCTTAAAAAAGTTGCAGACCGAAAATCTTGACGCCATTGTACTGGCGGCAGCCGGCATTAAGCGCCTTAGCCTCGAACACCATATTACGGAGTACCTGCAGGCAGATATCATGCTCCCGGCCGTAGGCCAGGGAGCCCTGTGCATTGAAATGCGGCAGAAGGACCCAACCATCGGTCCCATGCTGGCGGCCCTGGATCACACGATTTCCCGGGCGGTTGTACTGGGAGAACGCGCCTTTTTAAATCGTCTGGGGGGCAGCTGCCAGGTACCCATCGCCGGTCACGGGGAAATCCTTGCCGACACCTTCAGCCTGACCGGTTTAGTGGCGGATGTGGATGGCAGCCGGATACTTAAAGCCACTAATTCTGGTCCGGTAGACGGTGCCGAGGCCATCGGCATCCAACTTGCCGAGCAGCTCCTTGCCCGTGGCGCGGATAAGATATTGGAAGAACTTAACTCTGTTGAGCCTGAAAATTATGCAAGCTAAAGTATATCTGGTGGGGGCCGGCCCCGGAGATCCGGGACTGATCACCGTAAAAGGCCAAGAATGCATCCAAACTGCAGATGTCATCATCTATGACTATCTTGCCTCCCCCGCCCTTCTAAGACACGCCCCCCCTAGCGCAGAAATGATTTATGTCGGCAAGAAAGGCGGGGACCATACTCTTTCCCAGGATGGGATAAATTCCCTCATCGTTGAAAAGGCGAAAGCTGGTTTGACGGTCTGCCGTCTGAAAGGCGGTGATCCGTTTATCTTTGGCCGCGGTGGGGAAGAGGCCGAAGTTTTAGTAACCAAGGGCATCCCCTTCGAAGTTGTACCCGGGGTGACATCGGCTGTGGCCGCCGCTGCCTACGCCGGTATTCCCCTGACCCACCGTAAACTGGCTGCCACTCTGGCTTTCGTCACCGGCCATGAAGATCCTCACAAAGAAGAATCCAGTATTGAATGGGAATCTTTAGCCCGCGGCATCGGGACCCTGGTGTTTTTTATGGGAGTAAAGAATTTACCCGATATTTCCCAGAAATTGATTGCCAACGGTAAATCACCGGATACACCGGTGGCACTGATTCGCTGGGGAACCACCTCCAGACAGCAAACAGTGACCGGTACTTTGGACGACATTACCGAACGCGTTAAAAAAGCCGGGCTCAAGGCTCCGGCAATTATCGTTGTAGGCGAAGTTGTCGATTTGAGAAAAACCTTGAAATGGTTTGAAACCAGACCTTTGCTGGGAAAAAGAATTGTCGTCACCCGCGCTCGCGAGCAGGCCAGTGACCTGGTTAGACAGCTGTCTGATCTGGGGGCTGACTGCCTGGAATATCCCACCATTAAAATCGTACCTGCCAAAGACCCCAGACCCATGGATGAGGCTATTGAAAATCTGGGCGCCTATGAGTGGATCGTCTTTACCAGTGTCAACGGTGTTAAATTTTTCTTTAACCGTCTTTTGGAAACCGACCGGGACGTCCGCGCCTTAAATCACCTTTGCACGGCCGCCATCGGACCGGCCACCGCTGAGAGAATGTTTCAATTCGGACTGAAAAGCGACATCATTCCGAAAAACTATCGGGCCGAATCCGTGGTGGAGGCCTTCCGCAAGGAAAAATTAGATGGAAAAAAGGTCCTGCTACCCAGGGCCGGAGAAGCCCGACCGGTTTTGCCGGTTGAGCTGCGCAGTATGGGAGCCGCGGTTGACGAGGTAACCGTCTACCTTACCGAAAAGGTCCAGGACAATGTCGATCTGCTTATCAAACAACTGGAAGATAAAACCATCGAACTCATCACATTTACCAGTTCCTCCACCGTAAGAAATTTTAAAAGTCTTCTGCCACCGGATCAATTCAATCAGCTTATCGATGGGGTTGCGATTGCCAGCATCGGCCCGATTACCACCGATACTGCGGTGGAATTGGGCTTTAAGGTGGATATCACCGCAGAATCATATACCATCCCGGGTCTGTGTGAGGCCATTTTAAAATACTACCGCAATTACAAGGCCTAACCCTCAAACCGCATATAGATGATCAAAAAGGCCGTACACAAGCCCGGTAACCTGTTGGTTGCCTTCCAGCGAACCCGCCAGGCCGTATAAAGCAGTTGTCTGAGCCGGGGTCCCGGCGTTTGACCTGGCGTAGTCAACACCGGCCCGCAAATCGTCGATAAACCGCTCGGCGATATCAGCTACCTGGGTCTGGGGCATGGTCACGCAAAAGTGCAACGCCGGCGGCAATTGCAGTACATTGAATCTCCAGCCTTTGGCTTTCATAAAATCATTGACATGGAAAACATCCACTTCATCGGACCGGAAGCTGATGACAAAGGTGGGATTGCCGATAAGAGTTAATTCCGGCACCTCTGCGACCCCGTTTTTTATCCGGTCGGCCACCGCCATGATGGCTGCGGCCGCCCGTATGTAACCTTCCTCTCCCAGATACATCATGGCGGCCCAGGTGGCGGCGGTCAAACCGCCGGATCGGCTTCCGGCTGCCGTGGGCGAGCCGTACATCCCGCCCGGCCAGTCCGGGACGTTAAAGTACTGATAGCGTCTCAGGTTGTTGTTGCGATAAAGAACGACCGAGGTGCCCTTCAGGGCGTAGCCGTATTTATGTGTATCGGCGGACATGGATGTGACCCCCGGCAGACGAAAATCGAAGAGGGGAATGTCATAGCCCAGCTTTTCAATCCAGGGCAGAAGAAATCCGCCAAGACAACCATCCACATGAAACCCGATACCGTGCTTTTGCGCAATTTCGGAAAGCTTATCCAGCGGATCGATAAGGCCGTATGGATAATTGCCGGCACTGCCCACGATGGCAACGGTATTCGCATTGATCCGGTCTTCCACCACTGCCGGATCAACGCGAAAGTCAGGCAGGTCAACCGGTACCGACACCATCTTGATTCCGAAATACTCGCCGGCTTTGTTAAAGGCCGGGTGGGCGGTTCGCGGCATGATAATTTCGGGGGCGATGATGTTGCGTTCGGCCCGGGCCTGGTCCCGATAGACTTTCATGGCCATAATAATACTTTCGGTTCCGCCCGAGGTGACCGTGCCGCAGACCTCATCTTGCGGATGATGATCCTTGACGGCATCACCATGGAGCATTTTGGCAGTCATGGAAATAATTTCGCTTTCCATTTTAAACATACTCGGACACAGATCGAATTGAATGGTATTCATGTGGGAGAACAGCGTAAAAATCTTGTTGAGAAAGGCCCGGTGCTCTTCCCCGGCATGATAAAAGGTTCCTGATACCCGACCGTTGTTCCAGTTCGCATTCTCCTCTTCGGCCATAGCGGCCAGTTCTTCCAAAATTATGATCCTTATCCAGCCCGCTTGCGGGCAGACGGTCATGGCTTTCCAAGCGGCCCTTATAGGGTTTAAACGGATCTGCATTTTGATTTTCAGCTGCTGAGTCGGACATTTGTTTCTCCTTGTATCATTGGATTTGATTCAAAGCCGCGAACACTTTCCTGTTTCTTCTAAACAGCTCGCAATACTGACGGTGCATGGTGCCATAAATTTCCCGGCTTGATGGATCCGGTTCAAAGATTTTTTTGATCCTGACCAGCTCCGGCAGTTCCTCCAGCGCGCGATATCCCAGAATAACCAGAGCAAGCAGGGCAGCACCCCGCACAGTGGTATTCAGGGGGTCATCCACCTGATGAATCGGCACATTTAGAATGTCGGCATGAATCTGGCAAAACACCTCGGAAAGCGCTCCGCCGCCTGAAAACCGGAAAAAATCAATCGGACGACCGATAAATTTTTCGGCCGGCCCTTTGGTCCATCGATTGTTAAAGGCCAGGCCCTCCATAATGGCCCGTGTCAGATGGTTGCGGGTGGTCTTCAAAGAGAGATTAAAAAAGCCGCCGCGGGCATTTGGACTTTCCCTGGGAACACCCGAGCCGTTTAGCCAGGGCAGAAAAATGACCCCGCCGCTGCCGGCAGGCGCCTGGGAGGCAACCATATTAAAGCGCTCATAGGCATCATGCGGCGGGGATCCGGTATCAAATTTATCGTCACAGTAGATAAGGTTGTTAAGATAAAACTCCACGCATTGTCCGCCGGTCAGCTGTTCGCCAAATAGATAGTATCTGGATTTAAAGGGGCTGGGAATGGTTGCCATGAAACTGCCGATATCCGTTTTTTTAAAGGGAAGATGGCAGGTCATATACTGGGATGTACCGATGTAGATGATTGATTCAAAATCCTGCACAGCCCCCGAGCCGATGATAGAGGCATTCGAGTCACTGATGCCGGTAATGACCCGGGTTGAAGATTGCAGCCCCAGCTCATTGGCCACCGCAGGCTGCAGGGATCCGACAATGCCGTCGTTGGGTAACAGTTGCGGAAATTTTTCTTTTTCCACCCCGGCAAGATTTAATAAGGTGTCGTTGTATTCACAGGAACCCCACCGGCGGTTGTCCACAATCATAAACGGCGCCATGGTTTTCTGGGTAGCGGTAATTTTACCTGTCAGCCGGGAAACCAGATAGTCCATTGGTTCCAGAAATTTGTAAGTTCTGGCATAAATTTCGGGCCGTTCATTTTTAATAAACAAAACATGACCCAGGGAATCCGCTCCGGAGTGAGTTGGCGGAAATCCCGTCAACCGGATCCATTTCAGCAACTTGGACAGTCCGTAACCCTGAATACTCGGAAAACCTGAAGCAATCTTACGGTTGTATGGGCCTCCCCTATGATCGAGCCAGTGAACCGCCCTCATAAGCGGCTCACCCTGCTCATCGACAGGGACGACCACCGACCACTGGGAATCACAGGCTACGGCCACAATTTTATCGGCAGGCACGCCGGCGTCATAAATGGCTTTGCAGGCCGCTTTTTTGGCACCCTTCCACCATTCTTCCGGATCCTGTTCGGCGCCCCCGCCAGGCAAAAAGTAGGTAGAGGTCTTTTCAACCGCGCTGGCGATTACCTGACCGCTATCGGATACTATTGCCGCCTTGGGTCCACCGCTGCCCAGATCCAGCGCCAGCACATAGCGGGTATCAGACAGGCTGCTTGCTTTTTCCGATCCATGCGTTTGCATGAGGCATCCTTTCTCCGGGTTTGACTGTATCAGTAAAAATCATAAATTTAAAGAATCATTGACCTTTTTGCATATTCTGCTATACCTTAAACGTTTTCGCTCCCCTGTGCCACTCAATAATCGTTTTTTAATGCAACAAGTGGCAACCATGTTGCCGATATGAATTCAAGGGTCCGTTATGGAGAACTTCCTCGAAAATCTGCCGGCTCTGGTCGACGACATTAGAGCCATCAAAGATATCATCATCACCAACATTGTACTAATCGGACAGACCCCGGCGCCCACATTTAAAGAGAAGAGACGCGGAATAGTTTTCATGGAACGGATGGCGGAGTTCGGGGTTGATGAAGTGACCACCGACGGTTACCGCAACCCCATCGGGATCATTCGGGGGACTTCCTCTGAAAAGCCGCCGATCTTTGTTGTGGCCCACCTGGATACGTTTTTTGAAAAGGACATTGTTTATAATTATACCATCAAGGAAAACACCATAACCGGTCCGGGAATTCTGGATAATTCCCTGGGCGTCGGTGTCCTGTTGTCGCTGCCTATTATTTTCGAAAAACTGGGGCTGACTTTTGAATCGGATATTGTCCTGGCCGGCGTCATCCAGTCCATTGGCAAGGGTAATTTGCGGGGTGTCCGACACCTTCTGAAAACCTGGCCGACACCAATCAGGGGGAGCATTTGCATTGAAGGTGTCGAACTCGGACGTCTTAATTATTTTTCCGACGGCATGATCCGGGGTGAAATCTCCTGCAGTATTTCCGAAGATAAGGGGATCATGTATAAGTACACACCCAACGCCATTTTGATCTTAAATGAGGTCATTAACGGTTTGATGAGGTTGAGTCTACCCCAGAGACCGCGCTGCCGGGTGGTAATCGGGAAAATCTCAGGCGGCGCCAACCATGGAAAAATTGCCTATGATGCCACTCTGGGGTTTGAGATTCGCAGCGACTCTTACAAAATGGTAAAATCCATTTACAATGATATCAAAGACATTGTGGATGGAATCAGTAACGAAAATGAAGTGGGTCTGAATATTAAAACCATCAGTAACTTGAAGGCTGCCCGACTAAAGTTCAACCATCCTCTGGTTAAAAGCGCGGCGGCCGTCCTGAATTCGCTGGGAATAAAACCCATCAGCAAATCAACGGAATCGGCCCTGTCCCTCTTTTTGTCCCGGAAGATACCGGCGGTGACCCTGGGTATCACCCATGGGGAAAATTACTACACCTCGAAAGCCACCATGGAAATTGAACCCATGTTTAAAGGAATTGCTCAAATTATCGGCGTCTTAAAGGCCATTGACAGTGGGGTTTGCGATGAGCCATGACTGGCTGGAAAAAAATACGTTCCACTATTCGGATTTCAAGGACCTTTCCCGCCTGGTCGAAGAAAAACAAAAAAAGGGCCTCAGGATCTCTCTGTGTTTGCCGACCCTGAATGAAGAAAAAACCATCGCCAAAGAAATTATTATCATGAAGTCCGAACTCATGACACGCTATCCGCTGGTGGATGAAATTGTGGTCATTGACTCGGGCTCAACGGACCACACGGTAGATATAGCAAAATCCTTTGGTGCCGATGTTTACGATGCCGACAAGATTCTGCCCCATCTTGAAAAATATAAAGGCAAGGGCGAAAACCTCTGGAAGGCCCTGTACATCACCAAAGGCGACATCATTGTTTATATCGATGCGGATATCAAAAATATTCACCACCGCTTTGCCTATGGCTTGATCGGCCCGCTGCTTTTATACGACAACATCAAGTATGCCAAGGCGTTTTACGACAGGCCGATTTCCATCGGTAAAAACAAGATCAGGCCTACCGGCGGAGGGCGCGTTACGGAGCTTGTTATCCGGCCGCTGTTTTCCCTGTTTTTCCCGGAGCTTACCCAGATCATCCAGCCCCTTTCGGGAGAATACGCCGGATATCGGGAAGTGCTTGAAAAAATTCCGTTTCCCATCGGTTACGGCGTGGAGACCAGCATGATTCTTGATATCTACGAGAAATGGGGATTGGATGTCATTGCCCAGGTGGATCTTGACCGTCGGATCCACCGTAACCAGGACACCAAAGCCCTGGGGCGGATGTCCTTTGCGATAATGAAAACTTTTATTAATCGTCAGAAACAGTTGGGTTTAATCGATACAAAGAACAATCTATATGATGAAATCATCCAGTACAACCTGGTGGAAAGCCGGTATCAGCCGGAAGCATTGAAGATTGTCGGATTCGAAAGACCGCCGATGATTGAAATTCCCGAATATTGCGAGAAATTTAATATTAAAAACTAGTTGATATACACATATTTAATATTTGTTATCATAGAAGGAAGTAAAAAATTGCCTGACTTAAAATTGATTGATCCTTACAACCGCCATTTGAACTATCTGCGCATCTCCATCACCGATCGATGCAACCTGAAATGCATCTATTGTGTCCCCCGGGATCAGATACCAAGACTTTCACACGATGAGATCTTAACCTATGAAGAAATTCTGCGCTTGGTGAAGGTGGGGGTGAAACTGGGCATCTCAAAAATCCGGGTAACCGGTGGAGAGCCTCTGGTCAGAAAGGGCGTCTATGATTTTTTGGGTGAATTGAGCAGGATTGACGGACTGGCCGACCTGTCCCTGACCACCAACGGGGTTGCGTTGAAAGACAATCTGAAGAAAATAGAATCCACCGGAATCAAAAGAATAAATATCAGTCTGGATACGCTCAAACGAGAAAAATTTTTCCAAATTACGGGTATGGACCTTTTTGACCAGGTCTGGCAAGGTATCGAAGGCGCCCTGGAAATGGGGTTTCATCCTATTAAGATAAACGTTGTGGCCCTCAATGGCATTAATGATGATGAATTAACCGCTATGGCGCAATTGTCGTTTGATTATCCGTTTCACATACGCTTCATAGAATACATGCCCATTGGCCAATCGCAAATGGGCAACGGCCCCCTTCTGCTGGCCCCTGAAATCAAAAAACGCATCAGCGTTCTGGGCAATCTGGTGCCGGTTCGCAACTCGGCAAACGATGGTCCGGCCCAGCGTTATCAATTTGAAGGGGCTTTAGGCGAAATCGGTTTCATACATGCATTGAGTCATCATTTCTGTGACCGGTGCAACCGCCTCAGGTTGACAGCCCGGGGTCGACTCAGACCGTGCCTTTTGTCCGATCACCATGAGGACGTCAGGGGCCCTTTGCGAAGCAGCAGTTCGGACGATCAACTGGCTGAGATATTCTTCAAAGCTGTAAGCCATAAGCCGTCCGACCACAATCTTGCGCTACAGAACCCGACACGTGTCTGCGGCCAAATGCATTCCATCGGCGGGTAAGAAAACTAAGTCCATCGATCGAAATAGATATATCACTCAGGACTTAGTGCTGAGTAAGCAATTACATTGGATTGTTAATATTTATATGTCACTGTAATTGCGAATCGAAGCACTAAGTAACGGGGAATTTTGGGCATAAAGAAGCCTGAGCCGCAGCAGTGGGAGGCTACATTTACTCGCACAACTAGCTAATTACGGCTCAGGCTTACGAAGCATGCCCATACGTGCATTGCCGCTTTTCGATTCAGGCTCAGAGATTATGGGCACTATAAAGAACGCCACTTAGCAGGCTAAAAACAACAAATCAAGCTTTTTTTTTAATATAAAGCCATTTTTTTGCAAGGAGGGACCCCATGGAAATTACAACCGTTGCCATCGAAAATCCGAACAGTATGAACCTGATCCTGGGCCAGTCGCATTTCATTAAAACCGTCGAAGATATTTATGAGGCCATGGTGTCAACGGTGCCGATGGCCAAATTCGGCTTGGCCTTCTGCGAGGCCTCCGATGTGTGCCTGGTAAGACATACCGGTACAGACAATGAAATGCTTGAATTGGCCAAGAAAAATGCCTACGCCCTTTCCGCCGGCCACAGTTTTATCATTTTTATGAAAGACATGTATCCGGTCAATGTTTTAAATGCGATTAAAACTGTGCCGGAGGTGTGTCGCATCTTTTGTGCCACCGCAAACCCCGTGGAAGTCATCATAGCGCAAACGGAACTGGGAAGGGGCATTCTCGGCGTCATTGACGGGTTTGCGTCTAAAGGCATCGAATCCGACGATGATATAAATGCCCGTAAGAAACTGCTGCGGGCCATCGGGTATAAGCAATAAGCAGTGAGTGGTGTTTAGAGTTTGGTGTACGGTGATCATCAAATATTATCATCCCGTTAACCGCTGAGGTTTTCCATTGCCGCTGTCATTCTTTCCAATGCCTTTTCCAGCAAACTCCGCGAACATCCGAAATTTAACCGTGCGAATCCGGGTCCGTCAAACTCGATTCCATCCTGCAGGCCCACTCCGGACGCTTCAAAAAAGCTGACCGGGCTTTTTAATCCGCTGGACCGCATATCTATCCAAGCCAGATAGGTAGCTTCCACCGGGGCCATGGAAAATAACGGCATCTGTCGGATAGCACGTACAATCGTCTCGAGGTTGCCGCGAAGATAGTCCAAAAGGGCTGCATGCCAGCCGGTACATTCCGCAAAAGCCGCCATTGCAGCCACATAACCCAGCACATTGGGTCTGGGAACTATGCCGGCCATGTGGTTTTTAAACTGGCGGCGAAGTTCTTTTGCGGATATCACGGCAAAAGCACAGCCCAGGCCGGGGAGATTGAATGTCTTGCTCGGCGCCATCAAGGTAATGGTGCGGACGGCCACCTCCGGATCCAGAGTGGCCGTCGGAACATGGAATTTGTCTATATCCAGGATCAATCCGCAGTGAATTTCATCAGAGCATATCACGATGTCATGTTTGTCGCAGATAGCGGCCAGTTTCGCCAGCTCGCTGCGCGTATATACACGACCAACCGGGTTGTGCGGATTACAGAGAATAAACAACCGGGTTTTGTCAGTGATCATTTTTTCGAGCCGGTCGAAATCAAATTGCCAGCGGTTATCTTTTTCCTCCAAGGGAACTCTAATGAGGCTGCGGCGGCTGAATCCGGGAGCGGATAAAAAGGGCGGATAAGCCGGGACGGCTGTCATCACGTCATCACCGTCTTTTCCCACCGCGCGGCAGGCCACATTTAAACCGGTTACCAGCCCGGGCAGCCACACCAGCCATTCAGACTTCACGGACCAGTTATAGGTTTTCTGGAGCATTGAAACGACCCGGTCGTTTAATTCTTCCGGCGTAAGGGTGTAGCCGAATACCCCGTCGGCTGTCCGCTGCTGTATAGCCCTGATAACAGCCGGGGGCGAACGGAAATCCATGTCGGCTACCCACATGGGGATGATATTTTGATTTTTATATTTTTCCCATTTCATACTGGCCGTGCCGCGCCGCTCCACCGGTGTATCGAAATCGAATAATTCTGATTTTTTCATTGTCAGGCCCGCTTCTATTTATGGCTGTGAATTCTATGCAATAATGATCCGCCTGCGGCGGATTTAACACGAAAGGCAGACCGCTTTGACGTTTGGTGTGGCTTGAATCGTTTGAAAATCAGGTTGTTAGATTACGATACACAAAACACGAAAAATGAAACTCTCTCGCAAAAAAAATCTTTACCATATTTTTGCGTGACCATCATTTTTTGGTTCGTAACAAGCCATGATACGCCTCGGTCAATTTAACAAACTTAACCGGATCACCGCCTTTATCCGGGTGTAGCTCCTGGGCCTTTTGCCGGTATTGCCGGACAAGTTCCTTCAGGCTCATTTTTTTCAACTCATCTTTGGATTGGCCGAATATCACGCTGGCCTCTTTCAATGTAGACGTGCTGCTTTTATGTGGTGGGCGATAGTCCCGGCGGCTGTTGATGAATTGACGCAGGTACTCATCCATAGACGATCCGGGCGCATAGTCGTGGTCAAAATACATGAGCGCATATCTGACCAGATATTCGTTGAGACCGTTTCCGGACGGCATACCGGCCCAAAAATATCGGTCCGTGTTCAGGCGGCAGACCTGCGCGATAAAATGCTCATCAACCTTATCCTGGCTCAGCATTTGCGGATAGGTCCTGGCAAAGGACTCATGAAAGCATTGTTGCAGATCAAAAATGACATAGACATAGGTTTTATATTCCCTGACCGCCAATTCGCGTTCCAAGTCCATGAACATCTGCTCAATTTCATCCCTGCTTTTGTTTTCCAGCATGCGAAACAATTTTTGCGGCAGGCGGGCGATATTGCCCTGATCCGTTTGGCCGAATCTAAGATAGTGTGTTCTTCTCTTATCGAAAATATGAGCCCTGGCATCCGGGTCTTCCGGCGGCCTGCTTTTTCTTCGGTTTGCCTGATGCCGTTTCTCCCTGCTGCGAAAAGGCTCCAATACCCTTCTGATCTCCGGACGCAGAAAGCGCCAGAAGATGTCTTCAAGCTTTTCGGGATCTGCTTTTTTACCCAGGTCATTGATCCGGTCTTCAATAATTGCATCAATGTAAAACGAATTGCCGCCGGGATAGATAATAAAACGACCGGGATCCGGACCTAAATCGAATAAATCCCGACTCAGAAAATGACCACTCGTAGGGATAGGATTCCCTTATAAAATAGCAGGTCTCCCCGCTTATTTTTGTCTGTGCCAAATACAAAATGAATAATTCCGCCTTCGTGGAATTAGATAACCACTGATCCCTATTTTTTAAAAAACAAATAAGCAGCGAGGCCAACCAAAATAACGGCAAAAATTTTTTTAAAACTGTCGGTTGACACATACTCAACCAGACGCGCCCCAATTTGGGCCCCGATTATTCCGCCGACCCCCAGCAAAATTCCAGCACGGTAGTCGATATTGGCCAGTTTATTGTGGGCCACTAGGGCACTGATGGATATGACCAGTATGGCAAGAAAAGATGTTCCCACCGATTTTTGAGCGGTGAAGCCAAAAAACAGCAACAGGGGTACCATTATAAACCCGCCCCCCAATCCGGTAAATGCGCCCGCAATGCCGACGACCGTTCCCAGAACAACCATTACAAAATAATTCGACGATAAATCTGCCAATTTTAGACCTCCTTTCTGTATTCGCATTGCTTTATAGGTCCAATGAACTGTTCTGTCAATGATGCTTTATGGCCGGAAATAGTTATCAGTATGGAGTCCGGATACTATCCTTGTCAATTTATAGTTAGTGATTACTTTAGATAGGTCATAAAGCGCTGAAAGATAAGGAGGAAGGTATGCAGCTTCGCAGTTTGGGCAAATCGGATCTGAAAATATCCCCGATACTCATGGGAACCTGGCAGGCCGGCAAAGAAATGTGGGTCGGTATTGATGATGCCCAAACCACCAGCGCCATTCGTGCTGCCTTTGAGGCCGGAATAACTACCTTTGATACGGCTGAGGCATACGGGAAAGGGCATTCAGAACGCGTCCTCGGTGCAGCTGTTTCAGGCTTCAGGGACCGCGTAATTCTGGCCACCAAAGTTTTTCCCAATCACCTTAAAGCAGAACAGGTGGTTGAAGCCTGTCACCGTTCCCTGAAAAATTTAAACGCCGATGTGATCGATCTATACCAGATCCACTGGCCCGCCGGGTCCTTCAGGACCAAAGCAGTTCCCATAGGCGAGACAATGGACGCCCTCAACAAGCTAAAAGAAGAAGGCAAGATCAAGGCGATCGGCGTGTCCAACTTTTCTCTCCGGCAGTTAGAGGAGGCATCCCAGTACGGCCGGATTGACAGTCTTCAGCCGCCGTACTCGCTTTTCTGGCGCCATGTCGAAAATGATGCCATGCCCTATTGTGTGGCAAACGATATCACCATCCTGGCCTATTCCTCCATGGCCCAGGGGTTGCTGACCGGGAAATTCGCAAATGACCATAAATTTCAGAAAGGAGATCACCGTGCGAGGAACCGGCTGTTTTTACCGGATAATTTTCAGCGTATTCACCAGGCCATAGACAGGCTGCGGCCGCTGGCAGAAGAAAAGAAAGTCAGCCTTGGGCAGCTGGCCCTGGCCTGGGTCATTTCCCATCCCGGTGCCTGTGCGATTGCCGGCGCCCGCAGTGCGGATCAGGCAGCTCAAAACGCCGCGGCCGCTGACGCATCACTGTCCGATGACGATTTGGCCCGGTTGGATGAAGCCGGACGTTTGGTAACCGATTATCTGGATGATGATCCAATGATGTGGGATTTCTAGCAGCTAAAAGGATAGAAATGGTGATAGCAATATCCCTGGGGATCGCCCCATTGTATTTCGGTATCTATAAGACATTGTCCGATGGTCTGTTTCGACACGTCATCGTAATCGTCCCTTTTTTCTTCCTCATCTTTACAGGCCGTGCATATGGCCTCATGATCGTAGACCGAAAGAATTCTCGGATCTGTTGGAGCGAGTTGCCGGTCGCACCGATGACACTGGACGGCACAGGATAGTTTTTCAGCCCAGGCGTCCTGCATTGGGTGGCCCCCTTTCATGCGGCCTAATTGAACGCAAAACGCTCAATTAGGCGTTAATTGTTATTTGTTGTTAGAATTCGATGACAAATTAATTTTATAATACTATGATGGATGAGATACAAAAATAGACTTGTTTCATTTTATGCTATTATCTTATAACCGGTAACAGATAACGCCAAATGGGATTTTAATACAATTTGGCTTCTATTATATTAATTTAATAAGGTTGAAGTAAGAAAAAATCAACCCCTGATAACCCTAAGAAATTTTGAGAGGTAATTATGGATAAACAAGCGATAGTAGCCATTGCCGATGGATTGAAACAAATCGAAGATGGTGTTGAAAAAATTCAGAGCGTCATGCGCGCCCAAAATATAAAATCGATCAAAGATGTTGCTGCTGAACTCATTCCGATTCTGAAACAAAACGATGATGAAATAAACGAATCCATCATCCGGCATCTGGAAAAGTAAAATGAAATAGGCGGTTTAGATCGCTGTGCTATTTTTTGATTTCAGCAATGAGATCTTTGATGATGGACATGACATTGCGCCCTCGTTTGCGCGCAATGTCATGGGCTTCCTCTACAATTTTGGCGGCTTGCTGTTCCAATTCGGCATCAGCGGGGATCGGCCTTTTAAGTTTCTCATACTGCCAGCTTAAAAACCGCATCGCCAATTTTTCTTCCTGCAGTCTGATAAAGCCCATTGTTTGCCTACCATTTTCAGATGACAGATAGGTTGATTTCGGATTTTGGATTTCGGATTGCGGATTTATAAAATGGAATGGATCGATTCAATTTTTTCCGGTTCATATCTGTCCAATATCCCAGATCCTATAATATCAGGTTTTGAACAGTGGTAACCTGGACATTGCGCCCCCTGCCTTTCTGTATCCACATAAATCAGAAAATAATCCTTTGGATAATCCGAAATCTGCAATCTCAAATCCAAAATCGTTATGCCTGGCGCCCTGAGCCTTGATCCTGATTCCCACAAATCTCCAGAATAACCTTCTCCAACACCAACTTCGGTTTCTGAGCGCTTGATTTAAGCTGTTTGTCAGCCTCGCTCAAGGAGTCAAAGGCCTCGAGAAGTTCTTTTTTGGTATACCGTTCCGACTTTTTAAATAGCAGATAAATCGGATAGGCATTTTTCGGGTTTTTGGCAATCAAAAGGTCGGTGGCTGTTTTGTTTTTTTTCTTTTTCTTTTTTACCGGGATCTCTAAGTTCCTGGGATCCGTCTCTTCAGTGAGCATCGTCTGCCACCCGTCAAGCTGATCCAACAGTTCGCGGTCATACTTGACAACAGCCGGAATAATCTGCCTTTGAAAATAATCGTAGGGACAGGCTGCCTGCCAATCCCTTCCGTAACGACTCTCGACAAAATCCTTTACCAGCAGCAGCTTTCTGATCTGGTTAATCATAGCCGCGAAAGCTTGAAGGGGGTGGAAGTCGGAGGACAGGATGGAATCCAGAAAAAAAAGCGTCTGTTCCGGGCTGCGGTCGGCCAACGCATTGGTCAATTCATAGATGGGATCTATTTTGGTGCGCGGCAAAACCGACTCGACATCCTCAACGGTAATCTCCCGGCGATCTCCAATGTAGTTTACCAACTTTTCCAGACTACTGGAAAATGTCCGCAAATCAAAGCCGGTCTTTTCATACAGGGCGTGGTACGCCGCCTGGTTCATTGTCTTTTGACCGGCCTCGAGAATAGCTTCCTTCTTTTCGGCCAGCACCGCCTCCTGAGCTATTCGATCCACCCGCCGGGCGCCTTTGGGCACCGAGCAGTCAATAATCATACCTTCGCTGCTCAGAGTTTTATAAAGACCCCGCCGTTTGTCCACCATATCAGAGGTTATGATCAGGTGATTGTCCCCGGCAAATCCCTTTTCAATAGCAAGTTGCAAGGTTCGACTGTCGTCCCGGGCGGCCGGAACAGGCAGGTTATTTTCGCGGCAATATGTTATGATTTCATCCAGCCACCGATTATCCTCCCCGGAAGTATAATCCGATCCCAGGCTCTTTGAGCGGTTGGTCTTGTCGATATCGTCAAATGTGAGATTTAGCAGCCCCATGACGCTTAAAAGGTGACCGGCAGCCTTTTTTAGATTATCATCTTCAACCGCCTGCCGGGCGTTGACAAGCAGTCGTTCCTTGTCCTGTCGGGCATAAAATATACGGGAGTCGCGAAGGGCAATCACTTTGGTTCCGGGCAGCAGCGAAAATGTGTTGACCCGTTCGATAACCTCATGGACATTGGTCTGGGTTCCATCCATGGGATCATAGTTAATACTTCTCCGGGAGGCTGGGATCAGAGCATCTAATAGTTCGCCAAAGGCACCCTGGACCAAAAGTTCTTCCCCGTAAATCAGATAGACGGGCAAAAACGGATCACTGCCCCGATCCCCTAAATATTTACTCAGATCTTTGTAGCTGATTACAGGCATCATTCCGGCATTTTTTTAAACAGCAGGTGAAAACCAAATATGAAAATGCCCACCGTTATGGCGCTGTCGGCGATGTTGAAGGCCGGCCAGTGATATTTGCCAACGTAAACGTCAAGAAAATCGATGACAATACCCATGCGAACTCTGTCGATCAGATTTCCGATAGCGCCTCCGAATATCAAGGCGAAACCGACCGCAAGGAAAGCGTAGGACGGGGGTGTTTTTTTGTAAAAATAAAAAATTAAGCCGACCGCCACCGAAGAGACAAATAGGAAAACAATCGTGCGCACGGTTGCACTCATATTGGCCATGAGTCCAAAAGCCCCGCCCGGATTGTGGATATGGGTGAGGTCAAAAAATCCGGCAATAACAGTAATGCTCTGGTGGTACGGCAGATATTTTAAAATAAGGGCCTTGGTAATCTGGTCCGCCAACACCACCAGCCCGGCCACGACAGCCAGCTTTAGATATTTGTTTTTCAGCATTTTTATAGAATAATTTCCTTTCCTAAATGAGAGATTTTTTCGGCAGGTCCGCCGGAGGCGGACACAAGGGTTTTAGTTTGAGGCGTACACCAAAGTACGTCGATAGCTAAAACCCGCGGAGAACGAAGCCTGTCGGAAAAAGATCCATTTAGGAGCGGGAATTGATTTGCGTCAGCGCTGCCTGGCACCTCTGGCAAACCGTCGGCTGCTCTTTATTGGAGCCTACAGATATCTCATGCACCCAGCATCGCTCGCATTTTTCTCCCGGTGCCGCTTCCACTTGAATGCGCACACCCTCAACATCGCTGCTTTCTGAGGCGCCTTTAACTGCATCATCCTTTACCAGGGTCGCTTTGGAAACAATCAAAATCGATCTCAGCTCATCGGCATAAGGCTGCAAGGCATCATAGGCATCCCCGCCGGCCGATATGGTTACCGATGCGTCCAAAGGATGTCCGATGATTTTTTGAGCCCGGGCCTCCTCCAGCTTTTTGGTGACGTCGCTGCGGATGTTTAACAGATACGCCCAGCGTGCGGCCAGAACATCATCTATGAAAGCGGTGTTTACTTCCGGCAGCAGGCTCATATGAATGCTCGATCGATCGCCGTTTAGGGAAGGCATGTATTGCCAGATTTCATCGGCTGTAAACGGCAGGATCGGTGCCATCAAGCGGGCAATGATCTCCGCCTGAATATGCAAAACGGTCTGAGCGCTTTTGCGCGCCACCGAATCCGGTGGCGATGTGTAAAGTCGATCTTTAAGGATATCAAGATAAAAAGCGGACAGATCCAGCGTACAATAATTAAAGAGGGCATGATATATAATGTGAAACTCGTAGGCATCATAGGCCTTGCGTGCTTTTTTAACAATGAGCTGCAACCTGTGCAGGGCATAGCGATCGATCTCCGGCATGGCCTTGTATGCAACGGCATCTTTTTCGGGATCGAAATCATTGAGGTTTCCCAGCAGAAACCGACTGGTATTGCGGATACGCCGGTAGGCGTCGCTGAGCTGTTTTAAAATGTTGTCCGAAATGCGAATATCCTCACGGTAATCGGAGGCCGAAACCCAGAGGCGCAGTATTTCGGCGCCGAATTTTTCGATTACTTCGCTGGGCGAGATCACGTTTCCGACGGACTTGGACATCTTACGCCCTTCGGCATCCACCACAAAACCATGGGTCAAAACGGCTTCGTAGGGTGCCCGATCGCGTGTACCCACTGCCGTCAGCAGGGCACTGTGAAACCATCCGCGGTGCTGATCGCTGCCTTCCAGGTACAGGTCAGCGGGCCATCTCAGGTATGGCCGCTGCTCGAGCACGGCCGCATGGCTCACTCCGGAGTCAAACCACACATCGAGAATGTCGGTTTCTTTTATGAAGTTCTTGCTGCCGCATTCTTTGCAGGTCACATCAGATGGCAGGAGCTCGGACACGTCTTTTTCAAACCAGATATCAGCCCCATGCTCTTCAAAGAGTTGATACACTCCCTGCATAACCTGCTCATCGAGCAGTATGGTTTCGCATTCTTCACAGTAAAAAACGGTAATCGGCACGCCCCAGGCCCTTTGCCGTGATACACACCAGTCCGGCCGGTTCTCTATCATGCCGTAAATTCTTTCCCGTCCCCAGTTCGGTATCCACTGGACATTGTCGATGGCCTCCAGGGACTTTTGCCGCAGGCCGGTATTTTCCATCGAGATAAACCACTGGGGTGTGGCCCGGAAAATCACCGGCTCCTTGCAGCGCCAGCAGTGCGGGTATGAATGTTCCATGGATTCTTTATGGACCAGGGCGCCGATATCTTTCAACTTGGCGTTGATGTTTTTATTGGCGTCGAAGACAAATTCGCCTTTGAAGTAATCCACATCATCGGTGAAGCAGCCCTTGTTGTCTACCGGGGAATAAACTTCCAACCCGTAGGCAAGACCCACATCGTAGTCCTCACGGCCATGGCCGGGGGCAGTATGCACGCAACCGGTGCCGGCATCCAGGGTCACGTGATTCCCCAGAAGTATCAATGAATCGCGCTGGTAGAGGGGGTGTGCGCAGCGTTTCTTTTCCAGTGTTTGGGGATCGATATCGCCGATGATTGAATAGTCGGTGATACCAAACGACTGCATGCAGGCCTCAACCAGGTCCCGGGCAAGAATATAAACCGCCCCACCGCCGACATCCACGGCCACATATTCAAAATCGGGATGCAGTGTAATCCCCAGATTGGCGGGCAGGGTCCACGGAGTGGTTGTCCAGATAACGACAAAAACGTCCTTGCCGGCCAGCGCCGGCAGTTCTGCGCTCAAATCGTCTTTCAATGCAAATCTGACGTAAATCGAAGGTGTCGAGGCATCAAAATACTCGATTTCAGCCTCTGCCAGCGCAGTCTGGCAGGTAAAGCACCAGTAAATCGGTTTTTTGCTGCGAAACAGGCTGCCATTCAGGGCGAATTTGCCGCACTCTTTGGCGATGGTGGCCTCATAGGCATAGTTCATGGTCAGATAAGGATCATCCCATACCCCCATCACGCCAAGTCGTTTGAATTCTTCGCGCTGAATATCGATATATTTTTCGGCGTATTTGCGACACAGCCGGCGAACCTGGGCCATGCTGAGCTCTTTCTTTTTTTCTCCGAGTTCTTTGTCCACATTGTGCTCGATCGGCAAGCCGTGGCAGTCCCAACCGGGCACGTATACGGCATCGTAACCGGCCATTTGCTTGGAACGAACAATAATGTCTTTTAAGATCTTATTGAGAGCCGTACCGATATGAATATATCCATTGGCATAGGGAGGGCCGTCATGGAGTATAAATAATTCTTTCCCCCTGGAAGCTTCACGGATCTGTTCGTGCAGACCGGCTTCGCGCCAGGATTTTAACTGCTCCGGTTCCCGCTTGGCCAGATTGGCTTTCATGGGAAACTTGGTTGATGGAAGGTTGAGTGTCTTTTTATAGTCCATTAATCCCCCTATCTCGGATTTTTATTAAACTTAGATTTTTACTCCTTATCCGGAATCCTGTCAAGGAAATAGAGGCTTACGATTGGGGATATCGGATTTGAGATTGGAGATTGGGGATTGTTCCGATTTGGGATTTCGGATTTCGGATTGTCTTGATTTTCAGATTGGAGATCGTCTCGATTTTGAATTTGAAGCGGCTGATTTTAATTGAAGAATGAATTCAAGCGAAACGGGTGTAATTTGAATAGAAGTTTTATCCTTTTAACAATCCAAAATCCGAAATCCGAAATCTCTATTCGTCTGTTTCCCGGGCGATCTCCATCAAATATTTCCCGTAGTCGTTTTTCATATATTTGGAGGCCAGGTTCTTGAGTTGATCACGGTCGATGTAGCCCAAGCGGAAGGCGATCTCCTCCAGGCATGACACTTTTAACCCCTGCCTTTCCTGAATCGCCTGCACATAGCTGGCGGCCTGCTGAAGCGCTTTGTGGGTGCCGGTATCGAGCCAGGCAAAGCCCCTTCCCAAAAGTTCTACCCTGAGGTCATTGCGCTTCAAATAGGCCAGGTTCACATCGGTAATTTCCAGCTCCCCCCGGTTGGAGGGCTTTAAATCCCTGGCAATGGTGACAACATCATTGTCATAAAAATAGAGCCCCGGTACCGCATATTGTGATTTGGGGTTTTGGGGTTTTTCCACAATCCCGGTTACCTTGCCTTCCGAGTCAAATTCAACGACACCGTACCGTTGGGGGTCGCGCACCAGGTAACCGAAAATCAAACCTCCCCGGGTCAGCTGGACGGCACGCCGTAAAATTTTGGAAAGACCCGGGCCGTAAAAAATATTGTCGCCTAACATGAGGCAAATAGGTTCCTGTCCGATAAACGATTCACCGATGATAAAGGCCTGGGCCAGCCCTTCGGGACGAGGCTGCTCGGCATAGGAAAACGACAGCCCCAGATGCCTTCCGTCACCCAGAATTCTGCGAAATATGGGCAGGTCATCGGGGGTTGAAATAATGAGAATTTCCCGGATACCTGCCGTCATGAGCACGGACAGCGGATAGTAAATCATGGGCTTGTCATACACCGGCAGCATCTGCTTGCTGACACCGAGTGTGAGCGGATACAGTCGCGAACCCGAACCGCCTGCCAATATAATTCCCTTCATGATGTTGAATCTCCAGTAACAGCCCTGTCAGACTTTAATGAAACAGGCTAATTTTAGTTTCTTTTGTGGTTTCAGGTGTTCCGACGAAGGCGGATCAGTTTCTTGCACCCCCGATCCCAGACACCCGAAACCTGACACCTTTTTTGTTAGCAGTTTGTTAGTTGAACGCGCTTGTAGACAGTTAAGAGGAGTCATGATTGCCGGCAAATGACACCCTGCGTTAGACCGGTGTCATCACCATCGAGCCGACAGCAAGATAGGTGAAGGATTGGGCCACCAGTTCACTGTAGTCGGGTATCATGCGCCGGCCGTCCATCACCAGATAAGGCGGCTTAACCGTATCTTCGATAGTTCGGGAGAACCCCCGGAACTCCTCACAATCCGAAGATATAAACAAGGCATGTGAACCGGCGATCGCCTCTTTCGCGGAATTGAAATATTTAATTTTTTCGAAAAGAACATTTTTGGAGGGGTCAAAGGCTTCCGCGGCTGTCTCATTGGCCAGAGGGTCATAGGCATGAATGGCGGCCACGCCCTTGCCGAGCAGGGACTCAATTACTTTAATCGAAGAAGCGTCCCGCATATCATTGGTGTGCTTTTTAAAGGCCAGCCCCAGCACCGCTACGGTTTTATTGTTAAACTTGAAACCGCTTTCGGTGATAGCGCGATCAATCAAATATACCTTCTGGTGCTCGTTGACTTCAAAGGAGGCCTCCAGCATCTTGGTGCTGACGTTCACCCGGCGCAGCTGATAAATCAGTGAAGCGATATCTTTGCCGAAACAACTGCCACCCGCGCCGTTGCTCACAAATGAACCCCAGGTGCTGATACGATCATCGGAAGTTACCCCAAGCCTGAGATCATCGATGTTTACATTGGGCATATTTTCGCCGATTTTAGCGCCCACGCCGTTCCAGAAAGAAATATAGGTCAACAGCATGGTGTTGGCCACATACTTTATCGCCTCGGCCGTCTCCGGTGTGGTCTCAATGAATTTGATACGCACATGGTGGACAAACTGGGAGTAAACCCTCCGCAGAATGGTAAAATCCTCCTCACCATCACATCCAACCACCACGCGGTCGGGTCGCCGCGCATCGGCCACTGCCGTTCCCTCAGCCAGAAATTCGGGGTTGGACGCCACTCCGAAATTTTCAACCCCGTGGGCTTTCATGATGTCTTCAAGGTGCCGAGCCGTTCCAATGGGTACGGTGCTTTTGTTCACCAGCACGAGCCGGCGTTTGTCTTGGCGTTTGGCAAGAACTTCGGCGATGGATTCGGCGGCGGCATCATAAAAGGTAAGATTGGTCGAGCCGTCTATGTTTGACGGGGTGGGCAGACACATAAAAATGGCATCGGTTCCTTCAATAATCGTTTCCAGATCATCGGAAAAATGCAAGGATTTCCCCAGTGTTTCCCGAATGATATTAAACAGGCCGGGCTCGTTGACATATTTTTCAATGTGCTCGGACTGCCCACTGGAAAAAGCCTTTATCTTTTCTTTGTCTATATCATGTGCATATACATCATGTCCGTATTCGGAACACACGGCGGCATGGACAATCCCAACATATCCGGTTCCTATCGTAACTATCTTCATTCAGACCTCATTAATTAAAGAGTTATTAAAAAAAGTATAACGAATTGGGAGTAAAAGGCTATTTAGGAAATAGCTTCTTAATAGACTCCTAATTCTTTAAGCACTTCATACACCCCAAGATTTTCAAATTTTATACGTAAAAACTCTGAGATGGTCGGCTGAAAAGCCTTTAGATTTAGATACATTTTGGCTTCGCTGGGGGTTCGTCCCCCTTTTTTCAGATTGCAGGCTTTGCAGGCGGCCACACAATTTTCAAAAGTTGTCTGGCCGCCCCTTGATTTGGGTATGATATGATCGATTGAAAGCTTTTCTTTACGGGTACCGCAATAGGCGCACTGAAATCGATCTCGGGTCAGAACGTTCCGTTTGGTAAAGGCCACCCGTGATCGGTAAATCGTCCGAATCAATTTGATCAGTCGCATGACGGCCGGCACTTTAAATTCCTTTCCGCTGGAGTTGCGAATTGTCTGTTGTGTATCCCGGACGACCTCGACCTTTCCTTTGGCCATCAGGCAAAAGGCCCGCTTCCAGTGCACCATATTTAAAAACGAATAATCGGCATTCAACAGCACACACTGTGTCATCATATTCTCCCGCTGGATTCCAAATTGGCAAAATACTCCCGGGGCCTGGTAGGCGGTCACATCATCTGAATCCGTCAAAAAAGGAATCGATTAAACGCTGTCAATCCGCAACCAGTTCAAGAAATGATAACCTATATGTACAATTAAATCAATACTGCGGTGCGGGTTATGCACACAGACGGGGGCCTGACAACCGCTCTCATCGAATTATGCTTGCAAGATTAGATCCTGGGAAGTATTGTTCATTTCTTACAACGAGGAACAACCGCAGCCCTGGCCGTTTATTGCCGCCAAATCCAAAGTTTTGTTCAGTGCAGGAATTCACGGCAATGAGCCGGCGGGATCCGAATGTACGCTGCGCTTTGTGGAAGCGATCGCCCGGAAGCCTGAAAATTATAAAGACATCGCGTTAGATATTATTCCCCTGATAAACCCCTGGGGATGGATTCATGATATCCGTTTTAACCCGGCGGGGATCGACATCAACCGTGATTTCGCCACATTAAACTCCCAGGAGGCTAAAATTATCAGGCAAGCGTTGGGGGCAGATCAATATAACATGATGTTTGATCTGCACGAAGACCCCGGCACGAAGGGTTTTTACATCTACCAGTACGGTCTCGAAGACAGGCAGGTAGGGGAGCAGATTGTTGCCGCGATCCAGGACATGGGATATCCCGTTGAGCAGGATGTTAAAATGGTCTTTTTAAAAACCCAAAACGGCATCATCGATGCCCCCATGTGGGGTCTAAAATATATGCAGATGACCGGGCAGCTGAGTATTGCCAACTACAACCGTCTGTACCACAGTTCCCATGTGTTTACTGTCGATACTCCGACCTCACTTCCGTTTGAAGACCGGCTGATCATGCAGCGAACAGCTGTAGATATGTTAGTTGATTATTATACGAAATGAGATAGAAGCGGTTTCAAAATTCTTTTCCTGTCAGCAGCATTGAGGTAGATGCTTGCTGCTGATAAATAAAGAAATACTATGTCTGCTCCCGAATTAAAGCGCGTTTTGAAACTTCCGGCGGTGGCCTTTATTGCCATCGGCTTTACCATCGGCGGAGGCGTGTTTGTGTTTACCGGAATCGTGTTTAAAATAACCGGGCCGGCCCTGCCGATCGCTTATGCGTTGGCCGCCTTTCCCGTGTTTATCAGTATGCTTCCAATTGCCATGCTGGGATCCGCCATCCCGACCACCGGCGCCAACTATAAATATCCCAGCCGGATGGTGTCGCCCGGTCTTGCATTTGTGGGCATTTGGGTTTACGGGGTAGCGTCGTTCGTGGGCCAGATTCCACTGTACGCCCTGGGATGTGCTAAATATGTGCAGGTCTACTTTCCCGACCTTTCCGTTCCCATGGTTGCCGTTGGTATTTTGACCTTTATTTTTATAATAAACCTGCTGGGAGTCAAGCTGGCTGCTCAAATCCAGGGAATTTTTGTCATCATACTTTTAGCAGCCCTTTTTTATTATTCTGCGTCGGGATTGTTCGCCATCGATTCGCAAAACTTTTCCAACCTGTTTGCAAATGGACTGCCCAATCTCTTTCTAGGGACCGCCCTGCTCACCTTTACCTATGTGGGAGCCAACGGCATTATCGAACTCGGCGGCGAGATCATTAATCCGGGCAAGGTCATCCCCCGGGCATTTTTTATCGCCTTTCCGATAATTTTGCTGATCTATGTACTGGTGGCAATCGCCACCGTGGGCGCTGTACCCGCCCAAACCCTGCTGGATTCCAAAGAGCCGCTGATCAGCGTCGGTCGTCTGACTATAGGCAAACCCGGCCTGTTATTCTTTGTCACCGGCGGCGCCATTCTGGCTTTGATCACCACTTTGAATGCCTTATTTATCGTGGGTACCAAATCACTGTTGATGATCGTTCAGGACCGGTTGCTGCCCGAATGGTTGGGGCGATTGAACCCGCGCTTTGGCACGCCCCATATATTGTTAACGATCATCTGGATATTATCTGTCGCCGGTATTGTCTCAGGATTTTCCCTGGAAACCCTGGCTTCATACGCGACCCTGGGTGTTTTGATAATTTTCATACCGATACAGATTGCCTCCATCCGCTTACCAAAACTGTATCCCGATCGATATCGCAGGTCAGAATTTAAGCTAAAAGGTTTCTGGTTGTGGTTCTGTCCGATGGTGGGGACCCTGATGGTGGTGTTTTTCAGTATTATTATTCTCTATGATCTGAAATCGCCCCTGAAGGTTGGCAGTTTTTTAGTGTTTTTAATTTCAGGTGGGGTGTACTATGCGCTCAGAAAACGATATCTTCGTTCAACAGGCTATAAACTGGAAAACCTGAATAAAAATGAATCCACGTGGGACAGCTGAAAAATCCGACAGGCCGGTTTTGTTCAGAGAATATCCTGGGCTGGAAGAAAACACCCCCAGGATATCACTGGGAACATTTCCGACGCCCGTCCAGCGGCTTAATCAGATGGGAGATGCAAACCTTTGGATCAAACGCGACGATCTGACTTCTCCTGTTTACGGCGGCAATAAGATCAGGAAACTCGAATTCATTTTAGGTGAAGCCAAGAGAAGACAATCCGCCCATATCATCACCTTTGGCGGAATCGGCACCAATCATGGCTTGGCCACTGCTATTTTTTGTAACCAATTTGGTATTAATTGCACCCTGCTGCTTTTCTATCAGCCGGTTACCGCCGGTGTAAAAAAAAACCTGCTTCTGTTTAGTAAACACAAGGCCGCAACAATTTATAAAACAACCCTGTGGAAAACAGTGGTGTCCTATTACCTCCTGCAAAGATTCAAACACCCCGGTGCTTACTTTGTTTATGCCGGGGGGTCCAACCCTGAGGGAACCATCGGCTATGTTAATGCGGCCTTTGAGCTGAAAGAGCAAATCCAACGCGGTGAGGTACCGGAACCCGAGGTCATCATCTGTCCTTTAGGATCCGGCGGCACCCTGGCCGGCTTATCGTTAGGACTCCAACTGGCCGGACTGCAGGCCAGACTGGCAGGTGTACGGGTATCAGAATCCCATCTGGGCCCTTTTCAGGCCTGCACCAAAAGCACGGTTGAAAAGCTGATAAAACGCACCTATGCCTTATTAAAGCGGCGCTGCCGGCACCTGCCGGATATCAACATCAGATTGCCCGAGATCCTGCAGGACTATTTCGGGGGCGGCTACGGCGTGCCCACCCAAGCGGCAAGTGAGGTATCTCGCCTGCTAAAAGACAGGCAAGGCATTGCCCTGGATACCACCTATACTTCCAAGGCCTTTGCCGCAGTATATGACTACTGTCAAAAACACGGGCAGGATGCCGGTCCGGTTTTATACTGGCATACCCATAATTCGGTCGATTTGACGGATCAGGTCAATTCCGTGGATTACCGGAATTTGCCAAAAGCACTTCAGCAATTTATAATTTGAGGCAGTCATCAAGTTCGATTAACGATTAACACCTTCTTGAGCTTTTTTAGCTCAATACAGGTAGGAGCTATCATGTTCGGTAAAATTAACTTCTCAGCAGATGTCATTATCGTCGGCTCCGGCCCCGGAGGTGCCACCGTTGCCCGTGAGCTCTCCAAAAAGGGTAAAAAAGTCCTGATACTCGAACGTGGCTATGACCAACGGAAACGGTTTTATTATGGGACCTACCTGGGGGCCATGCGGTACTCGGATCGCATGAGTTTGCTGTTTACCGAAGAAGGCCTTAACATCATCGCACCCGTTATGGTCGGCGGTGCAACCAGCATGTATTGCGGTTGCGCAGCTGAACCTCCCGGTTGGCTGAAGGATAAATACGGTGTCGATATCGACGCCGAAGTAAAGCAGACCATAGACGAATTAAACATTCAGCCGCTGGCGGAAGATTTAAGAGGCAGCGCATCCACGCGAATTGCCATGGCCGGCCAGGCCCTGGGCTACGACTGGTTCGCCCAGCCCAAATTCATGGATCCGGCAAGAAGTCATCAGCATGGAAAAAGGTTTGACTGCCAGGCAACCTGTATGCTGGGTTGCCGTTGCGGGGCCAAATGGAATGCGGCTGAGTGGGTGTTTGAGGCAGTCGCCGACGGCGCCCGGTTGGTAGAAGGGGCGCGAGTTAAAAAGGTGATAATAGAAGACGGCCACGCCGTGGGAGTCGTGGGCCGCCTGGGGGCCGGAAAGTTCAGCGCCCGCGCCGACACGGTCATCATCTCGGCCGGCGGCATAGGCTCACCCCGCCTTCTGCAAAAATCGGGATTGAACCAGGCCGGGGTCGGCATGACCATGGACACGACGGTGATGATTTACGGGGTAACCCGCCAGGAAGGCACCGGCAAAGAACCGCCCATGTCATGGTCATGGGAAAGCCCGGACACCGGATACATGCTCAGCACGCTGACCGATCCGTGGCTGCTGTATCCCCTGTCCGCCATTCGTAAAGGCATCGGCCCTGCCCTGCGCTGGTTTCAGTGGCATAAAATGCTGGGGATCATGATCAAATTAAAAGATGATATCTCCGGCGGCATCTACCCGGATGGCAAAATTCGTAAACCCCTTACAGCCGGCGATAATGAACGTTTGGCGGAAGCCTATCAGGTGTGCAGGCGTATCCTATTTGAGGCCGGTGCCAAGAAATCCAGCATCTTCATGCGCCCGCTGATCGGCACCCACCCCAGCGGATCCGTGCGGATCGGCAGTATGCTGGATCACAATCTGAAAAGCGAAATTGATGGACTGTATGTGTGCGATGCCAGCGTATTTCCCGAAGCCCTGGATCGACCCACGGTCCTGACCATCATCGGCCTGGCCAAACGGCTTGCCAGGCATCTGGTTGGGTCGAATTTATAGATTTATTCACCGCTGTGAGATAGCAACTAAAAAAGGAAATACTCAAACATGACGACATTGATTACAGGTGCAACAGGATTTATCGGTTCGGCGGTTGCCCGCGAACTTTCAGAAAGCGGTACCAAAATCCGCTGCCTGGTACGGGAAACCAGCAGCATGAAAAATCTGGACGGCCTGTATGTCGAGATCACCCATGGGGATATCTGCGATATCGATTCTTTGCGCAGGGCATTGAAAGGCTGCGACGGCGTTTATCACCTGGCCGCGGTTTATGCCAACTGGCTGCCGGACCCCGGCCAGATGTACCGGGTCAATGAGGAAGGTACCCGCAACGTTCTAACGGCCTGCCGGGAGGCCGAGATTCAAAAAATCGTTTACTGCAGTTCGGTTGCAGCCCTGGGTGCCCACGGCAAAATACCGGCCGATGAATCCGCCCAGTTTAACCTGAATTCAACCAGAGATCACTACTACATCTCCAAATACCGCGCCGAACAGGTGGCCCTGGAATTTGCCCGCACGGGTTTGCCTGTGGTCATTGTCAACCCCAGCAACCCCATCGGTCCCCGTGACATCGCGCCGACCCCGACCGGGGCCCTGATTATCAATCTGCTCAAAGGCAAGTTTCCGGGCTATGTGGATGGGGGGATCAATCTGATCGATGTCACGGACTGTGCCCAAGGAATCGTTGCCGCCATGGAAAAAGGGCGGGCGGGAGATAAATTTATTCTGGGAAACAAAAATGTCAGCATCAAGGCGTATTTTGATCTCATTGTCAAGGCGGCCGGCAGCGGCAAATCTCCCTCTTTCAGGATTCCGGCCTGGATAGCGGTATTGTCCGGTTTTGGCTATCAAATGCTGGCCCGGATCACCGGCAAACCACCGGTCACCAGCGCCTCCTGGGCCCGGGTGGGCAGCCACTATTCCTGGTGGGACTGTACCAAGGCCAGGGAGAATCTGGGTCTCGGACAGCGCCCTTTGGAAGAAAGCATCGCAGATGCAATACAATGGTTTAAAACCAATAGATACCTTTAATTCCGGACTGATTTCATTTGACCTTTTAAAAATTAGGCAATAAGGATTAGATGTTAAAATAAACTCGGATTTCAGCCCTATAAAAAATCAGAATTCTGCATTCCAAATTCCAAATTAGATTACTATGGTTCAACCTCTTTTTCTACAGAACATCATCGCCTGCATCTGGGATTTTGACAAAACATTGATTCCCGGCTACATGCAGGAACCCCTGTTTGAAAAGTACAGGGTGGATGCCAATAAGTTCTGGAAAGAAGTCCAGGCGCTCCCCGAATATTATAAAAAAGACGGCATGAGCCTGATCGCCTCGGACACGGTCTATCTCAACCATATCCTGACCTACACCCGCGAAGGCATTTTCAAAGGCCTTAACAACGACACCTTGAGACAACTGGGAGCTAAAATTTTCTTTTACCCGGGGCTTCCGGAATTTTTTAATGATGTTAAAAACTTTGTTGGCACCAATCCCGATTACCGCCAGCATGAAATCCAGGTCGAGCATTACATTGTCTCCACCGGATTGCGTCAGATGATCCTGGGCAGTAAAATTGCCCCTTTCATCGACGGTGTGTGGGGATGCGAGTTCGTTGAGAATCCGCCGCTACCAGGCTTTTTGAAAAAAAAATTCAAACCGCAAAAGGCACCATCTAAAATATTGACCCAGATTGCCTATGCCCTGGACAATACCACCAAAACCCGGGCCGTGTTTGAAATAAACAAAGGCACCAACAAAATCCCGGATATCGGCGTCGATGCCAAAATCCCGGACGAAGACCGCCGCGTACCTTTTCAGAATATGATTTATGTAGCCGACGGCCCCAGCGATATCCCTGTTTTTTCCATCGTCAACCAGTTCGGGGGAAGAACCTTCGCCGTCTACCAGCGCGGCTCCAAAGATGAATTTGCCCAGGTCAACAACTTTCAGAAACAGGGCCGGGTCCAGTCATACGGCGAAGCCAACTACACCGAGGGCTCCCAGACCGCCATGTGGATCAAAAATGCGATTACTGAAATAGCGAATTTAATTGTAACGAACAGAGAACGCGCATTGGGGGACAAAATCGGCAAACCACCGCAACATCTGGATTAAAAAGCAGGATCTCTCGCAGGACCCGCAACGCGCAAGAAGAGATTTAAGTTTTTTCAATTTAATTGCAATTTTTCAGATTTTTCTTTAAAAAAATAAGACCAACTATGTGAAAAATCCCTGCGTTCTCTGTAAACCCGAACGAAGCGGGCGAGAGATTGCTGATGTAAAAAAGAGGCCCAAAATGAACAAAGTCAAAAATTTAAAAAAGATCACCCTATCCTTCCAGGCCGGCACGTCACCCGACACCATGAATCTCACCCCCAAATATCCCGGATACGAATTCATCTTCGCCCTGGGTCCGGAAGGTATGTCGCCCTTTGAATATGAGTTGGTGGACAAAACCGAAGGCGATGAGGTATTGCTTCACATCACTAAACAGGCATTTTCTATATTCTTTGAACACCTCAACCCACCTATATGGGATTTGTTTGATGGCCGCGAAGATGTTTATCTAAAAGCCAAAATTGCCGCCGTAGCTGCCGCCGACAATCGGGAAGTTGTTAAAGCATTGGCGGAGATGACCGCCCACGGAGGCGGTGGGTGTGACTGCGGTGGTGGATGTGGATGCGGGTGTTGATAAAATTAGGGCAAATACTAAGTATCGTGATTGCACAAATATTTCGTGGCGACTCGACAAATCGATGCTTCCTCTTGCCTAACGGTCAAGCGGGCTTTGGACCGCTTTTCCTCCTTTATTTACTATTACGATCATATTAATTTAGACATAGCCAAGGTCCGAGGGGGTGTCCGCTGTGGGGGCAACCATGAAATGGTGGTGGCGACATCATAATTCAGTTTTTATTTTATCCGGCATGATGGTGACCCGATCCTTGGCACCCTTGCCGTCACGAATGAGGATATATTCAATGGGAAGACGACCAAACCCGCTTTAAGGTTATGCCCAAAAAAAATAAGGACTACATATGAAAATCAAAATTTACACCACAGGTGGTACTATCGACAAGGTTTACTTCGACCAAAAATCAGACTATCAGGTTGGAGATCCACAAGCGAAGGGCGTTTTGGAGCGGGCCAATGTTGTTCTGGAATACGAGGCTGAATCTATTATTAGAAAAGACAGCCTCGACTTTACAGATGAAGACCGTGAACTGATAAGGAAGAAAGTGGAGTCTACTCCATTGGAAAGAGTTGTTATCACTCACGGCACTGATACGATGATTGACACCGCAAAGGTACTTGAGGATATTTCAGGTAAAACGATCGTAATGACCGGATCAATGTATCCTGCCCAATTCCGGGATAGCGACGCGGTGTTTAATATAGGATGCGCCGTAACTGCTGCTCAGATTCTCGGACCCGGTGTCTATATAGTAATGAATGGTCGCATTTTTAAACCGCATCACGTCCGCAAGAATGTAGAATTGAATAGATTTGAAGAGAAAATCATATAAGAAGGGGATTAACACAAATAATTCAGAATCTAAAACAAAAGCCGGTGAGGCTGACCCCAAAAACCTTCTCGGTGGCAATTCAAAGCTTATGTGACAGCGATCCGGATCTGGCCCATATCCTGACAATACTAAGTCCACCGACATTTTGGACACGAAAACCGGGTTTCGCCAGTTTGATACGTATTATTCTGGAGCAGCAGGTGTCCCTCGCCTCTGCCAGGGCATCATTTGACCGGCTAATGGCAACGGTTACTCTTCTCACCCCGGATCGATTTCTCGAACTGGATGAGGCCCGACTCAAATCCTGCGGTTTTAGCCGGCAGAAAATTGCTTATGGCCGCAACCTGGCTACCGCCATTGTTGACGGACACCTCGACCTGCCCGCCCTGAATACCAGGGACGACAAAACCGCGCGGTCTGAATTGGTCAAGGTCAAAGGCATCGGAGCCTGGACGGCAAACATATATTTGATGACGGTCCTCCGCCGACCCGATATCTGGCCTGCAGAGGATCTGGCGCTGGCCGTGGCAACCCAGCAACTCAAACGGCTGAAAACCCGTCCGACACCGCAAGAACTCGATAACCTCGGTCTAAATTGGAAACCCTGGCGGTCCGTCGCTGCGCGGCTGTTGTGGCACTATTACCTAAATGGCCCAAAGAATACAAAAGAATCCACAAAGGAGATAAATTTGCCGACACTGACAAAACGGCAAATTTAAACAACCATAATTAGAAATTCCCTTTTATTGCAGGATCTGTTACCTATATCAGAAAGGCAGACAGCAAAATGCAAATGCAAAAACCGCCACCGTTGCCCCGTGCCCTATCCCCTGAAAAGCCAACCAACTGGTGGCAAAGAAACTGGAAATGGTTCGTGCCCGTGGGTTGCCTGGGGCTTCTGGCTATTTTCACCGGTTTCGTTGTGTTGATTGTCACAATCGTCTTTGGGATGATGAAGTCGTCCGACGTCTATAAGGACGCCCTGGCTGCGGCCAGGGCCGAACCGGCAGTCGAAATGGCGCTGGGCACCCCCATTGAGGAGGGACTGTTTGTGATGGGCAACATCAATATCAGCGGTTCGTCCGGCCAGGCAGATCTGGCTATTCCTATCTCCGGCCCTGATGATGAAGCAACTATCTACGCGGTCGCCGAAAAATCTGCCGGTCGGTGGACTTTTTCGACCCTGGTCGTTGAGATAAAGACCACCGGCGAAAAAATCGACCTCATGCAGAAAAAGAAAAAGTATTTATGACTGCATCGGCATTATAGCCGCGCAGACGGATTTGAAGCGCTGGTATCTAAAAATCGGATTTATTGAAGGCGATACCAAAGAATTCAAACATCTTCCGTTCCCGGTGGCCTTTATGATTTACCATCTCCCGAGCAAAGGAGGAATTAATGAGAGCTAAATTGCTGACACTTACCATCACCATAATTCTCATTTTCAGCACGCTGGGGACACAGGTAGAAAGTGCTGATCTGGCAGATGCTGAAAAGACTGCCTGGCGCTATATGACATCAATGTTGCGGGGTGATGTGGAGATGTCCTTCTCCTTGATGGATCCCAGAGTGCTTGATCGACGAAAAGCTGATATCAGGAAGGCCTATGAGTTTGCCAAACAACAAGGACATGGGGATGAATTTAAGGCTCGCTTCAAGAATATCGAAAATCTGGATTCAGCTTTGCGATTGCCTGCCAAGCAGTTTCTTATCCTGCTGGTAAAAAAAGATCGAGAAAATGCACCGTCCGAGCATCTGAAAGCCATGCGAGAGACCGTCGTCAATGTAATAGGCAGCAATCGTATTGATACTGAGACTGCCAGGGTCCTCCTGGAAATTATTCCGCCAAAACTGATCAGTGATACCCGTCAGGAAGATGTTCTGCTCCTGACCCTGTACAATGACCAGTGGAAGGTTGTTGGCAACGCGAAATAGGCGCTGCACGGTTATAAATGCCCCTGTATGCCCAGGGGGTGAACATCAACACCCAATCTAAGGAGCAAAAATGATAAAGTTAAGCGACAAGAAAAATGGTGCACCTTTAGGTACGATCTCCGAAGAGGATTTGCAGTTTTTAATAGATCATCTGGAGGAGGAATGGGCTGAAGATACAGATTATTACTTGAACCGCACCACTTTTGAAATGTTGAAAAACAGGGGGGCAGGCCAATCGCTTTTAGACATTATTGAACCCATTTTTAAAGAACGGGAAGAGGTCGAAATTGAGTGGTCTCGAAGTGAGTGAACTGTCTCCAAAATGCCTAAATCAATTAAATTCGATGTCTTTGGCCGGCGGATCCTGACAATCAGATCAGAAAAAGGCTGGCAATTGTTTTATCTCAGCGGAGATGGGAAAAGGCGCCCGGCCGATGACCTGATTGTTCCGCCCTTCGTCGCCGAATCTGAAATGGTCTCTTTTCTGGAGGATCTTTGCCATGAGTGGGCTTCAGACAGGCATCCCGAGGTACTGCGTTTAGATGAGAGCTGATTAGAAAAGCGCTTATTTTTAGCGTAATTATCAGGTCGATGGAACTGACTTTTATCCAAGACCTTTTGATGAAAAAGGCCCATATCATGAGGCTTTTGCCGAACTTTAGCGAGGAGATGATTGAATACAACCCATGCGGAGTTTGAATATACTATGCGGTGAATAGGCAGATGGACCGGATCAACAAAAGTACCATTGAAAAACTGATCGCAAAATACTCTGTGCTTCTGCTGGACGCCTACGGTGTTCTGGTCCATTCATCCGGAGCCCTGCCAGGAGCCGCCCGATTGATTGACACCCTCAATTGCACCAAAAAGCCGTTTTACATCCTGACCAACGATGCCTCCAAGTTGCCAGCGACATCATCCAAACTCTTTCAGAGTTTTGGACTGGCCATCGCCTCTGACAAAATCATCACCTCCGGTTCGCTGCTGGTGGATTATTTTGCCGACAATCACCTCGAAGACGCGCCCTGTGCTGTTCTGGGACCTCAAGACAGCGCCCGCTATGTTAAACTGGCAGGGGGAAGAGTGGTCGCTGCCCGGGACCCGTTTGAAGTGCTGGTCATCGGCGACGAATCCGGCTACCCCTTCCTCCAAACGGTTGACACCGTACTTTCAGGGCTTTTTAAGAAATTTGACAGCGACGCTAACGTCCACCTGGTGCTGCCCAACCCCGATTTGATATATCCTAAAGCCGATCAGGGTTTCGGCATTGCCAGCGGAAGCATCGCCCTGATTCTGGAGGCGGCCTTGCAGCGGCGATACCCTGCTCGGCCGGAGCTAAAATTTGCGCGTCTCGGCAAGCCCCATGCCGCTATTTTCAGGAAGGCCCTTGAACGCAGCGGCACGTGGGACATGGTGATGATCGGCGATCAGTTGGAGACCGATATTCGGGGAGCCGTCGAATTTGGACTCGATGCCGTGCTGGTGGGTACCGGCATTGCCAAGGTAAAGCTAAATGATGTCGATAAGTCTATGCAGCCGACATATTATCTGGATAGTCTAAGCCTTTAGCTGCTTTCAATCTACTCGAACCGTTCTTAAAAATTATAGATCCTTTTCTCCTCTAACCATCAAAGGCCGGTAAAATCACTCATCAATGGTTCTCATTTGAGCAATTTCGCCCTTTCCCAATTTTAAGGATTTGTGATATGTAACGTCATGTTTTGGGCAACCAATGCTAACGAGGAGAAATTTCTTGTCCACGAAAGATGATGCTTTCAGAAAAAATGGTGATAAAACGAACCATATTCCCGGCATATATAATTATTGCGATCGGTGGTGTGAACGCTGTCCGTTCACTTCGCGCTGCCTGAATTTCGAGATGAGCGAAGAAAAATTCGGTGATCTTGAAAATGTCGATATTACCAATGAAGTCTTCTGGCAAAAACTCAGTGAGACGTTCGCAGAAACTTTGAGCATGCTAAAGGAGATGGCCGCGGAAAAAGGAATTGATCTGGAATCGATTGAACTCGATGATGAAGATAATTATAATCGGCGTGATGAAGACCCCTCTGTGGTCCATATAATTTCCCATATGGCCAAATCCTATATCACCATGGTGGATGATTGGTTTGATTCAAATGTCTACATATTTAAAGATGACCATCCTGAATTAAAGGCGGCAGCCGCGGCTGATTCAGTCCAATCTCCGCCGGATGAAGATACGATAACCCTGACCGATTCCGTGGAAGTCATACGCTGGTACCAGCACCAAATCTATGTCAAACTCAGACGTGCCCTTCACAGCGCCCATGACGAAGCGACGGAAGATGATCTGGACGACTACCCCAAAGATTCGGATGGCTCCACCAAAGTTTCCCTGATCGGCATGGATCGGTCTATCAGCGCCTGGGGCAAAATCATAAAAAATTTTCCGGACGAGGAAGATAGCATTCTTGGTATTATTGCCCATCTTGATCGTCTCCGCAGACGAACAGAAACCGAATTTCCGGATGCCAGAGCCTTCGTCAGACCCGGTTTCGATGAACTCAATCCCGACTCTTAGGTTTGTGCAAATAATTACAAGTGGTTAACAAATCTTACCATTCTTACCGAACCTGACACGCAATCGAAGAACACGGGATTGAATTTCTCGGTGTCCAATTTTACATCAACGATTCAGTATGTGGTTCAGGGACTTCATCCATCCGGCGTGAAGCTGGGTGCCGGAGCGGGTACCTGGATCCAATGGGTTATTTCAACGCCCTGGCTAAAATTGAACAGCTCGATTACATTGATCTGCATATTTATCCGATCCAGCGTGATTTCGTTATCAATCGCGTCGACCGAATTGCCCGGACCGCCGCCGGACATGGCAAAAAGATTTCAATCGGTGAAGCCTGGCTCTATAAAGTTTCCCAAAACGAACTAGGTCGAATAAAAGCGACAAAGGCTTTTGCCCGGGATGTGTATTCTTTCTGGCAACCCCTGGACAGCAGGTTTATCGAAATGCTGTTGGGTTTAAGTCAACGGGCCAACGCCGAGTTCTGTTCATTGTTCTGGATGAAATATTTATACGGCTATATCGACTACAACAGCACCACTCGAAACCTTGCACCGCAGCAACTTATAAACCGGTCTGAAGCAGCGGCCGGCCGCCGGATATTAGAAAGCAGACTCAATCAAACAGGACAATTGTTTAAAGATCTCATCTCAAAATAATTTTAAGGCAATGAATGGAAACCCTTATGAACAGAACACGCTAAAACCTGCTGGGGAAATTAAATATTACAGCGCTTAAAATTGCCGCGGCAGCGCTGGGTCGCAAAACCGGGCCAGTAAATATTCACCTGACATGCGCCTGCATCTGATATTTGGGGATAAGGATACCAGGCAAAAGCATGTGGAATGCCTTCTCGGCCCTGTGGATGAATAAATTTTTTACTCCGATAAGCAGTCGGCGAAAGTGTTTCCAGAGTGGTAAAAAAACATTATTGGATCTTACCGATTATTATCTTTTCGCAGTTTGCAGGGACATCTCTCTGGTTTGCCAGCAACGCTGTCCTGGGTGATCTTCAAAGCCAATGGGGGCTTGGCGATGCCTCTTTAAGCCAGATGACCTCTGCTGTTCAGTTTGGTTTTATAATCGGGACCCTTCTTTTTGCCTTTTTTACAATTGCGGATCGGTATTCTCCCCGAGTGGTTTACTTTGCGTGCTCAATGCTGGGGGCTCTCACCAATCTGGGCCTCTACCTGCTGGCAGATGGTCTGTCGTCACTGCTGGTATTTCGTTTCATGACGGGTTTTTTTCTGGCGGGAATTTACCCGGTGGGAATGAAAATCGCCGCCGGCTGGTACAGGCGGGGACTGGGACAGGCACTGGGCTGGCTGGTCGGAGCGCTCGTTGTGGGCACGGCATTTCCCCATTTGATCAAAAGCCTGAACCAGAGCTTACCCTGGGAAACCGTCCTATTGTCGATTTCCATTATTTCCGCGGCCGGCGGATGCCTGATGCTGCTCCTGGTGCCTGACGGGCCCTACCTGGTCAAGGGTGCAAAGTTTAACAGCAAAGCCTTGGCCATTATTTTCCGATCAAGGGATTTAAGGTCCGCTTCGTTCGGCTATTTCGGCCATATGTGGGAACTGTATACGGTATGGACATTTATACCGTTATTGCTCGCCAAATATGTCGAAACGATCCGCCAACCGCTCAATGTCTCCTGGTGGTCATTCAGTGCGATCGCCGCAGGATGCCTGGGCTGCATCGTCGGCGGCTACGTGTCCAAAAAGATCGGCAGCTCCGCAGTGGCTTTTTACCAGCTGCTGTCATCGGGAATTTGCTGCCTGCTTACGCCGCTGATGTTTCATGCGCCACCGGCTGTGTTTCTGACCTTCCTGATTTTCTGGGGCACCGTGGTCGTGGGGGATTCACCGCAATTCTCAGCCTTGACCGCTCTAACCGCCCCTGGTGATTTAGTCGGATCGGCCTTGACCATCGTCACCAGCATTGGATTTTTCATCACTATCATCAGTATCCAGTTTATCAGTTTTTTGATAGGATGGTTAGACACCCAAAATGTTTTTCTCTTCCTGATCCCTGGACCGATCGTCGGACTGATTTACTTATGGCCGCTATTTAGAGACCTTCAGAAAAGGCGCCTGTAAATGGAGAGCAAAAAAAATAAATCGCCGATGGCGCCATCACAATTAAAACCCCTTTATCCAGGGCCGGCGATTATCTTGAGCTGCAGGCTCAAATGGACTTGATCATCGGAGTAACAGCCAGCTCGGCCGGCAGGTGCAACAATTTTAAATGCAGCGCTGTGGATATTGAAGTCATTGCTGCCCGGGAGCGTAATTGATGTTGGGCAAAATCCAGTCAGATTCAAACCATATATTTAACCGCATGCGCAGCAGCTGCCGCAAAGTTGCCAAGCGGGCAAGCCGGGTAAAGATAAATTACAGCCGCATTCCCGCCTATGCTGCATCACTGCCGGTGGAGACAGTGGCCCGGCCGCAACTTGATCCCGACTGCCATTTCCTTGGCAAGAAGGCAGATACCGTCAACTTTCTCCTAACCCTGAATGCCATCAATTTCGGATCCGGCTATTTTCCCCATCTGCGCAAGCGAACCGGTATGTCAGGTTATTTTACGATAGCCTCTGCCTTAAATGATGCTTACAAAATAAAGGGCCCTTTATCAGCGGAACAATTGGCCGCAATCACAGCTGAAGAATGTACCGTAATTTTCGATCAGGATCCGGGCAACAAGATTGCCATGGAGTTAATGCAGCATTTTTCGTCGGCCCTGAACGACCTGGGTCGCTTTGTCAGGGACCGGTTCAACGGGAGTTTCACTGATCTGGTTGAATCCGCTGAATCCTCGGCCGGGCTTCTGGTGCAGTTGCTCAAAATGATGCCCTGTTTTAATGACGTCGCATCTTATGAGGGATTCGAAGTTCTTTTCTACAAGCGCGCCCAGATCAGTGCGGCTGATCTATCACTGGCCTTTCAAGGGAGGAAATGGGGACGTTTCGATGATCTGGATCAGATGACTATTTTTGCCGACAATCTTGTGCCCCACGTGTTGCGAATCGATGGAATTTTGATATATGAAGACGCTTTGGTGGCTAGAATCAATAGCGGCGACCTCATCCCGGCCGGCTCACCGGAAGAAGTGGAAATCCGGGCCTGTGCCGTCCATGCGGTGGAACTCATCAAAAATGAAATGACCCGATCGGGGGAAGTGATCACGTCACCGGCTATAGATAACTTTCTCTGGAATCGAGGTCAACATCCCAAATATAAGGCTAAAGCGCGACATCGCACAAGGTGCTTATTTTACTGATTGGGGATTTATTTGACCTGCGACGAGCTCAGGTCGAGTCGTCGTTTGGTGCCTGAGTTTTGGGATTTAAAAGAAATCATTATTGAAATGAGAGGAAGAAAAATGCAATTATGAGTTTTTCAAAAATAATTTTGGACTCAGTACTCTAAAGGACTGATCAATGATTTCTTCTTGGGAATTTCCCTACCCTTCACAAAGGATGCCGGTTCTGGCCCGCAATGTTGTGGCCACCTCCCAGCCTCTGGCAGCCCAGGCCGGATTACGCATGCTGCTGCGGGGCGGTAATGCAGTTGATGCCGCCATCGCCACCGCCATTACCCTGACGGTGGTCGAGCCGACCAGCAACGGCATCGGCGGTGATGCCTTCGCCCAGGTCTGGAGCAACAATAAGCTATACGGATTAAACGGGTCCGGACGATCACCCCAAGCCTGGTCTTTTGAGCAATACGCCGGCATGGACCAGATGCCGGATTTGGGCTGGGGGGCCGTCACCGTTCCCGGTGCCGTCGATGTGTGGGTTAAACTGTCGCAAAGATTCGGCAAACTGTCCTTTGCCGCGCTTTTCGAGCCTGCCATTGAATATGCACAAAATGGTTTTATCGTTTCTCCGATAACAGCCGATCGCTGGGCAGTCGCCGCCGAACGCTACCGGGATTTCCCGGATTTCGGTCAATCATTTTTGTCCGGCGGACGAGCCCCTGTCGCCGGAGACCTATTTGTCTGCAAAGACCAGGCCCGAACGCTCAAAATGATTGCCGACAGCAAGGGAGAGGCCTTTTACCACGGGGATCTGGCCCGGCAAATCGTTGATTGCGCACAATCCAACGGCGGCCATATGAGCCTTGAGGATCTCGCGGGACACAGCTCGGAGTGGGTCACGCCCATTTCAGTCAAATACCGCGATGTCTATCTGCATGAAATGCCGCCCAATGGACAGGGACTGGCAGCACTCATAGCCCTGGGAATCCTGAATCAGTTTGATCTATCGCAATATCCGCCCGAATCTGCCGATAGCGTGCACCTTCAAATCGAGGCTATGAAAATAGCATTTGCCGAAGCCTACCGGCACATCGCGGACATCGATTCCATGACGGTTAATCCGGAAAAATTTTTGAGCACCGCTTTTTTGGCTCACAGGGCTGAAGACATATCCATGACAAAGGCTTCCCATCCTGAGTCTAGGTTGCCCACCGATCACGGAACCGTTTACCTTACAGCCGCAGATGACAAAGGGATGATGATCTCTTTTATTCAGTCCAACTATCTGGGTTTCGGATCAGGAATTGTAATCCCGGGCACCGGTATCGCCATGCAAAACCGTGGCCATGGCTTTGTGCTGGATAAAAACCACCCCAACTGTGTGGCCGGTGGCAAACGCCCTTTTCAGACCATTATTCCGGGATTCGTCACCCGTGACAACCGGGCCTTGATGAGTTTCGGCGTCATGGGTGGCAGCATGCAGCCCCAGGGCCATGTGCAGATGATGATTAGAATGTTTGATTACGGCCAGAATGCCCAGTCAGCCTGCGATGCGCCTCGCTGGAGGGTGGATGACGCTTTTAGTGTCGCCATTGAACCCGGATTTTCAGAGACAGTCATCGGTGATCTGAAAAACCGGGGACACAATCTGATCGAAGATGCGGAGATTTTTCCCTATGGCGGCGCGCAGGTGATTCAACGCCTGAATGATGGGTATTGCGCGGCATCGGATCACAGGAAAGACGGGCAGGCGGTGGGATACTAGTGGAATGTCGAATTATGGAACGATATTATTTTCAAAACCGCCATAGTCCAAACGACGGAGCAAAGTGACTTCCACCATTCGACAATCGTCAAGCGACATTCGCCATTTCAGAGTGTCATTCATAACTCCAGGAGGAGGAGATAATGAAAAAGTCAATCGGTCCGAGGACTCTGGTCTACCCGACACCGGTATTTGTTGTCGGCACTTACGATAAAACCGGCAAACCCAATATTGTTTGCACCCGAAATGCAGGCTTATTATAGTGTCGGGAATTTTCTCGGCAAAGCGTTTTCGATTGGAAAAGAAATATGATCGCATCTCTATTATTCCGAATATCAATACCGGCCAATTTACAAGAATGGTTAATCTGCAATTACGGAGTGTTTAATGACATCAATATCTCGTATCAGCCCTGATCAAATTGCGTTCTACGATCCTGACAGAAAGGGCATTCTGATCCATAAAGACCAGCTGGCGGACACGCCCTTTGAAGTCGGCAACCGCTTTTCGGTACGCAAGGGAAAACGTGAATTATTTGCGGTCACCATTATCAAAGACGATAATGGTGATATCTTTTTCGACAAACGCGGGATATTTATCGAACGCACCCGCAAAATTGATATAATGCTCGGAGGCATATTTGATGAATATGTTCTTTATATTGAACCCGAGATACCGTGGACCATCAAACTTAAGGCGTTGGAGATTGTTAAGGACAATCACCAGAAATGGTTTTAAAACTTGAAACCGGCATTTATGGGAAAAAATTTCACCCCTGAGGGTGGATATATAATATAATAGTCTCAAGCTTGCACTTAATGACAGATTGGAGACCAAAATGAATTCAGCTTTTCGGAAAAGACTGATTCGAGGCGATGTGCTGGTGGGGACCCTCATCACCATTCCTTCTGCCGAAGTTGCTGAAATTATGGCAGGAGTGGGATTTGACTGGCTGTTTATCGACACGGAGCACAGCCCTTTCAACGCCTATGAAGCGCAAACAATTTTGCAGGCCGCAGGCCACAGCTGCCCCTGTGTTATCCGCGTGCCTGCCAATGATGAAGTCTGGATCAAAAAAGCACTGGATATCGGTGCGGACGGGATTATTGCACCCCAGGTAAATTCAGCCGCAGACGCTGAGGCTGCGGTTCGAATGTGCAAATACCCTCCCGGCGGAACCCGTGGCGTCGGCATCGGCAGGGCTCATAAATACGGCCTGGGTTTTAATGAATACATGGAGCGGGCCGACAGTGAAATTGCAGTTATTTTGCAGGCTGAAACCACTGAGGCCTTAAAAAATATTTCCGAGATTGTGAAGGTCCCGGGAATTGACGCTATTTTTATCGGTCCATACGATTTATCTGCCAGTCTGGGTAAAATGGGACTGCTGACCGATCCGGAGGTTAAAGAGGCAATCGAAACCATCGCAGATGCCTGCAAAAATGCAGGAGTTCGCCTGGGGATATTTGCTGCAACAGCTGAAGCGATTGAGCCCTTCATTCAGCAGAATTTTTCCCTGCTGGCCATCGGCACGGATGGACTGCATATGGCCCAGAGCGCCGGAGAGACAATCAAAAGCCTGAAGCGCTAGATCGATCTCCAAAAGGATGCCGACAAAGCGATGGGTTAAAACTGATTGCATAGAAGTGGTTTCAAAACCTCAGATTAGGTTCAAGGGCAAGGCGCAGGCCGATGAAAAAGCGCAGCATACATGGTAGTATGTGAGCATTTTGAAGAGGCCTGCAACGCGGCCATTGGGCCTTAGATGAGGTTTTGAAACTACTTCTAATCATCCGGCGACGATCCCTGAAAAAATTGACTGGAAGATAAAATCCCATGCAAGACAAATCATTGACAGGTCAACCGATCGATCTGCCCGCTTCCCCCAAAAAGCAGTCCCGAAAAGACATTTTTAATTTTACCCTCAAGACGTCCCTGGCAGGTATGACGGTTCTCCTGGTCTTTTTGATCTATTCCAATACCCTGGAGGGGCCTTTTCTGCTGGATGACGGAAGCAATATAAAAGACAACCCTGCTATCCGCTTGACCCAGCTTTCCTGGTCCGGCATAGAAAACGCCGCATCTAAAAGTCCGCTATCCAATCGCCCGCTGGCCTATATCAGTTTTGCCCTCAATTATTATTTCCACAGTTATCGTACGGTTGGTTTCCGCCTGGTGAACATCCTGATTCACATGTCTGCGGGAGTGTTCCTTTTTTTATTTATTAAAACAACTTTAGGGTTGCCGGCCCTGGAGTCACGGTTCGGAAACAGCAGATGGCTGCCCTACATCGCGGTGCTTATTTGGCTGGTTCATCCCCTGCATACTCAGTCTGTAACCTATATTGTTCAGAGAATGAACAGTATGGCGTCGATGTTTTATATTCTCTCCATGTTGTGTTACGCGAGGGCCCGTCTCACGCAAAGCCCCGCGATCAAATGGCTCCTGGCTGCAGCCTGTTTGATGTCCGGCATCCTGGCACTTGGCACAAAGGAAACCGCCGCCACCTTACCCTGTTTCATTTTGCTCTATGAATGGTTTTTCCTTCAGGACCTCAGCCGTGAATGGCTGAGGCGGCACCTGCCGTTTTTAATCGGAGTATTCATCCTGCTGATCGGTGTGTCACTTATATATTTAGACGGCCATCCTTTGACAAAAATCCTATCTCGATATGAACTGCGAAATTTTACTCCGACCCAGCGCGTTTTCACCGAATTTCGAGTGGTGATCTTATACCTGAGCCTTCTGATATACCCTCACCCGAATCGTCTGAATCTGGATTATGATTTTCCCCTTTCCCACTCTTTGACTGATCCGTTAACGACCCTTTTGGCCCTGGTTGCGATCATCGGATTGCTTGCATGGTCTTGCTGGCTGGCCAGGAAAGATCGTCTAATATCTTTTTGTCTCCTATGGTATTTCGGAAATCTGGTCATAGAATCATCGATCATTGGACTTGAAATTGTATTTGAGCATCGCACCTATTTGCCCTCCATGATGATCATCTTAATGGTCGCCATCCTGACAGATCGCTATTTAAGATCTAACGTCTTGAAAATCGTAATGGTGTGCGCGATAACCCTGGTATTTTCAGCATGGACCTATGAAAGAAACACCATATGGAGCAATGCCATCAGTCTGTGGAGCGATGTGGTAAAAAAATCGCCCCAAAAGGTCCGACCGCATAACAATCTTGGCAATGCCCTGAAACGTCAAGGCAAAATTGAGGAAGCCATGGCTCACTTTAACATAGCATTGCAAATCAATCCCGGCTACGCCAAGGCGCACAACAATTTGGGAACGGCCCTGGCATCCCAGGGTAAAACTGAACAGGCCCTTAAACATTTCGGGATGGCCCTGTATATCAATCCCGGCTATGCAGCAGCCCATAGTAACATCGGTGTGGCCTTGGCAGGTCAGGACGAGTTTGAAAAGGCCATCGTACATTTCAGGGCAGCGTTGCGTCTGAAACCGGAATACGCCAAGGTGCACAGCAACCTGGGAGCTGCTCTTGTCCGCCAGGGGCAACTACAGGAGGCCCTCGAACATTTCCACACCGCGCTGCGGCTCAAGCCAGATGATGTCCAAACCTACAACAACCTGCAAATCTGTCTCAAGCTCATCCAACAAAATAAAAATTGAAGGAATTGCTTTTTTAGTGATTAATGAACAACCCCGCCGCAAGCAACGGGGTATCAAACGGAAAATTTTAAACGCCCCAAGGGGCGGGGAATTAAACCCTCGTCCGCCGCAGGCGGATTAAAAAAAATCGATATTTTATCTATCAGCGTTGAACTAAAAGCAAAATGGATAGAATTCTTGGGTTGACACAGACCTCAGTATATGTTCCTAAATAGTCTCGCCCCAACTATCCATTATCCATCTCCAACCCAAATCTTGCAGACACGGGCAAATTAAAATTTTAATCGAAAGCGCAGAGGTATCAGCGAGCGGAAAGAATCGGGGGATTCAGATGCCGGATAAAATTCTGGAGAAGATGAAAAAAGGAGTGTATTATCCCGGAAATCATTTGGGACAAAAGCGAAAATTATCGGATATGGTCGAAAAAGGGTATCTTAAAAGAATGGATGGCTCATTTCTTTGCGGGCCGGACAGTGAACCCAACTACTGTTTGACCGAAAAAGGATTGAGCTATAAAGATCAGAGGTTGAAATGACTTTGGCGGATATCTTTTCTGACCCCAATAGCAAGCGGTACAATTTAACAGAATACAGCCATTGCGTGAGACTGCCACCAGCCGCAATGGTTCTATATCAATGAAATTAGTAGAAGATCCTGCGGAACAAACGACGGCGCTAACAGACATCATCCTGGCCCTGGTCGCCTTCGGTGGTATTCTGCTTTTGCAGTGGTCCCCGGTGAATGCCAGCGGGCTGTGGCGAATAAATATTTGGTCGATGGCCATCGGCTTAATCGGACTGGCCGCAGCTCTGGGAGCCGTGGCCCACGGACTGCTTTTAAAAACAACCCTTCACAACCGCATATGGCTGGTGCTGAACATGGCGCTGGCTCTAGCGGTTTCCCTTTTTGTCGTCGGGGTCATAAATGACCTGTGGAGCTACCAGGCTTCAAGAAAAGCTCTGCCTTTTATGCTCTTTGTCGGTCTGGGATTCTATCTGACAACCCTGATCTATCCCGAAATTTTCTTATTATTCATTGTGTATGAAGGACTGGCACTTTCCTTTGCTCTATGTGCGTATTTGTTTCTAACGGTTACCGGTGAGCCGGGCACGGGTCTCATGGCAAGCGGTGTATTGCTCAGCATGGTCGCCGCCGGGCTGCAAGCCAGAAAATCTATTGTTTTAAAGCTGATCTGGGAATTCGACCACAACGGTATCTATCACATTGTCCAGACGATTGGGTTGCTTTTCTTGATTGCAGGACTAAGATGTTCAGCGATCCAATGATCCAAAAGTACGCTTTGCTGATTAACTTGCTGGGTCGGGGCAAAAACAGATCACATAAAATCCCAAATAACAAATCACAAATGTCAAATCCCAATGATATAGATTCAAATTTACAAACAGCCTGAAATCGTCAGGTCAATGTTTTGGTCATTGTTTATTTGGTGTTTGAATATTTTTTGTAATTTGGTATTTGGGAATTGGAATTTTAGAAATTACTTTATTCCTGTGACTGATTATGACTGCTGAATTAGGCATATTCGCAATTCAAGGAAATCAACAAATTTGGATCACGAAAACATCATAGATGATTTGCTGGATGATCTGAAACCTTTGCGGTTTGGCGCTCCGGTTACCCATGTTTACAACCCTTTGGTGTATGCGCGCAAGCCTTATTCAGAGTATTGCAGACGATATGGCACGCCGGCCAAAGAAATCGTTCTGGTCGGCATGAACCCCGGCCCCTGGGGTATGGCCCAAACCGGAATACCCTTTGGGGAAATCGTGGCCGTAAAAGAGTGGATGGATATCGAAGCGCCTGTTGAGCAACCCGTCAATATGCATCCCAAGCGGCCGGTGTTGGGATTTAGTTGTACGCGAAACGAAGTCAGTGGCAAACGGTTGTGGGGATGGGCGCAAACAACTTTCAAAACTCCCGATAATTTTTTTTCACGCTTTTTCGTAGCCAATTACTGTCCGTTACAATTCATCGAATCCAGCGGACGCAACCGAACGCCCAATCAACTGCGCAAGGATGAAAAAACCGTGTTATTGTCCGTCTGTGATAGGGCCCTGTGCCGTACCATCGAATACCTTAAACCACGCTACGTTGTCGGCGTGGGCAAGTTCGCACACGACCGTGTGCGAAGGGCCATATCGGATCCGGCAATAACCGTCGGCGGTATCACCCATCCCAGTCCGGCCAATCCCAGGGCAAACCGCGGTTGGGAGGCCCTGATCAAAAAAGAGTTTCAAGCCCTGGGGATAAAATTTTAACCGTACCCAAAAAAACATCTGAAGGATAACGGGAAAAAGGCTTGCATCAGTCAAAATTTATTATCCGATATTCGCTGTTAATCGGCTTTTTAAGTGGCACTTTGCTGCTTGTCGTGCTCTTATTGGAAGGCTGTTCGAGCGTCCATCAGACGCAATGGAAATCGCCCGGAAATTCAGCTACGTCTTATGGGGCGGCTAAAGACGTATACATTAAAAAAATTAGTGCTTTGCAGGACGATTTAGCCGATCTCAACCGGCAGGCGGATATGCTGGAGGCCTGGCAGGTTGCCGAAACAGCTATCACCCACTCCGGAAATTTAGCCAAAGAATATGAACTGGTGCGACCGGCTATTTTACACAATGTACTTGTTAGAATGGGCCTGAAGGATCGCGGACTTTGCTACCACTGGACAGAGGATTTGATCAAACGGCTACAGTCGCTGGACCTGAATACCTATCAACTTCACTGGGGAGTGGCTTATCGCGGCAGTGAACTGCGGGAACACAACAGTGTCGTTATCACGGCTGCAGGCGAAGCTTTCGAAAAGGGAATGGTGCTGGACCCCTGGAGAAATTCAGGCGATCTATACTGGGCCTTGATTACAACGGACACCTATCCGTGGAAAGAACTACCCCCCGATGAATGGTAGGTGAAAATAGCCAATGGTGCATTCAGTCAATTTTTGGCAAATTAATGGAAGCTTTTTGAATTTATTTGTAATTTTGTGCTTGGGATTTGGGATTTTATTCTCTGTTTTAATCCCAATGGATGGTAAAGGACACCCATGGAATTATTTGATTTAGTAAAGTCTGCCCAGGAGAGAATAAAGGGTCATGCCCATGTTACGCCCGTCATGACTTCTCAAACGTTGAATGATCTTACGGGAGCGAAAATCTTTTTGAAATGCGAAAACTTACAGCGCATGGGGGCCTTTAAGTTTCGCGGCGCCTATAATGCCATGTCCCAGCTTACGGAAGAACAGAAAAAGCGTGGCGTCCTCACCTATTCATCAGGCAACCATGCCCAGGCTGTGGCCCTGGTGGGAAGCCTGCTGGAGATCCAGACGGTGGTGGTCATGCCCAACAATGCGCCGAAAATCAAACGCGAAGCCACCGAAGCCTATGGCGCCAGCGTGGTGGGATATGATCCGGAAGAAACTACCCGTGAAGAAATTTGCCGTGACCTTGAAACCCGACACGGGCATACCCTGGTGCCGCCCTATGATCATATCAACATCGTTGCCGGGCAAGGGACCGCAGCCAAGGAAATGTTAGATCAGGTTGAAACCCTGGACATGCTGCTGGTGCCTTGCGGTGGTGGCGGACTGCTAAGCGGATGCGCAGTGGCCGCCAAAGGCATGAATCCGAACTGCCGGGTGACCGGAATTGAACCTGAATTGGCCGATGATGCCACCAAATCCTTTCACACCGGCAAACTGCATACCGTAAAAAATCCACCCACCATCGCCGACGGGACCCGGACCCCATCGCTGGGCAAGGTTACGTTTCCCCTGGTGCTGGAATATGTTGACGACATGCAAACGGTGTCGGAAAGCGCCATTATGGACGCCGTCAAATTTCTGTTCTACCGCATGAAACTGGTAGTGGAACCATCGGGCGTTCTCGGCCTTGCCGCTTTACTGGGCGGCTCCGTTAAACCCGAAGGACGGGTAGGAATCATTCTCAGCGGCGGTAACATCGACGGGGCCACAATGAAGAAAATACTGGACTCATAAAAGCCAATTGATGCCTCAAGCGGATAGATTCTTGACCGCCAAGGCGATATCAGATATGCAACAGTAATCATGAAAATATATACGGGCACCGGAGATAAGGGAAAAACCAGTCTTTTCAGCGGCGAAAGAGTTTCGAAGGCCAGCAACCGAATTGAGGCCTATGGCGATTTGGACGAACTTAATTCAGCCCTTGGCGCGTTGATCGCACACTTGCCGTCTGATCGGTCCGATCTGGTTGGTGAATTACAGCAAATTCAAGCTGACATGTTTGTGATTGGCGCCTGGCTCGCAACCACCGCCAATTCGCCCGCCGCAGGTTCTCTTGCGCCGATCGAAGACAAGCAGATTGCCTTCCTGGAAAATGCCATTGATCGACTCGAAGATTTACTGCCGGACCTAAAAAATTTTATATTGCCCGGTGGCCATATATCTGCAGCATGGGCCCACGTGGCCAGAAGCATATGCCGTCGAACTGAACGGCATGCAGTCCTGGTGCTGGAGGAGTCTGACGACGACGAAACAGCCAAAGAGCTAACAAGGGCCTTGACATATTTGAATCGACTTTCTGACTATCTGTTTGTTTTGGCCAGGGAGTGCAACCGCCTCCAAGGCCTTTCTGATATCCCCTGGAAGAAATCGTGACAACCGGTGAAAAAGATTACGCTACCGAAATTATTGAACAGCGGTGGATTTCCAAAAAAACTTTCGAAATGATACTGAGCCGCCCGGAAACTTTCAATTTCAGACCCGGGCAGCGAATCAGCCTGAAATATGAAAACTTTGAAAGGGACTATTCCCTGGCTTCCTCACCGGACGAATCCCATCTTACCCTGTGCATCCGCTATATAGAGGGCGGACAGCTATCCCGGGCGTTGGGGGATGCGGGAAAGGGGACTCGATTTTCTTTTTACGGCCCGCACGGTTATTTCACCTTTAAGCCTTCCCAGCGCTCGGCAGTTCTGGTTGCCTCCGGCACAGGTATTGCGCCCTTTCGCTCCATGGTATGTTCCGGAATAACCCCGGAATTCATCCTGCATGGTGTTGAAACCTCCGCAGAGCTTTACTATGCGGAAGAATTGCAATCTGCCTCAGGCACCTATATCCCCTGTCTGTCACAATCCAAGAAATCAAAAACCCATTTTGCAGGCCGGGTGACCGATTACCTGCGTAGGCATTTACCGCCGGCAAACTACGACTTTTACCTGTGCGGGCGGCGGGAAATGATCCGGGATGCTACGCTGCTGGTCGATGAGCTGTTTGAGGGGTCGCTTATTTATACCGAAACTTTTTATTAGAACCTACTGAACAGCCCCGCCGCCCGAGTAGCGGGATCTCCGCTTCGCTACGAAAGGCAACGGGGTATCAACGGAAAATTTTAAAGGCCCCAAGGAGCGGGCAATTAAGCCCTCGTCCGCCGCAGGCGGATTAAATATCTCGTGAGAGATGAGCGAAGCGAATTTATGCGGGGCTAATCAACTATCGACAGGAGGCTGAATGAAGTTCGAAGCAATTGCGAGAGAAGCAGTTCTTTTGGATCCTAATAACAACCTGGCACGCAAAAAAATCCCGAACGAAATCCGCAGGGACCCGCTCACCGGCAGGACCTCGCGCATCTGCCACTTCAGGGAGCTTAAATGGGAAAAACCGGACCTTGACAAGCTAATTGCCGGGACCGAATCGTGGTGCCCGTTCTGCCCGGACAAAGTGCTTACGGTAACCCCCTGCTTTCCGGAGGAAATTATTCCTGCAGGCCGCATGACACTGGGTAACAAGGTTCTGTTTCCAAACATCGCACCCTATGACATGCTGAGTGCGGTGGCCACCTTAGGAAATCGGCATTACATCCCGATGACCGATATTAAACCCCGTCGAATCGCTGATGGATTTCGTTTGGCGCTAAACTACTTTCGGCACCTGGATGATATAAAACATCCGGAATCAGTTTATCACCTGATCAGTTGGAATTACATGCCGGCTTCGGGAAGCTCGATTATTCATCCCCATTTACAGGTTTTCGCAAGTTCGTTTGCGCCCAATTCACTACGAGAAAAATTAGAAGCCGCCAGAAACTATATGGCTAAACACGGTTCGAATTATTGGGACGACCTGGCTTCAGCCGAGCAAGCCAATGCTGAACGGTTCCTCGGTGAAATTGGCCGTACGAAGTGGCTAACTGTTTTTGCACCCCTGGGAGCTGTTGGTGATGTGACTGCCTTAGTGGATGGTGTTCGATCGACCCTTGAACTCACTGATCACGACCTGAACGATCTGGCGGCGGGGCTCACAAAATTGATGGTGGCCTACGACCGGATGGGGATCTACAATTTTAACATGAGTTTTTTCTCGGGTTCCTCCGAAGATGCGCATTCACGCTTTCACCTGATCTTCTCGCCGCGGATTTATTTTAATCCGGCCATCGGCACCCCCGATGTTGCCGCCCTGGGCCGCATGTTTGGTGAAAGCGTTTGCATGGGGTTCCCTGAGGATATTAATGGGTTGCTGAAGGTGGAGTTCGATTAGTTGGCAGGTTCGCAAAAATATCTCATGGGCTCGTGAGTTGTTAAGTACATAAGTAAAAAGCGGGGCATATGATTGAGCTTTAGCTTAGATCTCAATGGACTGAGATGATTTTACAATCGTCGAATACTAAAATTAAAGGATACGTTAAAGCTGACAACAAATTTTTTATCAGCCCATTCGCTATCATGGGCGCTCAGGTTAATCTTGAAACAAAATTGATGTCACCAGACAGAATAGAGGGTACACTTGCGACAGTGTCGTACAGAGATAAATGGTTTGTTGTGAAAAAATAGAAAGGTGTGATAATCGGAAAATATCGGCAATTTTTGTAAGATTGCGCTATTATCAAGATATCACAGGTATAGAAAGGCTTGTATTTTAGGATATAGTCTCAATTAATCACCGCTTGATGTAAAACTGAAATAATGGCAAGATGTACGAAATCAAAATTCTATTTTAATCGAAAAATTCTGTCAGACTACCTAAGAAAATATTTTGCCTACCAAGCTTTAGACAGTCGTTATGCGAAAGGAGAGTTTATGTAATGAAATTGAAAAATATAAAACCAATAGTACAATTAACAATCGTAATTGTGATGGGTTCCATAACTATGTGCTATGCCGCTGCCTCCGTTGAATGGAATGTCCTGAAGACTTTGCAATTAGAGGCGGCGCCTATCGATGTGGCCCTTTCTCAGGATGGAAAACTGATCTTTGTGCCAAGGTGTTAAGGGTCGGCAGTTGAAGTGTCTGCTATGTACCGCCGTTTTTGACACAGCAAAGAATACTGTGATATGCGGATAGTATCTGTAAAGGGATCACAGTTGTGATAATGGCAAGTTAGTTCAGGTTCCAAATACATCAAAATTTTTTCAAAATGGAGGAAGGGTAAGATGATAAAAAAGTATGTAATTCTTTTGGTAATCATAGCGGCTATACTATTCGTTTCGCCCATGGCATTTGCTGTTGAGTTTGGCCCCAACTCTGCCAAAATCACCAATCGGTATTATCCCGCTAAGGTCGGTGGTTGGACCTATATGCTCGGGGCTGCTGGGAGTAATTGGGCCGGAAGATTCATTTATGCTAATGTCGTGGGCATCGAAGAGGTAAGTGGTGCCCAGATCGATGCGCAAACCTTTAACAATGTCAAATGCCTAAAGGTCAACATGATTATGGCCAAGCAAAATGACGAAGATGATTTTCTTACCATTTGGATGGCCCAAGACACCGAGGGTAATGTTTGGTTTTTGAAGATTTATATTTTCCCTGATAATCTAACAATTCTGCTCGGAACATTTTTTAAATCAATGTTTATGCCAGCCGTACCTGATGTCGGGGATCCGGCAGGTATAATTCTCGAAGAAGATACTGACACTTATTGTCAGATTGTTGAAGCAGGCATAACTATAAACACCAACTTTGGAAGCTATGACAACTGCATCAAAAGCCAGTGTCTATATAATTCAAGTATCGAAAGTGTTGAGTATTATTGCCTCGATGTTGGCGAAGTAAGAACCACCGAAGATAGCAGCCCCAACCCACAAGATGTCATAGACCTGAAGGAGTATGGCGCTGCTACGGTTAAGAAAGCAGTCGTAATTCCCCTGATGGATTGATACAAGCAATACTGCTAATGCGTAATCGAGATTTATGAGTTCTACAGCTGTTTGCAAGGAAGCCTCAATTACCGATCTCTGCTGATATGTCTGAAAGTGTCAACAAGAAAACAGTTATCCATCCCTTTAGCAAGGTAGGTTTTTCGATTGCAAATAGACTCCCTGAAGAGCTGCGACTTAATAGCGACGGATGATCATGCTGATATACGCGGGTTGGTTACCGCAAGACTTGTGTTCGTCGCGGAGCTGCCTCTGTCTATGATCGGGAGTTTCAGATTCCCATAGCAGAAACGAGGGTTCTCCTTTCCGCAGTCACGCCCCTTCAGGGAAACTGGTAAAAATCTTATTATTGTTCAGCAACCTGCATTTCTTTGTCGATGGCCCAGATAAACGCGCTTAATTCCCGTGCGATAGCGGTTATCACCGTTTGTTTGGTTTTACCTCTTGCCATTAGACCGGCCGGTTGCAATCGCAACATCGGTCGTTTTTTTGTGGATATCTGGCAATCTGATATAAATCGCCTCCCTAAAAAGTGTGGATATCATTGCAAATTAGTATCATTCCCGTAAAGGCGGTGCACGGCTCGAAACGCTTTTGTCACGCAGCTTATTGGCAAAGGTTGTTTGAAAAAGGAGAGTGTAGGTTGAAAATAGCCAACAGAAACAGAATTAAATTCTTGAGGATATCGAAGGGTCTTTTGTGTGTATTTATCTTTTTTACATCACTGGAGTGCAGTAGCGCTCCTGCGAAGATGGATTCAAATTGGATTGGTTACACCGAGTCAGGAAAGGCTTCATATTATGCAATGAAGTTTCAATCAAAGAAAACAGCGAATGGTGAACTTTATGACAAAGCCAAAAAGGCAGCTGCTCACATCAAATTACCGTTCGGAACAAAAATTAAAGTAACAAATACAAAAAATAATAAAAGTGTTATCAATGCTATCATACAGGATATGTCCCCCATTTCTATTTTAACCTTGAAATGGGTTGCGAAAGCTCTTGGGCCTCCGCTTTTTTGCGTCTAAAAAAACTGATTGGCGCTTTGTTGACTTTTTGGTACCTCAGTCTAATACTATACCAGTCAAGTATGAAATTATCCGTTGTTTGAAGCCAAACTGTTCGAAGCAACAGTGCGCCTGGAGACAATTTGAATCTATCCTTATCATATTCCAAAGACCAGCGGGTGCGGGAACCGTTTTGTTCTTTGCAGCTGAGGTTAGACAACATTCCGAGGTACTCGAGATGAAAGTGCAAATATGGGTGGTCGCATTTGTCATGACAATAAGTGCAGTTTCAAGTCAGGCATTGAATCTGGCACCGCAGCAGATCACGGTCGCTGGCAACAGTACCACCCTGATGGTGCCGGAGGGCATGCAGGTAGAGTTTATGGCCGCAGCTTCCGGTGCACGCTTTCCGGCCTTGGGTCCGGACAATGAGATGATTATCGGGTCGAACGGATCCACAGTTTTTCGACTTGCCCCCCCTTACAACAACGCCACAACCCTGGTCCAGATCGGAAGCCGCAGCCATAGTGTAGCCTATCGCGGCAATAAACTTTTTATTGCCGACACAGCAGGTCTTTATGAAGCCCCTTACAACGGATTATCAACCAACCTGCAAGCCGGCGATCTTGTCGAAATCGCGGATTTACCCGTCGGAGGCCACTCCAGTCGCACTGTGATCGCCGCCCCTGATGGAACACTGTATCTCAGTATCGGCATTAGTGGTAACTGCAGCAACCAATATCTGGGTAACTCGTACCCGTTCGACACTCGACGCGGAGGGGTATTCCGGATCGATGAATCGGGCCTGACTCCTGAACTCGTCCCCTTTGCTTCCGGCCTGAGGAATCCCATCGGTATTGCCGTGCATCCGTCCACAGGCGATCTATGGACCACGAACGCCGGATCAGATAATCTCGGCTATGAAGAGCCCAGGGAAATCTTTGCTCGACTGTCCCAGGATTCATGGCACGGCATGCCGTGGTTTCAATACATAAACGGATCATTCCGGGATGGCCAATGTATTGATACCGCCACCGCGCCACGCCCGGCCAGTGAAGCCCGTGCCCCGGCGGTCACCTTCCTGGCACGAAGTACTCCCATGGGGATCGCCTTTGTCACCGATAATCGATTGGGGGATGATTTTAACGGCAATGCTCTGGTCTCGGTGCATGGTTCCTGGGCCACCGATCCCACCAAAGGGGGCGGACCGGAAACCCGTCGTCCACCCAAAGTTGCAATGGTGAATTTTTCGGGAAATCAGGCTGTCTCGGTGGAAAATGTGGTAACTGGATTTCAGCGGAGTGATGGGTCACGGTTTGCGAGACCAAGCGGTGCCATTATTGGTCCCGACGGCCAGTTTTATTTCACGAGCGACGGCGGGGAAGTGCAGGGGCTTTTTAGACTTGTGCATCTTGCTGCTATGGGAAACGCGACCATCACTCCGGTTCTGATTCTGCTTCTGGACGGTTAATGTTCCGAATTGATTTTGATTGGCTGATGGAGTTACTGGGATTTGAGAACTATGATGATTTAAAAGATGATCTCTACAAATGGTTCAAGTGTGGTTTCATCATTATTATTTTCTGTCATATATCCCTCCAATTTTATTTACTAAGAGAATGGACGTAATTTTCTAAATAAAAGAATGTCATTTCACAATCCTCAGCTTGTAAGTCTGCTGTAAACTTTCCCACAGTTCCTTAATTATAACAGATGGGGCAAAATCTGGGTGCAGGTGTACATCACCTGAAACTATTTCGCAGGAATGCCGCAGAGATCGATTGCCCGACCAAACACCAAAATCTTTGCCGATGTATGAACCAAGAGTAAACTGGAGGGTGGTCAGTTCATCCTCAGCCATGCTGGCGATGGTTGTTTTGTCCTTTAGTGGCAATTACATCAATAAGTCTGTCGACAGCTTCTTCAACTGTTCTGTGGGGTGTTGAGGGCTTACCCTTTCCAGAAGGTTTCAGTGCGGTCTGCGTTTTTCTGTCTTCATCAGTAAGAATTTGAATAACCTGTTCTATGATAATTATGACATCTCGATAAATTTGGTTGTCTTCCGATGCCCTCGGCCCGGCAGCGTTGAGAATCTGCACTCCTTGCAATTTGATCCATGAAGCTACCAAAGATGCAGCATCGAAGTGACCAATCAGGGTATCTAAATTCCGACCATTTCAGAAACACATATACTAAATTCAAAACCGCATTGATTAGAAAATATGGACAACCAACTGAGGAAAGTACGGACTGGATTAATGATACCTATAAAAATTTCCGAAAAAAATGGGGGCTTGCACTTAGTTTAGGTCATGTAGAATATGCCTCATCATGGAGTACCCCGACTACAACAATCGAATGTAGCTTGAGGGAAGAAAACTATTATGTGTTATGTTTGATAGAATATTGGAGCATAGAGTATTCGCAATTACTGGAAGAGATTAAAAAAGAAGAAAAACCAGTTGAAATTAAACCAGCAGAAATAATGGATCCCTTATAAAGAAAGAATTTTGCTGCTACATAAGCATCGATATGCGGCTACCCGTGCCACCAAGTACGAAAAAACTTTTTTCGGGTTTCTTCTGCCAGCAATCCCACTTCGCCTATCGTTAGCAATGAAAGTATGCGATTGGCGCCTGTCTTCAGTCCTCAACCTCCTAAAACATGACACGATAGGCCTTCGCCTTTCGGATAGGCATTTCTCATTAACTTTACCTTTGCAAGAATGGGTATATATCCGAAATTTTCCCCTTGGAGTTTTATTCACAATTGTCCATAATCTGCTCTGAGAGTCTGTGGCGGACTCTCGGCTTTATCGTGGAAGGGTGGTCTGCACTTAGGTGTGGGCCACCCATTTTTTTTTGGGGGGGGTGGAGCATAAATAGTATCTCAGCCGTTAGCATTACCCGGTGCACAGTTAATGATGGCAAGGCCCCGCACAGAAATACAAACGGAGAAGATTTGATATGTACAGACAGGGTTGCCAGTCGGGGCGTTTCGGGTTATCTGAAGAGAGTCAATACAACAATCGTAATTTCTTTCCACCAGTGCCTTAATTTACTGAATGGTAATTGAGGATTCGTTGACCAATTTCGTTTTAAAGCAGCCACTTCTTTTTTTGAAAGCCTTCTGTCGTTTACAATGAAACCACCAATCGGATTCCAAAATGCTCCCATGAAACACCTCTCATCAATCGGTCTATTTAAATCTATCCTTCTAAACTGTATATCGGCTAAATTGGGAGGTTCTTGAATGTGCATCAAGGACATGCATGCGATATCAATCGGCACAAGGTATGGGTAATACCTGACCAGATCAGCCGAATGCCGTGGATAATTCACCGAAGCAGGCCTGCAATCAATTACCCACCAGTTAGGGATTGCTGATTGACAGGGCTTTTCCGGGTAGACCGGTCTTCCAAATCGTTTGACCAACTTGTTTGAATTGTATATATATAATCCTGAAATCACAGAGTTCTGGAGAGTTGTGATACTGGTAAGATATCTCAGTTTTTAAATCACATGATTTCTATGGTGTATTATTCTCATATCGGTAAATCGAACGTATCCTGACCAAGGACAAATCCTGTGTGCAGCGCAGCCATTGTATTTTCATCATCGTGCTTCCCACGGTATCAATCCGGATGTTGCACCCGGACCTGCAGCCTGAGGAGCAGAAAGGGCATTAGCTATGAATCTTGATCTTCTGAGGAAAAAGCGGGGTTTTATCTGCGACATGGACGGGGTCATCTACCACGGGGATCAATTGCTGCCGGGGGCGCAGGCCTTTGTGGAGTGGCTTAAGAAGGAAAGCAAAAAATTTCTGTTTCTGACAAACAGCAGTGAGAAGTCCCCGCGTGAGCTCAAGGAAAAACTCGACCGCCTCGGCATCCAGGTGGAGGCGATCCATTTTTACACCAGCGCTCTGGCCACAGCCAGCTTTCTGGCATCCCAGCGTGCCAACGGCAGTGCCTATGTAATCGGCGAGGCAGGGCTGATCAACGCACTGTACGAGGCTGGTTTTTCCATGAACGAAATCAACCCGGACTACGTGGTGGTGGGAGAGAGCCGTTCCTACAGCTATGAAAAGATCGAACGCGCCGTACGCCTCGTCCGAAACGGGGCCAAACTCATTGGCGCCAACCCAGACCTGACGGACAAGCTGGGCAAGGACTTCGCTCCTGCTACCGGCGCGCTGATTGCCCCCATCGAGTTGGCCAGCGGTACGAAAGCCTACTTCGTGGGAAAGCCCAACCCGATCATGATGCGTCACGGCATAAAGTTACTGGGCTGCGACCGGGAGGACACTGCCATTGTAGGTGACCGGATGGACACGGACATTATCGCCGGTATCCATTCGGATATCGATACCGTGCTTGTGCTCAGCGGGGTCACCCGCGAAGAAGACCTCAAGCACTTTGCCTATCACCCGCGATACGTTCTCTCTGGGGTGGGAGATATTCCGGAATGATCGGTTCCGCAATTCGCCATGACAGACGATGTCGGGGATGTCAGACATATCAAAGTTTTTCAATTTGGATGATATTTTAACTATTCGGCCGTGCCTGATTGCAGATCTCTGCTATTGATCAGTACTTTTGAAATCATCAAAAACATATGATATTAAAATCGTATCTGTAATTTGGCTAAATTGCAGATCATATCAAGTGATCTGCAATCAGCGTTTTTTTCCTCTCGACTATAAAATTCTTATATATGTGAAAGAGATTCCCCAGTTTTTATTTCATTCACTTCACAAATCCCCTGGCAGCTATTCCTAATAGGTACCTAACCTACTGATATTACTTGTCCTCGTTTAACCATTTGATTTTGCATGGTTTTTGCAGGTCGGAAAGTCGGGTAGCCACATTTGCTGAACATGGAAAGTTTGTATGTTGATTTCTGCAATCGTAATCTTTGCATATGACTGAATTAAAAGCCGCAATAGATAGGAAATCTGCGAACAGAACCATGAATGTTTGGGAGTACATTATTTTTGTATCATTACCAATTGCGGTGACGGTTGCGATTAGTATATACGTTTTTGACTTTTTTCCAGAAAGATCAGAGTATTTTGCAAGAGAAGATGTAGCAAATGAAACATTTAAAATTTACTCACAGAGATTAAATGCAATAAGTCAAAAATATGGAAAAGTGCTGGAGACAATGGAAAAGGTTAATTAAGTTTTTTTACTTCTTGTGATGCAGGCAGGGAGTCTATCAGGTCTGTTTAACCGGCAATAGCCACCTAATTGAGACTGATTACAACCCAGCCCCTGCCTTAGCATCGCCAATTCAAATATCTTTCATACCTTTTCAGGTATTGACACTTTAGAAAATATTGAGATATACGAATGCTATCCACAAAAGTAGTAAAGTAGTGATTTTTTATATCAAATCGATTTAATTCGAAATAATATGTAAACCTTAGCTATCATGGAGGTGCGTGGTGCTTATAAAAACAAAAAAAAGCCGGAGCACAATATTATCTATAATTTTTTTACTTTTTTGCGTTTTGTCAATGCTTGTTACAAATGGATGTAGTTGGGACAAAAATAATATTCCCATTACGAACATTTCTTCGTATGGCAAATTATCGTTGTCATGGGATGAAGTTCCTAATGTCAATTTTTACAACATATATTTTTCAAACGTTCCTGGCTTAACAAAGACCAATAGTAATAAAATTCCAAATGCAGGCAATCCTATTAAAATTGTCGATTTAAAGCCTAACGCCACTTATTATTTTGTAATAACTGCAGTAGATGATTTTGGCGAACGTGCTATATCAAAAGAAATTTCGTATCGAGTGGGTGAAGCTGAAGGATTGTTAAAAGTTGAAAATCTTTTTTCTCCCCAAAATCTGATAATATTTTTTAGTACCAATTCAACCGAGCTCTCCAACAGTGAGATAGAAAAACTAAATCAATTTGCAAAATATATCATAGGAATTTCCAGGTATCATGTGAGGTTAGATGGTTATGCGGATTCAGCCGGTGATAGTGTGTACAATAAGTTGATTTCCAAAAATCGAGCGGATATTGTAAAATCTTATTTAGTAAGTAGAGGAATAAGGGCTAAAAATATTGATGCAATGGGACATGGTGCTAAAAAATTCATCGCTGATAATTCTACACCTGAGGGCAGAGGGATGAATCGTCGGGTGGAGATTGATTTTCAAATTTTCTACTAAATATTGCGCAATTTTTATTTTATTTCCCGGAGGAAAATATTTTAAATCCTAAAATTCTAAATTTTTCTAACTTATCGCAGATAACAATAAATCAATAAAGGAGAGATTAGAAATGCAAATCCAACGCTTTCTGCCAATGCGAAAAGATTTAATTTAAAGCCGCAATCCACAATTCAGCCGAAGTGTGGGTTTCGTATACCCAATATACAATCTCTGAAAGTAAATTCGGTGGCGTAATTTTACACCTGCGATATGATAACGATATCACAATATTGAATTATTACGCTAGGATAGTGATACGTTGGAGGTATCAAAGAAATCTGTGGCAGTTGATTTTCAGTGATAAATCGAACTTATCTCAACGTTAGCGACTGCACTACAAAAATCTAAATATATTCAAGAATGTCCCTTAGAATCTGAATAACGCCCGGCAGATGCGGTCAAGCGTCTTCCGGCGGTTCCGGAAAACGGTTAGTGGATTGGGTTTTGATCATCCAGCCGGGATATTCTGCGGGCAGTTCGCTGACCTTTTGCAAGCGATCCAGGTCAGCGTCGGACAGCGTCACATCCGATGCGGCGAGGTTATCAGCCAGCTGTTCTGGGGTTTTGGCACCGATGATCACGCTGGTGACCACCGGCTGGTGCAGCAGCCATGCCAAGGCGATCCGGGCCACGGACACATTCTTTTCGCGAGCGATTTCCCGCATCACATCGACGGTGTTGAAGGCGCGTTCCCTACTCACCGGCGGAAAATCGAAATCAACACGACGAGCACCTGCCGGCCCCTTTCCTTCGCGGTCGAATTTGCCGGACAGCAGGCCGCCGGCCAGGGGACTCCAGACCATCAGTCCCAGGTTCTTATCCTGCAAGACCGGCACGATATCCCGCTCGAGATCCCGGCCAGCGATGGTGTAGTAGGCTTGCAAGCTCTCAAAGCGGTAAAGGTTGTATTTGTCGGAGAGCCACAGTGATTTCATCAATTGCCAGGCGGCAAGATTGGAACAGCCGATGTAGCGGACCTTTCCCGCATGCACCAGGTCGTCCAGGGCACGAAGGGTCTCTTCCATGGGTGTGACGGCGTCGAACCCGTGAATCTGATACAGGTCGATGTAATCGGTCCCCAACCGGGTCAGGCTGTCTTCAACCGCCTGCATGATATGACTGCGTGACAGACCGGTTTGGTTGGGTCCGGGCCCCATGCGGCCGAATACTTTCGTTGCCAGCACCACATCTTTGCGGCGATTTCCCAGGGCTTTGCCCAGCATCTTCTCGGATTCTCCTTCGGAGTACACATCGGCCGTATCGATAAAGTTGACCCCCGCTTCGAGCACACGGCCGACAAGGTTGTCCGCTGCGTCCTGGGGCAGTTGACCGATCGCACTCCAAAATCCTCTGCCGCCGAATGTCATGGTTCCGAAACACAATTCCGAGACGAGCAATCCGGTTCTTCCAAGTTGTTTGTATTTCATCTTTAATCTCCTTCCATGTTCATATGTGCTGCACAAAAACAGGTACATCCGTCATTCTGATTCGGCAATGACCTATAATAATCCCTATCTAAGCTTTTTAAATAGAACCTATCGCAAAAATGCATCATACAAGGTCGCCGCTCGTGGCGCACTAAATTGAGAATACTCAAACATTGGGGATATTTGTGAATGTCACCTATATTTTGACGATATCACAACAATTTTAAGACTCCAAAAATCTGTCGCACGTTGGAGGTATCGTGCCGATGAGGCTTCCCAATGGAGTGTAGCGGAATTTGGATAGCCTCCATCTGCCTGTTGGCAAATCCTGTTGTTACTTCTCTGGCGCTGCCTGAAGCGAAGCCACATCCCTGAACGACAGCTACTCGAATTCGATCGTTGCCGGTGGCTTGATGCTGATATCGTACGCCACCTTAGACGCGCCGGTGTGCGCGGCAATTTTCTTGCCTATCTCAAGGAGCGCCGCCTCGTCTATCCGGACCGGACGCGCCAGCTTCGCGGCCGCGCTCTCGACCGCCCGCATGCCGACGACGTAACATGTTTTCGGCGCATCGTTCGCGCAAAGCTCTATAAGAATGCGCGGAAGCTCAAGCTTACTCCACGCCTCGACACAGAGCGCGTTCAGTTTGTCATAGTCGATATCGCCGTCGACCTTTATCCAGGAGACAGGTTTGTAGATAGGGACCTCGGGGCGTGTTCCCGCTTCGGGGACAACTGTCGTCTGGCTATCCATTTTGAAGCACTCCGCGTTCGCGCCGAGAGTGCTGCGTGCCAGGTCTGCCATGGCCGGATCGGGTTCCATGTTCGGGTCGAGCGCCATTCCGAAGTACTGAAAAGGCGTCCGAATGCCGGTAGCTTCGTCGTAAAGGTAGGGTTTACCGTGTTTCTCAGTGTAGTACTTCTCAATCTCCTGCTCGATGATGTCGGACGCGAGCTGGCCCGTATGGAGCTTCTCTTCAGTGAATTCGCCGACAGTTCTGATGATTTGCGCGGGACCGGGACAGGGGATCCGATGCGTGAATGACGGAGGGAGGTCGAGGTACTCGCCGACCCTCCTGACCTGAGGCTTCGCGAGCGACGCCAGCGGCTCGATCTTTCCAACAGAGTAATTCCAGCCGACGTTATGCTGGCTCTTGAAGCCGCCTTCGGTTTCGATAATGTCCGGCGCGATCGTGCCGTCCGCGATCCAGGAGGCGCCTACCTGGCCAATATGCCTGTCTGATACTTTCCTGTAGTTGCCGATAAACGTCTTGCGTTTCTCTTCACCGTCGGAAAGCCCCACCAGTGGCGGGAGAATCTCGTCTCTCACCTCCAGGACCGTGAAATTCAGTTTGCTGAAGATCTCACGCGTGACTTCCCCCTCGGGCTTGTCGTTTATGAGGCGACGGCAACCGTCTTCGATGAAGAACGCATGGAGGTCTTTGCCGACGATACGGTCGAGGAGAAATGCGGCGATCGTACTGTCGACGCCCCCGGACGCGGAAAGAGCAATTTTCTCGCCCGGTTTCACCAGGCTTTTCACCCAGGAAATCGCTTTCTCAACAAAGTCCGCGGGATTGAAATCTGCGGGATTCTCGGGAGTGGCGTATTTAAATCTGTGCGTCTGGATCTTGTTGGCCTGAGTCGACATGTTGCCTCCTGTTTGGATGGGTGGATATTGATATTCTATAGCCGATTTCAACCTCTATCGTATATGGAATCAACTCTATATCAGTAAATTCGGATTACAGATTGAGAATATCAAAGATTTGGCGATTTTACATATATGAAAGGGATATCACAAGACTTTTCAGATTGTGGATTACACAATGACAAATATACAAAATTTTCGCCTCACAGAAAGTGTGTATAGCGTGCCTGAATCATATCGTGTGAATTGTTCGATATTATTATGAATTTGTTCATCCAATCTGAAATTTGTGCGCCACATTCTCGCAAGAAACATGAAAAACCTTTCGATTTGGATCTCCGCGGACGTTTATGGTTGGATTTTGAGGTTTGGTTAAATTCTGGAGGGCCGATTAGTCGATTCTAAATGAAAACCACGGCGGTTGAAGACGATTTTCTGCTTTCAGATTATGATTTAGCTACTTATTTAGAAAAAATATTAGTCACGAAAGAGTCGGGATCAGGCCGTGGGGGTCTCTTTCAGAAAGCCGCAGCACAAATTCCAAAACTAGAAACGGTGTTAAATTATTATCAATTTGTCTCAGAAAGTAGCTGTTCGATCACCTTCCGGCCTTCTTCGCTTTTCCAATCCCGATAGCCGCTGGCAAAGGCGACGACTTTGCCCTGAGTGTTTATGAAAAAATTTACCGGGATTCCACTCACACCATACTGGGCGGCAAATTCAGATTTAGTATCTAGTAAATTCAGGAAAGTCAGGTTATGGCTTTTGACATAATCTTTAAGCAACTTTCTAACTTTTTCACCGCTTCCTTGGTCAATAGAGACGGCCAAAATGAATAGACTTTTGCTTCTGTAATCTTGATGGATCTTTTCCAGAGAGGACCTCTCCTTGAGGCAGTATGGTCACCAGGTGGCCCAGAAATTCAACATGATGAATTTTCCCCGAAATTCACTCAGGCTTCTTTTTGTGCCCTTTAAATCCGGAAGGGTGAATTCCGGGGCATCAATCTTTTTGTCTAACCTATTTACTCCAAACTTTGCCAGGTGGTCCTCTCCCCCCCACAGGGGGAAATCACCTGCCAGAAAAATAAGAAATAGGCCGAAAAAATAAAGTGCAACCCGTTTTGTTACTTTCATACCTTACCTCTTTATTATGGGCTTGAATTTCCTTTTTTTCACCAAAATGTTAAGCTCCTAATACTCTTGGAGTATATTATCCAGCCTTACCGATGATTCCTATTTCTGGGGTTCGTGTCAAAGTAGTGAGCGCCCCCATCCGACTCTTTTTCTCAATTTGTTTCCATTACCATTTATAACCTATTTGGTCGTTTAAGCTATGAAATACTTACACAGATTGGGGTGCCACGATGATTTGTTACATAAATATACGCTAAGCTCTATCTTGATTCTTGACTCCATCTGTAATGGGGGTATGGAAACTCCCAGACTCTGGGCAACCCCCAAAGTGTGCCATGTCTTATTTGAAAAGCTTTTAGGCAACTTCGACCTTGCTTGGAAAAATCCATAGTATGCTCTTTACAGATTTCTCAATGACAAATAGACACTTTTTTGAGTCTTTATTTTTGATGGGTTTCGTGCCTCCATCCATAGTTCCCGGAGACCCTCGGTTCACCATACTTGTCCATGTGGCTGTTATCGGTTTTCGATTAACTTATGTTGAAGAGCAAATCGAGATCATAAAAGAAGAGGCGATTTTTTCTCGGTTGGAAATCCTGCCTTTTGCCATTCTTGCCATCCACCTAATATTACGTGCACTTTTGGGTGACCCTTTTTGTGAAGTTTTTGTGCCAGCCTGGCACTGGTTTCTTCGTTGGGTCACTCTCAGTATAGCACCAGGTACTTGTTTTTGGGTAAACCATTAGCCCAAGAATCGAAAGTATCGGGATTTTTTCTAACCGCTCCCTTAATTTTGCTATCGCTGGCCTGCCAACTTCCAGGAGTCCGTACGTCCAAGAGTAGCAATTGGGGATGGTCTAATGATTCCAATAGCTGATTGATTGTGATTTTAATAACTTGACCATATGCCTGTACCGATAAAAATGCTGTAAAGCCTATAGAAAAAAAATAAATCAGCAACGTCCTTATGAGCCAATTAGCCTTTTTCATATTCGTGCTCCGTTAAAAAGGATCTTTTTAAAAAACGTGATTATCGTCGATAAGAAACTGGTTAGCAAAGGGACAGCAAGGTCGGGTCAAAATCAATAGTCCAATTCTTCTTGTTGATATATTTTTTTGACGATATCACAAAAATTTTCAAGCTTCGAAAATCTGTTGTGGAGTAATCTGGAATTTTGAAAGGGCTGATTTATTGCAGGAAGCAACATGAATCGCTCTTGATATTTTTACCATCAATTATTTACTATTTAACCGGCCGAACTAATATCTCCAGTGATTTCGTTAGCGTAAGTACTAATTCTGTTGATTATATCAGTAACGTCTTGGTCGTTAATTCCGCGATCTCGAAGTGTATCAAGGAGATGGTTAACGAAAAGAGTAAGGTGGTGTTTAGTTATACCTCTGCCATGGTGGACATGACTAAGGGGTTTACCCGTATAAGTGATAGGGCCATCAAGAGCCGCACCAAAGAACTCTCGTTGCATGCTACGCTGCTTATCAATAGAGGTATTTCTAAAAAACGGCTTCAGTTCAGGGTCGGCCAATATACGATCATAAAAGTCATCCACAACCTCAGCGATCAATTGCTTACCGCCGATTCGTTCAAATAGCGTTGATTTGTTATTTGGCATTTTGAATCTTTCTATTTCAGAATCTTTGATTTTCTGTGTGACACTCTCGTTCAATTATCAGCACGAATGAGGATTATAATAAGGATTTCATTTCTCTAAAATAATTATCAATCAGTCTGACTTGCAGTCATCGGCGCATAAGTTTTGTAGAGGGTTTCCTCACCAGTTAAAGCTTCAATTTTACTCTCAATACGGGCTCTTGCTTTATTCTGTTTCCATCTATTCCAGGCATTTACAGTTTCCCATATACTGATTACCAAACAATCGCCGGGATTTTCTAAATCACATAAGGTCTTACCGGAAATATATCCGGGTTGGCGCAGCGCAAGTGCTCGAATCTGCAAGATTAAAGGAACCAATATTTTTGCATTACCGCCTTGCTTTATCTTCCTTTTAATTAAGACTTCGATAGCCATATTACCTTCCAAATATTGAGTTTGGCATTTAATTTTACGAGGTTTGTTAGATGATCAGTTTAGACAATCAATAGGTAAAGATGGTCCTCTACTCGGCAAATAATTTGTGACACGATTTTGAAACCGGCTCTCTGTAATTAGCATTGAGCCCAAGTCTTTCTTTGAAATTTTTCCTTCCTGTTTAAACAAAAAGACCGGGAATTACATCTGGTTTTTTGCTATATCTATCACTAAAAGCATTTTTTGTCAGCAGCAACTTTCAAATCGGCACTTCGACATGTCCGGGCCGTCACAGCAGTATGTTCCGACAACACAACCGCAACTGTCTACGACATGATAACAGCAAAATTTTGCTGCAGACTTATCGCTTTTTTTCTTTTTATCTTTTTTGTCCATGTTTTCACCTCATCATTATTCCGCATCTTTTTCCTTCTGGGTAGCATTGTGATGCAGACAACTCTTAGTTCGTTGATCATGCACAGGATTCATCAATCACGTTTGAGGTACTAAAGGAAAACTACCTGTTGGTTCAGGTCAACATACCTGACTCCACTAAAATAATTACCATTTATTGTCAGTCAAATTAATCCACAACTAATAGCGATGAAAGTGAATCACTCAATACGTGATGATCGATATATTTAGGAATATCATCAACTTCTGAAACAGCGGTGTTTATAAATTTCCAGGTAGAGTCGGCATGGCATGGGTTCTTCCGGCCGAAAAGGAGGGAAAACCAATTTTTGGCTACATGTTGGTATTCAGAATCAGATATCAAAAATGAATAATCCTTTCAAATCCTTATAACAATCGTGATTAAATTTTAATTAAAAGCCACTATATTGTTATAACAGGAGAAAAGGCCGGAAATTTTTAACTTATGGATGCGACATTTATCCACTGGGGTCATAAATTTAAACATCCTGGTTCGATAAAAAAACAGCCTTCCTCAAAGGAGGTTTACCATGTACGAAAAAACAGCGCTTTGCAATAAGATAAATGAAATTTACCCAGAAATAGGAGAATGTGATAAGGATTTGAAAGTTGTGTGGGACAGTGAAAGAAATGTCTGGAAAGTCAATTTTAAAAAGGAAGGACACCGGATTAAGCACTATTTGGAAGATGAAGATGCGGCTCTGTGCATGGAAGACAAACAATGTATCGGACTCGGCATAGAGTTTGGGCAATTCCTCTAAGCTTCAACATCTGCGGCACTTTATCAAATATTCCCGAGTGGTGTTATTCCAATTTTCATGATCTTGCGATTGAATGGGTCTATTATTTAGCAGTCCTTCAGCTTCCTTTATTTGTTCATATAATTTTACGTGGAAGGTTTCAGCATCTCTGGCCTGACTGAATACAAGTGCTGCAGTTTCCACACCATCTTGTTCAGCATCTTTTATGAAGTCAGGATATACAATTTCACTGATTGATTTTTCACATTGAAAGTATTTCTCTAAATTCGTGTCAGTATCTTTAACTAATATATCTTCAACCAAGCTTAAATGACGAGTAGCATGCACCCTCTCCGCATCGGCTATTGCACGAAACAATAGGGCACAATTTATGGAACCTTTTCCTCTTCAGCCTTTTCAGCGTATGCCACCAGTCTGAAATAAGCCTTTGCCTCTCCGATAAAAGCAGTATATACGTTTTCTGTAGTCTTTTTTTTTCATCAAAGTCATCCTAAAAATACTATTCATCGCGATGGGGCCATGGACTATTATCGGCCTCTTCCATAAAATAGCAAAACCGGTTCCACTCAACTTCGCGATTCGAAATGGGGCAACGCAACTTTAATTTCCGTTCGGTCACATCCATAACTTCCCAGTCACCATGGCGGGGCCCATCTTCAATATAAATTTTCTGCCCAACTTTAAACGGGTAAAGTCGAAAGATAGTGACATTTTGTTTCCCCATTTTCCCTCCTATTTAGAAAAGATTTAAAGGGTTTTGATGAGTTTTCAGGAATTTGATCAGGGGAAGCAGTGAAGGTAAGCATCCCCTTTTTGGGTCTACAACAGGCGGTAAAGATATCCTCGCTGGCTCCACTCATTTGTGGGGAAATCAGCCTGAAGTTCCTCATACAGATCGGGGTTCAGATGTCCTCATCAGTGGCGGAGGTGCAGATTGAGCACAACTAATCATCTAATTTTCGAAAGCAGATCATCAGATTTGTTTTGCAGCTTTTCATTCTGAAGCAGCTTGACAAAATGGATCCATACCTGATTGCCTTGTTAGTACCGCCCACTGCCGCGTCTACAATACCGTCAGACCGCACAGCAGTCTTGGTTATCGGACACCAGCACCAGAGGCGGTTCAGCCTTTAACCTTTGAACCTTTTTGGTTTACATCAAATAGGGACAATATGCTCTGGGGTCTAACTTAACAAGTGGCACTAAAACTGGGGGCAGGTCAGTATTTTAATTATTATGTGCTCTCAGCTAATGTTGACCCCGGTCCTGCTAAAGGTCTAAAGGTTTTTTTTGATGATCCGCAGAAGGGACATTCCCAATCATCCGGAAGATCTTTAAAAGCTGTCCCCGGAGGGGTATTTGTCTTTGGTTCGCCTTTGTCAGGGTCATAAACATATCCGCAATTGTGCACTTGGCATTGATACATATTTTTTGGGTCAGCCATTTTAACTCTCCTTTTCTAAGTAATTAATTCAATATTAAACTACCAAAGCGGGCTATGTCGAAACCCAACTTATAGATGACATGAACCGTCCCATTTGTCATAAATGAAAGTATGAAAACAACCACCACACAGAAGGAGGCAACTCAAGAAATTTATTATAGTCAGATTCTCAAATTTGGTCAAGGGAACTGTTTCTGGATTTGATCGTATCGTATTCAAAAGATTGGCCGATACAGTTTTTAGCCTGATGAGCCGTTAAATAAATCCAGATGATTATTTTGGTGGAGCCAGGATCTTTTTTTGTTTTTCAACCAATCGAAGAAAAGCCCAGGCTGCCGGTGACAGGTACTTTCGTTGAAGGTAACCTGTCCGGCAGATCTCGAGACCAAAAGCATCTCTATCAAAGAGCTAACCAAAATCAATGAGGGGTTTTCGAGAGGAAGCATGTTTTTTGAAGGCACGGGGGCAAGGTTTGTAACAACCTTTCGCGAACGCATCCACCACATCCTTGAAGCAAATGGTGCCTTTTACAATGGCACCAAGGGCAAGGGTCATGCTCAGAAGAACCAGAATATCTCCTTCAACCTGAACACGTTCTCCTTTCTCAATTGGCGGACTCCCTTCCACCAACTCAGCCCTCCACAATTCTCCGCGGATCTGGACATACACCGAGGGAGCCAACCGTTCTTTTGCAATACCTCGCTCGTCAACCATGGCGTTTGTGCCCTGCGGACGATCCCAGTCGTAAGCCTTCCGGACCAAAGGAAAGAGGATCACATCTTTACCAACCCAGATAGCGATGGAACCCCAGACAACCCATTAGGGAAACCGGGGAAGAAGACCTTCCACAGCTTTCGGCATACGCTTAAAACCCATCTGGCAGAAAGATGATATCTGTAAAAAATTTGTCATCTTAAAAGTACAGATACTGTAAACTTAGCAAAGATTTGAAAGCCTAAAAAATTGTTGTGATATCATATCGTCCATCCGAATTTTCACTCGCTTATAATTTTGCAGATTAGCCATGGCGAATATACACTTTTTTCAGCTAATATTTTTGTTGGACTTCGTGCCTGCATCGAATCTTTAATGACACGGGAAAAATTTAGGATCAGTGAACGGAAGGTGCAATTTATTGCGATGATTGGTTTATAGCCGCAATCCACAATTCAGCCAAAATGTGGGTTTCGTATACCCAATATACAATCTCTGAAAGTAAATTCGGTGGCGTAATTTTACACCTGCGATATGATAACGATATCACAATATTGAATTATTACGCTAGGATAGTGATACGTTGGAGATAGTGCAAGTTTTGAAACTGCGTCGGGACCTTTGATACATAATAGGTATCATCAATTTTGGCACAATAGTAGAAACCACAACATATTGATTTCTACTTAAAATGACAAAGCGGCTTTTATACTAAAGAAACAAGTGCCTCCTTTGCTTGTTTAAGCCAGCCATCAGCCTCACATTCCTTAAATAGATCAATAGCCTCCAAGATGCATTGCCTAGCTTGGTCGGTTTTCTTAGTCGATTTGTGTAGAAGACCCAAGCTCAGATAAACCATTCCAAGCTGGCCTTTCCCCCCCAATTCTTTATATATTTTAATCGCCTTTTTAAAGTGCTGCTCGGCATTCTTGGTCGCAAACGGCACAGTTTTTGCCAAAAAACCGATGTTTTTGGCCATAATCGATAAAGAAGGTTTTGGGCTTGTGGCTATTTGTGATTTCACTTCACCAAGAATAAACTCAGATAAGGCATAGCTCCATCTCCTCTGATTTCTAATCAGGGCCTTTTGCGCATCTTCCAGCAGTTTGGTCCCGTGCTGCATCTGTCCTCTGGCAATCAAGATTGGAGCCAGAAAACACTGGCATATTAAAGAGATTTGCCCCTCACCGTGCTTCTCACCAAATTTTATGCAGGATTGAAGAGCATCTTCAGCTTTCTGAAGTTGGCCGTTGAAAAAATAAGCTACGCCTAATGAAAAATTTGGAAAGCTCTCATAGAAAGGGTCCAACGCAACTTCCATAGCTCTTTCACCACTCTTTTGCGCTGACTTAAAATCTCCCGTAGCCTGATGACCAAAAGCTTCCAACCAATGCCCAATCACCTTGCTCCTGCTGTTGGATTTTCTTTCACCGTAGTCTAATAGACGTTTCGTGCCCTCGAAAACCTTGCGCGTATCTCCTTTGAAATAATAGATTAAGCATAGCCCACCAAGGGATTTAAAATAAAGATATTGATCGGAAGGATACGACATGGCTATCTCCTGGGCCCTCTCGCCATAACCAATTCCTTCATCAAAAAGCCCCAGTTCTGCACAGGCCCATGGCAGCCAGGTGCAGGCATAGCCCACCACTCTTTGATCACCGGCACTCTGTCCGAGTTTTAGGGCTTTGCACAGGTATTCATAGCCGTCCTTTGGTATTCCTGCCATATAATGGGCAGTACCGAACCACACATAGAACATCCCAGCTTTTGCCTTGTCTTGCAGGGACTCTGCCATATCCTGATGAGACGTGAAAATATCGATGCATTCCCTAAAATCGCCGAGATAATAGAAGGCGTAGCCCCAGCTGTTTAAAATGTTGATAAGGATAGTTTTTTCTGCTTCAGACAACTCTTCTTTTGATGCCAGGATTTTATAAGCTTTTTTGAAGTACTGATTGGCTTCTTCCACCGCATATCTTGCCAGACTCTTTTCCCCCGATTTTACCAAGTAATCGACCGCCTTGGTAACCGATTGACCTCTGGCAAAATGATAGGCCAAGGTCTCGTTGAATTCCGCCAGCCTGTCCTTGAAGACACTTTCGATTACCCGTGCAATTTGTTCATGGATTTCCCGGCGCTGTTTTTTAAGCAGACCGTTGTAGACGATCTCCTGGGTCAGGGCATGCTTGAACATATACTCTATATCCGGTTGCAAAGAGCGGGTTCTGATCAGGTCGAGCCGCTCCAACTGGCTGAGTTCCCTATCGATGCGCTCTTCAAACTCTGTTACTCTTTTTAAAATTTCGTAAAGAAAATCCCGGCCGATCACAGACGCCTTTTGCAGAATGCGCTTGGTCTGGTTGTCCAGCCGGTCGAGCCTGCCGGTAATTAGTCCATGCAGCGAGGAGGGGATATCCGATTCGGCAAGGGAACGGGTGAGTTTCCAGCTGCCGTTATCCCGGCTCAGCGTGTCGGATTCGATCAAGGAGTTGACCAGCTCTTCCAGGTAAAAAGGATTTCCCTCGGCTTTGCTCTGAACCCAGCGCTTCAGATCGGGGGGGATGGTTTCGGTTTTAAGCAGTGATGCAAGCATATTTTGGGCGACTGAAAGTGACAGATTTTGCAGCTGAATATCATGATAATATTTGCCGATATTGCTTACCTGATTGCCCGTGAAAAGACTGAAGGTTGGTCGGTACGTACACAGCACAATGGCAGGTTGTCGGATCTCAAAACATGCACGTCGCAAAAAATCCACAAAGGAGGGATCGGCCCAGTGCAAATCCTCCAGAAAGAAGACGGTCGGCGCTCTTTTGGCCACAGCTTCAAGAATCTCCAGGATTGCCGCTTGCAGACGAGATTTCCAGAACTCGGGACTGACATCGTTTATCTCAGGGTAACTCAACGAGTAAAGACCACCCACATAAGGGATGATATCTTCCTGCTTTCCGATAAGAGATTCAAGCCCGGACTCGACTTTTTCCCTCACTTTTTCAGTGGAATCGTTTTCCTCAATGTGCAGCAATCGATTTAAAAGGTCAACCAGAGGAAAATAGGGTATGTCTTGAGAATATGCATAAGCATGTCCTTCTATCCATTGAATCTGATCAAGATCAAGTCCGACCTTGAACTCCTCAACCAATCTGCTTTTACCTGTACCGGCAGCCCCGCAGATCGAAAAAATCCGACCTTTGCCTTGCCGCATATTATCGACCGCTTCGGACAGTTCGGCCATCTCCACATCTCGGCCGACCAGGTCCGCTCTCATTCCGGAGAGCCGACGGATGGTAACCGGTTTATCCCTTTGAGATAATACTTTATGAACCTGGACAGGATCGGCTTTGCCCTTGACGGAGGTTGTATCCATGTATTCACATGCAAATTGTCCCTCAACCTGATGGCAGGTATCCACATCGACCAGAATTTCCCCCGGGCTTGCCATATTGCTCAGGCGTGAGGCGAGATTGATGGTGTCCCCGGCCACGCCATGCGTTCCTCTCTCCATGTCCACTTCACCGGTTACCACCAGACCGGTATTGATGCCTGTGTGCATCGAAATGGGTTGTCCTATCCTCTTTTCGACCTCTGGGCTGATCGCATCCACCAGCTGATGGATTTCACGGGCAGCTTTGATAGCCCTGATTGGATCATCCTCATGGGCCTGGGGCACTCCGAATATTGCCATCACCGCATCACCGGCATACTTTTCGATGAATCCATCGTATTTGGCCACAATTTTGGAAACTTCGCCAAAAATCCGGCTGGTGATCTCTTTGACCTCTTCCGGGTCCAGTTTTTCGGACATGGCCGTATATCCGGTAAGATCAGAGAAAAGGACAGTCACATGCTTTCGTTCACCTTCAGCTGAAATGTGTGTTGGTATGGTCTCTTCGAGAGGCGATTCAAATATCTGGGAGTCTTGTTCGCTTTTCTTTGAGGGCGACAGTTTCTGAGGATTTGCTAAAATCATAGCCACATTCACCGCAGAATTTTCTCTCAAGAGGAATATTGGCTTTACATGCAGGGCATACTAACTCAATCTTAGCGCCACATTCTTCACAGAACTTCACCCCTTCACGATTCTCAAACTGACACTTCGGGCATTTCATTTTGTGCCTTCCATTGATGTTTATGCAGCTTGAATGATGTTGAAGTAGCGTAGGATGGTGAGATTGAAATATCGTAAATATGGGTTCGTGTCAAATTGGAGGGTATACGATCTGTTGTGGTCAGGGACTAAAGCTAATTTTGCAGATATCCCCTGGCAAAAACTAAATATCACCGAACCTGTGATTTATTGAGATAACCCCGGTTCAAGCAAGGTTGTGATATCCAAAGAATCGGAACAAATTTTAGTGCAATCTGGGAGCCGGAGTTCGCCATAAACCAAACTTGGGTAAAAATACATGTTTCAAATGGATATCACAAGCGGTTTTATAATATGTTCTGTTAAAGTCCAAAACAGATGTCCCGGCCCCAAAAATCCATCCTTCAATGAAAGTTCCGATCGGCTCAAATAATTTTCCAAAAAATTAAATTTGGGATTTTCTTGACTTGGCGGACGGTTTTGGTGATATCTGTAATTGTGCCACTGTGGTGATACCATCTACGTATCACCAATTTGGGTAATATTGTGATATTTTTTGATATCACAGGTTCTGAGAGGAATCGGAATTTACCGTTTTATCTCAATATATCGGTAGTTGTTTGAATCTTCAATCTTAGTTGACCCTACTTTTGAATATTCAAGTTTGCATGCAATATTAGAATTTCCTTATCGAGCGGACGTAAGAAGTTGTTGCTCTCACTCACTTGGCTTATGATAATCATCTGATTGACTTTTGAGATACTAAATCGTGGCTCTTATCGCGCAATTCAAGATGAAGGCCTTGGTCATCAACTCTCGTGCAAATGAACGTATAGCAAGAGCGACATGCACGACGGCGACGCATAGATTCCTGCCGAACTGAAGCCGCAGAGGAGGAAGATGGGAGGTACCATGAAACTACGCTGGAAATACTTTCTGGTTCTTGTAGCAGCTAGTCTAGTTCCCCTGTTGACAGTCACCTGGATCAGCCAGAACGCGTCCCGGCGATTGGGAAAAACCATTTCCGAAAGAGCTCAAAATAACCTTACTGAAACGATCAGCCAGGAGATGGTACGCGCCACCCGCAACTACTCCGACCTCATTAATTTGGGGGGATTCGCATCTGAGCAGGTCCTTCGGAGGCTGGCCGCCCGAGCCGAGCTTGCCCTAACCCTGCCCCCGCCACCAGATACCAGACTCTACTATGCCGCCGATTTTGACGATCCACGGTCAGCTCCCAAAGATATGGCGTTCTCGACGAATCATCCGATCCGCGCCGAAGGCCGCGTTGTATCCCATAAGCGTATCAGCCGCGAACACCCCAATTTCCTTTTGGCCCCCGGTACGATGAAGGAGGACGTAGCCAAGGACATCGCCAGGTTCACTCGGTTGAGCTCCACCTTAAAAAGCATCAGCCATCAATACCAAGAAGGACTTTATTGGATCTACGCCAGCCTGGAAAACGGGATCCATATCTCTTACCCGGGCCACGGCGGCTACCCGGCGGGCTACGACCCAAGGCAGCGCCCATGGTATAAGATGGCACTAAAGACAAATACGGTTAGCTGGCTCCCGGTCGTGGACGCCACCACCGGGCAGGTTACCTTAACCGTTTCCATGCCTTTCCGGCGCCCGGACGGCTCACTGGCCGGCGTGGCCGCCATGGACCTCAAGATTAAATATGCTCTCGTGGAAAGTGAAACCGCCGCCCGATGGTCTCAGAAGATGTCCTCTTTTGTCGTCGGTGTAGATAAGAATTCCAGTTCAAAGAAAGAAAAAATATGGGTCCTTTCCTCACAGAATAAAAATGCCGCCGCCGGCTCGAAGTCGGTGGAGGAGATATTAATCCAACATCCGGAAATCGAAGCACTGTTTCATCTCATCAAAAACAAGAAATCCGGATACCTCGATATGACTTACAAAGGCGTGGATTCACTCGTTGCGTATGCTGCGAATGATGCCGACCAGTATTTCGTGATTATCGTACCCAAATCGGTGGTAATGACGTTGCCCGAAGAAGTCGGGCAGATGTTCGTGGGATATTCCAAGGAGCAGACGGCCATCACCGGTGTCGCGGTTCTGCTGGCCTTATTATTCGTGGGTATCGTGGCCTTTTTCACCTCCCGCTTCAGCACCGGCCATATACTGACCCTCATCGACGCCTGGAAGCGGCTTGCGAAGGGCGACTTTTCGGTAAGACTCAAACCCCGTATGAAAGATGAGCGCGACCAACTGATCCATGCGTTCAACGATATCGTCCCCAAGATCGAGGAACACATGCGTATGAGTATCGCTCTGGGACTTGCTCAGGAGGTGCAACAGAGTCTTTTGCCCCAGAGCGATCCTTCGCTCCCCGGATTCGATATTGCGGGCGCGAGTATATATTGTGACGAAACAGGCGGAGATTATTACGATTTTATCAATACCAGCCGGGGCGGTCAGGCCGGACTGGCCGTGGTCGTCGGGGATGTCTCGGGTCACGGCGTATCTTCTGCTCTGCTCATGGCTACAGCCCGGGCCCTGATCATGCTGCGTGCTTCTATGCCCGGTGAAGCAGCCGGCATCATCAACGACGTCAACCGGTATCTGAGTCAGGACACCGCGCAGACCGGCAATTTCATGACCTTCTTCTACTGTGAGCTCACGGAATGCGAAACGGAGATTCAGTGGGTTCGCGCAGGGCACGATCCGGCCCTGGTCTACGATCCCTCCACGGACACGTTTGACGAACTCAAAGGCCAGGGCCTGGCACTCGGATTGGACGACGCTTTCGAATACGACTCTTTTCACCGTCGCATAGTTCCTGGACAGGTTATAATGATTGGAACCGACGGTATCTGGGAGATGCACAATAAGGCCGGCGAGATGTTCGGAAAAGAAGCTTTAATGGAAATTATCCGAAACAACCAATCGGTGTCCGCACGACAGATCGTAGACACCGTCACTGAGGCACTTGAGCGTTTCCGAGGAGATGAGGCGCCGGAGGACGATATCACTTTGGTAGTAATTAAGGTGGACCAGTGATTCTTGCCACCTGACTTGCCACCTGACTACCTAATCTATTATCGCGATTCCATATATCTCCAACGTAGCAAAGATTTTGGTGCCTAAAAAATTGTTGTGATATCATATCGTCCACCCGAATTTTCACTCGCTTATAATTTTGTAGATTAGCCATAGCAAATACACACTTTTTTGAGCTAATATTTTTGTTGGACTTCTTGCCTGCTCCTAAAATAGAGGAAATATATCGATTGCATAACAAAGTTTAAACGGGTTATGATTTTCCCGCCCATCGAGCTACCACAATATATAGAGGTACCGCCCACTGATTGTGAACTGAAGGATATAAAAGGATATAATTGGATATCACAATAAGCATTTAACGGGAATAATTTCAAATTATACAGCCTTTTTTTAAAAAATTGCTGATATTTACTTTCTGCTATGTATTCCAACCTTTTAAGTGCTTGAATTGTTTTCGATATCTAAAACATATTGCAACATTGGCTGAGTTTGTGCGCTTGGCAAGATATTTGTAAAACTCGAATAACAATCTATGAGATGCGAAATGACACCTATAGTTTTGATTTTTGATGAAAATGACGTTCTTTGTGAAAGCCTTGAAAAAATACTTGGTGGGCATGGATACGAAGAATTCACTTATTCAGATCGTGGTGTATGTCCTCTTTTTCACACAGTTGATCACATTGCCATGTCCGATAGTGTCTGTTCGGACATAATTATTTCAGATCTTTATCTGCCTAACATAGACGGATTGAAATTAATAAAAGATCGGATAGCTAACGGCTGTAAAGTCAAATGCAGGGCCCTTATGTCAACAACTTGATCTGGAGCCGATTGGCAATATGCACATAAACTTGGGTGCAAATTATTTAGCAAACCATTTGACCTAAAAGAAATATTGGAATGGTTGGATGATTGCGCAAAAGGGATTGATGCCGATAGAAAGCTATAAATTTAGACCGTACTAAAAAAATGATAGATGTGCTAAAGTAAAAATTCAGGATATTTTTCTTTTATATATAGTATCTGAAATTTTGGTAAAGTTGTGCTATTGGCAAGTTAACACAGGTTGTGAATAGTCGGTTTTTTTAGATAGTCTAGGAGTCTGTTGGCAAACGGAATATACAAGTCAAGGTTTCAATCATTTTCAAAGTTAAATCACAAATGGGGGAAATGATGAAAAAATCAGCTTATTTTTTTATGGCCCTGGCAGCTCTATTATTGTCGGGAACCACGGTTTCTGCCGATGTAAATGCGACCGGCTTATGGAGCTATTCTGAACCTTTTGACAATGACGATTGTTCCTTTGAATATACACCAAAAACAGGGCAAGTCGTTATTATCCAATTTGGTGATGAGTTCGCGATTGTCAGTCTTGAAAAAACGCTTGTTGGCACGATCAGCGAAGGTAAGTACTCATACACTGATACCTACTATCAACATGGCGGTTGGTTTAACGTATCCGCTGATATTACCTTTAACAGTGATAACCTGGGAACCGGTATGGCAATCTGGACTTGGACCGATTTTGTAAATCCCAGTTGTTCTGGGTTGTATCATATTACAATTATAAGGATCGTGCCAACAGCACCCACCTATGATGCTACTGGCAACTGGAGTTATTCTTACAGCACCTTTTCTAACGACTGTGGATTTGCAAATCCGATAGACTCAGGCACATACAAAATTACTCAAAACGGAAACCTGATAACCCTGGTGGATAATCAAAGCGAGCAATTACTTTTGCCAATAGTGGGGTATGTTAATGGATCTATCTACAATTTTGTTAAAATCTATGAGAAGACTGATGGAGCCAAAGACGGCATTACCGGTGAACTTTTTTCGGTTACTCTAAGTTCAAATAAAAACGGTTCTGGTGACTGTAATTGGAAATGGATTAATTCAAACAATTCCTCGGAGAGTTGCGGCGGTAGTTGGGATGTCATAATTAGAGCAATATCGAATACTATGTCCTCGAATTCATTGCTTTTACTAGAAGATTGATGCAAACGGCATCGCCCCTGATGAATTTCTAATATAGCTTTCAAAAGGCGAATTCTAATAACAGCATTTAAGTTTCTATAATTGATTGAGGTTCAAGCCAGAGTGTGCCTCCGCATTATAAATTCCAAAAACTTTTGATATCATCTTTGCCAGTTTTCAAGGCTAAGATTTTGCTTTCTGCTATGTATTCCAACCTTTTAAGTGCTTGAATTGTTTGCGATATCTAAAATATATTGCAATATTGGCTGAGTTTGTGCTCTTGGCAAGATGTCACAAGTTGATGTAAAATTGAGCTAAGGGTGGGACATCGTTCATTAATCCTCGAGGGAAGGAGGACGATCTAATGCAAAGAAAAGTTATGTTTAAATCCATTCGGATGTCTAAAGCTCAGCTGTCTATATATGTACTCATACTTTTGCCACTGTTGGTTCCTTGTGAAGTTTTTGCTGGGAGTCAAACTAAACTGGTGAGCGTATCCTCGACTGGTGTGCAGGGGAATGACGAAAGCAGAAATTCATCAATCTCATCCGATGGCCGGTATGTGGCATTTGATTCCAATGCCAGCAACTTGGTGGATAATGACAGCAACGGTTTCACAGATATTTTCGTGCATGAGCGGCAATCGGCTTTGATCATACGTGTGAGCGTTTCCTCTACGGGTGAGCAAGTGTATGGCGGTAGCTTTAACCCGTCAATTTCTTCAGATGGCCGGCACATAGCATTTCATTCCGGTGCCAGCGATATAGTGACTGGTGACAGCAACAGTTTTACGGATATTTTTATGCATGGCCGACTACCAGTATATCTGCCATGCGTACCTTTAATTTTATTAGGGGATTGGTGAAGGTAATTTATACGAAATACATACCATATTTGAAATCCAGTTGAGGCTTTTGCTATCTGCTATGTATCTCCGGTCTTGACGACACCAGAAACCGTGAGATATACGAAACATACATGCACTTTTGCCGCATTTCATATACTGGCACCCATTAAAAGGCCCCTGTCAAGAGAAAACACCTCTCCATCGCAAAAAAGTACAATTTTTTTTTGCAGGGACATCATCCAGAACGGGATCAGCCCCCTTTCATTGACTGCGTCCGGGTTTTCAAAAGTTTTAGGTGCGGATCCTTAATCGATCTGCAACCAGGCACCCATCAGGTTCAAGGTCGATTAAGAAAAAATTAAAATCGACGGTTGCGTAGTGAAGAGACATCAATATCTCGTAACGGAGCAACCATCCGTTTTTTCTTTATGACCCCTGGTCCAGTTATTGGACCCCAGAAAAACATCGGTACCTTGCCATGTCCAAGGAGTTGTTACAAAACACAGGGCTCAAAAAGCGCCAGCCATCGAGGGCTCACAACAAGGGCAGATCATGAAAAAAGGCATCCGCCTGGATTTTTGTTTAAGGGAGTGCAACGGTGTGCCAACCAAGCTATGGGGTTTTCAACCACCAATATCGCGGGATCACCGTTGCAGTCCCAACTATTGAGATAAAAGTTCCTGACGGAAAGGAACCTGATCTCGCATGATGTAATAACAAATCCGAGCCAGTTTATTGCTCAGCGCTTTAGTGGCAAGGCTCGTATTTGCCTGGGCCACTTTGCGGTTATAATAGCTTCTGAAATGCTCATTGTATCTACGGGACAAATGAGCAGCTTCAGTGAAGGCCCAGCTCAGATAGCGATTACCGTTTTTACGGTTGCCATGTCCCTTGCTTTTGCCGTCCGATAGTCGCTGGGAAGATACACAGCGGCTATAGGAAGCAAAGTTGCCGACTTGGGCAAAGCGACCGATATCGCCGACTTCCAGCATAATGGTCATGGCCAGAATAAGGCCGATGCCGGGAACCGTCATCAATTGCTGAAATGCTTTATTGAGTTTTACTTTCTTTTGTATTGCTTTTTCCAGTCGCTGAATTTGCTGCTTTAAAAATACAATCGTGTCTAAATTGGCCTGTGCGGAGAGAACGATATGTTCTTCTTTCAATAGCTGCTGTAAGTCTTCGACGGTAAACTTTCTGATTTCATTGGCACTGATTCTTTGGGCACAGCAGCGCGCAATTAATGATTGCAGACTGAGGATGTGAGAAGTTTTATGGCGCACTAAGAATAACCGCTTGCGTGCCAGATCACGCACCGGCCGGTCTTCTTTGGGGTAAATGTAGCCTTGCGGTAAGATGCCCAAAATCAGCATCTGAGCCAGAAAGAAGGCATCGTGCTGATCATCGGTATGCTTGATTCCTTCGTATTGCTTCATCGCCGATGGATTGGCCAGGTGAACACACTGATATCCGGCATCCATCAGACCGTCGATTAACCAGTACCAATTGAAAGTGGATTCAACGACAATTCCTTTGAGTTGATCCTGGAATGGAGCTAATGTATCTAAAATCACTGGCAACTTATTTAAAACTCGTTTGCCAAAGAGGCGTTTGAATTCTTTGTCCATAATACCGATGTAAGTATTTCTTGAATGAAGATCTAAACCAGCGTATAGTTGCATTGGGCACCTCCTTTGGTTTGGGGGTTAAATGTGGGTTTAACCGCTTATAACAAATCGCAAACCGTTTTGCGATGGGGAGGTGCCTTTTAGATGATTATCAAGATATCTGACATTCCGTAAAGGCCCACTAAATTGCCATCTAAACCAGTAAGTATCACAACTTTTCCCAAAATTTTGATACTCTATTTATCTTTATTGTGGCACGATCCGCGTTTGAACTGTATAACATTACAAAGGCTATGATATCCAGATTCACACAATCAATTGTTTGCCGCTAGTTCGTCGAAGTAATGTCTTGGGAAATCATCAATATAGCAAAATAAAAAGGAAAATGTGCTATGGATCTTAAGGGAAAGATAGCTTTGGTTACCGGGGGATCTGGTGATGTTGGCGGTGCAATTGCGCGAGTCTTGGCTACTGTAGGGGTGGATGTCGCCATCTCATATGCTGGTAACTTGGAAGGTGCGACCAAAACTGTCGAGGTGGTGCAAGCAGCCGGGAGGCGAAGCCTATCTGTGCAGCTTGACCAGCGTGACCCGGAGGCTATCAACGCGTTAGTGGACAAAGTGGTCGGGGAATTCGGTCAGGTGGACATCCTCGTCAATAACGCAGCGTGGAATATCGGCATTCCTTTCACTGACCTTGATGCGCTAACCGCAGAGGTTTGGGATCGGGTTCAGGAAACCAATACACGTGGTCCGTACTTACTGACAAGAGCATTTGCTCCTCATTTACGTGCACATGGAGCAGGCCGGATCGTGAATATCGCCTCGGCGGCAGGATTGTCCCCAGGGGGCAGCAGCATCGCCTACGCCACGAGCAAGGCAAGCTTGATCCACCTCACCCGCTGTCTCGCGGTCGCACTTGCTCCCGATGTGACGGTTAACTGTATCGCCCCCGGTTTGGTGGAAGGGACTCGGATGGCGCAACGGATTCCTGCAGAAATGATCGAGATGATCCGAAAGCAGGCCGTACTGGGTCGAACCGCGAGCATTGAAGACATCGCTGCGCAAGTGGTCACATTCTGTCGATCGGAGTCGATTACTGGACAAGTGCTTGTTATCGACGGAGGCATGCCAGGAGTTATGCACTGAACCGAGTTGGTGCCTTATTTTCCAATCGTTAGTACTTGATGGAATTGGGGGCAGTTCTTTTAGCTACGCCAATGCTGAGGGCCGATATTTGCGGTTCATGATCAATGAACGAACAAAAGCGTGGAGCAGACGACCTGAAGATAGCGGTTTTACGTAATAGCCGTGCCAACTTGGAATTTATTTAGGCCGCCGCTCACTGGCAGCGTTATGCGAATCTTTGATATCTGCTTGATCAACACTTTTTAAATTTTGAAAATCATGTGATATTCAAATCATATTCAAAGGCTTTTTTTTCATCAATCGGAATCCGATTCGATTATTAGCAAGATTTCTTGTTAGCATTCCTATATGGCACAAAAAGCCGACTTTTGTTAAATGACAGAATTTTTGAATAAATGCGCAGACGCATACAGATATTATAATTTTTATATTTATTACAGATAGTTATGTGTATTGTATTTGACTGCAAGAAGGGATCTCGATAAAATCGGAATTATGGCTGTGGAGCGGATTTAAGGTAAAATCCGCTGCTAACCAGAATCCTGTTAATGCATATGTTATGTTTTGATCGCCATACCATATTAAAAAAATACATCCTCAAACAAGGAATAATTTACATGAAAAACTTGAAACTCTTGTTGAATCATAAACTTGTTTTCATGTTTTGTTATCTTCCTTTTTTACCCTTCCCGCAATTGCATCAAATCGATTTGTGAACAACGGAGATGGCACAATTACGGATACTAAAACCGGTTTAATGTGGTCAGAAAAAGATAATGGAGTACCAATCAAATGGTCAGATGCTCTTTCTTATTGTTCGAATTTCAATGTTGGAGGATACAACGATTGGCGAATGCCAACTTTGGCAGAACTCGCGAGCCTTTTTGACCAAAATGAAAAGAACAAAAATGGTTACCATATTATTAGATTGATCAGTACCACTGCCCAAAGCTGCTGGGCCTCTGATACTCGGGGTAACGAGGCTGGACGTTTCAATTTTACTTACGGAAAAGTGTACTGGTTTCGCCAGTTTTATTCCGGTCCCACCCACGTCTTGCCAGTGCGCAGTGACAAATAAATAAAGCTGGCTTCTCTTCGACGAGGAATCGGGGTCGTCCTAAGCTTATGTTTTGAAAAATCGTAAAAACATAACAAGACGGTTTCACCTGATCGCAGGGGCCGAGCCGTTTAGAAAATTGACAGGTTGTCTTAACCTTTTTGCATTTAAATATTTGGTGTATACCCCTGCACCAGGTGAACCGCAATGTTATGCGTAAAAGAAGGAACTGCGAACAATGAAACCAAGAATCAGCATGATCACACTCGGCGTTCGCGATCTTGCGGCGGCAATTGAGTTCTACGAGAAAGGGCTCGGTTTTCCTCGAATGGAATCGCCGCCAGAGGTTGCCTTTTTCACACTTAATGGTACTTGGTTAGGGTTGTATGGGCGGGAAGCGTTGGCAGAAGATGCAACGGTATCTTCCGAAGGAGAGGGGTTCGAGTCTTTTGCACTTGCCCACAACGTAAGCCCAGAAAAGGAAGTTGATGAGGTCGTATCGCAAGCAGTTGATGCCGGCGCAACCTTGGTCAAGAAACCGCAGAAGGTATTTTGGGGTGGCTACAGTGGCTATTTCAAAGATCTCGACGGTCATCTTTGGGAGGTGGCTCATAACCCACTATTCTGGGTGGGCCCCGTAAATGAAAACGCATAACAAGGCGCTGCAATTGACCGCAATTCCGCTACGCTCCACTGCGGCAAGTGAGTTTGGTCGTTAACCTGCCTATTCCGGCTATCTCGCCCCTCCAATAAGTTGACTATGAAGAAACTTACATCAAAATGGACGTTTTTTAATAAACGAGTTTTTCCGGTGATTTGGTTCGGGTTTCTGGCTTTTTTTGTACTAAGGTCAATATTTCTTAGCGGATATCAAAGTGCCCGCGACATTATGTTCATTGTAATGCTTATACCTATGGCTGTCTTGAGTTACCTTATAATGAAAAAAATGGTATTTGATCTCATTGACGAAGTCTATGACGAAGGTTCTACCCTGCTGGACTATTATGTTTCTTAACAGTGTAAAGAAAGTATTGCTTATCGTTCTTATTTTTTCGCAAATTTGTTGGTTTAGGGCGAATGCGAATGAACTGTATTTCATAGATGCACATAGCCAAGTAGATCACAATGTGGTTCCATTAAATAAGGTTATCTCTCTAATGGATAGTGCAGGGGTCCGTCAAACTATCTTATCTGCACGTGGTAATTTAAAAGGGAAAACCTTGCTAAAGTTATCCAAAGAAAATCCTGGACGAATCACGCCAGCAGTAAGAACAAAGGGCAATCCCTACGACACAGGTTCAAATAAATATTATGAAATGCTCAAAAAACAAATCGCAACGAAAAAATATCATGCAATAGCTGAAGTCCTGCTTTATCACGCTAAAAAGGGTAATAAGGCCCCCGAGGTAATTGTTTATCCAGATGACAAGAGAGTGCAAGTTGCGCTGAATTATGCGATTGAGAATAGCTGGCCATTCGTAGTCCATATCGAATTTGCTTCGTTGCATGGAGAAAAGCGAAAGAAATTCATGAGAGCATTTAAGCAGATGCTCGACCAACATCCGGAACATCCATTCATCTTAACACACATGGGGCAACTGAGTAGGAATAGATGTCTCCGGTTGATCAAAAACCATAAAAACGTATATTTCCACACTGGATGGACCAATCCTGCAGCGGTTGAAAGCTCAAACCAGCCGTGGACGAATATATTCGAGGGAGATCGTCTTGCTCCTGAATGGAAAGACCTTTTTATCCAATATCCCCATAGGTTCATCTTTGCATTGGATAACGTATTTGCTGAGCACTGGGGTGATTTCTACCGAAAGCAAATGAATTATTGGAAAAGGGGGTTTGCGGAACTTCCTGCAGATGTTTCACATCTGATTGCGCATGGGAACGCAGAGCGTCTTTGGGGGATTCGACAAAGCAACTAAACTTGCCTAAGGAACCCGTCAAGCCGACGTTTTTCTCTCTCGCGGCTTATAGGAAGCGTTACCGATAGCTATGTAATTTCAACTTTAGACACTATCCCTGATTCGATTATTTGATATCGACTAATTTAGATTCCACCTAACACATGTTATGCTCTTAAAAAAAATTAGGGAGATAAGTTATGGAGAAGCCCAGTTGGAGCATTCAAATCGCAGTTAGCTCGTTGGCAGGGCTAATTTTACTTAATGCCGTATTGTTGGGTTCTCTTTGGGCCCAAGTCCAACCTCATCCCCCAGCCAGAGTGGGCCCTTTTATTGCAGCGAGCCTTAGCTTAGCCATTGTATCTATTCCACTCGTTTGGTGGCGCAGTAAGATAGGATACACCACCTCGATAATAGTAGGATTACTTGGTCTTGTATCATTTGGTCCCCATAAATTTTTTACCGAATCTGCAGACCAGATATTTCCAGCTATTATAGTAGGCACAGTTCTTTCGGTGGTTTTGATAATCAGCTCGATAGCGAGTCCCTCTGTGCCAATGATTGGTCATTCCGATATTAGCTTCAGCGTACCGTCAAGGTAAGCCAACCGATTTTAGTAAAAAACTGATCCAAGCGGCTATTGAAAGAACGAAACATATCGTCCGGTATGATGGATCCTATAGAAAGATCAGCTATCCAAATATTGATCACCGAAGAGTTCCTAACTTACAAACCCTGTTTAAAAGAAAAGGTATTTTGTTACCAGTAACGAAAAATCCAAATGATTATGTAGCTGGAAATATAGTTAGCTGGATGCTACCGGGCTATTTACCCCATATCGGAATTGTCACGGACTCACGCGCAGGAGATTGCAGTAAGCCGCTTATCATTCACAATATAGGATCGGGCCCTGTAATTGAAGATATACTATTTGATTATCAAATTACAGGTCACTATAGGTACTACGGCACACTAAATTAACGTCACATAACAGTTGGTTTTCGCAATAACCAAATTTGCAAAAGGTGCGATTTCGGCTATGCATACACAATTGCAAATTATGGTGGATATCATCTGGCAATCTGATATAAATTGCCTCCCCAAAAAGTGTGGATATCCTATACCCGGTGGATAAATCTAAATGTGCCGATCACTGCTATTGATCAAAGGTTTTTATATCACTTATAAGCCTGAGATATAGGTTTGATCTGATATTTTTCGTAAGTTGTGATCATGGCAAGATATGTCAAACTTTGAAAGATTCCGATTTATTGATTTTTTCTGTGCCAGGGCATTTAATAATCCTTAATTCCCTACATTATAGACTACCTTAATAATCCTATCCTTTGTATCTCTCGAAGCACAATACATATAGAATTTCTACTTATTTATCTTTTTATCATTTTGAAAAAATCACATAATTAAGTTTATAGGGCTTTTAATTATGCAAGAGCATTCCCAATGTTATAACTTTAATTACATAAACTTGCTCATTAATTTCCTAAACAAATCGCTTTTGATTGGGCCAGAAAAGCCAACATTCGATTAACAAATTGAATACATTATATAATATTTATTCGTTCCATATAGTTTCACATCTCCAAGATTTGGCATGTACTTTGCTGTAGGAGAGAAGAAAATAGTTTGAAAGAGATTGGATGAAAAAAATATTATTTATCTCAAGTTTGCCGCTAAGGAGGATAGAAATGATCAAGATTATGAAAATCCTGTTGCTTTCCGTGGTTACAGTAATTTTGACGGGGATGAATTCAATGGCGACTCCCACCTGGAATGATCCTACTTTTAACATTTCGGAATACAGCAGTGTGTTTTCTGAAGATCAAAACACTAACTACCTTGACCCAGGGTATGGAGGACAGCCTTACGATGTTGAATACCTCGGATTGTCTGTTGCTGGTGGAAAACTCTATTTTGGTCTCCAGACAGGGGTAAATTTAGATTCTCCTGCGACTACGGGGAATAATCAACCCGGTGACCTGGCATTTGACATTGGAAATGATGGCAGCTGGGAATATGGACTTCGTATTTGGGAATCAAGTGCATCTCTTCTAAATGCGAGTAACTGGGAGAACGTGAAATATCCTCAGCATGCTATTTCAAATCCTTGGAGGGTTAGCAGCGGTACGGACAGTGGAGTCTTTAAAACTGATTTCAATTTTCTTAAAGGAACCGGAACAGACGGTTTCGGCAATGGCACTTACTGGATAGAGGGTTATATCAATTTAGCGGCTCTGGGTTTAGGCAGTTTTGATACAGCAATCGCTTCTAACTTTACCATGTATTGTGGAAACGATAACGGGAAGGCTGTTGTTGCACCTGTCCCCGAGCCAGCAACCATGCTCCTTCTTGGTACTGGCCTATTCGGCCTTGCAGGACTTAGAAGAAGATTCAAAAAGTAATACTTAATAATTTTTCAAAGAACATGAGCAGGGTCAATTGTGACCCTGCTTTTTTATTGAGGCATTTTCTCTATAAAACATGAAATCAACAACCACCGTAACCTTTGCTTTTAAAAAATTGTCTCAGCCTGAACCGAAGTTGTGATTACTGCTGATATGTTTGAAAGTGTCAATAAGAAAACAGTTATCCATCCCTTGTGCAAGGTAGGTTTTTCGATAGTAAATGGACTCCCTGAGGAGGCGCGACTTAATAGCGACGGATGATCATGCTGATATACGCGGGTTGGTTACCGCAAGACTTGTGTTCGTCGCGGAGCTGCCTCTGTCTATGATCGGGAGTTTCAGATTCCCATAGCAGAAACGAGGGTTCTCCTTTCCGCAGTCACACCCCTTCAGGGAAACTGGTAAAAATCATATTATTGTATCAGCAACCTGCATTTCCTTGTCGATGGCCCAGATAAACGCGCTTAATTCCCGGGCGATAGCGGTTACCACAGTTTGTTTGGTTTTACCTCTTGCCATAAGCCGCCGATACCTCGCGCAAAGTCGGGTTTGTGCCTTCCAGGATATATCGCAAACACTTTTAGGTAATCCTTGCTGCCGCTTTAAGAAGTATGGTCGATACGCGCGCCTGCATTTTATAGGTCCATGCCGCCTCAATCAGGGACCGTCGGACATGGCTGTTACCGGTTTTGGTAATCGGACCTCGGCGTACGGTTTTACCGCTGGAATGCTCCGATGGGATAAGCCCCAGATAGGCCATCAGCTGTTTGGGGTTTTGGAATCGTCTCATATCGCCGATCTCTGAGACAACAGTAGTAGCCACAATAAGCGATACACCTCGCAAGGCCTGGTAGGCTTTGACAAACCGAGCCCGACTCCACTCCTCTACGTGTACTTGTATTTGCTCTGTGATCCGCTTGATTCGCTCGCTGCATTCATTTGTCGCCTCTATATATTCCTGGAGTGTAACCTGCTGGGCGGAGTGAGAAAACTTGACTGTCGCCAGCCAGTTATAAAAGCCTTTGGTCCAGTTTCTCTTGCCGCTGTATTGGTACCCATGACGCAACAAAAATGATAGTAATCGCTGGCGTGCTTTACGTTCAAAACGTTTGATGTCGTCTCTGCATCGAATCAGATCCCGCATAGCCTCATCCTCGACCGTGGGCACGTAAATGCTGGTTAGCTTCTCCTGCACGAAACAATCGCGCCAGGTTGACCGCATCCCGGCGGTCGGTTTTAATCCGATCACCACTTCGCCGGGGAATCATTGATGGGGCCACCACGCTGCAGTCTATACCCTTTGCGTCAAGATGGCGGTATATCTGATAGCCACACGGTCCTGCCTCGTATACAAATCGCAGCTGTTTATCGCCATCTTCTAACTTCTTAATCAACTTGTTTAACGCATCAACAGTGCTATCAATTTTACCATAAGATCTCACCTTGCCATTGGACCGGCCGGTTGCAATCGCAACATCTGTCGTTTTTTTGTGGACATCTAAACCGACATATAATACTTTTTTCTTCATGGTCTGCCTCCTTGGTTATGGCTCTGGGCCGTTTTGACCTCTATTGGTCGCACAGCTTAACCCACGGCGCAAGGGGCAGACCTCTTAACTTTCAAACATTATGTCTATGTATTTAAACCTTTTAAGTGCCTGAATTGTTTGCGATATCCAAAGCATATTGCAACATTGTCTGAGTTTGTGCTATTGGCAAGCAATCTGTAGTCGGCACTCCGTCAATTTTGAAGCTAATTTAGAGCATATTACCAATTTACCCGTGGTTCTGATGATCTCGAATACAAGGTCGGCTTATCATTTTGGGAGATGAATAGCTAATGCAAGATAAGAAAGGAGGCGCCATGAAAATACTATCCATTAACTCCAGTCCCCGAGACGGAGGCCAGAGCAAAACCGAACTAATGCTAAATCACCTTGTCGAGGGTATGCAAGAAGCTGGTGCCGACGTCGAAGTCGTGAATCTACGTGAAAAAAAAATTAAGTATTGTATCGGCTGTTTCACTTGCTGGACTAAAACTCCCGGTAAGTGTATTCATAAAGATGACATGACAAAGGAGCTGTTCCCAAAGTGGCTAAAATTCAGATTTGGTGGTTTACGCAACACCTCTTTATCATTATACGGTAAACGCCGAGATGAAGGCTTTTATTGAGCGCACCCTTCCGAGTACTCGAACCTTTTTTTGAACAACGTGATAACCGGACCGTGCATCCACTGCGCCAGACACCTCCCGATGCCGTTGTGCTTTCGGTGGCGGGCTTTTTAGAGATGTCAGTTTTTGACCAACTTTCAAGTTATGTCCAATTTTTTGTTTGGCCGCCATATGAGACTATTGGCTGAAATATATCGACCCGCAGCAGAAACACTATCCAGAATTGAAGATAAAAAACAGGAGGTATTCGAGGCAATGATTCAGGCAGGGCGGGAATTGGTAACCTCCGGGCAAGTTTCCACCGAAACATTGAATCAGATCCAGCAACCGATCATTGATTTTCAAACGTTTGCCCAGATGGGCAATTTATTCTGGAAAACCTGTATCGCAGAGGGCGTGACACCAAAAGAATTTCGGGAGAAGAACATGATTCCGCGGCCAGATTCCATTGAAAGCTTTATGTTGGTATTTCCCTTTGGCCTTAATTCGGAATCAATTGGTGAACGAAAAATAAGTTTGCAATTTAATTTTTCTGGTGAAGTGACATGATTCATGCTACTTTATAATTGAAAGGGGAAACGTATCCGCAGAAAGAAGGTAGCAAGGAAAACCCTGACATCACCATTGAGACGCCTTTCGACTTATGGATGGATATAATTACTGGCAAAGCTGACGGACAGCAAATGTTCATGGAGCAAAAATACTCGGTCGAAGGTGACCTGCCATTAATGATTCAATTATTTCAAAAATCAGATGATTAAACAACTGACAAATTTTTACAATTAAGTATCTAATACCTTGAGTAAAGCTCAATGTAGAATTGTTTTAAATTGTGCCTGCCTTGCTACCAACGGAGTGTTCTCTTTGTTGGACAGACATCGTATATCAACCGGCAAAATCCGTGAGATACACAAATTTTATACCAACAAAAAAGGGTAAATCCGGCAACCAGGATGCAGGCTCAAGACCCGCTGTGTTGCGCGTTGAATGGGCTATTCACGGGAATCTTGCCGGGCCCGCCTCCCAGCCGGAGGCTTATAGGGCCGCAGTGAGGTATCGCGCCTCTCTGCAGCCCTTATTTCTATCCAATTTTATAGAATCTCAGATTATCTGATCAAAAAATGCGCCCGTCGATTACTGGCCCAGACGGCTTCACCATGCCCCCGGTCCAAAGGTCGTTCTTCGCCATAACTTATGGTTGCCAGGCGCGATTGGTCTATGCCAAGATCAGCCAGAAACATTTTTACACTTTCAGCCCGCCGTTCGCCCAGCGCCAGATTGTAAGCGTTGGTGCCTCTCTCATCACAATGACCTTCAATGGTTATCGCTACATCAAAGTTGGTTCTCAACCACAGGCCATTTTTTGTCAGCATCTCTCTGGCCTCCGGTGTCAGTGTCGCCTTGTCAAATTCGAAGAAAATGTCTTTTTGCAGAACGATATCGGAATCACCTGTGGCTGCTGATGAATCATCAGATTGATCTGCCGTGGATGTCTCATACCCGCCTTGCTGCGCTGTTGAATTCGATTGATTTTCGACGGCCACGGTCTTTTTTTGACATGAAACGCTAAGCACCAGAAGCAAACTCACCAGTAGTACTGCCAACTTAATTCTCAGGTTGTTTTGCATGTTCTCTCCTCCTGCGATTTGAATAGATTATACTCGAATCCCATAGACTTCAGGCTCCATGTTTCGTCAGTTAAAAGCAAGATCCGTTCCACAGGGCAAGATATTTTAAATTGGTTAAGTTTTCAGGCTGTTAGACAATCGGAAGAACTTAGATGAATAAAGTTGAGATTCAGTTTACTACTTCAGTGGACAGGTGATTATCTTTTTGTGGACATGCGGTCCGCCGAAGATCGGCTACCTAAGTCCGGAGGTCAGTTTTGAGACTCACTTCGACAGGGTTCGCCAATATGTGGCATTTACTCCGTTGCAAAGCTGCGAGAAATTCTATTGATTAAATTTTTCCTAACTATCAGAGACTTCTTTCCCGTCCTCATCCGTGTGAATCTTAATTCGCTTGAAAACAAGGTCATTCATCTTCTGGGGCGTTACGGCACGCTGGGTTGTCAGTTCCGTAATTCCGGCCTTAAAGGCATCGATGTCGTGAAACGGATGGGTGCCTTCCACAATTTGCAAATCAGGGTACTCTAATCGAATGGCTTCAACAAATTCTTTCAGAAACGGACAAACCTGTACCAGACAGGAGGTCATGTGCAGGGCCTCGATTCCGTATTCTTTAAGCGCCTTGACCTTTTGCCAGATGCGCTCGGTTCCGATGGCTGTTGGACATCCGCCGCAGCTGATAATGCCGACCAGTTCCGGCGGGTCTTCTTCCGTATACCGTTCGAACATTCCCTGCCGACCGCGCAGGTTGCCAAAGCAGCCGATCATCACACAGTCCATATCCCGGGTAGTGGCCTCACAGCCTAAAATACCAACCTTTGGCATATTGCTCTCCTTTATCAGATATTATTTTTAAAAATAATGATCCCCAATTTTTGATCTGGGAATAGCAATTTTGCGCAAGATCAAGGAAATCAAAGAATTGTGCGGAGGTTTACTGTCAGTACGCCGCACAAGTAATTCTGAAGATTGACGCAGATATTGCGGAAAAGGGCTGTTTCCAGATCAAAAATTCAGGTGAGCCACCGTTTGCGACGCTTATAAAACTTCGCATCCTTGTAGCTGCGTTTGGTGCCCATTTCGGTCAATCCCAGATAAAACATCTTGATGTCCTCATTTTCTTTCAGCTTCTCAACTGAATCATCAAGAACGATTTTACCGTTTTCCATCACATAACCGTGCTCGGCAATTGAAAGGGCCAGATGGGCGTTCTGCTCAACCAGCAGCATGGTAATTTTTTGCTCCTGGTTCAATCGTTTTAAAATAGTAAATATTTCCGCCACCAGCAGCGGGCTTAATCCCAGAGAAGGCTCATCCAGCATCATTAATTTGGTTTGCGACATCAAGGCGCGACCAATGACCAGCATCTGCTGCTCCCCGCCGGACAGGTATCCGGCCAACCGGTTGCGCAGGGGCTTGAGCGCCGGAAAATATTCAAAGACCATATCGTAGCGCTGCCGGATCTCTGTGCGACTTTTACGGGTCCGCGTCGCGGCAATCAGATTTTCGTGGATGGTCAGGTTTTCAAATACGCAGCGCCCCTCCATGACCTGGAAGATACCCAGGCGGACAATCTCTTCGGGCTCAAGCTCGTTAATCCGTCGGCCCATAAATTCTATAGAGCCGCCGGTAACCTCACCCTCCTCGACTTTCAGCAGGCCTGAAATGGCCTTCAGGGTAGTGGTCTTGCCGGCCCCGTTGGCACCCAAAAGTGCCACGATCTGGCCCTCTTTGACCTGCAGCGAAAGGCCTTTGAGAACGAGTATCACGTCGTCGTAAATGACCTCGATATTGTTTACGTTCAGCATAGTTAATTTCTTTCGGTACATTCATCCTGAAACCTGAAACCTGCCCTATCCTGACACCTGACACCTGAAACCTTATTTACCTTGTATCTTCTCCTGCAACACAAACCGCTGGACCTTGCCCCCCGACGTTTTGGGGATATGATCCGTAAACTCGATCCAGCGCGGATATTTATAGGCTGCAATTCGATCTCTGACGAACTGTTTGATATCCTCTTCCACCTTGTCTGAAGGCGAAATATCAGGGTTTAAGATTATAAAGGCGTATGGCTTGATCAAATCATCCTGGTCCTGATAGCCCACCACGGCACTTTCTGCCACGGCTTCATGCTGGTTGATCGTATTTTCGACTTCCCGTGGCGCCAGCCATTTACCGCCGACTCGCAGCATATCGTCACTGCGGCCGCGGAAGTAATAGAATCCATCCTCGTCCACCAGATAGCGGTCACCGGTGACAAACCATTCACCCAGCATGTTGCGCCGGGTTTCCTCCCGCTGGTTCCAGTAAACCGATGCAATGGAACCACCGCAAACCTGGAGATTTCCGATCTGGTTGGGACCGACCGGGTTGCCGTCGTCGTCCAGCAGGCGCATATGATATCCGGGTACGGCTTTTCCGGTGCTGCCGGGCCTCACCTCGCCGAAACGATTGGAAAGGAATATATGGCATATCTCGGTCGAGCCGGTTCCCTCCAGAATTTCAACACCGAATTCCTTCTTAAATCTTTTGTAAATCTCGGGTGAAAGAATTTCAGCGGATGATACACAGGCTCGCAAGCCCTCCACAGGCAACAAGTCTGCCCCGTCCTGACGACAGGATTTTTTGTAATCGGCCAGAGATCCCAGCAGCGTCGGAACAGTGAAAAATATCGTGGGTTTGTACTTTAACAGATCCTCATAAAACAATTCCGGCCTGGGGGCATGGCTGATGAGGATAGTGGTAGCGCCGACCGCAAATGGGAAATAAGCCCCGTTGCCGAGGCCGTAGGCAAAAAACAAAAAGGACCCCATGGCCCGGTCATCGGAGGACATATCCAGGATGCCCCTGGCATAGGCTTCGGCGCAATAGACCATGTGGCTGTGATGATGCACGGCGCCCATCAGTTTTTCAGGATTGCGGCCGCTGTAAAGCCAGAAGGCCGCATCATCACAGGTGGTTGCGGCTGCCTTGAAATCCGTTGCCGCCTTTTCAAGAAGCTCATTGAAGGACAAGATGATGGTGATCCTGATCACCGCAGACCACCACCTTTTTTAAGAAAACTGCCTGATCGAGAATCTTCTCGATTTCCGGTAAAAATACCGGGTCAACAATCAAAACCGGGGCCCGGCTGTCGTTGAGCATGTAGAGAAAATCCGGGGCTTTCATTAAAATATTGGTGGGAATGGCCACCGCGCCGGCTTTGATGGCACCGTAAAAAGAATAGAGCATCTCCGGCGTGTCGCGCACCAGGAGCATCACCCGCTCTTCCATGCCAACGCCCAGTTCGGTGAGGACATTGGCCACCCGGTTGACATTTTCCATCAACTGGTCGTAGGTCACCGCCTGATCTTCAAACAGGATAGCTGTCTTATCTCCCCTGCCCTCGGCCACATTGCGGTCCACAAAGTATTCGGCGGCATTAAACTGTCTGGGTAAATTCAGCTCAAGCATTCCTCAACCTTATCAGGAACTTTAGAAAGCCTGGAAGAATGGAATGCTGGATGGTTGGAATAGCGGGTAACAAGGATTTCAATCAATTATAAATGATATCTTCCGATAAATGACCCACTATTCCATTTTTCTCTCCGAGGCATAGGCTCAACGAGCCGGAGGCCAACATTCCATCATTCCATTTATGTTTATTGTAATTTAAATTTTTCTCATGAACAGGAATATATGAATTCAATTTTAAACTATTTACCAAAATACTCCATGTCTCTGGGCAACTCAATCCAGTCACTCACGGGCACTATCTTGCCGCCCTGGACCTGGTAAATTTTGGCAGCCATAGCTGCCCCGGTGGTCAGTGCTGGTGAATGTCAGCGGTGGCGCCAGGCCACCGGTACTGAAATTGCGAAAATTTTCAAAGGCATTGCGAATCCCGGCCGGAGTCAAATTGCCGGCCTTGTCAGCCATCTTCATAGCTTCGGTTACCGACAGAATGTTCACCCAGCCTTCAACATATACGTTGGTGCCCATCTCACCCGGATGCCATTTTTCGTGGGATGCGACGACCTTTTTCATACCGGGCACATCAGCGCCATAGGGCGCAATCGGATGGACCCCATAGCTTCCCTCAGCTGCCCCGCCACTCAAGGTAATCAGGGATTCCTCAAAATTGCGAATGTTGGATATGAATTTGGTCTTGAGGCCAAGGGCTTTGGCGTTTTTCAAAATGACGGCTCCGTTCATGGCCGTAGAGGTGATGTAGGCATAATCCGGATTATATCGGCTCATATTGGTCAGCTGAACCGTGGCATCTTTGGTGGGCCAGTTGATGACCTGATCCGGTCCCACTTCAACGCCGATTTTTTTGGCATAGTCCTTAGTCACATTCAAAATATCCCGGCCGTATTTGTTGTCAGGATAAAGGTAGCATATTTTGGGTTTGCGGCTGGTGTCTTTCCAGGTGGTGCGGACCCACTTGAGGGCAATACGGCTCATTGTCACCGTAAGACGGGGAAACAAAGAAACTAAACGGTGTCTTTTTGGGGTTCTGGAATTTTGAAGTAAACGAGGCCGCAATGGTGGCCACCCCGTCGCTAACAATCTTCTTGATCAGGGTCATGGTGGTACCGGTGGACTGGACATAAAGTCCCAGCACTTTTTCCGAGTCTACCAGCCGATTATAACCGGCCACGCCGCGTGGAACTTTGTAGCCGTCATCAATGACGATCAGCTTCAATTCCTTGCCGTTGATGCCGCCGTTCTCATTAACCCAGCGCATCGCATCCAACTGGCCCTTAACCTGGTTTTTGCCCCAATCCGATGTTGGGCCGGAAAGATCAATTAAAACACCCCATTTAATAACATCGGCTGCACCGGCATGGTTCGGCAGAGAACCGAAAGACAATGCCACCGCGATAGTCAAACAGGCAATTACGAGAGTCCATTTTTTCATGATACGCCCTCCTTTTTGTTGGTTAGATTTAAAATTGTGGTTTGTACTACCAAACATTGGCCAATACATCCGAAACAATCAACCGTTACCCCTTATTGGAGTGCTACCAAATTAATATTTCAATTTCGCCTTTAATCAATTCGCAGCCCGTCAAATCGGTTTCAGGTTTCAGTGTTCAAGTTTCAGGAACAGCAGTTTCGGTTTCTGACACCTGAAACCTGACACCCGAAACCTTGAAAGATTATAGCTGTCTAAAAATGAGGAAATAATATTTTATGTCATGCTATTTCGGAATCACCATGCTAGTACGAAAACGGCCACAGCTTCCAGTACGCTCTCATCGTCCGCCAGCGGGCCGCCAGACCATCGGGTTCAAAAATAAGAAACAGTACAATGACCAGACCAAACACAATCTCCCGGATCGAAACAAACCAGGTGAGATGATCGGGATAGGCTGAATTCAATGTCGTGGTCAGGATCTCAAGCATCCTTTCGAGGATAAACCAAAACCCGACACCGAAAATACCGCCCAAAATATGCCCCAATCCGCCGATAATACACATGGCCAGGTAGTCGACGGACTGAAGAATAGTAAATGATTCGTGGGTAATCACCTCAAGATTTTGCGCCATTAAAGCACCCGCGATACCGGCAAAAAAGGAGGATGCCGCAAAGGACATCAGGCGGTATTTAAAAAGGTTGACGCCGATGACTTCCGCGGCCAAATAACGATCGCGGATAGCCACAAAGGCGCGCCCGGACCGGGAGCGAATGATATTTTTGGTCGCCAGGGTAACCGCCACCGCCAGAATAAAGGTCAGATAATACAAATGCAGACGATTATCGAAGGACAACGGGCCCAGAGTTCCGGGCTCCACGTACATGCCTTCAACGCCTCCGGTCAGCTTGTCCCAGCGGCGAATGGTAAACTCGATAATAAACTGGGCGGCAATGGTGGCCATGGCCAGATACAGCCCCCTTAATCGGAGCGACGGAATGCCGAAAATCATGCCGATCAAGGCCGCCATGGCACCGGCACAGGCCAGGGAGACACTAAAGGGTACCCCGTGGCTGACAAGGATCGAGCTGGTATAGGCCCCCACGCCCATAAAAGCCGCATGGCCTAAAGAAATCTGACCGGTAAACCCGGTCAGCAAATTCAAGCCGTGACAGGCAATGATGGCGATGCCCACCTCGATCATGGTCGAGATCATGTATTTGGATGCAAAAAGCGGAAACAGCACGCAGACCAGCAAAAAGGCGATTAACCAGATCCTGACAAACCAGGTCTGAAAAATGCGTTCATCCGTACGATAATTTTCATGAAATAAACCAGCTGGCATTGTCGCGCTTCACCTATATTCTTCAGTTGCAGAAGCCATTTAATCTTATCCCAGGATTAGTTGGCTCCGAAGGACAAGTTGATTATGTTTATTGAGGTTGATTGGTTAAATTGATGAGATCGACGCGCTTCAACTTAATCAACTATTCAAAAAATCAACCATTTATTCAATCTGAAATCCGCAATCCCAAATCCCAAATCGATTAGACTCGTTCTATTTCTTCAATGCCAAACAGCCCATAGGGCTTAATCATCAGAACCATTACCATCACCATAAAGGGAAATACTTCATTGATGGCCGGGATATAGGGATCCAGATACCCGGCTGACAGAAATTCCAGGATACCGACGATCAGGCCGCCGATGATGGCCCCCAGGATGCTGTCCAGCCCGCCGAATATGACCGCCGGCAGCACTTTAAGCCCTATATGACTGAGCTCTACGCCGACGCCGCCGATATTGCCGATCAAGATGCCGCCGATGGAAGATACCACCGCCGCAATGCACCAGCTCATGGCAAACACCCGTTTAACCGAAATCCCCATGCTCTGGGCAGCCGTCTGATGATCGGCAACGGCCCGCATGAATATGCCGGTGCGGGCATACTTGAAAAAGATCGCAAAAAAGGTGAGCAGCACCAGGGATATGCCCATGCTCCACAGGTACAGATAGGTAATCTTCACTCCCCATAAATCGATGGGCTGTTGGGGGAAAATATTGAACTGGCGAATATCATTGCCCCACAGCATGATAACCACACCCCTCAGGATGTAGGTCAAGCCCAGGGTCACCATGATAATGGATATGATCGGCTCCCCGATTAAGGGCCGCAGCACCAGCCGTTCAACCACCAGGCCCAGGAGGACCGAAAAGACCATGGTGATGAGAAAAGAAGCAAAAAAATTGAGCCCGAAATCCAGCGTCATCGAAAGGCAGATGTAGGCACCCACCATCATAAATTCGCCCTGGGCCAGGTTGAGAATCGATGTGGATTTATAGATCAATACAAACCCCAGGGCCACCAGGGCGTAGATGGAGCCCATGGACAGGCCTGTTACAAGAAACTGCATGAAAAAGAAAAATTCGTTTTGCACCTATATTCCTCCCTTAAGCTGCGCCCAGAAACCTTTCTTTTTAAGCAGATCCTGGTAGGCGTCTTCGGGTTTCATGGTACGCATAATGAGAGTTGTGCGCAAGGTGGCCGTCTTGCCGTCCTGGTAGCGGATAACCGTTTCAATGGGAAGTTCTGCCGCATCGCTGTAGAGAGCGGCTATTTCTTTGACATATTTCTGGTTGATAAATTTACGCCGAATTTTTTTGGTACGGGTCAGTTCCTCATCATCCGGATCCAACTCCTTATAAAGCAAAAGAAACTTATGAATGCGGGCTTTCTCCGGTAAAGTTGCATTCACCCGCACCACTTCCCGTTCGATTAAATCATAGACTTCCTTTTTGCCGGCCAGATCCGAGTAGGTGGTATAGTTGATGCGCTTGTCCTCGGCCCATTTGCCGACGTGCTTGTAATCGATGCAGATCATGGCCGTAACAAAATCCTGCTCATGGCCGAGTACCACAGATTCGACAATGTAGGGACAGAATTTGAGCTTATTCTCAATAAACATCGGCGAAAACTTGGCACCGCTTTTAAGATGCATCAGGTCCTTAACCCGATCGATGATTACCAGATGTCCGTTGTCCGTAAAATATCCCGCATCTCCGGTGTGCATCCACCCGTCGATGATCGTCTCACGGGTGGCTTCCTCGTTTTTCAAATATCCCTGAAACAGACCCGGTCCCCGGGACAAGATCTCGCCCACCCCTTCGGGGTCCGGCTCAAAAATGGAAACTTCTGCTGCAGGTACCGGGATCCCCACCGAATCAAAATTGATATCGCCATCCCGGTGGATGGTTGAGTATCCGGCAACTTCGGTCTGCCCGTAAATTTGTTTCAAATTGACACCCAGGGCATGGAAAAAACGAAATACATCAGGTCCTAAGGCAGCACCACCGGTCATGGCCGATCGGATCCGGGAAAAACCCAATCGATCCCGCAGGGCCCGGAACATGGCGGCATAGGCTATCCAGTAGAGAATTTTCCACCCCAGCGGTGGATTCTTTTTTTCAAATTTAAAATCCGCCCAACGATAGCCGATGGGCAGGCACAAATTGTAAATGAGCTTTTTGAAAAAGGAGGCATCCAGGTGCTTGACCATGACCTGCCGTGAAATTCCTTCCCACATTCGGGGAGATGCCACCAACAAACTGGGGGCGATTTCATAAAGATCCGCCATGGCTGTTTCCGGTTCTTCCGGAAAATTCAGGGTATATCCCGCATAAAGTGAGGAAAAGACACTCATGGTTTGCTCCACGATCCAGGGCAGCGGAATAAATGAAAGAAACTGGTCGTCCGGCTGCTTGGGATCCACCTCGTGCAGGGAGGCGACCATACTGAGAATATTTTTATGGGTCAGCAGGGTGCCTTTGGGGTTGCCGGTGGTACCCGATGTGTAGCAAATTATGGCCAAATCATCTTCTTTAATGGCACGAACATTTTTATCAAAGCGCTCCGGCTCTTTTTGATGCAACTGCCGACCCAGGCGCTCAATATCGGAAAACTCTATGAGAAGATCCTTTTCTTCGTAATCCCATAATCCTTTAGGATCGGTGTAGATAATTTTTTTAAGACGGGGCAGTTTATCTCTTAAATCCAGGATCTTGTCGACTTGCTCCTGGTCTTCAGCCACAATCATGGTGGCTTCCGAGTGGTCGATAATATAGGCAACCTCGCTGAGGATCGAGTCCTGGAAGATACCAAAGGGTAGCGCACCGGCAGCCTGGGCAGCCAGCTCGGCATAAATCCATTCCGGTCGATTGTCGCCGATGATACCGATGGCATCACCGGGTTTAAGGCCGAGAGAAATCAAACCCAGGGAAAAATTACGCACATGTTCCAGGTATTGCCGCCAGGTAACAGATTGCCAGACACCAAATTCTTTTTCCCGCATGGCCACGCGGCGGTCGCCAAAGCGCCTGGCGTTTTTGACCAGGAGGCCGGGGAGGCTTTTCGGGTTTTGATTTTCAGTGGAATCTTGTTGGTCCATTGCTTTATCTTTGGGCGGTGCAACTTTACCCTGAAAAAGGCTCACATAGTTTTAATTTTAATCTGCTATTGTTTTTATTATTTAGCCATATATTATTCGTCATCTTTTGGATAACCAGTTCTGTCTATCAAAGGCGTGAGTATGCTTTTTCATCCTCACCAAGATAAGCTCGAATAACCTGGGGGTTTTCCTGTATTTCCCGGGGCGATCCTTCGGCAATTTTCTGGCCGAACTCCAGCACGCACACGCGGTGCGAAATATCCATGACCACCCCCATATCATGCTCGACCAGGATGATGCTCACGTCCCACATTTGATTGACATTGAGAATAAAGCGGGCCATATCCTCGGTTTCTTCCAGGTTCATTCCGGCCATGGGTTCGTCCAGCAGAAGAACTTCCGGCTGCATGGCCAGGGCCCGGGCAAGCTCCACCCTTTTCTGAAGTCCGTAAGGAAGGGTGCCCACGACTTGTTTCCGAATGGCTTCGATCTCCAGCAGATCAATGATTTTTTCTTCGATTTCCTGGCGCAGTTTCAATTCCTCGCGCCGGGTTCGGCCCCAGTATATGATATCAGAAAAAATCCCGGATTTAAGAAAGGCGTGCCGCCCGAGTTTGATGTTATCCAGGACAGTCATTCCTTTGAAAAGTTCAATATTTTGAAAGGTGCGGGCAATGCCCAATTTAGCAATGGCGTGGGTAGCAACGCCAAGAATATCTTTACCCTTGTATAGAATCTGACCTTCCTGGGGGGTGTAAAATCGGCTGATGCAGTTCAGCAGGCAAGTCTTGCCGGCCCCGTTGGGTCCTATAATGGCGAAGATTTCACCACCGAGAAGCCGGGTATCGATGTTATAAAGTGCCTGAACTCCACCGAAGGCCAGAGACACATTCTCAACTTTTATAATGGCTTCATCACTCACTCGGATCCACTTCCAGCTTGGGTCTCTTTTTTAAACTGCAATGAACTAAAGGCCTGAAAAACATATCCACCGTGGTCGGCTCGGCAACATTGCAGGGATGATTGTACCGAAGCTATCTTACACGGAAGGCAATTCGCCGGGTCAGGCTGGCACGACCGCAGTGGCACAGGCATCTTCCTAAACATGCCCTTCGGCTAAATGGCCTGGCCGATGGGTCTGGCGGCTGGTAAAACTGGGCGAAAGGGGGCATCTTACAATGCTCTCTCCTTTTTTCCACCGCTGAAGTATTCATATATAAAGAATCAGACTATAATTGTCAAGCTATCGAATTAATGAATTTGCTTCATAAACTGGGGATTGTCACTTATTGTATAATATGCTGAATTTATAATATATAAATTAACCATAGGGGTGTGATAATTTTTGTCCTGTCAATTTGAACTGGACTGATCTTTTGAATTCCACTATAGTTTGAACGCCGCAGATAAATTGTCGGTAAAACTGAAAAAGGATAACTTCGCAACCGGTGACCACAAATTATCATGGATGGATGTCCCGAGGGAAAGGGATTTCCCGTTGAGGAGGATCTATTATGTCGATTATCAGAAATTCCATCGGGGAACTAATCTCGGATATCGCCCAAAAAAATTCGAATCGAGATGCCCTTGTTTACACCGAAGCCGGTCAACGCTACAGCTACAAGGACCTATCCTATGAAGTCGACCGGGCCGCACGGGGGTTTTTAAGCCGGGGCATCCGGCCGGGGGACAAAATAGCGCTCTGGTCCCCAAATGTTCCCGAATGGATGATCGCATTCCTGGGGCTGGCAAAGATGGGGGCGATAACCGTGCCCATCGATCCTGCCGCAACCAAAGACAACCTATACTATATCCTGGGGCAATCCGAAAGCCGTGGACTTGTTATGGCCGATACTACAGATACCGGGGACATGCTGGCCACGGCATCATCCGCAAAAGGCAACATCTCTCTTTTAGAACACATCATCGTCATCAATGGATCAGCAGACACAGACCTGATTTCGTGGAATGACTTAATTGATGCTGGAGAAAATACAACCCTGGATTCTCTGACAAATATCGCGGATGCGGTAAATCCCGAAGACCCGGTGGCAATCATGTATACCTCCGGCACCACCGGCCAACCCAAAGGGGTGGTGCTCGATCACCTGGGACTGATCAACAAATCCATGGTATCCACCGACCGTCAGGGAATTTCGGCGGACGACAGGCTCTGTCTGTTTTTTCCGCTTTTTCATATGTTCGGCAATACCTGCATCGCGCTGGCAGGCCTGCTGAGGGCTGCGGCCCTGATCATGCCCTGTCGATCCTTTGATCCAGCGAAAGTACTGGCGGCCATCCCTGATGAAAAATGCACGGCGATTTACGGCTCACCATCCATGCTGATTGCCCTGATTGACAATCCCGAATTTGTCAAAGACGACTGGGCCACCCTGTCTAAAGGCATCATCGGAGGGGCACCCTGCCCCATGGAATTAATGCGACGGATCGTGGAGGACATCGGGGTATCGGATATTACCGTGGCTTATGGCATCACCGAAACCTCCTCCTGGATCACCATGACCCATCCTGATGACGCCATCGAACTGCGCGTATCAACCATCGGCACATCGCTGGCCTGCAACGAAGTTAAAATAGTCGACCCTGGATCCGGTCAACCCCTTGGACCCGATCAGCAGGGTGAACTGTGCACCCGCGGATTTCTGATGAAAGAATATTATAAAATGCCGGCGGCAACTGCCGCAGCTGTTGATCGTGAAAAATGGTTCCATACGGGTGATCTGGGTGTAATGGACCCGGCCGGATATGTCAGAATAACGGGACGCCTGAAAGACGTGATCACCCGCAATGATATTGAAATATATCCTGTTGAAATAGAGGAAACTATTTATATGCTGCCTGAGGTCTCCGAAGTCCAGGTATTCGGATTTCCCGATCCGCAGCAGGGACAGGAGGTTGCCGCCTGGATAAAAGAGAAAGAAGACAGCAACCTTTCCCTGGATTCGGTTGCAGCACATGTGCGTAAGCAACTGCCGGTGGAAAAGCATCCGAAATATTATAAATTGTATCCGAATTTCCCATGACCGGCAGCGGCAAGGTGCAAAAGTTCAAAATGGCGGAGTTGGCAAAGAAGGAATACTTCGAAAGAAAGTAGGAAGTAGTCAGAGGGATGGGAATAGCATAAGGGATTGGACATGTTGGTGGTAGATGATTAGTTGATTAAAATTCAAAAGGATATGGGTTTGATACTCAACGTACTCATTAATCTTGCTAAACTTAAAAATCCAAACAATTTAAACGATAAAATCAGAGGAAATCAGCTTTGGGTGATCTTAAGGAATTTCCTCTTAAATATCGTTTGTACTTAAAAGCCTACCGGTGGCGACGCATTGATCCGGTGCCATGGACACCCTTGGAAAAACCCCTGAAAGACTGTCGTCTGGGACTGATGTCGAGCGCGGCCTTTGTGACTGTCTGATCAGGATCCTTTTGACAATTTTATACGCATTGAGCGATCAGCGGCATACGTGAAATTCCTTGCGATGTTGACGTTGCAACCCTCCGCGAAACCCATCGCAGCAGTGCTTTTGATCACACCGGCATCCGCCAGGATCCAAACCTGGCTTTTCCGATTGACCGTTTACGGGAAATGGCCGAGGCCGGATTCGTCGGATCACTCAACCACAGATATTTGTCCATCATGGGTTCGGTTACAGCTCCCGGCTCAACTGATACAAAACACCATACCGCAGGTAGTGCCCAAAATGGTTAAAGACCAAGTTGATATTGCACTGCTAATCCCCGTCTGACCCATATGCAACCAGACCGTGAGTCTGGTAGCAGCAGAGCTCGAACAGCAGGGGATATCAACGGTAGTCGTCCAGCTGTTGCGGCTGGTAACTGAGAAGGTTCGTCCGCCCCGGGCCCTGGTGGTTCCTTACCGGCATGGCTATCCACTGGGTTCTCCCAATGATCCTGAAAAGCAGCGGGCCGTGATAACGGCTGCTTTAAACCTGCTGACGAACCCGGGTTTAAAACCGCCGGCGATAGTGGAATACAATGATGGAAATCAGAAGACAGAGGCAGAAGACAGAGATGACAGAGTCTTCGAATTCGGATTTGGCCCGCCCTGGTGCGACTGCAGTGACTAAATAGCACCAAAGCGGAACACCTGAAAAATTGTAGCCTTTAGAAGCAATCATGTATAAAAAGGTCTTGGTCCTGCAATTTCGGATGGCCTGTTATTCACCGCGCAACGCGTAACTCTGCATCCTGTAACACGTTTCTGAGGATCCAGCAAGATCAGGCCAGTCGATTATTGACAGTAAATACGAAGATTGGGTAGACCTCATGCATTTCAAAAAACTCGAATTCACCAATGATGCCGGCCAACGGCTTGCCGCCAGGATCGATCTGCCCGATAATTCCCCACCCGTTGCCTATGCCCTCTTTGCGCATTGCTTTACCTGTTCTAAAAATATAAAGGCCGCCGCCCATATCAGCCAAGCGTTGACTGCTGACGGAATCGCGGTTTTCCGGTTTGATTTTACCGGACTCGGGGAAAGTGAAGGCGATTTTGGCGATACGAATTTTTCCTCCAACGTCGATGACCTGGTAACAGCGGCGCAATTTATGGTCGAAAACTATGAGGGACCCAAAATACTTATTGGTCATTCACTGGGCGGGGCAGCCGTCTTGCAGGCCGCAGCCAGGATTCCCTCTTCCCTGGCCGTCATAACCATAGCGGCGCCGGCCGATCCCAGTCATGTGTCGCTGGCCCTGGGCGATTCCAAAGAAATCATTGAAAGCCGGGGAGAAGCCAGTGTCGATCTTGCCGGCCGAACGTTTAAGATCAAAAAACAGTTTCTTGATGATCTGGAATCGGTCAGTATGCAGCAAACCATCGAAAGCCTGAAGCGGGCACTACTGGTCTTTCATGCACCGACCGACACTGTCGTCGGTATTGACAATGCCGCCCGGATTTTTAAGGCCGCCCGGCACCCCAAAAGTTTCATCTCCCTGGACAAAGCCGATCATTTGCTGATGAATCCAAGGGATTCACAATATGTTGGTTCCCTTATCGCCACCTGGGCAAGCATATACATCACTGTCGACCGATAAGAGACTGATCATTGATATGGATAACTTCCAATTCGTCTGAAATTCTATCAGGGGCTTGCAAGCGCCCTTCGCCCATCTTATGTTAGAGGGGCAACGGAGGGTATTATAAAGGAGATTTCAAAATGCGCTGGAAATGGATCCTTGGAATTATTGCGGCAGCATTTGTTGGTGTGCTGGTCGTGGCTTACATCATTGCGGCCTCATATGACTACAACAAGCTGAAACCTTTGCTCACCGATACGACCCGGGAATACACCGGTCGTGAGTTAACCATGGGAGGCGATGTTGACTTGAAAATCGGGTTCCCGCCAACTCTGGAAGTTAATGATGTCGCCTTCCAGAATGCAACCTGGGGCTCTCAACCCCAGATGGCACGGCTCAAAAAATTACAGGTGAAGGTATCGATTCTACCTCTGATCAGGGGCAACATCACTGTCAACAACCTCATTTTGGTAGAACCTGTATTTTTGCTGGAGATCAATAAATCAGGCCAATCAAATCTGGATTTTGATGTTGCCAAAAAGGCAGAATCCCCCAAAACCGAAGAAAAGACCGGCAGCGATAGTCAGATGCAATTGGAACTGGAAAAAGTTGAAATAAAAGACGCAAAACTTATCTACAAAGATCACCGGACCGGCCAGACCGAGACGGTGGAATTAGCGAACCTGGATCTCAAAGCACCGCTATCCGGAGACGGGGCGGATATAAATATCAAGGGAAGTTATAACAAGACGCCTTTTGAGGTAAAAGGCAATATTGGTCTTATTTCAAAAGCGCTGAGACCCAACGAAAAATGGCCACTGAAACTCGAGGCTCAGGCCGTCAAAACCAAAGTTTCAGTTGAGGGCAGTATTCAAGACCTGATGACCGCCCGGGGCATCGATCTGAAGCTGAATGTTGATGGTCAAGACCTGGCGGAGTTTGAAAAATTCACCGGTGAGCCGCTGCCGGTGAAAGGACCCTTTCGGTTATCAGGGCACGTTGTGTCGCCTTCAGAAAAGATGGTACAGGTATCTGATCTATTATTGTTCTGGGTGAAAGCCAGATACAGGGTAGTGTTAACGTCACGCGCGCCGCCAAACGGCCCCTGATTGAAGCTAAATTGACGTCTAAAAAACTGGATTTGCGGCCAGTGCTGGCTGAAAAAAAGGATCCCGCTGGCAAACAAAAACAACCCACTGGAACCGGCACCAGAAAGGATAAGGTATTTCCCTCTCAACCCCTTGATCTAAGTGCCCTGCAAAAAATTGACGCCAAGATAAGCCTGCGCGTCGATCAGATCATTGGTTTGATCTCCGCTCTTGACAATTATCATTCAGAAATCAATCTGCAAAACGGCCATTTGACAATGAAACCCTTTACAGCCGATGTCGGCGGCGGCAAATTTTCCGGTACCCTGGATCTGGTCACCCAGGCTAACAATGCCAGGTTGAAGACGAAGATAACCGCTCAGAAAATAAACCTGGGTGAAATGCTCAAGAAAATGGGCATTTCCGGGGACATCGAAGGCACCCTGGACCTCGACATCGACCTCGCGGGACAGGGAAATTCGGTGGCGGCCGTCATGGCCGGTTTAAATGGCTATTTCTTTGCCAGCATGGGCAAGGGTAAAATGCCTGTCAAATATTTAGATCTGGTGGGCGCGGATCTGAGCAGCAGTCTACTGAAGATAGTGAATCCCTTTGAAGAAAAAATTAATCAAGCGCAAATTAATTGTGCGGTGTGTGACTTAAATATAAAAGACGGTATGGTCAACGGTGATGCCATCATCATCGACGACCCCAACAAGACTTTGCTCAGCCAGGGTACCCTTAATCTCAAAACCGAAGAACTGGATTTTGGTATTCAGACCAAACCCAAAGGAGGGATTGGAACCAAAGAAACCGGTAAAATTGGCTTAAGCTTGAGTGCAATCACCAAACCGTTCGAGTTGGGCGGTACTCTTGCCAATCCATCCCTTGGCATCAGCCCCGAGCGCACAGTTTCTATCCTCGGCCAGGCACTGCTGGGACCGGGCGGCCTCGCCTCCCTAATAGTTTCGACTTCAAGTGGTGATCAAAATGCCTGCGTTGTTGCGCTTCAAAAAGCCAAAGAACAACCTCCTGGCGGCCAGAAGAAATCCGGGGGGGAAAGCGCACCAAAAGGCTCCGATACAAAGGAAAAAGAAGGCCTGGGCAGCAAAATAAAAAACCTGTTCAGCAAACCCAAAGAATAGATAGAAATGAACATGGTTGATATCTCAAAGATAGATTATTCAGTCCTGGATCGGCCGGAAGTTCTCCACTTTCTGTTTCACCCCCGGCCGGACCCTTACCCATCATCCTTTCAGGCCGCCGATTCGTCTGATTTGATAACGCACGAAAAAGATACCCTGATTCCGGTCGAAGAGGACGTGGTCATCGGCGCCCGCTTTCACATGGCGGAAAAATCCGGCGCCAACCTTCTTTTTTTTCACGGCAACGGGGAGATTGTGGCCGACTACGATGAGCTTGGCCCCATTTACAATCAGATGGGTATCAATTTTATAGCCGTGGATTATCGCGGATACGGTCGTTCCACCGGCAAGCCGACCGTCAGCGCCATGATGCAGGACTGTCATGTCATCTTTGAATTTGTGCAAAATTGGCTGCGGCAAAACAATTATGCAGGCCCCATTCTCCTGATGGGCCGATCCCTTGGCAGCGCATCCGTCCTTGAACTGGCCGCTGCCTGGGGAGATTCAACTGACGGACTTATCGTCGAGAGTGGATTTGCCTACGCCGCCCCGCTGTTGCAGTTGCTGGGAATAGATCTGGAAGCCCTTGGATTTAAAGAAGAAAAAGGCTTTCGCAATATCGATAAAATCAAAAATTTTGTTAAACCTACCCTGATAATTCACGCCGAATTTGATCACATCATTCCATTTTCGGAGGGCGAGGCCCTGTATAATGCCAGTTCGTCCCCGGATAAATCATTTTTGAAAATCCCCGGGGCCAACCACAATGATATTTTCATGCGTGGTCTTCAGGAATACCTGGCGGCGGTAAAAAATATTGTTGAACAGGTGAAAACAAACCCTATATAGATCACTGTGTACCGAAACCGGCGCCATTGGTGCGCGCCGTAACCCTTCTTTATCGTGGTTGCCAGAAAAACGTTCCGTTATTCGAACGTCTTTTTCTACAACTACTCATACCAGCCTTAGCGTATTTCGGAACTTATTTTTTAAAAAGCGGTATAAAACCCCATTTCGCCAGATTCGGGTCGACCGAAAATTTGCAGATTCACGCCTCCCCCAATCCGTGACCATAATTCACCGTAAGATTTCATTTTCGCTTAAGTTTTTTATCATCTGAGACGATAATATCATTATGTTCGCAGTACCGACAGACAAATTAAAACCCGGAATAATTTTAGCCGAAGAAGTACGCGATATCAACGGCCGCCTTCTGCTGGCAAAGGGCAATGAAATCGGCGACAATCACATTCGGATCTTTAAGATCTGGGGAGTTTCTGAGGTTATCGTTGAGGGGCGAGCCCAGGACAGTGATAAATTTGATCCGGAAATTAATCCGGAGATATTCGAACAGGTGTACGATACCCTGAAAGCCCTCTTTCGACATACCGATTTGGAACATCCGGCTGTAAAAAAAATATTTAACTTGGCGATGCAGTTCAGGTGCGAACATAATCGGATTGAAGTGGACAGCATGGTTGATATGGATGAGTATGAGATAGACCCCGGGGATCAAAACAAAAATTTCATGCAAAGACTTGATAAAAGAAAGATTGTCCTGCCTGAAATCCCATCTGTTGTTTTCGAATTAAATGACGTGATTGCAAACCCCATATCATCCGCCGACCACATAGCCCAGGTTGTTAACAAAAGCCCGAGTTTAACGGCCTTGTTGTTAAAAATTGTGAACTCGTCCTTTTACGGGTTTCCTTCAAAAATCGGCAAGGTGTCCCACGCCGTGGCCCTGATCGGTACCCGGGAGATTTCCGGGCTTGCCCTGGGCATCAGTATCCTCTCAATTTTTAAAAATATTCCCAAAGAAATGATTGATATGTACTCATTTCTGAAGCACAGCCTGGCATGCGGAATTTTATCCAGAATACTGGCCGCCCAAAAAAATTTCGCCCAGACGGAGCAGTTATTTGTATCTGGGCTGCTGCATGACCTGGGCCGCTTGATACTGTACTTATATTTTACCAAAGAATCGCGCAATATATTGAGTCGCTCAAGGAACAACGAAAAATTACTGTACGAAGTAGAACAAGACTATTTGGGATGCGACCATGCCCAGCTGGGTCAGCATCTTATGGAACAGTGGCAGCTGCCCCTGATTCTGGAAAGCAGTGTGTTGTACCATCATAGCCCGTCAAAGGCACAGCAGCCCATTCCGGCCGCTATCGTCCATCTGGCCGATATTATCGTTAACAGTATCGGCATCGGGGGCAGCGGAGAGAAGTTTGTACCACCCCTTGACACTGCCGCCTGGGAAAATCTCGATTTACCACTCAGCAGTTTAGATGCGATCATCGGGCAGGCAACGCACCAGTTAGACTCAATGGAATCAATACTGCAGCTTTAAAGGCATAATGAATAATAACTTAAATATGGATCCTGAAACCCTTCTGGCTCGTATTGAGTACCTGGAGGAAAACCGAAGTCTCATACAAAATGCGCTTGAGATGGCCCTCTCGCTGGGTGATTTTCAGGAAAATATCAATAAAGGCTACGGGCCGGAAAACATCCTGCAAGAGTCCGAAAAAAGAATACAATATTTGATCCCCTTTGAAGCCAATGCCTTTTATCTTGTCGATCAGGACCAATCAGACTTTGCCTTATCGACCTGTAAACCCTCTGATAAAAAGCAGTTTGTTGAAGATCAGGTCAGCTACCTGATCGACAAAGGCTTTTTTGCCTGGGCGATTCGTGAGAGAAGGGGCGTGACGATCTCATCTGACGATCATTCAAAACAGCTGATGCTGCATGTCATTGCCACCCAGTCGCGAATCCGGGGAATGTTTGTCGGTGTGCTGCCGGATAAAAAGAATATACTTCCCGACAAATCCATGATGGTGTTGTCGATCATTCTGCTAAATACCGCCAACGCTCTGGAAAGTTTGGAGTTTTATCAACTGCTGCGCAACCAGAACAGTAAGCTCGAAAAAATGGTTAATGAAAGAACCAGGGCCCTGGCCAATTCTGAAAAACAGCTCCAGCAAGTCATGAAATTACAGGCCATTGGTACCCTGGCCGGTGGGATTGCTCACGATTTTAACAACATTCTCTTTCCGATAGTCGGGTATACGGAGCTGACCATTGATGATATCCCGGAAGACAGTCAGGCCCGACAAAACCTGGAAGAAGTTCTCAAGGCGGCCAACCGGGCCAAGGAACTGGTCCAACAAATTCTCACCTTCAGCCGTCAAAGCTCTCAGGAGCGCAAAGCCCTTAAAGTGCAGTACCTCATTAAAGAGGCCGTCAAGCTGCTGCGGGCAACGATTCCGTCATCCATCGAAATCGACTGCGATATAGATGAATCTTGCGGACCCATCAAGGGCGATCCCACTCAAATCCATCAAATCATCATGAATCTGTGCACCAATGCCTATCACGCCATGCAGGAAACCGGCGGAAAACTGGAGATTCGCCTGGAAGAAATAAATATCAGTTACGAACAATCCCTTGAAAGGGTAGGTATCAAAGTCGGCCAACATTTAGCGCTGACAGTCAAAGATAGCGGCCACGGCATGGAGCCGCAGATCATGGAACGTATCTTTGAACCCTATTTCACCACCAAGGAACAGGGTAAAGGCGCCGGACTGGGTTTATCCGTCATCCACGGCATCGTTAAAAATTACGGCGGTGATATTACCGTGTCCAGCCGGCCCGGCAAAGGAGCGACTTTCAAAGTTATCCTGCCCATCATTGATGAAATCCAAGAGGAAATCAACACAGATGAGCCATCGATTGCAATTAAAGGTAAGGAACACATTCTGTTGATTGATGATGAGGATCAAATAATTAATATCGAGCAGCAAATTTTAGAGCGTCTCGGTTACCAGGTAACGCCTATGACGGATAGCGAGGAAGCCCTTGAGGAGTTTGCGGCGCAACCCGATCGATTTGACCTGGTCATTACGGATATGACCATGCCTAAAATGACCGGTGATCAACTGGCACGACGGATGATGGAAATCAAGCCTCAGATACCGGTGATCCTGTGCACCGGATACAGTGAGACCATTTCAGAGGAAAAAGCTTTGGCCATGGGAATTGATAAGTTTGTCATGAAACCTATTGTCAAGGATGTACTGGCAAGTACCATCCGGAGAGTACTGGACAACCGCCCCTGCCTGCCTAATTAATCCGCCCTGAAAAATAGCATTTTCAATAATACTTAATTGAGGTTATTTCCCTTTTGTTCTTGCTCATCCTCTTTCGCCTCCTCTATGGACTGATTGAGTTGGTCGAGCAAGCTTGTGACCGGATCAGCAAATCTTTTGACCACCGACATCGCTTTAGATTGTGCATCCCGGTATCCGACACGATATGCGAAGGCATAGACACTTGTCACCAGGGTCAGTTGCGCCAATACAAAGAAAAAACATTTCATGGATGATTCTCCTTTATTTTTTTCATTCGGTAATATACTTTCGGCACAGCGGGCGGATATCTTTAGAAATGGTAAACCAATTCAAAGGACTAAAATGCCGATACATTCGCATGAATTTGTTGAAACTTACAAGGGACTGGTTGGATATGGGTTCGACCGGGAAACCGATGAAAACACTGTCACATACTATTTGCAGAAATTTTCAGACGACAGGTTCATGGCGATGATAACCAAGAGAATGACAGAAGAGGAGCTTTTGGAGCTGTTTGAATTTATCAATCACCTCCTGAAGACACATCTGACGGAATCAGAGTATCATACTCTATTTCTCAAAGAGGATCACGACCACTGAGATTGGTTCAAAGCTCATAGCTGATTGCAAAGACGGCGAATAATAGTTGCTTGCTGCCTTCTGGTCACTGGGGATAAGCGTTTATTGAGTTCATCGAATTTATGTGATTAGACCGAATTCTGTCATTTTAAAAAGGCGAAAATGACTTAACATTCTTAATCAACTAATCAACTGAACAGCCTTTAACTAAACGCCTGAACTGATCCAATTGTTAACTATCCCCGGTCTGAAACTGAATTTATAGAGGAACGAACAGGATGTTCACCGATAAACAACTGGAAAGGTACGCCGACGTCCTGTGGTGGGGGCTCTGCACCGCCCGGACGTCACCCTTCAAAAGAGACGATATCGTTCTCATTCGCTACCATCGACCGGCGATCAGGCTGGCTGAAATTCTATACGCCAGGCTGCTTGCCCGAGGATATCATCCCGTCCAGCGCATGAGTCCGACCACCATAATGGAAAGGCAGTTTTATTTGCTTTCCACCAACAGGCAGCTTGTCTTTTTACCACCCGGGGAAAAGCAACTGATGTCCCGGATCAATGGAAGTATTTTTCTATACGCACCGGAATCGATCACCCATCTAAGCGATATCGAGCCCGGTAAAATCGGAAAAGCCGCAGTGGCCCAAAAGGATTTGCGCGATATTCTCAATCGGCGAGAAGCTCGCGGCGCCTTCAGCTGGACGTTATGTGTGTATCCCACCGCTGAACTGGCCGGGCAGGCAGGCCTGTCGCTGGAAAACTACACCCGGCAAATCATCAACGCCTGCTTTTTAAACAAGACCACCCCGGTCTCCGAATGGCGGCGTGTTTATAGAAATGCACAATCCATTAAAAAATGGTTAAACTCTTTGAAGGTAGAATACTTCCATGTCGAGTCCAAACACATTGATCTCGAAGTGACCCCTGGAGCAAAACGACAGTGGATCGGTATATCCGGACGCAATATACCCAGTTTTGAAATTTTTCTATCACCTGACTGGCGGGGTATCAGAGGAAAATATTACGCCGATCAGCCTTCTTATCGAAGCGGCAACCGTGTGGAAGGAATAAGGCTGGAATTCAAAAATGGCCGGGCAACCTTGATCGGGGCAGATGTGGGGGAGGATTTTGTCAAAAAACAGCTAAAAATGGATAAAGGTGCCGATAAACTGGGTGAATTTTCATTGACGGACAAAAGGTTTTCACGGATCGACCATTTTATGGCCAATACCCTGTATGATGAAAACTATGGCGGCAAAAACGGCAACTGCCATATTGCTCTGGGCTCCTCTTATGCCAACACCTATGCCGGAGACAGCCAAAAATTAACTCCGGGCCGCAAGCGGGATCTTGGCTTTAATGAATCGGCCCTTCACTGGGATTTGGTCAATACAGAAAAAAAACGAGTTACGGCCCATTTAAGGTCCGGCGAGACCATCAGCATTTATGAGAATGGGCGCTTTATAAAATAATAGTATGACTTCAGGCACTTCAAATTTGGAAACCACGAATTGGCACCAAAAACCACGAATTACAGCAGCCGAAAAAAGCGTCAAACTGAGCTCGTTTGACGCTTTTATGCTGAATAACTGAATTAATTGAAAATTTAGGGCATCAACCCCTGTAGCCCGGGTGGCCGGAGTATGTTTGAAACCGTGCTCAGGCTTCCACCGCTGCCCGGGGAGGCGCCGGTACAAGTGCTCCGATGGATTTAACCAGTTTTTTCAAGGGAAACGGTTTTGCTAAAACCATGTCAAACGCGCTGCTTTCCATCAGCCACGGGGTCCCGGATATCGCAATTACAGGAATGGATTGTTTCTCAGATTTGCGGATATGGTTCACGACACCGTTGCCGTCAATACCGGGCATACGAATATCGGTAATCACAATATCAAAACTGCCATCATCAAACTTGCGGATCCCTTCCTGACCATCAGCTGCTGTTTCAACATTGTGACCGAATTTGGTTAAGGTCTGACGTATGATCTGCAAAATTCCTTTTTCATCGTCAATAACCAGGACTGTGGGCATAGCTTTTCTCCAATAAGTTTGCGAAGTTTCAACGGTAGAATATTGGTTTATCTTATCCAAATTCTCAGAGGATGTCAACTACATATTGTGTATTGGCGGTTAACAAACAACTATATACAGTGCCTCAACCTGTTTTGGTAACGAGGGTGACACTCACTGCCAGCTATCCGGGCAGAGGTTATCCGATAGATGGTATGACGTTCTGAAAGTTTTTGAACATTTACATAAAGTAAGAATACCCAGGGCGTTTTATAGAAATCCATGCACTGGTGTCAAACCCGATTATCGATGTTTTTCGAATCTATCGATAAAAGTTATCAACAGAATATATCCTAATGAATTTATTTCAGATAACATGAAATTTGATCTCATGGCTTTCAAACCAACAGTTTCATCGCCAAAGAATTATTCTTTAAGATTTTAAATAGATCAGGAGTTATTAACAAGTTATGAACAATCAGGCTTTATTTCATTATCTTTGGAAATCTTCCCTTTTTAAGGATTTTACGAATTGGTGCAGAAAAACTCGAAATGCTGAACAGACGCACAAAAAAAGCGCCTGCAATTTACAAGGCGCTTTTGCTTTTAGGTGTAAATCCGACAAAAACCCTGACTCGAAACGATCTCCTTAGTTTGGCGTCTAATGCATATTTGGGTTGGCTCAGTGGCTATACTTTGTATTTTCCGAAATCATCTCGCGACAGATTTTCAAGGTAATCCGCCCATTTTTTACCTTCTTCGCTGGTATCGAACACTTCGGCTTCGCCATCAGTTAGTTTAGATTTTTGCATAACTGAATCTTCGACATAGATCGGGGCTTTAAACCGTAATGCCAGTGCTATGGCATCGCTCGGACGGGCATCAATATCGAAACTCTGATCCTTGGAAACGAAATAAATTCGGGCGTAAAAAGTGTTATCTTTTAAGTCACAGACCTCAACCTTTACGATTGAAATTTGCATGGTATCTGCGAAGTTTTTTAAGAGGTCATGGGTCATGGGACGATCATATTTTATATTTTGTAGGGCTGAGGCAATGGAGGTAGCTTCGAGCAATCCTATCCAGATGGGGACCGCTTGCTCATCCTCTTCTGATTTAAGAATGATTATAGGGGTATTCGATGCTGGATCCATTGTCAGACCTGCTATGCTAACTTTATGCAGCATAACTTCTTTCTCCTTTCAATCCCTGGGCTGCAGCCTGGCATTCAACCGGTTTGCCCCACAGAGAATGAGCATACGCCTTTTCAATTTTTATATCAACCAATTGCCCCGGAGACACGTCATCACAGCTTTCAGAATTGCCATCTCGATAAAAATTTACGATTTTGTTTGTAGATGTGCGCCCTGTCCACTGGGCAGCCAGATGCGGCTGACTCAAGTTGCCCGAAGAATGTCGTTTACTGAACCCCTCGATCAGGATCGGCAAACAGGTGCCGACCAGGGCCTGATTTTTCTTTTTCGTAAATGTTTCTTGTAGATCGAGGAGAATTTGCAGTCGTTTCTTCATTTGCTGGTCCGACACCTTTTCTTCAAATTTCGCAGCCGGTGCGTTGGGGCGATCAGAGTAGTTAAAGGCGAAAAGTCCGTCAAATTCGATGGTCCGGATCAAATCCAGGGTTTCATCAAAATCAGCCTCCGACTCGCCCGGAAACCCGACAATAATATCGGAGGTAATCGCGATAGCAGGACAAGTATCTCTGAGTTTAGCAACTTTGTCAAGATACTGCTCTTTGGTATATTTGCGATTCATGCGCTTTAGCACTCGATTAGACCCTGATTGGACCGGCAAGTGAATATGATCGCATAGTTTTGCATTGGTGCGAAAAGCATTTATCAAGTCCTCATCAAAATCCTTGGGATGGGAGGTTGTGAACCGTATCCGCAAAAGCTGCCCGATTTGACTGACCCGCGAGAGCAATTCCGTAAAGGAACACAATCCCTCTTTTTTCCCATAACTGTTAACATTCTGCCCGAGCAAAGTGACTTCTTTGAGGCCGGATCGAGCAAGTTCCTGGATTTCATTAACAATAACATCCGGATGCCGGCTGGTTTCTCTGCCCCGCACATAGGGTACCACACAATACGAGCAAAAATTGTCGCAGCCCCGCATGATGGTTACAAACCGGGATGTCTGGACTGCGGGGGCGATAATGTCCTTGGCCTCCGGGAATCGGGGTTTATCCGTCTGCTCGATATCGACGACCCGACAGCGTTTTTTTTCTATTTTTTGAATTAAGTACGGCAACCGATCAATAGCCTGGGTTCCAAATACGAGATCAAGGTAAGGAACCCGTTTGAAAATTTTCTCGCCTTCCTGCTGGGCCACGCAGCCGCCGACAGCGGAAATAAGACCCGGCTTCTTTGTTTTTAGTCTCGCCAGTCGCCCCAGAAAGCTGAAGGCTTTTTGCTCAGCTTTGGCACGGATGGTACAAGTGTTCACAATCACCAGATCCGCCATTTCCAGAGACGATGTCTGCTGATACCCCAGCGCCGCCAGTTGCATGGCAATTTGCTCGGAATCATAAACATTCATCTGACAGCCGATGGTGTTTAAATACAGGTACTTAGTTACCATAAGCGTTCTTTCGCTAGAGCGCTGCTAATTTTCCCGCGCGCCAACTCATTTTGGACATGAGCCGGTTCGATCACGATTTCCTTTTTCAAATCCTGCAGGATTGCCTCTACATCGCGCTCACAGCCGGGTGCAATGTGAAAAACAACGATGCCGGCTACCGGATCCAGTGTTTCCAGTACTGCAATACCATCATAGGCCTCGAAGATAAACTTTATGAAGGCGATTTCCCGGCGGTCAACGCGGTAATACCGCTTGATGGTTTCGATAGACACAGGATTGGCTGACCTGGCAAGAATTAGGATTACCCCATGGCCCAAAGTTTTTTTAGTATGGATTAAATTCTGCGCTGATTAGATAGTATAATCATATCATGGTCTTTTTCAATAAAAAAGCAGAAGGGTGAGAGGAATATAATAGTAAACCTAAATACTTAATCAACTATTCACCAATCAACTTAATTCATCCAGTTAAATATCGTCAGATCAGCGCAATGAATTTAACCAGGATCAACCACCTAGTAAATCCGCAATCCCAAATCGTTTTGGGTTGTCTGGCGTTCCAATCTAGGATATAGGGCGCATTCATGAAACAACATTGGCAAATGCATCGGCCCGATCCGGGTGTTGTTGAAAAACTGAGCCGGGAGTTGAACTATCATCCCATCGCCGCCGCAGTTCTGGTCAACCGCGATATTCTTACGCTGACCGATGCCCAGCGTTTTTTAAATACCTCCTTGAATAATTTACGCCCGCCCTTTTCCCTGAAGGACATGGATGCAGCAGTCGACCGCATCCAGAAAGCAATTATCGACCATGAAAAAATTTTGATCTTTGGCGACTATGATGCCGACGGGGTCACGGCCGTTGTTATCCTGCTGAACTTTTTGAGTTATGTCGGCGCTGATGTTTCCTATTATATCCCCCATCGGATTGCGGAGGGTTACAGCATACAGCCCAGGCATATAGCTCATTACGTCCGTCCCAATCAATTTGATTTGATCATCACCGCCGACTGCGGTTCCGGCAGCCATCAGGCAGCGGAGGCTGCCAACAGATTCGGCATTGACATGATTATCACGGATCACCACAACATTTCTGAAGACATCCCTCCCGCGCTGGCGGTGATAAACCCCAAGCGCCATGACTGCAATGCGGGCCTGCAAAACCTGGCCGGTGTCGGTGTGGCCTTCTTTCTGTTAATCTGCCTGAGAGCCCGTCTGCGGGAGGTCGGGTATTGGGATGTGCGCCCGGAACCCAATCTAAAAGAATATTGTGACCTGGTGGCTCTCGGTACAGTGGCCGATATGGTGCCGCTCATCGAAGAAAACCGTATCCTGAGTAAAACCGGCCTTGAACTGATCAAGGCCGGTCATCGCCCCGGTTTGACAGCGTTGCTGGAGGCCAGCGCCATCCAAAACCAGTCCCTGAGTGCCGAGGATATCGCATTCAGGCTGGCCCCCCGGCTAAATGCCGCCGGCCGCATGGACCACGCGACCCGGGCGGTTGATCTATTGATCGCCAAAGACGCCGTTGCGGCAGATAAAACAGCACAGACGCTGAATTTGCTGAATCGCAAAAGACAGGACATTGAAAAAGGAATCATAGCAGACCTTCAGCGGTTTATAGACAACAACCCGTCATTGCTCCGCCGGCGATCTCTGGTTTTATATCGGCAGGGTTGGCATGCCGGGGTCCTGGGAATTGTGGCCTCCCGGATAATGCACAGCTATCATCGACCGGTGGTCCTTATTTCAGTGCAGGATGGTATGGGTAAGGGCTCTGCCAGAAGTGTGGAGGGACTCAATCTGTATGATGCCCTGACCGCCTGCGGTCCGTTTCTTGAAAACTTCGGGGGTCATGCCATGGCAGCCGGGCTGCTGATCCGGGAGGAAAAAATTGCCGACTTTCAAGACGCATTCGAAAAAGAAATCCAGCGCACAACGTCGCCGGAGGCCTTAATACCTTCTTTGCAAATTGACAGTGAACTGGATTTTACTGCAATTTCAGATGATCTCATCGATGAATTGGAATTGTTAATGCCTTTTGGCGCCGGCAACTCCGAACCGCTCTTTCTGGCCCGAAATGTGAAAGTTGTAAACTCTAAAATCGTCGGTAAAAGTCATCGACGTATGATTTTAAGCCAGGCATCAGGATACACGGCCGTGACAATCCCTGCCATCCATTTCAATGTCAATGACGAAGATGCAAAAAAAATTCACTTTGATCAGATAGTCTTCAGGCTTCACTGGAATCGATGGAACGGCAAAAAAGCGAACCAGATCGTAGTGGAAGACCTGCAATAATACCGTTCAGAGGTTCAGAGGTTCTGAGTTCTGGGTTCAGCGCCGCCGCTGACTTGAAAAGCTTACCGGCCCCAGGAGGGCGGCCAGTCTAATCACAAAAGAAACTTTGGTAATCTAGTTTCACACGAGCGCCGCCTCTAACCTGAACAGCGGCCAGTCTGATCGTAGAAGAAACTGAAGTTTCATATATGGGCGCTTTCAGGTGATCGAATCTGATACGTATCGTCCTCGTTCTCGTGCTCGTCCTCAAGAATCAAAATTTCATCGAGGACGAGGGACGAGTACGAGGACGACGACGAATCCCGATCTATGTAACCACGTGTGGAAGTTCACGAGAATGACATTGGATTAATGTAGTTTCATAAGAGGTTCGGGGGTTCCGGAATAACCCTGAACCTTTGAACGGCTACCTACATTTTTACTTGCAATCCTGTTTGCTAACCATTATTATGCCCGCATCAATAGATGGTGTGAACCGGGGCTTTTGTCTGCCCTGGAAGAACAGCCTTAAGTTAAACCTGCCAGAATACGGAAATCAGAAAAAGGTAGTGTGCCATGGCCAAGGTATTCAGACCCAGTTCTCGCGAATCAAGCATCTTATCCAAAATAGAATCAACCAAAGAGCACATGCGCCGTCTGGCAATCAGCAGGGTTCGCGATTGCTCGGAACCCCTTGCCAATGCCATTTCCTCGAAGCTGATTGAAAAAAAACTGGTTGAGACAACCAGTCAAAATTCCTTTGAAGAGCAAATAAGAGGGTGCCTGGACAAAATGACGCGCATGGACGATTTTGATATTGATTATCAGATCGCACCGATTCGCAATCTGGTTCCACAGCCGCAAATTGTTAGTCTCTATGTGACCGCATACGTTATCGAAAAACTGATCGACCATAAGGATGTGGTGGACATATACGGTTCTGATGAAGACTTGTATTTCGCCATCAACCAGCAAGTTAAAAAATTTCTGCCGCTATAATGCGCCCCCGCTTTCATCCCAGGCTAATCAACGGTCCTTTTGACGACCCCGGGCTATATATTCCATTTCATTTTCAACACCGTGCCATAATTTTTGATCTCGGTGACATCATCTGTTTGTCGGCCAGGAATCTGCTCAAAATCAGTCATGCCTTTGTTACCCACACCCATATGGATCATTTCATCGGCTTTGATCGTCTCCTGCGAACCTTGCTGGGACGTGAAAAAACCCTTGCGCTTTTCGGCCCCGAAGGTTTTATAAAAAATGTTGAAGGCAAACTGGCCGGGTATGCCTGGAATCTGGTTGGCAATTTCAATTACCCCCTCAATTTAGACATCACCGAAGTCAATTCACAATCCACCGTCTACCGGCGATACCGCTGCCGTGACAAATTTATACCCGCGAATAAATCCGTCGAGCAACCGTTTAACGGGATCCTTTATGAGGAGCCGGGATTTACGGTCACAGCCGCCATTCTCGATCACGGCATCCCCTGCATGGGATTGGCCATCAAAGAACACTTTCACGTCAACATCCTTAAAGATGGACTAAAAAAGCTGGGACTTGAACCAGGTCCCTGGCTGGCTGATTTTAAACAGGCGTTATACAGCAAATCTGATCCTGAAACGAAATTGGAATTGCGGTTTGGCCCCGGCGAAAACGCCAGGTATTTTTCTTTGGGAGAACTTGCCGCTAAAATCGCCCTTATCACACCGGGTCAGAAAATAGCCTACATCACCGACGTGGCGTACAATCAATCCAACGCCGAGAGGATTGTTACGCTGGCAGAAGGATCAGATCACCTTTTTATCGAAGCGGCCTTTCTGAACACCCATAAGGATATCGCCGCTGAAAAAAATCATCTCACCGCCGGGCAGGCTGGAATGCTGGCCGCCAGGGCCAGGGTAAAACAATTCTCGGTATTTCATTTTTCCCATAGATACACGGGAGAAGAAGAGCGTTTAAGGGAGGAAGCGCTTCGGGCCTATGAAAGACAGAGGTCAGAGGACAGAGGGCAGAAGAAAGATGTCAGATGACCCGTCTTCGTCACGCTTCGGTATGACTACGACGCGGCAGGCCCGTTTTCGCCCTTGGACTTCGACCCAACAATCAGAAGGCAAATGCCGATTTTAGAATTGGCATTTTGAGAAGATGGCAAACTATAATTTATCCAGAATACCGATCGGCATGGGGGATTTATTCCTGATGAGGCACAAAATTAATTGTGAAAACCCAGACTGTGAATGACTTTCTTCAGCACAAAGAACTATAGTGCCCCGAATTGGATATGGCAGCCGAGTGAATCCCGGTCGGTTTGAATTTTAGACTAGCTGTCGAGCAGTTCCCTGGTAACTTGGGAAATCTGGCCCAAAGTAAATGGTTTCTGAATGAATTCATCACAACCCTTCGCCACTATTTCTTTAACCTTATCTGTAATGCTGTAACCGCTCGACAATATCACCTTAACATTCGCATTTATATCTTTCAAATGTTCATAAGCTGTCAGACCGTCCATTCCGGGCATAATCATATCTAAAATGATCAAGTCGATATTAGCATTTTCTTTCTGAAATATCTCTACAGCCTCATTACCGTTTTTGGCCAGTATGGTGTTATAGCCCAACTGTTTCAGCATGGCCCGGCAGGCATCTAAAACTTGATCTTCGTCATCAACGATTAAGATCGTCTCAGAGCCTGCCCTGACGCTTTCCTCTGTAGAAGTGTCGATTTCGACGGGCCGGTCGGAGGCAGGCAAATAGATGAAAAATGTGGTTCCTTTTCCCGATGTACTTGTAAAATGAATGATACCGTTATGGTTTTTGAGAATACCGAAGGCCGAAGCCAGCCCCATACCCGTTCCCTTGCCCATCTCTTTTGTCGTAAAAAATGGTTCATACACCCGCTTTTGTACCTCGTTGTCCATACCTGTTCCAGTATCCGCGACAGACACTCTGACATATCTCCCGGGCGATACTTCATAGGGTTTGACAAAGTCTTTATCCAATTTGGTGTTTTCCGTTCTTACCTGGATCGTTCCCCTGTGTGCCATTGCTTGCCAGGCATTGAGATATAAATTCACCATTACCTGCTCAATCTGGTTGCGATCCACTTCCACGGTCCAAATACCTTTCTGATATTCGCAAATTACTTGGGTTTCTTTTTTCGTGCGGCCAAACATGGCGGATGACGTACGAACGATTTCATTGAGGTTGGTGGGTTTGACAAAATATTTTCCGCCCCGCGCGTATCCCAGCAACTGTCGGGTTAGGTCCGCCCCGCTGCGAACGCAGCGTTCTATGCTGCGGGCATTTTCATAACGCGGATCGGTAACATCCAAGGAGATTAGCAGTATTTCAACGTTGCCCAGGATACCCATAAGAAGATTATTAAAATCATGCGCAATTCCACCTGCAAGTGTGCCGATTGCCTCAAGCCTTTGAACCTGCTGCAGTTTATCCTCCAGTCTTTGCCTCTCATAGTTGGCAAGGTGTCGAGCGGTAGTATCCCGACCGATTCCTCTAAATCCATGCGCCTCCCCAGCAGCATTTCGCACCAGTGATATCGACATTTCAATATATCTTTTCTGGCGATCCTTTCGGATAATTTCAAACTCGATCGCCTTACAGGGTTTTCCGGAGCGATAAACCTCCTTGAATATCTTAAATAATTTTTGTGCGGTATCATGGCTTGTAAATTGGCGCAAATTCAATCCGGGCAACTCACTTCTAAGCCAGCCTAAAATTCTGGATGTCGCGTCGTTGTAAAAAATGATATTACCACCCAGGTCGGTTTCAAAATAGCCCTCTTCAATACTTTCCAAAATAATACGATATTTTTCCTGGTTTTCTCCGAGCTCCAATTCCGTTTGCAAACGCTGGCTCATCTCCTCTTTCAATTTTTTTCCGGCTCTCTCAAGATCTGGCAGTACGTTTCTGGACAAGTTCTTCGAGATGTTCACGGTAAGTGTACAACTCCGCTTCGGCGCTTTTTCTGGCGGTAATATCCCGCATGGACCCGACAATTTTTTGCGGTACGTTCTGTTCATCAACAACCAGCACAGAATTTAGAGAAATGCAGGCCGGTTCGTCGCCACCAAGCTTTAACAAAATTTCATAGTCGGATATTTTTTTATCTCTCAAAAGCGCCCGAATCATTTCCTCCCTGTCTCGGGGAGAAAAATAAAACTGATCGACCTTTATATCCAGTAGGTTTTCTCTTTTGTAAGGGGAGATTTTCTCAATGGAAGGGCTTATTTCCAGAATCACACCGTCCAGTGAAGTCTCATAGTAAACATCCTGAATGTTTTCAAATATTCCACTATACTTCGCCTGGGATTTTCGAATGGCTTCTTTCATCAAACGAAAAGAATCGGCGGTTTCTTGTATTTCTTTATATCTGGAATTGATATTAAATCGCTTCTTTATGTCATCATTTTTAACTGATAGCGCTTCCTTCTCAAGGTTGGAAATAGGCCGTATGATGCTATGTGAAAAATACAGTGCAATAATGGAGGCAATAACTGAGATTACAAGCGTTAATAGGATATTAGATAGACGGCTTTTCTTTAGTTCGCCCAGGTAGTCATCTTCCGGAAGATGGACGCCTATAATCCAGGGCCATTGTGAGATGGAAAAGGGCATGAGCATAGTGTGGTAGAACTTGCCGCCGTGCTCAAACCTGGCAAATTGGGGTTTGCTTAAAAAAAAGCGGCCCTCATCGTTTTTTATTAATCCAGCTGATGAAAATGCTTTTCTGCTCAAAATGGCATCAAGTTCATGAATTTTCACGAGACGAAAGGATCGGGAATTAGCAGGGCTTTGAGTTTTGATTTTTTCAAGATCGGGGAAAGCGACTACTTCACCATTATTGTTGATCATGAAAGCTTGACCGTTCTTACCGATTTTGAGGTTGCCGATGAAGGTTGAAAGCTGGTCGATTTCAAGATCTACCCCTACAATACCCTCCAGCTTGCCCAATTCGTCGAAGGTGGGGCCGGCAACGGTGATCCCCGGATTTTGGGATGTAAAGAAGATATAGGGATCCGTCCAGACTATCGTTTTTTGCTCAAGAGCCTTTTTATACCAGGGCCGCATCCTAGGATCAAAACTATCTTGAGGATCGAATTCTTCGGCAATACTTTTCAAGTTCTGGTCACGCCACCTGAGCCTTGTTGTCCGGATGCCATCCTGGTGGGAAATAATTTTCGTGCGAAAGCCGCCGGGTGATCGCTGTTCGTTACGACTCACATAAAAAAAATCGCCATTGGGTTTGCCAAAATATATGCCGGCAAAATGCGAATAAATGACCAACTGGTCTAGAAAATACTGCTCCAATGAGTCGACATCTTTTATATCGACGCTGACCACTTTGGCGGCGAGAAGGCGCCGGGTAAGTATAGCGGCACCGTAAGCATGCGATAGATGATTCTGTGATTTCTCCATCGCCAGGTCAGCAATATTTTCCATGATATCCCTGGCATGGTCGTTCAATACTTTCTGAGAAGATATATAGGTTGATGTTGTTGTAACAGTATAGGTTCCCCAAATCAGGCAGAGAAAACCGATAATCAGCGACCAGCGAATAGTAAGCTTCATTTTAATTCTCCAGGCAATTTTCTGGTTTCTTTATCAGGTTCTTCGGAAAAAATCATGCAGTTTATATGGACATTAGGGATCGATGAGGTTTAGGGCTGGTTCGATGACCAATATTTCAGCAATTTATTTCTGTAGAATATAGTTTCTATTCTTCAAAGTTGATCGCCCCGGAATGGGCAAGAAATATTATGAAATGTTAAGCCTTTTTATATCGGGTAGCCTATATCAAGACACCGGTACCCAGTGACCGGTAGCCTTCAGAGGCCAAATTCTCATTTCACCATGCCGATACCCATATCATAGGCTTTGAGGTTTAATTCCTGTTTGTCGAGGGACAGATTCTCGGCGATGGCAGTCTCAAAATCCTCCCTGTCCAGCGGCAGGACACCTATGCCGGCGGCGGCACCGATCATCATAATATTTCCTAATATCGGATTGCCAAGCTCCATGGCCTTTTCGGTGGCATCCATAAACCAGGCGGCTTCGGACAGTTCGGCAACCCATGATTTAATATCAGCCAGGTCGGGATACTGCTGCTCACCGGATATCACTCCGATGGCGTGGATGGATCTGGTGTTGCAAATGACCTTGATAGCCGGATTTCCGTAATTCACCAATACGCGCATGGCTTCGGTGGGTTCCAATGAAATTACCAGGTGGCCCTGACCCCTTGGAATTTGCGGGGACCAGCTTGAAACCGCTGATATCCGCAAATGGCTCATCACCGATCCCCCGCGCTGGGAGGCCCCAAAAGTTTCGCCGATCGTTACGCTCAGCCCTTTGCGGGACAGCATGTTTCCCAAAATTCGGGAAGCCATTACATTGCCCTGCCCGCCGACACCGGTGATAATAACATTATAGGGATCATAAGGAAGGTTCACCTGCTGCATGGTCTACGCTACCTCCTTTTTCCGGATGGCGCCCGCAGGACATATCGAGGCGCACATACCGCAACCGACACAAATAACCTCATCGATTCTGGAAACCAGATGCTCCTTATCCCAGTTAAGGCCGGGACATTTGAATATACGGGTGCACAACTGATTGCAGCCGCAGGCCTGGCCGATGCAAACCGTCTCATCAACGGACACCTCAAACATTTTGTTGGCTTTTTTTTCAGGACTCAAGGCGCACATCTGCTTTAAAACCAACACCTTCAGCCCCTTGATCTCGAAAAGGTCCAGGAGGGTCTGCCGGGTTTTATCGGGCTCAAACGGATCGCTGACCCTTACGGTAGCCCCCATGGCCTGGCATAGATTAACCACATCGATGGCCGACGCTTTGTTTCCGGTTGCATCCACAGCAAGACCCGGATGGGATTGAAACCCTGTCATGGCCGTGCCGCTGTTATCCAACACGACAATGGTGATGTCCGACTGGTGGTGAATGGCATTGATCAAAGCCGGCAGCGCGGCATGGAAAAAGGTGGAATCCCCGACAACCGCCACAACCGGTTGCTCCATACCAAACTGTGCCAGCTTGCCGAATCCGCTGGCCAGGCCGATACCTGAACCCATGGCATGCAGCGTCTTGAGGGTGTTAAACCCCGTGGGCAGTATGGCCAAAGAATAACAGCCGATGTCCCCGCATACAAACCCTTCGCGGCCGTCCATCTGAAGGGTATTGTGAATCGTCCAAAAGGAGGCACGATGGGGGCAGCCGGCACAAAATGTGAGATCACGTCCCGGGGCGCCGGCATCGGAGAGTTCTTTGGCCCTTGCGGCATATGCTCCCGGTACGGCCTCATACGCTACTGATAGAATCTTAGACAGCGCTGACGCCACATGGTCCGAATTCATTTCCCCCGTCTGGGGCAGCGATCCTTCCCGTTTACCGTAAAAAGTTTTTGAGCCGATTTTCAGGGCCAGTTCGGCAGCAATAATTTTGACGTTTTCTTCGAGAAACGGAATGACCTCTTCAACTACCAGAATCTTGTCGGCCGTGCCGAGGTATTTTTCCATCACCTGCATCGGAAGCGGCCAGGTGGTTCCCAGTTTCAGCAGTCCGACCCGGTCTTCGATTCCCAGCAGGCTGATGGCTTCTTTGCTGTAAAGATAGCAGGCGCTACCGGTAATCAACAGCAATTCAGGGGCCCGGGGTCCGCTGTAGGTATTGAAGGCCGACACCTCAAATTCGGTGACGGCCTTTTTGAGCTTTTCCTGCTGCCGGCCATGCTTGAAGACAACCGGCAAGCTGGACATAGGGCCCTGGACGGGGTCCAGTATATTGCCTTGATGCTTGAAAAACGCTTTTTTCTCAAGATCCGGCAGGTCACCAAAGACGACGTTTCCGCTGGCGTGGGACAGGCGGGTAACACTGCGAACCATGACCACATTTTGGATTTCCTCGGAGAGTTCAAAGGCCCATTTGATCATGTCCTTGGCTTCCTGGAAATCAGCCGGTTCCAGCAGAGGTATTTCGAGCATCCGGGCGAAGTGACGCGATTCGCCTTCGTTAGCGCTGGAAAGCGCCCCCGGATCATCACAGGGCACCAGCACCATTCCCCCGCGGGTTCCGGTGATCGCCAGATGCAGCAAAAAGTCGGATCCCACATTCACCCCGTTTTGTTTCATGACGCACATGGAACGCAGCCCGGCAAATGATCCCGCCGCCGCAACTTCCATGGCCACTTTCTCATTGACCGACCACTCGACGTACAAATTTTGCTGTGCTGATACGCGGGCCAGGGTTTCAATAATCTCCGATGACGGTGTACCCGGGTATCCGGCAACCACAGCGACACCGGCCTCCAGGGCCCCCCGTGCAATAGCTTCGTTGCCCATGAGCAAATGCCGGGTGCCCGGTTGGCCATCTAAAATAGTTGACATAATTAATCCCTTATTGCGTTATCCTAATTGAGGCGTTCTGGGAGACCATAGAGGTTGCAGGTGCCAGGTCCAAAATCAAAGGTGTTCCAATCGTCCTCGTCGTCGTACTCGTCCTCGAAATCGAGGAAATGATAACGGCGTCGAGAACGAGGACGAGGACGAGTACGAACCCAAGGACGAGCTAACGAACTCAGTCTCTGGAGGAATTGAGTATTTTATCAACAACTTCCTGCGGTATCCGGACGGCCGCTCGTTCATCGCCCGGGTTATTGATAAGCCCCCTGCGGATTAAGGTTCGCAGTGATCGCTCTTTTTTTTCGGCAGCTGCCTTCGACAAATGCTTCAAATTTTCTTCCGGGAAATCCTCGGTTTCAATGAAGCCCTCTTTGCCGGCCTGCTGAACGATCTCATCGCCCGCCTCCGAACGCACAATCAGCGTGTTCCATCCCGGCCGACCTTCGAACATGCCGGCCGAAAGATCGGCAAATTCCGCGGTCATGTCCGGGCAGATATAGCAAGTGTGCGGAATCAGCGGCTTGATTTCAGAAAGCGAAACCTCCACCCGCCCGTTGTCTGTTTCTAATGCCATGATGCCGGCCGGAGATGGCGGTATGTCCATGCCACGTATTTCGGAGATTTTCAACCGTTGGGCCAGCAGGTTGATCAGCTGTCGGGTGTCAACCGACCAGTTGCAAAATAAACCCACGCTCAGGGAAACCGGAACCTCATGTTCCTCCCTTTCCAGAGGGTTGCTGCGCATCTGGGCCACGGCCGTCATCTGGCAGGGTGTGCCGACAACACCAAGGCGGTTGTATCCTGCCCTCATCCCTGTATTTAGAGCCGACAAAGTCGGGGAAGCCATAAATTTGGATGAAGCGCATCCGGCAACTTTCTTCCATTCGGTGATCAGGCTGGGAATCGGGGTCAAGCCATCCCGGTCGGTTAAGGCAGCCGCATCTATCAGTCTATTTTTCAAAGCAAAGGCCATCAGGGCGGTAACCGTGCCGCCCGCCTGAAACGCGCCTTTTCCCATCTGCCTTCCGGCCCGGGACGCCAGCACCTTTCGGTAGGGTCCCAAAGGACTGCCGTCGTAGTCGACACACCAGATTTTATGGGTCAGTTCGTTCAGATCGACTTCGGCTTTGGGGCAATAAGCAAAACAACGCCCCTGTTCCAGGGTACAGGGAAACAGCTGAGAGGTTTTGCCCTTGTAATTTTTAAAATACGGGCAAAGATCCACACAGGCACCACAACCGATACATAACTCCCGTTTGTGGACATCCTCCAGCAACTCGACGGATCCGTATACTTTAGACATTAGAATATCCTTGATAACATTGAAGCGGGCTAGAAGAATATATAGGATTTTAGACTATTGATTTCGGATTGATGAAAGGAAAAGTTCGCGGGTCACACGGAAAAATGCTGACAAACCCGAAATCCGCATTCCCAAATCCCCAATCGAAAGACCCGCAACACGCACCGCGATACCAGCACCTCGTAACCCGCAACCGGCAACCGTTACGCACCCAGTTGCACCTGAATCAGGTAAATGGGTTCTTCAGATTTATTTTCGATGCGGACAACGCCCGGCTTCGATACAGTCAGGGCCTGACCCTGATTTAAGCTTTGTGTTTTGCCGATCGCGTCGACCCTGGCAGGCCCCTTTACCGCAATCAGGTGCATGCAGGCACCCGCAGCCACCTCGGCCTGAAGGGTTGATGAAGGATAGACCAGAAGTCTGAAAACCGTATAACCATCTTTTTGCTCGAGCAGCGTCCTGCTCCCCCAGGGGAAGTGTATGCTGCGATGTTGATGATATTCTTGGCGGCCTTTGGCTTTCAGGCGGGCCACAATGGATTTAACATCTCGACTGCGATCGATGTCGGAGACGAATATGGAATCGGGTGTTTCCACGACCACCATGTTTTCAAGATGGTTGGTAGCAATCAAACGGTCGCGACCCAGAATGAAGCAGCCCTGGGTATCGTTGGTAATAATATCGCCGTCAATGACGTTGAGATCGTCATCTTTGGGTAAAAAATCATACAGGGATTTCCAGGAGCCGATATCACTCCAGCCAAAATCGGAAGGCAAAACCACACCCCGGGCGGTTTTTTCCATGATGGCGTAGTCAATGGAGATGTCCGGCAGTTGATCATAATCCGCTTTGCCAATGGCGTTCGTGCCATCGTATATCGTATTCATTTTTTTCAGAAGATCGGGCTGGTAGGTACGAAACTCTTCTAAAATAATCGACGCTTTAAAGGCAAACATACCGCTGTTCCAAAAATAATTACCGGCCGCAAGGTATTGTTGAGCAGTTTTTTTATCCGGCTTTTCAACAAATCGATTGATGGTCAACGCACCATCGGCTACCTTCTGACCACCTTCAACATAGCCATAACCGGTTTCCGGATAATGGGGTGTGATGCCGAAAGTAACGACATAGCCCTGATTCGCCAGCCGGATAGCCGCTTTTAGCCGGTCGTGAAAACGTTCAATCTCACCGATGACATGATCGGCCGGGAATACACATAACACCGCATCCCGGTCGGTATTCAACACATTCAATACAGCCAGCAAAATGGCCGGTGCCGTGTTGCGCCCGCTGGGTTCGCAGATAATTTTGCCATCGGCCTGCAAACCGATGTCCTGCATGTGACGGACGATCTCATGGAAATGCTGCTCTCCGCAAACGATCCGCACGCAATCCGCATCCAGTACAGGAGACAAGCGCTTTATCGTGCTTTGCACCAGTGAATCATCGCCGATAAATTTCACCAGTTGCTTTGGATAAAGTTGCCGCGAGACCGGCCACAACCGCGTACCGGTTCCGCCGGCCAACAAAATAGCGTAGACTTTACCTGCCAAATCCCCCATTCCGCGCTCTCCTGTTTCTGCCGTTTCCGTTAACCCCGTTATTCGCCACCGAGGATGTCACCGCCCGACAGCGTGTTTCCACTGCATGGTAGCCAAGAAAAGTGTGCACCTCCCGGGTCAGGGAACCGCCCGCTTTTAATTTCAACGTATCCGGCAGAGCAATGATCGAATCCGTTTTATCCGGGCTTCGCAAATGCAAAAATCCCGGGCAGGGTCCGGGATGCCGTTCAAGGATGGCGTGCAGATCCAAAAGCGTCTCGCGCTCCGTGCGGCTTATTTCCAGGTTGAAATGGATGCTGGCCGCCCAGGTTTCTTCGGCTTTTTCTATTGGAATTACCTCATCCGCCAGTATTTTAACCGCCTGTTCGTCCTTTTGGACCTGCCCTTGGACCAGCACGGGACGGTCTTCTACCAACAGATCCCTTGTACTGGCAAACACACGCGAAAAGACGATAACCTCCGCGGCCCCGTGCATATCCTCAATAGTTACAAAGGCCATCAGGTCCCCCTTTTTGGTATTGATGGTCTTGATACTCTGAATAAGTCCCCCAATACGCACCTGGCCCCCATCTTTTAATTCCTTGATGGAAATCGCATCGGCGTTGGTGAACTTATCCAGCAATTCTTCATAGCGCCTTAACGGATGACCGGTCAGATAGAAGCCGAGGGATTCTTTTTCAAACGCCAGATACTGCTTTTCATCCCATTCGCCGATTTCAGGCAAACTCGGTGCATTGATGCTGGGCTGGTTGTCGCTGCTGCCAAACAGACCCATCTGAGGATCATTGCGCTCTTTCTGGACCCGCTGGCCGTATTCCAGAGCACTTTCGATCGCTGCCATCAGCTGGGATCGCTTGGCACCGGTTACGTCAAAGGCCCCGCATTTTATCAGGCTTTCGATAACCCGCTTGTTTACTTTTTTCAAATCTACCCGCTCGAAAAAATCAAAAAACGTTTCAAATGGCTGTTCCTTGCGGCAGGCGGCGATGGATTCAATGGCGCTTTCACCGACATTTTTAACCGCCACCAACCCAAAGCGTATCTGTGAGCCATCCACTGTAAATTCTACCTCACTTTGGTTAATATCAGGTGGCAGAATGGGAATATCGTGATGGCGACACTCGGCAATGAATTTCACAACACCATCGGTGGAGTGCATTTCACTGGTCAACAAAGAGGCCATAAATTCCACCGGATAATGGGCCTTAAGATAGGCAGTCTGATAAGCAATCAGGGCGTAGGCGGCGCTGTGAGATTTGTTGAAGCCGTATCCCCCAAATTTTTCAATCAGGTCGAACAGGCTCTTAGCGCTTTTTTCGGCAATTTTGTTTTCCACAGCTCCCTGAACAAACCGCTGCCGGTGTCCGGCCATAATTGCGGGGATCTTCTTGCCCATGGCTTTGCGCAAATCATCGGCTTCGGCCATGGAATAATTTGCCAGGGTACCGGCAATCTTCATGACCTGCTCCTGGTAAACGATAACCCCATAGGTCTCCTTCAATATGGGTTCCAGCTCGGCAACCAGGTATTGCACGGATTTTTTCCCGTGTTTGCGCGCCACATAATCGTCAATCATTCCACTTTCCATGGGTCCGGGACGATAGAGGGCCACCAATGCGATAATATCTTCAAAAACCTCCGGTTTTAACCGCACGAGCAAATCTTTCATGCCCGAGCTTTCCAGCTGGAAAACACCGGTGGTGTCGCCGGCAGCCAGCAGCCGGTATGTGTCCGGATCGGATAATTCGATTTCTTGCAGATCCGGTGGGGTTTTTCCCTGCCGCCGGATCAACTCCAGGGTCTTGGCGATCACCGTCAGGTTGCGCAAACCCAGAAAGTCAAACTTTACCAGACCGATTTTCTCGACGATTTTCATGTCGAACTGAGTCACCACCTCCCCTTTTTTCCCCTTGTAAAGCGGGAGATAGTCGATCAGGGGCCTGTCGGCAATCACCACACCGGCGGCATGGGTGGAGGCATGTCGCGGAAGGCCCTCGAGCACCCGACAGATCCGGATCAGATCGGCCACATTGGGGTCTTTTTCAGCCAGTTCCGCCAGCCGCGGTTCCTGTTTGAGGGCGCCGTCAAGGCTGATATTCAATACATCCGGCACCATTTTGGCAATCGCATCCACTTCGCGCAGGGGGATGTCCAGTGCTCGACCCACATCGCGTATCACCGCACGGGTTTTGAGCTTCCCAAAAGTGATGATCTGGGCCACATAATCGCCACCGCCGTATTTATCGGCCACGTATTTGTAAACATCCTCCCGGCCGTCGATGCAAAAATCCACATCGATATCCGGCATGCTTTTACGGGCCGGGTTGAGAAAACGTTCAAAAATCAAGCCATGGCTGATGGGATCAAGATCGGTGATACCCAGACTGTAAGCCACGAGACTGCCGGCGGCAGACCCTCGGCCGGGTCCCACCGGTACGCCGGACTCCTTGGCGTGTAAGATGAAATCGGCAACAACCAGGAAATAGCCCGCAAACCCCATTTCTTTAATGACCTTGATTTCATATTGGAGACGCTCGCGGTACACGGTCTCATCAATCTGCAGATTTCTGCTCTTTAGCCGCTTGAAAATACGGCCAAATCCCTCCCATGCCTTTTCCTCAAACAGGTCATCCACCGACTGTTCTGAACCGGTATCAAACTTAGGGAAGTGATAGGTGTTAAAATCAAATTCCAGGTTGCAGCGCCGGGCGATATCCACTGTATTGCTGATTGCATCCGGATAGGAGCTGAAAAACCCGTTCATCTCATCTTTGGATTTAAAATAGAGTTGATCAGTCCTGAATTTCAGGCGGTTGGAATCATGGATGGTCTTGCCGGTTTGAATGCACAATAAGACATCATGGGCACGCACATCTTCCCGGTCCAGATAATGACAGTCGTTGCTGGCCACCAGTGGAATCGACAGCCGCTGGCTCATGTCCAACAGTGCCGCGTTGACACGGTCCTGAATGTCGATGCCGTTGTTTTGCACCTCCAGATAAAAATTGTTTTCCCCAAAGATCTCCAGGTATTCCTGAGCGGCGGCATCGGCCAGATCCATTGTTCCGTCCTGAATCCGCCGCGGGACCTCACCGTGCAAACAGGCCGTCATACCAATCAGTCCCTTGCTGTTTTCTTTGAGGATCTGCTTGTCGATGCGAGGCTTGTAATAAAAACCTTCCAGCTGGGCGGCGGAGGCGAGTTTGCAAAGATTTCCGTAACCCTCCTGATTCTCAGCCAGCAGGATCAAATGTGACAGGCCCTTATTGTCCAGGGGCGTCTTATCAAAACGGGTTCGAGGGGCAACGTAAATTTCGATGCCGATAATGGGTTTGATGCCGGCCTTGGTGGCTTTCTCATAAAACTCAACGGCCCCAAACATCGTGCCATGATCAGTGGTCGCCACCGAATGCATGCCGAATTCTGATGCCCGCTGCAGCAAATTGTCGATCCGTATGGCACCATCGAGCAGGCTGTATTGGGTGTGAACATGAAGATGTACAAAATCGGGGGTGTTGAAAGTAGTCATGGGGTATATTACTTTCTCGCTATCGTCGCGAGTTACGGGTTTCGGGTTACGAGTTGCGGGTCTTTCGATTGGGGATTGTGGATTTCGGATTTGTCAGGCTTTTTCCGCGTGATCTGGAAACTTTTCCCTGCTTCAACCTTTCACCTTCATCATTTCTTAAAATCTGAAATCGTTAGTTTTTCTTATTAATATCCGAAATCCCAAATCCAAAATCTGAAATCAATTGCCGGCTATTCTAGCCGGTAATTGGGTGCTTCCTTGGTAATAATCACATCGTGAACATGGCTTTCTCGCATACCGGCGGCACTGATCTTCAAGAAGCGTGCTTTTTCTCTCAATTCGTCCAGAGTACGACAACCACAATATCCCATACCGGCTTTCAAACCGCCGACAAGCTGGAAAATATTGGCCGCCAGAGTCCCTCTATACGGCACACGGCCGACAATTCCCTCGGGGACCAATTTGTCGTCTTCAGCCTGTTCACTCTGATAATAGCGATCCTTGCTACCTTTTTTCATGGCTTCAATCGAACCCATTCCTCGATACATCTTGTAGCTGCGACCCTGGTAAAAAACCACCTCTCCAGGACTTTCCTCGGTCCCGGCTAAAAGCCCACCGACCATGATACAATGGGCCCCGGCACCGATAGCTTTTGTAATATCACCGGAAAATCGGATGCCGCCGTCAGCAATCAACGGCACTCCGGTTTTGCTTGAAACCGACCGGCAGTTCATAATTGCAGTCATTTGCGGTATCCCGATACCGGCCACAATTCGCGTGGTACAGATCGAGCCGCCGCCAATGCCGATCTTGACACCATCCACGCCGGCATTGATCAGATCTTCAGCACCCCTGGCCGTACCCACATTACCGGCGATCAACTCGAAGTCGTCAAACGTGCCCTTCAAGGTTTTGACTGCATCAATGACATTCGCGGAATGACCGTGGGATGTGTCAATCAATATGACATCCGCCCCAGCCTTGAGAAGTGCCTCTGCCCGCTCTACCATGTCCGGGCCGACACCAACAGCGGCTCCCACCCGCAGACGTCCCCTGCTGTCCTTGCAGGCATTGGGATATTTTTTTATCTTTTCGATATCCTTGGTGGTAATCAACCCCGTCAGGCGTCCTTCTTTGTCAACCACCAGCAGCTTTTCAATCCGATGCTTGTGCAGCAACTTTTTGGAATCTTCCAGAGAAATTCCCTCGGAGACCGTTATCAGGTTATCCTTGGTCATTACATCAGCTATTTTTCTGTCAAGATCGGTTTCAAATCGCAGATCCCGGTTGGTCACGATGCCAATGAGTTGATCCCCGCTGGTCACGGGTACGCCTGAAATCCGGTAGTGATCCATTAACTCAAGCACCTCACCCACCTTTTGTTCGGGTCGGATGGTAACCGGATCGACAATCATTCCACTTTCAGACTTTTTGGCCTTATCCACCTCCCGGGCCTGACTCTCGATGCTCAGGTTGCGATGGATAAACCCCATGCCCCCTGCCTGAGCCATGGTGATGGCTGCATCCGCCTCGGTGACGGTGTCCATGGCAGCGCTGACAATTGGGATATTAAGGTTTATATTTCGAGTCAGACGGGTGCTGACATTGACATCTTTTGGCAATACATCGGAATAATTGGGAATCAACAATACATCGTCAAAGGAATAGGCTTCTTCGGGTGGAATTTTTGGCATCGCTACCCTCCATCAATAGAGTTTTCGATCTTGGATCAAAGAGATGGGCATCGAATAGCAAATGGCCACGTGTTTGGCAATCTTTAATTGTAACCTTGACTTTTTGAGGGCAGCCATAATAAAAGAGCCTTTCCTGGATTTTAATAAAGGCGCAAACATTAGGACAGGCAACGCCAATTATCTGAAATATCATATGCAGAGCTGATAATTCAAATGCTTCTCAATATTAACCAGCAAAATCCCCAGCAACGACTGATCTTGAAGGTCGTAGACACCCTTAAAAACGGGGGGGTCGTGGTCTATCCAACTGATACCTATTACGGGATCGGTTGCGATATTATGAACAAAAAAGCCATCGAAAGGATTTACCAGCTGAAACAACGGCGTAAGAGCAAGCCGTTTAGTTTTGTCTGTTCCAGCTTAAAAAACATCAGCCTTTATGCCAAGGTTTCCAACTACGCCTATAAAACCATGAAGCGCCTTTTGCCGGGCCCCTACACCTTCATTCTGGAAGGATCAAAGCTGGTTCCCAAAATCATGCTGACCAAACGCAAAACTGCCGGAATTCGGGTTCCGGATAACCCGATCTGTCTGGCCCTGGTAAAGGAGTTGGGCAATCCGGTAATAACCACCAGTGCCACCATGCCGGATGGGACGATTTTCCATGATGCGTCCCTGATTCATGATTATTTTGGCAACCGCATCGATGTCGTCATTGACGGCAGTATTGTGCCCGGTCAGCCGTCAAGCGTCATCTTGTTGATTGATGATATTCCTGAAGTAATCCGCAAGGGCCTGGGAGATGTAAGTATCTTTGAGTGAATACGAGTGGCCCACCCCAGAAACGTTTTTGCCCCGTATCTTCCAGGCCCCGCTCTTGCGGGACAGGTGATACGGGGCAGAAAAGTTTACAGCAGCTTCTATTTCACCCGATTTAATGAAGCGGCGAAACGCTAATCCTCATTTAATTTTTCCTGCAGATTCTCCCTTAAAATTTCACCAAATGAAGATGTTGCAGGACCTATATTGTTCACATATTCGCTGAGCAAATTCTGATCGCCTTCGATTTCCATGCGTTTGATGGACAGACCGATCCTTCGCTCATCGCTGTTGATGTTCATCACCCGGGCGGTGATAACATCCCCGATATTATACATTCCCACCGGGGTTTTGATTTTTTCCTTACTGATTTCCGATACATGCACAAGGCCTTCGATGCCTTCCTCGAGTTCTACAAAGACGCCGAAATCCGTCAGGTTGGTAATGGTGCCGGTTATCTCTTTGCCAACCTGATACCGTTCAGCCACGGTTGTCCAGGGATCGTCCTGAAGCTGTTTTATCCCGAGGGAAAATCGTTCGCTCTCTTTTTCAATATCCAGCACAATGGCCTGGACCAGGTCTCCTTTTTTAAAGAGCTCTGAAGGATGTTTGATGCGCTTGATCCAGGATATATCGGATATGTGCACCAAGCCGTCAATTCCTTCATCAATGCCAACAAACAGTCCGAAATCGGTAATATTTTTAATCTTCCCCTCTATCGTTGTACCGACGGGATATTTTTCAGCGATCACATCCCAGGGATTGGGAACCACCTGCTTCATGCCCAGGGATATTCTGCGGCTTTCCGGCTTGATATCGAGCACCACCGCCTCAACCTCTTCTCCCACTGAAACAACTTTGGAAGGATGGCGGACTTTGCGGGTCCAGGACATCTCAGATACATGGATCAATCCTTCAACGCCTTCCTCCAACTCGACAAAGGCGCCGTAATCGGTCAGGCTGACGACCACTCCGGTAACCTTGGAACCCACAGCATATTTCTCTGAGGCAATCGACCAGGGATCGGCCGTAAGTTGTTTCATTCCTAAAGAAACACGCTCCTTTTCCAGATCAAAACTTAAAATTTTCACCGTTATCGTATCACCAACTGAAAATAGCTCTGATGGATGTTTGACCCGGCCCCATGAAATATCGGTAATATGAAGCAGCCCATCCACGCCGCCCAGATCGATGAACACCCCGTAATCGGTGATATTTTTTACAATACCTTCGACAACCTGGCCTTCATGAATCGATGTGAGGGTGGTGGCGCGCTTTTCTTCGCGTTCCTTTTCCAGAATCGCTCGCCGGGATAGGACAATATTACTGCGTTTTCGATTGTATTTCAGGATCTTAAATTCAAACGTTTTGCCAACAAGTTCGTCGAGGTTGCGGATGGGGCGCAAGTCGGCCTGTGAACCGGGTAAAAAGGCCTGAACACCAAGGTCCACTGAAAAACCGCCTTTTACCCTGCTGGAGATGACACCTTCAACAGTTCCATCCTCATCATAGGATTTTTTAATGGCATCCCATATTTTGATATTTGCAGCCTTTTCTTTGGAGAGAACCACACGCTCTTCTTCGTCATCCCACCACTCGACCATCACCTCAACCTTGTCTCCCAATTCAGCGGTGATGTTGCCTTCTTCATTCTTAAATTCAGACAGGCGGATTTGTCCCTCGGATTTATAGCCGATGTCGACCAGCACATGGTCCTTGTCGATCGAAATTATCCGGCCGGTGACAACCTCCCCCTCGGCAAAACGCTTGAAGCTCTCTTCATAGAGATTCATCACGTTTTCCATACTGTCGCCGGATTCCTTTTCAGAATCGGTAGGTTGCTCAGTCGAAGGTGCTTCGGCTTCGGCATTTAAGTCGTCGTTTTCAAGCCCTTCCCCGCCTTCTGATGCATCCAAAGCGCCATCATCAGGCAAATCGGTTTTATCAATGTTCTCGTTTTCATCATTGTTGTACGCGTCAACCATAAAAAAAAATACCCCCTTAGCCAATTTTATCGTGCTGCCTGAGGCACTAGCACAATCTGCTATCTTTAGCAGACTTATTGAAAAAAGCAATGATTAATTTTAAAATTTGGTTAATTCCTTACCGCTCTTTCTTTTAGAGGCATAATTACTATTTCCGGATGTGGGAAACCATCAAGTCAACCACCTCATCCGCATTCAACTCTGTGGAGTCAATGATAATTGCATCCACTGCCGGTTTTAACGGCGCCACGTCCCTGGTGCTGTCATTGCGGTCGCGTTGCTGAATATCCCGCTCCACCTCATCCAAAGTTTGGGAACTTTTGGTTTTTTGCTCCGCATAGCGTCTTTGGGCCCTGGTGCGGGTAGATGCGTCCAGGAAAAATTTGATGTCGGCATCCGGGAATACCACAGTGCCCATGTCCCGGCCTTCAAACACTGCGGCTTTTTCTCTACCCAGATCTTTTTGTAAATCCAGCAAAAATTCTCTCACCACCGGCCGGGCCGATACGGCCGAGGCCAGCATCGTAATTTCCGGTGTCCGAATACGGTCGGAGATATTTTCTCCGGATAAAAACAGACCCAGCCCCTCCTTCTTTCTGACAATAGTCAGATCGATGTCACTGCAAAGCTGTCTTAACTCATTATCATTTTCCGGATCGACCCCCCGGATTAGAACTGCCAGAGCCACCCCCCGGTAAAGCGCCCCGGTATCAATATATCGATAGCCCAAGCGGTCCGCCAGACCGCGACTGACAGTAGTTTTCCCTGCACCCGCCGGTCCGTCGATGGTGATGAGGAGTTTTTTCATAATTTGGGTTGGTTTAGATCGTTATGCTCGTTTAGATTGTCGCTAGTTGCTGGCTTCTCGATACTCGATTCTCGATTTTCGATAAGAACTGATTCAGGGTTCGAGGTTGAACGATCTGATTTCTTTACCTTGGGCCATGTGCCTTAGGCCTTGCGTCTCGACTTTCCTTCCGCATTCCGCACTCCCAACTCCGAATTCTACAATACTTTCCCCAGCGCCGCCAGCAGGCGAACATTTTCCTCATGCAGACCAACGTTTACGCGGATGCGGTCCGGGTATCCGTAAGATGTCATGGAGCGCACGATGACCCCCTGCTTCAGAAGATCTTCAAAAACTTCATTGGCATTTTTGCCTACTTTAATCAGTAAGAAGTTGGCCTGGGATTTAAGATATTCAATCCCGAGGTCATCCAGGGCCGCGTAGATAAAGTCCAATTCATCTGAAACCAACTTGACGGTATCTATCAAAAATCTCTCGTCATCAAGGGCGGCAATGGCCGCCGCCTGGGCAAGCGAATTCACATTGAACGGCTGCCTGACACGGTTGAGAAGATCGGCTAAAACCGGCGGCATCAAACCGTATCCGATGCGAAGCCCGGCAAGGCCGTATGCCTTTGAAAACGTGCGCAACCCCACAACCATTTTACCCGAACCCAAATAGTCGCAACTCTTGGGGCAGTCAGGTTCCCTGACAAATTCGATATAGGCTTCATCGAGCACTAACACGACATCAGTCGGAAGCGCTGTGACAAAATCATCCAGTGCCTGCTTTTTTATCAGGGCCCCGGTGGGGTTATGGGGATTGGTAAGAAATACCAATCGTGTTTTGGGACCGATGCGCTCCAGCATCCCATCCAGATCGGTGAGGCCGTCTTTTAACGGCACCTCAACCGGTATCGCACCCGCGCAACGAATCATTATTTCGTAAAATGAAAAGGACGGCCGGGGTAAAACAGCTTCATCACCAGGCTGCAACAGCACCCGGGCCAGCATGGCAATAATATCGTCTGAACCGTTGCCGAGGATAATGTTTTCTTTTTCTACATCAAAACGTTTCGATATCCGTTCACACAAATGGTAGCTTCCGCCATTGGGATAGCGATGCAATTCTGTGACGGCCTGTTGGAGGGCTTTAATGGCAAGGGGCGAAGGCCCCAGCGGGTTTTCATTGGAGGCTAGTTTTATAGCATTTGTAATGCCATATTCCCGTTCAAGCTCTTCCAGCGGCTTTCCCGCGACATACGGTTTAAGTGACAGAATGTAATCAGGCACACAGAGCTTCATTGATCAAGGACCGCCTTCCTGCCTGCTTCAAGCGCCTGCATGTTAAGCGGAATGAGCTTTTCTTTCTGGGAAAATTTATCTTTAACCGCTTTTTGCAACAACTCAAAATCAACGACCTTACTGCGGGTAACAAATGCCGACAGGGCAACAATATTCGCGGCTTTGACATTTCCAAGATCTTTGGCAATCTCGATGATAGGCACTCTAATAACATCCACATCTTCACGGCCCGCATCAATGGAAATGATGGAGCTGTTAATAAATATCACACCACCGCTTTTGACGGTTGAGGCAAATTTTTCCAAAGACGGCCGATTCATCGCAACCAGATGCCCGGGATTTCGAATAATCGGAGAACCGATCAGTCGATCACTGATAACCACGGTGCAATAGGCCGTTCCCCCCCGCATCTCAGGACCGTAGGAGGGGATCCAGACAACTTCAAACCCTCCCGCCATGGCAGCCTGGGCTAAAATCTGTCCCATTACCATGATCCCCTGACCGCCGAATCCGGCGAATTGAATTTCACTTTGCATGACGCCTCCTCAAATTTTAGCTGATAGCTGATAGTTCAAAGCTGATAGAAAACTGGATAATATCATTTTGAAACTTTGAGCTGTGAGCTATGAGCTGTGTGCTCAATCATCCTCCGGGGTTTTAAATTCACCCAGCGGGAAATACGGCAGCATTTTTTCTTCCGCCCATTTTATGGCGTCCAACGGTGTCATCCCCCAGTTTGTGGGGCAGGTGCTGATCAGTTCCACCAGGCTGAAGCAACGATCTTCCATTTGATACGTAAAGGCTTTTTTGATGGCTTTTTTGGCCTTGTTGACGTATTTGGGTCTGGTCAGGGTTTGCCGGGTAATATAGGAGGGCGTCTGCAAGGTCGCCAGCATTTCGGAAACCCGAATAGGCATGCCGGTGTTGCCCGTTTTGCGCCCGAAAGGAGACGTGGTTGTCCGCTGATTCGGCATGGTTGTGGGGGCCATCTGGCCGCCGGTCATCCCGTAAACGGCATTGTTGATAAATATCGTTGTAAACTTTTCACCCCGATTGGCAGCATGCACGATTTCGCCCATTCCGATACTTGCCAGATCGCCGTCACCCTGATAGGTGAAAACCATCAGGTCCGGTCGAACGCGCTTGATCCCGGTTGCCATGGCGGGTGCCCGACCATGGGCGGCCTCCTGAAAGTCAAAGGTGAAATAGTTGTACATCAGAACGGCACATCCAACCGGTGCAATGCCTACGGTACGCCCCCGAATCCCGAGTTCGTCAATCACCTCAGCCACCAGCCGATGCGCAATGCCATGGGTACATCCCGGGCAGTAGTGCGTAATCGTGTCAGCCAGGGCTTCCGGCTTTTGAAAGGTTTTTCCCATTTTCAGTACTCCTTAATGTGTTCAATTCGTTGAATAGTAAAATGGTGAAATCGTTGGCAAGGAGATGCTCTGACTGGCCAACCCGCCAGCTATTTAACGAATCAACTATTTAACTATCTTTTGAACTTCATCCATGACTTCTTCAGGTGTCGGGACTTCACCGCCGCATTTGCCGTACCAGAATACAGGCCTCTGGCCGGCAATACTGCGATCCACGTCCTCCATCATCTGCCCCATGCTCATTTCAATACTGAACACGGCCTGACAACTTTCTTTTTGAGCGGCGTCATAAATAGCCTTGCGGGGAAACGGGAAAAGAAATTGAGGACGGAGCATGGCAACCTCAATTCCCTCCTCCTTGAGCTGATCAATGGCTGTGCGACAAACCCGGCTCATGGTCCCATAGCTTACGATCAAGGCTTTATAATCCCCGTCGGAGTTATAATTCTCAAAACGGATCTCCTCCCGCTCCATTTTTTCATATTTGCTTTTCAGCATCAGGTTATGCGCGTTAAGTTCCTCGGGATTCAAATAGAGCGTCTTCACCAGATTGCGTTGGTTACTTTTGCGGGTGTCCATTCCGTTGGTGGCCCAGTCGTCTTTGTTGGACGGCTCCATTTTAAGGTGGTCCGGAAATTCCACCGGCTCCATCATCTGACCGATTAAACCGTCACCCAGAATCATCACCGGATTGCGATATTTTTCTGCCAGCGGGAAAGCTTCCATCACCATCTCAACCGCTTCCTGGACACTGGCCGGTGCCATGACCAACAGCCGATAATCACCATGACCACCGCCTTTGGTTGACTGGAAGTAATCCGCCTGGGAGGGAAGAATACCGCCCAATCCGGGTCCTCCGCGCATAATATTGACAAATACCGCCGGGCACTGGGCGGCTGTAATATAACTGATGCCCTCACTCATCAGACTGACCCCCGGACTGGAAGAAGTCGTAAAAACTCTCTCTCCGCATGCCGACGCCCCAAAGATCATATAAGATACGGCCACCTCACTTTCACCCTGTAAAAAAACGCCGTCAACCTCCGTCAAGCGCTTGGAAAGATATTCAGCCACTTCCGTCTGGGGTGTAATGGGATAGGCAAAGTAATTCAGGCATCCAGCCCGAATAGCAGCCTCGGCAATCGCCTCATTGCCTTTCATTAAAACTTTACTCATCTTCATCCTCCGATTATTTTTGTACCGCCTTTTCTTCTTCGATCTCACTGATCGCTATGGCCACATCCGGACACATTGTACAACAAATGGCGCAAAATATACAATCTTCCGGACGTGCCTGGAAAGCCGGAAAATAGCCTTTGGTATTGAGCTCGTCTGAAATCTCCAGAACATTTTTCGGGCATGCATCAACGCATATCCCGCATCCTTTACAACGGTCTTTATCGATTAAATGCTTGTATGCCATTAAAAAAAACTCCCCTTAGAATTGAAGATTGACGATCTCGTAGAAAGAAAGAAAACCAGACTTTTTACGAGTGTATTGTGTTGGGTTACAGGATACACAAAATATTCTTAAGTAACTGAATCCCCAAAATCTCCGGCTGCCTTCCACGGTGGAACGAGCTGCCGGGCGATGGACAAAACCGGACAGTTAAATCGCTGAATCTCGATCTGCGCCAGCAACTCCTGGGCAACGGTGACAAACTCCAGCGGCAGGCCGCTGGCAGTTGACAGTTTTTTAAGAAAATCATACCCGTCATAAATTTCCCGGAGGCCGGTCTCGTCAATCAGGTTCGCATTGCCAATCAGTCCCGAAACGGTCAAATTGGCCGCTGCTTCAATTTCATCCTTTATTTTCAAGCATCCTTCAACGGTTGCCGTTTGGGGACGCAATGGATTCACCACCTGCAGCATGTGAACATCTAAACCCGCAAAGGCATCGCCGAGGGCGGCCAGAACCCTTGCCCCGGCATCATCCCCACCCACATCCAACAGGGTCAGACCATCGGGTTGTCGAATCATACCGGCAATTGTGGGGCTGAGAATCGGAAGATCGGCCTGCAGATATTCCTGGGGGGGTAAAACCACCTTGATACCGAGCGCCTCAAGTGCTTTTCGGGCCTCCCGGGTTCTAAAATAGGGATTTACCAGATCCAGGTCGGCAATGCGAACGTCCAAACCAGATCGTTTGCGGTTGACCGCCAAATTTATGGCAACTTCCGTCTTACCGCTGCCGTAGTTTCCAACGATGGCAACTATTCCTTTTAAACTGATTTCCAAATTGGACCCTTTTCAGCACCCGAATTTTATAATGACTAAGACCCACGATGCACGGGTCTCGGCAAATTTCCAGGTGCACAAACGAATCTGGTAATTTAAGGGGAATTTAATTTTATGTCAAGCCCTTTCGGGCTGCTATACAGCTTGACCCTTTTTCTGCTTTCGATTCAACCGGCAGTATGCTAATAAAAAATAAGGGAGTCTCGTCGAGAATGACGGGTCTGAATTTCACCCAGCACGGACACGAGTTGCCGTTCGGTATCCAACACAATGATGGAAAAATGGAATATTTAGATATGACAAAAGTACTAACCGGGCTTGAAAATCTGATCAACAATCCCCGTCCCTGGGTTTCCGATGAGCGGATCGGCATTTTGTGTAATCCGGCTTCGACGGACCGTCACTTGACCCACACCCGGCGACTTTTGGATCAAGCGTTTCCGGAGCAGCTAAAAGCCCTGTATTCTCCCCAGCACGGCTTTTTTGCCGAAAAACAGGACAATATGGTCGAGTCAGAGGATATAATTGATCCGGTTTTACAAATTCCGGTCTTCAGTCTTTATGGTCAGACCCGTATTCCGGAGGCCAGAATGTTCGAACCCATTGATGTTTTGCTGGTGGATCTGCAGGATGTCGGCACCCGGGTATATACGTTTATCTACACCCTTTCATACTGTCTCGAAGCCGCCCGGGAATTTAATATCAAGGTTGTCATCCTGGATCGCCCGAATCCGATTAATGGGATTACCGTCGAGGGCAACTGCCTGGCAGCTGATTGTGCGTCCTTTGTGGGCCGGTACCCGATCCCCATGCGGCATGGATTGACAATCGGCGAAATTGGCAGGTTGTTCAACGATTACTTTGATATCGGCTGCGACCTGGAAGTAATCCCCATGCGGGGTTGGACACGAAACATGTTGTTTGGGGACACCGGCCTGCCCTGGGTTGCGCCCTCACCCAATCTCCCGACACCCGTGTCGACCCTGGTATACCCGGGACAGGTATTATGGGAAGGGACCAATGTGTCGGAAGGACGCGGCACCACCCAGCCCTTTGAGCTGGTTGGCGCCCCTTTTATGGATGTGCAGAAAATCCTTGTGACATTAGAGAAAGCAAATATACCGGGGGTGGTCTTCAGGCCTGCTGTTTTTGAACCGGCATCGAATAAATGGCAGCAAACAGCCTGCAATGGTTTTCAAATCCATGTCGTAGACCCCCAGCACTATCAGCCCTACGCAACCACCCTGCACCTGCTCCAGGCGGTGATTTTACACCATCGTGAACAGTTTGAATGGAAAGCCCCTCCCTACGAATATGAATTTGAAAGAATGCCCATCGACCTGATTATCGGCGATCACACCATCCGAAAACGCCTTGAAAAACTGGAGCCGCTTGAAGAAATTGAAGCCTCCTGGCAGGAGGAACTTAACCAATTTAAGAAGATCAGCCAGCAGTTTCACCTTTACAGATAATCATGGGGTAGCGTCTTCGAGATTTTGAATTTCGAATTGTCTGTTATTTACCACGCAACCGGCAAATCGGAACCTAAAACCCACGGCCAGCCGCCAGAGGCCAGAAACCGGCAACCTGTATCCAGGTAAAAGGAGCCAGCGATCAGTGACCAGTGACGATAAATCAGCCTGCAACGAGCTCAGCCGAGTCGAGGACGGCGACTGGCAACGCATGTGGTTTAGGACCAACAAGGTCTGGGTGGCCGTTGATGCAAGGGGCAAACCGCTCACCAAAGACGGCAGGGTATTGATCAAATACCAGCTTAAGCAGGATTATGAGTACTGGGTGAAAAAAAATAATATCAGCCCGATTGACTCCCCGCCAGCCAAAATGAAATACCAAAAAAAAGGAAAAACCCGCAATAAAAAATCCGCTAAAGATAAACCCACCACCGCTTCGCAGCCCTGGGACGAGTCGGCTTACAAGGACAAAATATGCGTATTCACTGACGGGGCGTCTTCAGGAAATCCGGGTCCTTCAGGAATCGGTGTGGTGTTGCGTTACGGGGAGCATGAAAAAGAAATATCTCAATTTATAGGCAACGCCACCAACAACATCGCTGAGCTTAAGGCCATCGATGCCGGGCTAACAGCCCTGAAAAATAGGGATATCCCTGTCAGACTGTTTACCGACAGCAAATATGCCTATGGATTGCTGGAGCTGGGCTGGAAGCCAAAAAAAAACCGGCAGCTTATTGATTCTATTAAAAAAAAGATGACCGGATTCAAAGATCTGAAAATTATAAAAGTAAAAGGACATTCCGGCCACCCGGGAAATGAAAAGGCCGATCATCTGGCCACCTTGGCCATCAAAAAGGCAAAACGGTAAGGCACCAAATATGGTTCATATTTTGCGCCCTAAACAGAAGAGCCCGGCAATATATTTTGCAGGGCTCTCATTTTTCTTTATCTTCAACCGATTTCTATTTAGTTTTTAAGGTTTCGATCTCCTCTTTAAGCTCGGATATTTCTCGCTTATATTTTTCTACGTCTTCATTGTCGGCAGCATCTGGCTCTGCTTCTGGGCTTTCCTCCTGCTTCCAGGTATCTTTAAGCTCATCGATGCCTAAATAGATAGCCAGAGCACCGCCAAGTAAAAGCATCAAAGGAATAGTACCGGCAATAACTGTCAAGAATTGAGGAAACCAGGCCACAATCCCGACCAACCCCAACAATGCGGCGATTGCACCGCCAATTAATGTTTTCATATAACACCAACCTCCTTTCATATACGTTCAATTGCCTGAAAAATACCATAGCACAGTAAGTAACACAAGCCAATAATATATTGCAAACCAAAATCTATTCTGCTAATTTTTTAAAGGAGTGTTTCTATCAGTATATTTTTTTGATAAGCTTTCTAAAAGTCCTTACGGATAAACACTATGCCCAAGGAAAAAGCAGCGCCGACTCGCTACAGCGGACCGTCCAGTCGTTGGGTCAATAAATTTTTGCGCGGTTCCTATGATCATTACCCCTGCCTGCTGCCGGACCAAATCGGCGGCTTCTCCAACCTGCTTCTTAAGCTTTTTTACTCGGGGATCAAAGTGGACGACCAGCAGACTGAAATTCTTCAGCAGCTGGAAGAAAATGCCATTGTTGTTTACGTAACCAAATTCAAAAGCTTTTTTGAGTATCTCTTCTACTATAACCGCTACCGCCAGGAGCATCTGCCGTATCCTCAGTTGGGGTTTGACTACAAGGTTTATATTTGGCAGCCGGTATCACGGTTATTAAGAATTTTTTTAGCCAAACTGGATTTCATATTGCGGTATCAGTCATTGCCGGACCCTTATGACCGCGGCTATCTCAAACAGGAATTGATAAACGGCCGGTGCGGCTTCCTGTCACTGGTCGGAAAAAAAATATTTCATCGCCGTTTTGTCAAAGCGGAAACCGATCCGATACACTACCTGATCGAAATACAAAAAACCATTGACCGACCGATATACCTCATTCCCCAGTTAATGTTTTTCAGCAAAACCGCCCGCCGCGAAAACCCGACCTTGGTTGACATCCTTTTCGGGCCCGAAGACAAACCGGGTAAAATCAGAAGACTGGTCACCCTGTTTAAAAACAGCGGCAGGGTATTTGTGGAGGTATCCGAACCGCTGAATCTGAAGCGCTATCTGAAATCAGCAGAGACCCGAAATAAAGCTACAGAATATCAGTCATTACTGCTGCGTCGCGACCTGCTGGTTCAGCTCAACGCCCATCGCCAGAGCGCTACGGGACCTGTCCGCAAATCAAGAGAAGAGTTGAAAGAAGGTATTTTAACCACTGAACGCTTTCAGCGATTCATGGAAACGTATGCTGAAAACCGTGATATCCCCATCCATGAGGTCCGGCGCAAGGCAGCAGCGTATATCGAAGAAATTGCCGCTAATTATAAACCGGCCTTCATAAAAGTGGCATCGGTTATTGTCGGATGGATTACCCGGACAATGTTTGACGGATTTACAACCAATCATGAAGTCCTCAACCGAGTAAAAAACATGTCCCTGAAGGGGCCTCTGGTTTTAATTCCCAGCCATAAGAGCCATATTGATTATCTTATCTTAGATTATCTCCTTTATCACAACAACCTGCCGGTGCCGCACATTGCGGCGGGCAAAAACCTCTCCTTCTGGCCCATGGGACCTTTATTTCGCAGTGGCGGCGCCTTTTTCCTCCGTCGCTCCTTCAGTGGCGCAGTGCTCTATTCAAAGGTTTTCGCTGAATACATCCATAAGTTGTTAGAAGAAGGTTATAATGTTGAACAATTCATTGAAGGCGGTCGGAGTCGTACCGGCAAGCTGCTGATGCCCAAGTTGGGATTGCTGTCAATCCTCATAAACGCCTATAAAAACGGCGCTTGCAAAGACATGCTGATCGTGCCCATTTATATCGGATATGACAGAATCATCGAAGAAAAGTCTTATCTGCACGAACTTGGCGGCGGCCAGAAAAAACCGGAAAATATAATTCAGGTATTCCGGGCACGAAAATTTTTAAAAAAACGCTACGGCAAAATATACATTCAGTTTCATGAACCCATTTCCGTAAACCAGCTGTTGAGCCAGCATGGTCAGACGCTGACGCAAATGAAATCCAAGGAAATAAACACCTTCATTCGAAAATTAGGCTACCAAACGATAAATGCCATCAATCGGGTAACGGTCGTAACCTCCCATGGGCTGGTCGCCGGTGCCATTTTAAATTTCTCAAAAGAAAAATTTTCCAGCAGTGAGCTGTTTGCCGTACTCGCAACTTATATGAAATACCTGGCGACGCAGAATGCTAAGCTGGCCGATACCCTCGTTTCTGATCAACAACGCGCATTTGAGAAGGTTGTGGCGTCGTATACCCAGAGAAAGTTCATCGAACCGCTTTCCAAAGGCAAAGAAGACCAAGATACCGAGAAAAAATATTTAATTAATGAGGGTAGAAGGCTTTATCTGGAATATTATAAAAATACCTGTATTGCCTTTTTTATTCCGGCGGCATACACCGCCATGGCTATTTTGGAAAGAGACAGTTTCCGGTTTTCCGCATCCGATCTTCACGCGGGCTACGGGTTCTGGCAGAAATTTTTTAAATTTGAATTTGCCTATGATGTTGATATCCGTTCAGAGTTCCATGTGCGCAAAAGCATCAAGGCCTTTATAGATGAAGGCATGGTCATACCCCACCAAACTCTGCCCGACACCTATGATGTCACTCCCACCGGCTTTCGCAAACTGAAGATATTCGCCTTTTTCCTTAAAACCTATTTGGAATCATATTGGATCGTGCTCAACTTCTATATGCGTAATCCCCAAAACGCGGTCAACCCCAAGAACCGGATAAAAAAAATTACGGCAAGGGGCAATCGCATGTATAAACGCAAAGAGATCGAGCGTAAAGAAGCCCTGTCAAAAGTTACCTATCAAAATGCCATTGAAATGTTCTCCAGCCGTAAAATAAAGGGATCCGATGACACGGAAAAAATTGAACCATATGCCGTCGCCATACAGAATGCCCTGAAATATCTGCAACCATGAAAGCACTGATACTCGCAGCGGGCTACGGTACCCGTTTGCGGCCTTATACCAATCATACGCCAAAACCCCTGTTCTCGATTGCCGGCCGTCCCCTGCTGGATATTATCATTGACAACCTCCAAAAGGCCGGCTGCGAAGCGGTTATTATTAACACCCACCATTTGCATCAGGAGATCGAAACTTTCGTCGCTGCCCAAAATTACCGCTTGCCGGTATCGACCCGTTACGAGCCTCAAATCCTCGGCACGGGCGGCGCCATTAAAAATGTGGCAGATTTCTGGGATCATCAGCCCTTTATGGTCATCAATGCCGATATTGTTGCCGATATCGATTTGTCAGAGGTTTACCGGACACATTGCCGTCAGCATCCCACCGCCACCCTGGTGCTTTGCGATGATCCCGTCTTTAACAGTGTCGCTGTGGAAAAAAACAAATGGATCAAAGGGTTTCAAGACCGGGGTCAGACAATCCAACAACCGGCCGAACGCCTGCTGACCTTTACCGGCATACAGATCCTTGAACCCCGGGTGCTGGACTATATACCGGAAAACAAGGCATCCAGCAGCATCGATGCCTTTAAAAAAATCCTGGCGGACGACCAAAAACTACAAGCCTATATTGCGCCCAAGGGAAAATGGCAGGATATCGGAACACCGAAACGTTACCGGCAAACGGCCTATGCAACAGTCTCGTCCCGGGCTTTCAAAAAGGCTTTCGGAGATATTCCCGATCTGCGAATAGAAAAGAAAAGGCTTAAGGGAGACGGATCGGAAAGGCAATGGTACCGACTGAAGTCCGGACGCCATTCCTTGATTATGGCGGATCACGGCATTCGTGAGAACCGGTCGATATCTGAAGTCGATGCCTTTGTTCATATCGGGCAACATCTCTACCGTCAGGGGGTGTCTGTACCCAAAATTTATTTTTCCGACACCTTCTGCGGCCTGGTATTCTTAGATGATCTGGGTGATGTCAACCTGCAGCAGGCCGCGCGCTTAACACCCAATCCGCAAGCTCTTATCCGCCTGTATAAATCCGTCATTGACCAACTCATAAAGTTATCCCTGCATGGGGCAGACCAATTTGATCCGGCCTGGACCTATCAAACTGCCCATTATGATCAGGCGCTGATCATAGAAAAAGAATGTCGCTATTTTCAGAATGCTTTTTTAAAAGGGTATCTTGGACTCCGAACACGACCCTGAAGGCCTCGCAGCTGACTTCGCATCACTGGCCCAAAAAGCGCTTCAATATTCCAACACAGGTTTTATGCACCGGGACATGCAGTCGCGCAACCTAATGATTAAAAACCACCAGGTTTACTTTATCGATTTCCAGGGGGGTCGCTTAGGTCCGATTCAGTATGATCTGGCCTCCGTGCTGATCGATCCCTATGTTGAATTGACAGATGCCGTTCAAGATCAATTGCTGGATTACAGTATAGACGCCCTGTCGGATATAATGGTGGTGAAACCGAAAGAATTTCGATTTTGCTATCATTATTGCACCCTCACCCGAAATCTTCAGATCCTTGGGGCTTTTTCTTTCCTGAGCAGGGTGAAAGGCAAACCCTATTTCGAAAAATACATACCGGCCGCATTGCGAACCCTAAAATCAACCCTCAATACCGGCAATCAGGGTGAATTTCCCGCACTAACGGCCGCGGTAGAAAAGGCTCATAATCAGCTGCAAAAGATCGGTGTTTTATCATAGGTAGCCAGGTGCAGCCAATCGTAATTTGATCAAAATCATCACAATTTTATAAAATCACGGGAGGAATCCAATGAGCACAATTAAGGTCATGGTTAACGGGCTGCCCGGAAATCTGGCCCGGTCAGTTGCCGAATACTTAATAGCGGACGGGCGCTTTGAACTGGTACCCCATTCGCTGACAGGACCGGAGATCCAGGAATCAGAATATATCATCGACAACATTCCTGTAAAACTGATCCGGGCGGATCAAAGAAATTCACAAATAGAGCAAATAAAGCAATCCCTGGGTGAGTTTCTGAGTGTAGATTACACCCACCCGTCAGCGGTCAATCCCAACGCTGAATTTTATTGCCGTTACGGGCTGCCTTTTGTAATGGGCACCACCGGTGGTGACCGCCAGAAACTTGAAGCAACGGTGGCGGCATCTTCCATTGCCGCGGTGATTGCACCCAACATGGCCAAACAAATTGTCGGCTTCCAGGCTATGCTGGAATATGCCGCCGACAATTTTCCGGACTTGTTCAAGGGCTATTCTCTATCAATCAAAGAAAGCCATCAACAGGGCAAGGCCGATACCAGCGGCACAGCCAAAGCCATGGTCGGTTATTTCAACAGGCTGGGCGTATCTTTTTCAGCCGATGAGATCATCCGGATGCGGGACCCGGATGTTCAAAAAACGCTCTGGGCAATCCCGGAAGAATATCTGTCCGGACATGGATGGCACACCTACTCGCTGGTTTCAGAAGATCAGACCGTAAAATTTGAATTCACCCACAATGTCAACGGCCGTGAGGTCTACGTTCGGGGCACCGTGGATGCAATTTTATACCTTTCTGAAAAAGTGCAAGCCGGAGCCCGGGGTAAAATATTTACCATGATCGACGTTTTGAGGGGTGGCTAATCTTCTGGCTAAGGGCCTCTGCAGCAGGCCCATCAAAGGATAAAAATTGTTTAAATTCTGTATGTTATATTAAAAATAATTCTGAGATTATCTTATTCCTGATTGACACTGAAGGCATATTTACTTAAACTTAAAATAAGGTTTTGAAAGTATCTCACCTGAATAACCAAACGAGGTCTGAATGAGCGATTCGGCCGACATTCTTCTTCAGCAGCTAGGCGGCGTCGGCTCCCCCTCGGGGGAACCAGGGTCACCCCAGGAAACCGTCCAACCAAAAGGAACCGCTGTGCAGTCCACAGAACAGCTGGATCACTGGCGCATGCTATTGGTTGATCTGGTGTATCAGCTTAACGGTTCTTTTCGCGACGTCCATTACTGGGAGGGTGCGAAAACAGATAAGGATTCCAGCAGGAAATTTGTCAAAATCCTTCACGCGCTCCAACAGATGCCCTCCAATGATGGCGTGATACGGATTGAATTTCGAGGAAACTCCGGAACGAAAGTGTCTGAAAAAACAGATTTTATTATTCGATTCGGTGACCTTATGGTGGATGTCGCCGCCGTATCCGCCATGATCAAGCGTATCGGTATTCGGGTCAAACATTTCGAAGGACGGATAATCAAATCATTCGAGGGCTTTTCAGCCCAGGGCCTTGATACTGTTTTCATTAAAATTCCGGATGCATCCGATGACTCCTTGGAAAAAATTCGGGTATGCATGCGCATTATTTCCTGTTTTAAAAAAGCAGTGGAAGACGATGCCGCCATCGAGTATGTCAAAAACGGCCAACCCCTCTCTTTGAAGCCGGTGTTAGATGAATCCCATCAGCCCGACCCTAACCTGACCCAGTTAGCCGCCATAAATGATTTGAGCCCTAAAAACATGCAGGAGATGATTCAGAAGGTCGCCGCTTTGATGAAAGGCCCGGATTTTGCAAAATCCGGGCAACCATCTGCCAACGTTTATCAGACCATTTTCAACATTAAAAGCCTGCGCCAAAGACTGGCCAGACCGGCCATAGAGTTGAGTAGCGACCGGGCGCCCCAAACTCATAGAAGCCAGAAAGGCACGATCGGAGGGGCCGATGGCCGGGGAAGCGGACCCGGCGGGGGTGGTCCCGGTGGCGCCCCTACCAAAATCGACCCGGCTGTATTGAAGGCCAAAATGGCCGGGTTTGTCAAAGATGCCTATGGAGATTCTCCTGAGAGGGCGTTGCAGGTAATGCAAACCATCTACAGCGACGATTATCATCAACTCGATTTTTCAGGGCTCGCGGCGCGGCTTAAGTTGGTAACCGATCTTTTATCGACCCTGGAGCGCAGTGATAAAGGCCGGGAGTTTATGGAGAATGTGCTTGAGCGAATTCAGACCGGAATAAATCAGCTGCCAACAGCTATGCTCGACGATTTAATCATCGACGGCGATGAAATTAAAATCTGGCAAGAAGATGAAGAGAAGGTCATTGGAAAGTCCGATGATAATATTTTAAATATTATCGACATCGCCAAAGATCGTTCCGCGGCTCGAAAAAAGGTGAAGACGGCTTTAAGGGTGGATGGACAGTTTACAGACCAGGATTATGAACAGTTATCCAAGACGTTTAATATCTCCATCCAGGAAGCCGAGCAAATCGCCCAATTGTTCAAGAGTTGTTTTGACGGCCAGGGTAATTTCCAGAAAGCCCTTTTTGAAAAAAATGTGCCCGGATTTGCGGCTCACCCCAAAAGGATATTTGAAATTTTGTGGGAATTTCTCAGGGAGATTCCGCGCCGCACCGATCGTTTGCCATTCCTGAACTCACTGCAATTGCTGGTAAAAGAATTAAAACAAACCACCCAGGCCATCAAGATCCTGGTGTCCGACTTTATCCTTGAGCCCGGTGAAGTCAGTTTTCCGGACAGAAATGCCCTGATGTTGGCCATTCAGTTTCTGCGCACCTACAACAAAGAAATCAACATGGATATTGAAATTACTCCGGAAGAAGTGCTGAAGGTCAATAAAGGACTGGAGCCGGGAGCGACGCGTTATCTGGCGTGGAAAATTGACGGGGAACAAAAACGGTTTCTCGAAAAAATCATCACTATCCGTAAAAAGCTCATCCAGTCATTTGAACAGGAGGGATCGGATTTCAAAGTAATGCCGATTCGATTTTTGCTGGCACTGGAAAGAGAAGCCCACATATTTCTTGCACTGGTTGGCGGCAAAACGGCCACGGCCGTCATCCAGGGCGCCCTCCATGTGTACGGCAATCCTGCCTCCCAGATCTTTTTACTCGAGGAAAGCCCCAACCATATGACCGGTTTGCTTCAGCATCTGGGCATTTTGATCCGGGGTATCGGGCGGGTCGGCCACGAATCGGATTTCACCCTGCTCGATGATATCAAAAAGCGACAGAAGGGATTTTTGAACCTGTCGGAAGATCCCCGGCACCAGGCTTTGGTGAAACGGATCCTGGACGCAATCGATTCAGCCAAACATGAAATTAGCGCCAGGAATGTCGAAGGCCGATTGAAGAATGAATAATTGTGGGAGTCGCTTCGCTCCGTCGCTTTTTTATGGCGGTTTTGAAGATGATAGAATTCCTTAATTCGTCACACGAGATTCGTCATTCCTAAACGTTATCCCATCCAAAAAATTTAGTTTCAACGAAGGTTCTATTTATTCTGCTGAATGACCTCAAAAGCCCTGGCCAGAGCCTTATCCAGATTCTCGGGCTGATCCCCTCCGGCCTGGGCCATGTCCGGCCTGCCGCCACCACGGCCGCCAACCTCTGCGGCAACCTGTTTGATAATACTGCCGGCGTGATAGCGGTCGGTCAGGTCCTGGGTTACCACGGCGATCAGCATGGCCTTGGAGCCGGCAATGCTGCCTAAAACAACAATTCCGGATTGAATTTTATTTTTGAGCTGATCGGCCAGATTTCTGAGGGCGGCCGGAGTATCCACGGAGACTTTTTGGGCCATGACTTTAATGCCGTCAATGGACCGCACGGCTTCGGGCGCAGCCTCCGAGGCTTCGGTCGCCAGTTTGGTTTTCAGCTGTTCAACTTTTTTTTCAAAGGCTTTAATATCGGTCTGCATTTTTTTGACCCGCGCCGGCACGGCCCGGGGTTTATCTTTGAGCAAATGGGCCGTATCGTTTAACACCCGCGCGGTCTGCTGGATGAAAGCCAGCGCCGATTCTCCTGTCAGGGCCTCAATTCGCCTGACGCCGGAGGCAATGCTGGATTCAGCGACTATTTTGAAAAGACCGATATTGCCGGTCCTTGAGGTATGGGTCCCGCCGCAAAGTTCCCTGCTGAATTCGGTCAGGGAAACAACGCGCACACGATCCCCGTACTTTTCCTCAAATAGAGCCGTTGCCCCTGATTTAAAGGCGTCTTCGGCATCCATTTCAACAATATCTGTCGGTATGTTCTGGCGAATACGCTGGTTGATGAGATCCTCGATGGTCTCCAGGGTATCGGTATCTATCAGGGAAAAATGGGTAAAATCAAACCGCAACCTGTCCGGTGCAACCCGGGAGCCGGCCTGCTTGACGTGGTCCCCGAGCACCAGGCGCAATACGGCGTGCAAAATATGGGTCGCGGTGTGATTCAATTCCGTGGCCTCCCGCTTGGCCCCATCCACCTTCAGGCTGACAACATCCCCCTTGCGGACGCTGCCGGATATCACCCGGCCCTTATGGATGATAAGCCCGGTGGGATCTTTGACTGTGTCCAGGACCGCCAGCTCCAAATTCTCTCCGACAATGGTTCCGCTGTCGCCGACCTGACCGCCGGATTCAGCATAAAAGGGCGTACTTTCGGTGACAATCTCTATTCTCTGCCCTTCAACCGCTTCGGTGATCTCTTCACCGTCAGCCACCATCACCAGGATTTTAGAATCGCCGCTCAGGGAATCATAGCCCACAAACTTAGGCCTGATCCCCTGGGCCGACAGGTTTTTGTAAGCCTGGCTGATACTGTCAAAGGCCGCCACCGACCGGGACCTGGCTCGCTGGGCATCCATGGCCCGGTCGAACCCTGTCATATCCAGCCCCATTTTTTCATCCCTGACGACATCTTGCACAATATCCACCGGAAAGCCAAAGGTATCATAAAGCTTAAAGATAACATCGCCGGGCACCTGGTTCTGCCCGCGGGCCCTGATATCAGCCAGGGAATCATTTAAAACCTTCATCCCCGTATCCAGGGTTTCTAAAAACCGGACTTCCTCGTTTTTGATAATGTTGGTGATAAAGGCGGAGGCTTCGGATAATTCGGGATAGGCCGGTTCCATAATCTCAAACACGACCTTGGCCGTTTCCGATAAGAAGGGCCGGTTCAACCCGATATTGCGGCCGTAGCGAATGGCGCGACGCATTATGCGGCGCAGGACATATCCGCGTCCCTCATTGGACGGCATAATGCCGTCGCCGATAAGAAAAGCGGCCGCCCGGCTGTGATCGGCGATAACTTTCATGGCGACATCGGTTTCATGGGATTCCCCCAGATGCTTTTCAGCCAGTTCTTCGGTCTTCGCGATGATGGGCCGGATGAGGTCCGTGTCAAAATTGGTGGGTACGTTCTGGATGATTGACACCATGCGCTCTAAACCCAGGCCGGTATCGATACTTGGTTTCGGCAAGGGCGTCATCTTCCCGGATGCATCCCGGTCAAACTGCATGAACACCAGGTTCCATATTTCCAGATACCGATCACAGTCACAGCCGGCGGTGCACTCAGGCCGCCCGCACCCGTATTCTTCGCCGCGATCTATCAGGATTTCCGAACAGGGTCCACAGGGTCCCGTATCTCCCATGGACCAGAAGTTATCCTCTTCACCCAATCGAACAATGCGATCTTCGGGCAGCCCGATATTTTTTTGCCAGAGGTCATAGGCCTCGTCATCATCAAGGTATACCGAAGCCCATAATTTATCGGCCGGCAGGCCATATCCGTTGGTCAAAAGGTCCCAGGCCAACTCGATGGCACCTTCTTTGAAGTAATCGCCAAAAGAAAAATTGCCGAGCATTTCAAAAAAAGTGTGATGCCGGGCCGTGTAGCCGACATTTTCCAGGTCGTTGTGTTTGCCGCCGGCCCGAACGCATTTCTGGGAGGTGGTTGCCCGGACATAGTCTCTTTTGTCCTCCCCGAGAAAAACACGCTTGAACTGCACCATGCCGGCATTGATAAACAACAGGGTGGGGTCTTCCTGGGGTACCAGCGAAGAACTGCGGACAATCCGATGGTTATGCTTAGCAAAATAATCAAGAAATCTCTTGCGTGTGTCGTTTCCAGTCATTGAAATCTCCGAGACGGGTTACAAGCTGCGTGTTTCGCGTTGCGGGTTACGGGTCTTTCGAATGGGGATTTGGGATTGTGGATTTCGGATTTGTCTGGTTTTTGCCGCGTGACCGCAAACCCCTCCTTACTTCAACTTTCCGCATTCCCCTAAAATCTGGAATCCCCTATCCGATATCAGAAATCGTCTACTTCCCTTTCTCCACAGCCTTTTCGGCTTCTTTTTCCGCAAACCCTAAAGCCTCCCTGCATTTCTGATAAATGTCATCGTACATGTCCTGATTGTCAGCCAAAAATCGTTTGACGTTTTCACGTCCCTGCCCGATTCGTTCGCCCTGGTAAGAATACCAGGAACCGCTTTTGTCAACGATGCCGGCATCGACACCCACGTCAATCAGGTCACCGGTTTTAGAAATGCCTTCACCGTAGGAAATATCAAATTCTGCTTCCGTAAACGGTGGTGCCATCTTATTTTTAACCACCCGCACCCGGGTTCGGTTACCGACAACTTCCTGGCCATCCTTGATGGCGCCGATGCGCCGAATATCGAGTCGGACCGATGAATAAAATTTCAATGCATTGCCGCCGGTGGTGGTTTCCGGGTTCCCGAAGACCACCCCGATTTTCATTCGAATCTGATTAATAAATATGACCGTTGTCATGGTTTTGCCGATTGTACCGGTTAATTTTCTCAGGGCCTGGGACATGAGTCTGGCCTGTAAACCCATGTGTGAATCGCCCATCTCACCTTCGATTTCGGCTCGTGGTACCAGCGCCGCCACGGAATCAATCACCAGGATGTCGATAGCACCGCTTCTGACCAGCATGTCGGCAATTTCAAGGGCCTGCTCTCCGGTATCCGGTTGTGATACCAATAGCTCATCACAGTTGACACCCAGACGTTTGGCGTAGCCGATGTCAATGGCGTGTTCGGCATCGATAAAAGCCGCAATCCCGTCATTTTTTTGAGCCTCTGCCACCGCATGCAGGGCCAGGGAGGTTTTGCCGGATGCTTCCGGCCCAAAAATTTCCACCACCCGGCCACGGGGAAGTCCCCCGATTCCCAGGGCTTTGTCCAGGGACAGGGAACTGGTGGAAATAACCGGTACCTCCATCACGGGCTTGTCGCCCAATTTCATGATAGCACCTTTGCCGAACTGGCGTTCCACCTGAGTCATGGCGGACTCCAGGGCTTTTTCTTTATTTTCAGAAATTGACATAATTTCCTCCCTTTTAGGAGTGAAGACTGATGAATGACAAATGACGAATTAAGGAAGTCGCTACGCGCAAACGTAATGAACACCCCCCCCCGCAAGCGACGGGGAATTAAACCCTCGTCCGCCGCAGGCGGATTAAATTAAATTTATTGATAAAGATAGCATTCCTTCATTCGACATTCGTCAATCGACATTCGTCATTCCGAGATTGGTTTGTTTCAATTTTGAGTAAACAGCGCCCGACGGTTTCAAATCGCTTTTAAATAAGATAATCTGATTAAAAGTGAATTCTTCTGAGCTTAGCTTGGCATAATTTGTTAGCATTTGACGAATCACAGCCGGGTTGGCGGTCCGTTTGATGCGCCCCAGGGTCAAATGGGCCTTGAACGATCTTTTGTCTTTGGGAAATTCTGCTCCGGCCAGTTCTTGCTCCAGCCGGCTCTGCAAAGCGAACAGCGCTGGGGTTTCACCGCCAAGGCCGACCCAGATGACGCGCGGACGTTTTATTCCCGGGAAAACGCCGATCCCCCTGACAGACACAGTGACCGGCAAGCAATCAATGGCGGCACAGGCCATCGCTGTGCCGATTTTGTCAATATCGTCGGGGTTGACATCACCTAAAAATTTTAGGGTCAGGTGGATATTTTCGGGTCGCACCCAGCGAGCCCGAATTTTCAACCGTTTTAAATCCTGCTGCACTTCCTGAAACAGCGAGATCACCGCCGGGGGCAGCTCCAAGGCAATGAAAGTGCGTATGGTACCGGACATATTGATTTTTGTCGCTATTTTTCCCCACCGTTACCGGACTCGTACCGAAGAGAAATATTAGCACCGCTTGCACATGTCCGGCAAATTCAAAATATCGATAAAATACGTAAACTACTTTGTAGAGATTAGCCCCATTACTTACTGGGCAAGGTAAACTGAGGTTCACCTATCAAGAATTTCCCTTGGCTAATTTTTATCTTCAGAATTTCGGCTATTTCGCGGGCCCTAACCAGGCTGGACAGGGGGACGGTAGGTACCTCCTGCCCGTTGAGCTTGATAAACCCGCTTTTTAGCTCGGCGTAACTGACCTGCCCGTAACTTCTGGCAACACCGTTGGCGTAGTCGTTGCCGTAGTCGATGATTTGCGTAACGATATCTTCATCGGAGATACCCGTGTAACCGGCAATTTCTTCATTTAAAATCGGAATCGGGACCCCCAGCCCCACTGCAAGCGAACATCCGTACCCCTGCAAACTCATTCCCACCAGCCATTTCGGACTCATCTTTTTTAAATCTCCCATCACCCAGAGCGTTCCGGCGGGCGATACCGGTACCCCCTTTTTATTCCTTTTGACCGATGGGTTGTGCTGGGTGCCATACCAGGTTACGTATCCATCTCCACCGCCCAAAAATATCCGTGTCCCCAGCCCGATGGTCTTATAATAAGGATCATTAAACAGGGGACTGAGCTGGCCGGCGGAACAGAAATTGGCATTGGCTGCCCCGGGTTTCAATGCCCCCATGTAGGTGTAGATCGTTTTTTTTGTGAAATTAACCGCGCAGTTGTAATTCTGGTAGGCGTTTCTCGGATTGCAGAGGGTCGCCTGGGGCAGCGTGCGCAGAGTAATCTCTTTTTCCTCCAGATGGTTGGGGTAACAGTCGGTACCATAGGCGGTGGCTTTGAGGTGAACCTTTTTCCCGGCAACCAGCTCCTGAATGACGTGTCCGCCCCCGTAGCTGAATTCTCCGGGATAGACTTTATTGAGCGGGTCATCCTCAACCGCTTCTGTGGCCCCGATGTAACAGTCAACAGCGGCCACACCGGCGTAGGCCGGAACCCTGTTCAGCCAGACTTTAGAAGCTTTAATGCCTGGAACTGAATGGCCAAAATTGATAAAGGCGCCGGATGAACACATGGGGGCAAAGGTCCCGGTGGTCACCACATCCACCTGGCGGGCGGCCTCGACAGGCCCTTCGTTTTTGATGATATCTATAATCTCCTCCGCCGTTACGACAACAACATCGCCGGATTTGATTTTGGCGTTGATATCCCGGATGGTTTTATTGATTTTATATTTTTTCATGTCCGATCACTCTTTTCTGGTAATGGATTGGGCCCACTCTATTTTTGATGTCACATTGTTTTGTATCCATTTCCTATCCCACCATTCGACCGGATTAACAAAGGTATCGTTGATCAGTATGCTAAAGTGGAGATGGTCACCACCAGCCATTCCGGTACTTCCGGTGCGGCCCAGTTTGTCGCCGCTGGACACACGATCCCCGACCTGAACGGCGATCTGACTTAAATGAGAGTACATGCTGAACAGTCCGTAACCGTGATCCAGGATAACCGTCTTCCCGTAAATGCCCAAAGACTGTGCAAAAACAACCACACCGGTATTGCCGGCCGGTACCGGGCTGTTGGAAACCGATGCCAGATCTATTCCCAGATGTACCTGACGATCTATCTGTTTGCCCTTGTAATAATAGGTACGGTGATCCGCAAATCGTGCTCGGTTAGCCGCATTCGGTAATCTTGAAAAACTGCCCTGCCAGAGCATCTTTTGATCGGGATTCCGGCATGCAGCGGATATCTTCAGGTAATTGGCCGTTCGAAGATCCCGGTTAATCTCAAGGAATTTATCCACGGGAGATTTTGAGGCGCCCGGGGAAATTTGGGATAAAAATTCGGGTAGTTTGCGTTTTAAAAATCCGTCCGATATGTTGATTTTATCTTTTCTGAAAACCTTGCGGCGGATATGATAGTAAAAGCTGCTTTCGGCGGGATTGCCGGCCGGATCCACAGCCCTGACACGAATGTCGGTGTCGCGCCCCTGCTGATAACCGAGGGCAATAAAGGTCAGATAAACAAGGGGGTCGTCGAAGAATCCCCCATGGCCTGGAAAAAATTTATCCCCGACCTGAACCCCGCTTAGAGAACAGCTTTCAGAGGTGCGAAAAATGACCAGCCCGGCCCCTCCTTGATTAATATTATGGGCCCGGCTCAGCACCTCTATCTCCGGCGGTTGAGTGTCAATCACCACCGTCTTTTCCATATAAGTTTTGTTACCTTTCCACCAATCCCTCCATGAGTAATCCAGCAAAACCAGGCGCAGAATTGCTTCACCATCGCTGAATCCCAATTTTGAGGGCGCCACCGCAATTTTTATTGAGGCCTCCTTCAGGCTTCCGCCTTTAAGTAGGCCTGCCGACGGAAAATCCGTCTCGTGCAGGACCACTTCCTTGCCGTCTTTAAGGAGACCGACCCAAAGTTTGCGCACACCACTTTTGGTATCAAAAACCGCAATGGTCAGGTCCTGGGAAACGCCGATATAAGGTGAGACCAGGTCCAATCCTATTTTCGGCTGCTCCCCTTCCAGGCGAACCAGCAATAACCAGGACAGAGGCACAATGATAATCAGACACCCGATCGCAATGATCCACAATTTTATATTTTTGGTTTTTGCTTTCACGGGAAAGTATTAGATCCTTTGCCTGAAGACTATGAAAATTGAAGCTGTTTAAATACCAGTTAACCTGTTGATAATCAAGGCCTGTTTTCGTATCTTGACATTTGGCCGTCTGCAGGCTAAATATCCGTGTTACGAGTTACGGGGTGCGTGTTGCAGGTTTCTCGCTTTTGGATTGATCGGGATTTGGATTTAGGATTTCAGATTTAGGATTGATAGTAAGGACATAAAATCTAATTTTAATATTGAAGTAGCATAAAGGCATACAGACTCGAAGTCTGAAGGCTCAAAGCATTCCAGCTTCCCAGCTTCCACGCTTTCAAACCCTTGTATTTTAGGCATTTTTCATGGCGAAACCCGTAAATATAGGTAACCTGACGATGGGAAGGGGATCACCCCTGGCTCTCATTGCCGGTCCCTGTGTAATCGAGGATTATGCAACGACCCGGGAGATTGCCGCTCAGCTGAAAGAAGCCACCGACAAACTGGAAATGCCGTTTATCTTTAAGGCTTCCTTTGATAAGGCCAACCGTACCTCCGTTAACGCTTTCAGGGGACCGGGTTTGACCGAAGGCCTTAGAGTTCTGGCAGAAATCAAAAAAGAATTCAGCATTCCGATCCTTTCCGATGTCCATCGCATCCGCGAAATTCCAGCGGCCGCCCGGGTGCTGGACATCATCCAGATTCCTGCTTTTTTATGCCGCCAGACTGACGTCATTGTGGCTGTGGCCAAAAGCGGCAAGGTTGTGAATATCAAAAAGGGACAGTTTCTGGCGCCATGGGATATTGTCAATGTCGTCGAAAAGATCACATCAGCAGGAAACCACCGCATTCTCATTACCGAACGGGGGACGATGTTCGGCTATAACAATCTGGTGGTGGATTTTCGCGGATTTATGATTTTGCGCCAAACCGGTTATCCTGTGATTTTTGACGCCACACACAGCGTGCAGCTCCCGGGCGGGGCAGGTAAGCGCTCGGGGGGACAACGGGATTTTGCCCCGATGCTGGCCAGAGCGGCTGTGGCAGCAGGGGTCGACGGTGTTTTCATGGAGGTTCATCCAAACCCGGAGCAAGCGCTTTGTGACGGTCCCAACTCCTTAAAACTCGACACCATTTATACCCTACTCTCCCGGTTAAAAACAATTCACCATACAATCGGCTAAGATGAAAAATATCGCATCCTTAGAAAAGTTAAAGCATATTCAGCTTCTTTTGCTGGATGTCGACGGCGTCCTCACCGACGGCAGGATTATTTACAATGATGCCGGCAGCGAAACCAAATTTTTCAATGCCAGGGACGGGTTTGGTCTAAAGCTGGTGATCCAGGCCGGAATCAAGGTCGGCATCGTAACCGGAAGAAGCTCCAGCGCGCTGCGTCACCGCTGCGACAACCTGGGGATTCGTTATTTATTTGATGGCATAGCGGACAAGGCCATGATACTTGAGCAGATTGCCGCCCAAACGGGTGTAGGCCCGGACAACGCCGCCTTTGTGGGTGATGATTTGCCGGACCTGCCGATAATGAAACGCACAGGTTTGTCTATCGCGGTGGCCGATGCCCATGAAATTGTTCGCCAAAGGGCCGATTGGACAACCCGGGCCCGGGGAGGATACGGCGCCGTACGAGAGGTATGCGAAGCACTGTTAAAAGCCCAAGGGCTTTGGGACCAAATAATGGAGCGTTATTAGGAGAATAGTCCGGCAATCTGGTAGATGTTTGCAATAATCTCGTGAAGCAAGCCTATAGATGGTTTCAGGTGTCAGGTTTCAGGTGGCAGCAGACATAAGGATCTGATACCAGAAAATAGGAATAGAATATTCTATCTTTATGCCCTGTTTTGTCTATTCCTGATCCAGTCGGCAGTGCGAATCCTGAAACCTGACACCTGACACCCGAAACCTTTCAACTGGATATTGTCTTGTTAGGGTTAAAGAAAAATAAGAAACTGAGCCTTATATTGCTGGCGGTTATTCTGGTGGCCATCGGAACCATTGGGGCGGTTTTTATCGGATATCAGCGGGTATCCACCGCACCGGAAATGCTGCTCTCCTCGATCAAAGAAGGCGCCAATCTGTCGCTGGGAAAAATTCGACAGACAGCCACCCGTGACGGCAGAAAAGAGTGGAGTCTGGAAGCCGACTCGGCGCATTATTTAGAAAATGATAAAAAAGCTGTTTTAAAAAACCTGCTGATAACGTATTTCCTTAAAGACAACCGCGAAGTCCATCTGGAAGCAGAAGAGGGAATATTACAAACCGATACGAATGACATTGAATTTTCAGGCCATGTTGTGATAAGGAACGAGGATTATCAGTTAAGAACCAGGCGCTTGAGTTACGAACACGGCCCCCGTGTCATTTTCTCCAATGACCCGGTTAAAATTTCAGGTGAAGCCATGGAGCTGTCGGCTGATTCAATAAAATATGATCTGAACAATAATAAAATTATTTTAACCGGTAATGTCGAGGCTGACGTCGCAAGGGATTTGACAGCAATTCAGAACATGGGTACCCAACAATAGCAACCCGGATTCTATCTTGCTAAGCCGCGTGAAAATCCAGGACACCTTCTTTTTATGAAATCGTGTGGTAATGGTTGCAATTTTAGATCATCTCAACTAAAATAAAAGAAAATTGGCTTTACTGGCACTCAAATTGCAGGACGCCGGAGCCGGACAGATCGCAGATTAATTAATGCAAACCGAGACGAAGCGAAGCCCGCGGATATAATGGCACTTGAACTACGACAACAATTAAAATTAACCCAACAGCTGATTATGACGCCCCAACTTCAGATGGCAATCAAGCTGTTGCAATTATCCCGGCTGGAGCTCATGGATACCATTCGAGCCGAGCTGGAGGAAAACCCTGCCCTCGAAGAAGTGCCGGAGAGCACATCCACCGAGCAGTTAACCGATCAACCGGATACCTCATCCACCGATGCCTCGGAAACGAAAGAAGTCACCATAGAAGAAAAACTTCAGGAGGACATCGATTGGAGCAATTATCTGGATGAGTATAACACGCCGGGACGGGTTCATTATGAATCCGAAGATCGTGATACCCCGAAATATGAGTCCTTTATTGCCCACAAAGAGTCCCTGAATGACCATTTGCTCTGGCAGTTTCTGATGACCAAACCCACCAGGGAAGAAGAAAAAATTGCCAGCCTGATCATTGGAAACTTAAATAAAGATGGTTATCTTCAGGTATCGATTGAGGAAATTGCCAACACGAGCGGGTCTCAGCATGAGAAAATAGAGGAAATCTTAGCAAGCCTTCAAACATTTGATCCAGTGGGCGTTTGCGCCCGAGATCTGCGGGAATGTCTGCTAATTCAGGCAAAACACCTGGGTTTGGAAAATACGATCGTTTCCGATATCATCGAGGATCACCTGCCAAATCTGGAAAAGAAAAATTACAAGGCCATCTGCAAAGCGTTTAAAAAAAGCATGGATGAGGTCGTTTCGGCCATTAACGTCATCAAGGTTATGGAACCCAAGCCTGGCAGGCAATACAGTGATGAAACACCGCAGTATATCAATCCGGATATTTACGTCTATAAACTTGAAAACGATTTTGTCATCATGCTCAATGATGACGGCATGCCGAAACTCAGGGTAAATTCTTTCTATAAAAATTCCATCGGCCGCGGTAAAAAAGTTTCCGGGGAAGCCGAAGATTACATCCAGGAGAAAATGAGGTCCGCCGCCTGGTTGATAAAGAGCATCCATCAACGCCAAAAAACCATTTATAGAGCAATGGAAAGCATTTTGCGCTTTCAGCGGGAATTTTTTGACAAGGGCATTGCCTACCTGAAGCCCATGGTACTCAGAGACGTCGCGCAGGATATCGGTATGCATGAATCAACGATCAGCCGGGTTACGACCAACAAATATGCTTTCACCCCTCAGGGTATCTATGAATTAAAATATTTTTTCAACAGTTCCATTCGGCGGATGCATGGTGGGGCCATTGCTTCTGCCAGTGTCCAGGACAAGATCAGGCAAATCATCCTGGCTGAGGACCCCAAAAAGCCTTACAGTGATGATAAGATCGCCCAGATCTTGGAAAAAGAAGAGATTCACATTGCGCGCCGAACAGTCGCTAAATATCGCGAGATGCTCAAAGTACTGCCGTCCAATAAACGTAAACAACTATAGGGAGGTCTAAAAATATGCAGACATCCGTCACGTTTAAGAATATTGATCCCTCTGACCATTTAAAAGCCTATGTGAGTGATAAATTGGATCGTTTCGATAAATATCTCGACAATCCGGCCGAAGCCAATGTCGTACTGACGGTCGAAAAATTTCGCCACATCGCCGAGATCAACATTGCCGGTGACAAACTTACCATCATCGGCAGCGAGCAGACCAACGACATGTATTCCGCCATCGACATGGCGCTTGATAAACTTGAAAAGCAGATTAAGAAAAGTAAACAGAAAATAAGAGAGCGACGGTCGGTATCAAAAAACCGCAACCGATCCATGCTGGAAGAGACTGACATTCTGCCGGACGAAGATGCTGAAAGACAGGTTAAAATCCGCAATATAGAATATAAACCGATGGATATTGAAGAAGCCGTACTGCAAATGGATTTGATTGAGGATAATTTTCTGGTGTTTACCAATGCCAGAAGTGACCGCATTAATGTGTTGTACCGACGCAAAGATGGTCACTACGGCTTGATTCAGCCCAATTCATGATTACTGTAAACATCTCATAGATTTTCCTATCCTATTTTCGGCTAACAGCGAGGCCTTAGAAAAACGTTTGGCTTCAGGCGGATTAAAAGCATCGATAAACATGAAAATTTGCGACGTCTTACAAAAAGAAACGATTCTGGCAGATCTAAAGGCCCAGAACAAAAAGGGCATCCTGGAAGAACTTGTGGCCCCGGTGTCTGAAATCGCCAACGTCAATCAGGAGGACCTGGTCAAAGTCCTGATGGAAAGGGAACGGCTTGGCAGCACCGGCATCGGGGGAGGTATTGGCATTCCCCATGGCAAAATGAATGAAATTGATTCGCTGGTCCTCGGATTCGGCCTGAGTCGAAATGGTGTTGACTTTGAGTCCCTGGATGGACAACCCACCCATATCTTCTTTCTGCTGATCACACCCGAAAATTCGACGGGTCTCCACTTGAAACTGCTGGCGCGAATTTCGCGGATCCTAAAAGATGATCCCTTCAAGAGCAGATTATTAAACGCCACGAATGGCGATGAAATATTTGACATCATCAAAGAGGAGGATGAGGAGTTCTAAATATTTTTAGCAATCTAAAGTGAAAAATATTCGCATATGCATAATTACCGGGCTTTCTGGCTCCGGAAAGAGTACCGCGATGGCCGCACTGGAGGATGCTGGTTTTTATTGCGTCGATAACATGCCGGTCGATCTACTGCCGAAATTTCTGGAATTGCCCATGGAACGCGATTCTGAGATTGTCGGGATCGCCCTGGTGATGGATTTGCGCGAAAAAGGCTTTCTTGGCAAATACCAGTCTATCTTTACTGATCTTAAACAGAAAGGCTACAATTTCGAAATACTTTTTCTGGAAGCAGAAGAAGAAATCCTGGTTCAGCGCTACAGCACAACTCGACGGCAACACCCGCTATCGCCGGGAAAAAGCCTGCTTGAGGGTATCCGGGCTGAAAAAGAGCAACTGAGAGACTTAAGAACGGCAGCCGACTTGGTGATGAACACCTCCGGGTTCAATGTCCATGAACTCAAGTCTAAAATTCTCGATCTTGCTAAAAAAAGTAAAAAGCTTGTGCCGATGCGCATTAATGTGCTTTCCTTCGGTTTCAAATATGGCATACCTTATGATGCCGATTTGATCATGGATGTGCGCTTTCTGGTGAATCCCTACTTTATTCCGGAATTAAAAGAGCTGGATGGAGAAACACAAGAAATAAAAGCCTTTGTCCTGGAACACCTGGAAACGCGCGCCTTCCTGGAAAAATATTTGGAACTCTTAGACTATTTGATCCCGCTATACGAAAAAGAGGGTAAGGCCTATTTAACCATTGCGCTGGGCTGCACAGGGGGCCGGCATCGTTCTGTGGCCATTGCCGGAGCGATATTTGAACACATCCGCGCGATGGGGAAAACAGTTGAAATCAATCACCGCGACCGCGACCAGCCTTGAAAAAGCAAAAATAGCTCGGCAATCCTGACAAAATTTATTGAAGGCCCATCAAACATAAAAAAGGTGATATATGATTGGTATTGTTATTGTTACACACAGCCAACTAGGGGAAGCACTGATCGGGGCGGCTGAATTTATAATCGGCAGTCGACCCGGGTCGATCGAATCGGTGTCGATTGACTTGAGTGAAAATGCTGAAAAATTGCGCTCAAAAATTGACCGGGGAATTAAAAAAGTCATGGGGCAAGAAGGCGTTATTATTCTCACGGATATGTTTGGGGGCACACCTTCCAACTTGAGTTATTCGTTTTTAGAGGAAGGTCGCATTGAGGTGCTATCGGGTGTCAACCTTCCGATTTTAATCCAGGCTGTTAATATGCGGAAGAAAAAGGCGCTCGACCAACTGGCAGCCGATCTGGAAGCATTTGGCAAAAAGAGTATATCCCTGGCCAGCGGTATTTTAAAAGGTAACAAGCGGAGCTAAACTTTATCCCCGATTGGGCCAAGCTCAATCGGGGAGGTATTCGATGTTGATGATTAAAATTCTAAAGGAGGATCTATGAGTATAAAACTTGGTATAAATGGTTTTGGCAGAATCGGACGCATGGTGTTACGGGCCGCTTTGAAACATCCGGATGTGGATGTCGTGGCAATTAACGATCTTACCGATTCGGAAACAATGGCCTATTTGCTAAAATATGATTCGGTCCACGGCCAACTGAATATGAATGTTTCAGCCCAAAAAGACAGTATCGAAATCGATGGAAAATCGATCACCATTCGATCCGTAAAGGACCCTGAAAAAATCGGCTGGAGCGATCTGGGGGTGGATATTGCGGCTGAATGCACCGGTATCTTTCGAGATCGGGATGGCGCGTCCAAGCACCTGGCCTCCGGTGCGCGCAAAGTTATCATCTCCGCACCGGCCGGCGACCCCGACATTACCATCGTCATGGGCGTCAACTCCCATCAGTATGATCCCCGGCAGCACCATATTATTTCCAATGCATCCTGCACGACCAATTGTCTGGCACCGGTTGCCAAGGTGCTGCTGGAAAATTTCGGGCTCAGGAGCGGTTTGATGACAACCATCCACTCCTATACGGGCGATCAGCGTCTGCTTGACTTCCCCCATAAAGATCTGCGCCGCGCACGGGCAGCCGCCTTATCCATGATCCCGACGACCACCGGCGCCGCCAAAGCCGTCGCCCTGGTCCTGCCGGAGTTGTCCGGCAAGCTAAACGGTCTTGCCATCCGGGTGCCAACCCCCAATGTGTCTCTGGTCGACCTGGTGGCAACGGTTGATAAATCAGGCGTTACCGTCTCGGATATAAACGAGGCCTTAAAACAGGCTTCCGAGGAGTCGCTGTCTGGAATTCTGGGCTACAGCGACGCCCCGCTGGTGTCGATTGATTTTAACGGCTCGCCCCTGTCTTCCATCGTGGATGCGCCGACCACCTATGTTGTAGACAATATGGTCAAAGTGCTCTCCTGGTATGATAATGAAGCTGGATATTCGCACCGCATGGTGGATCTGGCGGCGATGGTGGGAAAGGAACTATAAGAGAATGCGGAACGCGGAATAACAAAAGGTGATTATCGCCAAATTTGTCAGGTCTCCCCTCCCCTGGCAGGAGGGGATTAAGGGGAGGGGGAGCAAAACTGGTATGCCATTTCTTAATTCCCATTTCCGAATTCCGACTTCCAAATTCAAAAGTCTGCCATCTGAATAAAAGGAGAGTGTGCAATGAGTAACCGAACCCCTTTGATTGCCGGCAACTGGAAAATGTATAAGACAACCCCGGAAGCGGTGGATACCGCCCAACAGCTTGTCGAACTGGTGGCCGATTCTGCTGATGTGGACATTATGATTGCCCCGGTATTTACCGCTCTCGATCCGGTATCCCGGGTGGTTCGTAACAGCCGGGTGGCACTGGGTGCGCAAAATTTGTACTGGGAAAAAGAAGGCGCCTATACCGGCGAAATATCGGCTGATATGCTGGTAGCCGCCGGATGTCAATACGTGATCATCGGTCATTCGGAAAGACGCCAGTATTTCGGGGAAACCGATGAAGCGGTCAACAAAAAAATCAGTGCCGCCATCACAGCCAATCTGATTCCGGTTTTCTGCATCGGCGAAACCGAATCCGAACGCGAATCCGGCAATACATTTTCTGTGCTTGACAAACAGGTAAAAGACGGGTTAGAAGGTAAGGTTGTTGAAGATCTCGGCTCTTTGGTCATCGCCTATGAACCGGTTTGGGCCATCGGGACCGGCAAGACGGCCACCAGCGATCAAGCTCAGGAAGCGCATAAGTATATCCGCTCTTTGATCGAAGGCCTTTTTGGCACGACCCTTGCCGAATCCGTCAGAATTCTATACGGCGGCAGCGTCAAACCGGCCAATGTTTCGGAACTGATGGCAATGCCGGACATCGATGGCGCCCTGGTAGGCGGTGCCAGCCTGGATGCCGAATCTTTCAGCAAGATTGTCAATTTTAAATAACAAATAATCCTGGGATTCAGGAATTTAAAATCGGACTTTTTCCTTTTATAAAATCTGAAATCCCAAATCCCAAATCAAAATTTTTTAGAAAAATTTGCTATGTCAATACTACTCATTATTATTCATGTTTTAGTTTGTATTGCGCTGATTATGATCGTTTTGCTCCAAACCGGTAAAGGAGCAGACATGGGAGCCGCTTTTGGTGGCGGCTCCAGTCAGACGCTGTTCGGCAGCACCGGTGCCTCGACTTTTTTAAGCAAGGCCACCACCGCGGCCGCCATCGTATTTATGGTCACCTCACTGGGGCTGGCATACCTTTCCAGCCATCGCACCGGCGGCCAATCGATTGTAACCGATACCCCGGCACCCGTGGAGACCCAGGCTGCGCCTGGCGCGACCACGCCGCCGGCCACAGGAAGCAGCGAAGCGCAGCCGGCCAAATCAACCGAGTAAGCGTTTTTCGAAAAAATCAAATGTGCCGAAGTGGTGGAATTTGGTAGACACGCTATCTTGAGGGGGTAGTGGCTTACGGCCGTGCCGGTTCAAGTCCGGCCTTCGGCACCAAAATTTCTTTATAACCTGCTGTAATTACAGCAGGTTTTTTATGCCTAAATGGCCTAAAAAGCCTCGATTCCATCTGTTACACAAACTTGTTACACTAATTACAGATGGAGTGAGTATTATGAGGTCTTCCAATAGATCCCCCTCGTACATAATCCGAAATCCCTATTCATATTGTTTCCGTTTGGTAATACCCAGAGATCTACAAAAGTTTGTAGGTAAAACTGAAATGAGGTATAGTTTGGGAACCGGCTATGTTGGTCTTGCCAAATCAAAAGCCCGGCTGCTGGCTGGGCAGGTACAAGAATTTTTCAGAAGACTAAGGGGGATTGTCAAATTGGGTGAACTAACAGACGAGCAGATTGCGGAGATCGTGAACAGGTATTTCAGGAATTTCGTAGATGGCCTTGAGAAGATCAGAGTAGAACCGGGGGCTGTCGGTACCGCAGCAAAGCTACTGTTCGCTGCGACTTGTGAACAGGAATGCATCGCATAGCGTTGCGCTTCATGCTCAGTATCGTCCAGTATGTTCCCTTTACAAATTGATAACCACGGTCTTGTGAACATGTTAATGAGTCGCAATCGCAGATTGCTGGGTAAACCGGTTAAATATACACCCCACCGTTACTGTTTGAATTTTTTTCCGGGCACCCGTGAACATATCATGCGATTGGTCAACAGCCAGTTCATCATTATCTGGCACAGGAGCGACTACATTATCCGATCAACTAAGCACAACATGACTGTTGCAATCGGGTTTTATACATGGGTTGATGCCCTTGTGTTCTTGATGGAGGATGCGAAGGTTATTTTGTCCGTGCCGGGATCCCCGGCAGACTGTAAAAGAATAAAGCGGGTTGTACCCGCCTGTGGAATGTAAATCACAAAAATTGCTCCAAAGTTCAGGAAGTTTTTGATTTCTGTTTTATGAATATCTGCCCCCAACTTTGTTATAAAACACTGAGAGCCTCATCCATCCTTGCCTCTAATTTTTCCCGTTCAGTCGCCGGCAGTTCATAAATTAATTCAGGGCTATCAATGAAGACTTGGATATGAACCATTAGATCCTCAATGTCTGAGATGCCTTCGTTTGATAAAAATGTTACAAAGCTTTCCTTGGTTTCCATCTTAGTTTTTAGACCCCCTGTGATATTCAATGCCTTCCTTATCTCTAAACCATTCACATATCACTGATAGGTATTATTTTCTAAATATACACTTGACCATTCGGATACGTTGACCCAACTGCTTCTACGCTCTTTTTGCTGTCTCCGCTTTTTTGCACTTCTTTTTTCTTTTCCCCCACTTTCCCAATAATCAACGTCATACACTTTGCGTCTATCCACTCCCGATCTACGATCAATGTAAGGATCACGCACTCTCCTATCTTTGAAATTTATATCTTCCATTTCTGTTTCCTTTAAGCCGACTATCTTCATTATCGCTGTCCATATGATACTATTTGATCCTTGTGCACTAAATTTAGGATAAACAAATAGTGTTTAGGATTACCCGGCACAGAATTATTGGCCTAAATTCCATGCAATATTCCACTCAATAGACCTGTTAGTTTTAAAAACCAGAAAACACAAATAAATAGGAACGCAATTAAACTTGTGGGAATTAATTTTTCCGACTTTTTAGTTTTCATTTACCCTCCATTTCTGAGGTCGAATGATCAGTCATAACAACCCGATAGTTTAGTTTATAAAGTATTTATAAATAAAACATTTCAATTTGTCAAGCTTTTATATGGCGTGATGAAAATATTTGTGCATTTGGGGGGAATGAACTGATATGAAGCATGTGATCTTCGGGGATCCAATCAAGCACGAGGCAGTGGTAGAGGGATCGTGTTAGTCGTTTGCAGGTGATAAACCTTCTTCTGGTGAATCTGTTAACAAATTGCAACCGTAGGTTGCTGGGTAAATCCTGTTCCCACTTTGATTCGTTTGAAGTTTAGGCTTGCTTTAACGGGTAAACCGTGGGATGAGTGGTACAGAAGACTAACACAAACTCGGTATGTAACAGATTGGAATTAATTTCACAATTGCAGTAATTACAAAGAGTTATAAAAGAAGATAGTTACAGGCCTTTCAAGTCCGGCCTTCGGCACCATTTTTTATCAGTATTTTAAAGGGGTTACATAAATTATGTAACCCCTTTTCCGTTGGCCACCTGTTGGCCACCTGTCAGCAGTATTTAAGACCTCTTTTCCGTATTATCCACCAATTTTCGAAATCCAAAATTTTACCAAACTCAACCGCAATCACCCTACCCTGCTTTAACCTGAATTGATTATAATTGAACCTGTAATTCATCCATCAAATCCCCGGCATCCTGTTTTCAATGCGTGTTTCCGTGACCGGGAATATTCGAATCCAATAATTCTATGATGATTTGAGCCAAAAACCTATTTCGTAGCTCCTTTATATCCCTTCACAAGCCAACCAATAAAACCTTCCAACTGAATTGCCCAACGTCAATTGGCTTCTTCCCAATAATTTTTCTACCCGTGTCCATTAACGACAACATTATTCTCATAGATGTTTTGGATATTTCCAATTCAGGCATCACAATACTTGCTTCCTTTACAATAGTTTCTCTCATATAGGTTATGCAAGCCAAAGATTAGCATGTTGTAAATTCACTCCTTTAAGAACGGCCCCTCCAAAATCTGTACCCCTATCAGGGGAGATGCAGATCTTCTAGAGCCAAGAGCCAACGCTATTTCTAGTGGATTCATTTCTAACAAGCACAACTGATCTTGATCTATAGTGCAATGTCCCGCCACCAACATTAGGGCCTGGATTCCAGCTGTATCCCTGACCAAGATTTTTATCAATGGCATCAAACACATCAGCATCTGATGTCCAGTCTGCATCGGATAATTTTATCTGTGTCCAGACCAGGGTTTCCAGCGTATTAAGTTCTCGAACCCCCTCTTTTAAGGCGGTTGCACTGGCTGTGTCGGATAGCAGGTCAAATTTCTTTATAGCGATTGAGAGCATAACGCTCATAATGACCAACACTGACATCAATTCAAGCAGTGTAAAACCTTTTCGATTGGCTACCAAAACCATATTTTTCAATTTTTCATCCCCCCAAGAAGTCTGCATGAGCAAATCGCGACGATAATGTGATTAAATGTGCCTCTCTTGGCTTTAATAATAAGCAAAAATTATGCCGCTAATAATATAGATCTATTTTATATTTATATTCGGATGGTTATCCTTATTGGGACTAAACGGACAATTTTAAATTCGGAAGAAAATGACAATTTTTGTGGCCTTTTCTCCATTCTTGTGACCTTTTCTCCATATTTTGTAATAAGAAAACGGATCAATTTTTATTGGTAAATAAGGACAGCACCATAATGCTTTCATAAAAGAATTATTCTAATGATAAAATTAAAAATATAGTAACAATTATATTAAAAAACTATTTGACATTAAAAATGTTTTTGATGTAAAATTAAACCGAGTCACTTGGTGTCGTGCCGGTCTGGAGAGGCCGCGCGGATCGCGGTATACGGTAACGGCGAAAAAAGAGCCATCTTAACAGAGGATTAAAAAGAGAAAAGGAGGTATTCAGATGCTTAAACGAACAGAGACATTCAAACAACAATCTTACTGGAAGCCGCTGTTTCGAAATTTTTTAGCAGCTTTATGCGCGATTTCCTTTTTAATTGCGCCGATTTTTTTGACTGGTTGTAAAACCGGATCAAGCGGCGACAGCACTGGTGCATCCGGCTGGGGAGGCTCGGGGAGATCCGGTGATCTGATAATCGGCTTGACGGATGCCCCCAGCGATTTTGTCACTTACACGGTTGATGTGGTTTCTCTGACGCTGACGAAACAAAATGGTACAGTGGTGAATACGCTGCCGTTAGAAACGCGCGTCGATTTTTCCCTGTACACCGATATGACGGAATTTTTAACCGCGGCAACCGTACCGTCCGGCATATACACCAAGGCCGTCATGACACTGGATTACCAGAATGCCGACATTCAGGTCGAAAATATGAATGGCGTTGCAGTTCCGGTCGAAAACATCCTGGATGATGACGGCAACTCGATCACAACTTTAAAGGTATCTGTCCATTTAGAAGGGATCAACAAACTGTTGATTGTTCCGGGCATACCGGTTCACCTCACGCTGGACTTTGATTTAAAAGCGTCAAATCAGGTTGAATTTGACAATAATGATATACCGACGGTGACGATCAAGCCGCTCCTGCTGGCAGAGGTGAATCCCAAGGTATCTAAAATACACCGTTTGCGCGGGCCGCTCAAAGATGTGAATGTTTCCGATCGAACCTTCGATGTGATTATTCGACCCTTTATCCATGTCTTATCCGGCGGTGATCAGCGTTTCGGAATTCTTAACGTGGTCACCGACAACGGGACCATCTTTGAAATAAATGGTGAACTGTATCAGGGGGAGGAAGGATTGCAGACTCTGGACTCCTTACCGATATTAACGGCAATTATTGTCATCGGCGATCTAAGTGGACATCCCCGTCGATTTGAAGCCCGGCACGTTTATGCAGGATCCAGCGTTCCCGGAGGTGATAGGGATGTGGTGACCGGCAACGTAATCAGCCGCCAGGCCAACACGCTGACAGTAAAAGGCGCCACACTCATTCGGGCACAGGGCAGTGTGATTTTTAATGATAACGTTTTGATTCAGTTAGGTTTAAATACAACGGTGCGACGACAGCTTTCCTTCGATGAGTTCAATATTAATGAGATTTCCGTTGGTCAAAGAGTTATGATTTTCGGTGAATTAAATGCAAACGAAACCCAATTGGATGCATCTCAAGGATACGCCTGTATGCTGCTCACCACATTGAGGGGAGAAGTGGTCGGAAATCACAGCAGATTACAGATTGATCTGGAGGCTATTGACGGGCGTCACATCGGGCAATTCGATTTTTCCGGCACAGGCAGTGATTGGGTAAATGACGCAGATCCCGCTAACTATGAAATAAATAACGGCGCCATTAATATTTCAACCATGGTGCCTGGAACTGCGATAAAAGTGCGCGGATTTGTCACGGCTTTTGGTCATGCGCCGGAAATAGCAGACTTTGACGCCCGTACCATCATAAATGTCTCAGATACAACCGCAGTCATGGTCGTCGACTGGTTTCCGGCATCTCCCATTGCCTTAGAGGATCTATCCCCCGACAGCTTTACGCTGAACTTGACAGGCAACGGCTGGTTCCATCATTTATGCCGGGCCGGTGTGGTGACGGATCTGACTAATCTTGCGAATCCGCCTCTCATCAAACCCAAACCAAATGAAAGCGGGCAAGGTTTATATTTCATCGTGGAGGATGGCCGCCGCCAATTGCTTTTTACATTCGAGGATTTTGTGGATGAGTTGTCTGAACACCTTAATGAAAACGCTGACGTCAGGCACATTGTGGCCGTCGGGAAATTCGATAATACCGCATCGGCCATGACGGTGGATTGGATGACAGTGAGCCTCAAGTAACTTTTTATTTTAGCGATCTCCAAAATGAAGATAGTACCGCTGATGTGGCGGCGGGCGGCATCCGCCTTAACACTGCAACGGTGACGGCAGTCAGGATCAGCCATAAAGCTGTCCTAAAAAATAATTCATCTGGCGATACCACCAGGGCCAGTCGTGATTGACATCATGGCCCCAGTAGTCGATCCAGGCCGGGACCGATTTTTTCCTCAACAGATAATCCAGGGAACGGGTATCTTCAATGGCTCCGTCCTCCCAGGCGCCCTGCCCCACACAGACGATAATCCGGCTCCGGCGGTATTGTTCCAGATATCCCGTATCCGTCAGACCCGATAAATAGCTTATGGGGGAGTTGAAATAGACGCCCGGCAAATCGTCTGCAGTCAGTTGAAATTCGGGTCGATCAAGACGGTAGAGACCGCTGAGAGCAATGGTGCCTTCGAAGACATCCGGATGTTTTAAAAAAAAGTTGACCGCATGATAGGCCCCCATGCTGCAGCCGTTGGCCATCACCCGCTCCTGCGGTGATTGACAATGGTTGCGGATAAACGGAATAACCTCTTCCACGATGTATTGATCATAGTCCTCATGCCGGGCATTGCGATCCGATGGGGATACTGCATAATTGTACCAGGATTCTTCATCGACACTGTCCACGCAAAACAGCTTGATTTTGCCGGCATTGACAAAGCCTGCCATGGCTTCAATCATTCCCATCCCCTCATAATCAAAATAGCGGCCCCGGGAGCAGGGAAAAACGATAAAGGGTTTGCCCCAGTGTCCGTAGACCTTCAGGGCCATATCACGGTTCAGGTGGTTGCTGCGCCACTGGTGATGTTCGATTTGCATTTGACTGTCCTCTCTACCCTGGATAAACTAATGCCCTGACTCAATCAAGTTGGGATAACGTTATTCGGTTACTTTTCTGTCTGGTGAATAAACTGGACAACTTCCAAAATTTCATCCAGGCTTTTCGATCTAAAAATATAACCGATATCCCCCAGGGCGCTGCTGAAGACCCCGGGCACGCTTTCGACCTGCACCATCAAGGTGCTGTACCGCGCCAGGATGTCGTCATGGCTGTGCGTATAGCGCTGGTTGAATTTACGGCTGGCATAGCAGCAATGATAATTTCGCGTATAATCTACCGGCGCCCGCTTATGAACCAGCAAGTCAGCCCAGATCTGGTAAATATCAATATCACAGGCGTAGTTAAACATATCGGTGGTATAGCCGCCCGGCGGCCGCATATTGACTTCCAGGGACACATATTGATCGGCCGCAGTCTGGAAAAATTCGATGTGAAAAAACCGTTCCCTCACATTAAACGCCCGAAGGCACTCCCGGCCGATCTTTTCCAGGCTGGGAGGAATATCGCGCAGCGAATAGTAATATAGATGGCGCGCTTCGTTGACCGTTTCCATGATGCCCTGGCTGAAAGTGTGGGCGGTATAGAATACAGGGTGGCTGCTGCGGTCCGCCAGTCCGTCAAAGGAATAAATGGTACCGGATATGAATTCTTCCATGATGTAATCGGTATCGGGCTTGGATGCGAAAAATGCAGCAAGGTCCTGGTTGCTGTCGAGCCGGTATGTGGCGATGGCGCCTACTCCGTCATCCGGTTTGGCAATTACCGGATAACCGGTTTCACGGATCAGTGAGTGCGCATCGTCAATGCTTTGGACGACCTGTCCGCGGGCAACCGGAACGCCAGCCTCACGAAATTTGTCCTTCATGCGGGATTTACGGCGTATGAAATCAATTTCTCGACCATGTACACCAAAAATATTAAAATCGTCCCTCAGACGTGCTTCGGTGCTCAGCCAGTATTCATTGAGGGAATCCAGGCGATCAATTTTGCCGTAGCGGTGGGTAAAAAAGCCGCAAGCCCGTACCAGATCATCGTAGCTGTGCATATCAGCAACCCGATAATACTCGGTCAACGCGGAGCGAACTTCCGGGGATAGGTCATCATATGGTTCGTCACCGATACCCAGAACATTGGCGCCGGCCGCTTTCAGGCTCAAGCAAAACCGGTAGTAATGGGTCGGGAAATGGGGCGAAAGGAAAACAACGTTCATCGATAATTCCTTTAGTTTTTCTATTTTTGGTACTTTAATACAAAGTCTGCAATTTCAAATATCTCCGCTTCGTTCGGCGAACGAAAAATATACCTTTCAGTTCCCATGGCCTGCTGGAAAACAGGCGGGTTCAGATCATGTTCTACCAGACGGTGCCCGAAGGCAGTCAGGATCTCATCATGGCTGTGGGTATACTGCTTGTTTTTGCGTCCGATATAGCTGCAATAATATTTCTTTTGCGCCTTTACAGCCGCCTGACCCCCGGTAATCATGCCGGCATAAGCACGGTACAAATCATCATCGACACTATAGTTCATCATATCCAGTATCGCCCCACCCGGCGGCCGGCAGTTAATTTCAATGGGCATATAGATTTCGCCGATTTTGAAAAATTCAAAATGGAAAAATTTGCGGCGGATGTCAAATCGCGGCACCAGTTTCCGGCCGGCTGCGCGCACTTCATCCGGGATGTGACGGCTGACATAAAAAAAGGTGTCCTTTCCCAGAACGTATTCGAGAATGCCGTCACCGTAAATTAATGAGTTCTCAAAAACAATATTGCCGTCGTAGTCGGTCAAGCCGTCATAGGTGACGATGTCGCCTTCAATAAATTCCTCGATAAGATAATCCTCTTTGATTCGGGCAAGATGCAATTTGAGCTGGTGCTTATTTTCAACCCTGTAAATACCACCGGCGCCCACCCCTTCGTCCGGTTTTAATATCAGGGGGTATCCCAGTGTATCGGCCAGATCCATCGCCTGGTTCATATCTGCAATCCGCTCCCCCCTGGCGGCCGGCAACCCCAGCTCCTGGAAAAGCTGCTTCATCCTGGATTTTTTCTTCAACCGAAGCAAATCCTGTTGCTTGATCCCGTCAATGCCGTATGTTTCATTGATGATTGCCTCCAGGGTCAGCCACTGCTCATTGTGGGATTCCACCAGGTCAAAATTTCCCGCATGACCGCAACCGTTCTTTTGCCTCAATAGCTCTTCCAGGGCGTGTTGCACCGCATCAGAATTATTCAAATCCGCCCGGACATACCAGGCTAAAGCGGATCGCAAGCTTTCGGGCATGAAATGAAACTCCGCCTCTCCCAGTCCCCAGACCCTAATGCCCTGAGAATGCAATTGCTCGATGAAATGAGCATAATTGGGAGGGAATTCGGGTGAAATATACAATAAATCCATCTATCACCTGACCGGTACAAAGAATGATTAATCTAATTACAGCATGCTAACTTAGACACCAGATGTAACCCTGGTGGCGGGATTGAGCTCAATTAAAATAAGAACACTATTTGAAAAGTAAATAACACTTAGCTGTAAGATTTTGCCGTTGACAAATCGAACCGATCAACAGTCCTGACACTAAATCCACTGAACAATTCGCGGAAAGCCCACCCGGGACAGAAAATCAGATTTTATCATCCGGTTTTTTGTATTTACTGGCCAGCCTCCAGAAAAATCGCTTTATCCGTTAACCTTTTGAACCATCGACCTTTCTGTGTTCAACACGATATGAAAGGGATAGTTTATCGTCAACGCCACGCCGGTCAGAATGAGCTTGACAACAGCAAAAATTTAAGGCAGGAAAATGAAATCTAGCCTGTCAATATCTCTAAAAAATTAAATTTTAAAGATTTCAGGGGGTTCCATGACCTTCAAGCAATTGACCGTATTAACCGGCAATTCCGTATCGCACTTAAGTAATGTCATGTCATGTTTAGGCAGCGGGGACGTGAATATCCGCGCCCACTGCCTGGTGGATAACGGCGACGGCTACTGCAAGTTGAGAATGGTCGTATCCGAACCGGATAAAGCGATCGAGATTTTGCAGTCAGAAAAGTATACCGCTGTGGTAAACGATGTCGTGCTGATCGAATCCGACGATAAACCGGGCGGGTTGAGCAGGTTGCTTAAATTGCTGGCAAAAGATGATATTCAGATAGATTACTCCTATTCGGCAGTCAGTGAATTACCTGGAATCGCAACGATGGTATTCCGATTTTCAGACAATATGAAAGCTGTAAAAATATTAGAAGCCAACGGCTTAAAACTCATAAAATCAGAATGAAGCTGCCATTCTGTCGACCGATCAAAATTCAGCCGGCATAGCCACCTGTTCGCCGGTGTTCGATCCGCACAAGTCCTAAAATCTTGTCTCCCCGTCTTAGCATTTTTTGTACAATAACCGCGCCAAACTTGCATTGCCGGCAGGTTATGGTTATATTTTGTTGCTATGAAAAATCACGACGAAAAGATACCCAATCCCAAAGAGCTGGAAAAAGAGATCAGTGAGTTTTTGGCCAAACGGTTCGGCGAAAACGTAAAAATTGTATCGCCCGTGGTCATGACCCAGGAGGCAACCCACGACCAGACCAAGAAAGCCGGCGAATCCGGAAAAAAAATCAACTTCGATTTGAAGCCGGAAGAGCTCATTTCCCATCTGGATCAATACGTCGTCAAACAGGATAGCGCCAAAGCCATCCTGGCGACCAAAATATGCACTCACTTCAACCGTATCAAACGCTCCCAGGAATCCGATGACCCCATCGGCAACATGGTCGGCAGCATCAAGAACAATATCCTGATGATTGGCCCCACCGGTGTCGGCAAAACCTATATGATCAAGTTGATTGCCGACAAAATCGGCGTCCCCTTTGCCAAAGGCGATGCCACCAAATTCAGCGAAACCGGATACGTCGGCGGAGACGTGGAAGATCTGGTGCGGGATCTGGTGCGGGAAGCAGACGATGATATCGAACTGGCCCAATTCGGCATCATTTATATCGACGAAATCGACAAAATCGCATCCAGCCGGAATCTGATCGGTGCGGATGTATCCCGTACCGGCGTGCAACGTGCACTGCTCAAACCCATGGAGGAAACCGATGTCGATTTAAAGGTGCCCCACGACCCCATTTCAATGATCCAGGAAATCGAACAGTTTCGCAAAACCGGCAAAAGGGACAACAGGTCCGTCAACACCGGCAACATTCTGTTCATTATGAGCGGGGCGTTTACCGATCTGGCGCCGATTATCGAAAAGCGTTTATCCAAGCAGGGTATCGGCTTCGGCGCGCGAATTCAAAAAGCTGAAGAGCAGATCGATATTCTAAAAGAGGTTCGATCCGAGGATTTGATCGCCTTCGGCTTTGAAACTGAGTTTGTCGGCCGCCTGCCGGTGCGAGCGGTATTTGAGCACTTAACTAAAGACGACCTTTACCGGATTTTGAAAAATCCGAACAATCCCATCATTCTGGGAAAAAAGCTCGATTTCGCGGCCTATGACATTGAGGTGAAATTTGAAGATCAGCTGCTGAACACTCTGGCCGGGCATGCTTTTGCCGAAAATACCGGCGCCAGGGGCCTGGTCAGCGCGGTTGAAAAAGCGCTGCTTGACTTTGAACGCAGATTGCCGTCGACCGGCGTAACCAAATTCCCCGCCACAGAAGGTATTGTCGATAATCCGGTGGCCTTTCTAAAATCCATCACTGGGAAATCCGGCAATAAGGAAACCGAGCAGCTTTTTGATCGACTCTTGCAGCAGGAAAAGAAAATTATCAGAGAATACCTCAAGGAAAATCAAAAAAACTTGGCCGACAAATACAGCCTGACGATGACACCGTCCCGCATCGATGTAGTTGCCACGTGCTACGCCAAAAGCACACTGGACATTGGCCAAGTAATCAAAAAGATTAAATCCCATTATGATGAAATCAAAAAAATTGAACTGTACTTTTTTAGAAACCATGATATTAATATCGTTCTTGAAGATGACGCCATCGATTTTATTATAGAAAAACTGATAGAATCTCCCTTCGAGTTAAAAGATGTCGATGAGAAAATAAACCAGGACTTTCAGCACGGCCTCAAGCTGGCCCGGGAAAAAACCAACCGCAACCGATTTTTCATTACGCGACAAGCCCTGTTGGATCCGGAAGCGTATGTCAGGGATCTGATCAGAGACGAGATTAAACCTTCCTGACCGCATGCATCTTGATCAACGGTATTCACGACGGTTGGCTGCCTATGCGGGGCACAATCCAGCCGGCTATTCTATGTCCGGTAACCCAGAGGAGATAAAGCAAATATCATGATCGGAATATCAAAGCTATATTGCGGAACTGTAGAACCTTCCGATGCCCTGCGTTATGGGCGCGATTCTTCCAGGCTACCCTCGCATCTCCTGCAATTTAGTGAAGACAAGCGCCCTGTCGTCGTTTGGAATGTGACGCGGCGCTGCAATTTAAAGTGCGTTCACTGTTATGCCCACGCAAAGGACATCGCCTACGACAATGAATTGACCACCGCGCAGGGCAAGGAAGTAATTGATGACCTGGCCAGCTTCGGCTCGCCGGTCATGTTGTTTTCCGGTGGGGAACCCCTTGTACGCAAAGACCTGCCTGAACTGGCCGCCTATGCCGTGGAAAAAGGCATGCGGGCGGTTATATCCACCAACGGCACCTTGATTACCCCTGAAAAAGCACGCACCCTGAAAGAAATCGGATTATCCTATGTCGGCATCAGCCTCGACGGCATGCAGGAAATCAACGATCGCTTCAGAGGTGTTAAGGGCGCATTTCGCTCCGCACTGGCAGGGATTAAAAACAGTCAGGATGCCGGCATAAAAGTCGGGCTGCGTTTTACGGTCAATAAATTCAATGTCGGGGAAATCCCCAAAATTTTTAAGCTGCTCGAGGAAATGGACATTCCCCGGGTGTGTTTCTACCATCTTGTTTATGCCGGCCGCGGGTCCGAGCTGGTAAAAGAAGATTTAAGCCACGAAGAGACCCGGGCAGCGCTCGATCTTATCATTGATGAAACCAAGCGACTGCATGCGGCGGGCAAGCCCAAGGAAGTGCTGACGGTGGATAACCATGCCGACGGTCCCTATATTTACCTTAGATTGTTAAAGGAAGATCCCGAGCGCGCCAAAGAGGTCATGGAGCTGCTGAAATGGAATGAAGGCAACAATTCGGGTCGGGGGATTGGATGCGTCAGCTGGGATGGTGAGGTGTATGCCGATCAATTCTGGCGCCACTACAGCTTTGGCAATGTCAAAGAGCGGCCCTTTTCAAAAATCTGGATGGACACTTCCGAACCGCTACTGGGCAAACTGAAAGAAAAGAAACAACATGTCAAAGGGCGCTGCGCCACCTGCAGCTGGCTGGATGTATGCGGGGGCAATTTCAGGGTGCGTGCTGAAGCGGTTAGCGGTGATGTTTGGGCGCCTGATCCGGCCTGCTATCTGACCGATGAGGAGATAGCCCTGGCATATGGCACCACCAGTTGTGATTAGGACCTTAGCGGTAAACCTATCGATCTAAGCGTCTCAATTCAGGCGTTTGGACTAATGCCTAAAATGCTTTTTTAATATCTTCACCCGAAACCAAGAAAGGTACCTTTTATGTTATTTCCGGACTATAGACCCAGGCGGTTGCGTCAATCCGGGGCCCTGCGGCGCATGATTCGCGAAACCAGTTTAACCGTTAACGATCTCATCCTGCCCCTGTTTGTCATTGGCGGCCGCAATGTAAAAAACCCGATTCAATCGATGCCGGGGCATTTCCAACTGTCCATTGACAATTTGCTTAATACCGCCAAGGAAGCCCACGAACTTGGCATACCGGCCATTATTCTCTTCGGGGTCCCGGATAAAAAAGATTCATTGGGTACCCAGGCCTACGCGGGGGACGGTATCGTTCAAAAAGCAACCCGGGCCGTCAAAGATAAATTTCCACAACTGGTTGTTATCACCGATGTTTGCCTGTGCCAGTATACTGATCACGGGCATTGCGGCGTGGTCGAAGGCAACACCATCGATAACGATGCCAGCCTGGATCTGATCGCCCGCACAGCCCTGTCCCATGCCAAAGCCGGGGCCGACATGGTCGCACCGTCTGACATGATGGATGGCCGTGTCGGTGAAATTCGCGAAATCCTGGATGAAAACAGCTTCAGCCAAATTCCCATCATGTCCTATGCTGCCAAATACTGCTCGGCCTATTACGGACCGTTTCGCAGTGCTGCGGATTCAGCTCCCAAATTCGGCGATCGCCGGACCTATCAAATGGATCCGGCCAATGCCCTGGAAGCCATTCGTGAGGTCACGATGGATATTGAGGAAGGAGCGGACATTATCATGGTTAAGCCCGCCCTGGCCTACCTGGACATCATCTGTCGGGTGCGTGAAGAAATCGATCTTCCGGTTGCCGCTTACAATGTCAGCGGCGAGTTCTCCATGATCAAGGCTGCCGAAAAAATAGGCTGGATCGACGGGCCGAAAGTAATGATGGAGACCCTGACGTCCATCAAACGCGCAGGTGCCGATATGATCCTGACCTATTTCGCCATCGAGGCGGCCAAGACCTTGCGTTCCGGGTTCTGAGTTCAGGGTTCAATGGTTTAAAGATTGACGACAAGTTCTAAACATCGTTATAAATATGGAAAACCACCACACTCACCCTACAGAACACACTTCGCATCCCCCTAAAAAAGGTGGGCAATCCACCCTGCGCCTGGTTGCCTGGGAAACCACGCGCAATTGCAATCTGGACTGCATTCATTGCCGTGCTTCCGCCACCATGGGCCCTCACAGCGGAGAGTTGGATACTTCCGAGGGGTTTCGACTGCTGGACCAGATCGCTGAAATTGCCAAACCCATCATCATACTGACGGGCGGCGAACCCCTGCTGCGGGAGGATATCTTCGATATTGCCGCCTATGGTACCCAAAAGGGCCTGAGAATGGTGATGGCCCCCAACGGAACCCTGGTCACCGAGCCCATCGCCAAAAAACTGGTGGATTCCGGCATCAAACGTATCAGTATCAGCCTGGATGGGGCCACCCGGGAAAGCCACGACAAATTCAGAAATGTGGACGGTGCTTATGATGGCGCCCTGAATGCCATGAAGATTGCCCGCAAGGTCGGGTTGGACTTTCAGGTGAACACGACCATCACCAAAACAAACCTCGATCAGATCCCCAAAATCCAGGAGCTGGCGGTGGAACAGGGAGCATTGGCCCATCACATTTTTCTACTGGTTCCAACCGGTCGCGGAAAATATATCGTCGACACTGAAATTAACGCCGCCGAGTATGAAGAAACCCTGAACTGGTTTTATGACCAAAGGGAAAAAACGCCGCTGGAACTTAAGGCCACCTGTGCCCCGCACTACTACCGCATACTCAGACAAAGGGCCAGCGAAGAGGGCAAGTCGATATCCTTTAAAACCCACGGATTGGACGCGGTCACCCGGGGATGTCTGGGCGGCATTGGTTTTTGTTTTGTCTCCCATCGAGGCGATGTTCAACCCTGCGGATTTCTGACCGCAAACTGCGGCAATGTGCGGCAACAATCTTTTGTTGATATCTGGAAGCACTCCGAAGTATTAACAAATTTACGCGATTATGATAAACTCAAGGGCAAGTGCAACCCTTGCGAGTTTAAGCGGGTGTGTGGCGGTTGCCGTGCCAGGGCTTACGAAGCCACCGGCGACTATCTCGCCGAAGAACCCCTCTGTAGTTATCAGCCGCGCAAGGCAAGGAAAGACGATTGATGAATGAAGAATTTCAATTGATCTAATTTTTGGATTGTGCCATACCAACTATATTGACGACCAGCAGTTAATTCTAAATTTTCAATAATTATTCGTTCCGCCTTTGGCGGATCATTCATCATTCTAAATAGGGAAGTGTTATGAAAATTCAAGCATTGATGGTAACCGACCCCATAACCATATCTGCGCATGCATCCATCAGCGAGGCAATCGAGTTGATGAAGATCAATTCGATACGTCATCTTCCGGTGGTTTCGGAAGAAAATTTGCTCGAAGGGTTCTTAACCCTGGCGGATTTAAAGCAGGGCCTGATCCCATCGATGCTGGGAGATTTGAATTTACACGATTTGATGATACAAAAGCCCATCACGGTGTGCCCGGAAGACGATGTGGAAATAGCTGCCCAGCTCATCTACAAACACAAAATCGGCGGAATGCCGGTGGTCGACAACGGTCAGCTGGTGGGAATTATTACCGCCACGGATATTTTGAGAACCTTTATCGATATGATGGGAATTCTCACATCCACATCCCGCATCGATGTGGTCGTTGGAGATCAGCCCGGTGGTTTAAAAAAAGCATTGCAGATAGTAAATGATAAAGGCGCAGATATCATCAACGTTGGTATGACAGCCGATCATACCGGCCAACGCGTCTATTATTTCAGGCTGGCGGCGTGCAAAACGGCTAATATCAAAAAGGCCTTGGAAAAGCAGGGTTATAAGGTATTGGCGGCTTTGGACTAAAGAATAGAAGTGATTTCCAATCCACAGTTTATCCGGAATAACTCTGGCGGACTAATTTCTAAACACTTTGGCTTCCCGCCATTTGCGACCAATCTCCTTGACGACGACAGGCTTTGTGTCCACACATTCGATCATACTTAAAGTTACCTGCCCAACCTCGATCAGAGAGCAACTCACCATCCAGCAGCGGCCATTAAAAATAATGAAGCGATCATTTAGCTTCATGTGGTAGCGGACTTCGATATCCCGTCCTTGCTTGCGCAACTGGTTCAGCTGTCCATTCATATTGGCCGCAATCTCCTGTAAGCCCTGGCCGATGAGCAGCCGAACGGGTGTTTTAACCAATTGAATACTATCAAAGGTTGCCCTGTCTATCCGGGTGTCAAGAATCGTCAACGGTGTTTTAGCGCTTCCCAGAATTTTAATAAGCTGGTTCTGTTCTTTTATAAAACGATTGGCTGCTTGGGATCTTAGCGTGTATTTCTGGTTACCGGCCACGATACTCTGCAACTTTTTTAATTGAGGAAGCATGTGTTCGTCAAAGATGTTGACTTCCCAGGTGGTGTTTAAGATCCGATCTTCGCACCGGCGCAGCAGTTTCGACAGGATATCCTCGAGAAACTTTCGGTAGTTCTCGCGAAATTTATTAACCATCAATTCGGTGACGAGTTTTTGGTGATTGGGATTGATCCCCAGATGCTCGATTTTTATGTTAAACCGGCCACAAAGTTCTTCGAGTTCATAATTACCAAAATATTCTTTGATGGCATCTGATAATATTTCAATATTTTCTGTTTTCATTTGTCATATTATAACAAACTTCTTCATGATTTAAAAGGTTTCAATAATTTTTATTGTATTTTCAATTGGTTATATTGATTCTTAGGTTAATCGGCTTCCCTCAGAATGAATGGTTTTATAAAGATCTGCTGTCCGGCGGTCGACAATTGCACGGCCCCATCGCGGTCGGTGCGAAAAATGCTGACCCCTAAATCCTTATATCTTTGTAAAATATCAGGATGGGGAAAATTGAACCGACTGTTGCGGCCACAGGATACAACGACCACCTCCGGGTCTACTTTTTCTATAAACTGCTGACTGTTGGACGAACGACTGCCATGGTGGGGAGCGATTAACACCTTACTGGATAATCGGCCGGCAGCGATGTCAACCAGTTCCATTTCCGCCGGCACCATGATATCACCGGTAAATAGAAAGGAAGCGCCACCGTAGGATACTTTTACAACCAGCGAATTGTTGTTGGAATTGCGCCATCTATCAGATTCTTTGCGGTCCATAAAATCCTGGGGAGGATACAATAGCTCCAGCTGAACACCGCTGATCCGGTGTTCACGCGCCATTTGGGCGTAAGGCGGAGATAAAATCCCGCGATCGGCACAAACCTTCATCAGGTTTTTGTATCCCCGTGTATTGCGCGGCTCGTCATTGGTCCACAGGGTTTTGACATTAAAATGATCGGCAAGGTAAATCAACCCGTTAAGATGATCGCTGTTGGGGTGGGAAAGAATGAGCAGGTCAACTGTTTTAATTTTCTTGCGCCACAAAAGCGGTGCAATGATTCTTGCCCCCATATCAAAGGATGAATTGTCGGCAAACCCACCACCGTCAATCATAATGGTATATCCCCCGGGGATTTCGAGCAAGGCGGCGCTGCCATCGCCGACATCGATTACCGTGACCCTGAGATCCGGATGCCAAAATCGCTGGTACAGCCAGTAGCAGCTATCAACGCTCAGGGCAAGCAGCACCAATATCACCACATATTTTGGCCAGCTTTCTGGACGATACCCCTCCGGCACCACCCCCCAAATCCAGCCTGAAATATTTTATTAATTTCCTGGTTCTAACGAACACCGAATCATGGGGCATATCGGCATTGCTATTGGATAAAGCTGCGGCGGTCGCCTGCAATCCCGGCACCCGGTCCGGTCGTGAACCCAGCATCATTAATAAGGCCCCGCCCAAAATATAAAAGCAGGCAATTTCCACTATGCTGGGGGTGACCGTTTTGATCGCCGCAAAGGGTAAGTCGGCAAAAAAAATCACGATATCCAGTGCGCAGGCCAGAGAAACGGCACCGGCTTTAAGGCACCAGGCAGCCAGGGTTAGGCTCAGCGGCGCCAGAAATAAGGCTGCCAGGCCGCTGGGAAGGGTGATAAATCCGACCAGTGGGACCACCAGAAAATTAGCGGCCAGCCCCACCAGAGAAATCTGATTAAAATAAAATGCTACCAGCGGCAGACTGCCGCAGATGGCAAAAAGGGAGACCAGCAAAAAAGAAATCAGTCTGACCGCTAACCGCTTATGCCACTTGCTCTGATTCGGCGCTAATTGCAGAAGGCCATAATTTTGGATAGACGAAAATCCAAATATTATGACGAAAACGGTGACAAAGGATAGCTGAAAAGAAATGGAAAAAAGCGAGGGCGGATCAGCTACCAGTATCACCAGAGCTGCCAGGGCCAGGGTGTTCAATGAATCCTGTTCTTTAGCCAGTAAGAAGGTCATTAAAAATACCGCCACCATTAACACGGCGCGCTGGGTAGATGGTGATAATCCTGCAACCACGCCATAGGCAATCACCGGTATCAGGGCGAGCAGTGCGGCCATTTTGCGTGTCCAGGCACGCCACAAAAGTGGTTTGATCCAGCCCATCAGCCAGTGCAAAAAAGTAAAGGCCACGGTTGCCACAATTCCGATGTGAAGCCCTGATATGGCAAGGAGGTGACCGACCCCGGCCCGATTAAAGCGTTGCCTGATCGCATCCGATATCTGGGTTCGGTCTCCGATAATGAGGGCTTTCAATACGCCCTGGACTTCGGGAGTTCCGGATTTTTCAACCAGATCGGCAAACCTGCCGCGCACCCTGTTTATCATTTCAGAAACGACGGCCGGCGGTGATTTTCCCACGATGCGGATCCTGTCTCCCCTAACGTAGGCCGTGGCATAAATGCCTTTGAAAGCCATGTATCGTTTGTAGTTGAATCCGCCGGGGTTTTTAAAATTGGTAACCGATCGCATCCTACCTTTAAACCGGATTTTATCCCCAACGGCTATGTCAGGCAGGTCTCCTACTGCGGTCACCCGCAACAAACCGGCAACCACATGGGTTTGGTGATCGGCATCAAGGGCTGTCACCCGCAAATCAAATCTGGTGCGGTTTCTAATTTGCAATGGCTGACTATCGATTTGCCCGAGGATATCCCAGCGCTGGGTGTCCGCATAGTTCTTGATATGAAGGGCCGGAACCCGGGGAGACAGCCAGGGTTGGATGGACAGGTAGCCCAGGGAGACAAACAGCAGGATCGGCATGCACATGGCCGGTTTGCAGCGATAAATACACAACAGAGTAAATCCGACACCAACAACCGCAAGCACGCCAATCCCGGTTGTAAACCCCGATAGCTGGCGGCCCAGCAGGATGCCGCCCATCAGTGAAATCAGCAGGGGAATCAGCGGTCTGAAATAAATACGGTCATTCATGGCAAAAACGGATCACGGTCAGGAAAGAACAAACGGTACTATTTACTTGAGGAGTCTGGGAGTTACTCCCCAAATGCCTCTTTTGGTGAACCGGTAGCGACAGACCAGTTATTAGCACTCATTTATTTTGTCCGCTGAATGGCGGCACCCAAAGCGGCAAACTTCTTTTCGAGTGATTGATATCCTCGATCCAAATGATAGACACGATTCACTTCGGAGGTACCTTCCGCAACCAGGCCGGCAAGGATGAGAGAGGCGCTGGCCCTCAGATCGGTGGCCATCACCTGGGCAGCTGACAAATGAGGGACGCCTTTGACAATGGCGGAATTACCGGATACTTGAATATCGGCTCCCATCCGTCTCAGTTCGCTAACGTGAATAAAGCGGTTTTCAAAAATGGTTTCAGAAATCATGCTGGTGCCGTTGGCGATGCTCATCAGCACCATGAATTGCGCTTGCATATCGGTTGGAAACCCCGGATAGGGCTGGGTTTTAATGTCGACACTTTTGATTTCAGTTTTATGCACTCACATGGACGGTTTTGCCGTCAAGCTCTATCTCAGCTCCGGTAAGTCGCAGTTTGTCTATAAGGGCCCCAAGATGATCCGGTTCTGAATTTAATATGACGATACTGCCCCTGGTCAGGACTGCAGCCATCAAAAACGTGCCCGCTTCGATACGGTCCGGGATGATCGTGGCCTCAACCGGTTTTAAGGAAGAAACCCCTTTAATTGTGATCACCGATGTACCGGCCCCCTGGATATCGGCCCCCATCTTAACTAAGGTGTCTGCCAGGGCCACGACTTCAGGTTCACAGGCAGCATTGCGCAAAACGGTGGTGCCTTTGGCCAGTGTTGCCGCCATCATCAGATTTTCGGTCCCTGTCACCGTGACAACATCAAAATAGATGTCGGCGCCTTGCAAATGACCGGCGGAGGCTTCCACATAACCGTGTTTCAATTCAATTGAGGCGCCCAGGGCCGCCAGGCCCTTTAAATGTAAATTTATCGGTCTTGCACCGATGGCACATCCCCCGGGCAATGATACCCGGGCCTTGCCCAATCTGGCCACCAGCGGTCCGAGGACCAGGACGGAGGCCCGCATTTTTCGCACCAGGTCATATTCCGCCTCATACTGAATCTGCCCGCCGGCATCAATGCGAATCGTATCAGCCCTTGTTTCAACCCTGGCCCCAAGATTTTCAAGCAGCAATGCGGTGCTATGTATATCCTGCAACTGCGGTACATTGGAATAGGTACTGATGCCATCGGTTAGAAGGGAAGAAATCAATATCGGCAAAGCGGCATTTTTGGCCCCGCTGATGTGCACCTCACCCTTAAGCGCGCGTCCCCCTTCGACAATAATTTTATCCATAGCCCCTCAAAAAAACCCAACGTGAACCCACCTGCGCCGGGAGTTCTGAAAAAATTAATCACAGAATCACGAAATAACGATAAAACGAAAAGAAAAAATTTCGTGCTTTTTAACTTTCGCGTTCTCGTGATAGAAAAACCCTTATCATAAAAGGCATAGAAGTCACAATTAAGATTCTAACCAGGAAGCTTGACTCAATACGACCAAAAAAGCGCCTTCCCCTTTGCCGCCAGCGGGATAAGCGCTTTTTATAACCGATGAATTTACAGAAGTTAATGATGTTTGGCCCCGTGACCTTTAAAGCTGTCATAGACGGCTTTGATAATGCAGTATGTCAGCCCCAGTCCCAGGATCGACAGCGCATACCACAGGCCGCCCATAAATACCAGATGTCCCGCATCCCATATCCATTCAAAATTAAATGGAAACATTATTTACCTCCTACACCCAGGATAAAATCAAAGTCAAAATAAAAAACAGATCTCTTCCCTGTTTAAATCCGAAATCCCCAATCCCAAATCCGCAATCACCTGTCAGGCTTCCGCCGGTTCTAATTCCCCTTCCGGACCCTCAGTGGTCGGTTCTTCCTGCGAATCCGGCTCTGCTTCGGCAACTTCTGCCACCGGTGCATCAGGTGGATTTAATTCTAGTTCCTGGGGAAATATCGGTAAATAGCGGTATGAAATCGAGATCGCAATCGTTCCCAGTGCCACAGGCAACAAGGTGGTGGCAACTTCCTGCCAGCTTGGAAAATAGGGCGCCCAACCTTCAAATGTCATCACCGGAATGGCGAGGACCTGCAGGACCATCACCCAGCGATTAAGACAGACGCCCACAACCGCCAGTATTATGGCCAGCCATAATGTGGCTGGTGTTTTACGGCCCTTGTCGGTAATCAGAATCGCGGCCGGAACGATACCGCAAAGACCGACTTCCGCGATCAGGATCCACAATCCATACCAGGAACCCGGGTTGTTGGTGTAAAAGTCCAAAAAGGCAAAGCCTTTGGAAGGTGCCGTCACCGTGGCCCAGTATATGGTATCGATAATCTTGGCCGTGATATAGGTGGCCAGCATCCAGCCGGAAATTTTGGCCAGCAACTGGATAACATTGTCTTTGACCAACTTTTTGCGTGCCGCGGTTTCCGTAATCTTGGTAATTAAAATGGTAAAACACGGTCCACAGGCGGCCGCCGACCAGGTGAACAAAAAGAAGGTCCAGGGCCATACAAAAATCCCCTCCCGAAAGCCAAAGGGCCGGCCAAACAGAACGCCGGGAACACCGCCCAGCGAACCCTGGTGGAAGAAGGAAAGAAAGGCACCGGTGGCCGCAAACACAGCCATGATCTCGTGCATGTTATGACTCAGGTTGTGGAAAAACGGTACCTTGTCAATCTGACGGTTTTCCAGTATCATGGGGACGTACTCAATGGTCAGAACACCCAGATAGCAGGTCAGGCAGAAGGCCACTTCGGTGAGCATGGAATGAACATTGGCATGCCAGAAAATAAACCATCCCCTCAGGGGCTGGCCGATATCAAATCCCAAAATCATCAGGGCCGACACATAGCAGTAAAATCCGACCAGGACGGCGAAATTGACAATATTTTTCAACTCATCTTTGCCGACAATGTAGCGCAAAAATCCGGTGAAAAATGCACCGCCGCCCAGGGCAATGATTCCAAGGTCAGCCCAGATCCATAACGCGAAACCATAGGCATTATTCATATTGGTTTGATTCAAGCCCTTGAAATACACCAGAACCATTGCCAGAAGGCCCCACAACAATACGCCACTGACGGCCCCGATCCACAGTAAGAATTGCCAGGTCGGACAGCGTTTAACTCCTTTGGGAATTAATGCAGAATCCATAAGTTCCGTGCTCCTAACTCTATCTGGTTATTAAGCGTGTTTAGCCTTACCCTCATTTTTGAGATAATTATCTCCAGCCCGTCGGACCCATTCACGACTGGAAAGGTAGTAAACTTTGGTATTGACACCCAGTCTTTCCAGCAGCCGAAACGCCTTGGGGTTCTGGGGTTTGCCACCGTGCCGGTTGTCGGGCCGGGCAATTTGATGCACGGCGTGGTTTGGGTTATTCAGGTCACCGAAGGTGATGGCCCCCGCCGGACAGGCCTGGGTGCAGGCGGTCTGATACTCGGCTTCCTCCACTTCCCGCCGCCCTTCCATATAAGCCTTTTCCTTAGCCAGTTGGTAGCGATGGATGCAGAAACTGCACTTTTCGACGATCCCGCGCATACGAACGGACACATTGGGATTTAAGGATTTTTCCATACCATCCGGCCACACCGGGTCCCACCAGTTAAATTGCCGGACATGAAAAGGACAGGCGGCCATACAATAGCGGCATCCGAAACAGCGGGTATAAATCTGGCTGACGATACCGGTATCCATATCGTAGTCGGTGGCCGTAGCCGGACAAACAGACACACAGGGCGAATGACCGTGGCTGCCTTCACAATGCTGGCAGGGTCTGGGCAAATAACATTCTTCGGTATCGGGAAAGGCTTTCCCGTTTGTCAGCCGATAAACCCGCATCCAGGCGACGCTGAGCAGTTTGTCTGTGTCATCTTCTCGAAAAGGCACATTGTTTTCAGCCATACAGGCAACCGTGCATGTTCCGCATCCAGTGCATTTATCCAGATCGATGACCATTCCGAACTTTTTGGCATTTTCAAATTTCATCAGAACCCCTAATATCTATCTACGATTGTCGATTGAGCATTGCACAAAGACCAATAGCTTATCAGCTATAAATTATTCCATCCAGCTAGGCTTTGGCGAGTTTGGCCCGCACACCCCAGGCCGCATCAAGTCCGGTAGCCGCGTCTTCCAACGGTTCGCTCAGTGCATTGTAATTGACACCTTTGCCGGCAAGAAATTTATCATAAGCCGTGTGCCCCAGTCCCCGGGGGATGGCAATAACCCCCGGCATGATCCCGTCAAAAAAGTAGATTTTAACTTTAGCGCTGCCCCGGGGCGTGGTCAGGGTGGCATCGTTTTGATCCGCCAGACCCAGTTTTTTAGCGGTCGCCGGATTCACTTCAACCAGCACGTCGTTGCCCTTTAAAATAGTGTCCTCAAGTGATTTAACGAGAAAGGGGGGCGATCCGATGTAGCTGCTGGCAAGTCTCATCGTATCGTAAGGCACCAGCAACAGCGGGTAAAAAGAATCATCACCGGGAACTCTCACCGAATGATAAGCGGGCAAGGCATTGATGTCGCTGTTGCTGAATTCAAATTTTGAGGAATCGGTCTCGAAATGCCGGGGTTGAGCAGTCTCCGAAAATCCGGAATCAACCCAGTACCCGTCTTCGAGAAGGGTGTCCCATTTATCCGCAAGCGTCTCTTCAAGACAAGCATCGTATGAATCCCAGGCAAAGGCTTCGCCCACGGTGCCCCCAAGTTTTTGGGCCAGCTGAATAATGACGTCACCGGTATGCCGGGTATTGTAAAGCGGTTCCACCACCGGTTGGACAAGCCCGATAAGTGGTTTGGGGAACCCCCGGGCAAAAGGTACGTCCTCATATCTTTCGAGGAAGACATGGTTGGGCAGTATGAAGTCGGCATTGGTCGACGTTTCGTCCATATAGGAAGAAAAACTGACCACCAGTGGTATTTTTTCAAAGGCTTTGGCAACGGCCTCGGTATCGGCCATACTATACAGCGGGTTGGCACCCGCCACAAAAAGCACCTGGACGGGAGATTCCTGGGCGGAATTCACAACCTCAGGCAGCCGATTCAACAGGTAGCGCGTCGATTTATATTTCCCGCTACCGGCACCGTCAATTCGCGGCTGCTGCATTCCCCTGGAGGCGGCCGCATCCATTTCAACATCAGGCCAGTTGATATAATCCGGTTCAGGAACCGCCACAATACCGCCGGCCCTGTTAATGCTGCCAACCAGGGCGTTAAGAACATGAACCGCCAGAAAATCCTGCAGACTGCCCGGACTTGTTCCGGCCCCTCTTCCGCAGATGGCCAACGGTTTGCGGGCCTTTGCAAAATCCCTGGCGATGGTCGCGATGGCGGAAACCTCAAGCCCGGTCATTTTAGAAACAACGCTGGGCGAAAACCCGTCAAGGACAATTTTTTTACACTCGGCAAATCCGGCCGAATGGTTATCAACAAAATCCTGGCTAAATAACCCCTCGTTTATAATTACATTGGCCAGGCCCAGGGCCAGGGCACCTTCTGAGCCGGGCTTGACCGCAATCCATTTGTCGGATTTGGCGGCGGTCTTGGACAGGCGCGACTCGATTTGATCCATGCGCCCGCCCTTTTCCCTCAGCGCACTTTTACCCCGAAACATATAAACCGGCGATTCCCATCCCTCAATTAATCCGCTGCCGAAACTTAAGATAAAATCCGAATCCCGCAAATTAAATCCCGGCATTGCCCGGACCCCCTGGGTCAGATATAAGGCCAGTTCATAATTGTCCTGGATCGAAGGCGTTCGGATAAAGTTGGGAGATCCGTATACCGTTAATAATCTATTCAGCAGCTCCGGTACCGTTCCCCGGTCCGAATCGCTAATACAGGCCAGGGAATGGGATTGTCCGCCGGACCTTAAATCAGCCAGTCTTGCGGCAATTTCGGAAAGCGCGGCATCCCAGGAGATATTGCGCCATTTGCCGTTTACTTTCTTTTTGGGAGTTTGCACCCGATTGGGCCCGTACAACAGTTGAGTACCTGCCGCGCCCAGTGTACACACGCCGCCCGCATTTACCGGATGGTTTTCGATTCCCTCTATTTTGACAACTCTGTCGCCGACCCGTCGCACGCTGATGCCGCATCCTCCCGGACACAGGGTGCAGGTAGACTTGACATAGGTGGTTTCGCCTTTCGCGGGAACGGGTGTCCATGGCCAGTTCTGGGACCAGATGGAAAGATCATCGGTCAACTTCCAGGGTAAGGGCGTAAGCGCCGTACCGGCGGCCCCGCCGATAACAAAGGATAAAAAACTTCGTCTGTCTATTTTCATCGAATCATCCCTGTACAATTAGGGGTTTTGCCCCTGTTGGAATGCTGGAAAATTGGAATAAAGGTTATTCGATTAACCTGCCCGTGGGCAACCAACTCACCAGCTAGTCAGCTGAATTATTTGTGACATACAAAACAACCGCCTCTCAGGGTCTGAACGCTTCCCTGATTGACGTTGTTGCGCACATGACATTCCGAGCAATCATCCATTTTCATGCGATCCCACGAGTTAAATTTGATGCCCGCAATGTTTTTTCCCCAGATATCCCTGCTGTAGCCTGTAATCCGATTCGCTTCATAGGGCTTTAGGCTCTCAGACTCACCGACGTCTCCATGGCAGGTGACACAGTCCATTTGACCCATCTTAACGTGGGCCACATGGGAGAAAAATACGCAGTCCGGCTGCCGGGAATACACTAGCCACTGTACTTCCCTGCCCTTTTGAACATATTGGGTGACAAATTTTTCCTCCTCTTCACTTTCCCCGTTCACCTCTTCATGGCAGTCAATGCACTGGGCCAGTTTCGGAACACCGGAATAGGTGCCGTCTTCCCGGAAAAAATGACAGCTTTGACAACCGTCCTCAACCAGTTCGTTGTGCTGAACATGGCTGAATTGAATGGGTTGTTCTTTATGGGAATAGAGTAATTGGGGGAAAATGACCCATCCAAGCACCAGGCTGGCCACCAGCCCGAGGATGAAAAACAGGGTGATGGGGCCACCGACACCCTGCCCCGGTTTGGTCTGCTCGGGGTCTGTTGGAGGGGTAATAGGCTCGTGATCCTGAGCTTCTGCAGAAATCCCGTTCGCTTTATCCTCTGTGCTCATAGAAACTCCGTTGTGCTATAGTTGGTGATGATACACGCCTGAAAAACAAGGATCATTATATAGGCCTCCCACCATGGGAGAATAACCTGCGGTTTAGTATCGTATTGGCCCAAATTTTGTCAAGCAAAAATCAGGGCCAGAAGCGATCTCAAAAAGACCCGTAACTGTGCAATCCGGGCAGCAAATTTACGCCAAAATAGGTAAATATCACCGACGCAAATCCAAGCATGGAAAGAAACGCGATGCGCTTCCCATGCCATCCTCGCGTCAGGCGCGCATGCAGCAAGGTGGCGTAAACAAACCAGGTAATCAAAGACCAGGTTTCTTTCGGATCCCAGCCCCAGTAACGGCCCCAGGCGGAGTTGGCCCAGACGGCGCCGGTGATAATACCCACGGATAAAAAGAGAAAGCCCAGCAAAATAAGCTGATAGCCGAGCTCGTCCAGAATCCGGATATCCGGAAATCTGTCCAATAATCTGGCTTTGGATTCCGCCGGCAGATTGCGGGCCAATAAAACAAGGCCGAAAAACACCAGACAGATCAGAATTCCCACCATACCCGCCAATACCCAATTTTTTACAAACAAAACCCGGCTGAATAACGATGCAAACAAGAACAGGGTCAACGGCTTGGCGATTTCTACCCACATAACGGGTTCTTCGTCCCGGCCCTTTTTCATCAGGTACATACCGCTGACACCGAAAGCCAGTGCAAAGGCGGCATAGCCGATGAAACAGGTGATCACGTGGGCAATCAACCAGTTGCTCTTCAAGGCCGGGATAAGGGGCTGGATGGCGCTGGTAATTCCGGGCTTTAAGGAGGCATAAGCCATCACCAGGCAGGCAATCGGGGTTGTGAAGGCGCCGAAAATGCGGTTTTCGATCTTACGTTCGATGATCAGATAGATCAATATGATGACCCAGGCAAAAAAAACCAGGGATTCGTATAAATTTGAAAAAGGCGCATGGCCGATGCCCAGTTGGTATGATTCAACCCATCTCATCAGTATGCCAACGGTATTTCCGATCAAACCTGCCAGTGCAACCCAAGTTGCAATTTTGCCAAAAATTTGTTTTCTAAAAATCCAGGCGCAGATGTATAAAAAACCTGCCAGGCCGTATACAAAGGTAACGATCGACAATATTAGCGAACCACTCATAATTCATCCTTTTTAATAATGTTGCACAACAACCGCTGGCTGTCCCCTGCCAGGGAATTTATTTTTAAGCCGCCTAAGTTTCAAAATTTTCCTGGGAGAGAGTTTGTGCTATCGTTTTTAATTTTCGTTCATTTCCGAGCTTATTTTTGTTGGCGGTACCGGTGACCACAATCCGGCAATTTTGGTCGGACTCAACGATGTCGACACAAACTTGCCGGTGAGACATAAAAAAGGTAATATAACATCCGACGATGATCAGTATGAAACCGGTGTATACAACCCAGATACCGGGATCCCTTGAAACTTGAAGGCCGGTGAAATAGCGCTCCTCAGCGGGTTGGGCTTTTAAACCGGACACTGAGATGAGCATATCGTCCTTACGCGTTTTATTGAAAATAGGTCCCATCTTGTCAAAGCTTGGAAATTGAACCGGAAGCACCACTTCCACGGCAGAACCATCGCTCTGAAGAAGCGTTCCGATAATGGTAGCGCCTAAATCCTGGCCCCGGAAATCATACGAATTTCTGAATTCATCTACCGTAAATTTTCCCAGACTCTCCGGAAGCTCAATAGTCTGACCGACCGCCGCTTTTTTCGGGTAGATCATCCCGGTCGCTTTGCTGGTGAACACCAGGTTCAATTCGTCCGGCCTCTGAACATCCTGTTGCCGGGATGGCAACGGCCCGTAGCTGGCCTGAAATATACTGATGCCTTTGTAGTGCAGGGGGTCATTGACAATTATATCCTGGGATTTAACAACTTTGCCCTGCTCGACAATCGACAGGCTGGCCCGCCATTCTTCAGGGGCACCGCTGGGATAAAAGCTGACCTTGAAATCATCGCAGCGGATGGTAAAACCAAGCTGCATCCTCTGGTTGCTGTTGCGAAGCTGAATTTGACTGGAGCCTTCACCAGGGGCCAGGTTGACAAAGCCCTCAAAACCGAACCGGGTCCCGATCACCCCGCCGACAAGCATGCAGATGACACTCAGGTGAACGATATATACGCCGATGCGGGTCCAACGGCCTCTTTCGCCAAAGATGGCATAGCCGGTGTCCGTCTCTTCCACCCGGCAATAGCGAAAGTTGCGGGATATAGCGGCTTGATAGGGCTTTATCAACTGTTCACCGGCGCTATTCTGGGTAAATTCCTCTTTTGGTTCAAGCCGCCGGAAGCGTGAAAGGTTAAATTTGGGGCGTTCAGGAAAAATGATTCGCCAGGTGGCGGAAAGCCGATCAATAGAGCAGACCAGCACATTTAAGACCAACAGGAGCATCAAGGTCTGAAACCACCATGAGTGATATAGGTCCAAGAAGCCGAGCAAGTCGAAAAAACGATAAAGAGAAGCCCCGAAGGCCTGTAAGTAGGCTTGGGTAGATTCGTTTTGCGGAATCAGTGTACCGATGATGGCTGTGCCCGCCAGGGTTAATAGCAACACAATCGTCAGCTGCACCGAGGAAAAAAATTTCCATATTTTATTAAGGGGATCTGTTGCGATCGCCTGGTTGCGCATAAGTTGTCCTTTCAAAAAAAATAAGCTTCAATTCATACCAGATAGATCGACAACAGGCAACAGGGAATTGGAAATTGGGATTGCGGATTTGGGCCGTATGCCTCGCTTGAGTCCAGATCAAGAGGACGATCCCCTGCTGTAAGAGGTCCGGGCTTTCAAAATTTCAGAAGCCCCAAAGTCCAAAGCTTCAGGGTTTACGGACTTGGATCAAATAGGAACCGCGGACTGGATTCGCGGACAGCTCCGAAATTGGTTTCTGCTCTTCGGCATGTAAAGTGATCTCGCAACGCTGTTGGACTAAGATATCGGTGAAGCTGGATGAGGGAAAAAATACGCCGAGGCTGGGTTACGATCAAATATTAGTGATGAATATCAAACTTAGAGCGGTGAACCCCGAACCTCTCATATGAAACTAGCCAAAGACAAAGTTTCTTTTAAGATTAGACTGGCCGCCCTCCTGAGGCGGGTAAGCTTTTCAGGCCAGCGGCGGGGCTGAAACCTTGAACCCTTACAAAAAAAGCCTTCAACCGCGGGTGCTAAATTTGCGGACTGAAGACTTTTTTTCGATGTTTTCAAGTAATCCGATTAAAGAAATTACTTTTTTACATACAGACCACGGGATTTGGCGTAAACCCGACCTTTTTTTGACAGCTTGTAAAGGGCATTGCTCAACTGCCTGGCATCAAGTTTTGTTCTTTGCTTCAGCTGCGCCACGGTAGCGCCATTTTTAGTTCGCTTAATGGCATCGTACACGGCATCCAGAACGGTTGTGCCCCTGGAAGCTGCAGCCTTTCTGGCAGCAGGTTTGCGTGCCGGAGCAGCCTTGCGTTTGGCTGCCGCCTTTTTCGCAGGTTGAAGTTTATCGACTTGCTTTGAAATCCGCTCAACCTGTTTGGAAAGGACGGTCAGCGATTTGGAAACTGCTTTTAGTTCGGTTTGTAATTTTGACATGGGTGTTTCCTCCCTTTGCTTTTACTTCAACATTTTCTTCTCTGACTTATTCTTCCCGAACAGTAAGACAGCTAACTATGAAAGTCAACTCCGGGCAGCATAAAGACAAGACGGCTGTTGACAAAGCACCAGGGATATGAAAAGTAGGCCTCTCATCTTGCGATGACGGTGGAAAATAAATTTTAAAGAAATCGTTTCCGTAGAAAACGGATTTGTGAATCAAATAATAATGCCAGAGCAATCATCTCATTCCCCTATCAGTAAATTTCGCATTCAGTATAAAACCCAACTGAATGCCGCCCAGTATGAGGCGATTACTGCCACCGAAGGCCCGCTGCTCGTAATTGCAGGGGCCGGCAGTGGCAAAACACGTACCCTGACCTACCGGGTAGCCCGGTTGGTGGAAGGGGGGATACCACCGCCTTCAATTCTTCTTTTAACATTCACCCGCAAGGCAGCTTACCAGATGTTGGAACGGGCCACCGAATTGCTGGATAGCCGCTGCGGCAAAGTCGCCGGCGGCACTTTCCACTCCTTTGGCAACAGCATCCTGCGAAAATATGCTTCCCATATGGGACTTAATCCGGGTTTTGCCATTATGGACCGCGTCGATGCAGAAGCCGCTATCAGCATCCTGCGCAAAGAAATTGATACCGGGCGCCAGCAGCGGTCATTTCCGCGCAAACACACCCTGGCCAATATATTTAGCCGGGCAGTCAATAAAATGACCACCGTTGAAGATGTTGTCTACGACGACTATTCCCATTTGTCATCGTATATGGAGGCTATCGTCACTTTATCCCAGGCCTATCAACGCCATAAAAGTGACCATCAGCTCCTTGATTTCGATGATCTTCTTGTGTATCTGCAACAGCTTTTAAAAAGCCACCCTGAGGTCCGCGAACGCCTGTCTTCATCTTTCCGCTATATAATGGTTGATGAATACCAGGATACCAATAAAATACAGGCTGATATTTTGTACTTGCTGACCGGAGCCCATCAAAACATCATGGTTGTTGGAGATGATTCCCAGAGCATCTACGCTTTCAGGGGGGCGAATTTCAGAAACATTATGGAGTTTCCGAACATGTTTCCCGGCACCCGCATCATTACCCTGGAAGAAAACTATCGCAGCGTTCAGCCCATTTTGAATTTGACAAACATCATCATCGACCAGGCCACGGAAAAGTATTCAAAGACCCTGTTTACCCGCAAGTCAGGTGGTTCGCCCCCTGTACTGGTGAGCGCCCGGGATGAAAACAGCCAGTCATTGTTTGTCGTTCGCAAAATACAGGAATTAATGGACCAGGGTGTTCCCCTGAATCAGATTGCGATTTTATTCCGGGCCGGTTTTCACTCATTTGATCTTGAAATCGAGCTGAACCGGGAACAATTGCCTTTCATCAAGGTCGGAGGGTTTCGGTTTGTTGAATCCGCTCATATCAAAGACGTTCTGGCTCATCTGCGAGTTATATCCAACCCCCTTGACCGCATCAGCTGGTATCGGATTTTACTGCTCGTTAACAAAATAGGGCCGACCACCGCCCGGAAAGTATTTGAAGCGATAAAGGGCGAAGGTTCGGGTTACACCGGTTTGCTGGCTGTAAAGTCGACAACCGCTGCTCTTAAAGGATTGAACCGGCTCAAAGGCCTTTTTTCAGAAATCGACAGCTTTCCCATGACAGTTGCTCAAATGGGGGAGGCCATTATCAAATACTATTTGCCTATTTTAAAAGAACGCCATGATGACCATCCCAAGCGGGAAAAAGATCTGGAGCAATTACTGGCCATCATGGAGCGCTATGGTAATTTGGAGCACTTTTTGACCGATATGGCCTTAGAACCGCCCAATACCAGCGTTGGCAATACATTCTCAACCGAAACAGCCACCAAAGACCGACTGGTTCTGTCCACCGTCCATTCGGCCAAAGGACTGGAATGGCACACGGTATTTATTATCTGGGCCCTGGACGGACGTTTTCCCTCGGCCCAGTCTATGTACAAAGAGGAGGACCTTGAAGAGGAATTGCGTTTGATGTATGTAGCGGCAACCCGCGCCCGGGATAATCTGTATTTTACCTACCCGGGCCAGATCTATGACCGTAGCGTCGGTGTGATGTTAAACCGTCCCTCACGCTTTATCGACATGATACCCGGGGACATCCTTGAACAGCGGTGGGCGGAGTATTAGCAGCGGTGCCTATTGTCTTAATTGGGTTGCACCCCTTAATCAGATTTTTCACACCTAGCCCGGTAATGATATTACCAGGGGCCAGCGGAACAGGATGACATTGGAGCTATCAGGCGAAAGCACGGCAGGCCAACATCCAAAAATCAGAATTTTATCATTTTTTTGCGGTCTGGTTTTTGAATCCTGACACCTGAAACCAGTTTGCCTGCCACAGCTACTGGGCTAGGACGAATCATCTGATGCCATACTCCTGAATATGAAAAACTTTACCATTGATCCAAGCCCGGTCTCATGATATGTCCCCCAGAATAGCGACTTAAATGCCAGCAGCACCTGACGGTCCCATAGACAACCACCCCCGGTTAAATTGAGTGTCGCTTTCACGTTCAGAAATAAATGACTCCTGAATATATTATCCTTATAGTTGGCTACATTTTCGGCTTCTACATGGCCTGGAACATCGGTGCCAACGATGTCGCCAATTCAATGGCTTCAGCCGTCGGCGCCAAAGCGATCACTATCCGGCAGGCCGTTTTCATAGCCGGAATCTTAAATGTAGTCGGGGCTGTTTTCATCGGCTCACATGTCACCAACACCATCCGCAAAGGCATCGTTTCGACGGATATTTTAGCAGATCCACACGTGGCCCTGATTGGCGCCTTGTCGGCGTTGCTGGCAGCGGCACTCTGGGTCAGTTTTGCAACCTGGAAATCATTGCCGGTGTCAACCACCCATTCAATCGTAGGGGCCATGATTGGTTTTGGTATCATGGCCGGCGGTTTTTCGGTCATCAATTGGGCCAAGTTGGCTGCCGTGGTCATGAGTTGGATAATATCGCCTTTGTTTAGCCTGATTATCTCTTTTTTTATGTTTAAGGCAATCGTCAAGTTGATTCTGGTTAAAAACCATGCATTCTCCCGGGCACTGGGCCTGTCGCCTGTCTTTATCGGTATGGCTGCCTTTGTGGTCGTTCTATCCTTTCTGTTTAAAACCCCGCTTGGCAAAACCCTTTCCATGGATACCTGGACCGCGTTGCTGGTGGCCCTGGTTGCGGGAGGGTTAATCGGATATGCGGGCAAAGCTGCTTTAAAACGGTTTATCCGGATGGACGAAAAAGACGGCACCGAAGAGGTTTTTCGAAAAATACAAATCGGAACATCATGTTACGTCGCGCTGGCTCAGGGCGCCAATGATGTCGCCAACGCCATCGGTCCTCTGGCTCTCATTTATTTCCTGGTAAACACAGGCAATGTTGGTGCCAAAGTTCCAGTGCCGGTCTGGCTCCTTTTGTTCGGCGGAATCGGTATAGCCTGCGGCATCGGCATGGCCGGTCACCGCGTTATGGAAACCATTGGCACCAAGATTACCACCTTGACCAACACCCGCGGTTTTTCAGTCGATTTTGCTGCGGCTTCGACGGTCCTGATAGCATCCAAGTTGGGACTGCCCGTCTCCACAACCCATGCCGCCGTGGGCGGTGTCCTTGGGGTCGGGCTGGCAGGCGGCATCGAAGCCGTTAATTTTCGAATTGTATTGCAGATTATGATTTATTGGGTTCTCACGGTTCCGGCCGCCGCCGCTACCAGTATGATTATTTTTCAAATACTAAAATTATTTTATTAAGAGCGTTTGATATTCGATATTGTTTCGAATTTAATATTTCGATATTCGAATTTTTTTCGATCGGATGGACCGCAATATGAATAAAGATCTTTTTCCAAAAAGTCACGAAATTGCATCTATGTGACACTGGGGGGCACTATGCGAATACCATTTATTTCAATGTTTTTGACATCGCCGTTCGAGGGACTGCTGGAGCATGCGGAAAAGATTAAAGAATGTGTCTGGGCTTTTCAGCAGGCGATTGAGTGTCATATCACCGACCAGTGTGAAAGCTTTGAGGAATTCAGGAAAGAGGTCGACAACCTGGAAAGCCAGGCGGATGCCGTTAAACGGCGCATTCGAGGTCACCTGCCCAAGGGGACCCTGATGCCGGTGGATAAATTTGAGTTGTTTCGATACCTTCACGAACAGGACAAAGTACTGGATGCGGTTGAGGAGGCCCTCGACTGGATCTCCTTTAGGTCCGAACCCGGAATACCGGATGCACTCCATAAGGACTTTTTTTTGCTTGTAGATGCCGTGTTAGATCCGGTGGAGGAGATGTGCCGCATGGTGGCGGAGGCCCGGAAATATTTTACTAATTTTGCTGAAAAACAGCGTAGGCTGATCAAGGACATAATCCATACCCTGCGCCAGCAGGAACACGAGGCCGATAAAGTCGAAGACGCGATCAAGGCCAAGGTGTTGAATATGCAAATCGATCCGGTCACTGTCTTTCACATGATCCGACTTGCCGAAACCATCGGGTCCGTCGCAGACCATGCTGAAAACGCCGGTGACATGATGCGGGCAATGCTGGCTAGATAATCGTTGATTGGTTGATTCAGTTGATTGAGTTGAGTGGAGTGGAGTGGAGTGGATTGAAGCGGAGGCCGGAAACTAGTTTTTTCAGGAATATAAATAAAAACAAGACGTTATATCCTTTTTACAAATCCGCAATCTGAAATCTAATCTCACAAAAAATCATTCCCGAAAAAAACCCCACCATATAAAGACGGCAAATACCAGAATTGAAAATCCTGCAACCAGATAGCCCAGCCAGTCTACCGGTTTCTCCGCAAATCCGAGCTTATCCACGTCTCCGACCTTGGCGTTGCAGGCGTGACATTTCTTGACATGCAGCGGCAGGTACACATAACAATTCGGACATTTTTTTGTGGTATATTCAATTCTTCCGGTATCGGGTTGATTTTCAGGGCTCACCATGGTCCTCCTATGTGGACGTTGTGCTACAAAAAACTCTCCTCGATGACGATTTCACTGCTTTTTTTCCTTTGGTCCAGCCATGCCTGAAAGACTTTAAACCGTTTTTGCTGCAACAGCCGATCCTTGATACCGTCCTTTTCTTTGGCAAAATCGGCCATGGCAGGCGCTTTTCTTTGTTTGAATTTAATAACGTAATACCCTTTGGGACCATCGATTATTTCCGGCGGCAGGCTGTTTTGCGCCGACAGTCCGAAAGCAACGCCGGAGATATTGCGTTCAAAACCGATGTTGGGAATGGCGTCATTGCGTTTGAAAAACCCGGTGCTTTGAGCCTTTAAATCGAATTCCTTGCTGGCCGCCGCCATGTCTGCACCGTCTTTCAGGGCCGACAGCAGGGCCTCGGCATCTATCTTGGCTTTCTCTCCTTTCTTTTCCTTGACCAGATCGGCCCTGACTTTTTTTTCGACTGCTTTTAATTCGGGAATTTGAGCCGGACGCTTCTCTATGATTTCCAAAAGATAATATCCGTCGCCAAAATCCTGAATTTCACTGATTTCGCCTTCAGGTAATTCAAAAGCCGCCCGCGCAAATTCAGATTTATTTTGGACACCCTTTGACGGCCCGCCGTTGCGGGCAAAGAAGTCGGTTGTGTAAATGACAAGCTGGTGGTCAGCGGCAACGCTTTCCAGCCGGTCGCCTTCAAATGTGGCATCGAAAATGGATTCGGCCCCGTCGTAGGCTAACTGTTTGGCGTATTCATCGGTCAGCTTTTGACCGATTTTATCCTTGGCGTCGGTCAGGGTTGTCACCGTGCGCTTCATTTACCTGTTCAACCTTTATAATATGCCAGCCAAACCGGGTTCGCACCGGATCACTGATTTCACCGGCTTGCATGGCAAAGGCTTTGTCTGCAAAGGGCTTTACCATCGCATCGCGCCTGAAGCTGCCCAGATGTCCGCCTTTGTCTTTACTGGGGCCTTCGGAATATTGTTTGGCAAGTTCTGCAAAATCCTGGTCCCCTTTGGCCTTTTTCAAAATGTCTTCAATTTTATCTTTGGCCTTCGCCACCTCTTCGGGGGCCGCATCCTGATCTACTTTAATTAGAATGTGCCGGGCTTCAACCGTTTTCGGACTTTGAAACTCATCCGGGTGCTCTTCATAATATTCGGAAATCTCGTCATCGGATACTGCAACCTTGGCAGTGTAGTTTTGCGGCTCAAACTTCAAGTATCGCACTTTCAATTGCGGCTCAGTTTTATAGGCGTCTTTACGGCCTTCAAAATATTGCTGGATTTCTTCGGCCGTAACAGCGATATCCGGATAGCGATCCGGTTCAAATACCACGAATTCTAAGTCGACCATGGCGTTGTTCCAATTAAACCACTCGGCGGCCTCATCGTCGGAAATTTTAACACTACCGGAAATTAAGTTATTGATTTTTTCAATCAGCAGCGATTCCCTTTGACTGACCTCAAAACTTTCAGGGCTTAAATTATTGCGATCCAGGATCAGTTTGTAGCGGCGCGGATCAAACACACCGGCCGTCTGAAATGCGCTGATACTTTTTATGGACCGGGAAAGATCTTCGTCTGTAACTCGCAAACCCATATCGGTGGCCGCCTGGCGCATAAGCATCTGGTCCACGAGCTGGTCTATGGCCTGTTTGGACAGTTGCAGATTTTTGATCATTTCTTCATTCAAATTGTTGCCGAATCGTTGCTGGACCTGCTCGATTAATCTCTTATAGGTTAGGCGGTATTCTTCCGCCGTAATGGTTTCGCCGTTGACAGTGGCCACTCTGCCGGAGCGCTGGGAAGTTACCTGATATCCCCCCCAGAAGATAAAGGTTACCGCTATTCCCCCTAATAATACTTTTATCAGCCAACTGCCTGCATGTTTGCGCATTAAACTGAGCATTTGATTCCTTTCTACACCACCCTCATATGTTCCCCGTTAATAGTTAAATACGTGCCAACCAGTGCTTATCTCATATATTTATAGGAAGTTAAAGTAATTTTCAAGAATCGCAAAATTTTATCATACTACCAGAATAAGCGAATATGTGTAATCGGACCAGTGAAAAATGATTGTTTGGCGGCTGACGACTGTATTGGAATAAGATTCATATTATTTTCTAACCTGGGGTTTGTCAACAGCTTCCCGCTGGCATGGACCCAATGAGAGTAAGTAATTGCGGCGGTGGCGGGACGCTGACAAACCATTATAGAACAAAATAAATATTGACACCGTAATCGGCATTTGTTAGAAAATCTTTTTGTAATTGGGGCTGTAGCTCAGCTGGGAGAGCGCATGACTGGCAGTCATGAGGTCAGGGGTTCGAGCCCCCTCAGCTCCACCAGTAAATAAAAAGGTTAGTATCATCAAGCTAACCTTTTTTTTATTGGCTTTGATGTGCGTGTGCTATAATAGACATCAGCAGTAAGTTCGGTGGCCGGCGGTTGTGCCCCAATACCGCTCAAAGAGCCGATGATCTCCTTACAACAGGATGATGCTGATCATGTCACCATACCGTAAACGTATAATTTTCAGGGCCCTCAGCCTACTCCTGGCGGGATGTGTTGTCCTGATGTCCATGCCGGCCGTATCCATTTCGGCAGCAGGGCCAGACACCGAAGATGTGCCTTTGCCCGGCGGCAAGTCGACACCAACCCAAAAATCTCTGATCCACCTATATTTTGCCGTTCGCAACAGTAATTTTTTGACGGCCGAACAACGGGTTGTTCTCCATCCGGATGATCCGGCCGGTTTGGCCGATACCATTGTCAAAGCATTAATAAAAGGCCCCCAAAAGGGTCTACTGAAAACCATTCCGGCCGCTACACAACTCAGGGCCCTTTACGTTACCCCCGACGGAACCTGCTATGTCGATCTGTCGGAAGCCGCCAGGAAGGACCACCCCGGGGGCAGCAAGTCAGAGCTTTTGACTATTTATTCGATGGTCAATTCGCTGGTCTTGAACGTACCCGAAATTGAACGCGTCCAAATCTTAATTGAGGGAAATGAAGCCCCAACCCTGGCAGGACATATTGACCTGCAACTACCGGTTAAAGCCAACATGCTGTTAATACGATGAAGACAAAAGTTAAAATCAACAACATCAGAAATATCGGCATCATTGCTCACATTGATGCCGGTAAAACCACTGTAACCGAGCGAATTCTATACTACACCGGCCGATCCCATAAAATCGGCGAGGTCCATGATGGCGAAGCGGTGATGGACTGGATGACTGATGAACAGGAACGGGGCATAACAATTACATCGGCCGTCACTACCTGCGAGTGGAAAAATTGTGAAATTCACATTATCGACACACCGGGTCATGTGGACTTTACGATTGAAGTCGAGCGCTCACTGCGGGTCCTCGATGGCGTCATCGGTGTTTTCAGTGCGGTGGAAGGCGTCGAACCCCAGTCGGAAACCGTCTGGCGCCAGGCAGACAAGTACGGGGTACCCAAGATGGCGTTTATCAACAAACTCGACCGCATAGGCGCCGATTTTATGGGAACGGTTGATATGATGCAGGAGCGGTTAAAGGCCAATCCGATCATCCTTCAACTGCCGGTCAGCCAGGGGGACGATTTTACGGACATTATTGACCTGATCGAAATGAAACAGATCAGGTGGGATGAAGAAAGCCTGGGCACCACCTATCATTATGAGGACATCGCCGAGGCATACCGTAAAGATGCTGAAAAATACCAAGAGAAAATTATAGAAACCGCAGCTGAATACGATGATGACGTGATGGAAGCCTATCTGTCGGAAGAGCCCATCGACTCCCAAAAAATCCTGGCAGCAATCCGTAAAGCCACCTTGCGTCTGGAATTGGTCCCCGTATTATGCGGGTCTGCCTTGCGAAACAAAGGGATCCAACCCCTGCTGGATGCGATTGTTGAATTTCTTCCCAGCCCGGTCGATGTCCCCCCCATCCAGGGGACACACCCTGAAACCGGTGATATCATTGAATGCCAGGCCAAAGATTCCGCTCCTTTGGCAGCCCTGATATTTAAAGTCGCCATGATAGAGGGCCGCAAGCTTTCCTTTGTCCGGGTGTATGGCGGAAAAATGAAAGTCGGCGAAGAACTCTACAACCCCTCTTTGAAGAAAAAGGAAAAACTGACGCGTATTTTACGAATGCATGCCAACAAGCGCGAGCGTGTCGAGACTGTCGGCGCCGGCAGCATTGTCGGCGTTGTCGGCTTAAAGGATTCATCCACGGGGGAGACGCTGTGTACCTCCAATCATCCTGTTTTACTGGAAAAAATTGAGGTTTATGAGCCCGTTATTTCGGTGGCGATAGAGCCTAAAACCCATGCCGACCAGGAAAAAATTGAAGCGGTCCTGGAAAAATTCCTGGCTGAGGACCCAACCTTGAGAGTCCGCCAGGATGAAGATACCGGTCAAACCATCCTTTCGGGTATGGGTGAGCTTCACCTGGAAATTATTACCAGCCGCATGCAGCGGGAATTTAACACCAACGTCAATGTCGGCCAGCCCCAGGTTGTCTATCGGGAAACCATTACAAACGCTGCGGACGCATCAGCACTTTTCGATAAAGAAATCGCCGGACAGCGTCAATACGGAGAGGTCACCTTACGTGCCGCCCCGCTTCCCAGAGGATCCGGTGCCCGTTTCCTGTCTGATATTTCCGAAGATGAACTGCCGCAGGTTTATATAGACGCAGCTGAAAAAGGTGCCATGGAATCGCTGGAGAGCGGTGCGCTGATGGGGTATCCGGTGGTTGATGTTGAAATCACCCTCACCGGCGTTAACCACAAGGATTCGTTAAGCACTGAACTGGCCTACACGGTCAGTGCATCCATGGCCGCCCGCGACGCCCTGGCGAAAGCCGCGCCGTTTTTGCTGGAACCGATCATGGATGTGGAGGTATTTATTCCGGAAGCATTCATGGGTGAGGTGATTGGTGATTTAAATGCGCGCGGTGGAAAAATAGAGTCCATAGATCACAAAATGGGTTCCCAGGTTCTTAAAGCCACTGTTCCCCTATCACGGATGTTCGGTTATTCAACCGTCCTGCGTTCGGCAACCCAGGGCCGCGGGACTTTTTCGATGCAATTTTCCCATTTTGATCGCAACTGACCCTGGGTGGAATGCTCAAGGCTGTTACCCGCCGCTTTTAGACTTGTCCTTATTTTTTTTACCACCCAGCTGGCTTAACCAGTCTTGAATCTGTTTTCGCTTTTCATCATCCTGGGAATGCTTCAAGGCCTGTTTCAATTGGACCATCGCATTTTTAAAGTCTCTGTTCCTGAGATAGAAAACACCGAGATAATAGTGCGCGTCACCCAGTTGTTCCTGCTTTCCCAGGCTTTGACCCAGGAAATAATAGGCCTGGGTAAACTGGGGATACTGGCGGGTCAGGGTTAAGAAGCTGTCCGAGGCATCTGCCTGATTGCCCAGTTCCATCTGGGTGCGCCCTATATAAAAAAGGCATTCCGGGTCCTTAGGGATCATGGCGCATGCGCTTTCGAGGGTTTTTAAAGCCTGATCGTATTTGCCGTCGAGAAAGTATATCCAACCAAGGTCTTTTAAAATGTAAGGATCAAAGGCTCTTTTGGTCAACGCAATCCGCATCTGGGAGACGGCTTCCTGACGTTTGCCTACCCTGGCCAAAATCAACCCATACCGGTAATGCGCCAGCGGGTCCTTCGGGTTACTTTTAACCTCGGATTCAAGTTCGCTCAAAACGATTTGCTCGTCGCCGTAGCGGGTCTTTGAACGTGTATGAACCCGGTTAAACTCATCCTGCTTCACAAGGGCGATGGGTTTATGGCTCTGGTTGTAGGATTCGATCCAGGAACCGATAAACGCAATCCGTTCTTCCACAGCCGGGTGGGTCATTAGATAGGTGGGGATCTGATTGGATCCGAACCAGGTCTTACTGCGAATTTTCTTTAAAATTTCTAATAAACCGCTGGCGCTGTAATTGGCTTTGGTGAGAAATTCAACTCCGAACTGATCCGCCTGCATTTCGTTTTCGCGACTGTAAGCCAGCTCGGCGGATTGCCCCGCTGCCACTGATCCCATGGTAACCGCACTGGCCGCTTCACCGGCACCACCGAGCCCCATTAAAACGCCGGCGGCCACCCCGGCCAGGGTTGCCATGCTGATTTTCTTGGAACGCTCGATCTTCTGGGAAATATGCCGACAGTAGACATGGGCTATTTCATGCCCCATAATACCGGCAAGCTCTTCTTCTTCATTCATGGCATTCAGCAACCCGGTGTAAACAAATATATGACCGGCCGGTGTGGCAAAGGCGTTGTAAACATCATCATTAATCACATGAAAATGGTATTTAAACGGCTGCTGCGGCAACGTCGCCAGGATCCGTTGACCGATTTTGTTCACATAGGGGACGATCACGGGGTCATCAATTACATCATAGTGCTTGTATATCATTGCCATCATCTGGCGCGACATGTCTTCTTCCTCTTTGACAGTGATACTGAAAACCGCCGGTGAGATAAGACTGCCTAAGCTGAAAAGGACCATCACCCCGATAGCAATTATTTTTTTGATCGGTTTCATAACACATAGATAATGTCACATTTTTATCTTCTTTTCAAATAACAAATTTTATGTTAGATCAGGACTGCAAAATCGCTGGTTTCGTCCGATCGGGCATGCCGGCATACGGGGAAAAAAGGAAGATTCGGTTCAGGGAAATTGAATTAATGGCACGTGTTATATGCATCGCAAATCAAAAGGGCGGCGTCGGCAAAACGACAACAGCTGTCAATCTGTCTGCATCTCTGGCAGTGTCGGAAAAACGCACGTTGCTGGTCGATTGCGACCCCCAGGCAAATGCGACCTCGGGTGTGGGAATCGACAAAAGCACCATAGATAGGACCCTTTATCATGGCATGCTCGGCCAGGTCGGTCCGCAAAACCTGATCATGGACAGTGAAATTTCAGCTTTAAAAGTGATCCCTTCCAATGTGGAATTAATCGGGTTTGAAGTCGAGATGATGTCGAGTCCCAGGCGTGATATTGCATTGAAAAATCTCCTTGCCGAATTAGACGGCTCCTTTGAGTATATTATTCTGGACTGCCCGCCCTCACTGAGCCTTTTAACGGTCAATGCGCTGACTGCCGCTGATTTCCTGCTGATTCCGCTGCAGTGTGAATTTTACGCCCTCGAAGGTTTGGGCCAGCTTCTGGGAACCGTGGAGCGTATCAAGCAGGCTCTGAATCCCGAACTCAAGATCGCCGGAATTCTGCTGACCATGTTCGACAAACGCACCAATCTGTCATATCAGGTCGCGGAGGAGGCTGAAAAATACTTCAAAGATCTGGTGTTCAAAACCCTGATTCCCCGCAATATCCGTTTGAGCGAGGCACCGAGTTTCGGTAAGCCCATATTGCTCTATGATGCGACTTCGACCGGTGCCCGCAGCTACATAGAGCTTGCCAGAGAAATTATGTTGACTGAAGGTGATGTATGCAAAGAAGCAATTTGACGAAAACCGTCGGGGCTAAAGCCGGCAAAAGCAAAAAAATGGCTCTGGGCAAAGGGTTGGGTGCCCTTATTCCGGAAATGGTATCAGACAAAGCGGAACAGAAAGACTATTTTTTCTGCGATATCGATCTCATCCGGCCCAACCGTTTTCAACCCCGTCTTAATTTTCCGGAGGAAGATCTGCAGGAACTTACAGACTCAATCAAGACCCATGGAATCCTGCAGCCGCTATTGGTGCGCAAAGATGAAGACGGCTATGAACTGATCGCCGGTGAAAGGCGATTACGGGCCGCCAAGCGTGTTCGATTAACCCAGGTGCCGGTGGTCATAAAGCGCGTCAACGATGACAAAATGCTGGAAATGGCCATTGTCGAAAATATCCAGCGTGAAAACTTAAATCCCATTGAAGAGGCTGAAGCATATTACCAATTGATTACCCAGCTGAATCTGACCCAGGATCAGGCATCGGCCCGGGTGGGCAAAAGTCGATCGACGGTTGCCAATTTCCTGCGACTGCGTCAGCTGCCGGAGCAGATCAAAGACAGCATTACAGACGGCTCGCTGAGTATGGGACATGCAAGGGCGATTCTGGGTGCCGAAGCATCATCCCAACAGCTTGCTGCCTGGCGGGCGGTCGTCGCCAAAGGGCTGTCGGTCAGACAGACAGAAGCCCTCATACGGCGCTTAAAGTCTGAGAAAAAAAAGCCGAAAGTATCCCGCAATCGTACCGAAGAGATATATTTATCCGGCCTCGCCGAGGATCTTTCCCGCTACTTCGGCACAAAAATTTTGATTAAAAAGGATGGCCCCAAAGGTAAGGTTGAAATTGAATTCTACAGCAATGACGATCTTGATCGGTTGATTCGCCGCCTGAAACAAACCAGGTAAAGATTGACTAAAACCATGTCGATTCATATTATCATAGACGGTTATAACCTTATTCGCCAATCAAAATATTTGAGCACCCTGGACCTGCAGGATATTCAATTAGGCCGCGAGGCCCTGATCGATATGCTGGCGGCATATAAAAAAATAAAAGCCCACCGCATGACCGTCGTATTTGATGGAACCCGGGCTTTAGATTTGGCCCAGCAAAGGGACCGCCAAAAGGGCATATCCATCATATTTTCTCACCACGGAGAGTCGGCCGATGCGGTCATAAAAAAAATGGCCGTCGGCGAAAAACAAAAAGCCCTGGTGGTAAGCTCCGACCAGGATATCGTTCAATCAGCCAATTCCAGCGGCGCAGCAACCATCAATTCGGTTGATTTTGAGAACAAACTGATCCTGTCGGCTCGCATGGTTGGCATGGGTCCCGGCAGGGATGATTATGACGGCTGGAAGCCGACGACGAAAAAAAAAGGCCCCAGCAGGCGTCTAACCAAACGCAAGCGGAAAAACAACGCCAAAATTCGCAAGCTTTAGGATGAAATCATGTGCGAAGCAAACGCCTATCTGATCGAAGGCAACGACACGACCCTGATCATGGAAGCCGTTGATACGATCGAACCGCAAGAAGAAGGCATTCAGCTTATCAACATTTTTGGAGAGCAAAAATTTCTAAAGGCCAGTATTCACTCCCTGTCTCTGGTAGACAATAAAGTGTATTTAAAACAAACCGGGTAGGACAGCCTTGCCGGAGGGCACAAGTTGGAATAACCGGGGCCCTGGTTGCCCTGACATTTTCCGGAAGGGCCGGGCCGCGAGGAACGTGGTCGAAAAAGCCTGGTTCGGCTCAAAATCGCCAGGGTTTTGCGAGTATACCAAATGAAAATACTCATCGCCAAAACCTCCGGGTTTTGCATGGGGGTGCGTCGCGCTGTGGAAATGGTTCTGGACGCACCCGATCAGAATACCAACCCAATTTTCACCTATGGACCGCTGATTCACAATCCCCAGGTTCTTCATCTTTTAAAGTCTAAAGATATAAAGGTGCTCGACGATATTTCCTCCCGGGGAGACGGTACGGTTTTGATCAGAGCTCACGGGGTGCCGCCGTCCACCAAAGAAAAACTCAAAGAGGTCAATTTTAATGTCATCGACGCGACCTGCCCGCGAGTTATAAAAGTCCAGACTATCATTGGCCAGCATGCCAAAAAGGGGTTCGCCGCGATCATCATCGGTGACAAAGATCATCCCGAGGTTATCGGTCTGCTGGGTTATGCCCGGGATAAAGGCTTTGTAGCCGGCAGCCTGCAAGAGTTGGAAGCCCTGCCGGACTTGGAAAAGGCTATCATTGTCGCCCAAACGACCCAAAATACCCAGCTTTTTGAATCTGTAATTAACTGGGCCGCCACTAAACACCCGCATTATAAGGTATTCAATACGATTTGCGATTCCACCGAGCGGCGTCAGGCCGAGGTTAAGCGCCTGGCCGAATCGGTCGATGCCGTGATTGTTGTCGGTGGTCGTAACAGCGGCAATACCCGTCGGTTAGCCGAGATCGCACGCGAATCCGGCAAGCCGGCTTATCACATCGAATCCGAGACAGACCTGGACGACATCGATACCGATGCCCTTGTGGCGGCCAAACATATCGGGATAACGGCCGGTGCTTCGACACCCAACTGGGTTATCAAAAAAGTATACCGGGCATTGGAAGCCTTGCAGGTCAAGCGCGAACAGAGCTGGCGCAGAATATTATTCGGGTTGCAGCGGGCACTTTTGCTGACCAATATTTATGTTTCATTGGGAGCCGGGTGTTTGAGCTATGCAAGCTTGAAACTGCAAGGCTTCAGCCAGCTGTTTCCGTATGTGCTCATATCAATGCTTTATGTTCAATCCATGCACATTCTGGCCCATCTGACCGGAAACAAGGCCGATAAATACAATGATCCGGAGAGAGCCAATTTTTACGGCAAGTACCAAATCCTGCTGACTATCCTGGCCCTGGCCGCCGGCGGCACGGGTCTTGTGATTGCCTTTACCCTGGGGCTTTTTCCGTTTTTGCTGCTTTTAGTACTGAGCCTGCTGGGGTTATCCTACAATCGGCAGCTCGTTCCCAGTCGCATTTTCTCCGGGAAATACAGAAGACTAAGAGATCTTCCGGGATCAAAAACTTTTATGATTGCCGTGGCCTGGGGGATTGTAACCGCCCTTCTTCCGCCGCTCTCGCTGGCCGCTAAAGCCCATTGGGTCACGCTGTTGATCTTTTTGTGGACAGCCGGCATTGTATTTGTACGAACTGCCTTTTTCGACATCCTCGACATGCAGGGCGACCGCATCGTCGGTAAAGAAACCATCGCCATCTTGCTGGGAGAAAAGCGGTCCCTGCGCCTTTTAAAGATCATGCTGCTGATTCTTATCGCGGCCCTGCTGCTGTTAAGCTCATTTCATCTCGTCTCTTACCTTGGCTTTGTGCTAGTCGCCAGTCCGATTACACTTTGGTTTCTCATTTCAGCCTATGAGCAGGGGGTCCTGCTGCCAAGCGTCAAACTCGAATTTCTGGTTGAAACCAACTTTGTTCTGGCCGGGGCGATAGCCTTCTTATGGTCGCTACTGGGATTGTAGTGGAATTTCGGATTTTAGATTTCGGATTTTGGATTTGAAGATCGGGCCTGCCCTGGCGCGATGGTTTCGATAATATGACACCAAAAGGGAACGCCTGATGAGTTATAGCATTCCCGGATAATCTTTATAGAACAGGTCTGGGCCGGGGATTTCGTAATCGGGATTTTCTTGGGGGATAGGGCCGGTATGAGTTGCAAAAAAGCATTCCATATTGAATGGATCGCTTCTAAGATTTTTGCTTATCCTTGTATGTGGGTTCGGTTCCGGATAAAAGCCGCTTGATATTGTCCCTGTGACGGATAAAAATAAAAACAGACATAATGGCTGCAGCGGTCGTTATTTCCCAGGAATGGGTTGAAAACCAACCGACGACCGGCAGCACCACCGCCGCGGCCAGGGAGCCGGCGGATACACGGCGGGATGCTATCAAAAAAAATACAAAGGCCGACAGGGCGGCAAGACAGGCCAGGGGAGCAAGCACCACAAAGCAGCCTGCGCTGGTGGCCACCCCTTTGCCGCCGCCTTTAAACTTCATAAAAACCGGATAAAGGTGCCCGAAAAATGCTGATAAGCCGACGATTGATAGAAAAAAATCATAGACTCCCTGATTTTGCCCGGCAAATTTCAATGCCAGATAAACCGGAACGGCCCCCTTGAGAATATCTCCGGCAAAGGTCAGCAGACCCATCGTGGGCCCGGCCACCCGACTGACATTGGTTGCGCCGATGTTTCCACTCCCCTGTTGCCTGATATCCGCTGAGGTAAACAGCCGGGTTAATACAACTCCCCAGGGGATGGATCCCAGCAGAAAGGCAAAAAGGGGCAACCCCCACAAAATGATAATATTTATGTTCATAGGCAATTTTATAGCAACGGTATAGTCCTTGAGGAGAACTCTATGGAGCCTGTCAAAGTCCCCATCGAAGACATCCTGGATCTACACACCTTTCTGCCCCGGGATATTCCCGATCTTCTGGAAGATTATTTGGCCGAGTGCCTGAAAGCCGGCCTATATTCCGTGCGCATTATTCACGGCAAAGGCCAAGGTGTCCAGAAGCGACGTGTTCAAGGACTGCTTCAGAATAACCCGCTGGTTTTCTCATTCAAGGATGCGCCGCCGGAGGCCGGCGGGTGGGGGGCGACACTGGTTGAATTAAAAAGGAACTTCAGTAAGAGCGATTTTAGTTGATTTGATTCAGCGGCAGACACGAGACAGCGGATAGCTGCGGTTAGGTGCGTTGCGCCTGCACCATGGATTGAATTCATCGGGTAGAATCCGGGACCATTGGATCATAGGCGAGCTTCATTCAGGGCTATTCTAGAATTTCTCCGATTTTTTCAGACAGCATCTGCATGTTAAAGGGTTTTTGGATAAAGCCCTTACAGCCGCGTTGCAGGATTTCGCTGATCTGCTGGTCGATACCGTAGCCGCTTGAAAGAAGGACCTTTATCGCCGGGTCAATTGCCTGCAACCCATCGTAGGTATCACCAGCCCCCATACCCGGCATGATCATATCTAAAACAACAAGCCCAATTCTGTCCTTATTAATTCTGTAAATGTCTAAGGCCTCCTTGCCGCTGGTAGCTGTTAGCACTGAGAATCCGAGTTTTTCCAGCATTTGCTTGCCAACCCCGATAACAATCTCTTCGTCATCGACGAGTAAAACAGTCTCCGCCTCATTGGTCATTTAGATTGCGCCTTTCTTATCTTCGTGGAAACCCTATTTTTAATCCACTCTCACGTTGAGATTCAGTTTACCAGATACATGGAAAAATTGCAAAATTTTCAAACAGGCAATCAATCCACGAAGATGAAATCCGCAGCTCCCGGGACCACTTCAGAATAAATTGGGAAACCCTTTTTTGAATCACCCACAGCGCAATTCTTAATCTATCTGAAAATGTCAGCCACATGATCGAGTTGAATGACAATTATCTGCCCCGTCGATCTGGGCTTCGGATGACCTGAACAGTTTAATACTTTTTATAAGCCAGTAAGCAGTATAAAATAGCCAGATCAAGAGCCACACTTTGTATGTTTGCCAGATACCTTTCATTTGCGTCAATCCAACAGTTAAGTTTCCAGAATGTCGATTAAAATTTTTGAATCTCCCTCTATTCAGGCCTTTGAAACACCCGAAATGGGGATGGGGGTTCAAGGCCTGCCCTTCCGCGGAATTTCGACTGCCTTGAACCCGCTCCCGTCTATCTATTTTTCAGCAATTTGCATGCCATCGGCATCAGATCAATAATTCAATGTGAATTTAGGCTGTTAGGGAGGGTATTCGCAATGACGGGGAAACCATTTGTGAAAGTTTTATTATAGAACTATGAAGATAAGTTCATAAAGTTGTCGATATATATTGACAGACATTTTTCAATCAATCGATGATGCCGCTGCCAAATCAACAATTAAGCCACCATCTCTTCGGTTTCATGGTAGGCTATGGGATGATTCGCAGAAAAACCCGCGAGTTGCCATAGGGGCCGTCTTCATGTAGGATAATTTGATGGAGCATTCCCCTTATCGCCTGACCCTGCTCGTCTGTCTGGCGGAAATATTGGGGTTGGCATCGATTGCCGTCTTTCCCGCTCTGCTGCCAACCTTTCAGGTCGAATGGGGCTTGAGCAACACTGCGGCCGGGTGGATCAGTGCGGCTTACTATGCCGGCTATATGGTGCTGGTTCCGGTGCTGGCAGGCGTCACCGACCGGCTCGATGCACGCAAGATTATGGGGCTTGGCGCGCTTTTAGGCATTTTATCGGCCCTGGGCTATGCTTTTGGGGCACGGGGGTTCTGGTCGGCGCTCGCTTTGAGGTTTCTGGCCGGTGTCAGCCTGGCCGGCATTTACATGCCCGGACTTAAAGTTGTCAGCGATTACACCGAAGGCGCGCTCCAATCAAGGTTTGTATCGTTTTACACCGCAAGTTTCAGCATCGGTGCCAGTCTGTCTTATCTCCTGGCCGGGGAGGTCAATAACATGGCCGGATGGCGCTGGGCCTTTGCGGCATCGGCTATCAGCACTGTTGCCGCTCTGGTCGTCATTGTTCTATTCATCCCGGCAGGCAAAGTACGCGGTGGGGGGAAAAAAACATTGCGGGCAGATTTTAGGGTCGTCTTCAGGTCCCGATCCGCTATGGCCTATGTCCTGGGATATGCCGCCCACATGTGGGAACTTTTTTCCATGCGCTCGTGGATTGTTGCTTTTCTGGCTTTCAGTATCCAACTGCAGCCGACAGGTGCCGCTACCTGGAGTCCCACCCGGATTGCCTTTATCATAAATTTGATCGGGCTTCCGGCCAGCATTGGCGGCAACGAGTTGTCCAGAATTTTTGACCGCCCGAAAGTTATAATGGCGGTAATGATCGGATCGTCCGTGCTCGCCTCGGTGCTCGGCTTCAGCGCCGGCTTGCCGTATGTTATAGTGGCCATAATGGCAATTCTCCACGGCATAACCGTTGTCGGTGACTCAGCATCGCTGACCGCCGGTGTCGTGGCTGCTGCGCCGGCGGGTTTCCGGGGCACCACTCTGGCCGTGCACTCGACCTTCGGTTTCGGGGCAGCCTTTCTGGGGCCGCTGGCTGTCGGTATGGTTCTGGATTTTTTCGGTGGCGGCCAAACAGGATGGGCCATGGCCTTTGTTACCATGGCCGCCGGGTGTCTGTTGGGACCGCTCTTCTTGTATCGCCTTAAGCCGGACACAGCTACCAATGCCGGGTGTGAGCGATGACCCCCTGCTGGGTTCGCCCAGGGTTTACCCCTTAGTTGCATAAACAACAAGGCAAAGGTAAGTTAAGGGTTCGTAATTATTTCCAATATTGTAGCTAATGCTATGTTTTTTGGATATCCCCATCGGTGTACTCCAAGGATGGAGTCGATTTTGCCTTGTTGTTTACCCTGCGGGAAAGCCGGAGGACTTCAGATCCTGTGTTGTCAAGGGATCGCAGTAGGCAACTACGGCTTCACCCTTGACGCCTGGACTCTGAAGCCCTCCGACTTTTGCAACGTTGGGGTTTATTAAAGACCCGGTGCCACCGAATCGAGTATCACTCAATTTGGGTAACAGTGTGCGAAATTTCCTCTGATATGCTACTCTCGCCGCTGTTGCTGACGGCCGTGACGATCAGATAATAAGTTTTTCCGGCCATGAGATCTTTTAAAGTGTGAGGATTTTTTACATTTGCGATTTTTTTGCCGTTGTGCTTCGTCACCCCGGGCTGGTCACGCCAGTAAATATTATAGGAAATCGCGCCAGGCACGTTATCCCAGGCTAAGGTGGCCTGCGCGTTACCAGAGGATTGCGCTTTTTTCTGCGTGGCGGCCGGCACCGGCTTTGCAGGTTGCGTTTTTTTCTGATCCGCAGCAGGCGGCGGCGATAATGGGGATGGTTGCTCGAAAAGATCTTTAAAGTCAATTGCCCCGGCGGCTCCCATCCCGGCAAATGACATCTCCCTTGACTCCTTACTCTCACCCGTTTTATCTACCACCGTCACGACAAAATAATAGGTTGTATCAGGCTCTAAATCCGTAAGGACAATCGGATTGGCGGCACCGGGTATTTTATGCCCGTTGTGCTTGGTGACACCGGGAAATCTGCTGTAGTAGACGTTGTAGGAAGCAGCCTCCGGCACATTGTTCCACTGCAAAGTTACCTGGACTGTATCCGCCTTCTCATCAGTTTGCTTTTTGCTGGCCAGGGGAATATGACCATACTCTCCGCACCCTGACAATACCGGCATCATGGCGACTGCAATGGGCATCAAAAACAGGCTCAGACCTAATTTCGCTGCAATGATTGATCTTTTTATCTTGGGCAAAAACTCCTCCTGGTTGGAATCCCCATTTTAAGATCCTTTGCCCTCAGTTTCTGCTAAATTAAAACCACTTCCATCCAAACGCCCTCGAGGCGACCCCCGCGTAGTTCATACTAATGCGAGCGAAAATAAGTCGACATCGGGTTGAGAAATATTCTGCGCAGTTGCGCGGTCCGAGGGCGTGTCTAAATTAATATGATCGTATTCGTAAATGCCATTTGTTCTATAGCTTGAGGCGATGCCTACTGTTTATTTTACGAATCTAAAAAAATCAAGGGAATACGAAAAATTTCGTATCCCCACTGTTATGGTTTCCAATATAAAAATTTTTCGCGCTTAAAACCATCGATTGGGCCGGAGTCGCTCATTTAAGCTAAGACGCACGAACTGCCTGCAAGGACTTTTCTGGATAGGGCCCCGCTAACCGGACATAATATTCAGAATTTTCTGAAAACTTTCACGCAGCCGGGGTGTGTTTTTAAAGGCTGAGTTTATTTGTCCGACGGTTAAACCATCCAGGGTCATATTGCCCGAATCGATCTGATCTTTAGCTTCGCGACGAATCCGGCTGGTTGTGTCGAGAAGTTCAGCCCGGGTGGCTTGCTGCTCGCGATCCAAAATGATAGCTGCCAGCATCTGGTGGATGTTCCGGCTGGCCTGACATTTCGGATTTTCCACCACAATCGGTGTGAATCCCCGGGCGGCTTTGCGCACCACCTTATCGAAGGGGATGGTTCCCAGAATCCCGATATCCACAAAACACTTGTCTTTTGCCAGTTTTTGCATTGACTCGGCAATCCGCACATCCTTGCTGCTTTCGGTCATATTCAGGACGATGGACAGGCGAAATTGATTAAACTGTTTTTTCAACTCAAAAAAGGCCTGGGGATCCCGGCTGCGAACTTCCTGATAGATAAGATCAAGGGAATAGTTTTTTGCTTTTTCAAGGGAACCGTCTCTGACTTGCTCTGCCAGGTCCTTGAGCAATTTATGTTCTGAAAAAAATCGCTCTAAAAATCGGTTAAAAACAACTTTCACAAAGGCGTAGCTGTCCAGGACCGATGCCGGTTCCGTGCCGGAAACGACAATCTTTTGATCTGCCAGCAAAAAGAAATCCAGTCCATTGTAAGTGGTATCGCCACCCAGATCGACAACCAGGTAATCGGTCTCCAGGTCTTTGAGGTGACGCATAATTTTAAGCTTCTGCGAATAGGGCAGATTGGCGCTGCCTAGCTTCGAAGAATCCCCCCCGATCAAAGACAATCCTTTGAAGGCCGTGGCTGTGAGAATGTCTTTAATCGAATCTACTTTTTTATCCAGAAAATCGTTCCAGGTTTTGGCAAGGCTTTTGACACCGGTGTAAAGATGGACGTCGGCACCGCCCAGGTCGAGATCCGCCAGCACCACTTTCTGCCCTAAAAGGGCCAGGCCAACCGCCAGATTGGCCGAAAGCATGGATTTGCCGACTCCCCCTTTGGCGCCTCCCACCGCAATGATCTTTTTGCTGGTTTTATTGACCGCTGAAGCAGCCGGTATGGTTGCTAATTTTTCGGTCGGCAGAATCACTTCCATTAGAGAATCTGTGGATGATATTTCTGCTGACAAAGGCTTGGCCGATGCAACAGCCGCCATCGGCGAACCAGCAGGCGTTGTTTTCGGTTGTTCAGCAACCCTTATAAAATGAGGATCGGGTTGGGGGTTGGTCTTTTCGGCCGGTTTTGCCGAAGCTAAATTAGACTGTGGTTTACCCGATTCAAGCGGCTTCACCGCAGATGAGTCCAATTGTGGTTTGGTTAATTCGATCGGCTTTGCTTTTTCCAGAGATTGCTCTGGAAGGGTATTTGGCTGAAAATTATTGTTATTTTGATTGAAAGTCAAAAAAGCACCTCCTCATTTCAAGTTAATCGATCCGATAGGAAATTACGGTCCAATACGTCACAAGCGGGTCGGCCGCACTTAAGATCAATAGAGTCTGCAATGTTTATGCCATCTCAAATGAAATTGTTTTATCCATTTTATCAAACGTTTAAGGATGGTTACAAATAGAATAGCGATAAGGATTTCACAGATTGAAAGTCAAAATTTTGACAACGGAGAAGAATTGGCCATAAGCGGAATTGAAAAGGGATTGGACCTATGATACAGATCGGGCGGTACTGGCTTTTCGTGATGAAAGCCGGCTAAACACTCGATGAGGTTTGCTATCCATAAATATTTCTATCTCTCACTAATAATATTCTCAATATTCTCAACCCGGATAGCGCTGGGCGACGAACTTCCCGCCTACTGCGAAGACGACCCCGGGTTAGCCGGTGAACTGAACCGGCTGGGACCGGTCATGGGACTCGGGTCGTCTGTTTCCCATGGCCTGCTGGCCCGTTCGGCCTCTGAGATTGTGGCCGACCAGCTATGCCTTGGCAGCAAGGGGCATGTTTTTCCGTGGTACTTTCCGGCATCCTACCCGAAGGTGGCCAAATATTATTTCAAGCGCAGGAAACCCGGCTTGGTAATCGCCCTGGATGTTACCTATCATGACATGAAAGTTTTGGAATATACCAGCGAGAAAGAAAAGGTGCTCGATGCCCTGGTATCCGCCCTAGCCCTCGATTGCGAAAGTGATTTTTATGATTGCTCCCCAAACGGGACCGAATCCTATGTCAAAGAAGAGAACTTTAGACCGACCGTAATTTTAGGCGATCTATTTTTTGAAAATCTAATTGATTGTTCCCAGGGAAGACCGCCCAGGGAGTACCGCACAGAAAACGCCAAACCCAGACCCCGAAAGCTTTGTTTTGAGGAATACGCCCAACTGAACCGCCATTTAAGGGACCTTGCCGCCAGGCATCCCAATGTTCATTTATATCCCGCCAATCATCTGTTTACATCACTGATAAAATATCCCCACAGCATTTTTTACGATGAGGGGACGCGTCAAACTTTTTTCAGCAGGCAAGAACTCACCTGGGATGGCTGGCACCCTTACACTGAACCCGGCAGTCAGGTATTTGCCAACCTGACCATTATGCATGTCAATCAATTGATTCAAGAAGGCAAAATCAACGGCCGCCCGATTCCACTAGTAAAGCTTTCCGAAAAATATTTCGGGCCACCATCCGGTCTTATCATTATTGTGCCTGATAAATTCCCTTCAAACACACCGCCCCGGATAGTGGGTTCCGATGGCCGCAAGGTTCCCTTGCGATTTTCTCTTTCCAAAGAATGGGCCGAGCGTCACGGCGTCTTTGCCATCGGAAAATCTTACTTTAAGGCCAGGGCACTGTCATGGGACCGCATCGGTCCCAAACCACTGGTAATCCGGGCCCAATCTTATTTAGGCTCAACCATAGTTTTGTCCAAAAAAGATCTCGATATGCTGACCGCGCATTACCGCAACGGAAAATCATTTAAAGGCGCCCTTCTGCTTAGCGACGACAATTTTGATAAAAAAATTGTTTCCAGGGAAGATACCTTTTTTCTCAACCAGATCGACAGGGACCGTAATATTCTAAAGACACTCACCCCTCCCCCGATGCCGGGCAGTGCTTCGCCCTGGGACTACTAGCACGCCGGATAACAATCGCGGGTTAACCAGGGGTCGGTTGGCCTTTGTCAAAGCGATCATCTTAATTTAGACCTAGCCCAGGTCCGAGGGGGTGTCCGCTGTGGGGGCAACAATGAAACAGTGGCCCCCACAACGGCAGCAGGCCCGTTGAAACCAATCCGAACAGCCCCGGAAGAATAAACTTGGCGGCAACGCTGATCTTCTCTGCCTGTCCGGAAATGACGCAATGGTTTGGGGGCGTGGCAGAAAGCATCTGGCGCATGAGTTGCCCCCACAGCGGACACCCCCTCGGACCGCACAACTGCGCAGAATATTTCTCAACCCGATGTCGACTTATTTTCGCTCGCATTAGTATATGAATCTGAATCTGAAAAGAGAGCCATCTATCAATCCGCCTTGGTTGAAAGACAAAGTCGAACGTCATTATCAAGAATGGAAATTGATTTGGAATATTTATCATCGCTTAACGCAGCCGAACTTGATTCTACTCTAACCAGACCCCGCTTTTCGGCCTCACTGATCGTGAATTTTCTCAACTTTTTTAAACTTCCGTATTTGACAATGACCTGTTTTAACTCTATCTCATCATCGTTGATATAGACGCACGGCGCTGAAGATTCCATTGGCACCTCGTTTGGTTCAAATAGGTGTTCAACAAAACGACACCCCCCATCCTGCCGCTAAAATAATCCAACCCAATGACCATTTACGCTGCAAATCTGCGTTTGTGTCGACCGATAAAAGTAATGTTACTATTATTTTTGGTCAAAAAATTTAAGTTATTTTGGAATACATCAACACCAAAGGAGTGAATTTGGGTAAGGTCGTTGGTATCGATAAATACTTCAAAATAATCTTTTCCGTGCTTTTTTAGAGCATGGATCAACTCATGTGCGGACATACCATCAAAATCGCCATATAAATGACAATGGAGACTATCTCTGTTTTGATTAAGAAACAGCTGAAAATTAGAGGCCATTAAGAAATCTCCTTTCTTGCCAGCAGTTACTTCCCGTTATACCCCCCTTGAATATCTTAGAAATTCTTGATCATCGACAAACAAGCAAATTGAACTTTGCCTTGTTGTTTGCAAAAATCATGCAGGCTTTACCGAAAAAACAATGCGAACAGTTTATTAATTAAATTTTAGAGGGTTACGACTATATGTGAAAGAAGACCCAAAAATGAATGTGAAAAGAATATCCACCTATTATGTAATTGAATGCACAATCTGAAGATATTTTCTTGTCCCTAATTTCAGTAAAAGGCGGTATTATGATCAGCACACCCTTCCAATCTGATACATCAAATCTTTGAGTTTAAGCCATCTACGGATCAATGAGGACATGACGCTTTAGGATTTAATTAAGTTGCCGATAACAATAGATAGCATCAATGAACTGCCCCGCCGCAGGCAACGGGGTATCAATCGGGATGTTTTTATCGCCCCAAGGGGCGGGGAATTAAAACTTTATCCGCCGCCGGAGGACTCGTCCTCCGGCGGAATAAAAAAATCTGATATTTCGCACAAACGATTTATCAAAAGACAGAGCATCAGAATAAAATGTTGTACCTTCCATATTACAGCTTGAAAGAGAAGCCTTTTCAGGACACTGCCAACCCAAAATATTTTTGGCTTGGTGAAGAGCAACTAGAAGCGATTTCGATTTTAAAGTTCGGCATCGACAACGGGGAAGGCATCACGTCGTTAACCGGTGGTATCGGTGTCGGTAAAACATTACTTGTAAAATATTTGGCAGGGCTTCTTGATGATAAGTTCAAAATCGTAAAGATAAACGATTCCGATCTTGATTGTGATGATTTTTTGCTCTTCCTTGCAGATTCTTTTAAACTGCCAGCTAACTTTGATGATAAGAAGTCTTTTTTTAGGCATATAGATGAGCAGTACTCCAAAACCCAAAAAAGGATGCTCATTATCCTTGACGAGGCTCATAGGGCGACAAAAAACCTGATTAATGATTTAAACCTTATGGCAAAAATCAAAAGGGATAATGCACAATTAATAAATATTGTTTTGGTCGGGCAACATCCATTAATTGAATTGGTAAAAGAGATAACGCCAAACGGTAAAAGGCAAAAACACTCTATCGTATGTCACCTCCGGCCATTAAACAAAAACCAAACACATAAATATATAAAACACCGGCTTAAAATTGCTGGAACAGAAAGGAGTTTATTCAGTTCAGGGGCAATTGGTAAAATTTTTCAAATTTCAGAGGGCATACCGAGGGTTATTAATACGATTTGTGATCATGCCTTGATGATCGGGTATTCAACGGAATTAAAAAAGATAAAAACCTCCGTGATTAAAGATTGTGCTGACGATCTTAAAATTCAGAACAGGGTTTTCGACAATGGGAAAGATCTGACAAGAAAAACATCCGGGGAAAAAATCGTAAAACAAGCCTACCATAGAACCAAAAAGAAACTGTTCACCTGGGCATCTTGAAAACAGTTTTAGGTGGTATTCTTTTTATCCATTTTATCCATGATATGAAACTTGAACTAGTTATTTTCTCAAAGGATGGCTTTGCCGGCGACCCCTGTTTCATTTGAAAAAAGATGCCATAACCCACTTGGTTTTTCTCCACCACCCATTACAAAGCATTTCTGACAGTCGCAGTTGTTTGGACCATGTCCGCTTTAGCAAAGACACTTCCTTTTTGGAAAGCCTTCTGTCGTTGACAATGAAACCACCATGAGGATTCCAAAATCCGCCCATATCAAGCCTCCCTGTATTCTCTAACAACAAATTTTTTATTCTTACACTGGCGCCTTCTTCTCTCTATAATTAATTCTGCTTCAGCGATATTTTCGTGTTCAAATTGATAAGGAAAGTACTCAGAGTAGTTAAATTCCTTTGCTATATCAGCATAGATTCCAACTTTCCAGATGCCAAAAAATTCCTGTGGAACAAATTTTCTATGCCGACAAAGAATTCTGAATTTCGGATTCGGAAAGACCATTTTTTTAAGAATTTGTATCATAATCTTTTCTTTCGATCAAAAACTGTGAAATGACACACAAGGGTCTATGAACGATTGGCCAGGTAATATTTTTGATGAGCAAGAGCCATGCCACACAGTTGCGAATGTCTAAATAGTAATAAATTCAGAAATATATGGAAATCACAACTTAAAGATAAACTATAAAATTATGGAATACAGTAAATAAAACTGTGACAAAATGTTCATAGGATCACCGGATACAGTTATCAAAACTGAACCTTCCTCTTAAAACCGGTAAAACTAAAAAGATAGTAGGCGAGGTTGTAGGGTGACCAAGGGGGGGTTGGGTTTAAAATTCAGAAAGATAAAATGATATTTTGAGACAGGGCAGCTTGGTGAATTGGCGATCGGATTCATGGTATCAACTCCAACCCCTCAAATAATCATGCAGTCGGCCACCAATTCCCAGAGGTATTTCACCTCAAGATCCTCCATACCATACTCTTTCTTGATGCTTTTAAACTGACCATGACAGCTGTGGTAGGGGACCACCAACATCCCGGCGCCGGCAGCCCGGATCTGGTTCATTTTCGTCGGATAAAGGTCAATCCAGTTTTCCACGCACTGGTCCGTCGCTTTGCAGGCATACTGTATCGCATGGCCGCCCGGAAAGTCGGATTGATCCACAATTTCCACTTCAATATCCAATTCGGCCAGTTCAGATGCCGCCGAAAGCCCGGCAACTCCGCCGCCGATAACAAGAACCTTATTCGACATCATATGTATACCTTCATTGCGATCTGTTTCATTATGAATAGCAGGTTTAAAAAAAGCGTTTTTCATATTTTATGGACGCTGGGCCAAATTTATCGTAGTGAATTTGCAACCGTTCACCGCTTGACGACTTATGTTTAACTCCTTTCCTTGGCAATGGGAATATTTTATTCTATTGGATTTGTCCATCGCAACGATTGAAAGCGACTGAAATCATTATCTGTAGAATAAAGACGGGCTCCATGTTCAATGGCCAGGGCGGCAAGATGGGCATCGGACGTTAAATTGGCAGCTGTTCCAAGGGGCATAAGAAGTTCTTTGAATATAGACCAGTGTTGATGTGACGGAACAATAGTAAGCGACGGCGGCTGTTGGAGCCAATCGTTAACAGAGTCCATAGCAACCTCGGGTATTAGTGGCGTCGGCATAATCCTGCCGTTGGTAACAATCCGCAGAAAGCCTAAAATGACGATCCAGGCCAAACCGAAAGGTTCATCGCTTGACAGGGAATCCTCAAGCCATTTCTTTGCCTTAGAATGATGAGGGGTGTCTTTATTGATAGCATAAATCAACAAATTGATATCGACAATTTTCATTTGCGTAACGAGAGCTTCCGTGTGATTTCTTCTGATTCCAGACGATCTGCAAGATTCAATGCATGGTCGAGGTCTGCACTGGGCGGATATCCAAGGGAATAGGCCTTACATTTGTAAGGCTTTATCTGCTTGGGCTTATCGATATGCTCTAGACCGGCTCTGATAGCTTTATTGACGACCTCTTTGAAAGGAGATCCTGTTTTGTGGGCTTTCTCCCGCAGTTCTTGCGCCAAATCGTCATCTATGGTTAATGTTGTTCTCATATAAGCATCATAGCATCAATTATTGAGTTGTCAAGTCATCTTTTTCATAAAAGGAGTGGTGTCTATATGCTTTTCAAGTCGGAGTTAAAAGCTATAAATTTCGACGGAAACAAAATATAAAAAAGGAGGTTAGGCGAATTGCTGGACTTCCCTTTCTTTAATGGTGCCGAGGGACAGAATCGAACTGCCGACACGGGGATTTTCAGTGACTACCTCCGGGTTTCCTAACCTCCTTAAATTATTACAAGCAATTGAAATTGTTATATTATAATTTTTCATGCGTTTTCCGATTTTTTCCAATTTTAGCAGATTTTGGAAAGTTTTTCTCACACAGATTCTCACACAGCTGAGGGCCATTTTCGTACATTTTTTATTAAAACCTCCCTACCCTCATCAGCCGTCTCTCCATACCTTTGGCAGCAAGACAAGAAGTTCGATGAGTTCATATAGATCAGGATGGGTTTGTTTAATTTCGTCCTAAAATATGAAACTTGGCGATTTTCACTTTTTTCATATTTCACTCACAATTGTAAAAAAATCCTAAATTTGCGATTTAGGCACGGAAGACACACTTTCAGGCTATCCAAAATTTGTTCTATTAGCTAACGCTTTATGCAATCAGACTCCTCAGACACTTTTTATTGATTTTTCCATCATTATTTCATAAATAATCTTTTTGATCTGTGCGGCCTGACAGTAAGGTTAATGGTCTCATAGAGGATGCAAATTGATCCTACCGGGCCTGGATGCCCCGGTTATTGTGATAAAGCCTAACCCGATTTACTGAAAAGCTGAAAATTGACAAACGATACAACCATCAACACAATTTTGCGCACCAAGCTGCACCGCCCCCGCGCGCCCGGAGACTATGTGCATCGGCCGCGCTTGTTGGAATATCTTGATCAGCAGCGTGAGCGGCCATTAACCCTGGTCTCGGCCCCCGCCGGGTACGGTAAGAGTACGCTGGTGAGTTGCTGGCTGGATAGTTGCGACAGTCCCAGCGCCTGGCTGTCACTGGATGATCAAGACAACAACTTGCGTCAGTTCCTGTCTTATTTTTTCGCTGCTGCTGACACCATTTTCCCCGATGCCGTCAGTAAGACCATGATCCTGGTCAACGCCACGACCCTTCCCCCTCTTTCGACCATAGCAGTCAGCCTGGCCAATGAACTGGATGCGATTGAGCAGGATTTTATCCTGGTTTTAGATGATATCCATTGCATCAAGGAAAAATCAGTGCACCAGTTCCTCAACGATCTGTTACGCCACCCGCCCCGGCCCATGCACCTGGTTCTAATAGGCCGACGAGACCCTTCGCTGAGCATCGCCGCTCTGCGTGCCCGCAGCCACCTTGCCGAAATTCGCCTTCAGGATCTTCGGTTTACAGCGGCTGAAACAGCGACCTATCTGCGGCAGATAATGAAAAAGCAGATCGATGAAGACGTCGCCGCCGCTTGGTCGGAAAAAACAGAAGGCTGGGTGACCGGTCTACGTCTGGCAGCCCTTGCCTTACAGCATCAGGGTGATTTCAAAACCATACCACCTGAACTTCAGGGGGGCGCTCAATACGTAATGCAATATCTATTTAATGAGGTTCTTTCACACCAATCCTCTGGCATTAGAGACTTTCTTCTAAATACATCCATCCTGGACCGTTTCTGCGCGCCGTTGTGCGATGCCATGATCGCAACCGGCTTCGGGCCGGGAGATACGCAAAATGATGCCTGGCAATTTATTACTCAATTGAAAAAAGAGAATCTCTTTTTAATCGGTCTGGATGCAGAAGGCCAATGGTTCCGTTACCACCACCTTTTCCAAAATCTGCTTAAAATGCAACTCCAGCGGAATTATTCTGCGGGCGATATTAATACTCTGCACTCTACAGCCAGCGAATGGTTCGAATCCCAGGGGTTGATCACGGAATCGATCAAGCATGCCTTGGCAGCCGAAGATCATTTGCGGGCGGCCGAGATCGTTGAGTGTTACCGAAACGACGAATTCAATGCCGACAGGTGGTATAACGTTGAGCGTTGGCTCACCATGTTGCCGGCGGGCATCAAACAGGAGCGGCCAAAGCTTCTGTTGGCCGAGGCATGGATCGGGAACTTGCAACATCAGTTGACGCGAGTCCCAATGCTCATCGACCAAGCTGAGTCTCTGCTCCAAAGTCAGAAGGCAGAGCCGACGGTGTCGGCAGAGGTCGACTTCTTTCGGGGATACATCACGTACTTCGAAGGTCAGGCCGAACGCAGTCTGCAGTATCTTGAAAATGCGGTGTCACAGCTTGCCGGCACGAAGTCCCCGTTTCTGGGCGAAGCCGAACTCATGCGCGGGCTGGCTCGTTGCATGGTCGATCAGAAGGACTTGGCAGTTCGGGCCCTGGAGGCTCGGATCGGTGAAGTTGACTCGTCAGCGAATTACCTACACTCACGATTAATCGCCGGTTTAGCCTTCATATATTTGCTCTGGGGCGATCTGCATCTGGCCCGCGTCGAAGCGCAAAGTCTACAGCGCGTGTCGAAGAAACACAACATGAGCCTTGCAGAGGCTTGGAGTTACTACTTTTTAGCGTGCACACAGCTGCAAACCGGCGAATTCGAGGCCGCATCGGTTCACTTTACACAAGCCGTCGAGCTGCGTTATGTGTTGGAGCCCAGGGCGGCGGTGGATGCACTGGCGGGATCTGTTCTGACGCAGCAGTTCATGGGACTGGATGACGAGGCGACGGAGTCGTGCCGCCGACTAAAGGAGTTCGCCCGAGAGCTGCATGAGCGTAATTATCTTTACGTGGCCCAATCTTGCCAAGCGCGCCTCTCGGTGCTGCAGGGGGACTTGAACTCAGCAGTCGAGTGGGGCCGGTCGGTCGACGAATCACCGGTGCCGGCCGAGCTGTTCTCGTGGCTGGAAGCGCCCGCCATCACTCAAGCGAGGGTACTGATCGCAACCGGATCCGAGCAGAGCTTGTTGAATGCTACCAAGCTGCTCCGGTCTATCCGGGACCTGTGCGAGGCATGCCGATTCAAGTGCCAGATCATTGAGGTCGCAGTCCTGCAGTCTCTGGCCCTGGAAAAGCAAGGACGGGCCGATAAGGTGCTTGCGGCACTGAAAGAGGCGGTGGCACTGGCAGAACCCCGCGGATGGATACGGCCGTTTGTCGAGGCCGGCCCGCCGATGGTTGACTTGCTCGAACGGTTGCGCGATCAGAATGTATCCGTGGACTACATCGAAAAAATCCTGGCCGCTTTCAGGAATGTTGAACACTCTGTTTTAAAGCATGTAGACAAACCTCAAGCGACTCCTTTTCCATCAGCAAAACCACAGCCCTTGATCGAGCCCCTGACCAATCGCGAGCTTGATGTCCTCGAACTGCTCGCGCAACGACTTCAGAATAAGGAGATTGCTGAAAAACTATTCGTTTCGCCGGCAACCATTAAGTCACATCTGGAGAGCATATACCAGAAGCTCAATGTCACCAATCGCCGTGAAGCGGTCGACAAGGCTAATGTGCTAAGAATCATTACCCGACGTTAGTTAAGCGTCGCGAAATTCCCCCATTTCAATAACATTCAATCTCCCATTGAACTTGTTCAACAAAAATCCAATCCGACTCAAGTTTTGATTTCCCCGTTCATCCTTTAATTCCGAATAATCATAAAAATCTTCGGTCCTCCGCCATTTCTCCGCCATTTCTCCGCCATTTTTCCGCCGTTTTGGCGGATGTGGCGCCCTTAAAAAGCGATTAAGTATATTGGCCACAGACACACGCCGACAATAAATCATTTTTTGCGTCCGTGAGTCGTGCAGGTAAACTGTCTGGGTCCGTCTGCGTCTGTCGAGCGAGCGAAGTGAGAGGGCGGTTAATTAACATATGTGAATGTAGAAAGGATTGTGAATTATGCCTGGTGAAAACGATGGCAAACATCTCAAACTCTGTACACCGGCCACTTATCGTATCGAAGTCGAGGGGGTTCTCGAAGAAATTTGGGCAGATAGTGTTGCGGGCATGTGCATCAGCACACGCAAAAGAGCCGATCAATCGACGGTGACCACCCTGACCGGCCGATTGAAAGATCAGGCCATGCTGACGGGGGTGTTGAATGGTCTTTACGAA
>CAWGCM010000010.1:0-132162 GCA_963821065.1 uncultured delta proteobacterium | reverse complement strand
GCCCCGCCTGGAAAGGTGGCTGAAGGTTTTCATATCTGCCCCTGAATCCGTCCGAACCCCTGGACTTTATCAAGAACCTGGCATGCCCGGTGCTATCTTTTCACGGAAAAAATGATACCGTTGTACCGGTTGTTAATACCATCGATCTGGATGGAGCCTGCAAAACATCGACCACACCGCTACGTTCTTTATGCTGGGGTTGACCATTCTTTCATCTGGCCGGGTGATAAATATAACCAGAAGGCTCATCTGGATTCATGGGACCGGACCCTTAAGTTTTTTAACAAAGTTTTAATAAATGCCGATCGATTTCTTTGACAGCACTAGTCGCTCCCCATTTGAGAAAATCTCTGCAGCCGTTGCCAAAAAGATAAATTTATCTTACTGGAATGAGCGTAAAAGGTTCTTTCGAAAGGAGGAAGAAAAATGAGAATTTTTAAGATTCTCATTTTTCTTCCTCCTTTCGAAAGAACCTTTTACGCTCATTCCAGTAAGATAAATTTATCTTTTTGGCAACGGCTGGGAGTTTTTCTCAAATGGGGGGCGACAGTGCTGTCAAAGAAATCGATCGGTATTTATTAAAGTTTTGTTAAAAAACTCAAGGGTCCGGTCCCATGAATCCAGATGAGCCTTCTGGTTATATTTATCACCCGGCCAGATGAAAGAATGGTCGACCCCGGCATAAAGAACGTAGCGGTGGTCGATGCCGAATTTTTTACAGGCTCCATCCAGATCGATGGTATTAACAACCGGTACAACGGTATCATTTTTTCCGTGAAAAGATAGCACCGGGCATGCCAGGTTCTTGATAAAGTCCAAAGGTTCGGACGGATTCAAGGGCAGATGACCAAATTCTTCCAGGCCGCCTTCCCAGGCGGTCAGCCCGAAATAATTGACCACGGCCCTGGTTTGTGGAATCAGCGAGGCCATCACTAACGCCAGACCGCCGCCCCGGCTGAAGCCAATCAACCCCAGTTTATCTGCATCAACCATCGGCAGTCGTTTCAAAAAAGCAACCGCCTGCAGAATATCATCGGCGCGGACCTCGCTCCACTGTGACCGTGGCGAAGCCCCGCCGAACCATGTCAGCGCTAAAGCGGCAAATCCTTCCCCGGCCAGCTTGCGGGCGATCATTTCATGGTTGGGTTTATAGCCATCACTTCCATGAAAAATAATCACGGGCGCACAATCAGTTTGATCCTGCGGCAAACACAAACAACCGGGAACGTTTATATCCCCGGCCGGATACGAAATCTTTTCAGATAATTCAAGCATTTATCTTCCGGCATACCTCTTTTTCCGAACACGGCGGCATCCCCCATGTGGAGCATTCAGTTGTTTGGCCGATCACCCTGCCCCCTTCAGATTTAATTTAAATCCGAAAAAAATAGTTGTATCAATTTTGATGCACTGGTGTCAGCGACCCGTGTACATTTTTTCTTTGATATGCAGTGTTGAAAAATTGTATTCGCCGGCAAGGGTGATGGCCGCCACCGCCGCCGCGTATTCTTTGGCACTGCGGATGCCGGCAACCTTCAATGCTTCCCGGGCCATCGGGGATATGATGCCCTCGGGACTGGAGGTAATGCCAACCTCTACATTGGGCAGTTCGACGCCGAAAATCACGTCGCCGCCGCGGGTTTCAGCATACAATTTCTGATAGCAGGAAACCAGATAGGGCCGGGGATTATTTTTCATGGTGCGGTAAAAGGCAGGGATGATCTCGCCGCCCATTCCGGTGTAAGCCGGCCACCCGGTTTCTTCCAGAACGCCCTGGCGATCTAATTCGATGTAGGCTAAAAAATCCTCGACGGGTCGTCCGATGTTTTTCTCATAGTCTTTAATCGGTATCCGCTGCTGGGCAGATACATACCGTCCTCTGCGATTGCGCGGCGACGGTTTCAGATCCCCGTCCCGACCCATGGCGACGACTGACAGGCGACACTGGATGGTATGTTGAGCGAAAAGATCATCAATCATATTTTTGGCCATCCCGACACTGTGAGATGTCTGGCCGTGTCCACGGTGATTTTTGAAACGAGTATAGAAACAGCAATGCAGGATGCGGTCGGCGTGATGCTGTTTGTTCAAAAAGTCTACATTAAAAACCTCACCGTCCCATCCAGCCAGATGTTCTGCGGTGATTTTAGGAATAATCTCGGGCAGCTTGGCTTTTATCAATGTCATCGCTTTTTCACGCTCTTCTTCGGTGTCGAATACAAATGCCAGATTCCTGGCAGCCACCGCCCAATCGGAAACCTTAATCTCGATCGGGCCGTACTTATTGAGCTGAAAGCATCCGGCCGAGATACCCAAATGTCCGACTCCCGGACCCCAGCAGAGAATGTTTTGGAACGTCTGATTGACTTCACCGCCCACGGTGACTTCACCCGCATAACTATAGTAATCTTCAACACCACCGATGTAATTGTTCACCAGTGGGCTGTAACGCTTTTGTTCTTCTACCATATCAAGGGGCGTTCCGCACAGCCCACAGGCTATATAGGTATCGTCTGCGGCCAGCGTCCATAGTGTGCCGTCATTGGGACACCGGTAGGTAATTTGATAGGGTTCGGGTGGCAAAACGATATGGTGAAATTTATGACCGCTTCTTTCTTCGATAAACAATCGCCGGGCTATGGCTGCTACAGCCAGGTGATCGGGGACCGGCACACCTTCTTTTAATGCCACCTGTTCGGCCTTCCAGGGTGCCATGTTATTGTTTTGTATCATTTCAACTATTTTCTTTGCTGTGTCTTCCCAGTTCATGTAATCCTCCGTAAACAAATATCGTTAACAATCACCATCGGTCAGAATTAAGTCCAATCAGTAGCAAATGCAATGAGTATCTTTCAAGCATTCTTTTTGATTGCGGTGGGCGCAGATACCCGCCGGTTCTCAGCAGGGTACCGGCATCGGCTCCCTTGGATGTAGGAATGGTTTGGTTTCTCGAAGCGTTGACATTGATTCGTATATCCGATAGCATCACGTTTATACTTTTAGCATTGCGATCAGGATAAATCAATGATCATAGGGTTAGACGTCGGCGGCACCCATACGGATGTCGTTCTGCTTGACAATCAAGGGCTGCGCAAAGAGGTTAAGGTTCCCACCGATGCCGCCGACCTGTTTAACTCGGTACTATCGGGGTTGGAGGCGGTTACAGAGGGCATTGACCCTGCCGCAATCGACCGCATTGTCTTAAGCACCACCCTCACCACCAACGCCGTCGTTCAAGATAAAACGCCCCCCGTGGGAATGATCGTCTCCAGCGGCCCCGGCATCGATCCTGAATTTTACCGCACCAATCCCCATTATTTTGCGGTTCCAGGCTCCATCGATCACCGGGGACGGGAAGTTGAACCGATTGATGCCGGTCAAATTCTAAAGATTGCGAAAAACCTGGAAAAAGAAGGCATCCAGTACGTTGGGGTGGTGGGCAAATTTTCCGTTCGCAATCCCTGCCATGAATTGGAAATCAGCCGGATATTAAACAATTTCTTTGAAAAAGTATTTTTGGGTCACCGCATTTCCGGTAATTTGAACTTCGGCCGCCGCATCGCCACCGCTTTTTTAAATGCATCCGTCTACCCGCTGCACAAAGAATTTTACCATGCCGTTCAACAATCTTTGCAAGCCAGAGGCCTGAAACTGCCCCTGCGCCTTCTGAAAGCAGACGGCGGCAACATGAATTTTAATACGTCCATTGAATATCCGGCCCAAACAATTTTGTCCGGTCCCGCCGCCAGCGTCATGGGCGCTGCGGCCTTCGGATCGGAAGCAGAAGACACCCTGGTGATGGATATCGGAGGGACGACTACGGATTTGGCGGTCCTTATCAAGGGTTCACCCGTTCTCGATCCCCTGGGAATTACGCTGGGCGATTACAAAACCCTGATTCGTTCCCTTCGAGACCCTTTCCATTGGCCTGGGAGGTGACAGTGCCGTTAAAGAAATCGATGGCAAACTCATCATCGGCCCTGAACGCCTGGGGCCGGCTATGGCGTATGGCGGGCCGGCGCCAACGCCGACTGATGCACTTTGCATTCTGGAAGATATCCCCGGAGGCAGCCGTGAAAATGCGGTCGCAGGGCTTGAACCACTGGCCGCCAAACTGGGATTTTCTGTCAAAGCCCTGGCGGCTGAAATAATAGATGTCACCTGCAAAAAAATATTATCCGCTGCCCGGCAATTAATCTATCGGATCAACAGCAAACCGGTCTATACCATCCATGAACTCCAGGAAGGCTATGTGGTCCGGCCCCAAACGGTCTGCATTCTGGGCGGTCCGGCACCGTTTTTTGCCAGGTATCTGGAAAGTCTTTCAGATTACCGGATCCGGGTGGTACCCAAATGGAAGGTGGCCAACGCCATCGGTGCCGCCCTGGCCCGGACCACCTGTCAGGTCACCTTTTTTGCAGATACCGAACGACGGGTGGCCGAAGCCCCGGAAGAAAATTTCAGCCAAAAGATTGACCGGCATTTTGATGCTGACGCCGCCATCCAACAGGCCTTTGAATTGCTGAAAACCAAGGCTGTCGAACGGGGTGCCAACGCCGACTATTTGGAAATGGAGGTGCTTGAAACTTTGGAGTTCAACATGGTGCGCGGATTTAATACCACCGGCAAAAACATCCGGGTCAAAGTGCAGGTTAAACCCGGTTTAATCCATGGGTATGATGATGTGATTCGGGAATTAACTAAAAATTGAACATTGAACATCGAACATCCAGCGTCCAACATCGAATACGTATTCTGTCGGTTTAAAAAAATTATGAGCAAAGCGAACTATCCTTTCGAAATTCGACTCGGCCGCCTGCGAATCATGAGTTCAGGCCGAATTTAGCTCGTTGCAGGCCGCTCTTTGCTTGTTCTAAGATCGATAAAGCGCAGCGCTATCATAATTGGACGTTCGATGTTGAACGTTCGATGTTCGACGTTGAATCTGTCTCCATGGAGCTTTTTACCGAAATAAAGAATGGAAATCCGAAATGTTAAAAGCCAAACACAAAACCGGACTGGTCTTCTTCCCCGCTTTTGACTGGGCCATCAGCCCGACCCATCCGGAAAGGGAAGAACGCCTGCTCTATACCCAGGACCAGATATTTGAAGAAGGTGTCTTTGATATTGAAGGTGTGGTTGAACTCAAGCCGGATCCGGTCACCTTAAAAGATATCCAGCGCACGCATTTTTGTGTGCCGGACGTATGGCAGGTGACCACCGAATCTCATTTCATCAGTGCCGGCGGCGCCAAGGCCATCGGGATGGCCGTGCTCGATGGACAGATTGACCGGGGCTTTGCTCTCGTCAGGCCCCCCGGCCATCACGCCATGCGCATCGTGCACGGCGCCAGGGGCTTTTGCAATATCAACATCGAAGCCGTTATGATTGAATACCTGCGGCAGGCCTACGCCATCGACAGGGTTGCCATTGTTGATACGGATTGCCACCATGGAGACGGCACCCAGGACATCTACTGGCATGACCCGGACACCCTCTTCATTTCGATCCACCAGGATGGGCGCACCTTGTACCCCGGCTCGGGCTTTCCCAGTGAGCTTGGCGGTATCAATGCCGTGGGAACAACGCTGAATATTCCACTGCCGCCGAATACATCTGAAGAGGGATTTTTGTATGCTCTAAAAAATATCGTCATGCCGATCCTGGGCGAATTTAAGCCGGACATTATTATCAACTCCGCCGGTCAGGACAACCACTACACCGATCCCATCACCAACATGAACTTTTCGGCCCAGGGTTACGCCGACCTGACGGCGATGTTAAAACCGGATATTGCGGTCCTGGAGGGGGGTTATTCCATCGAAGGTGCCCTGCCCTATGTTAATCTGGGAATCGTGCTCGCCATGGCCGGTATCGATTACAGCAGGATAAAAGAGCCGAACTATGATCCGGAAAGTATTCGCCAAACTCCGGCGGTGACCGGGGCCATTGAAAAAATCGGTGACATTGTGCTGTCCATCTGGCACAACCAAGAAAACCTGAGGGACAAACTCCTGGAAAAAACAGATCCTCAGAAGCGAACACGCACCCTATTTTACGATACCGACGGGATCCAGGAATCTCAATCGGAACAGATTCAACTGTGCCCGGATTGCGCCGGCGCTCTTCGAATTGATTCATCATCGGATCGCGGTGCCCATATCCTTGCCGTCCATATTCCCCGCAAAGCCTGCAGCAAGTGCAAAGAAATCGGTCACCGATGGTACGACGAAGCGAGCCTGGGACATTTCGATAATATTTATCTGCAGGACCGCACCGAGGATAAGTATATCGAAAAAAAGTCCTGATTGGGTCATTGGGTTGGGGTTAAGAGATTGAAGAATTACCGGCAGTCTCAAATTAAGAAAAATTTGCACCTGCGGGCTGCCATCATTCAGGCAGCCCGCAGCTTTTTTTTTAAGTACCAATATCTTGAGGTCGACACGCCCATCCGCATTCCGGCGCCGGCTCCGGAAGCCCATATTGATGCGGTTGCCTCAGAAGATTGTTACCTTCAAACCTCACCTGAATTGTGTATGAAGCAACTACTGGCCGCCGGATATGCACGGATATTCCAAATTTGTAAATGCTTCCGAAACAAAGAGCGGGGCCGCAAACATCTTCCGGAACTCACTATGCTGGAATGGTATAAAGCCGGAGGTAATTACACTGATTTGATGGATGATTGCCAGGAACTCATTGGGTATATTTCCGTAGAAACAACCGGTAACAACAGCTTGAGTTACCAGGGACAAACCATATATCTCGACCCGCCCTGGACACGAATGTCGGTTGATGAGGCTTTTCGCCGGTATACAAACATGGAGGTGGAAGAGGCCCTGGCACAGGATTGCTTTGAGGAAGTCATGGTTAACGAAATTGAACCCAACCTGGGGGCAACCAGGCCGCTCTTCCTTTTTGATTACCCGGCGTCGCTCGGTGCTCTGGCAAGATTGAAGCCTGAAAACCGACTGGTGGCAGAACGCTTTGAGCTCTACATCGCCGGTATTGAGCTGTGCAACGGTTTCAGCGAACTAACCGACCCGGTTGAGCAGCGTAGGCGTTTTGAGTCGGAACAAAAAATTCGTAAAACTCTCCACAAACAGGTATACCCGATGCCGCAAAATTTCCTGACTTCTTTAAGCGGCATGCCGGCCGCCTGTGGCAATGCCCTGGGCCTCGATCGGCTCGTGATGCTGTTCGCCGACAGCGCAGAAATAGACGATGTTGTGGCATTTACACCGGAAGAGCTTTAGCTGGCAGTTGGTTGCCGGCTGCTGGTCGATAGCTGCGCGACGCAAAGCGCATAGAGCCGAAGGCATAGCGTAGAGATCGACAACACAGAATTCTCAAAATTCAACCTTAGGCGCTTTGCCCTATGGGCCATGCGTCTCACCCCACAAAGCCTGAACCTTGAACTCTGAAGCGTGAACTTTCTTTTATTCTTGACTCTTTGAGGCCAAGTGCTTAAGATTATATAGTATACTGTAAATCGACAGCTATTTTTCATGAAATTTTCCTCGAAATCGACGTTCCCGTAAGTTTGCCGTAGAACACCGCAAATCCTATTTTATAAGGAGGTCTTCTCTTATGGCAACTGGCAATGGCAGCTTAAACACTCGAACCGATGATTCACACCTGTCTCAATTCCTCGATAATTTATCCATTGATGACCAACGGGTGCTATCGAGGCTTTTAAATACCTGGGAAAAAAGGGACCAGCGCAGACACCCCCGCATGCCGTGTTCAATAATTACCGAGTATATGGTCAACGACCAGGAGCACAAAGGTATCATGCGAAACATCAGTCTTGACGGGGCCTTTATTGAAACCCGGCATGAGCTTGCAGTGAAACAACAAATCGCCCAGAGCTTTTTCTTCCCCAATTTTGAAATCCCGATTCGTTCCAACAGTAAAATTGTTTGGGTTTCATCCGGGGGATTCGGAGTGCAGTTTGAATTTGTTCAGAACGAGATGTAACTCCCATTTGATATACTGATTGGGAAATAAATTTAGAAATGAGAAAGCAGGGTCGACGACCCTGCTTTTTTATATAGCCTGATCAGCTTCTTGAGATATTTCTTCGGTTTTTTTGACGATATACTCTTTTATCCGTGTTCCGTCCATTTCGTTAACCGTGACGACAAAATTACCCAGGAAGATATCTTCCTTCTCATGGGGAATCCTGCCGATCTGATCCAGGACATACCCGGAGAAGGTGTCGTACTCCTTGGTGTCGGGAATATCCATTGCCAGTTTTTCATTGACATCATCGATTTCGGATTTTCCCAACACCCGCCATTCATTCTTATTGAGTTTGACAATGTGGGGCTCAACCTTGTCGGTTTCATCGATGATTTCGCCCACGATCTCCTCCAGGGCATCTTCTAAAGTTATCAATCCTGACACGCCCCCATGTTCATCAACGACGATGGCAATGTGCTGTTTTCTTCTTTTGAACTCCTGGAGCAAATGGTCCAACTTTTTATTTTCCGGGACAAAATGCGGCTCGCTCATGACGCTGCGTACATCTGTCTGCTTTGCCGAGGTAATCTGATGCATAAACAAGTCTTTAATATTTAATATACCGATAACATGATCAATATCTTCTTCGATTACAGGAATGCGGCTGAAGCCGGAACGGATGATTTCTTCGACATTCAGTTCTTCATCGATGTTGATGACAAACATATCCGCTCTGGGGGTCATGATTTCCGATGCACTGGTATCGTCAAATTCAAATATATTATGAATAAGCTCTTTTTCTTCTTCTTCGATGCCCCCTTCTTCTTCAACCACTTCAACAAAGGTCATCAACTCTTCTTCGGTGACCCGCGACTTCCTTTGAACCTTGCTGGTGAGTCTTGGGATAAAATTCAGAAGATAAATTATCGGGGCAAATAGAACCGACAGCCAGTACAAGGGCATGATAACCAATCTGGCAATGAGGATGTTGTTCCGGGTGGCGATTGATTTGGGAATTATTTCACCGAAGATTAAAATGAGGGCGGTCATAATGCCGGTGGCGATTCCCACCGCATTGCTGGCCACCATTTCAATCGCTATGGCTGTTGCCAGAGCGGCTGCGCCGACATTTACAAGATTATTACCAATCAGGATGGTCGAAAGCAGACCGGTGGGGGTCATCTTTCATTTTCTTAATGAGCGCATTGGTTAAACCCTTCTCTTTTGCAATGTGTCTGGCTTTGGCCCTGCTGATGGAAAATAGTGCCGTTTCGGCGGAAGAAAAAAAACCGGAGAGCAAAAGGAGGACGATTAAAACCACTATTTGGTCAAATGGCATTTGTGTTCCCACTACAGTCAACTATTTTATTCGTAATTGTCCTCTTTTCCTTGTCTGGTAAGAGTTTGGTATGGCGGCAACCGCCAACAAACGGCGTCTATGCCGGACCATTAGTGCTTCCAACACTTTGTTTTCAGGTAGACGCTATATAATAACTGAATATAATGATATTCAGTGGTTATGTCAATGCGAAGTCAGGGTCACGCCCGCAAAGGCGCTCCGGTTTAGTTGGATGCAGAGACATCCGGGATGTTCTGCTGTGATAACTAAAGCAGAGACGGACGCCGGCGCTGCCTGCGGGCGGAAAATCCAATGATAAAGCCCACCAGAAGGACGCCGGACCCGGCTAAGAACCATTTGATATATTGATTCATTTCAATGGCCCGCAGTTCTTCATCCAAAGTATCCGCTCTCTTGGTTTGCTCCGCAAGTTGCCCGCTAACCGTCTCGTATTTACCCTTAAGTTCTATATAATCGGCCGAACCGGCTTTCAGTTTATCATAATCGGTGCCCAGTTTTTTGAGTGCTTTTTCATTTTTGTCAAGGTCAGACTTAAGCTGTTTACCTTCATTTCTAAAGGCTGTGTTTTCCTCAAGCAAGGTGGCTGCCTGCTGCATTAGAGCTTTATGTTTGGCTTGTAATTTTTCCAACCGGATATTGTGGGTCGGCTCAGGCATCAAATATCTGGTTAATACATAGCCTTCTTTACCGTTTGCATTTCTAACCAGAGACCAATCTTCTCCCGGCTCCAGCATCTCTAACTGTTGTCCGGACTCTACAACTGAGAGGATCTTGTGCCCCGTGCTGGGACCGCTGCGCAGGGTTAATTTTAGTAGATCCGTCACATACATGGTTTCAGCAAATCCAGTGGCAGAAAAACACATCAGTACAATTCCCAAAATAACTATTTGCTTAAGCTGCTGTTTCATATCTGGCATACTCCCGATTAAAAGTGGCGAAATTTCATTGTTTTTTTATTCTACAACATTTTCTAAAAATAGCAAATTATGATAACTAGGTCTTTAAAAATGTTGCCTCCTATGGTAATCTATATCCAATTTGTACGTATTTATCTAAATTCATTTAAAATTTTAACAAAATCAGGATGGACGCGCTCGTATGATCGCATACGATTTACAATGCACCAAAGGGCACAGCTTTGAAGGCTGGTTTGAAGACCGCAAGGCCTATCTCGATCAAAAGAAAAAAGGCCTGATCACCTGCCCGGTCTGTAACATTACCTCAGTCGACATTGTTCCGTCAACATTTGCCATTAAATCAGGTTCGCCTTCCATTTCGAAGGATCTTGCGGCTGAAAAAGCCAACCTGGAAAAAATAGGAAAAGAAGCTGTTGAATTTGTTGAAAAAAACTTTGACAACGTCGGCGCCGATTTTGCCAAAGAAGCCTTGAAAATCCATTACGGTGCTACTGAACCCCGCAACATTCGGGGCGTAAGTACCAAAGAGGAAGAAAAAACCCTCAAGGACGAGGGCGTCCAATTTATCAAAATTCCGATGCCGCTAAGGCCGGATACGGATTCATGAGGCAGGTTCTCGCCCCGTTAACATGCTGGAATAGTTGTAACAAATTCCGGACCGTTAATTAGTCCCGGGTACCCGACGATCGATCAATATCAACGATCTTTTCACCTTCTACGTAGTCACGTGTTTCATACCTGGTGATGTGCATTAGTTTGCGCGACATGTCGCGCAACGCATTCAGCGGTTGCCTGATCCTGGCAACTTTTTTCTCGATCTCACTTTTATTGTAGGTATTCATCACCAGGAACTCGGCCAATTCCACAAGGGTCAACTGCATGGGTTGATTCATCTCATGGCACACCGCCCCCGCCATTTCAACAACAGCCTGTAATTTCTCGTTTTGCAGCAGCCTGGCCTCGGCACGCTTGCGCCACGAAATATCCGAAATGGTAAAAGTGGCTCTCTGCATTGGGTCAGGAGGGTAAAGTGTATTTACCTTTAGATGACCCCAGAAGGTCGTGCCGTCTTGGCGCTGAAAAATGGTATCCAGCCAGGCCTCCTTACCGGCTTTCAGGTAGTTATAAATAAAGTCGCCAACCCTTTGGAAATCTTCATCCGACGGATAAATGATTCGAGCGCTCCTTCCATGATAATCGGCTTGCGATTCAAACCGAAACATTCTCATCATAGAGCCATTAATTCGCTTGATGATTCGATTTTCGACCAAACCGATGCCGATCGGAGAAGCGGATAAGATGCTGTTGACAATATCATTGCTCCTGCGAAGCGACGCTTCTGCTGATTTACAATCAGCGGCCTCTTTTTCCAAATCCGCAACTCTTTTTTCCAATTCTTTGTAGGTAGGTGTTGGTTCCATCGAATTTTCTCATATTTGATAAATTTATATGGGTTCCCATCTCCAGAAGTTCAAAAAAGTAATCTGGCTCAGGTTTCGGGTTTCAGGTGTCAGGAAAAACGTTGCGAGACCTTCGAAGAAAGCCTGGCGGCCAGACTCGAAAGGCGCCGGCGGGGTTTGTCGTTTTCCAGGGCAATATTCAGCGCTTTGCGGGTGCCGGTCAGGACAACCAATATTTTACCTCGGGTCATGGCGGTGTAAAGCAAATTTCGCTGCAACAGCATATAATGCTGGGTCATCAGCGGCACAATGACGGCTGGATATTCAGAGCCCTGGGATTTATGGATTGATATGGCATAGGCCATGGTCAGCTCATCCAGCTCGTCGAAATCATAGTTGACGGTTTGGCCATAGTAATTTACCGCCAATTCCGATTTTTGACTATCAATTTTATCAACTATTCCAATATCGCCGTTATACACTTCCTTTTGGTAATTGTTTTTAAGGTGCATCACCTTGTCACCGGGTTTAAATGGTATGCCTGTGGTTTTCACACCTCCTCTTTGGCGATTTAAAGCTTTTTGCAAGAGGTTATTCAAGTTGATCGTACCAACCGCGCCTTTATGCATCGGTGTTAATACCTGGATGTCATTGACTGGGTCCAGACCGAATTTAGCGGGCAGCTCTTTGCAGGACAACTCAACAATCCTGGCGGCCGCCTGGTCCGGATCACGTTGCTCTATGAAATAAAAATCGGAGCGATCATTTAATTCAATTGAGTCTGAGAACTCGGGAGGCTTACCCTCGCGAACCCGGTGGGCGTTGATAACAATCGCGCTTTCCCGGTGTTGGCGATAAATTTTATTCAAATAATAGACCGGTAGGCAACCAGAGTCGATCATATCCGCCAGAACATTACCAGGACCAACAGATGGAAGCTGAGATACATCCCCTACAAGTACCAGCTGTGCTGACAGGGGCACGGCAGCCAAAAGGTTATACATCAAAACCGTATCAACCATCGAGGCTTCATCGATGATAACGACATCGGCGTCCAATGGATTGTCCCGGTTTCGCATCAAGCCGTTGTCGGTAAAGTTATACCCCAAAAGTCGGTGGATGGTGCTTGCCTTTCTTCGGGTAACCTCGGATAGACGCCGGGCCGCCCGGCCGGTGGGTGCGGCCAAAAGCAATCGCCGTCCCTGGGTCTGAAATAAGGTGCTGATGGAGCGCAAAAGGGTTGTTTTGCCGGTCCCGGGCCCACCGGTGATAATGGCAATGCGATGGGAGAAGACCTTTTCGAGGACCTGCAGTTGTTCGGCGGACAGGTTAATGGCCAGCTTTTGATGAACCTCCCTTGCAATTCTTTCGGCCTCGATTGCGACTGGCTTCACCGGCACAGACAGCATCGCCTGCAAGCGGTCAGCTAACCCGCTTTCGGCCTGGTATAATTCTTTCAGATAAACGGCGCTGGCCCAGGTATGATCAGCAATCGGCTCAACAATGATAACTTTGGCTTCAACCAGTTCAGCAATTGCATTTTCAAAGGATAGCTGGCTTATCTGGAACTGGTTTTCACATCGCGAAGAAAGGTTTTCCCTCTCAGCAAAGGTATGTCCGTCTTCGGCATTTTGCAGAATGAGATGCAGGATACAGGCCCGCACACGCTGCGGGTCTTCGTTTTCAACACCCTGCCTGCGGGCGATGGCATCGGCGATCACAAATCCGGCACCCGGAAAATCATCCGCCAGCACGTATGGATCTTCCTGGATGAGGGTGACCGCATCCGCCCCGTAGGCTTTAAAAATTCTTGCGCAGTAGGATGTCTGGATCCCCATTTTCTGCAAAAACTGCATCAGGCCTCTAAGGGCGTGATGCTCACTCCAGGCGTTTTGTATCAGGGCTGCCTTGGCTTCCCCGATGCCGTCCACTTCAACGAGCCTTTGGGGGTGATCCTCGATGATTTCCAGGGTATCGGCCCCGAAGGCTTTAACCATCCTCGAGGCCAGTGAAGGGCCGATGCCTTTAACGATACCCGATCCCAGGTAAGTACGGATGCCGTCTATACCGGCCGGCAGCATCACCTCAAATGAATCAATTTTTAACTGCTGACCGTATTTAGGATGGGTCTCCCATCTGCCATTAACCTTTAAGGTTTCGCCGATGCTGACGCCTGCCAGGTAACCAACCACGGTGACTGCGGCGGTCAAACCGGCTGGCTTCAAGCGTGCAATTGTATAATGGGTATTTTCGTTAAAATAGGTTATACGTTCCAGACGACCGTCGATGGTGAGCGGGGAGGCGCTATTTTTGTTAAAAGTATTCATCCTGATGGGACACGACGGTTTGAGTTGGAAATCGCTATTTTATATTAGAAATGATCCATTCGGCGGCATGGAGCAAATCTTCTGCCACATAATCCGGAAATATCTGCCGGGTTTTCAACACATCTTCCACGTTGTCTTCTATGCCGCTTTTAACCAGAACGGCCCTGCCGCATCCGGCCCTGCGGGCGCACTCGACGTCTTTGGGGCTATCCCCCACCATCACTGCTGCGGTCAGGTCGATTCCGTATTTCTTCCGGGCCTGATGAATCAACCCCGGTTCGGGTTTACGGCAATTGCACCCATCTTCCGGCATATGGGCACAGTAAAAGATATCTTTAATTTCACCGCCGTTTAGCGCAACCGTCTCGGTCATCATGTTGTGGACAACTTCAAGTTCATTTAAAGAGATTAAATTGCGCGGCACAGAAGACTGGTTGGTAATAACAATATTGACAAACCCGTTTACGGTCAAATTTTTAATGGCTTCAAGGCTGCCGGGTAAAAATTCAAACTCCTCCCTGCTCTTAATGTAAGCGGCTGAGTCACGATTAATCGTTCCGTCCCGGTCCAGGAATACCACCTTTTTCAGCAAACTAACCCACTCCTTTGCTTCGTTCTGCTAAATAGGTCAGGGGTAAATAATGACCAGTATTCTCAAAATCGTTTTTGGTAAACATTCCCGTTGCGTCCTGAACCCCAACCTCTGAACCCAGAACCCTGAACCCTGAACTTTTTTTATATTCTATTCCGCAATTAAAATAGGGTTCGGATAACCGTCCTCTATCAATATCAGCTCGTGTCTCACGGCTTCTTCCAGGGTCGTAAATTTTCCGACCCGCACCCGATAAAAGATTTGATCGCCGCGGTCAAAAACCGTTATGTGCGCATTTTTATATTTTTTTCCGAGGTCACGCCTCTGCCTCTCGGCATTTTCGCGGTTTACAAAAGCGCCGATCTGAAAGGTAAAATTGCCCGAGTAATAGTCTCCCTGCACATAGGAACGGCTTGAACCTCCGTCAGTGGTAGCCGGGATCCCCAGGGCCACAACTTCAACTCTGGCGGTTCCGGGACCGACGATACCGATATCTTTAGCCGCCGTATAGGAGAGATCAATAATTCGACCGCGCACAAACGGTCCCCGGTCGTTAATCCGCACGTCCACTTTGCGGTTGTTTTCAAGATTATGGACCCGCACATAGGTGCCCAGCGGCAGTGTTTTGTGCGCCGCCGTTATGGCATACATATCATAAATTTCACCATTAGAGGTCTTTTTGCCGTGAAAATCCTTCCCGTACCAGGAAGCGATTCCGCGCTGGCGGAAGCCTTTGGCGTCCGGCAGCGGCTGGTACCATTTGCCAAAAACTTTATACGGTTTTGGATATCCCGCCGGCTGTTGGGGAGGAGGGCTATAGGTTGCGGTACAACCGATAACAAAATAAAGAAAAGCGCCGATTAATAAAACTGGCACGATCCGGATTCTGAGGTAAATTGAGGTCACAATGATATTTTAATTTGGATCATTGGGATTTATTAGGAATTTGGTATCTGGTGCTTGGAATTTTCATGATTTTCATCAGTCAGCTATCTTTCTTATATGCAGCCACTGATCTGTTTAGAAGACATTGCTCTGGGCTATAGTTACCTTTTTTTACGACGCTTCACCGCAGTTCGGGGCTTTTTGTTTTCCAGCGCAATCTTCAACACGTCCAGCATCTTATTAACGCAATGAAACCGAATCTCCTTTTGAACCTTTTTGGGGAGACCTTCGATGTCCTTGCGATTCAATTCCGGCAATATAATGGTTTTAATCCCGGCCCGATGGGCGGCGAGCACCTTTTCCTTAATACCGCCGACCGGCAATACCTGCCCTCTTAAAGTGATCTCTCCGGTCATTGCCAGATCCTTTCTGATACGGGTATCGGTCAGCAGGGATGTCAGCGCAGTCAACATGGTCACCCCGGCGGAGGGACCGTCTTTGGGAATGGCGCCGGCGGGCACGTGAATATGGATGTCATGATTCTCAAAAAAATCCTCATCAAGGCCAAGGTCTTTGGCATTTGACCTTGCAAAGCTCAAGGCGGCGGTGGCCGATTCTTTCATGACATCTCCCAGCTGTCCGGTCAGCGTCAAGCCTTTGCTGCCCTTCATGGCGGTTGCTTCAATAAACAGCAGCTCCCCTCCGGTCGGCGTCCAGGCCAGACCCGTGGCGACCCCCGGGGTTGTTATCCTGGCTTTGGTTTCAGAGGTCAGTCGAACAGGCCCCAGGTATTCGTGAAGGTCATCGACTTTGATGCTGGCCGATTTCACTCTGCCCTGGGCAATCTTGCTGGCCACCCCGCGACAGATATTTGCAATTTCACGCTCCAGGTTGCGCAATCCGGCCTCCCGGGTATAGCCCATCACGATTTGTTTGACCGCGCCGTTGGTAAATTTGATCTGTTTTGCTTTAATGCCGTGCTCATCCCGCTGACGTGGAATGAGATAGCGGTTGGCTATCTTAAGCTTTTCATCCAGCGTATATCCGTGGAGCATCAGCACCTCCATCCGATCGCGCAACGCCGGGGGAATGGTGTCGAGAATATTAGCCGTTGTAATGAACATCACTTTGGAAAGATCAAAAGGCACGTCCAGATAATGATCGGAGAAGGAAAAATTTTGTTCCGGATCCAGCACTTCCAGCAGGGCCGAAGAAGGATCCCCGCGAAAATCACTTCCGACCTTGTCGATTTCATCCAGCATAAATACCGGATTGTTGGTTTCAGCCCGTCGCAACCCCTGGATGATTCGACCCGGCAGTGCACCGACATAGGTCCGTCGATGACCCCTGATTTCGGCCTCATCGCGCACACCGCCCAACGATATTCGATGGAACTTGCGGCCCAGGGCATGGGCAATGGATTGTCCCAGCGAGGTCTTGCCGGTTCCCGGGGGTCCGGCAAAGCACAAGATGGGTCCTTTTGATTCCGGTTTCAGTTTGCGGACTGCCAGATATTCGATGATACGCTTTTTGGGCTTCTCCAGGCCAAAGTGATCGTCATCCAGTATTTTCCTGGCTTTTTTGATGTCCAGATTATCCGGACTGCTGTCATGCCAGGGCAAAGATGTAATCCAGTCCAGGTAGGTAGAGGCAACGGTATACTCGGCCGAAGACGGATGCATACGCGACAAACGCTCCAGTTCGCGATCGGCTTCTTTGCGGGCCGCTTCGGGAAGATTCTTTTCTTCGATTTTGGCCCGGTATTCATCGATCTCAACGGAGGCCTCATCTTTTTCACCCAGCTCTTCCTTAATAGCCTTTAATTGCTGACGCAGGTAATACTCGCGTTGACTTTTGTCCATATCACCCTTGACCTGGCTTTGAATTTTATTGCCCAGCTCTAAAATGTCAAGCTGGTGGTTTAACAGGCGGGTGACTTCTTTCAGTCGTAGTTTAACATCCTGTATATCAAGGACTCGTTGTTTTTCTTCGGGAGTGGAATTAATGGTAGAGGCAATCATGTCCGCCAGCGTGCCGGCCTCCTGGATGGTTTTGGCCATCTGAGCGATCTCAGGCGGCAGCCCCGGAGACAATTCAACGACTCTTTCAAACTGACCGATGATATTTGACATCAATGCTTCGGTTTCATTGTCTTTTTTCTCGACATCTTTGAGCAGTTCGACGCGCGCGATGAGGTAAGGTTTATTGTCCTCAAAGTTTTTTATCTTAAACCGGCTCAACCCCTGGACCAAAAGCTGGGTCCGATCATCGTTGGTCTTTGCCATTTTGAGAATCAACGCACTGGTGCCCACCTTGGCGAGGTCTTCCCGGTCGGGTTTCGATTTATCTTCGGGCTTTTTCGAAACCATCAGGCCAATGATACGATCCTTGGCCATGGCCTCATCGACCAACTGGACGGATTCCCCCTGTAAAACCACCAGGGGTAAAACCATTTTGGGAAAAAGCGCTGCATCATAGAGCGGCAGAATCGGAAGAATCTCCGGTACTTTTTCTGCATCAAATTCCATTGGTGACTGTTCATCAGCCATATTTTCCTCCCCAATTTCTTTAACCATCCTGAATCGGTATTTTGTGGGTTTTCTCAGGTGGCTGCTTGGCCAATCGTATCTCAAGCAGGCCGTTTTGATAGGCGGCAGATACTATTTCCGGATCAATGGGTGCCGGCAGAAAGAGGATCCGCTCAAAGCGTCCGTATTGTAATTCAGCGAGTCGATAGGTGGCATTGCCGGAGCAATGCCTGGCAAAACGATTTCCCTTTATCCTTACCGCCTTACTGCTGATTTCAACCTCCAGATCATCTTTGTCCACGCCCGGAACCTCGGCTACAATGATGACTTCTTCCGGGGTTTCATTCATGTCCATCGGAGGCTTCCATGTTCGTTCAGCAAGTGTAAAGCCAGGACTCACCGATCGAAACATATCATCGATGCTCTTCTCTAATTTGGAACCAACATGACCGAAATCATCTAATAGTCGTATTTTAATATACTCCATTTCCGGCTCCTAAAGTTAAAAAGTTCTCAGTGCTTTCTTCTCCTCCCTATCAATTGCAAGGAAAATAACACCGAAACATATGTTTGTAAAGTCTTGACAGAGTTACAGCGGTGCTTAAATTTGAGAAAAACAAAGACATGAAATAGGAGGTTCGGGCATGGCACTCGTAAAATGGGACCCGTTCAGGGATGTTGCAGAGCTCCAGAATCGGATCAACCGGATGTTTGATGATTCTTTCGGCCCCTCCCGCGGTCGGCAGGATGAAGTGAATATGTGTGCCTGGAAGCCGGCTGTGGATATCTATGAGACCGAAACCGGGGTTGTTCTGTCGGTTGACCTGCCCGGGGTTGGTAAAGAAAACGTTACAGTTGAAGTCAAAGATAATATATTAACCCTCAAAGGTGAACGGTTTCCCAAAACTGAAATCAATCAAAAAGCTTATTACCGCCAGGAACGCTGCTACGGTATTTTTCAACGCTCGTTTACACTCCACCACAACATTCAGCCCAACCTGATAAAAGCCACGTTTAAAGACGGCATGCTGGAAATAGAAATCCCCCGGCCGGAGGAAGAACAACCCAAACAGGTTACGGTCAAAGTTGAATAGCATCCATCACGCCCTGGATCTGGTAACACCAGGCCTGTATTGCCTTCATCGGTTATCCTATCTAGTCTGATCTCTAACAGGTTATTATCCATACTGCTTTGTTAGTTCGTTACTTTCGGTTTTGCCAAAAGGGTGGTACTAGATTATAATTAACCGATCAGTGCCGGTCCTATTATCTTATCACGGCGGCCCGCTAGACCGAAATGAGAGAAACCGTCACAATTAAGATACAAAAATCAATTCTTTGACCCACAGCAAATATGGACAAAAGACGGTCGATTAAAATCACCATCAGTTCCCAGTACTTTATATATTTCGGCGTACTGGGGATCTTTCTGCCCTTTTTTAACCTGTACTGCTACAATCTTGGATTTTCGGGTCTGCAGATAGGCGTTCTATCGGGATTGAGATCCGTGGCCATGGTCATTTTTCCTCTGATATGGGGTGTACTGGCAGATCGCCTCAACATTCGGCGGCCGATTTATATACTTTGCAATTTTGTCAGCACCGCCATCTGGGTCATATTTTTGTTCACCACAGAATTCTGGCCCATGCTGATTATTACTGCCTTTTACGGAATGTTTTATGCCCCCATTATCTCTTTTTTAGAGGCCGTGACCATGGATGTGCTGGGATCCGAAAAAAAGAGCTATGGCCAAATAAGGGCCTGGGGGTCTATCAGCTTTATCGTCATGGTCCTGGTGCTGGGAAAAGCCATCGATTTATATTCTGTTGATATCATCCTGGTGTTGATTCTGGCCGGGTCATTGATGCTGGCAGTCATATCTATAGGCATACCCGGCATCCAAGCCCCTAAAAAGGATTTTTTAACACCAGTCGCAGGCTCTTTGCTGGAAAAACCTGTCATCGTCTTTCTTTTCTGTGCCTTCTTGATGCTTGTCAGCCACGGCGCCTATTACGGTTTTTTTTCGATCCACCTGGCAAATATGGGATACGGCAGCACCTTCATCGGTATCACCTGGGCGCTGGCATCGACGGCTGAAATCCTGGTAATGATCAAATCGGATAAGATATTCAACCGATTTTCCCCGGAAAACATCCTTTTTTATTCTTTTCTGGTGGCGGCCATCCGATGGATGATCCTGTTCTTCGCGCACTCGGCGACGCTTATCCTGCTGTCACAGATTCTGCACGCGGTCACCTACGGTACCTTTCATATGGCCAGCATTTTGTATATCGATCGACTGGCACCGGAAAGAGCCAAAACCCTGGGACAGGCGGTCAACAATGCCTTAACTTATGGACTCGGATTGATGGTGGGCTTTTTCGTCAATGGCTATTTTTACGAGATTACCGGCTCTTTCACCCTGTTTCTGATGAGCAGCTTGATTGCCCTGGCCGGCGGGCTGCTGCTAAAAAGCCATCAGTTGGCGGTCCGCAAGGGATGACTAAATGTAATTTACTCAACTTGAAGGTATCTCAAAAATAGTAGATTGCGTTCAAGGACCCCGCAAAGCAGGATTACATATCTAATCTAAAGGGATTAAGGTATGCATCAAGGCGCCGATTCGGTTTAAAAGCGGAGTCCGCCGGAGGCGGATGAGCGTTCATTTTAAACCGGATCGCAACGCGGCCATTGGACGCAAGATGCATTTTTGAGTTAGCTTCTATAATAATTCCATATAACTTACCATCCGCCGGCGCATTTCCGGCGTCGGCAATTTCCCGAAGCCACCCGCCATGTTGTCCTGCATATGATGCACTTTGGAGGTGGCCGGAATGATGCAGGTAACCGCCGGGTGCGAGAGTATGAATTTAATAAAAAAATTGCCCCAACTCCGGCAGTCGAATTCTTTAGCCCATTCCGGCAGGGACTGACCTTTTACCTTTTTAAACAATGCCCCGCGTTGATAGGGGCGATTGACCAGGGTTGCCATACCGCGATCGGCGGCCAGCGGCAGAAGGTTTTCTTCAACTGTTCGGTTATCGATGTTATAGGTGAATTGGACAAAATCCAGCGCTTCGTTCCTCATAATTTGCTCAAGATCTGCGTGGGAGCGGCCGTGGGACGTTGTAATGCCGATGTAACGAATCTTGCCCTCTGCTTTCCACTGTCGGAGAGTCGGCAGGTGAACCTTCCAGTCTCTTAGATTATGGATCTGCATCAGATCCATCATCGGCACGCCCATGCGCTGCATGGATCTTTGCATCTGGTCGATGCCGGCCTGCCGTCCGTAGGTCCACACTTTAGTGGCAGCAAAAAGCTCATCTTTATTGCGGGTATTTTTTAATAAATCACCGACGACTTCTTCAGCATTGCCGTACATGGGCGATGAGTCAATGAGAGCCCCGCCGTTGTCAAAAAATGCCTGCAATACTTCCTGCAATTGTCTCCGCGCCAGCGGGTCGTCGCCGACATCAAACGTGCGCGATGTGCCCATTCCGATAACCGGGATCCGCTCGCCGCTGGATGGAATGGTGCGCATAATCGGTTTACGGTTTTGACCGTAGGCCGTCATCGGCATAGATGCCATGCCGGCGGCCATCATACACAAACCTTGCAAAAAATTTCGCCGGGTCATTTTACTAGTGTTATTGATTTTCATTTTCATCTCCTGCCCAATCGAGTTAAAACGAATTGGGGGTTATCTATTATTGGTTTGATGCCAATTGCGATTGGCGTTTGCCAAGTCTAAATGATATCCAGGTCCAGATACCGCAGAGGGGCACGGCAACCAGGGCGATGGCAGCCAGGCTAAGTCCCATGGCTTTCAATCCCGCAAAGGCCCAGGCGCTGAGGGCATCGCCGCCGCGGTATACAACCGTATCAATAAAATTTTTAGCTTTGTATTTTTCTTCTTTGCCCAACACCACATAGAGCATCTCGCGGGCTGGCTTCATCACAGCGTAGTTTCCCGCCCGTCGCAGTATCTGCACGGCAATCAGAACAGCGAGCACCGGCATCAATCCGATCATCAAAAAACCAAACCCCAGCAAAAAAGGAATCAACGCCAGGGTTATGTGAAGCCCCAATTTGTCGACAATGCGGGAGGTCAGAAATACTTGGGTGATGATCGTCAGTGCATTAACAGAAAAATCGATGGCAGCGAAAACGGCGGTACGATTGGCAGGGTTGTCGAAGCTGTCGCGAATTATCATAGCCTGCTGAAAATACAAAAAGGTTGCCAGGGTCGTATACAGAATTATTAAAAAACAGATGCCAATTAAATACGGCGACTGCAGGATGAGGCGAATACCGGCAAAGATGCTGCCACCCATGGATTTATCAGGTTCGGGCCTTTTGCTACCCTGCCCGGCAAGGCTATCTTCGAATGACGTATTTGTTGCCCTCTTTTTCCAGGCAATGATTCGGTGGATGCAAAAAACAGCAGCCGCAAGAAAGGCGGCCGAAATCAGCAGCATATTAGTCGGCCCCACCGGCACTACCAGTGTCGCAGTGAGGGCAGGTCCGGTGATTGCGCCGGCAGTGCCGCCGGCAGCAATCACCCCGAACAGCCGCCGGGCCTGCTCGTTGGTAAATATATCTGTCATCAGGCTCCAGAAAACCGAAACGATAAACAAATTAAAAACACTGACCCAGATGAAAAACGACCGCGCAACGTAGGCATGGGTGATATCGGATTTAAACAGGACAAAGAATAATAGAAGATTAGCGATAAAGAAATAGTAGACATAGGGCAAAAATTTGTGCACCGGATATCGTTTGGTTACCCAGCCGAAAAACGGCACCATCGCCAGCATGGATAGAAAGGTCCCGGTGAACAACCACTGCAGATTATCCACACCGCCGGCAATGCCCATCTCGTCGCGCATGGGACGGATAATGTAGTAACTGCAGAGCAGTGCGAAAAAATATAAAAATGACCATATCAGCACCGTCAGTTCACCGGGCTCGACGGTTACCCATTTTTTTAAGTAGTGTTGAGTTTTAGGCGTCCGACGGGGATTAGTTTCCCGGTTGGTGGCCGTTGCTTCTCTCATGGCTCAACCTTAAAATGCTCACTTAAACGAAATTAAATGAAACGCCTGACCATATCCTATTATATCTCTTTACACTAAGCCTGTTTTTCATGAATTCAAGCAGATATAAGTTGGATATCTGCAATAATCTACTTAATTCCAATAGCTTGGCTACTCTCAATATATCGGTAGCTAGGTGATATGTGGTTTTTAGATAAAATAATTGTCCCATTGAATAGTACTGCCTGGTAAAAAACTGCTTGTGCATGAGCGTTGTTGACATCCGAAGTGAAAACGTTATATGAATAAATGATTTTTTTTGGAAAACCCGCCTACTGCCCTAAGAATTGACCAGAAAGAATCGTCTTCAAATACAGTAGTTAATACTCCCCGCCAACTATATAATTATGACATAATTTACTTGTTCTTAATTGTTAAAAGGAATTTCCATGAAACAAACACCTCTTCAAAATATCCTACTATTTGTCGCAGAGATGGTGCTGTTGTCTTTGGTTGTTTTATCCTGCGGCGGTAGCAACGGTGATGATTCTAAAAAGGCTCAAGATCCACCTAAATTCCCACCCGCTATTTTTATTGCCGATAAGGATCTGGATGGGGTCAACGAACTGTATGCCTCCTTCGATGATGGCACTAATATTATCAAACTCTCAAACATGCTTGTTGCCGGAGGTGATGTTGTTGCGTCTCTGGTATCACCTGATGGTTTTTTCGTAGCCTATGTAGCAGACCAGGATACCGACGATGTATTTGAGCTTTATACGGTCGTCGTGGATAGAACTACTGGCGATACAGCTGTGAAGGTTTCAGGAGCTATGGCCGGAAGCGGTATATTAGTTCTATCTTCTGGGGAATATGTGTTCGGCTGGGCACCGAACAGCTCCCGTGTGGCATATATCGCTGATCAGAACACAAATGGCGTTTTCGAGCTTTTCACTTCAACACCTAACGACAACAAGAATGACCTGGTTTCGGATTTGCCAGATCCATTAATCAACCCCGGCCGTAATGTTAGGGATTTCGAATGGGAACCAACCAGTAGCTTGATAGCCTATGTCGCAGATCAGGACACTAACGATAAATTTGAGCTATATGTGTCCCCCTCGGATTCCAATATTGGCAATCGCAAGGTTTCCGGGATTCCTGTGGCCGGCAGCGGTGTTAGAGAGACCCCCCCATTGCCCTCTGGAGTATATCTTTTTGGTTGGGCTCCGGATAGCTCTCGTCTGGCCTATATTGCCGATCAGGTAACCACAAATATATTTGAACTCTTTTCATCAACCCCTGACGGCAGCAGCATTCTAAAGCTATCGGGTCCGATGGGAGCCGGCGGAGATGTTGACGAATTTGCCTGGGCACCAAACAGCAGCAAAATTGCATACCTAGCCGATCAGGTGACTAGTGTCGGCGTCGAGCTATCTACAACCTTGCCGAATGTCAGTGGAAGTTTCTTGCAAAATTCGGCAGGCTTAGTGGTAGGCAGTAATGTGACTGGATTTGCGTGGGCTCCGGACAGCTCCAGAATCGCTTTTATTGCCAATAAAGTAGTTTCGAGAATTGCATTATACACAACCTCACCCAATGACAACAACAATGTTCTTGTTTCTTCAAATTTGTTGGCAAACAGTGCGGTTATCTCCTTTGGTTGGGCTCCCGACAGCTCCAGGATTGCCTATATAGCAGATGATATTAGTATTAATGTATTAGAACTATTTACCACACGACCAGCTGCTCCTCTAATAAATAAAATATCCGGCAATCTTGTTGGAGGTGGCGATCTTCTTGGATTTGCGTGGGCACCTAATAGTTCACGGGTTACTTACCTTGCCGATCAAGATGAAAACGACGTTTCGGAGCTCTATACGTCTACACCCGACGGTAGTGTCAATGATATTATTTCGGACGTGATGGTGCCTGGAGGTGATGTGCAGGAATTTAAGTGGGCACCGGATTCATCCGGAGTTGGTTATCGTGCCGACCAGGATACCGATAATGTTATAGAATTATATGCCTCGCAGCCGAATGGCAATAATAACACCATACTTTCCGGTACACTTGTTAACGGTGGTGATGTCTTTTCCTTTGATTGGGTGCCTTGATTCTTTCCAAAAAAATAATAACTAATAGCTGAGTTTTCTCTTTTGTTGTTTATGTATCACAACTGTATTAGTTGGACTAAAAGTTGTGGCATCTCTAACGTATCATCGATATTGATGACTCCAACAATCTGAGATATCCATTCCATATTCGTAAAATTGCAATAGCTTATTATTTTCAATAAGCCAGCAATCGACTGGATCCATAATGACTGTATAAAAAGGGTGGGTTCGGCCCGCATGTAGATAGAACCTTTCTATTTGGACAAGTAGGTGAAGCACATGCGTATATTGAAGCCCGGAAAAACATCGGCAAAATAATTTTGGTAATGGCGGTTGATGTATTCCCTGAATCTTGCATGAAAATTAATGAGAAGGTTAAATATTAATAAATAACAGTAGGGTAAGAGGACTTGAGCAGTAAAGCCAAATACTTAATCAGTAAAAAGGACGAAGGTCGATTTTATCTCATTATTTTTCACCCTGCGGGCGAGCCGGAGGCTTTCATCTGCTTCGTTATTAAGGGCTCGGCATAGTCCACTATAGCCTCACCCTTAAGTGCCTTGCATATGAAAGCCTCCGACTCGTGCAAAATCCAGGTATTCAATCTTCAGAAAACCTGATGTATCTCATGCAATGACCTCTGAAAGTATTTTAATCGAAGCATTATTCGTTTTCTCATCCGTCATGGTGTAATTAAGCCGCATGGTTTCAATACCCTCATCTTGTGACGTATAAAAATATTTACCGGGCACAAAAGCGATATTGCGTTTGACCGCTTTCCAGTAAATATCTTCCATATCGAATCCTTTAGGACCCTCAACCCAGAGAAACATGCCGCCTCCAGGACGCGACCATCTAAAACCGTCCGGAAAATAGTCGTCCAAGGCCGTGAGCATGGCTTCCTGTCTGGGACGGTACAAATCGATAATTTTCGGCAAATGCCTCTCCAGAAATCCTCCGGCAATGTACTCGGCTGCCAGTGCCTGGTTAAAAGTACTGGTGTGAAGATCAATGCCCTGTTTGACGATAACCAGCCATTTTCTGATCTGTGCGGGGGCGTGGCAAAACCCGATTCTAAGTCCCGGAGCGAACACCTTGGAAAGGGTGCTGATATACACAACATTTTCCGGCGCCAGGGTTTTGATAGGCGGAATATCCCGGCCCCGATACCTCAGCGAACCGTAAGGATCGTCCTCAACCAGCAGGGCATTGTATCGGGTAATGATGGCCGCAATTTCCCGGCGGCGTTCAAGAGGAATGGTTCTTCCAGTAGGATTTTGAAAGGTTGGTACCAGATAGACGAATTTTATTTTGCCCGAGGCCAGATTAGCTTCAAGGGATTCGGGAATCAACCCGTCATCATCGGTATCCATTCTGACATATTCCGGCTCGTAAGGGGTGAAGGCCTGAAGCGCACCCAGGTAGGTTGGCGCCTCGACAGCCACCCGGTCACCTTTGGAGATCAAAACTTTCCCGATGGCATCCAGCATGCCCTGGGATCCGCTGGCGATCAGGATGCCCTCAGCGGCGGCCTTAATTTCCCTTTTCCCAAGATAGTCTACCAGCACTTCCCTTAATGGCCCGAAACCTTCCGTCGGACCATACTGGAAGGCACTTGAACCATATTTATCCATCACCACCGCGGTCAACTCGCGAATAATTTCTATGGGAAAGCTTTCCGGAGCCGGAATTCCCCCCGCCAGGGACACCATCCCAGGCTGTGCGACCACCTTTAATATTTCTCTAATAACGTTCACACCCATTTTTCCGGTTCGATCCGCAAGTAAATGATCAAAGGCCATCGTCTTCTCCTTCCATATTATCAATTCACATGGCTACAGATTTATAATTAACAAAACCGGTCGGTATTTTTTTAACACAAAACACACAAATATCAAACACTACCTCTTATTTTTTGAGTTGATTGATATAAAATTGCAGTTGCCGAACCGTTTGATCCAGGATATTTCTGTCTCTGCTGGAGATATACAACGCCGCTGCGCCGTTTAATGAAATAATAATAAAATTTGCAACTTCCTTAAGGTCAAGATGATTTTGCAGCATCCCTTTTTGATCGGCTTCTGCCAGCCAGGAGCGCAGCAAACCGGATAATCTGACAAATCCCCGTAGAATTTGTTTGCTCATCGAGGCGGATTGACCGGAAAGCTCGACTAACATGTTGAGAAAAAAGCAGCCGCCCTCAAAAACATCGGTACCCAGATAATCGCGCATGTCGTTTTCGATGAATTTTTCGATCCGTTTCAACGGATCCGAGTTGCTGCGTATCCCTCTGAAAACAATGCCTTTCCAGATGTTAACAGCCTCTTCGTAAACGGCATACCAGATATCCTCTTTGCTGGCAAAATGGCCGTATAGTCCCCCTTTGGTCAGGTCAGCGGCCGCCAGAATATCGCTTATAGAGGTGTTGTAATAGCCTTTGACTGAAAAAAGCTGCAAGGATTTTTCGATGATTTTGCGACGGGTGCGGGTGCCTTTGGTTGCCATGGGAATTTAGTTAAATAGTTGATTGGTTGATTGGTTGATTAGTTGACTGGCTGAATTGCTAATATTTAAATCACATCTAAAATTTCGTAATTCCATTGTAACACATCATTGTTTCGGAAAAATAGAGTGATAAATAATACCGACCGGTCTTTTTTATTTATCGGGTTAATTATTGATTGTCAAATGTTTAATAAATTATTTGATAGTTAACTTTTCCCAGCTGATTTCAAATTGGAAAAATTAATCTCATCCTGATCTTGATAATCAAATAATTATTGACTAAACTTTGCTAAATTTAAATTTTTAAGTATAAATATGCGTCAGATAAATATTGCCGAAGCAAGAAAGCAATTATCCAGAATTATTGCCGCTGGTAAAGAAGTCGTGATTGTTCGATACGGTAAGCCAGTGGCGCGACTATTACCTATAAAAACACCAACTGCCAAAAGGGTTCCCGGTTCAGCACGCGGAAAATTCAAAGTCTCACCGGAATTTTTTGATCCTCTGCACGATGACATTATCGATAGTTTTGAAAAGGAGACGATCACGTGAAAGGCAAACCAGTTATTCCCCCGGTGCATCTCACCGCTACCTATAAATTTAAAAATTCGGATGAGCTCATCGATGTGGTCCAAAACCACAGCGGGTATATCTACTCCAGGTGGGACAACCCTACGGTAGTCGCCGTCGAAAATACACTGGCACAAATAGAAGGCTATGACAAAGCCCTTGGCTTTGGTTCGGGCATGGCGGCTATAACCACCGCAATAATGGCCCATATCAAATCCGGCAGCAGAATTATAGCCACCCGGGAAATTTACGGCGCTACCTTTGAATTATTAAATAATATCCTTCCGCAATTAAATGTCGAATCCGTTTTTATAAACTGCTGGAAAAAAACGCAGCTGCTGGCAGAAATAGACAAAGGCGTTTCGGTCCTTTACCTGGAAACACCCACCAATCCTTTATTGAGGGTGGCTGACATAAAACCGCTGGCCGAAGCTGCCCATCAAAAAGGCGCCGTTGTGATGCTCGATTCGACCTTTGCTTCCCCGGTTAATCAGCACCCGGCTGATTTGGGCGTGGATATCGTCATCCATAGCGCCACCAAATACATCGGTGGGCATCACGATATTACAGCCGGCTTTGCCTGCTGCAATCAGCCGCATTACGACCAACTCTGGACCTATCGTAAAATCCTGGGCGGCATCATGGACCCCATGACGGCCTTTCTGGCCCTACGCGGTATTCAAACCCTGGAGTTGCGCATCCAGCGCCAGAATAAAAGCGCCATGAAAGTTGCGACCTACCTCGATCAGCACGAAAAAATAAAAACCGCCTACTATCCGGGTTTGACCTCCCACCCCGACCATGAAATTGCCCGCAAACAGATGACGGGCTATGGCGGTATGCTCAGCTTTGAGGTCAACGGCGATTTCGAAAGCACCAAACTTTTTATGGACCGGCTGAATCTAATCAAGCTTGCAACCAGCCTGGGAGGGGTAACCAGCCTGGCCAACCAGCCCATCACCAATACCCATGTCGCCTTGAGCCCGGAAAACAGGGCCAAAGCAGGTATCAGCGAAAGCCTCGTTCGCCTGTCCGTTGGCGTGGAAAAGGCAGATTTGCTGATTGAAGACCTGAAACAAGCGCTGGATGGGATTTAGTTGAGGTAGTTGATTGGTTGATTGAGTTTGTTGAGTTAGGAGCTTTGCTGGTTTTGTGAGCTGTCCTCTGTACCTTGTAATCTGTCTTCGGTCCTCTGGTTTCTGTCATCTGCCTGCCGCGGCGCAGCCGTCAGGCGAAGACGGGTTCTCTGTCCTCTAATCAGTTTTATTCGGGAACAAGAGATACCGCAGCCAGTGCAGGAGTGAATTGTCCCTCAGTAACTCCTTATCCACCTGGTCGAATCCTTGAAATAATTGGTCCGGGTCCGAAAAGAACTGCGCCCGGGTTGTAAACCCTTCCCCGACATTCAGTTGTTTTACGATCCCCGCCGGATTGCCGGCCGCCACACAGTTGGCCGGGACACTGTCCACCACCACGGCCCCGGCCCCGATGATGCTGTTCTCACCGATGGTAACACCCTTGCAGACAATGGCACTGTCTCCAATCCAGACATTGTTTTCGATCTTAACAGGGGCTGTTTTGCCCATTGATATCCGGTTGTAAATATCGTGCCAGTCAGAATCAGTGATATAGGCGTTGCTGGCGATCATACAATTGTCACCGACAGTGATATCATGGGCCGCGCCGATCCGTGCTCCGGGACAGATTAAACAGTAGTTGCCGATTCGAATGCGACCTTTGCCCTTTCGATCCGACCAGATGGCCAGACGGACTTTATTATCGGAAGCAGCCACCACATTGACGCAATCCCCCAGTTCGATAGGAGCACCAAATAATTCCACATGCCAGGGCTTCATAAAAGTGAAGCCTTTCCCGAGGTGCTCAAGCTGGGGCCTTAAGAAATGGTTGACATAAAACTCCTGGTATTTCAGGAAGACTTTTTTGATGAAGTATGGACGGTGATCTCTTCTCACGAATTTAGCAGCCTCATTATGGATTGCTAATAGACGCTTAGTTCCAATGAATGCGGAATAGTAGATTTTGTGATAAGAAAATGGTTTCACCACGAAGGGCACGAATTTCACGAAGAAACCATAAAGACATTATTTCAATTTTCTTCGTGTTCTTCGCGATCTTCGTGGTTTGATTTCATTTTGGTGCTCCGCCTTCGGCGGACCAGGGTCAGGACGCAAAATCCATGTTTTCCCAGAATTCATGGCTGAAAATCTGTCCGGCGGGTGTCAAATTGTACAGGGCATCGGCGGCTATAAGAGCAACGGCATTGGTCCAGGTAATTTTATCCTCCGGCCAGACAATGATGTCAGGGCAGGTAAAGCCGCACCAGTATGATCCGTCATCAAATCTACGGTCGGCAAACCAGCTGAATACAATTTTAGCCAATTCAAAATTTCCCATCGCTGCCAGGGCAATTGTCAGTTCCGACGACTCTGCAATGGTCACCCAGGGCTCGTCATGGACGCACCGAACACCGCATTCTTCGATGATGTATTTTTTCCAGTATTTATCAATTCGTGTCCGGGCATCTGCGCCTGTCAGGACTCCGGTGAGAATCGGGTAAAACCAGTACATGGAAAACCGGGATTTGGTAACATTAAACAGGTGGGGTTTATGGCGAATGGCATCCCCCAACCTGGTTTGGGCGGATTTCCAGGCAGATGCTGGCTGTCCCAGGATTTTGGCCATCGCCAGGGCACATTTCAGGCTCATGTAAATGGAACTGGAACCGGTTAGAAGCGCCATCGGATCCGCCTTGCCGCCGGGGCTGATCGCCCAGTGTATCTCTCCGTCCGGTGTCTGTAGACTTAGCGCAAAATCAATGGCCGCCGCTACGGTTGGCCACATGCGCTCTAATATACCAGGATCACCCGTTATCAGATAATGATGAAAAACCCCCACCGCAATATAAGAGGACATGTTGGCATCCCGGGTCCTGTCTTCGGGCACCCCCTGCATATAGGCCGAATACCAGCTCCCGTCTTCATTCTGATTTCTGACCATCCACTCCAAAGCCCGCCGGGCTTCAGGCAGATAACCACCAATGCTTAGCCCCATAGCGGCCTCAACGTGATCCCAGGGATCGGTTTTTTGGCCTTCACACCAGGGGACCTCGCCGCTCGCAAATTGGGCGTCAACGATCACTTTACAAATGTCATCAATATTTATAGAAAGATCGGGTACCGATCTGCTTATCGAGGTCTCAGAATTCATCCAACGCCACCTTTCTTTGGTTGTAACCCGATATTAATATAAGGGATTCAAATCATTGGCAAGTACTATTTTCAAACTTGACTTTAGCAATTTCATTGTTTAGGGTAAAGTCCATGCTCAATTCTTTTCTCAGGTTTTCATAATTCAATTCAACCCGTGCGCTCGAGCTAAACGGAATTGAGCGTGATCTCTTCTTACGATTGACCAGTGTACTTTTTGATTCTCTTTTTCTTGAGGCTTGAAACCAGCTGATATTGTTATGTCGGTTGATGCGACGGGAAAGAGCTTGCTAATAATTCCGGTATGAAGATTTGGGATCGATCCGATCCGCAATTGACAAAAGGGAGGCAGGGGAAGGAATCTCCATAACCGACCGCTGCCGAAACTGGAACCTAAATTGCGCTGCTGTAACGCGCAAAATGAAAGGAGGCAAAAATGTCTGACAGTGTTTACAAAGTTATTGAATTGGTGGGAAGCAGCCCGAATTCCTGGGAAGAAGCTGCCAAAAATGCCGTTGAGAAAGCCGGCCAAACCCTCAGAGACTTAAGAGTTGCTGAGGTTTCCAAGCTGGACATGAAAGTTGAGAACGGCAAAGTGACGGCATTTCGTACCCGGGTAAATCTCTCCTTTAAATACGGCGGCGGCGAATAAACTGCCAAAAGTGATTGTTTAAAATGGTGTTCGGTGTGCTGCGCAACCTGCATACACCTGGCACCATTTTATTTTTATCCCTGAGGAGAGGCGACGAGATGGCCGATGTCAAAGAACACTATGACAATCTGCTGGCGCCCTATTATTCCTGGATCTTTGGTGGCCTGGAATCGAAATTAGAAGAAAATCGAAACTTCTTCCATGGCCACGGAATACGGCCTGTGCTTTCAGGAGTCGCAATGGATCTGGGGGCCGGATGCGGGTTTCAGTCAATTCCCCTTGCCGAAGCCGGATTCAAGGTAACTGCGATAGACATCAGCCATACCCTTTTGGCAGATTTGGGGAAAAACGCCCGAAAGCTGCCGATAAAGACGAGAGAAGATAACCTGCTGAATTTTAGCACCCACCGGCCGCAAGATGCTGAACTAATTGTTTGCATGGGCGACACATTGACCCATATAGAAACCCTGGATGAAGTTCAACTTTTATTCAAAAACATTTATCAGGTGTTAGAAGACGCCGGCCTGCTGGTGCTTACATTCAGAGATCTGATCTTTGAGCTCAAAGGACTGGATCGCATTATCCCGGTCAGAAGTGAACCCAATTTAATTTTCACCTGCTTTCTGGAATATGAGAAAGAACATGTAAAGGTTCATGATGTTATTTATGAAAAAACCAACGACCAATGGCAGATCCAGAAAGGCTTTTACCGCAAACTGCGCATCCCGCCTGATTGGACCAGACAATGTTTGCTTAAAATCGGATTTGAAGTTGAAACATTTGATATCCAGAATGGAATGGTAACGATCATCGCTCGCAGGCGATAATGCCCCAGAACCGGTCAAGTCATAAAACCCACTTGCTAAAGTGTTTCTATTAATAAAATACTGGCTATACCCTATTGAATTTATCCCTGATAATTCATAGGTTTTATTGCAAAAGCAGTAGATTAAAAGCAAAAGCCCGGCTATTTGAAGCTACCTTGTAAGTTTTCAACATTATTTAAGACTATATAAAAAGTCTCGGTTCCGTACAACAACATCAAGCAGTTGACCTATGACGGACAACATTCAATACGTCTGGCTGATAATTTATCTATTTGCCCTGGTAGCCCTGTTTACCTATGGTATGAACTGCTATCTGCTCATGATATTTTATCGCCTCAAGCGCCCCAAAGCCCTGAAACAGCATGCCGCGATTAAAAAAAAGTTTTACCGGAAATTTTCTGCCAAGGAATGGCCAAAAGTCACCATCCAGCTGCCGATTTTCAATGAGCGCTATGTGGTTAAACGATTGATCCAATCAGTCTGCCGATTTGATTATCCCCGTGAACTGCTTGAAATCCAGATTCTGGACGATTCCACCGATGACACCGTGGATATCGCCAGAGCCATGGTCGGGCAAATACAAGCCAAGGGCTTTGATATTCAATATGTCCACCGTGATCATCGCACCGGTTTCAAGGCGGGTGCCCTGAAAGAAGGCCTCAAAACGGCCAAGGGCGAGCTTGTGGGCATCTTTGATGCTGATTTTATTCCCGGTGAAAATTTTCTAAAGGAAACGGTTCCCTATTTCAGCAACCCTGAAATCGGGATGCTGCAAACCCGCTGGGGGCACATCAACAGCGATTATTCACTGCTCACAAGAGCACAATCAATGGGAATCGACGGGCATTTCGGTGTTGAACAGGCATCTCGTGCCTGGAGCGGCTTTTTTATGAACTTTAACGGTACCGCCGGCGTCTGGCGCAAAACAACCATCGAAGATGCCGGCGGCTGGCAGGCTGACACGCTCACTGAAGATCTGGATCTGAGTTACCGCGCCCAGCTCAGAGGCTGGAAACTAAAATTTGTCACCGATGTGGTCTGCCCGGCCGAGGTACCGGTAACCATTAATGCTTTTAAGTCCCAGCAGCATCGCTGGGCCAAAGGATCGATCCAGACCGCCAAAAAAAATCTTGGTAAACTTTTTAAATCCGATATTTCGTTCCTGGTTAAAATCCAGGCTTTTTTGCATCTGACCCATTATATGGTGCATCCGATGATGCTCCTGGTGGTGCTGACCTCTATACCGATGCTTTACTCTCAATGGTTCTTTGACAGCCTTGCGTTTCCGATCATGATATTCACCCTGCTGTGTCTGGCCACCTGCGGGCCATCGACCATGTATTTGTTTTCTCAAAAAATTCTTTATCGCGATTGGAAAAGCCGGATCAAGTTTCTGCCCTTTCTCATGTGTCTGGGAACCGGCATTGCCGTCAACAACACCAAGGCTGTTCTTGAAGCATTTTTAAATTTCAAAAGCGATTTTATTCGCACCCCCAAATACGGCATCAAAAAACAGGCAGACAGCTGGCATGGAAAACGCTATTCGATTCCTCTAAATGCCGTATCGATTCTCGAATTTATTCTGGGGGTTTATTCGTTGGCCGGGCTCCTGATGTTCCTTTTTTTCAGTAAGTACCTCGTCAGCCCCTTCCTGCTTATTTACACCACAGGATTTTTCTACGTCTTTTTTCTTTCAGTCAAACACGGATATGGAAAGACCCAGTCATAAACAGACCAACAGCTTGAGTCCCCGGGCGGCTTTGGCTGCCATTACCGGATTGGGGGTTTTATCTGCTGCGATCTATGCGGTTAATTTCAAGATCCAGGGTCATGTTCCGGGGTTTTCAGGGCTATCGGGTATTCAGTTTTATGTCGTCATCTTCCTGTTTCTAAGCGCCCTGTATCTGGGTAGTGTCGTTCTGGTTTTAAAAACAGTTCCCAATCAAGTAAGATCCTGGGGCCTGATCGGAATAATCATATTGCTTTCAATTATTTTCAGAATCAGCCTGCTCCCTTCGGAGCCGACAGTGCTCTCTAAAGACATGTATCGCTATATCTGGGACGGACGCATTCAGCAAAACGGGATTAATCCCTACCAATACCCGCCGGGTGCCGATGAACTGGAAAACATGCGGGATGATTTGATATTTCCAAATATTAACCGCAAAGACGACCCTACCCTCTACCCGGCCGGCGCCCAGGTGTTTTTCAGGATTTTTCATACCCTGGTGGGCGACAGTGTCATCGGTTTTAAGGGTGTCATGGTGTTTTTTGATACACTTACCGTGCTGGTGCTGATGGCCTTGCTTCATCATCACGGATTAAACTTGTCGCGAATCATTATTTATGCCTGGAATCCTCTGGTCATTTTTGAAATCGCTTATAGCGGTCATCTTGAAGGTCTGACGGTATTTTTGATGGTAGCGGCCCTGTATTTGTCCGCCATCCATAAAAAAATTCCGGGGGTTTTCATGCTGGCTCTCGCGGCTGCGGTAAAAATGTATCCGGCGCTTTTGCTGGCGGCCTTCATAAATCGCGGAGGCAGAGTTAAAGATTTGGTTGTGTTTTTTATGACCATCCTGTTGCTTTATCTGCCTTTTCTGGGTGCCGGTGAGAGAATATCCGGTTTTTTACCTGTTTATCTCAAAAATCCATACGAAAGCTTCAATTTAGGCTTAAAATACCTTCTAATGCGCCTGATTCCGGGGCTTGACTACTACCGGTTATCCCTGCTTTTTATAACGATTCTGGGGATAGCCGGGTTGATTATTTTTTTAAAAAATAAAGAAGATACTGAAATATCCTGGTATGCCTACATTCTAACAGGATGGTTGATGATCCTGATGCCGAGCTCGCTGCACCCCTGGTATGTTATTCTGATTGTCCCATTTCTCACCATTTATCCCAGCACGGCCTGGCTGATTTTCAGCTGCACCGTAACCCTGTCCTATTTTAAATATACGGCACCCCATGGAATTATGCCCTCCTGGGTTTTGCTGGTCGAATATCTGCCCCTGTTTGCACTTTTGGCAGCCGGATTTATATTAAAACAATATGCTAAGCGGCGCAAAATTTCCGGTATCCAATTCAGCCGCAAAAATGAAGAGATGGAGGGAGTACAACAATGAAAAAAAATGCAATCATATTTGCTGCGTTTATACTATTTTTCAGCGGTCTAGATCGGACCGGATCCGCCGCTGGTTTTGATCATTCAAAATTCGATCAGGTTCTAAAAACTTATGTCAACAACCAGGGACTGGTCGACTACAACGGCATTGCCGACGATCAGTCTTTTAAAAAGTATATGGAATCATTGAAATCAGCCCAAACAGATTCCATGTCCCGTGACGGGCAGCTGGCCTTTTGGATAAATGCCTACAACGCGGTTACCATTGATAAAGTAATCAAGTGGAAGCCCCAAAAAAGTGTGCGTGAAACCATCGTGCCCGGTGTCTGGACTTCAACCAAATTTTTTACCAGCCGGGAGCACATAGTGGCCGGCAAGCGCTTGAGTCAGGATGACATCGAGCACGACATTTTGCGCAAGCAGTTAAAAGAGCCCCGCATCCATTTTGCCATCATTTGTGCATCTTCCAGTTGCCCGACAGCTGCCCCGGCTTGCCTATACGGAAGAAAACGTGCAGACAATGCTGGAAGAAGAAACCCGTAAATATATAAATTCCGAACGCGGAACTCAAATCGATTCTGAAAAAGATATTCTCTATCTTTCGAAGCTGTTTGACTGGTTTCACGGTGATTTCGAATTTAAATCAGGCTCGGTTCAGGATTTTATAAAGCCGTACCTTAATGAGAAGACGCTTGCATTTTGGGACAAAAAACCCAAAATCAAATATATCCACTATGATTGGTCATTAAATGCCCAGGAACCTATTAAATAACTAGAAGACTCGATTACGGATTTGGGATTAGAGGCAGCAGAGCTAAATCGGGGAATTGGTCTGGTTTTCACCTCGCCTTGAGACCTGCAGCCATGCGCTTTGCACCACGAACTGTTATCGGTGATCCAGCAGCCGGCGATCAAGAAGCCAGTGGCAAGTGATCAGAGGCTATAATTCAGTGACATGAAAATATCCGTTGTCATACCGACCCTCAATGAAGAGCAGGCCATTGGAGCAGTGGTCAGGGCCGTGCCCGCTGATCGGGTTCACGAAATTATCGTTGTTGACAACGGCTCCACCGATGATACCGCCAACCGGGCGTCTTCAGCCGGCGCGCGGGTCATCCGGGAACCACGGCCCGGCTACGGATCAGCCTGTCTGGCGGGAGCAAGGGCCGCTGCGGGGGCTGATGTCATCGTATTTCTGGACGGTGACCGCAGCGATGATCCGGAGCAGTTGCAGGCTATCGCCGGCCCTGTCGTGGATAATCAGGCGGATCTGGTGATCGGCAGCCGCATCAAAGGCATCCTGGAAAAGGGTGCCATGCCGCTCCACGCCCGCCTCGGAAACCGTTTGGTCGTGTATTTACTAAGGCTCCTATATGGAGCGAATATAACTGACATCGGATCGTTTCGTGCCATTAAAGCGCAAACCTTGCGTGATCTAAACATGGAACAGATGACCTATGGCTGGCCGGTGGAAATGGTGGTTAAAGCCGCCCGCAAGGGATTGAGAATTCAAAGTGTGCCGATTAACTATCGCAAACGTATCGGTGAATCGAAAGTAACGGGTACCATTCGAGGCACGATTCTGGCCACATACTATATGTTTTTAGTGCCGATGAAGTACCTTTTTAAAATATAAGGATACTCGATGCCAGGATCAAGCCCGGCATGACAGTTGCAGAATTTAAGCATTTTTTTTAAATTACGAGACAGTCTGATTTCGCTTTAAATGGCACGCGCGGGTTGACAGGAACTCCCGACGCCTCAATTATTTAATTTAAAAATGACTGGAGTTGACCAATGATTTCACTGGGAATCGGATTGACCAGCAACTGTAATTTGCACTGTGCCCACTGCTACCGTGATCAAAATCATATTTACGATCTGACATTGGCCGATGTCCAGAAAGTATGCGAAAGTCTGGAGATCAGCTCCATCGGTTTTGGTACCGGTGAAAACGGATTAAATCCGGACTATTTTCAAATCTTGGACTACCTTCACCACCGCAATATTAAAATGACCCTGGCTTCCAACGGCTATACGCTGTCGATCACCCCCGATGAAGAACTCAAGTATTTCGGAGATGTGGAATTTTCAGTGGATTTCGCGGATCAAGGCCGACATGACAAGTTCCGCGGCGAAGGCAACTGGCAAACGGTTATGGAGGGCATCGAGCGCTGCCGGCGGCTTGGCATCCGGGTCTCAATTCTGGCGGTTCTGATGAACCTGAACTATACGGAACTGGGAAGTATCGCCCGGCTGGCCGCATCATTCGACTCCAATTTTCGCGTTAACGCCTACCAACCCATGTACACCGAAGAATTCATGCCAAACTTCGAGCAGTACTGGGAGGCATACAGAATTCTCTTTGATCAAAGTGAAATCATTTCCGTAACCGAACCGCTGGTGAATACCTTTCTTGGAGCCAACGGGTTAAAGGGTACACCCTGCGGAGGCCGGAGCATGCGCCTCACCCCGGACCGAAAGCTGAAAGCCTGTGTTTACTGGCCCGAATCGGATATTACTATCGACGATCTGGTGGATAAAAAAGAAGCTATTTTTGACCACCCCCTGTTTCAACAAACCCATCGGACACCAGAATTTTGTTTGAGCTGTGAACATGTTCAAAATTGCGGGGGGGGATGCGCGGCCCGGCGCAAGTTGCGCAGCCGACTTGAAGATCCGGATGAATACTGCCCGATTTATCAGGAAAAGGCGATACGGTTGACGGGTCAAACATCCTCAACGGCCAAACCGCTTCGCACCGGAAGCATTTGCACAACCATCGTTCGGGGCGCGTAATCTATTTAACATGATTACAAAGCGATCCTAGTAAATGCCGAAAATGTAATCAGAAGCAAAAGAAAAAATTTCGGAATTCGGAATTTTAAGAATAAGGGCTTTTCTGTAAAATTATGTCTGAAATTGAACAATATTTGAAACTTCCGAAAGTTCTCTACATTGAGACGACGAATCGGTGCAACCTCAGGTGCAAAGGATGTATTTTATACCGCGGTAACTGGGAGCCGGAGCGAGATATTACGCTGACAGAATTAATCAGGATCACAGACCAGCTGCCCGAGCTGGAGCGGGTCTACCTGCACGGCATCGGAGAGCCGCTTTTAAACAATGAGCTTGCCGATATTATCAGGCACCTTAAAAGACGCAAAGTATATGTACTGTTTAATTCCAATGGTATCCTTCTCAACCAGCAGCGACAGCAAGAACTCATCGACACCGAACTGGACGAATTACGCATCTCGCTGGATGCCGATAGTTCAACAGGATACGAAAAAATTCGCAACAGCAATAAATTTGGACAAATCGTCGAAAATCTAAAATCCTTTCGATTACTTCAAAAGCAGCTGCAGATGGCTTCCCCCAAACTGTCCCTGTGGTTTTTAGGAACCCGGGAGAATATTTCCGAGCTCCCCGGGTTTATAGCGCTTAGCGCCGAGATCGGAATCGAGGAAGTATATCTCCAGCGTCTGGTTTATTTCCAGGATAACGAGGGATACGGCATCGCCCGGGCCACCCAAACCCTTCAGGATTCAACAGACGGATCATCGGAATTAATTCGGAAAAGCCGGGAGATGGCAGTAAGGATGGGTATCCGATTTAATGCCTCCGGCCGGTCAGAACCGCTTGAGAGCCTGCAGGGGAAGGCAGAAACCTCAAAGCCATGGAGCAAGTGCTATCGGCCGTTGACCCTCATGTATGTTACCGCCAACGGCAATGTGCTGCCATGTTGCATTTCCCCGTTCGCGACCGTTGATTATGATTCCATTATCCTGGGAAACGTATTTGAAAACTCGCTGGAAGAAATCTGGCGGGGAACTCGATACGCAAAATTTCGGCAACAACACCAAACGGCGGCACCGCCCAAAAGCTGCCGGGGATGCGGGGTTCAATGGAGTCTATGATGGATCAAAAGCATGAAAAATTGCTTCTAGTGGTGGTTGCCAAAGCGCCGATACCTGGTGAAGTCAAAACCCGTCTGATACCTCATTTTACACCTGAAGAAGCTGCCGATCTGTACCGATGCTTCCTGCAGGACAGAATAAAGGAGATCAGCAAGCTTAAAGGAATTGATCTGGCCGTCGCATTTACACCGGCCGATGCCGGAGACACGTTCGCCCACATTACCAGCAACGGATTCAAACTCTTTGCCCAAAAAGGTGATGATTTGGGTCAACGGTTAAACCACGTGTTTCTCGAAAAGTTAGTCCGGGGTTATGATGCCGTTTCCATTGTTGACAGTGACACCCCGGATTTACCGCGATCCATTGTTGAGCAATCCTTTCAAACCCTGATGTCGGACGGCGTTGATGCTGTTTTCGGGCCCTGCGATGACGGCGGCTATTATTTAGTCGGCATGCGTCGGCCGCATCCGGAGCTGTTTCAGGACATCCCCTGGAGCACCCCGGCGGTGCTGACCATCACCCTGGCAAGAGCCGCCAGGCTTGGTATCAGGACGAAATTGCTTCCCGGCTGGAATGATCTGGATACATTTGAGGATCTGATCGACTTCTATGATAAACATAAAAACCAATCATCTGATACAAAAGGGGCGGGCGAAATTACATTTAAATATCTGTCGCGCCTGGAAAGTTCGAGCCAGCGTTTTGCTGTTTCCAAACAGTAAAAATGAACTGCCCCGCTGCCAGCAACAGTGTATCAATCGAAATATTTATAGTCGCCCCAAAGGGCGGGGAATTAAACCCTTGTCTGCCTCCGGCGGATTAAAGAAATAGGCAGGATCCTGCGATGGAAAAAACTTATTTCTGTATATCTTTCATCATAGGTGGCAATGTCAATCCGGCGGGTGTGAATCGTCTGCTTTTTAGTTTTATCTATATTTATCATTCGGTATGGACATAGTTATAATTTTCATGCGCATAAGCGCCTAAGGCAACAACACCATATTTTATGAAGTCATCATCTCTTCGATATGCCGGTTCTTTTCCGCCCAGATATTATTCAACCATCGCTGAAGCTCTAGCCGAAACTGCCCGTCTTTGACATAATCACCCAGCAGTTCAGGGCTTACCGGCAAAGACCGCACGCTCACTTTAATCTTCCGGATTTTACCACAGAGAAACGCCCAAAAGCTTGATACGCCGTCAGGATATACAATGGTAACATCCAGAACCCTATGAATTTGTTTTCCCATGGAACCGAGCACGAAAGCAATACCGCCGGCCTTGGGCCTAAGTAGATGAGTATAGGGTGATTGCTGTCTGAGATGCTTTTCACTAGTGAAACGGGTGCCTTCCACAAAATTCATAATAGAGATCGGGATTTTTTTAAACTTCTTACAGGCTTTGCGCGTTATTTCTATATCTTTACCTTTTAGGTGAGGCTTTTTTTTGAGATAGCTTTTCGTGTATCTTTTTACAAACGGAAAATCCATCGCCCACCATGCCTGACCAAGAAACGGAAACCAGATCAGCTCTTTTTTTATAAAGAACTTCAAAAACGGAATTTTCCGATGAAATATCCTCTGAAGCACCAGGATATCCACCCAGGATTGGTGATTGGCCAGAACCAAATACCATTCAGACCGTTGCAGAGTCTCCACACCTTGAACGTCCCATCGCGTGTTGCCGACCACCAGTCTCTGATTTAGGTTGTTCACCCAAATCCAATTTTCCGCAATCGCATTCAGGATTCGACTGCATCTTCGCCTCCAGGATTCCAGGGGCACCGCGGCCTTGACGACTGCTAACATAAACAAAGGTATGCACCAGAATACCGTGTTCAAAAAATACAAAATAAGTGACAAACTACCCCGAACTGCTCCCGGTAAAACTTGAAACATCATTTTTCCCTTTTCCCTGTCAGATAGGGTAATAATAATTCCACCTCCCTAAATCTGCGGATTCTCGACCTTATCCTGAGGGCTATCTGGATTCTCTTCGTCGGACTTTACTATGTCCTTATCCAGTTTACGTTGTCTTTTTTGCTCTTTCTTTTGCTTCCTTGCTAATTCTTTCTGATGCTTTTTAAATGAATATTTTGCCTTTGCCAATTGGTCACCTCCCTGGCTGCTATTCTTGATGGCGGTGAAAAGAAAAGGGCACACCCTCGCTATTGGAAGGTATGCCCTCATTTACTGGAAAACAGGAATTTAAATCACAGTGACGTTCGCAGCAGCAGGACCTTTTTGTCCTTGCTCGATGTCAAAGGACACCCGGTCGCCTTCATTGAGGGATTTAAAACCGCTTGCGTTGATTGCTGAATGATGAACAAACACATCCGGTCCGTCTTCCTGCTCAATGAAACCGAAGCCTTTGCGGTCATTAAACCACTTAACAGTTCCATTAGTCATAATAACATTCTCCTTTCATAAAAATTTTCAATGTTGCAAACTGGAGGATGCCACTTTGACAAATGGATTTTTCCTTCAGAAAGAAACTGTCCTGATATTGTAAGGAAGGACTTAATTGAATTGATAAATTGTAGCCCTTCTTTAAGCCGAAAGCAAGTGAATTTTCGATCTTTTTATACCGCTTTAAAAAATAAGCACTAAAATACGAAAGGGTGGTATAAGTGGTTGTAGAAAAAACGCTTGAACAGCGAAACGTTTTTTAACAACCGCTAAAAACGGAATACTCAGTTTTGGTCATATCTGCAATCTGGAGGAAGGATTATGGATTTCAAATCTCAATTTTTGTGGCTTCGTGATTCCTATCTGCATAACTATCGCGTAAATAAAAATTATGATTTCATACCTAAACTTGAGAATGCAGGCTTTATTGTTTGGAAAATATCGGACGATGGGTTTTGCCTTCCACGGTTTTAAGGTATTCAAGCAGCTCTTGTTCCAATTCGGTGGCTAAAGCCGGTTTTTCCTCAAGCAAGTTAGTCTTCTCACCGGGGTCGGTCACCACATTAAATAGTTGTAACAAATCCAGCTCCGCAAGGTAGACCAGTTTCCACTCCCAGTTCCGATACAGAAAATACCGGCGCTTAAATGACGCCCTTCCAACGACATCCCTATTGAGATAGCGCTCCCTCGCATTTCCATGGATCAAGGGTACAAGTGAAATCCCCATGTGGGAATCATCATAAGTCGGATCGATGGAATAACCTGCCAGATCGGCAATGGTTGGAGCCAAGTCGGCAGCGACAGCCGGCACATCTTCAAACCTCTTTCGGATAACGTGAGAAACAAGAATTAGCGGGATTCGAATTTCTTCTTCGTATACGGTATGCCCGTGGAGGCTGGCACCGTGCTCCCAGAATTGCTCTCCGTGATCGGAGGTGAATAAAATGATGGTTCGATCATAAATTTCTTCTTTTTTAAGCCAGGATATGAATCGACTAAAGGCCCTGTCAATATACGATAAATTGTTGTCGTATACATCCCTCGGCCTGTCGCCAAAGTCGATTCCCTCTTCTTTCTTCCACAGATCGTTGTGAACGTCCATAAGCGTCAAAAAACATAAAAATCGCTCATTTGGCGGTAGCGCAAGGATTGCCTTACGTGCGGAATCAAACACCTCTTCTGCCGTTGCTGAACGCCGGTCGCTGTCCGCACGGGGAATAGCAAGCTCGGTAACGGGAAGATCCGGTGGATAGATATCACGTGGGCCGAATTCCTTCATCACCATATAGTGCTGAATTCTCTCAGCCTGCGCAACTTTGAAATATAAATTTTGCTGGTATAAACCTGGTCCGTAGAGGTCAAACCGGCTACGGCCGGCCACCAGAAAAGGAAAAGCGGCAAAAGATCCGCCTCCCTGACTGTAGGCGCGGCGAAAAGACACTGCTTCTTCCCTAGCCCAGCGATCCAAAAAAGGCGTCAGATTACGGTGGTACCCGGCGGAGTAAAAGGCATCACCGCGCAGAGCATCCACCACAATGACCAATAAATTAAAGTTTTCAGGCAGAGATGACTGATGGGTCTTCTCCAGTCGCCAGGGCTGGGGCCACGGATGGGGGCTGTCGTTTTGAGATGGACTTTGCCCGAGATGAATCCATCTACCCAGGCCTAGAATATTGGCAAACTCTCGGGCGAAAGTCGTATTCACCCGGGCGATCTCGTTGTATAGCAGAACAGCCACCTTAACTTCGGGATATTTTCCAAGGGTATAAAAGGGCAAAAATCCAAAAATCGCCGTAATTGCCAGAATCACGCCCTGCCGGCGAAAACTGGGTGGCAAATTGGGCATGAATCGAAATAGCCGTTCGATCATCAATAAAACGGTTCCGGAGACCACCACCGAAACTATTATTAATATTGCGCCTTTCAGATAGGAAAAGGCCGTAAACCAGGGATTAAAGATATCACCGAATAAAACTATGTAGCCGATGAATACGCAGACCCCGAGGATAGAGATCAAAAGCAGTGCCCAGCATAATTTTGTGCGTCGCCAAGACGTCAAGAACCAGGTAATCGGTAAAACAGTGGCTGCCCCTATAGTCAGCGCAACGATTCCAGTCATACTTCTCTCTTGAGCCTCGGGTATATGAGAGACTATCCTGTAGAAAACGGTTGAAAACAAAATACCACCGGCTACACTTAAAAAAATCAACAGCTGCCAGATAGTGGATTTTAGGTGCAGATTATTTATTTGCCAGGATATCGCATAATATAAAGTCAAAAGCAGAAAAGCAGAAAAAGCCCCAACCAGAGAAAAAAATGTTAAAAAATTAAAAATTCTGTGACCGTCCTGCCTGTCATTTATTCTATGCTGCATGCGGCTAAAGCATAGTAATATAACCAGCATAAAGATTCCGAACCAAACACTGGTAACTCCAGATAAAACCGGCGGAAAAAGGTATCTTAAATTGCACTCTAAATCCGAATCCAGAAGAAGCTGATCCGACAACCGCCCCCAGGAGGGATCAAGAAAAGAAATGGCGGCACCCATGACAAACAATAAAACCAGAAAAATCCCTGTGTCGGTCGAATACTTCCAGGATAAGATAGATTGTCGATCTTTCTCGATTAGATCTGAAGGCCGGAGACCAAATAAGGCCTGCAGCAGCAACGATACCAGCAATGTGGTTAAAACCAATGGCAGGAATTCGCTTCGCTGGAAAAAAGGCAAAAGGACAATGAGGGTAAGGCCGACCACTTCAATACAGACCAGCAACGGCCATATTCTGGTGGCAGGAGCCGATTGCCGTAAGTTTTTGATCTGCAGCCAACAAACCCATATTAAATATATCAGCGCGAACGCGATACAAGAAACGATATTGGCACGCACCCAGTCAAACCCCGGGCTCTCCCCGGCGGATATTTCCTGCCCCAAAGGGCTGTGAACGGCCGAATAAAGGGCCGTCACTCCAACCACAATTGCTGCACCCAGGATGTGAAGCCAGGGCAATAGCGAGGAAATTCTGCTTGATTTATTCCTTGGAAATGACGGTGGCATATTAACTCTCAGTCAGCCTTATCTTTTTGTCGTATACCGTTCAATAATTACTAATGCAATCATATTATTTTAGACATAGCCAAGCTCCGAGGGGGTGTCCGCTGTGGGGGCAACAATGAAACCGTGGGCCCCACTTTTTGATCTTGGCGATCATGAAAATGGCATATAGAGCAGTTTGTTTCAAAAAGTTTTTGACCCGATAGCGCCGCCGGCCAGAAAGGCGTTGTTGTGTAATTCCCCTTTCTCTGTAGCCACGGCTCCGCTGGCAACCACCATGCCGTCAGCAGTAATCACCTTACCGGAGACATAGGTCTGGGCCGCGGCTTGCGAAATAAACGGTGAAAGAACGCCGATTACCCTTTGAGGTGTTGAGAAATCTTAGAAAATAAAATTGATGCAATGTGCCAGACAGACATTGTCGGCACAGGCCGGGATGAGCCCCTGATCAATCCGGTGGTGGCAGAGGTTACACTTATTGGCGATGTTTTGGTCATGGTCATAGGAGATGGCATCATAGGGGCATGCGTCGACACACGCCTGGCAGCCGGTGCACAGATCGTAATCCATGACGACAATGCCGTCATCGCGCTTACAAATCGCTTCCTCCGGGCAAACGTCGGCGCAGGGGGGATCGTCGCAATGGCGGCACAGGTTCACCTGAAAACTAAATTCCAGCTTATCATTCACCAGCCGGGGGCCATCCTCTTCAACGCAGATCAGTTTGACGCCGTCGGCAGCTTGATTTTCCTGTTTGCAGGCCACCTCACAGGTTTTGCAGCCCCAGCAGAGGTTATTGTCTATACTTAGCTCGAATTTTTTCATAGCCTCTCCCTAAAGTCCGATCAACGACCACCCATATAAAAATCCGAAGTTTGGAACATTGGAAAATTAGAATTTTGATATTGTTTCGGATTTCGTGCTTCGTATTTCCTTTTGGTCGCTGCTTAAAATGTAGTCTTTTGGCGCTATTCAGGATATATTTTACACAACAAAGTCCGGACACTGGTCGCGCCCATGGCCGGGTCACAGGTTTCATAGGCGTTGTCCGCCAGGATGTTGACATTGGATTCATCCCAGCCGTGGCCGGGATCCTTTTTTTCAGGGAACCACCAGGCGTGCTGGGCACCCACAACGTCGGGAGATATGCCGGCAAAAATCCTGGCGCGCTGCCGAATTTTGCCCCGGACCGATTCGATAATGACCCAATCGCCTTCTTTTATACCCTCCTTGGCAGCCGTATCGGGATGGATCTCCATAACCGGGTCCCGGTGGAGTTCCCTCAGCCAGGGCACCTGGCGGTTTTCCGTATGAAAAAACCCGGGCGAACGCGCACCGGTGATCAGAATATAGGGATACTGCTTATGTAAATCAGGCGTGCTGACAGGGCTCTCCGGCGGTTCCCGGTACTGGGGCAGAGGGTCGTAGCCCCAGTTTTCAAGCAAGGTTGAATAAAGCTCGAACTTCTTGGTCGGGGTGGAAAATCCTCTTTCTTTGTATTTTTGATAGGTAACCTCCCCGCGCATAAAATCCAATTTCTTAAATTCCTGCCAGGTGATCCCCATGGGCTCCAGGATATGGTCCAGGCCGCCTTCAAAATCATTCCACCAGTGCTCCCCCTGCCCGACCCGGTGGGCCAGATCGTTGAGCATTTCGTGGTCGGATCGGCATTCGCCGACCTGGACGACCTTGCGACGGGGTAACAGGTAGCCGTGACGCTTCCAGAAATCTCCGATGTAGTCCATCTCAAGCCAGGTTGCGGCCGGCAACACGATGTCGGCCATTTCGGCGGTCGGGGTTATGAAAAAGTCGGCCACGGCCATAAACTCCACTTTTTCAAGAGCGCGGTAAACTTCCCTGGCATTGGCGCGGGTCATCAAGGGGTTGGAGCTGATAAAAAACAGCATCTTGACCGCATAGGGGTTTTCTTCTATGATCGCATCCCAGACGCATTTGGGATTGATAATGGCAAAATTGCCCGCCAGGCGAAAGCGCTCACCTCCCAGGCGTTTTTCCGCCTGTTCATGGGGCAGCATCCTGTGGGCGCCGAACTGCCCGACATTTCTGATCTTGGGAGGATTGAACAAAACCTGTCCGCCGGCCGCATCGATGTTGCCGGTAATGCCCATCAGGGCCATCAAGGCCCGATTATTGTCGGCACAGGTTGCCTGTTGCTCAATGGCAACTCCCCACTGGATGGCCCCCGGTTTGGTTGTGGCAAACAGGCGCGCGGCCTCTCTGATTTTGTCCTCTGATACCCGGGTAATTTTCTCAACCTTATCAGGCGGATATTCATTGACCCGCTTGACAAAAGGCTCCCACCCGTAAACGTGGTTTTCTATAAAATCTTTGTCGTAAAGTTCTTCATTTACAATCACATTGAGCATACCCAGAGCCAGGGCGGTGTCGGTACCCGGGCGCAGTTGCAGCCAGATGTCAGCCCGGGCGGCTATGCGGGTAAGCCGTGGATCGACGGCGATGAGTTTGGCACCCTTGTTGAGACTCACGGAAAAGGGCTCGCCTTTGTAACAATCCGGGTTGCTGATCACCAGATTATTGCCCCACACCATAATGCACTTGGGGTGGTTTTCGTAATCCACGATGGGATTGGATCCGCAGGTTATGATGCTGGTAGCAATCCGGGGTCCGTAGCAAAAATGACCGGCCGTCAAAACGTTGGGGGTTCCCAGCAGATTGGCAAAGCGGTAAATCACCGCCTCATTTTCCCGGCCGGTACCGTAACCCATCACGATGGATTCCGCACCCAGTCGTGCCTTGTAATCCAGCATACGCGCGGCGATGGTATCCAGGGCGTCATCCCAGGAAATACGCTCCCATTTGCCACTGCCTTTAGGGCCGATCCTGCGTACCGGATGGGTCAGCCGGTCAGGGTGGTAGGCGAGCTGGGTGGAGGCCAGGCCTTTGCTGCACACAGTACCGTGGTTAATGGGACAGTCCGGATCACCGGCTATTTTGGCAACTTTGCCGTTCTTGGTGTAAACCAATACCCCGCAGCCCCCGTGGCACATCCTGCAGTGGCTTTTTACAACGGCATCGTAACCGTAAACTTCCATTTCCCGTTGGACATTGGAAAATTTAAATTCAGCCATTTCAGAATTCCTTTCGGAGAATGCAAGTGGTAAAAATTGTGGGATGGACAACTATGAGCGGTTTTTAGTAACAAATTATTGAATAATTTGCCAGCCAAATCAAACGAAAAGCGAAGGGCTTAGCGAAGCGCAAAATTGATTCAGTTTAGCAGATAGCCCGCCCGCTGAGGATGAGGCATTGCCGCCCATTGCAAAGAAAAAAGGCAGGTTCGTTAAAAACCTGCCTTCGCACAACTATTTTCTTTTCACATCGTTTATACGGCTTTTAAAAATTTTGGATCGCGCATGGTTTTCAGCACCTCGATGCTGCTCTTGTATCCCTTATTGAGGCGACAAAGATCAATGGCCATGCCGGTGATCTGGGCCACGGCCTGGACAAAGTTGACATCTTCCAGGATAAATTCCCAGGGTTCTGACGTGTAGACACGCAAAGCCCCGATCACCCGACCGTGAACGCTAATCGGAACCGACAGGATGGAGGCGATGCCTTCTTTTATAGCTGCCTCGGGGTACTGGATCCGGGGATCGTCGGCCACATCATAAATGGCCACCGGACCCTCCTTAAAAGATGCGGCTATGGAAGCTAAGGCACTAATCGGCCCCTTATCGAGATATTCCTGGCTCAGCCCGTAGGACCCGGCGATTTCAAGCTCATCGGTTTGACGGTTGATTAAAAACACCGTACAGCCTTTGACATCCAGAGCAGTTTTGACACCTTCCACCGTCATCAGCACAATTTCTTGAGGGTCCCTTGTGGCGGAAATGGCCGCCGCAATTCTGGTCAGCGTTTCATAGTTGATAAGTTGTTTTTTCATGGGTTCCTCCTTTCTTTTTGATGTTCAAATCAGTTCGTAGCAACGAAAAATGACACCAAACGAACTTCAGGAACTCCGATACCGGTCTGTCTTGCTCCGGGCAAAAATGGATAGACGCACTAAATGCTTGTTCAGCATGTGCGTAACGATGATAATACCAGAAAATGGGCTTGAACTCAGATCCGCAATCGCAGAGATACGTGGCAAGAATCCGTTTCAGATGTGAAATCAGATTTCATTCGATAAGCTTGATTAAGCCTAAAGTAGGATAATGCGTCGATTTTGTCAAGAGGTAGTTTTGTTGCCATGGGGCGTGGAGGCCAGGAAGCCTGGAAGCAGGGAGGCTAAATATTCTGTGGTTCTTCGGCTTTTTAGCCTTTCCTGACTTCCCAGCAATCTAAGGTGACGGTCCCCAGACTTTTTGGAACACTCAAAATCACGGATGACAAATATCACTCAGTACTGGTTTAAAAATTCCATCAACGCTTTGTTAAAGGCATCGGCCTGCTCGATGTTGGACAGGTGCCTGGCCGCAGGCAGAACGACCAGCTTAGAACCTGATATACGTGCATGCATGGCTTCAGAGGCCGCCACCGGGGTGCCGGGGTCCTCTTCGCCAACCATGATCAGGGTGGGCAACTTTATCTCTGAAAGCCGGTCAAGGTAGTTCAGCCTGCGAAGGGCTTCACAGCAGCCCACATAGCCTGCCACCGCAGTGGCCAGGATCTGGCCACGGATCATTTCAACTTCGGGGGGATTCAGTTGCAGATACTCGGGTCGAAACCAGCGCTCAAGGGTTTCATCCACCTGGCCCGCCATCCCTATTTGACCTGCTGCATCGATGCGCTGCTGCCAGATGGGATGGGTTTCTTCCGGCATGATAGCCGCCGTGTCGCACAGGGCCAAACTTTTTAACCTGTCGGTGTAATCCAGGGCCAGGCATTGACCGATCATGCCGCCCATGGAAAGCCCCACAAAGTGCACCATTTCGATGTTGAGCGCATCCAACAGGCCGACGGCATCCGCAGTTAGTTGCTCAAGGGAATAGGCCCCTTCCGGCGCATCGCTGTCACCGTGACCGCGGGTATCAAAGCGCAACACCTGGAAGGCGGATTCCAGCACCGCCACCTGCGGCTGCCACATCACCAGGCTGCAGGCCAAAGAATGGCTGAGCATCACCACCGGCGCACCCTTTTTACCTGTAAGCTCATAATTGATATCGATTCCATTGGCACTAATCTTCATATTGGATACTCCTTTCTTTAAGTCGAAAAGGCTCAAATGTTCAGGGTTGGTTTCTGGCGACAACCTCAACCGCGTAATCTAAAGCCTTTTCTCTTTCGAACTCATAATCTGGTTTATTCCATGACAGGAAACCCTGCCTGCCGCACCGCAGTAATCACGTGGGCACGGGAGGGGGTTTAGGAACCCTGAACCCTTGAACCTAGTAGCTCCAGGGCTGCCCGGCAATGGGTTTCAATCCCCAGCAACAGAATGTCTTCATTGAACATAAACTTGGGATTGTGGACCGGCGCATAGCCTTCGCGCCCTGCCCCGAGAGCAAAAAAACAGCCCTTGGCCCGCTGCAAAAAATAGGACATGTCTTCGCCGCCCATGGTCTGCGCAGGCTCAACTACCTTTTCCGGCCCTACCACCTCTGCTGCGCAGCGACGCACGATTTCTGAGATGTCGTCATCATTAATGGTGGGGGGATACCCTTTTGAAAATTTCAACTCATAATCAGCCCCCATGGATTCACAGACTCCGTGAATAACTTTCTCAAGGCGCTGCTCCCAGGAATCCCAGATATCCAGATTAAACGTTCGGGTGGTCCCGCACATTTCGGCTTCCCCCGGGATTATGTTGAAAGTGGTGCCGGCATGAAAGCTGCCGACGGTTACCACAGTGGCCTCCAGGGGGTGCATGTGCCGACTGGAGATTCGCTGCAGGGCGTTGACCACCTGGGTGCCCACTTCGAGGGCATCAATACACATGTGCGGCATGGCACCATGTCCGCCTCTACCGATAATTTTTAGATCGAACCGATCCATAGCCGCCAGGAAAGGTCCGGATCGTACCCCTATGGTCCCTTCGGGAATTTCGGGCCATACATGACAGCCAATGGCATAATCCACTTTGGGGTTTTCCATTACCCCCGCATCAATCATGGGTTTGGCGCCGCCGGGTCCTTCTTCGGCCGGCTGAAAGACAAATTTAATCGTCCCTGTAAGGTCCTCCTTCATCCGGTTGAGCACGGTTGCAGCCCCCAATCCCATCGCCATGTGCGCATCATGCCCGCAGGCATGCATCACCCCATCATGGGTGGAGGCAAACTCCAAACCGGTTTCTTCCGTGAGCAAAAGGGCATCCATATCCGCACGGATCATCAGGGTCGGCCCGGATTTCCCGGTTTCCAGCAGCGCTACCACCCCAAACTGGGCAATTCCGGTCTGAACCTCCAGCCCTTCCTGTCTTAAGTAGTTCGCCACATATGCGGAAGTTTTTTCTTCGGAATAGCCTATTTCCGGAATGCGATGCAATTCGCGACGCGAATTAATGACCAACTCTTTGTACTCACCAACCAGCTTGCGGATATCCCCCATAGTTCTACCTCGCAGTTTTTATATGATTAAGTAATAACGATAACGTGACTATTTTTTTGAATTCGGCCCAATACCATTTATTTTATGCTTGCGAGTATCGAGTATCCAGCAATCTTCTATGCCATTTTCCCGCCATGGTATCAACAGAAAAAAGGAATTGACTGCTCTGAAGAAAAGGCTTGACAACCTCTCCGGTAGAACATAATGTTTTTATGGGCATATACTCATAACTAAAACTACTTTATCCAGAATATTTATCATATCAACTAATTGACAATTGGTCCGGTATCGCCCAATATAGTAAAAATCGAAAGATTTGCCAGTCGCTTGCAGACGATTGGTTTAAGGTTTCTATAAGGATTGACGAGCATGCCGGTTTAAAGGAGAGACAAATGAACACAACCCGCGACTGGGAGCAGCCGATTCGAAGAATAGAGCGCTTGATGAGACTTAAGTCTTTTCCGGTAGCCTTCAAGCTTTTGGAAGACAAAAAAGCACTTTATGAAATTCCCTTCGTTCGCAGGGTAAAAAACAAGTCCACCCTCTGTCAAATGATTAACCTCGTCAGGAATTTCGACTGGACGGTGGGGGCTGATCTCGGAGATTTTATGTCGGCGGTATGCTCTTCCATCATCGGACTCTCTGATACCCCTGAGTATATGAAAGATGGTACATTTCGCAGTATTGTCTGGACCAAAAGCAGGGCAGACGCAAAAAAATATGAGACCGCGATTCCCCGCCTGCCGATCGGCAAATACGAGGCCGTCGCCCTGGCTCCCCTGGCATACAACCCCTTTGATCCGGACATCGTGCTGATTTATGCCAATCCGGCCCAAATGATGCTTTTAATTAATGCACTGCAATTTGAAGACTACGAGGTCATGCAGTTTTTTTGCGTCGGAGAAAGTTCCTGTTCTGATGTCATCGCCAGGTGTTACCTGGACGACAAACCATCGTTAAGCATTCCCTGCTATGGCGAGCGCCGCTACGGACATGCCCAGGATGACGAACTGGTCATGGCCATTCCAGCGACAATGATGGGCAAGGCCCTGCGCGGTCTGGAGGCCCTTTACAGACGGGGCATACGGTACCCCATTAGCTATGCCGGAGTCGAGATGGATGTGAACCCGGCTTTTCCGGCTGCCTACGGTATGGAGGACGTCATTAATATGCTCAGAGGTAATGATGCAATACTGTTGCTCGGGGTGACGGGCAGTATTGCGACCGGCAAAAGCACCGTCGCCGGAATGCTGGAAGAATTGGGAGCACACACCATTGATTTTGATATATTGAGCAGAGTGGTAGTCGAACCCGGCAAACCGGCCTGGGAGGATATTGTCGCTTATTTCGGAAAGCAGGTATTGCACGACGATCAAACTCTCGATCGAGAAAAGGTACGAGAAATTGTATTTAGGGATCTGGAAGAAAAAAAGAAGCTCGAGAGCTTTCTGCATCCCAGAATCAGCGAAGAGTTCATCAAAATGGTAGATGAGTACAGCCGTAAGGACCCCAACGCCATAATCCAGGCCGTGGTGCCCCTGCTGATCGAGACCAACATGCAGGCCTTTTTTCACAATATCTTAATGGTCTATGCCTCCGAGGAGGAACAGAAAAAACGCCTGATGGCACGCGACGGCTGCACTGAAGAAATGGCCATGAACATGATCCGGTCCCAGCTTTCCGTTGAAGAGAAAAAGGGCTACTGTGATTTGATCATCGATAATTCGGGCACAGAAAAGGAAACTCACAAACAGGTAAAGAGACTCTGGACGAAATTGAAAAAGCTTCGCCAGGATCGGAAAGGGAGCAAGGTGTAGGGCTGGCTCTTTAGTATTTTGTTTTTTGTATTTAGTGGAAGGATAAAGTATAAGAAAATAGCGGATACCAATGCCTAATCCGCCTGAGGCGGACTAAAGTGCCTAAAATGCCTAAAGTTTAGGCACTTTAAGCATTTGGGGACATTATCAGCACTATTGGTAATTGTGTAACCGATTATAAATTACCCACATATTAACGTCAGGAGCATAAGAATGACGATACGGTTTTTGAGAAACAAAGTCGTGGAGGTTAGTCCTCAAGCTGACGGCGACATCGCTGTGTTTTGGCGCCAGACGGATGATTTGCTGAAAGCGGAAGTTAACATAAACGTCCAGTTACCGGATCTTGAAATTGTGGCGGCCAGTGCTGAACTGGGACGGCTGGTGCCCCAGGCCTGGAAAAACGCCTCGGAACTGATAAAAAAAGTCGAAGGCGTCAGAATTGGTGGCGGTTTGCGCAAAATCGTTCAGGGTCTGCTCGGCGGTCCCGGGGGTTGCCCGGTTCTGGCACATGCGATTCTGGAATGTTCAAATGCCGTTATCCTTCATTTCACACGTCCGGTGATTCAGGTGGGAGAAAGTCTCGAAGGTGAAGAAAAAATGGCTAATTTGAAAGAAATGATTAGAAACAATCCCCGGCTGGTTCGAAGTTGTGTGGCCTTTCAAGACGACAGCCCTATAATGCAGGATCTGGCTTCAGATGACAGATGACAGATGACAGAAAACAGATCATGGATGACATAGATCCGAGGCGCCTATCTCGTCGTCGTACTCGAACTCGTCCCTCGTCCTCGATAAAGAGGACCGATTCGCGAGGACGAGCACGAAATGGAGAAAAAGATGATAACTTTCAACCGCAGTCAGGTGATCGAAGCAGAATTTCCGGATGAAAAAACCGTCCGCTTCAATGCTATCCAGCAGGATCATATCTACAGTATGGAAATCAATATGGATGTTGGCATCGCCGACGGCCAGATTCTGGCTATCAAAGGGCTGATGAAGCGCTACACCAATTTTGTCTGCCCCCAGGCGGTGCCGATTCTGCAAACCGCTGTCGGCATATCGCTGCGGGAAGCAGGTTGGGATCGTCGGGTGATGAAGGAAATCGGGCGTCTGGGCTGTGAGCACTTTGCCGAGATTATTATCGAGTGCGGCCGTTGTTTTGACCAGGCGCAACTTGCAGGAGCCATGTGGGACGCCCTGGCAGCAGATCCCGAACTGGATCAGGAGCAATTCATGCATGCCTGGATTGAAAAGCAGGTATATGGAATAAGGGAATGGATTTTTTTATACCTTGTCGTCACTTTAATACTTAAAAATATTCACCAGGGTAATATCCAAACACAAGCACCAAACAGCATAATCAAATTGGGAATCTGACAAGGTAGTTCACTATGAGAATCGATTTACATATTCACACCGCACCGCTTTCGGCCTGCAGCTATATTGACCCTCAGGAGCTTATTCAGGAAGCCCGGCGTTTGAAACTTGACGGGATATGCCTTACCGAGCATCAGGTTGTCTGGAATCGCGCCGAAGTTGACAGGTTGGCCGAGGAAGCAGGCATCCGCATATTTCGGGGAAACGAGTTCACCACCAATCAGGGCGATATACTGGTTTTCGGGTTTTACGAAGATATCAAAGAACTGCTGATTCTCCAGGAACTGCGGAAAAAAGTGACTGCAGCCGGCGGGTATATGATAGCGGCCCATCCCTTTCGCGGGTTTAAAACATTCGGCATCGGTCAGCTGCAGATGACGGTGGAGCAGGCCAGCAAGCGCAAAATGCTTCAATTTGTCGATGCTGTTGAGGTTGGCAACGGCAAGTTGGCCCCCGATGAAAATGAAATGGCCCGCAAGGTGGCTGAAAAATTGGACCTGCCGGGAACCGGCGGCAGTGATGCCCACCGGGTTGATGAAATCGCAACCTGGGTAACCGTCTTCGAAAATGATATTATGGATGAGAATGAGTTATTGCAAGAGCTACATGCCGGACGATTCAAAGCGGTCCAAGGAGCCAGAGGCTCTTGATTGCGGATTTAGGATTCGGGATTTCGGATGTAAAGGAAGTTTGAAGAATCAGAGTGTATCGTCTATGGCTCGATTCGATTTGTGGTTTAGCTCAATTAACTCAATCAACTCAATCAACTTTTTATTCCTTGCACACTATTTTACTAATGCCGGCGGATTATTTTAGACCTATTCTTAAAAAGTAAGGAGAGAACAGGATGACCGAAAAAGCAGTTCAGGATTACTACCCGGATGATATTGCCATATGCTACGGTTGCGGCCGGCTGAACGAACATGGGCTGCAAATTAAGACCTACTGGGAGGGTGACGAATCAGTCTGCCGATATAAACCACGGCCCTATCACACAGCATTTCCCGGTTGCGCTTATGGCGGTTTGGTCGCTTCGTTAATCGACTGCCACGCCACGGGAACGGCAGCATCAGCCAAACATTTTGAAGAGGGCAAAACCCTGGGCGATGACCCGCTTGAACGTTTTGTAACGGTTTCCCTGCATGTCGACTATCTGGCCCCGACACCGGTCGACAAAACGATAGAGCTGAGGGGCCGGGTAACCGAGAGCAAAGGACGTAAAATGGTGATTTCGGTTACGCTGTCAGCAGAAGATAAAATCCGGGCCCGCGGCGAGGTCGTGGCCGTCCAGATGCCGGAGGATTTTTTCACTATAGATGAGTAACACCATAGCTCGCAGCAGCAAAAACCAAAAAGACTCAACCGAATCCATTTAGCATAATGTATTAATTCTAATTTATGACTTACAGACACTATTGATATGCACAATCGACCCCTTATCGGCGTTGCTGTAATTGTGATAAAAAATGGTAAAGTTCTGCTGGGTAAACGCAAAAATTCCCATGGCGACGGCACCTGGGCATTTCCAGGCGGTCATCTGGAATTTAGCGAATCCATAGAGGAATGTGCCACAAGAGAGATATTTGAGGAAACCGGAATTTGCATAAAGAACTTGAGATACGGGCCCTATACCAATGATATTTTTGAAAGGGAAGGCAAGCATTATGTGACGCTGTTCGTTTTGGCTGACTATGACTCGGGCGCACCTACAGTGAAAGAGCCGCATAAATGTGAAGCATGGCAATGGCACCGTTGGCCGCCGGAAGTGCAGCCGCATTTTCTGCCGATTGCAAATTTGCTGAAGCAAAGCTTTAATCTGCCGGTATAACCAAACCGGATATTGCAGAAAGCTTTCGTATAATTTTAAAACCCAACCGCTCCCACAACAAACCCCTTTAGAGCTATATTGTCTGGTGACGAGACTATGTTCCCAAAGTTTTTCAGAGCACTGCTTGGTTTAATTCTCATCTTATTCATCATTTTTGGAATATTGCATGCGCTGGCCCGACCAATTCCCGATCACATTTACTTCAAACCCGATGATTTTCTTGTCATCGCCCACCGCGGGGGCCGCAGCCTGGGACCGGAAAACACGATTTATGCCTTTAAACGGGCCGTTGAACTGGGGACAGACGTTCTTGAAATGGATCTTCAAACCACCCGTGATGGCACCCTGGTTATTTTGCATGACCGTGAGGTGGACCGCACCACCAACGGAAAAGGCGCTGTCGACAGTTTGACTTTGTCTGATCTAAAAAAACTGGATGCCGGATTTCACTGGTCACCTGATAATTCAAGTTCCTATCCGCTTCGCAATAAGGGGATTACGGTCCCCACCCTGACAGAAGTTTTGAAGGCTTTCCCCGATACGCGAATTAATATTGAAATCAAAAGTTCCCAGGTAAATACCATTCAGGACCTCTGCCGGACGATTCGCGACAATGGGATGTCGGAAAAAGTAATGGTCGCCTGCTTTGATGCCGGTAAATTGGGAGAATTCCGCTCGATTTGTCCTGAAGTCGCCACATCTGCCGGCGCCTCAGAAGCGGCTATGTTCTACTGGCTGCAATGGGCGCATCTGGAATCTGCCTACTCTCCGAGCGCCCAGGCCCTTCAGATACCGGAGGCTTACGGGGATTACCGCATTGCGACCCGCAGGTTTATAGAGGGTGCCCATGCACGCAATATGCGCGTGCACGTATGGACCGTAAACGATATTGAATCCATGCAGCGCCTAATTGACCTGGGTGTTGACGGAATCATGACCGATTACCCGGAACGGCTGTCAAAAAAACTGAAGAAGCAGCAGCCGGAATAATCTGGTGGATTTTTCGATATCTAGATTCTAGCGCCTGGGGCCGAGGAACTTAAAATTTGGATATTGTCAGGAAAATTCGAAATTCAACTTAGCGTTTGGCGCCCTCTCTGCAGTATGCGCCCTATCTCTGATTTGAGACTATCTTTAAAGAATTCTTCCCATTGAGTGTTGCAGTTTTATGCTTATAGTAAATTCATCCTTCGGCAGCTTTGATACCTTCAGGGACCAGTTTTCCAATGCGGCGGCCCGGGGATAAAATATTCTTTTAAAAGATATTTTCCCAATCCACCACAAAGGCAGGATCACCGTGATCCTGCCTTTGTAGATTTTCTATTGGATTGTATGATAAATAGAAGCGGCGAAGAAAATATCCGAAAATAATAAATAATATAGAGAAAATATGCAAAAACACCAAAAATCAATTGGGAAAGCCCAAATAGGCTTTCTATTGTTGGTCTGGACAATCATCAGTCCTGGCTTCAGCGACGTGGAAGGCAGCGCCGGCGGCTTTACAGGAGCAGCTATAGCGAGTAACAATCAATCCCAATTGTATTATCAGCTGAAACCGTTTGATCGCATCATTCTCACCTGGACGGGTAACCCGGCAACCTCTCAAGCAGTTACGTGGCGCAGCACTGAAATTTTCAAAAAATCACTGGCCGAAATTGCGAGGGCAAAAGCTTCGCCGGATTTCGGAAAAAATTCGAAGCAAATTCCGGCTGCAACCATCCCTTTGGAAAGCGACGGCAATTTTTCTTACTACCATTCAGTCAACTTCACAGATCTGAAGCCGAATACCCTGTATGCCTACCGGGTGGGCAACGGGGAAATCTGGAGTGAATGGTTTCAGTTTCGGACCGCCAGCCGTCACGCCGAACCGTTTTCCTTTCTCTACTTCGGTGATGTCCAAAAAAAGGCTTTCTCTCTCTGGTCTCGATCCCTGCGCGCAGCCATGCTGAAGTCTCCCGAGGTTCGGTTCATGCTTCACGCCGGCGACATGGTGGATCACCATAATTCTAACCGTGAGTGGAGCGAATGGTTCAATGCCGGAGGTTGGGTATTTGCCACGATACTCCAGCATTCCTGCAATCGGCAATCATGAATACAATAAAAATGGAAAGATAAAAATCCTACACTTTCCAAATTCTGGCGACCACAATTCACCCTGCCGCAAAACTGGATTTCAGGACTGGAAGAAACTTCTTATTACCTTGACTATCAGGGCACTCGATTCGTGGTGCTCGACTCGAATAAAAAAATACAACAACAAGCCCGGTGGCTTGAAAATGTGCTGAAGCACAATCCAAATCACTGGACAATAGTTATTTTTCATCACCCGGTGTATTCTTCGATCCGGGGGCGTGATAATAAAAAGCTGAGAGAACACTGGGAACCGCTATTTGATAAATTTCAAGTGGATCTGGCCCTGCAGGGACACGATCACGTCTACGCCAGGGGACGGGGTCCGGGAAAGGTAGATGGACCCGTCTATATTACCTCCGTCAGCGGACCCAAGATGTATGATCTTGCCCGCGCTGAATGGATGGATCGGGCGGGCGAGAATATACAGCTCTTTCAGGTAATCTCCATATCCAGGACAGTTCTCAGCTACCAATCAATTACAGTGACCGGGGAAGTCTTTGACGCTTTCGATCTGGTAAAAAAAGATGGGAAAACCAACGAACTGATAAATAGAATTCCTGTCGAGTAAGTTATACCGCAATACAGAATTGCAGAATAAGTGGTTGTCATAAAGAGCTTTTGTATAACGCAATGTTTTTTGGACAATCACCATCATTCAATCGAATGCAAATGAAATTCATAATTTCAAAACCAGATACGACCACGGAGGTCAACAGGGAATGAAAGTACAGCCGATGTTAACACTACTTGCCATACGCCATGGAGAAACAATCTTTAATGCCGAATCTCGTTTTCAGGGACACAGCGACAGTCCCCTGACAGAAACCGGGCGCAACCAAGTCTCATCTCTGGGACGTAGACTTGCAAAAATAAATTTTGCCGCCCTAATCAGCAGTGATCTGGGTCGCACACAAGAAACAGCGTCAATCATCGCCCAACACACGGGGCATTCTGTGATAACTGACAGCCGTCTGAGAGAAAGAAATTACGGCGTTCTCGAAGAACTTACCATTAACGAAATTAAAGCCAGGCATTCAGAAATTCTGGAAAAATTAAAAGCCGATGACCCGGACTATATAATTCCTGAGGGAGAAAGCCACCGGCAGCATTATCTGCGCAATGTTGCCGCTATTGAAGAACTACAGTCCGACAATCCCACCGGCAAAATTGCCCTGGTCGTTCATGGAGGGGTTCTTGACAGCCTTTTCCGTTACGTTGCGCGCCTGCCGCTGAATCAGCCCCGTTGTTTTATCGCAGCCAATGCCAGCCTGGCGATTATCACCCACGGCATATTTTACGATACTGAGCGCTGGGTAATCGAAACATGGGGCGATACGGCACATCTGGATGGCATCGGCCAGCATTTAGGATTAGGATAAAAGGAGGCAGGTTTGGGCTTTATATTACTGGAGGGCGGCGCTGAATTTGGCGGCCGGATGGCCGATGCCGATCGTCAGGCCGTTAAGCTGGCGGGCGGGTTCGACATGCCGATCAGGATCATACCTGCGGCCGCCGCGCCGGACCACAATCACCAGCGGGCCGGACAAAACGGCGTTGACTGGTTTCAGCACCTGGGGGCCACGGATGTATCCTCCCTGGCCTTAATTGATAGCCGATCAGCTGATGACCCCCTAATCGCCGCAGAGCTGGCCCGCGCCAGGCTTATTTATCTCCTCGGTGGGTTTCCCCATTACTTAGGCCAGACCTTAAGGCGCAGCCGGAGCTGGCAGGCAATTCTGAAAGCTCATTCGAAAGGCGCGGTTATTGCCGGCAGCAGTGCCGGAGCGATGGTGCTTTGCGAATACTATTTTGACCCCGCCACCTCCCAGGTGCAGCGAGGCCTGAAACTGGTCAGCGGTGTGTCTGTCCTGCCCCACCATGATACCTTCGGAAAAGAATGGGCGCCATGGATCAAAAAAATGCACGCGCGTATTGTTTTGGTTGGAATTGATGAGCAAACCGGTGCCATTAATGATTCCGGCCCGGATCGCTGGCGCGTATTGGGTAAGGGTAAGGTTTCACTGTATCAAAATGATACCTTCCGTCAAATCAGCTCTCAGCAGGAATTTACGATAGCTATTGAAGAATAACCAGCTGTCCAATCAGTGTTTGCCATTATTAATTTTTGCATTATGTTATAGCGAAGTAATTTCAAAAACGGATGGATCCAAGCATTCAATGAGGTCCGGGGGGGATATGCCATCGATAAAAGGCAAAATTGTTCTAATGGGATCCGGTGAATTGACCGCCACCATGGTGGAAGTTCATAAATCCCTCCTGGCTCAATTACCAGGATCCCCGCAGGCGGCCTTCATCGATACACCGGCCGGTTTTCAGCTGAATGTTGACCAGATATCTCAAAAGGCGGCTGAATATTTTCGCCATCACATTCAGCACCCGTTGGTCATCGCCTCCTTTAAATCCCATGAGCAAACGGCGGATTTTGATGCCGAGAAGGCCTTTCACACCTTACGGGAGTCTGACTATATTCTCATTGGGCCCGGCAGCCCCACCTATGCCGTACGACAGTGGCAAAAATCTCCGATACCCGAAATCCTGACCCAATGCGTTACCAACGGCGGCACGCTGGTTGCCGCCAGCGCAGCCGCATTAACGGTTGGCAGCTTCACCCTGCCGGTTTATGAAATCTACAAAGTCGGCCATGAGTTGTATTGGGAAAGCGGTATGGATCTGCTGGCGCGGTTTGGTCTCAATCTGGTTGTCGTCCCCCACTGGAACAATGCTGAAGGCGGCACCCATGATACCCGCTTTTGTTTCATGGGCGAACCCCGTTTCCGGAAGCTTGAAAGGTTGCTGCCGCCGGATACCTCCATCCTCGGAATCGACGAACACACGGCCTGCATCATTGATTTTGAAACCAGCCTGATACAGGTCAAGGGCCTGGGGCAGATTACGCTGCGGGGTCCGCAGGGCGACACCACTTTTAATAGCGGTGATCGCTTCCCCTGCGATGTCTTCCTCGGAGGCAAAGCGAATCTGGATTGGCAGGTCGAATCGACGCAACCCGGGTCAGCACCAGCTGTCACAGACCATACGAATCATTCCTTCTGGGACAAAATCCACGCTTTGGAAGCCGACTTTCAGGAGGGTTTAAAGCAACAGGAATCAAGAAAAGCGACCAACGCCCTCCTGGAGCTTGATCGCACGGTTTGGCAGGCTCAGGTAGAATTTGAAAATGAAGAATTCATCGCCCAGGCCCGGGATACCTTTCGCGACCTGATCGCTCTTTACGGTATTAAACTCGACGCATCACCCCGAAATGAGGCCGAAAACCTTTCAGCGCTGGTCGACGGCTTGCTTGAACTGCGCAAGAACTTCCGGATGACCCGGCACTGGGAAGCCGCCGACGCGATCCGGGACGTTTTGCAGCGGGTCAATATTATTGTGGAAGACGACAAAGGTGGCTCAACCTGGCGACGGAACAGTTGAGTCAGGAGCCTGCCGGTGCGTCTCGCGCAGCACTTGCTTCGGGGTGACCGTTCGCCTTTCAGCCGGACAGCATTAGAAGCCAGGGCGCAGGCCAACATCTTGTGATAAGCCTAAGGAAACGACCATGATTCAGAGACCGCCGTTATCTATCTTTTTTCACACCGAAACCAACGAGCGAAAGTTGGCGTCTTTGCTATCGTACTTAGAATCCATCTACCATGTTCGCCTGAAGGCAGCACCACATCTGCCGGATGAGTTGACGCCCTATGAGGTTATTGTAAGCTTTAACCGGCAGTATCCGGAATCCACGCTGGCCAACCTGACCGGATTTGTCCGCCACGGCGGCGGCTGGTTGATGCTGGTTGACCTGGCCGATTATAGATTACCGGATATTTTCGGCGTACAGCCGGAGCCGGCCGGGCCGGCCGCTGAATTGCGGGTGTTATTTGAGGATGCCGAACACCCGATGGCAGCGCGTTTACCGGATGCGATTTACCTTGATGGCCGCTATCAGGGTTTAAAGAAGACGGACGACGGTACGGAGACAATTCTTTACGCCGACTGGCACTACACCCACAGAGCTGTCCTGACATACCGCCGCGCCGGCGAAGGTCGGGTGGCCTGCACCAGCCTCCAGGCTTATTCCGATGCGAAATTGCAGCCGATACTCTACCGCGTTTTGCGTCAACTCGCAGGAAAACCGATGGGTGATTCATCGATCGGGACAGGCATATTGGGGTATGCACCGTCCGTGGGCCAGTTACATGGTCTTGGTGCTGAGAAGACCACCGGGTTAAGCTTGCGTGCTATTTGCGATCTAAATCCGGATCGAATCAACCAGGCGAGCGAAGATTTTCCGGAATCCAAAACATATGAAACTGCTGGCGAGCTGGCAGAGGACCCGGATGTCGATCTTGTCATTGTGGCGACCCCTCCAAATACCCATGCCCGTTTGTGTTTGCAGATGATGTCGGCCGGTAAACACGTGGTGAGCGAAAAACCCCTGGCCTTAAACCGTAAAGAAACAGACACCCTGATGGAGACAGCCGCCAAACATGGCGTTCATCTGAGCTGTCATCAAAATCGACGCTGGGATCCGGACTATCTGGCCATCAAGCAATCTTTGACCGAAGGATTGATAGGTGACTGCTTTTATATGGAAACCTTTGTGGGCTGTTTTCACCATCCCTGCGGATACTGGCATTCGCACGCCGCCGTTTCCGGGGGTACCGCCTACGATTGGGGTGCCCACTACCTGGACTGGATCGTGAGTATAATGCCGGAAGCGGTGGAAGCGGTAATGGGCACCCGGCACAAGCGCGTATGGCACGATGTAACCAATGCGGATCAGGAGCGCATCCAGATTCGCTTTGCCGGTGGTAAAGAAGCCGAATTTATCCACTCCGATATCGCCGCCGCCCGTAAACCCAAATGGTACTTGCTGGGCACCGCAGGCGCGATTGTTGGCCATTGGCGGGATGTAACATCGTACCAGATTGACCCGCTGCTATATTTTGAGCAGCATAACATTCCGGCCACCGAAATGAATCCGGATTTAACCGTGTTCCACCGCCATCAGACCGGACAGATAATAAATATCAAACCGGCCATTCCCGAACGCGAGCATTACCGGTTTCACGCCAATCTGGCCGATCATCTTTTGCTGGGCGAACCGATTGGCGCTCCGATAGAGGACTCGGTTAAAGTTGTTGCCATACTGGAGGCGGCCGCCCGCTCGATGGCTAACGGCGGTTCAACAGAGGTGATCAATGGCGAATCGAATTAACTGGGGCGTCCTGGGCAACGCCACGATTGCGCGCAAGTGCGTTATTCCGGCCATTCAAAAATCCCGTAACGGGCGGATTCACGCCCTGGCGACGCGATCGCCGGCCAATGCCCGGGAGGTTGTTGCTGGAAATAAAATTCCGCATGTCTATGATAATTATGAGGCGCTGCTGACGGATCCGCAAATCGATGCCGTTTACATACCGCTGCCAAACCATATGCATCACCCCTGGACGATCAAAGCGCTGTCGGCCGGCAAACACGTTCTGTGCGAAAAGCCCCTGGCCTGCAGGGCCGAAGAGGCGCGCGAAATGGCGGCCAGGGCTGTTGAAACCGATCGGTTGCTGATGGAAGCCTTCATGTATCGTTTTCATCCCCGCAGCCGGCGTATCAAGGAAATTGTTGACAGCGGCGCTATCGGCAAACCCTGCCTGATAAGAGCGGCCTTTTGTTATCGCATGGATGAAAACATTTTCCAAAGTGGTGGCAATGCACGACTAAAAAAGGACATGGGGGGCGGTGCGCTTCTGGATGTCGGCTGCTACGGGGTTAGTGTCGCGCGCTGGTTGATGGGCGCCGAACCGATCAAAGCCCAGGCCCAGGCCATCTACCACCCCGATGGTGTCGATGCCCATGTCGCCGGGACCCTGAGGTTTGCCGAAGGCCGGCTGGCGGTTATCGAAGCCAGTTTTGTTGCGGCCCTCCAGCAGACTTACAGTGTTGTCGGGAGCAACGGCGCGCTGGAACTTCCCCATGATGCGTTCATTCCCTGGGAAAAAGACGCGCTCTATATCCAGCGCAAAGTGGATGAGGAAACGGGTCGGGAACATCTGATAACGGGTGCAGACGAATATCAATTGATGGTAGAGCACTTTGCAGATGCAGCGTCCGGCCGGGCGCAACTGCTCTGCCCGCCAGAAGACAGTATCGCCAACAGCCTGGTGCTGGATGCGCTGTCAGAGGCCGCACGCACCGGAAATACGGTAAACTTATAACCTGGTTCAAAGCTGACAAAATTTAAAAAAGGCCTGAATGAATAAGACTTCCGTATTCAGCATAACAGATGCAACCACGGTGGAGTTTGAGACTCTGGACAGTGTGCTGGCGCACTGGCAGCCGGATACCGCCGGGGTTGCCTGGAACTGTCTGTTCGTTTTACCCTTGTGGTTGAAGGCCTGGTGGAATAACTTCGGCCAGGATGAGGACCTTTATCTGATATCCGTTCGTCATGAGCACCGCACCGTTGGCATTGCACCCCTTTTGCGGAATAGCCGATCCGCACGCTTAATGGGTGATCAAAATGTGTGCGACAATCTTGATTTCATTGTTGCGCCGGGCCTGGCAGCCGAATTTTACAGCGCCCTCTTTCATCAATTGAGGCAGGATGGCATTGCGCGCCTGGAATTGGGACTGATACGTCCGGATTCTTCAGCCTATACCGAACTGTTGCCAGAGGCCGAAAAATTGGACTGCCGGGTTCATTGCGAACCGGCGGCAACATCGTATGAACTGGAACTCCCTGAAACCTGGAATGCATATCTGGACAGCCTTAGCGGCAAGGAGCGGCATGAAATCAGACGCAAGCTCCGACGGTTGAAGAAGGCCGGCAAGGTCAATTTTCGGCTGGTTGATGATCGGATCCTTGCCGCCGGAGAGATGGAAACATTTCTAAAATTATTCAAATTGAATCGACCGGACAAGGCCGACCTTCATGTCAGATAAGATGGGCGCCTTTTTCAGGGACCTGGCAATGCATTTAGCCGCCCATGGCCTGTTGAAGCTCTATTTCCTCGAGCTTGACGAAAAACCGATCGCGGCGGTCATGTGTTTTGACTACTTATCCACCCGCTATCTTTACAACAACGGTTATGATTCACGCTACAGCACGTTAAGCGCCGGACTGCTGAGCAAGGTTCTCAGCATCAAGGATAGCTTTCAGACCGGTATCAAAACCTATGATTTTTTGAAGGGCTCTGAGGCTTATAAGCGGCGTTTAGGCGGCCAACCGATTTCATTGTATCAATGCATGCTGGAGTTAACCTGAAATAAATGCGGGCCTGTTGGCGACTCAGCTGACCACGGCAAAGGAGCGGCAGTGATAGCAGAAAATTTACAGATTGCGATGCTCAGCATCCATTCCAATCCAATCGGAGCGCTGGGTACCACGGATACCGGCGGGATGAGTGTCTATATCAGTGAGCTGGCCCGCGAGCTCGGCGCACAGGGTCATCAGGTCGATATTTATACCCGTCGGGACAATGGTGACCATCGGCCCGTCATTGAGCATGGCGAGAACGTGCGCCTGATTCATCTGAACATCGCCGATAACATCAACCTATCGAAGCGGACGCTGTATCCTTATCTACCCAAATTTTTCCGGTCGCTGGAAGAATTCCGTATAAATGAAAAGCTGGCCTATGATGTCATACACAGTCATTACTGGTTATCCGGTCGGTTGGGGACCTGGGCTCAGAATGATTGGAATCGGCCCCATGTGGTTACCTTTCACACGCTGGGTGAATCGAAAAATAGAGTGGGGATCGGGAACCGGGAACCGCAGCTGCGGATTGCCAATGAAAAAGAACTTGTTCAAACCTGCCATCGCATAGTGGTGCCCACTGAACGTGAACGGAACAGCCTCGTCCGTTTCTACGGTGCGACGCGAGGAAAAGATCGGTGTTGTGCCGTGCGGTGTCAATCTTGAGCTTTTCCGACCTGAAAAAAAACGGCTTGCCCGCAGGCGGCTGGGGTTTGATGCGAAGGATATTATCCTTCTGTATGTCGGTCGATTTGAACCGTTAAAAGGACTGGATATCCTTCTGGAGGCCATTGCCTGTCTAAAAAGCTCAGATCGGCTGCGGCTGGTAATTGTCGGTGGCGATGGTGAGTACCATCACGAGCATCAAACCCTGAAACAAAAAGCCCGTAAGCTGGGCATTTCTGAAAAGTGCCTGTTTATAGGACCCATCGAACAAAAAAAATTGCCGCCCTATTACCATTCGGCCGATGTACTGGTCATTCCCTCGCGCTATGAAAGTTTCGGATTGGTCGGGTTGGAGGCCCTGGCGTGCGGCCGTCCGGTGGTCTCAACACCGGTCGGAGCGATGGTAGACCAGTTGCGCGAAGCCCGGGCCGTTCGGGTGATCCCCCGGATCTCACCGCAATCACTGGCTGAAGAAATTCAGTCCCTGCTCGCCGATCGCTCACTTCCTTCGACAGACGAAATCCGTGAGTCCGCTCTCGAATACAGCTGGTCCGGCGTGGCCCAAGCGATCGTCAATGAGTACAGGGCGGCCATAGATCAGAAGGCTCTGAATAACGATTACGCAATACCTGCCCAGGCGTCAGGCTGAGGACAAGTACGACGATGAAGGCGGTAATTGCCGGTACACAGTTCGAAGAGTGAAGACGAATCATCTGACAGCTGTCATCTGTTATCTGATCCGCCTGCGGCGGAAAACCCGATACCTGACACCTAAATAAAATCCGTGTTTTGTAAATTTCTTGCGGGACACAACACCGGAAACTGTTTTAGAAATGGGCTTAAATATCAAGGAGGTTCACTGTGACTCAAAAGGCGGATGTACTGGTATTGTCAGCTCATCCGGATGATGCCGAATTCGGTGCGGCCGGAACGGTGGCAAAATGGACAGGTGAAGGCAAAGCAGTTATTTATGTAATCTGCACCAGCGGTGATAAAGGAACCAGCGACCGATCCCTGGCTCCTGAGAAACTGTCAAAGATTCGCAAAAAGGAACAACAAGCGGCCGCCGAGGTTCTGGGCGTAAAAGAGGTTGTCTTCCTGGGTTACCCCGATCAAGGATTGGAGGATACGCCGGAGCTGCGAAAGCAGATAGTGCGGTTGATTCGAACCTATCAGCCCGGCGTACTGGTAACATCGGATCCATATCGCCGCTATCTCTGGCACCGGGATCATCGCATTATCGGCCAGGTGGCCATGGACGCCGTCTTTCCCTATGCCCGGGATCATCTGGCCTATCCCGACATGCTCGAGCAGGGCCTGGAGCCCCATAAAGTGGAAAAAATTTTATTCTGGGGGGCTGACGATATCAACTACCGCACCGATATAACGGATACCTTTGACCGTAAAATCGCCGCGCTGCGCTGTCACGAAAGCCAGATGCGAGAATTCAAGACTTTCGACCCGGTCGACTGGCTCAGAGACCGATGCCGGGATATGGCCCAGGGGGAAGCATTTGAGCTGGCAGAAGGCTTTCACCGGGTGGAGTTGCCCCGCTGAGGTTTTTTGGAATCATGGCGTAATGGCGTACCGGGTAATTGGGGCTATAGTTTTCATACCAACCCCCGTGATTCAATGCTCAGGCCATCAAGCGGACCTCCACTGGAAATACGACTTACAAATCCACAATAATTTGAAATTAGCGATTTAGGTACGCTATACGTAATAAATGATAATTTTTCGATTAATATTAGTTGGTTATATGCTTCTTAAAAATTCGTATTTTACTGCCTGTCAAGCAAAATTATAAGCAAGTGAAAATTCGGATGGACGATATGATATCACAGGTTCATTGAGGGATGAAAAAAACTGTGATAAGTTTACAGTATCTGTACTTTTTGATGAAGAAATTTATTGCAGATACCACTACATGATATCTGCAATTTCGGTTCATCTGCGTTTAATTGAGATAATCCGCACTCTTGAAAACACACTTTTATTACCAGTAAGCAGATTTCCAAATATTAGTCTTCAAACAGTGGCAAAAGTACCGAGGGAATTGCACTTGAAAAAGGAGGCGTTTGGCAGCTTTCCCAGTCCCCACCGGAGTGCACGCTGTCGAGAAAATCTCGCAAATCTGGGTCTGTTGTAAAGAGATGATTTTGACAAATATTTAGCACTGTTAAATTTGTCAGATTCATTAATTCTGTTGGGATTCTCCCTCTGAGTTCGTTATTTTCGAGCCGTAGATGTTTCAAATTAGATAGATCGCCAAGTTTTGCAGGAATGTGCCCTTGTAAACCATTATTATACAATCTGAGATACTGTAGATTGCTTAGATTGCCTAGTTCAGATGGGATAACACCTGTAAGTCTGTTGTAATATAACTCCATATAAACAAGATTATTTAACCTGCCAAGCTCAGGCGGAACTGTTCCTGTGAAAGAGTTGGTACTAAGATAAAAATGGGTCAGGTTATTTAAATCTCCCAACCAGGAAGGAATGTTCCCCGAAAAGCGATTCCCACCCAGAGCAATCACACGTAATTTGTTCAGCTTTGCTAAGCTAGAAGGAATTGACCCTGTAAGATTATTGCTGGGTATATAGAGGCGTTTAAGATTCTCAAGGTCTCCCAATGTAGTTGGAAGGTTTCCCGATAGCCGGTTATTTCGAAGGTCAAGGTCTTCAAGTTTTAAAAGCTTTCCAAAGGCTGAAGGTATACTTCCCGATAGTTGGTTTAGGCCAAGATTAAGGACGGTCAAATTCGAAAGATTACCTAATTCAGACGGAATGTTGCCTGCAAATTGGTTTTCATAAAGACTTAAATACGTGAGATTTGAAAGTCCCCCAATTGCAGCTGGAATGTTTCCAGTAAGTTGATTCCGTAAAAAATCTATGCGTTCAATATTGGGAAGATAGGCTTGCGCAGTTGGCGCGGGAATCGTGCCACTCAGGTTGTTCTCTCGTAGGACTAGTTCCAGAACTGTGCTTTGTAATCTGTCACATGTTACACCATGCCAGGTACATTCAGTGCCAAAACCTCCAAGCCAACCACTATTATTCAGCCACCTGGGGCCATTTGTACTATTATATAAGTCTATTAGATAGTTGCGTTCAAAAAGGCTTATCGCTCCGATGGAAATGCCCGGCAACATAATAAAAAAAAAGAAAAAGAAAATAATAGATTTTAGAGTTCTCATTTTTTCTCCTCTCATTTTTTCGGATTAATTCATTCTTTTAAAAACAAAAAGCCGGACTTTACAAGTTAGTGACCTTGACGATGTCACCCTCGGCAGCCCGGCTATCTTATTTCGTCTTAGAATCCGATAAACCAGCTTGAATATGATCAGTTAAGACCCGTGGTTTTCCGTCTCCCGATCTCTCGGGATTTGGCTCGACATGAGGAAAAAAATCCTCCAAAAATTAAAGAAACGTTTGGAGGAATTAATTTGGCAACTTCTGAAAACGCTTTTTCATGATTTTCTCCAAGCAGCAATGGATTTATTAAAAAAAATACCGACCGACTAGATCCGCAATTAGAGAGAGTTTAGAGCCTCAAAGCGTTCTTGTCAATAATGGTTTGGTTAAAAAACAAGCAAAGAATTGCTGAACGGTTTTATGCTGGAATTTGCGATTTTTTCTAAAAACAGATTATTACCCGGCAATAATTTATAATAATGTTTTTAATAAATCAACCTATTAAAACCTGTGATATATAAAAATATCACAATTTTCAACGAACTTGGGATATGTAGATGGTATCACCACCGCGGCACAATTACAGATATCATAAAAACCGGCTGCCAAGTCAAGATAATCCTAAATATAATTTTCGGAAAATTATTTGGGCCGACCGGCAGGTTAATTTAAGGATGGATTTTTGGGGTCGGGACATCTGTATTGGCCTTTAACAGACCATCTTATAAAACCGCTTGTGATATCCATTTGAAACATGTATTTTACACGAGTTTGGTCTTGGCGGAACCCGGCTCCCAGATTGCGCCAAATTTCGTTCCGATTCTTTAGATATCACAACTTTACCCGAACCGTGGTTATTCTCAATGTATCACTATTGGCTGATAGTTGGTTTTTCTCACATGATATCACCACCGGTCAGAACCCTCGATAATGATTGACTAAATCCCATCGATTTGGGTATAAATCCATATAAACTATTTCAGAGGCTCCTATTCCACCAGATCTAAAACGGTTATACAATCTCGCAATCGATTCCGGTACTCATCAATTTTCTTCGCTCATTCGAATTGTCCGAATACTCAGTTCTTCTGTTTGAAACCTTAAACGGGGGTGCCTTTATGGCAGATAAAGGTTTTAGACGTAAACTCACCGCAATCCTTAGCGCCGATGTCAAAGGATATAGCCGCCTGATGCGCGATGATGAGGATTTAACCATCCGCACGCTAACAAATTACCGCTCTGTCATGTCAAATCTCATTCAAAAATTCCGTGGCCATTTAGTGGATACCACCGGGGACAATCTTCTATCAGAATTTACCAGCGTAGTTGATGCTGTAACCTGTTCAATCGAGATTCAAAAAGAACTTGCCGAAAGAAATACCGAGCTGTCTGAGGCACGAAAAATGGAGTTTCGTATCGGCGTTAATCTTGGCGATGTTGTTGAGGAAGAGGGTCGTATTTACGGAGATGGTGTAAATATTGCCGCCAGGATGGAAGGTTTGGCTGAAGCAGGGGGCATCTGTATATCAGGAACTGTGTATGATAGTGTCGAAAGCAAATTGGGGCTGGAATTTGAATTTTTAGGTGAAAAAGAAGTCAAAAATATCGACAAGCCTATCAGAGTCTATCGTGTTTTACCCTTTCCGGGTGCTCCAGCTCATAGGGTAATAGAGACAAAAAAAAACCTAAGAAAAAAATGGGTTTGGGGAACGGCCTCCATAATAGTAATTCTATTGATTATATTTTTTGGATTGTTCTGGAAATATTACTATCTTCCCTCTCCCGCCGAAATTGATCCAGAAGATAAAGTGACATTTGATTTACCTAAAGGCCCTTCTATCGCAGTACTCCCATTTGCCAATATGAGCAAAGAAACTGATCAAGAATATTTCTGCGATGGTATAACTGAAAATATTATTTCAGCACTTTCTCACTTTCCACAGCTATTGGTAATTGCTCGCAACTCGACATTTTTTTATAAGGGCAAATCGGTTAAGGTTCAACAAATAGGCTATGAGTTAGACGCACAATATGTGATAGAAGGCAGCATTCAAAAATCTGATGAACAGATTCGTATTACAGTTCAACTCATAGATACGAAATCCGGGCACCATGTCTGGTCTGAGCGCTACGATAGAGATTTGAAAGATTTCTTCAAATTACAAGATGAGATCACACTCGAAATCGCGAAGGCTATAGGGATTCGTCTAATTGATGGGGAACAAATTAAAACGAGATATGAAGGCATTACTGATTTGCATACCTTTATTAAAGCGATAAAAGCTGTGGAATATTTCCGCCAGCATAATAAAGAGTTTAACATTCTGGCACAAAAAAGTATTGAGGAATTACTTGGATTGTTGCCAGAACATCCGGGAGTTTACACCTTGTTGGGTACTAATTTACTGCTGGGCATTCAGATTGGAACATGCGAATCTGATCTAATTTGTTTTGGACGAGCTACGGAAGCAGCGCGAAAAGCCCTCTCTTTAGATGAGAATTATTCGGATGCACACGTATTATCGGGCTATCTCTTTGCGATGAAAAGAGCATGAAAAAGCAATATCAGCAGTAAAAAGGGCAATTATGCTTAATCCAAATAATTCGGATGCTTATGATGTGTTAGGATGGATTCTAATCGTTTCTGACCAACCCATCAGAGCCATAGAGTCTAGTAAAAAGGCAATTCGTCTTAATCCTTTTCCTCCAGCAGTATATTATTTTCACTTAGCCTGGGCATATTTAGACTCAGAACAGTATGAGAAAGCAATAGACACCTATAAAAAATGTCTGGAATACCAACCTGATTTTATCGGGGCTTATAGAGGTCTTGCTATAACTTACAGTATCTTAGGCCATGAAAAGGAAGCAAAATCAGCTGCATTAGAGGTCTTAAATTTAGACCCAAATTTTTCTTTAAAGCAATTAGAAACTATTCTAAATTATAAAAACCAAGCTAAACAGGAACGTTTTATTAACGCCCTTCGCAAAGCAGGCTTGAAATGAAGGGCTTCAAATCTTTTGTCAATTGGGTATATACTGAATTTTTAATTTGATATCTGCGATAAAGCACGGCTCGTTGATACATTATATAGGTAGTCTAAAATTGTATATTAGGCATACGCAACATGCACTTTGGCTGAATTGTGGATTACGGCTACAGGCAAACTTCTTAAAAGCCGAATTTTGTTACATTACCGGAAGAAACCAAACATAAAAGGTAACATTTTGAGACCGGCATCAGACTAAAATATTTGATGGCGGTTTTTTTATTATCGGCTAAGATTCAAAATCCAGTTTGAAATCTTCAGGATGTCGCTTTGTTCATTGGTTCTACGACGTGGAGAATGTGTTCCAATATCACCTCACCAATCACCGAAAAAAGTGTTGAAAACGAATTGTACTGGTCCGGAGTTGGAGCCAAGCGAAAAAGGTATTGTTTGTCAGGAAAGCTGTTTTTTTCATTGACGCCAGGAGGATTGGGCATATTTTTATTTTGACCGACGCGTCGGTCAAAATAAAACGGGAGGCGTATCCATGCCTAAGATTGTTGACAAGCAGATGAAATCTCAAGAGATCGGACGTGCCGCCCTTGTTGTCTTCCGAAAGTACGGCTATCACCGCACCACGATGGCGGACATCGCAAAGGCGGCAGTTCGGGAAGGGTACGCTTTATGAATACTTCAAGGATAAGGCAGACATCCTCCGGTTTACGTTCGACGACTATTTCAACGCGTTTAAAGAGGGTGCCGTCCTAGTCATGGCCAAGGCGACGATCCCTGGAAAGCGGCTTGCCGCCTTGGTGGAATTCGCCCTCGATCATGTCGCCGAGTGGGAAGATCATTGCTCTATTTACGTTGAATATCTCGGCGTAGCGAAGAGGGAGGAGAAGGGGCCGCTATCCCTGGATCGCTTCTATAAGGAATTTCAGGCCATATTAAAGCTCCTGATCGAAGAGGGCCAGATTGAAGGCCAAGTCCGCCAAGAATTCGATCCGGAGATCACTGCCGAACTGCTCCTGGCTTTATTCGATGGCGTCGTGCTTCATGGGATCTTCGTGGAGCGGAACCACAATACGGCTTCGCTCCAGGCCGCTGCCCTAAAGCTTATCTCCTACGGTTTGTTTAAAGAAAAATATCTAAGAATCCAAATTTAAAGGAGGCTTGCAGTGTTTTCATACATATTCATGAAAATTCTTGAAAGTCGACCTTATCGCTACGATTGGGGCATAAATCTGCTTACCGCCGGTCATGCAGGCAGGGTGATAGACGATATTGTCGTGAATTTTATTCGGCCAGGCATGTTTGTTCTCGATTTCGGCTGCGGAACGGGAGATTTGGCTGTCAAAGCTGCAAAAGCCGATGCGTGTGTGACTGGCTTGGACATTTCGGAGGGCATGCTTGCTATTGCGCGGGAACGGACCAAAAAAAACAGACTGGAGGATAAAGTCGCTTTCCATCATGCGGGTGTTGTTGAAGTAGATACGCTATTTGCTGAAAACAGCTTCGATTGCATTACCTCTACTCTGGTAATAAGCGAGCTGTATGGCGAGGAACGGCGTTGGGCTTGGAGGGAGTTTTACAGGATTCTGAAATCGGATGGAATCTTGATAATGCCGGTGAGGTAAAGCCGAAACAGCCGCTAAAAAGAGCGATCTATACCGCCCTGAGATTGCCGCTGGCGCTTATCACCTATATTATCTCCCAAACCGGCACCAAGGCAGTAGGCGACATCAATACCGAAATACGGAAAGCCGGCTTTGAAATTGCCAATGAACGCAAATCCTTTCTAGGAAGTTTTGTCACAATTGTCGCAAAAAAATTAAAAACGCCTTCAGCCACGGCGGATGCACAAGCGATGAAGCCCGGTGATGATAAATGAGCAGCTAAAATTCTTTTTGATTATTGTGGACGATGGTTTCCCAATCCCGTTGAACCGGGATTGCGGATAATAGGTAAACCAGATAGAAATGCTCCGGTGATCATTACCGCGAATTTTCACCTTACAGTGCGGCGCGTTGAAAAAGCGCTTGCGGATCAAGACTGTTACCTCCTTGTTGTGTCGACGAGAGGCATCAATGTCTGGTGCGCATCTGCCGGCGGCGAGATGAATACCCATTCCATCATATGTTGTTTTTTTATTGAAAAAAAATCTAGACTTTTACGGAAAGATGTGCCATATTTTAATCGATGGCCCGACAAACAAGATGAGCAGTTGCGCCAAGCGTTTTTGCAAAAACTTGAGCAGCTGTTCAACCGCTCCGATATGGATATCTGGTTTGCCGACGAGTCGGGCTTTGAGGGCGATCCGCGTCCCCGAAAACGCTGGGACAAAAAGGGCCGAAAAACCCGGATAACAATAAATGGTGGCCATCTGCGCATGAATGTCATCGGCATGGTCTGCCCGCGAACAGGAGAGTTTTTTGCCATTGAGGCATCGCATTCTGACTCGGCCACCTATCAGGCGTTTTTAGACGAAGCCGATAAAAGCATCTGGTTTCAAAGAACAACTAACATATTGATCATGGACAATGCCTCATGGCACAAACGTAAAACAACCAATTGGCACAACTGGCAACCGATGTATTGGCCAACCTTATTCACCCGATCTCAACCCGATACAGCGCATCTGGCTGACGATGAAAGCACGCTGGTTCAACAACCATGTCTGTAAAAATGAAGAAAACTTATTAGAGCGTTTGGATCAGGCCATTTTGGACATTATCGACAGTCCTGAGAAGAGCCAACAAAACACCGCTATCGGAACGTTATTTTGACAAACGCTCTAGTAGGGTCGCACATACACTACCGCAGGCGTCTCATCACTCAAAGTTGTACGGAAGGTAAATGTTGTTATTGATGCGAGGGCCGGATAGCCGTCCGCGATACCGAAGGGAGCCAGCCTGCTTTTGTGGGCGGGGATCAGGGGCTGTTGTTGTGCCCACAAAATCGCAAAGGCGATGACATCGCCGTGGGTTACCGCCGCGATTTGTTTGCCGGCATATTGCCGACGGGCACGCTGGATAAAATTTTGAACGCGATTGACGATATCAACCGGCTGCTCGAATTGATCATTTGATCCCGCGTAAACATCTCCATGACGGACATCGACTTCCCGCGCCGGTTGTCCATCAAAGGGGGTGGCCGCTTCCGAAAGCAGGCTGGAAATGCGCAATCTAAGGTGCGGATTGGATTTGACCAGTTTCCCGGCCGTCTGCCGGGCACGTAACAGGGGGCTGCTGAAGATAGCCGCCAGTCGGCTGCCGTTCAGCGTCTCTGCCGCCTTGACAGCCTGATAATTTCCTTTATCCGACAGGCGAAAACCGGAAAGACGGCCATAGAAAATGTTATCCGGATTGTAGACCTCGCCGTGGCGCACGAATGATATTGCTGTTTTCATCAGGCTTGTTTTTCCGTTCTCCACAGATGGGGCAATTTTGCATCTGCAGCGGCTTTTCCAATCCGCTTTTTTCCAGCAGTGCCTCATCCTGCAATAATTCCAGCGTAGGCCCATCCGCAGTGACCCGGCCTTCGTAGATCACAATGGTTCGCTCGCAAACATCGACGGCCATATCCAGGTCATGGGTGGCAAGCACTTTGGTGTGCTCAAAGGTGTTCAGCAACTTGATCAGCCGACGCCGGGACTTCGGATCAAGATCGGATGTGGGTTCATCCATTACCAGGATGTTGGGTGACATCGAGAGCACCGAGGCAATTGCGACCGCTCTTTTCTCACCCCCGGACAGCCTATACGGCGGCCGATTCCTCAAATGCGGAACTCCGACCGTCTCAAGCGCCTGCATGACACAGGTTTCGACCTCATCAGGGGGCAGCCCCAGATTCAGCGGGCCAAACGCGACATCGTCAAATACCGTGGGCATAAACAGTTGATCATCCGGATCCTGAAATACCATACCCACCGTCCGCCGCACCGCCTTGACATTTTTTCTGGTTAAGGGATAGTCGCCGATTCTCAGCTCACCCCGGGTGGGCATAAGATAACCGTTTAAATGCTGTAAAAGCGTTGATTTGCCGGCACCATTGGCCCCGACAATTGCCACTGACTCACCATGGGTGATGCGAAAAGAGATCCCCCTGATGCCCTCGGTGCCGTCAGGGTAGGTGTAGTGCAGATCCGTTGCTTCGACAATATGATGACTCATCGCATAAGCTCCGTCAATACCCTGCCGATCAAGACAGGAAAATTATAAAATCGCATCAGGATAAAGATGGCGGACCACCCGAAGATAAAACCGATCTCCCGGGGGCCGAATCTCAGTGGGCGCATGATTCGGATTTGACCGTCAAAACCACGGCAGCTCATTGCCAGATAGATTCGCTGGGCGCGATCCAGCGTCCGCAGCAACAGTTGTCCCACAAGGGAGCCGTAAGATTTGAATCCGGTTCCTTCTCCTCCAAACGACCGCAGCGCCCGGGCCCGAAATATTCGAGCCGCTTCATCAACCAGAACAAACATATAGCGGTGTAAAAATAAGAGCTGAACCACAAAAACTTTAGGTGCGCCCAGCTTTTCAAGGGCCATGCAGACCGCATTGAAACCGGTGACGGCAATCAGGGTCAGGGCGACGCCGACCGTCAGGACAAATCGGGTCAGGATGGAAAAAAAGATACCCACCCCCCGGATACCTCGATTCCAGCCAGTCGGATCATGATATCACGGTCCAGCAATGGATTAAAAATGCCCAGCAGGATGGCAAAAGGCGAAACCAGTACCAATTTTTTCAACAGATAGGCCGGCGGCACATTGCCGATTGCACATAAAAAAACCGGATAGATGAAAAAGGGGATCAGGGCTGAAATTTCATATTTACCAAAGGACACAACCACAACGATAAATACAAGGGTGGTTAGCAGTTTGGCGCGCGGGTCCAGCTGATGGACAGGGGTTTGCTGGGAGGAAAGCGTGTCCATGTAGCCGATGTCAAAAAAGTGTCGATCGATGGCAGCCATATCAATATCCAAAACCAGGGCGTCCATGTTGGCGGGTCTTGCTGGTGGGTGAGATGATCTCCAATGTCCCTGGTGTAAAAATCTCAACCTGGATTTTGCAAGAGTTATTATTATTTGAACTTCTCATTAATTTTCATACAAAATTCAGGTACAGACTGTTTGGTTTATGATTAGCGCTTGCGGCGTTTGAGCACAAATCCGATGGAAACTGCCAGGATTAGCGTGATCGCTCCACCGACCAGGCCGGCAACAGTCGTGCCACCGTCAGCGACCGGCCATGAGTCAGACGTCTCAACCGGTGGGTTGGCAGCTGGGCTCTTAAAATTGTAATCCGGTAGTAACGCCGCTTTTTCCTGAACTTTTCCCAGGGAGGTATGAATCCCTTTGCCAGGTCCTTCCAACTCCTGGGTTCCGGTCGCTTTAAAGATGGACCATTCCAATCCGTCCGGCCGGTTGGAAGCAAACCAGCTCAATACACCGCCGGTTAAAACCGTCGCCACCAGGAGTCCGATAAGAACCTTTCGAAATGAGCGATTACCGACAGCGGCATCTCGAGGTGCCGATTGAATCATTTCCGGACGCGCTTTCCAGATAAAAAATACCACAGCCGCGGTTGCCAGTCCTTCGACGAAACCGATGGCCAGATGAATGGGCTGCATGAACAAGACAAACGTCCCGAGGGGTAGCATCGATACGCCGGATAAAACGGTTTGAAGGACAACACTAAACGCACCCAGCTGAAGCGCGACAATGGCCGCAAGGATGGCTGCCGCCATCAGACGGCCGTCACTAGGCCGGTTGGCGACAATCGGTTTGTAGACGAGCGGATAGGCTACGAAACACGGGTAAAAACCAAGATTAAATATGTTGCACCCCAGCGCCAGCAGACCGCCGTCAGCAAAAAACAGGGCCTGAATAAACAGCACGGAAGCCATGGTGAGAAAGGCCGCAGGGGGTCCGAGCACAATGGCCAGGATCATCCCTCCTCCAAGATGGCCGCTGGAACCGGTGCCTGGAATTGTAAAATTAATCATCTGGGCTGCAAAAATAAATGCGCCCACCACGCCCATCAGAGGTATTTTGCGATCATCCAGATCGTCTTTGAGCTTTTTAGAACAATACCCGATCAGGCCCGCGGATGCTGCCCACATGGTACCACCCACTGCGGGTGAGATTAATGCATCGGCCATATGCATCGTCAGATTCCTTTCGTAAACAGCTCATCTTACCGGTAAATCAGCCCATATCACTCATCAGCCCCAAAAAAACCACTCAGGGATGGTCCGAAAACCATTCAATGGCCTTGTTGTGGATTTTGCGGTCTGAGCTTTTCCTTATATGGATGGCAAGCTCCGGTTATCCCGTTAAGCGTTGTTGAGGATTAATTAGAAAAATACGCGGCAATATGTCAAGCTAAAAACCCGATTTTGTACGGCTTGATTTACCAGAGAGGGGTATAGTGAGCGCCTGGCAAATACAACGCAGAGCCTGACGGCGCGTTTTATTGGCATGCGTCATCGCCTCAAATCAGGATGGCCGCTTGAATATCTTCAGAGCAAATTTTCCTAAAGCGAGTGCCAGCAGTATTCCCACCACCGGAACAATGATGGTTTCCGGAGGGCATAAGCCAACGGTATCTATGGGGAAAAAAGCAGATAATTCGACTATGTTGTTGGAAGCCATATGAGATTTCACTTGCGTTTAATGGCGGCGGCCTCCCATTATGCGCCATCCTTCATCCGTGAAGCGCTATCCTCAGGTCAGCCCCCATTCTTTCATGGCTTCATAGTAAGCACGAATATCGGTTTTGACCAGCTTTTAAATTTCAACGCGCTCCCGGTTGCGGCACTCGGTATCATCGGGAGTTATATAAACCCGGGTGGCATAACTTTCATCATAAACCGTTTGTTCCGTCTATTTTATGGCTGAATCTTGATAATGACCAGGGTGATGTCGTCTTCGGATTTTTGTCCCCGGGTAAACTGATTCAGTTCGTTATAAACGGCAGCTACAATATCGCCCGATCCGGACCCGGCGTTTTTTCGAATGATATTACGAAACCGCTCCTTACCGAACATTTCGCCGTTGCTGTTAATGGCCTCCCAGATGCCGTCTGTTCCGATGGCAATAATCTGGCCGTTGGTCAGACCGCTGATGTTATTCTCATGGTAGTCAAAGTTTTCCTTCACCCCCAGGGCCACACCATCGCCTTTCAGTTCTGTAAATGCGTCTCGTCCCGGGTCGTAAACTAGGGCGGGATCATGGCCGGCCCGGACCCAATCGATACGATCTTTTTCAGGATCGATGGTCAGGTAAAACAGGGTCATAAACCGGCCGGTTTCCAGTACATCCCGGGTTAAATGACGGTTCATGGCCGTGATGATTTCTGAAATGGTTCCAGGTTGAGAGGCGCGCATCCGCAAAAAAGCCCGGGCAGTGGTCATCAGCAGGGCCGACTCAACGCCATGGCCGGAGATATCTCCCACCACGACACTAAAGGGACCCTTCTTGGTATCGCGCCGCCAGAGAAAATCAAAATAATCGCCGCCGATCTCGTCGCAGGAGACGTTTTTGCCGGCGATGTCAAGTCCCTGAACCACCGGCTTGTCCTGGGGCAAAAGGCTTTTCTGGACTTCACCGGCCAGGGCCAGGGCTTTTTTGTGCTCGGTCATGTCGGTAACAAATGCCATGTTGCCGATAACATTGCCCCTGTCGTCCCTGAGGGTGCTGCCGTGAATCAGAACCGGGACCTGACGGCCGTCCTTGGCTATCAGGGTGCCTTCTAATTTTCGGTATTCCCTGGCCAGGATGCTGATCCGGTGGCTTTCCATGAATTGCTTGAATTCTTCCGTCGCCAGATCCAGGGGGGTCTTGCCGATGATCTCTTCCCGGGGGTATCCCAGCAGTTTGCAATAGGCATCGTTGACATCCACAATTTGCAGGTTCTCATCCATCAAAAGAAAGCCCTCGCCGGCGGTTTCGACGATTCGTCGAAATTTTTCTTCGCTTTTGCGTAGCTCTTCTTCCGCCAGTTTACGATCGGTAATGTCCACCAGAATGCCCTGATTGTGGGTTTTATTGCCATCGGTGTCCCTGACAACCGATGTCTGGTCTTCCACCCAGCGAGCATCGCCGCTTTTGGTTATGACTCGATAGACCTGGGTGTATTCTTCCAAATCTTTTTCGGCATAGATCCGGATGTCCTCTCGCACCATATCCATGTCGTCCGGATGGACAATATCGCGAAAATGAATTTTTGCACTCATGAATTCTTCGGCCGTATACCCCATCTGGCGGATGTTGTCAGAAACGTAGACCAACCGCGGTTCATCACCGGCTATGCGCCGAAACAGGATAGCCGGGCTGTTGTCGATAATTACTTCGGCCATACGAAGGGCCTCTTCGGTCTGATCCCGGTCCAGGCATTCGCGCTCGAGGGCCCGGGTGCGTTCCTCAAAGCTGGCCTGCAAATCCTTATAAGATTTTTCAACATCCGCCAGGTGATTCCGTAACGCCTCGGTTCCGGCAGCCTCTAGCCTGAGAGCCTTGATCTCCTCGATCAACTCATCTTTTGTTTTTTCTTGATCCATTTTCATGCTAACCATCCCATCCTTTTTTCCGCCCCAGGCGGCTCAATCATCATTCGTCATTTTTATATTTATTATGTGCGTAGCACTACCCAAAAAGAGCTCCGCTGCTTCACCTTCGGTCTCGGAAAGGGTGGGATGGGGATGAATGCTCAAGGCCACGTCTTCGATCAGCGCCCCCATTTCTATGGCCAGCACACCTTCTGAAATCAATCCCTCCGCATCACGCCCGGTGATGCCCACCCCGAGAATCCGCCTGCTGGCCGGGTCAACGATTATTTTGGTCAAACCTTCCGGAGCACCCATGGTGGTGGCCCGGCCTGAAAATTTCCACGGAAATCGCTGTACTTTTACCGATTGATTCTCCCTGCTTGCCTGCTCTTCGGTCATACCGCACCACGCAATCTGAGGATCGGTATAAACCACAGCCGGAATGGCCCGGACATCAAAGGCTGAGGGTTCACCTGCGATGACTTCTGCCGCCACCTTACCTTCCCGGGTAGCTTTGTGGGCCAGCATCATACCTCCGACAACGTCGCCGACGGCAAAAATTCGTTCGTCGGCGGTCCGCTGCCTTTCATCCACGATGACAAATCCTTTTTCATCCATTTCGACTCTGGTATTTTCCAGACCGATTTCGCTGGAAGCTGGCTTGCGGCCAATAGCGACCAGTACCCGGTCGAATGTCTGCTGCGGTTCGTCGATCTCACCTTCAAGGGTTACATCGACCCCGGTTTCATTTTCCGCCATCGAAACGACTTTGGTCTTGAGGTTAATGCTGTCAAATATCTTATTTAGTTTCCCGTGCAGCGGTGCCACCAGATCCCGATCAACTCCGGCCAGCAGTCTGTCTTCGAGTTCCACCAGACTGACCCGGCTGCCCAGGGCAGCGTAGACGGTTCCGAGCTCCAACCCTACATAACCGCCACCGAGAACTAGCAGCTTCTCGGGCACATCCGCCAGGGCCAGCGCGCCGGTGGAACTCATTATCCGGCCGCCGGCTGCAAAGGTGGTAGCCGGAAACGGTATCGGCCGGGAGCCCGTTGCCAGGATGGCATGACGAAATTTAATGTGACTGACGTCGGCGTCATAAATTCGCGCCATATCAGAACTTTCAAACTCCACCCGGCCTTTTACTAGTTGAACGCCTCTACGGTTATTCAAACTGACCAGGCCGTTGGCCATCTGGTCAATGACCTTTCCTTTCCAGGCCCGCAAGGCCTCCAGATCAATGCGCGGCTTATCGAAAGCCACTCCCATGGACCCGGCCCTGGCGGCATCGAAAACGAGTTCTGCAAGATAGAGAAAGGTTTTGGAAGGAATGCACCCTTTAAAAAGGCACACGCCCCCGGGCCGGGCCGCAGGGTCAACCATGGTAACGTCCAGTCCCAGATCGGCCGCCCGGAAGGCCGCCGCATAGCCGCCCGGTCCGCTGCCGACCACCAGAAGCTCGGCTTCCTGGGTTAACTCTCCCATAACCATCGCGCATCCTCCAAATTTATCTGTATTCAATTGTTCGTGGTCGCTGGCCTCTGCTTCCTGGCTATTAGCAAATTTTAAATGGTGTCAGGCTTCAGGAGTCAGTTGTCAGCTTCTGAACTTTTGACCCTGATACCCTGACCCTATAACTTGAAAGTAGCCGGAAACCAGAGACAAGAGACCAGCCGCCAGTTTATACCATACTAATTAAGAGTTCATCCGGGTCTTCAAGGGTATCGATAAGCACCCTGAGAAAGCGGATGGCATCAGCACCATCCAGTACCCGATGGTCGATGCAAAGTGCAACCGGCATCATTAACCGGGGAACAATCACGAAATTGCCTTTTTCTTTTTCACGGACCACCGGCTGCATGCGCGCCTGACCCACACCCAAAATCGCAACTTCCGGATAATTAATAATAGGGGCAAAGAATCCACCGCCCATGGCCCCTGCGTTGGTGATCGTAAAGGTGCCGCCCTGCATTTCTGCCACCGTTGTTTTTCGTGTTCTGGTTCTTTGGACCAGATCGTTCAACTCCACTGCCAGTTCTTTGATGCTCTTGCGGTCCACGTCGCGGATCACCGGAACAATCAGGCCACTGTCGGTGTTGACCGCCACGCCAATGTTATAATAGTGTTTAATGATGATCTCAGAATTGTTTGTGTCCAGGGTAGCATTGAAATTAGGATAGGTTTTCAGGGCCGTTGCAATGGCTTTGAGCGCAAAAACCGTGAGTGTCAATTTGCCGCCGATACCTTCAATCTCGGCTTTGTGTCTCTGCCGAAAGGCTTCAAGCTTCGTGACGTCCACCACATCCTGGCTGTTGACATGGGGTATTTGCGACCAGGCCAGAGACATCTGTTTGGCGGTCGCTCTGCGGATGGAACGAAACGGAACGCGTTCCACCGAACCCCACTTCGAAAAATCCGGCAGTTCGGTTTCTGCTGCCGCTGCCGGGCGAGCTTCAACCGGCAGCCCGGGAGCAGCCAATGTGTCTTTGGTCCCCGCCGCTCCTTGCGCTGAAAATGCACGCACATCTTCGGCTGTCACCAATCCTGCTGGTCCTGTCGGTGTGACCAGGTGCAAATCGACTTCCAGCTCTCGTGCCAGACGCCGGGTGGCCGGTGACGCCGGAACCGGCCCTGTTTTTGTCTCGGCTGAGGGTTGATGTGCCGCCGTTATTGCCTCGGCAGGGGGTCTCGGTGCTATGGTTTGCTTTTTCTCTTCACCTTCTTTAGCTTCCTCGCCACCTGAGAAAGTCATCATGACATCGCCGACATTTACCACATCTCCCGGGTTAACAAAAATTTCGTGAACGCTGCCGGTATAAGGAGACGGGATTTCTACCGCCGCCTTGTCGGTTTCAACCTCCAAAATGATGTCGCCCTCTTTTACCGCCTTTCCGACGGAAACCGGGACAGATAGAACTTCACCTTCATGGATGCCTTCTCCCAGATCCGGCAGTTTAAACGAACGGGACATCGTACCTCCTCGGCGTGATGCATTTATTCCTTACCATAGTTTCGTTTATTGTTGGGTTCTTTCCAGTTTTCTTCATGCATTTTTGGTGTCAGGGTTCTTGTCTCTGGCTGCTGGTCTCTAAATTCTCGATGCCGGGCTGAGCAGATGCAGTGATTACCACCGGCTTTATCTTTCCTCTTTCGACTGAAACCTGACACCTGAAACCTCTTCTATCTATCGTCACGAATCCCATTTACTAAAGAGAGGAATTCATGCGCCCAGTACCCTGTTGGCTGCTCTCAGAATACGCTTTGCATCCGGCAAATAGGCTTTTTCGCGGCTGAACAGCGGCATGATGATATCGAAGCCGGTCACACGTTCAATCGGGACTTCCAGATAATAAAACGCCTTTTCCATTAATCGGGTTATGATTTCAGCAGCGGGCCCGAAACTGCGGGGCGCCTCATGAATAACCACTGCCCGGCCGGTTTTTAGAACGGATTGGACAAACGATTCATCATCCAGCGGTGAAATGGTCAGCAGATCAATAACTTCTGCCTCTACCCCGGATTTTTCTTTCAGCGTTGCAGCTGCCTCCAGGGTCGGGCGCATCATGGCACCATAAGATATCATGGTTAGATCCTTACCTTCGCGCACGACCTCGGATTTTCCGATAGCCATGACTTCTTCTTTTTCAGGGACTTCCTCGCGAAAAGCGCGATAACTTGCTTTGGGTTCATAAAAAATTACCGGGTCCGGGTCACGGATGGCTGCAACCAACAAAGCCCGCGCATTTCGGGGACCCGATGGTATCACCATCTTCAAACCCGGGGTGTGGGCCCAGTAGGCCTCCCGGCTTTCAGAATGGTGTTCAAGGGCACGGACGCCGCCCCCGTAGGGGGTTCGCATGACCATCGGCACAGTATATCGGCCCTGCGACCGCCAGCGCAATCTGGCGGCGTGGTTTTCGATCTGGTGAAAATTCTGATAGCTGAAGCCGGAAAATTGAATTTCGCATACCGGTTTGAGACCATAGACGGCCATGCCGATGGCCATGCCCACAATTCCGTTTTCGGCCAGGGGCGTGTCCAGCACCCGATTTTCTCCGAACCGGTCAATGAGCGCATCGGTTACTCTGAAAACACCGCCATCCACCCCAATATCTTCTCCCAGCAATATGACACTGTCGTCATTTTCCATTTCTTGCCGAAGCGCAAGGTTGAGGGCCTGAACCATTGTCATCTTAGCCATGGTTTCCCTCCTCCCCCCTCTCCGCAAGTTCTCTGGCAAACGCCTCTTGCTGCTCTTTCAGGAAAGGCGGCATTTCAGCATAGGCGTGTTCGAACATGTCGATTGGATCTCCTATGGTTTTCATTTGCGCTTCGGCGCGATCAATGGCTGACTGAATTTCTTCTGCTACTTCGGAATCCAGGCTGGCAATTTTATCTTCTGAAATAGCGCCTCTATCAATTAGGTAATTCTGAAACCTTGTAATTGGGTCCTTTGTTTTCCACTGCTCGACTTCTTCTTCGGTACGATATCGCTTGGGGTCATCAGCCGTGGTGTGAACCGCCATACGGTAGGTCACACACTCGATCAAAGTGGGTCCGCCACCGGATCTCGCCCTGTCAACCGCCTCCCGGGCCGCAGCGTATACCGCTAAAATATCATTGCCATCCACCTGGATACCCGGCATGCCGTATGCCAACGCCTTTTGGGCCAGTGTTTTGGAACGGGTCTGTTTCGAACGGGGAAAAGAAATCGCCCAATGGTTATTCTGGCACACAAAGATTACCGGCGCCTGAAACACCCCGGCAAAATTAAGCCCTTCGTGAAAGTCGCCCTCCGAAGTCGCGCCATCACCGAAAAAGGCCATGGCGACATTGTCGGTCTGGCGATATCTGGCTGCCCAACCCAAGCCCACCGCATGAATAATCTGGGACCCGACAGGCACAGATAAGGGAAGATCGTTGCTGCCCTCTGGTATGTCTACACCTTCTTTGAATCCATTATAGTAAAGAATAACACTTTCAAGCGATCGGCCCCTCCAAATTTCGGCAGCTGTTTCGCGGAAAGCCGGAACAAACCAGTCCGCAGAGCGAAGTACGGCAGCGGCCCCTAAATGAGCGGCTTCCTGGCCGCTGATCGGCGGAAATGTCCCGATTCTACCCTGGCGTTGAAGGTTGAGCAATCTCTCATCAAATTTTCTAGCCAGGCGCATGGTGCGAAATAGCTTGAACAGGAGTTCCTCGGGGATATCCGGTTCAAGCGCCTTGTCCAAATCGCCCGTTTCATTCAATATTGAAATATATTCGATTTTGTCAGGAATATTTATTTCTTTCCTCGGCATGCCCATAACTCCTTTTTACAAACAGACATTGAGCGAACAAATGCTTCTTGCCGCACAAACCGCGCACTCCGCTTCCGGCTGCACATTCAACGATATAACTACTGACCTCCTCTTATCTTAAACAAAAACAATATGTTGCTATTTTCTGCCAAGTCAAGGTGAACACCGATAACTATCTGAAATCAATTTTAATTTGCGTTGACACTGAATCATGACAATGTGACGGTTGATAGTCTAGAGGATACCGAATAGAAATGAAGAAATTTGGCGGGAATATCAAAAATCTGTAGGTTCAAAGTTGATTGGTACTAGAGCGTTTGTCAGAATAACGTTCCGCTTATTCACATATGGCACATCGTTGCGCAAAAGTCTAGATTTTTTTGAATAAAAAAAATAATATATAAAAACCTATCCCATTTTGTTTGCGATCATTTAGGGTGATACTTTCCCAGGGCAAGTGTTGGTCATAAAAATAAACTGCCAGCCATTCATTCTACAATTTCCAATACGACACGCTTTCTTTCCTTGGCGGAGGCAGCCCCTAAAATTGTCCGCAGTGATCTGGCTGTGCGTCCCTGTTTCCCGATAATTTTGCCCAGATCGTCTTTGGCAACCTTTAGTTCCAGAACCGTTGACTGGCTACCCTCCAATGCCGTCACCATCACCTCTTCTGGCTTGTCTACCAGTGCCCGAGCAATACGTTCGATCAGTTCTTTCATTGCCGATCTCCTTGATTAACCCCCGTATGAGCCTAAAAAAATAAAAGTATCAGAGCTTCAAAAATCGTTTAAAAAGCACAGAAAGAGCTGTATATATTTTAAAATGGCATGATCGTTTAGCTAAATTGACAAGCCGGTGGATGATATTTATAGCATTAGCCATTTATATTTAAAGGTATCCGTTTCATTTGTAAATGGGGTAAACCATGTATTTTATATAAAAAAATGCCGTAGGCAGAGCGAAAACGCCGCCCTTACCCGAAAAATGCTTTTTCCGGATGGACATTAACTATCCGTCTGCCCCGTTGGGGGTTGCCCCGGTTGGAGCGCCGCCTTGTATTTTCCGGCATTTGTTATATGTTCATACGGTTAACTCACATTTTTGCAAATGAATCGCACAAAGGCTCAAGGACACGGGATCTATCTTTTCATAAATGAAAAACAGTTAATGATTTCGGTCATAGAATAGATGCTGTGTTTGTTCAGATCCAAGTAGATACGGTGAATTAAAAGAGAAAAACATAAAAATTAAATGCACAGCATAAACTAATTAATCCGCCGGACCTATGGTCCTAAAACTATTTTCAGTTTTGAAACAAATATATATCACCCTCAATATGTTATTTTTCAGGGCGGATTAATTAAACAGGAGAAAAATACTATGGATTTTGGGATCCCGGCTGACCTTGCCGAAGATATAGAAAAATTTGAGGCATTTATCAAAACCGATATCGTTCCGGACTTGCCCGGTTGGAGTGATCAACGGGAGTTACCCCGCACTTTTTTCCATAATATGGGAAAGCACGGCTGGTACGGTTTGAGGTTTGACAACGCAAGCCTGATACGTGGGTCAGCCTTAAAAGAGTCAATAATTGCGGAAAAATTGGCCCGCATATCGCCTGGTGCCGCCATCGCCGCCCTGGCACATATTGACTTGGGGCTTATGGGTCTTTTGCTGTTCGGATCAAAGGATCTTCAGCAAAACTACGGCGCTTCGGCGGTTGAAGGCAAGACGGTGATGTGCCTGGGAAATACCGAAAATATTGCCGGCAGCGATGTTGCCGGTATCGCTATGACCGCAGAAAAGACCGATGGCGGCTGGAAACTGAACGGCACCAAAGCATATGTCACCAATGGCTTGATTGCCGACTGGGGCGTTATTACCGCCGTTTCCGATCCCGAAGCGCAGAGAAAAAAACGGTTATCCATGTATCTGGTCGATTTAAATGCGGCCGGCATTCGCAGAAAAAAATTGAACAAGCAGGTGTGGATACCTTCGGATTTAACACGATTAAGCTTTAAGGACGTTTTTGTTCCGGACGATCACCTCCTGGGCACCCGGGGTCGGGGGCTGCATCAGGTTCTGGAAGTCTTTACCAGCAGCCGGGTGCCCATTGCCGCCCTTACCCTTGGCAGCGCCGTTGGCGCGTTTGATCTCGCGGTTAAACATATGCAAAAGCGCAAAATTTTCGGAAAAAATATCCTCAGTTTCCAGGCCAAAGCTTTTGAAGTATCTGATTTTTATGCAAAACTGGAGTCTGCCCGCCTTATGCTCTACAAGGCATGCTGGCTCATAGACCGGGGAAAGGATTTTCGGCAGGCAAGCTCACTGGCAAAATATTTGAGCGTCGAGGTGGCCAGGGAAGTGACCCTCTGGGCGGCCGATATTTTCGGTGCCGCTTCCGTTATCCTGGAGCATCCCATCCACAAATATCCCATGGATGTCTGGGGGTCATCACTGGGAGAAGGCACCCAGGATGTGCAAAAGTTAATCATATTTCGCGATGTTATCAAGCACTATCATTAGGGTCAATTGCCCGTGGTCATTGGTCTTATGAAAAAATTTTTTAACAGGCTGTTCTCGTTGTGCAATAAAGGCCTGAAAAAACTGGCATATCTTATAAGAGAACGCCTGAATATGATAGAGGTGAAAATCCTGTTGCTCGGGCTTGTTCTGACGGCCCTGACCGGGATCTATTTTCTCTATCTTCTTTTTGCAGACCCCGGTCTCTACAAGGTGCTGTCTTCAACCGCCATCGTCCATATTATGGGGGGAAGGGCTTTGGGAATTGTCACCTGTCTTTCTGCAGGCATTTCACTTTTTTATACCATTTTATACAATTTTTTTCTTGAAGTCGTTATTGTATTGATTGCATACGGCATTGTGGTCCTGGTGATGCGAAACATCATCCAGCCGAAGCTCTTTGACAGTGCTGTCCGGCAGGCGGAACTCACCGCCCAGAACCAGAAGACCAAGATAAAAAAGTACGGTTCTATCGGGCTTTTCCTGTTCGTGATGTTCCCCTTTTTCATGACAGGACCGGTGATAGGGGCCATCATCGGGTACTTGCTGAACTACAGGCCAATCAATAATTTTCTGATCGTGTTCAGCGGGACCCTTTCCTCCATTATGATCTACGCCCTTATCGGCAACAATATCATCAACTTTATCAACCAGTACATTCATATTGACGTACTGAAAAAATGGGGCGGCATCATCATCGCTGTGCTGATAGTGTTCTTTTTGATCTACCACTTAAAAACCGTAATGACCTTTCTATATTATGAGGACGATGACAAAGAATGATGTCCACAGGTCCCGTCATCCCCAGCGGACACCCCCTCGGACCTGGGCTAGGTCTAAATTAATATGATCGCATGAGTATATTTTGCATCTCACAGAATCTACTCAGGGCGCCAACACGATTTTCCCGAAATGTTTGCCCGCTTCCATCATTTTATAGGCGTCACATCCATCGCTTAACGGCATGACGCAATGAATCACGGGTTTGATTTTTGCGGACCACAACAAATCGAGCAGATCATGAAAATCCTGATGTGACCCCATGGTGCTGCCGATCAGACTGATCTGTTTGCCGAATATAAAGCGGATGTCAATCTTTGCCTGAGGGCCGCTGGTGTTTCCGACTATCACGATCCGCCCGCCCCGGGCAACGGCCTGCATGCTTTTGGTAAGAGTGGCCTGACCGACATTATCCACCACTACATCCACGCCCCGCCTGGAGGTGAGTTTGAAAATCTCTTTGGCCCAGTCAACCTGGGATCGATCCAGGACAATATCGGCCCCCAATTGCTGCGCACGTTTTGCTTTTTCAGGATTGCTGGCCACGGCATAAACAGTCGCTCCCGCCAGTTTGGCTATCTGAATCGCGATACTGTTGACCCCTCCACCGGCGCCAACAACCAGAACTGATTCTCCGGCACGCAATCCGGCACGGCGCAATAGCATTCGCCAGGCGGTGAGCCCGACGAGCAGCGGTGCTGCCGCATGCGGATAGTCAATATTATCGGGTATAGAGGCCAGATTGCCGGCCGATATGGCCAAATACTCGGCAGCCCCACCGCGCCGGTGTTCTCCCAGTATATGGTAGTCAGGGCTGACACTATCTTCGCCGCGGCGGGTATATTCGTCTTCATTCAGATTCACACCGGGGTCAACAACGACCCGTTGGCCCACCTGCCAGCCGGAGACGTTTTCACCGAGCATAACAATCTCACCGGCAACATCAGCTCCGCACCAGTGAGGCATATCCAGTTTTAGACCCGGCCAGCCTCTTCGAACCCAGATGTCCAAAAAATTAAGGGCACAGGCATGAACCCGAATCAACACCTCACCCGGCCCGGGTTCGGGATCAGGCACGTCGCCATATTTCACAACATCCAATTCACCATGTTTATCAAAATATACTGCCTTCATGATTTAGACCTCTCCATCATCTATTCTTGAGTTTCATACAATTTCAAATCCATATCTGGAAGCTGAACCCTAATTATTCCAGCATCGACTCTCGGCTATCTTCTTTGGCAGGTACCACCGAAGAATTGTCCATGATAATTCGAGCACAGGCATTCCAGCGCAAAATGGCATCATCGTCTCCGGCCAGGCGTTTATCAATAGCAGTTTCGTATGCTTCCATGGCCTGTCGAAACCAGTCGTACGCCAAATGTCCGGAACCCGGTCCTCCCCGGTCAAGATGGGCCCTGGCGCGACGTTCGCATATTAATCCACGATAGTAAATTCTGTTGTATTCATCATTAAGTCGAGGAAAAAGTTCACGCGCCTTGGTAAATGAGACGCCAAGATCATGCTCAAACTGATCGGTCAGAGATAGCAGAAGCGTTATAATCGCTCGCTGGTTATCCGGCTCAACTTCCAGAATATCCAGGCAGATGCTTTCCGCCCCGACGGGTTCATTTAAAAATCGGTAACAATTGGCTTTTTCGAGGGCTGCAGGAATGGCTTCTTTGGATAGTGGTTTGAGTTTGAACATAATCATCTCCTGATCGTTGGTGTTTTGTGTTTGAGTATAAGGCTTTTTGTTCAGGATCCACCAAATACTAGATACCAAACACTAAATACGTTCGTACTTGGATGCAAGGTTAGACGGGGTGGTTTTTCCCAAAAAAAATTAGTTTAGCTAGTCACTTTCCCCTTTTCTTTAGTACGCGTTTGATTTGTCCCAGACATTTGGTAATCGGTATCCCTTTGGGGCAGACATCCGTACACCACCACATGGTTTTGCAGCCCCAAACCCCATCTTCATTGTCGATTTTATCCAATCTCTGATCGGTGGCCGTGTCGCGAGAATCGAAAATATATCGGAAGGCTCGCAGCAGGGCCGCCGGACCCGCATAATCCGGGTTGGTCCGCGTAATCGGGCACGACGAAGTACAGGAAGCACACAGGATACATCTCAGGGCGGGTTCAAAAAACGCCTGTGTTTTGCTGTCCTGCAGCCGCTCTTTTTGCGGTGGTTTTTGCTCGGAAATCAAATACGGTCGGACGGAGCGGTGCCTGTCAAAAAATGGTTTCAAATCAACGACCAGATCTTTGATAACGCTAAAAAAGGGTAATGGCTCGATGACGAAGTTGTTGCCGGTCTTAAAATCCCTGATGAGCATCTGGCAGGCCAATTCAACCCGGCTGTTTATGACCAGGGCGTCCGAACCACAAATGCCGTGGGCACATGAGTAACGGTAAGCCAGGGTGGGGTCCTGTTCCCATCTGATCTTGTTGAGACAATCTAAAATTTTGTCAGTTGGTTCGGCATCTACGGAATATCTTTGATAACGGTTTTCTTTATCAACCGCTGGATCAAAACGGTAAATGATAAAGTTACATTTCATTTTAATATTTCCTTTCTTTGGGCTGAAATCGGGTTATGGTGACCGGCTTCGTAAAAATCTGAGGGCCCTTATCCGTATGGCCCACAAGAGTATGCGCCAAATAGGTCTCATCATTGCGCTCCGGATAGTCCTCCCGGGAGTGGGCTCCGCGGCTTTCCTGGCGGTATAAAGCTCCCATGGTAATAACCTCGGCCAGATCAAGCATGTGACCCAGTTCGAGCGCATCCAATAGGTCCCGGTTAAAGCAGCTGCCTTTATCCTGCAAAGCTATCATCTGATAGCGTTCTTTAAGCTCCTTTATTTTTTCCAAGGCTTCGGTCATAGGAGATTCCATGCGAAATACGGATACATTTTCCATCATAATTTCCTGCATGCTGATCATGATGTCGCCGATTTTCTCTTTGCCCGTTGCTTCCATCAAGTCTGATATTTTAGCGGCAGCTGTTTTTTCAAAATCAGCAGCCGGCTTCTGAAAATCAGTGCTTTGAACAAAACGGTTGATTTCGATACCGGATCGGCGACCAAAAACCAGCGTGTCGAGCAATGAGTTGCAACCCAGACGATTCGCTCCGTGCACAGACACGCAGGCACACTCACCGGCAGCATACACCCCCTCAAAGGGGCTATTGTCTTTGTCAACTGTAACCTGTCCGTCAACATCGGAGGCGATACCGCCCATCATATAATGACAGGTCGGCTGGACCGGAATGGGCTCTCTTGTTGCATCAACCCCGGCATAGGTGCGCGCGAAGCCAGTTATTTCTGCAAGTTTGCTGTTAATGATTTCTTCACCAAGATGCGTCAGGTCAAGGTGGACGTAATCCTTGCCGTCAATGCCTTTTCCGGCTCTAATTTCCTCCATAATGCAGCGTGACACCATGTCCCGGGGAGCCAAATCTTTTATGACCGGGGCATAGCGTTCCATGAAGCGCTCTCCGTCTTTGTTTAGCAAAATACCACCTTCGCCCCGGGCAGCCTCGCTGATTAGAATCCCCAATTTGTAAATTCCGGTGGGATGAAACTGTACAAATTCCATATCCTCCAGCAAAGCACCTGCTCTGTAAGCCAGGGCCATGCCGTCACCTGTGGAAGCAAACGCATTGGAGGTTGTCTTAAATATCTTACCGGCCCCTCCGGTGGCCAGCAACACGGCCTTGCTGTAAAAAGTGTGCAAGGCGCCGGTTGCCAGCTCATAACCAACAACACCATAGCAGCGCCCATTCTCAACCATCAGGGAAAGCACTTGAAATTCATCATAAAATTGGATATTTCGTTGCAGACACTGCTCCCAGAGTGTATCCAGAATGACCCTTCCGGTTCGATCGGCTGCAAAACAGGCTCTTTTAACCGGTGCCTTGCCGAAGCCACTGGTATGCCCGCCAAAAGCTCTCTGGGCTATCTTGCCCTCACCGGTTCGATTGAAGGGTACGCCCATGTGTTCAAGCTCAAAAATGGTGCGCGGCGCATCTTTGGCCATGGTTTCTATGGCATCCTGATCCCCCAGATAGTCACTGCCTTTGACCGTATCAAACATGTGCCACTCCCAGCTGTCTTCTTCTTCGTTGGCCAGAGCCGCACCAATTCCCCCCTGGGCGGCACCCGAATGGGAGCGCGTGGCAAAAACCTTACTGAGCACCGCAACGCTGGCATTTTCGCCGATTTCAATGGCGGCTCGGAGTCCGGCAAGACCGGCTCCAATGATAATGACGTCGAATTGATGTTCCATAAATTACCTCGTCTCAAGTGTTAGGTGTTTAGCGACATCGTCATTTCTAAAAGCAGGAGAAAAAATGCGGTATTTGGAAAGGCTCGCCTCACGGCTGGAGTTGACCTGCCGGATGTTAGCGGCAGGCAATCCTGGATACCCGCAAATAATGAGCACATAAATTAAAGAATTAGTGGAACCCGTCAATAGGAGGGCAGCAATCGCCCCAAAGGCTTTATTTTCAGGCGAAAAGCGTTTACTGAATAAGAAATTTATAAAGTACCCCAAAGAATATGTAAAGGACTTTTTTAAAACCGTCTCACAGGACGATCGAATAAATTTGATCCGGGCAAATGATGCTTGACAACTCAAGATCAGATATTACATGTTATGGGTATAAATGGTGGTACCTGCATATAACGGTCATCGATACACCCTGATCAGCACTTACGAGTTCTGCGCATTTGTCTTATCAGCAGCATCTGCGTCCAGCACGATTTTAGTGATACCAAACTTCTTTAAAGGCTATCCCGCAGCAGCGGGCAAAATATAACGGGTTTTCTGAGGTCTGTGTTTTTGCCTCTATCATGAAATACCGAAATACGAGGAAAAATGCCATCAGGGTCTGTCACATCCCATCCCCTAATTGCCTTTGAGGAAATAGAGCACACTGCAGACCGGGCGTTAATAATTTACGGACGAAACCTGGAGGAACTGTTTATCAATGCTGCCCGCGGCCTAAAGAGCCTTATGGGCGCAGACGAAGTCCCTGACTCGACGGCGATAACAAAATCAATAGCGCTTGATGCGATAGATGCCGAAAGCTTGTTGGTTGAATGGTTGAGTGAACTGGCATACTGGGCCGAAGCCGAAATGCTCGTTTTCAGCAAATTCGATTTGCAAAACATTACGCCAACCCATGTCAAGGCAAAAATTTACGGCAGCCGGGTCACCCTAATGGAAAAACACATTAAGGCGGTGACTTACCATAATTTGGAAATAGTTAAAACGGAAACGGGGTTGACGGCGACGGTGGTGTTTGATGTTTAAAATGAGGGTTCAGGGTTCACCGTTCAGGGTTTACGATTACAAGCGCTTAACAGCAACATTTTTTAACCTCTGAACCCTGAACCCAGAACCTTGAACCGCTGGCTCCTGAAACTTTAATTAACTTATGGTCACCCATCAGTCCCGGTGCCTTTCCAAAAAATAGAAGGTACTTCTCATGGTCAGCATTAACGAATTCAAACAAATCGCGGAATACCTGTACGAGGTGCCGGCTTCCTATCGAGATGATATGCGGGTACCGGCTCGTTTTTATGCCGATGCGAAACTGCTGGGGGGTCTTAAAGATGACCGGAGTCTGGAGCAACTGGTAAATACCGCCTGCCTGCCGGGAGCAGTTAAGTACGCCCTGGCTATGCCGGATATTCACCAGGGATACGGTTTTCCCATCGGCGGCGTCCTGGCAACAGAACTCCCTGATGGGGTCATATCACCCGGGGGTGTGGGCTATGACATCAATTGCGGGGTTCGCCTGCTTGCAACTCACATGGAACAGGCAGAAATAGCACCCTATCTGGACGATCTGGCCTCCGCCCTTTATGCCAATTGCCCCAGCGGGATTGGGAAAGGAGGCAGCGTTAAACTGCAATCGGGTGAGTTGGATCGATTATTGGCGCATGGATCTAAGTGGGCATTGAAACGCGGCTTTGCCACCGACTCAGACCTGGAAAGAACCGAGGAAAGCGGCTGTATGGCGGGGGCTGATGCGGCCAAAGTGAGCCCGAGAGCCAAGGAACGCGGAAAGAAACAGGTGGGCACCCTGGGAGCCGGAAATCATTTTATTGAAATCGATGTTGTCGATAAGATTTTAGACCATACCATCGCGCGGCGTATCGGGCTTTCTCAAGGGCAGGTTGCCGTCCAAGTACATTGCGGCTCTCGCGGTCTCGGGCATCAGGTCTGCGGTGATTATGTCAAACGCTTTCAAAAATCGATCGGCCGTTACGGCTTCAGGCTGCCGGATCGGGAGCTGGTTTGTGCGCCGCTCAGCAGCCCGGAAGGCCAGGATTATTTAATGGCCATGAAGGCTGCAGCAAATTATGCTTTTGCCAATCGTCAGGTCCTTGCCCACCACATACGCCACAGCTTTGAACAAACGCTGGCCGGCAAGGTGAGCAATCACAATGTTTACCAAATTTACGACATTGCCCATAATATGGCCAAGGTTGAAACCCATGAGGTCAACGGCCGAATGGTAAAGCTTTGTGTGCATCGCAAAGGCGCCACAAGAGCTTTTGGACCCGGCGCGCCGGAACTTCCCGCTGTATACAGGGATATCGGTCAGCCGGTCCTTGTACCCGGCTCCATGGGCACTGCCAGCTGGGTGCTGGCGGGAACCCGGGCCTCGATGACCCAAACCTTCGGGTCGACCTGCCACGGGGCCGGTCGGACAATGAGCCGTAAAAGAGCCAAAAAATCCATTCATGGTCCCGCTTTACGCGAACAGCTTGAAGGACAGGGCATTCATGTGCGGGCCGGCAGCATGTCCGGTCTGGCTGAAGAGGCGCCGGCAGCCTACAAGGACGTCAACCGGGTAGTAGAAGTCGTCCATGGCGCCGGCATCGCTAAAAAGGTCGCCAGGTTGAGGCCAATGGCTGTTATTAAGGGATAGAGAGGTTCATAGGTTCAGGGTTCAGCGTTCAAGGTTATCCTGGACTATCGGAACTTCTAAAGTTCTAACCCTGAACCCTGAACCTGTGAACCGTTGAACCTTTAACGGGATACAAAGAGAGAAAAAAGAATAAAAATAGACCCATATGCTCAAGAAACCAACATAAAAGCAGGAGGAGGAAATCATGAGAGTACAATTTAAAAACATATTGTGCGCCACTGATTTTTCGGATTTCTCCAATCAAACAGTCCACTATGGTGTGGCACTGGCCAAGGAGTTTGATGCCCGGCTGATCGTCTGCCACGTAATTGACCTGTCCTCAGTTGCCATATACGGCGAATTCCAGCTGGATCCTGTTGGGCAGCAAAATCGAATCATAGAGGACGCCAGGGAGCAGCTCGAAGCACTCACCGGTGATCAGCCGGTAAAATGGGAACCTTTGATTACCGTCGGCAAGCCCGCCGATGAAATATTAAGAGCTGTGGAAGAAACAGACATCGATCTGGTAATATCCGCCACCCGCGGTCGCTCCGGTCTCAAACGCTTGATACTGGGTTCGGTCACCGAACGGTTGATGTTGACCCTGCCCTGCCCCCTGTTGGTGTTGCGCAGCCCGGAGCATGATATTGTAAGCGTCCCCGCCCGGGCAATTCAGCTGAAGAAAATTCTGGTGGGCTGCGATTTCTCTCCGGATTCCAGTCAGGCCCTCAAGCATGCACTGAGTCTGGCCCAGGAATTTGAGGCTGAGTTGCATCTGGCCAATGTGATTGAACCGCCGGCACAGCCGATCTTACTGAAAGGTGAAACATCCGCAACCGAAGAAATACAGGAGGATTATCGTAATCTTCTCAGCCAGAAGCTCAAAGACATGGTTCCAGAAGAAGCCCGCAATTGGTGTACCCCGCAAACAAGCATCCTGGACGGGCAGCCTTATGAAGAGCTGGCCAAATATGCTGAATCGAACGCCATTGACATGATCGTAATGGGCATCAGAGGGCACGGTTTGGTTAAAACCTTGTTTCTGGGATCAACCACTGACCGTGTCATACGAAGGTCCCCTTGCCCTGTTTTGTCGGTCGGTTCAATGGTGTCTGGTGAGTAGCGGGGTGCCGGGGAAAAATGGGGCCGCTCTCTCATTTGCTGGCCTAACTGCTATTTTTAGAAATTAAACACTTTGGCTTCTGCAGCCAAATCTATCAAATGCGGCCCCCATCCAGAATCATATTTGAGAAAAATTTTGCCATTTTTAATTGCCCAGTTATATCTTTCTATTTACCAGCCAGTTGCTCAAACAAAGCCACAGATTTTCTGCTGTCCCATTCCCGCGGGCCTGTAATTCTGCCGACTATTTTACCGCTCTTATCCAGTATAAACGTGGTGGGGATGGCACCTATGCCAAATTCGGTGCTAACCTCACCATCAGTATCCAGTAAGGCCGTAAACGTCAGGTTGTATTTTTCAAAAAATTTCTTTACCCGGGAAGCAGACTCTTTAATATTGACTGTCACCATGGCAAAGTTCTTTCCCAATAATTTCCGGTGCAACTTTTCCATGGAGGGCATTTCCGTGATGCAGGACGGACACCAGGTGGTCCAGAAATTTAGAAACACGATCTTGCCCCGGAAATCATCCAAACGGACGTATCGGCCGGCGGTATTCTGCAGCTTGACCTCAAGAGGATCGGTTCTTAAAGGGTGCCCGATAACGCCGATATCGGCCATCAGCCGGTCAAATTTGTTACTGCCGGACCCGGTCCTTGCCAGGGGGTTATTACCAGAAACAATTACGGCGATAACACCGGATGAAATTAGCAAAACGAACAGAAGTAAACCTATTATAGTTGTGCTCTTTTTCATGGTTTTGCTATTATCAGGTGATCTTATGACCGTATTCTTTGTCCATAAGGTTTATCACCTGCTCAACCGTCATACCCTGTCGGAGTTTGTTGCGGACAAAGTTTTTCTCCTCTACCGCGCCTCGCGGCATGTCGCAAGTGCAATCAATTAAAAACAGCTCCCCACACTGGCCGCAGGCACATCTGAAGTTTGCGACCACCAAACGAACCTGATTTTCGAGGTTGGCATTATTACCTGAGGCAAACCGGGATATTGCCGAACTACTGTTGGTTCTTGATGCCGGGGAATAAAACATTTTAATTATCAGCCCCGCCGAAAAAAAGAAAAAAATAGCGCCTACAATCATCCAGTTATGAGGCCGCCAACCATCTGTTTTTGATTCTGACTGAGCCGGCGCTCCCTTTTTCTTTCGTTTCTTTCCCATTTTTCGATACTCCTTATTTTTGAATCATCTTCCGCCAAGCGACCGTCGGTGACTCTCAAAATACGCTGGGCATAGCCTGCACAGGCCGGGCTGTGGGTCACCATGACAATGGTCATGCCCTCCTGGTTGAACCGGAGCAGTAATTCCATTATCTCACGTGTTGTTTTGGTGTCCAGATTGCCGGTGGGTTCATCCGCCAGCAGAACTGGCGGCTCGTTTACGATTGACCGGGCAATCGCAACCCGCTCTTTTTCTCCGCCTGATATTTGATTGGGCAGCCGGCGCGCTTTTTCAAGCAGACCGACCTGTGCCAGGGCTTCTTCCGCCATTTCGCGCTTTTTCTTTTTGCCGGCCTTCACAACCGCCAGAGGCAGCATGACATTCTCGATTACCGTCAAATAGGGCACCAGATGAAAGCTTTGGAAAATAAACCCCAAAAACTCTCTGCGAAAATCTGCGCGCTGCTCCTGGCCCAAACTGTAGATGTCCAGGTCATCAACAATCAACTTGCCGGAGGTGGGTGCATTCATCGCTCCCATGATTCCCAAAAGGGTTGATTTCCCGGCGCCTGATTCACCCATGATGCCAACGAAATCCCCTTCTTCAATTTGAAAACTGATATCGGCGACAGCGGCAACAGCGGCATCGCCTTTACCGAATTTTTTGACAAGCTTATCTGCAAGGATGTAACTCATAGATCACCTCATTCAAAGTTTAATTATCTAAAGTGCCCTCAGGGCTTCATTCGGATCCAGCCGGGCTGCCATAAATGCCGGATATGCGCTTGCTATCAACCCGACGAACAGGGCCGTGATGACGGCCCCTCCCGCCAGCTCGATGCTGAAGGGAACCATTCCGGAATGACTTTCACTTAACAGGGCAAACGCGGCTTTGGTGGCGCCAAAACCCACAAAATAGCCGATGATGCCGGCCAGGCCGGATACAATCGCAGCCTCGGTGAAAATTATTTTCATGACGTGGCGCTTGCGGAATCCGATGGCGCGAAAGATGCCGATTTCATCGGTGCGCTCCCGCACGCTGCCCATCATCGTCACCAGCACCACCAGGCTGCCGATTAGAAGAATGATACCTGAAATGCCATAGGAAAACTTTTTAAACTGGGCCAGGGTCTCCATCCGGCTTTTGACAACCTGCTGAATGGCCATCACTTTGGCCCCTGGCAGGACATCGGAGATTTGCTTGACCATGGCCTCAATCGGACAATCTTTACAGAGGGCGGCCACTTCAGCCATTGAAACCTGGCCCTGCTTGTCGAAGATCGTTTGGGCCGTGCCAATGCCGGCAAAGGCCAGCTGATCATCCTGGGATCCGGTCGGCTGAAGAATGCCGGAAACCACCAGATCGTTATCGCTTATGCTCAGCCTGCTGCCCACTTCGAGATTGAGTATCCGGGCGGCTTCGGCACCCAGAATAATACCATCGGTACCCGGCAACTCACCCTGCTGCAGCTTCCACCAGGGTTTTAAGATTTGAGCGGCTTTGAAATCGACGCCGGCCATCAGCACTTTCTGCTGACCCACGTGGGCTACGCCGAGGACCAGCGGTCCCAGGGCGGCGATATTGGCTGAATTCTTGATAGTACCAATCTGTTCCAGATCCTTCTGGCGAATTTCTTCCATTTCAAAGGACACACCGCCCAGTGAAAGCCCCCCGTACGAAAGCGCCAGGTTTTCCGTTTTGGGCACGATCAGGATATTGGCACCGTATTTTTCAAGTTTGTGATTGATGTCGTTGGTCATGGCCTCAACATAACTGATGATACCAACGACCGTGGACACGCCGATGACGAGGCCGGCAAGCACAAAAGCGGCTTTGCCTTTGCGCCGCAATAGATTTTTGATTGATATGGCATTGAGGTTCATAAAGAACTCCTTTTGTTATTTTGGGAACTATTTACCAATCAGTAGTTCCAACTGTAGTCCTGCAAATGGATCACCTTGAAATAATGGAATGGTGGAATGGTGGATGGTTGGGTTTATGCGAATCGGATTGTATCTCCATTTTTACGGCCCATCATTCCAGTATTCCAATCTTCAAATATTCCAGCATGCTAAATTTTATTTACCTAAAGTAAAAAGGAAATTTTACCTGTTAGGTGCAGGCTCAATCGGATTAAGCTTTCCCGGAAAAATTGAAGTATTGTTTGCCTTCAAGGATGTCCTGGACCTGGATGACCAGTTTGCCGTTTTGAACGCTTCGGTTTAAAGGCGCCGGATTACAGCCACCCTTGACCTCGTTGACACGTACCGAGGCAAACCGACGTCCGCAGTTTCGACAAACCATGTTATCACCTTCCTGATAATAGCCTTTGCCCGCCGGCCAGCAAACATCGCAGGCATCAAAAGCGGCCCTGAGAATACCGTCTGAACTTTTCAGAATAAAATAGCGGATCTTAAATTCTCCATCCGTATGTTCAAAATGACGTGCCTTGCCGTCCTCAAACAGGTTGAGCGGAAAAGACACAGAGGTGCTGGCGGCCGTCGAAGGGGCAACCGCCGAGGCCGATTGGACTGAACCGCCCTGGTTTACATAAAAAACGGCCGCTGCGGCAATAAGTACCGCCCCGATGACGGCAACAAACAACGGCAGGCGACTTCTTTTCTGGGAGCCAAGAACAACTGCTTTTTTGGCTGCAATTTTATCCTGGGTTTTTTTCTTTCCTTTTTTCGACATATGATGCACTCCTTATCTTGTGATGTATAAATGACAGGTTGACATAGAATTATATTATCGTAATTTGATTCCATTTCGGGGACACTCAACAGGTAGATAGTTAAATGCCTGTTATGGCATAAAATGTTCGCGGGTAAACGTGCACACGCGATGTCCCGGTATAATCCAGTCTGCAAGATTCACAGCCGAATTTTAATTCAATGGGTTAAAAACAGATGAAACGTCACAGGCCTGGGCCCGCACGAGGGAAAGGTATCAGATGAGAAACGACAGGTTTTGAAGATACAAAGGCGGCAAACGGAATTTCGCCCACGCAAATTGGTCAAAGGTATAGCCCCGGAAAAGTTGCCGGTCGATCAGGCCCTCGGAAATATGACCCGTTTGTCCGGCACCAGTCGGTAATTGACCAGCTGAGTAAGCCAGGGTAATCTCGGGCAGTTGAAGTTCATTGGCGGGCACCAGATCACATGGCATTTGCGAGGGCCCGGAACAACAGCCCATAGAAGACCGTATTTGTTCCTGCGCGGTGCGGTGCTGGATCTGCGGTTTGCTCAGGCAGCAGCATTTCATACCACAACCCGAACTGGCCATTACGCCTGTGGCAGCAAAACTCATCCCAAAGGCGAGGGTCAGCGCAATGCAGATGGCTTTAATCAGCACTCTATTTCCGGAAGCACTCTTATTCATAGTAAAATAGTATACATTAGATGTTTTTGCCATGTCAATAGATTTTGATCAAAAATTCGTCACCGAATAAAAAAGTCCGACTGGGCAGTGTTAAAATGGAGGTCGAAGCTCTTTACAAGGACGGTGATCGTATATATATTTACACGAAAATCAGGCCGCTGGCGAAACCCTTCGGGGCGCGAAGAAACCTCTATCCGCCTTGGGCGGGCTTGTCCTCCTATGACGGATTAAGCAGCCATCGGAAAAAAATCGCAATCATCACTGGTAATAATTTTCAAGCAAATGAAAGGATCAAAAATGAGCTATGACTTTAATGCGGACGATGTATTAGAAATCGCCGAACAGCTTGAGAGAAACGGAGGTAAATTTTACCGAACTGCTGCCGAAAGTACAAGTGACCCTGCCAACAAAGAATTCCTGCTGGAACTTGCAGCAATGGAAGACCAGCATGAGGTAACATTTAAAACCATGCGGGCGGAATTATCCGAAAAAGAAAAAGAATCGACCGTTTTTGACCCTGGCGGTGAAGCGGCATTGTATTTGCGCGCACTTGCAGATACCCGTGTCTTTTTTGAAAAAGAAATCGATGTCACCTCCATGAGGGCAATTCTCAAGTCCGCCATAACTGCGGAAAAAGACTCGATCGTTTTTTACCTGGGAATGAAGGAAGCCGTCGATAAAAGCCTGGGGGAAGGAAGAATCGACCACATTATAAAAGAGGAAATGGGTCACATTAAGTTGCTGAGTAGTAAACTGGTGCAATATAAGGCTTAGAAGCCCTCAAGCGGGTGCCACTAAGCAGCAGCTTTGCTGTGGCGCAAAGGTTTCAGTGTTCAGGTGTCAGGCCTGAATGCTCTGAATCTGTGCGCCTGGCACCTGAAACCTGGCACCTCACACGCTGTGGAACTTCAGTTTTGAACCAAGGAAGGAGTGTCTTCACCCACTATTCGAATGAAATACGATTTATTCTGTGTCTTTGTCGTATTCGGCGAGGTCCTCTAGTCCGTTGCGATCAAGCAATGTAATTTTTTTCCCTTCGACGCGAATCAGATTATTCCCGGAAAGTTTGGCAAAGATACGGGAAAGTGTTTCAGGAATGGTACCCAGGATACTGGCAAGCTGTCCCTTGGAAATCTTGAGAGTTAACGATTCTTCCCCGCCTTGCTCGTCAGCAAGATGGATGAGATAGGATGCCAGCCGTGCCGGCATTTCTTTCAGGGACAGATTTTCAATTTGCACGGCAAACAGGCGCAGTTTCTTTGACATTTCTGCCAGCATGTTCAGGGCTAATGACGGGTTGGCCGTGATCAAGTCAACTATGGCTACCCTGGGAAAAAACAAAAGCCTGGCACTGTCAATGGCCTGTGCATTGGCAGGAAATCTCTGGCCGGCAAACACAGGAACTTCACCAAAGGGTTGGCCCGGTCCGAAGATATGCAGGATCTGCTCTTTTCCTTCGGCGGAGACTTTAAAAACCTTAACCCGGCCTGCAACGATGACAAAGAAGCCCTTGCCCTCATCTCCCTCTGAAACCACAATTTCACCCTTGTTAATTTGTTTCTCAATGGCTATTTTTTTTATGGCTTCAAGCTGGTCATCCGGAAGACCGTTGAAAAGAGGAATCGTAGAAATGACATCCAGAATTTTTTTCATAATGTCCTTTTTTTATTTAAATTTCCCATTATGTCAATCAATAATTATTTGCTTTTAAAAAATTTCTTACTGTTTTGATTTAAGTCAAGGCATCAACTGTATGCATTCGCTATTCTATCCCACATAATAACCGATTTGAGTGGCCGAGCGCGTCCTTAAATCAAATTTCGAAAGGAATGAACCATGAAATGTCCCGGACAAGATTCCCAATACTGGCAAGAAGGGGCAATTTTTGATGTAAAATGCCCGAAGTGCCGTCACAATGTAGAATTTTTTAAAGACGACACCACCCGCAAATGCGGCAACTGCGGTCATCGGTTTATCAATCCCAAAATGGATTTTGGCTGCGCTTCATACTGTCAGTATGCCGAACAGTGCATCGGAGATCTGCCGCCCGAACTACTGGCACAGAAAGAAGATTTGCTCAAAGACCGTGTGGCCATCGAAATGAAAAAGTATTTTAAAAGTGATTTTAAGAGAATCGGTCACGCCTCAAGGGTGGCTCGATACGCCGAGAGGATCGGAAAAAGTGAAGGCGGCAACCTGGCCGTGATCCTCTCCGCTGCGTATCTCCACGACATTGGAATCGTGGAAGCTGAAAAAAAGTATGAGAGTACGGCTCCGGAATACCAGCACAAGGAAGGCCCCCCGATTGCCAGAGAAATTTTAATCAAGCTGGGAGCCAGGGAAGAACTCGTGGAAGAGGTGTGTGATATAATTGGTCACCATCACCAACCACGCTCAGATGAAAGCACAAATTTTAAAGTGATTTATGATGCCGACCTGGTGGAAAACACGGACGAGATGCAAAAAGAAAATCCCATTGATCCTGAAAAAATGGCCGCCAGAATAGAAAAATTGTTTCTGACACCGAGCGGCCGTGAGGTTGCCAAGGAAGTTCTTCTGGTTTAGCACATGGATATTACAAGAGTTCTCCAGAGGCGGATAAATCAGAGGCTTTCATATCCAGGATAATCCAAACCTAAATCTATAAATAAGGAGACATTATGATGGTCCTACGAAAAATCATAGAAATCGATGAAGAATTGTGTGATGGGTGTGGCAATTGTGTCCCGTCCTGCGCGGAAGGCGCCCTGAAGATTATTGACGGCAAGGCCAGAGTGATCGCAGATTTATACTGCGACGGACTGGGAGCCTGCCTGGGCGAATGCCCCGTCGGTGCACTTAAAATTGTTGAACGGGAGGCCGATGAATTTAACGAAGAAGCCGTTGAAGAACTTCTGGCGCAAAAAAAGGAAGAAGAACCTAAGGTTATGCCGATGGCATCCGGCGGATGCCCCTCAGCCAGGCTGCAATCATTTGGATCGCCGGCAGCAGCAGCGGCATCGGACCCCTGCGGGTGCGCCAACCAGGCGGCAGCCTTTGATCAACCCGAATCCGCCCTTTCACATTGGCCGGTTCAGATCATGCTGGTCCCGCCGACAGCGCCGTTTTTAAAAGGCGCAGATCTGCTCGTACTGGCGGATTGCGTACCGGTTGCCTATCCTACCCTTCACAGAGATTTTCTACAGGGCAAAGCAGTTATGATGGGCTGTCCGAAATTTGATGACGCCGAGCATTATATAGAAAAATTTGCTCAGATTTGCAAACAATCCGGTATTAAAAGCCTCACCTCGGTGGTCATGGAAGTCCCCTGCTGTTCGGCACTTCCGGTGATCGTAAAAAAAGGCATGGAGCTCTCCGGCGTTCAGATCCCCATGGAGGAAGTAGTCATCAGCACCAGAGGCAAAGTCCTCGAGCGCCGTCAGGTGCAGGCGGCATAAAGAATTTTAAGGTTCCCGCCTTCGCTATAAAGAGCTACGGCGCGGCAGGCAGGGTTTAAGGTTGAAACTGGAACAGTATCTTTTTCAATTCTTACACCCTGCGCCTTGCGCCTCATCACAAGCTCCCCATTCCTTGGTCCAGACCTAATTCTATAAGGCTCGTTTACAAATGCTAACTTCTCAGGCGTTCCACTTTGGTGCTATCTGCGCGGGGCAGTCACGCCAGGACGGGTCATCTGACCTCTGTCCTCTGTTCTCTGCTTGCCACGGCAAAGACGGGCCCTCTGTCATCTGTATTATGATACACTTTTGTGCCAAAAATTAACCCGAGACTGTGTTGCAAAACTTTTTTTACTATGATATTCAGCGATTATCTTTCGGTGGAAGGAAAATGAGGTTAAATCAATGCCTTTGCATGTATCGCATATTTACCTGATAATTACACTTGGCACCGAATTCTTAACGTAGAAAAGATCCTGTAACCTTCTGATAATAAGCCAACTACCGAAAAAATGCGGCCACGCGTACACTCCTGGCACAAAACTTGAATTTAGGTCACACCAACCAACTCAAACACGGCCATAACGGGTAGGCCATTGCGACCTAATTGATCCGGAGAGTGAAACAGCGTGAAACCCTGCAACCTGCATATAACCAAAACATTAAAACTTGTTGAGGAAATGATATGCCTGGCAGACCAGGGAGACGCCGATAGGGAAGACAACGGATGCGGCATTCTTTATGGCGTTTTGCGCGACACTGCTTATAAACTTAAAAAACTGGCCGAAGATGAAAAGATTAATCACCTCAGGAAAGGCTGGTGGCCGGAGGAAAAATTGAATATAGAAGAATGATCTGCTCCCGGCGTAAGTAATCGAGGACTTCTGTTATTGATTTTTCATTTAAATACCTGTTTTTTAATTTCGAGTACATAAATCGTAAACTGTTAATCCTAAAAATTTGGAGGTAAACACCCGTGGGGAAATTAAAAGGAACCCAAACCGAAAAGAATCTGTTGGCCGCCTTTGCAGGCGAATCTCAGGCCCGGAACCGTTACACCTATTATGCCAGTAAAGCCAAGAAGGAAGGCCTTGTGCAGATTTCCGACATATTTACCGAAACCGCAAACCAGGAAAAAGAGCACGCCAAAAGGCTGTTCAAATTGCTCGAGGGCGGAGAGGTCGAGATCACCGGAGCATTTCCGGCAGGCACTATCGATTCTACAACCGAAAATCTGAAAGCAGCTGCCGCCGGGGAAAACTACGAACACACGGAAATGTATCCCGGATTTGCCAAAATAGCCGAAGAAGAGGGTTTCGGTAATATCGCGGAGATTTTTCGTGCCATTGCCGTAGCCGAAAAACAGCACGAAAAAAGATACCTGGACCTGGCGGCCAATATCGATGCCGGACGGGTTTTTAAAAGAGAGGCAAATCAGGTGTGGCGCTGTCGCAATTGCGGCTATCTTTTTGAGGGTAATGAAGCGCCCCAAATCTGCCCCGCCTGTGACCATCCCCAGGCACATTTTGAGCTTTTGGGGGAAAACTGGTAGTAAACTGGAATTTTGATTCCAGTTTCAAGTAAAGATAATGCAAAAAACAACAACCAAAGTGAAAGGAGAAAACAATGGCTGAGAGATTTGAAGTTTACAAATGTGAGGCCTGTGGCAACATCGTCGAAGTTATCCACGGCGGAGGTGGCGAATTGGTGTGTTGCGGAGAGCCCATGAAGTTGTTGGTTGAAAATACGGTGGATGCTGCCAAAGAAAAGCACGTGCCCGTTATCGAAAAAATCGACGGGGGCGTCAAGGTAAAGGTAGGGGATGTCGCCCATCCCATGGAAGAAAAACATTACATCGAATGGATAGAAATCATTGCAGACGGCAAAGCAGATCGACAGTTTTTAAATCCCGGCGAAACACCAGAAGCTGTTTTCAAGACCGATGCGCAGAATGTCACTGCCCGTGAATATTGCAACCTTCACGGTCTTTGGAAAGTCTGACCAGATAAAAGGAGGTGAATTTATGCCAAGCTGGAAATGCTCCAATTGCGGATACACCCTCGAGGCAGATGCTCACCCGAATGAGTGTCCATCATGCAAAGAAAAATGTGAGTTTCTGGATAACACCTGCTATACCCCGGATTGCTCCTATGAAGGAACAGATGGCAGAATCGGCAAACCGAAAAGCTGATAACAATTAACCCCTAATTGAGCGTTTCCTGCTCAATTAGGGCAACGCACGGGAGTAAAAAATGTCCAAAGTTTTAATTGTTTATGCCTCCAGAACTGGAGAAACTCAAAATATTGCCGATCTGATTGCCGAAGGCGTTCGCTTTGCCGGCCAAGAAGCAGAAGTCGTCAATGTCAAAGAGATAAAAAACGAAAGCGACCTCGATGGATTTGACGGCTATGTATTCGGATCGGCCACCTACCATGGTGAGATGCTTCAGGGAATGAAAACCTTCCTCTTTCTGGCCGAGAAGGCCAATCTTGAGGGTAAGGTCGGGGGGGCCTTCGGTTCCTATGGCTGGAGCGGTGAAGCCAATGATCGCATTTTCGATACCATGAAACATATTCTAAAAATGAACCTGGTCGGTGATACACTGCGCTTAAAGTCCAGTATGCTGGAAGGGGGCTTGCAAATGGCCCAGGATTACGGGCGGGCTGTCGCTAAAAAATTTGAAGGATAAAAAAATATAGCAAAGGAGAATACAATGGCTGAAAATGTTTCAACACCGCAACATTGCCCCGGATACGCCGATTTTAAAAATCTCAAGGTGATTACCTGCAAATGCACCAAGTGCGGCGCAGAAAAAGAGATATTTTCCGATGAATTCGACCGCGCACACACTTGCGGCAGTTGCGGCGAAACCATTAATTTTGCTGAATGTACGGTTGAAGGAGAGGGCAAGAGCATATCACCCCGCTAATATCGACGGACAGTTACTAATGCGAGCGAAAATAAGTAGACATCGGGTTGAGAAATATTCTGCGCAGTTGACGCCCGCTCGCGAGCTTGGCTATGTCTAAATTAATATGATCGCATGAGTAATTATCATTTTGCTTGCGACTGTATCCGGTGAGCGCCTCAATTGAGTTTGCGTCAAGTGAGGCGTCTGGCAGTTAAAGCCAACACTCAAATGGATATGGGCTGGATGCGATCGCATAGTGTGGGGTATGTCTTTGCCTTCAGGTAGATCCGAATTCCCAGGAGCCGGTCAATATGAAACTTAAACTATGGGTAGTATCCGTATCGATCATCGCCATGATAGCAAGTGCGATGGTTGTTAGCTCTATGGCCACCCAAAATAAAGGCGCAGAAAACCTTGAATTGAACGGCGGTAACAGGGGCAATGTCCCTTTTCCCCATCGCCAGCACCAGGACCAAATCGGCGACTGCAAAATATGCCATTCCGTATTTCCGCAAAAAACAGGCAGCATCAAAGAACTGAAGGCGGAGGGTACGCTGAAGAAGAAATATGTGATGAATAAGTTGTGCACCAAATGCCATAAAGAAAAAAAGAGGGCCGGCCAAAAGTCCGGTCCCACGACGTGCACCAAGTGCCACATAAAGGCCAAAACATCAAATTGAGTTAAGTAATTAAAATTATGCTGATTCTCGGCTTACAGGGCAGCCCCAGAAAAAAAGGCAATACCCATTTTCTGCTTTCAACTTTTATGACGGCTGCCGAAAAATTTGGCGCCAGAACCCACGTCATCGACGTCACCCGGAAAAAAATCATTCCCTGCAAAGAATACACGGTTTGTGAAAAAAAAGGATACTGCCCGATTGAAGATGATGTCAAAGATGAAATTTACCCGCTGTTGCGTGAGGCCGAACTGGTGGTTGTTGCAACCCCAATCTTTTTTTATAATATGACCGCTCAGCTCAAGGCGGTGGTTGATCGCTGTCAAACGTTCTGGGCTCGAAAATATAAGCTTAAGTTGAAGGACCCCGGCGCCAATATGCGCCGTGGTTTTCTTCTCGCGGTTGGGGCCACCAAGGGTAAAAACCTCTTTGAGGGTCTTAATCTGACAACCCAGTATTTCTTTGACGCTATCTGGGCCAAGTTTGAAGAAAGCCTGACCTATCGTGGTATTGAAGGCCCTAAGGACATGGCCCGGCACCCCAAAGTGATTGATGAGGTCGAACAAGCCGCCGCGCGTCTGATGAAACCCTTTCAGGGAAGAAAAAAAGTTTTATTTGCCTGCCGTGAAAACGCCTGCCGCAGCCAGATGGCCAGTGCTTTTGCGCAATTTTTGGCCGGCGACAAAATAGATGTCACCAATGGAGGCAGTGAACCAGCCGAAAAAATCAATCCGGACATGGTTAAGGTAATGCATGAAAAGGGTATTGACATGGCGTTTAGAAGTCCCCGGTCGATTGAGGAAGCCATTGCCAACGATACCCCTGAACTCATTATCACCATGGGGTGCGGAGAGCAGTGTCCAGTGGTACCGGGGGCAAAGATAACAGACTGGGATTTGCCGGATCCCGCCGGCAAATCGATAGATTTTATGCGGGACATCCGCGATGAAGTTGAAAAAAAAGTAGTGAACCTAATCAGCGAAATCAAATAATGATAATGATTTAAACGGAGGAATACATGGCACAACCGGAGGAAATGTTTCAGTGTCAGTCGGCGAATTGTGGATATATTTATGACCCTGACCGGGGAGACCGCAGAGCAAAGATCGCCAAGGGAACGCGTTTCGAGGACCTCCCGGAAGATTGGAAATGCCCGGTGTGCGGTGCCAGCAAAAAAATGTTCAAGCCGCTGGCCGGTCCTGGATCTGCCAAAGATGAATAGAAATGCACTTGCAAAACCCGCTTTATTTGATATTAAATATGATCGGTTTTATCAAACAAATCTAATCCAAAAGGCAACCTAACTAAAAGAGAGGAGGAAACGAATGGACAAGTATGTATGTACGATATGCGGATATGTTTACGATCCGGCACAGGGTGATCCGGATAATGGCGTGGCCGCCGGCACCAAATGGGATGACGTGCCTGGTGATTGGGAATGTCCGGTGTGCGGCGCATCCAAGGATGACTTCGAAAAAGAATAGTATCCGACTGAAGCCTTGAACATTGCAGGTTTTTTGATGCCCTTTTCTGGCGAAGATTCGTTACTTAAGCCAAAAAGGGCATTACCATTAAGGGGTTGTCAATCTATTGCCCGAAGGCAGGCATTGAATCTTGCCTGCAGATTAATCATGTTTATATTTAGACGTCAAATCAGAAATACTGATTGGGAGTGGGGGATAAAATGGAACCGATAGAAATATCCAAGGGCGTTTACAATGTTGGTGTTACCGACTGGAATATCAGAGATTTTCACGGCTATTCCACGGATATAGGAACAACCTATAATGCGTTTTTAATCGTTGATGAAAAAATCGCCTTAGTCGACACGGTAAGAGAGGGGTTTGCAGGGCAGCTGCTGGAAAACATCAGCCACATTGTCGATCCGAAATCCATTGACTACGTTATCAGCAACCATACCGAATTGGATCACTCCGGGGGATTGGCCAGGGTGATGCATCGCATAGGAGAAGACAAACCGATATACTGCTCCAAAATGGGCAGTAAAAATCTTCCGAAACATTTCTCAGCCAAATGGAACTATCAACCCGTGGCAACCGGAGATGAACTGAGTCTGGGGAACCGGACGCTGACATTTCTGGAAACGCGAATGATTCACTGGCCGGACAGCATGTTTACCTATCTGAATGAAAACCAGATCTTATTTTCAAGCGACGGATTTGGTCAGCACTATGCCGGTCCTGAAAAATTTGATGACCAGATCGATGAGTCCACGATCATGAATCACGCCAAAAAATATTTTGCCAATATTCTGCTGCTGTATTCAACGCATATACAAAAACTCCTGGATAAAGTGTTGGATCTCGGTCTGGAATTCAAAATGATATGTCCGGATCATGGTATTATCTGGCGCAAAGACCCGGGAAAAATTGTTGATGCCTATGTTCGATGGTGCCGGCAGGAACCTGAAAAAAAAGCCGTGGTGGTCTACGACACCATGTGGCACAGCACCGAACAGATGGCCCATACCATTGTTTCAGGCATATCCCGGGAAGGTATCCTGGCCAAGCCCCTGCACCTGAGAAAAACCCATCGCAGTGAGATCATGACGGATGTCTTTGACGCCAAAGCAGTCGTTGTGGGCTCCCCGACCTTGAATAATCAATTGTACCCTTCCCTGGCTGATTTTCTGACGTATATGAAAGGCCTTAAACCGTTAAATAAAATAGGGGCGGCATTTGGATCATACGGTTGGAGCGGTGAGGCTGTCAAAATGATCAACCAAGAGCTTGAGGCCATGAAATTTGAAATTGTCGATCCGGGACTGAGGGTCCAATATGTGCCGAACAAAGAATCACTTGAGAGCTGCTACGAGTTCGGCCGCAAGATTGGCAAAGCCGTAGCTGGTTAAATATGAAAAGCCCTTTGGTTGAGCTCAGTGACTGTATTATGTGCGGTGTTTGCGCGGAAGTTAGCCCCGAAGTATTCAGGTTAAGCGATGCCGGATACATCGAAGTTGTCGAATTAGACACCTATCCCGAAGATGAGGTTAACGAGGCCATTAAATATTGCCCTACTGACTGTATTAGCTGGATAGAGGATTAGAAACTGTCTCAAAAATGCATCTTACGTCCAATGGCTGCGTTGCGATTCGGTTTAAAATGCTCACGTACTGCGTGTACGCTCCGCTTTTAAACCTCATCGACGCCTTGCCCTTGGACGTAAGCTACTATTTTTGAGACAGTTTCTAAAATTACACACTTTAGTGTATCGAGGTTGTTATGAAAAAATTTGCCCTTTTTGTGTTTAATGGAGATCCGATGTGCTTCATCCATGTCCTTTTAAATGCCATTGATATGTCCGAAAAAGGACACGAAGCCAAAATTATTATTGAAGGTGCCGCCACAAAATTGATCCCGGAATTGGAGAAAAAGGCGAACCCCTTGCATCAGCTCTGGAAAAAAGCCCGGGCCAAGGGCCTGGTCGAAGGCGTCTGTAAAGCCTGTTCCAACAAAATGGATACCATTGGCGAAGTAAAAACCCTGGGTTTGCCCCTGCTGGAAGATGTGCTGGGGCATCCCGGGATGGCCCGATATCGTGATGCGGGGTTTGAGATAATTACTTTTTGAAATGAAAGATCAAAAGTTACGCGGCCGTCAAATAAAAAAAAAGATCCGGCAGCATCTTCAGCAGGAACCCTTTGACAAAGAGCTCGATGAAATTTGCCGCCTGCCTCTCAAAAAGACCGTCAGCCCGCTTTTCTCTTTTCTGTGCAGCATGGACGAACAAATCAAGTGGCGCGCGGTGACGGCCCTTGGAAAAGTGGTTTCAAATCTGGCGGCGTCGGACCTGGAATCTGCCAGAGTCGTTATGCGACGCTTCATCTGGAATTTGAATGATGAGTCCGGCGGCATTGGCTGGGGTTGCCCGGAATCCATGGCCGAAGTCATGGCTCAAAATGCAAGACTGGCAGATGAATACGGGTGCATCCTTATTTCTTATATCCAGCCCGAGGGAAATTACCTCGAACATGAAATATTGCAACGTGGTGTTCTTTGGGGAGTTGGGAGGCTGGCCCATACCTGTCCACAATATAGCCAAACAATCGGCGGGTATCTGATTCCCTATATGAAATCCAACGATCCAATCCTGCGCGGACTCGCCGCCTGGGCGGCCGGCCCTGCAGAAGACGCCGAAACCATCCCCCGACTAAAAAAACTTAAAGATGACCCTGACCGGCTGATGCTATACCGTGACGGAAAATTTGATTATTATACCGTCGGCCAACTGGCCCGTGAAGCACTATCTCTTATTAACCTGGCAGTTGATATTGTGAGAGAATAAAAAATAAACATCGAACGTCCATCTTTATTAACTACCATGGTTGAAAGCGTTCCAATTGGGTTAAGGAATATGATGATGAAGTGGACCCCGGAAGCTGATGACACCATAAGAAAAGTTCCCTTTTTCGTTCGTAAAAAAGTACGGACTCGGGTTGAAAAAGAAGCCCGGGAAGCCGGCAAGCAAGTCATCACCCTGGCAGATGTTAAGGCCACCCAGGCACGTTATCTGCAAAATATGTCGTCTGAAATCAAAGGCTATCAGCTGGATACCTGCTTCGGGCCCAATGGGTGCCCGAACCGGGCGGCAATCAGTGATGGGCTTCTGCAGAAAATTGAAGCCGTGCTTAAAGCGCAAGACTTGCTTGGCTTTCTCAAAGCAAGCGTCAAGGGAGATCTTAAATTCCACCATGAATTCAGGATCACCCTGGCGGACTGCCCCAATGCCTGCTCCCAGCCCCAGATAAAGGACATCGGCATCATCGGTGCCTGTGCCCCCCGGTTGACCGCAGAACCCTGCACCCTGTGTGAAGCATGTGTTGAGGCCTGCAAAGAAGATGCGATCAGTTTAAACACCAAAAAGGAATCCCCGCAAATTGACATGGGCTGCTGCCTGTATTGTGGAAAATGCATGCAGGCCTGCCCTACCGGCACCATTGCTGAGGGTTGCAAAGGGTTCAGGGTGCAACTGGGAGGCAAACTCGGCCGCCATCCCCAACTGGCCAGGGAACTGCCGGGAATTTACGGCGAAGACCAGGTGATCCTGATTGTCAAAGAGTGTCTGAAGTTCTACAAAAATTCCACCAAAAAGGGCGAAAGATTCGGTCAGATATTAACGCCCGATGATTTCGATCTAATAGCCAAACAATTTCGAAACTGAGATTAGAATCAAACCCCGTCGAACGGCCTCTATCCCTACCCGACCTGCCTCAGCCACCTTATTCTTGATACCTAGTCACTCCAAACAAAACGCGAAATACCAAACACTAAACACCTGCTGAATTCTTTTTTTAAGAATTCAGTATAATTGACATGCCTTCATTTCATACTATATTAGTGGGCAATAAGGGTTGGATCACCAACCGGCAGCCTCTTACACCTAAAGGAGAATAATAAACATGGAAAAAATGACTTTTTCAATCCCGAATATTTCCTGCGGCCACTGTGTGATGTCGATTAAAAATGAATTGAGCGAATTGGAAGGCGTAAAGTCAGTCGAGGGCAATCCAGATACCAAGAGCATAGATGTCGAATGGGACGCCCCGGTTACCGAGGATAAGCTCAAAGAAACTCTTAAAGAAATCAACTATCCGGCCGCATAATGTGGAGCGTTAATTATACCATCATGTCTAATTAGCCGCTCACTGGTTTCACTCGCCCGACAGACGCAGACGGACGCAGATAATTTTCCGCCGCGCCCAGGCAAAAAGAATTCATTGTCTGCGTATGCTTGCGGCCTGAAAATACAGTTATGACTCAGCAAAAATTTACATTGCCCATCACCGGCATGACCTGTGCCAATTGTGCCGCCAGCATTGAACGTGGCGTCAAAAAACTCAAAGGAGTGGCCGAGGCCAACGTTAATTTCGCCGCCGAAAGCGCAGCGGTATCCTTTGATCCGCAACAGCTGCAGTTGCAGGATGTGGTCGAAAAAATAAACAATTCCGGTTTTGGGGTTGCCACTGCCAAATTAGAGATGCCGGTCACTGGTATGACCTGTGCCAACTGCGCTGCCAATATCGAACGAACCCTCAACAAAAAAACGGCCGGGGTGGTGACGGCTGCGGTAAACTTTGCCACTGAGCGGGTATCGGTGGAATATGTTCCCGATGCTTTAAATGTCGACGGTATCGTGTCGGCCATCGAAAAGGCGGGATACGGCGCCATTCCCCCGGATGAGGGCTTTGACGAAGAAGATGCCGAAAAAAAAGCACGGGATGCCGAAATCAAAGACCAAACCCGCAAATTTGCCGTGGGGGTTTTATTCGCCCTGCCGCTTTTTGTGTTCAGCATGGGGCGTGATTTCGGCCTCATCGGACAATGGAGCCATGCCCCCTGGGTCAACTGGCTGTTCTGGGCCCTGGCCACACCGGTTCAATTTTACACCGGCTGGGATTACTATCAGGGCGGGTTCAAAAGTCTTAGAAATAAAAGTGCCAACATGGACGTTCTGGTGGCCATGGGGTCCTCGGTGGCTTATTTTTATTCGCTGATGGTAATCCTTTTCCCGGCTCTGGGGGGACATGTATATTTCGAAACTTCTGCGGTGATTATCACGCTGATCAAACTGGGCAAGATGCTCGAATCCCGCACCAAGGGCCGCACCGGGGGAGCCATTCGCAAACTGATCGGCCTGCGCCCCAAAACCGCGACGATCCTGGAAAACGACGCCGAAAAAGAGGTCCCCTTAACCCGGGTAAAAGTCGGTGATACGGTGATCGTGCGCCCGGGCGAACGGATACCGGTGGACGGGCTGGTATTGGATGGGCAGTCGGCCGTGGATGAATCCATGCTTAGCGGTGAACCGCTGCCGGTTGACAAACAGACGGGAGATACTGTCGTTGGCGGCACGATCAACGGACAGGGCCTTTTAAGATTCAGCGCCACCCGGGTCGGCAAGGAAACCGCTCTGGCCCAGATCATCCGTCTGGTTCAGGAAGCCCAGGGCAGCAAGGCGCCCATCCAGGCTCTGGCCGACAAGGTTGCGGCCATTTTCGTACCGGCCATCATTGGTATTGCCCTGGTGGTCTTCGGTTTGTGGTGGTCGATAACCGGCGAGTTCGTCCCGGCCATGATACGGCTGGTGGCGGTTCTGGTAATTGCCTGCCCGTGTGCCCTGGGGTTGGCCACACCGACTGCGATTATGGCCGGCACAGGCAAGGGGGCCGAAAAAGGTATCCTTTTTAAAAGCAGCGCCGCCCTGGAAACGGCCACCCGGTTGGACACGATTGTGCTCGATAAGACCGGAACCATTACCATGGGCAAACCCGCTGTGGTAGATATCATACCTTTCAAACCCGGTTGCGAAACAAAAGAAGATCTATTGCAACTGGCCGCCTCTGTTGAAAAAGGTTCGGAGCACCCCCTGGGAAAAGCCATTGTCAATGAAGCCAAAACCCGACGGATTGTGCTTCATGAGCCGAAAAATTTTAAAGCTTCAGGCGGATTTGGTGTTGAAGCCAGCCTGGACGGTGAACCTGTCATGGTGGGCAAACCCGGTTGGTTTGAGGAATTGGGAAATGATATCGGGTCTTTTGAAGACCGGATCCATGCTCTCCAGGCCCAGGGAAAAACCGTTATGGTAGTCGCAAAAAACCGCGCAATCTGCGGCCTGATCGCCGTATCCGACACCCTGAAGCCGGAATCCAAAGAGGCCATCCAACAGCTCCACGATCAGCACCTCAAAGTGGTGATGATTACCGGCGATAATCAGCAAACAGCCCGGACCATTGCCGACCAGGTCAATATCGATAATATCCTGGCCGAGGTGAAGCCGGATGAAAAATCAGCCAGGGTCAAAGACCTTCAGCAAAAGGGCAACCGCGTCGGGATGGTGGGTGACGGGATCAATGATGCCCCGGCCCTGGCCCAGGCCGACGTAGGGCTGGCGATCGGCACCGGCACCGATGTGGCCATTGAAACGGCCGGCGTCATTCTTTCCAGTGGAAGCCTGATCGGTGTGCCCCGGGCAATCCGGCTCAGCCGGGCCACCATGAGTACCATTAAACAAAATCTTTTCTGGGCCTTTGGTTACAATGTCATCCTGATCCCGATTGCAGCCGGTATTCTCTACCCCTTCGAATTCCTGCCCACCATGCTACGCCAGCTGCACCCCATTCTGGCCGCATTGGCCATGGCCTTCAGCAGTATTTCGGTAGTGACTAATTCACTCCGACTTTATAAAACAAAAATCAAATAGAACAAATTGTTCGCGGGCTTTCCTGCCTGCGTCGGGTTCAGTGTTTAAAAACAGAATTTTTTAGAGAAATCTACAATTTTGGGATTTGAAAAATTTAAGATTTCCAAAAGATAGATGCAATAATTGTGGATTGTCCCTTCATAGCCGACATCCACAATTAAGGCGAAGTTTAGATTGCGCATACCTAATATGCAATAGCCGATGAATACTTAGAAGGGCTAAATACCATATGTTGGGTTAAGGGTTCATCAGCTTTTTTGGAGGGCGGCATTCAAGGGGTACAAATATAAACGATTGTTGCCTAAATGAGCAACTTTATCTATTTCGCAGATGGTGAATCTTTCCAGTCGATGATTCCTGATTCCCAATCAAAAAATCCAACATCATTTGTATAAGCCTCAATCCGACAACGAACTTGATCAATGGCAGATAATTGAGCGATGGTATCATTGTCTCCCTCAATGACAAGTTGACCTGATGTAGGCCAATCATCTGTGTCATGAAGAATAAAAGGTTGACTCGTTTTAAAAGATACGTAACCATACTCAGGATGGTAAAATGTTCCAAAGATCTCGACCTCTATGTAACCGATATATTCGGTTATATTCATGCTGTATTTTTTAATCCAATAGGTTTGCCCGGTATGTTTATCTGTGCTGTATGCGGAAAAATTTACTAAAATTGGTGTGTCTGAGTAGTCTATTAAAACATCTCCATTTAAGCTGTAGGAGGCATCGGAGAGGTCAGTAAATGAGAAGTTAGCGGTAACAAAATCTCCAGATCCTTTTGCAAAGGTTCCATTGACATCGACTTCTCCATCGATTGAAAGTCCACCATCACAATATTCTTCAAATAAAAGGCTTCCGGTGTATCTTTCTGAATCCCTATTAAATGACAATTTATACGAAACGACTCCTCCGCAATCGCTCTCAATAAGGCCATTTTCATTTATAATGTTCGTACGGCTGAAATTGATTAGGGCTGGGGATATTACTATCTTGTGAAGTGAATCTCCCAAAATTAGAGGAAATCGCAAAGCACGAAATGTATCAATTTGGTAATTGACATCTCTTCGCAACAATTTTGTGCTTTGGGATTCAATACTCGTCAGGCCTCCTGCAATGGCTCCACCGGCTAAAGGACCTGCATTTTCGGAGTTAATGGCGGCCTGTGAGGTTATACCAATAAAGCCACCTGAGGATTCATCGTCTCTAATTTTTTCATTGCTTGCCGAGTTACCGCTGGTATATACAAGAACACAACCCCCATATGTATACGGCAATACGATTATAAGCAGGAGAATAAGAATTGTGGATTTACGTATCTTCATTTTTCTACAAATCGATTTGTTGTTAGCAACAAACCCACCAGCCCACTTCCAACGTTACCGCTAAAGAATGCAAACCCAAAATACACCTAACACCCATCAATATGCAATATAAAATCGGTTTATCACCCCAGAAGGTCTCTGAAGGTGGCTTATCTGGAGGGGAAAATCGCCTTTTGCCTGTTTTACCTGAAGATCCTGCGGATCTTCTTAACATTGGTGGGATCTCTTTATATGAACTCGATAGTGTATTATGGTCTGTGGAAACGGGTACCATGACGGACGATTAATTTAATCAGTGGTGTGTGTAACGGAAGTGAGGTCTTATATCAAGATTATAGACTTTACTTTAATCCGGATTGAAGAATTGAAGAACTACATGTTATCGTCTTGCAGGTTATCTGGATCTTGCTTTTCTAAAATCTTTATTCCAACCAAATAATGTCCTTTGTAGGATTTTTCTTCAATTTTAGTGATATGTTTTATCTCAGATTTGAATACAGCAGTAGGTTCCACCTCCTCATCAGAATGATATCGCATATTCAAAATTTGACCGGCCTTGAGGTGCTTTAAGATCGCTGATCCTTCCTTAACCAAAAAACATGCGCCATGAGATGAAATGTCCTTTAGCTTGAACAGATAGATGGGAAGAAAGGTTAATTTCATTTCAACACTGTGATATTTATTTGATCTATCTCTTGTTTCTTTTCTTTTTTCTTTGGAGTGTTTAATAGAACGATTTTTAGCCAAATTCTTTCCTTTTCAGTGGTTTGTGTTTTTTAAATTATCGCAGCAAATGAGAGAATAGTCAAGTATTTTAGATAGATAGCAGCTTGAGATAGCTTGTCGTTTAATTCAACAGTTTAAACTTCATTGCGATGTAACCCGCTTATTTTCTTGACAAATATTGTTATATTTGAAAAAAATATTTTAACATTCCAATTACCTTTCAGCCATCGAGGAGGACTTCCGTGACCCTCACAAAAGTCGACATTGTTGAAGCAACCGCAGAACATAACGGATACACGAGGTTAAATTATACCGTCATAGTCGAAACCATGTTAGCAATTATCAAACCAACCCTTGAATCCGGTGATGATGTTCTGGTTTCAGGATTTGGGAAATTTTGTGTTAAGGCTAAGAAAGAGCGCAGGGGAAGAAATTCTTCAACCGACGGGGATATGATGCTGAGGCCACGCAAAGTGTTATCATTTAGTTGTTCAGGGAAGTTGAGGGATAAGATTAATGGTTAGATACTTTGGCCAAACGGTTCGATCTACCCGGCACCCCTTAGCTTTCTCAGTATAATGATCAGGGACATCCCTAAAGCAAAGCGTATAGCGCGCAAGATAAAAATTACATTTCTTATAAATATCGACTGCCGGCTTTAGGAAGTAAGATCGAATATGTGTGCATAGCCAATAAATTCATTGGGACGGGTAAAATGAAAATTAAAGTTTAAAGCGATAAGATCATTAAGGCCGTTAAGAAATTGGATGGGATTGAGATTGTTCTGGAGAATCTTGATGACGCCAAGGAGGCGATCAATCTTATTTTGTTACGCACAGGGCTGTTTGAAAAGCATAAAGATGCCGAACCGAAGGAGGTCAGGGTCTCTTCATACCAGAAGTATGAGACAACCGCTGTGGATTACAAAATGATATTTTTACTGGAATTCATTTTTGAAACGGATCAAAGTTGATATCGAAGGTTGGGCAGAGAGGGCGCAAGGGTAGATTGCACTTTCAAATCCACATAAAGGGCCAATTTTATATTTCGTGCTGTATCGAATCTTTGAAGGTGGGTAAAAAATTTGAAATTAGCGAAAGAAAGGTGCAATATTTCAATAGGTTAGATTTATAGCCGCAATCTAAAACCGGTAATATTTAAAGTTTTCGTTTGCTAATGTAAAAAAATTCAATCAGAAAATGGTGCGAGATTATTTGATAGACAGCCTACTTGGAAGAGGCCTTTGTTTTATTTGAAACGTATATTATAAGCAGCTTTGCAATAACATATGCGGCAAACCAGACTCCGATAATAACCAAAAGCATACGCGTGGTATACTTGGCCAGTTTTTCACTTTCGCTTTCTGCCTCGTCCAGCGCTTTTATAACTCTGGGAATCAGCTCGTCAACACCGATGTCACTGCTGATTCGTTCGACTGTCGTTGCCAATTTTGTGAGCTCTTGGGCAGAATTTGACAGCTCCACCAATGTTTTTTGATAGTCCGCAATGTCAAAGGGTTTGGCTTGACCAGCCGGACCACCCAGACCGGCCATAAGGGTATTGGCGGACGCGATGAGCTGATTACCGGCCTCAAGGGTTTGCCTCAGGTCACTCAGCAGGCCTTTGATGCGCTGTTCTTCGCCAAGAAAATCATTGATGGCTGCTTTTCTTTCGGCAGAAACTTCACTAACTAATTGCTTGATCGCTTTGGAACGCTCCTTTGAAATACTTTCCAAAGCCTGTTTAATGGCTGCCTTTCGCTCTTTTGTAATTTGATCCGGCAGATTGGTTGCCAGATGAGTAGATACGTCGGAGAGTTGGGAGAAGTCCGCCAGAATCTTTGTCACATCTGGATTGTCGAGCAGCCTATTCAGCCATAGTTCCCCAAAAAGGCCCCACAACTGCGGCAAGCGGGTCGCTAAATAAATACCCCGCTCGGCAAGCAAACGCATTTCCTCTGCCTGCACAGTAGCCACCTCAACGGCTTCGAATATTCCATCGGGATCATCGATCCTGGTCAAAGTAGATTCCCTGCGACCGGCGGCAAAATCACTGAATCGAACTAAGGGAAAAAATAACACTTTCGGATTGTCTCGGCGCCACCTTATGACAATTTTTTTCAGGTTTATCAACTGGTCCGCCGACAGTATTACCGCCGCAATTTGCATGATGTCTTTTTCAGCCTTTTCAAAACCCCTGATAATGGGTTGAACCTTCTGGCCGTATCTTTTTAATCCTTCTTCCAGAAAGATGATACGTCCTAGCATAACCATTGCCATGACATCGAGCAGGGCAACGCCCGGATCTTCTTCACTGGCTATAATGTAAGCCTGTGATGCCGAATAGGTGACCATTTTTTGAACTTCATAACGGTTTTTTTTGGATGGATTTTGGTCAACATATTCTGCAAACTCCGATGACATGATAGCAAAAAACCGATCGGCAAAACTCATCACATGGGATTGAAGTGTTGCCTGATTGATGGCCTGCTGGTCTTTTGACTCACCCTTATCTTTTTTTGCTCCATGAACGATGTCCCCGGAAACTGCAATTATTACAAAAACCAGCGACAAAAATATGAAATTACGCAAAAGCTGCCGTGCACACATACGCTATTCTCCTTTTCAATTTTTGCAGACGTATAAAATTACGCATCGCCATGCAGCCTGTCATCTGTATTAATGAATGAGTTGCATTTTATCTCATCTCGTCGAAATCCGGTATTCGATCAGTTTTCAATCGTTTGAGCATCGAAGATTCCGGACTTTCCTCCCAAAAAAAGCTTTGGATATTCTCAGATGCGCGCGGAGGGGTCTTCTCAAACATAAGAACCAACCGCAAACCAAAAGTAAAGTAGGGGTCCCCTGTAAGATTATGGCGCGGTTTTGAGCGGCTCGCGGCTCCAACCCCTTTAACCCATCCAACTTTAGCAAGCTGTTGAGAATAAACCATATCTTCTAGTAGAGCATGCAGTGCTTCATCAATGTCCGAATCGATTTTGTGGGTTACCGGCGGCCAGATTTTCAACGTGAAGCGCACACCGACATCCCGGCTGATTTGACCGATCCACACCGGAAGACCCTTATGACGCATGGGACTGAGCCACAATCGTAGATGATTTCTTTGATGGACCGTTTGTCGCGGTTTCTGTCCAGCACGATCCTGTTGCCGACTATACAGATACAATGGACTAACAGGTGAATAAAGGTACTTTGAACCAAGCAGAAACGATTTTACCGTCTTCCAGATAGCTTTTCCGTATGTCTCTTCAGCAGCCAGCCATCCCCTGCGGATAAAAGCAGAGGCGATAACTTCACGGGTCCCGATCAACACTAGATTAAGCGGATCACCCTGTTGTGTCCCATCTTCATCAGTTGTACAGCAGGGCAGGTTTTCAAGTGCTATTCTCAACTCCTTTTCATCTAAATCAACTATTTCACTGCTGGTGTAAAGTCTTTCAAAGTCAACATCGTAATAATCCGCCTTGATGCCCGGCACCGGAAGAAAAAGGGTAAAAAATTTAGTTTTCCCAAAACCGCTTGTGTTAAACCTGAGTAATCTAATGTCAACGACTTTGGTACCTTCATCAAGATTGGCATAGATAAAACCCGAAACCGACGCGCCGGAGGCAATCGGATTTCTGAAACCCAAAACCCTGAAATGTTCTTCGATTTTTGTGTTGAGAGATTTTGTAAAAATAGAATGATTTACTTGAGCAGCTTCGATTGGAGAAAAATAATTCGGGTCTAATCCGGAATACATCAACCAATAGGGTCTGGTATCGTGGTTCTCAACCCTGATCCAAACCGGTTGGATCCCTTTTTTAGCCAAGTTAACGCCAAAAATCTGTCTGCTTTCTTCAGCGCTTAGAACCGTTGCTGTTACCCTCACATCGTCGTCAAATTTCGATTGTGCTCTTTCTCTAAACGGAACTTTAAAAATAGATTGGGGTTTGAAAGTGCTTGAGATATAAATTGTTTTAATAGCAATAAATGTAATGATGACGGTTGTTGATATAAGAATAATTTTTAGCCAGCGACTACGCAGTTTCATTTTTATAGCTCTCAGATCCACACCTGTTTTAAGGAGTTCGATTCGTGATATCCATCAATATAGCGGACACTGGAAAAACAATATACGATAAATAGTATTCATTTCCAAATACTTTGCAAGGTCATGTATGAAAGCTCGTAATATAATCGAAGTATTTTGCTGCTGGCTAATTTCCGATGAAGCATGCCTATCGAAATGCGCGGAAAAGCGCCCATGCTGAGAGGATTGATAGCACCGGCCACATCACGAGAAGGTCGACCCGGATATTCGCTTCCGGAGTCTTGATTTGAACCAGCCACTCCCATGCTGCATAAAGTCCCCAAGCGGTAGAGGCGGTGAACAGCAAACGGGGATTCCGGGCGATGCCAAGGGCTTTGAACCGTAGCGAGAGATATCCAGGAAGGAAAATGACGGCCACGATCAATATGTTTAGCGGTTTACCGACAAATAGCGACGCGAGGAGTTCCATGGTGTGTCCCTTAAGAATTGGATGTCAGCCGCCCAGAACGACAGCGTCCGGAATTTCGTAGCGTTCATTACCTATGCGAATAATATGTAGGTCGTTTTCCTTGGTTGCGCTAAATTCCGAGTAGCGGTCTGCTTCGCTGGAGTCGGCGCCGATAGGCTTACCCATGCGGAAGAAGATCGCGCGGGTGACGCCGTCAGGCTTCTTGATTACGACTGTGGCGTAGCCGCCGCCGGCTCGGGCAACTCCGAAGTCGCATTGCAGCATCGGTTGGCCTGTATATTGAGCACAGGGTATCCTTCCTTGTGCATCGAAATCGCCCTGACCGGCACGCAACGCCGAATCGTCGGGGCCTGTTGCGACACTCCCGTCGGGCGATACCGCAGGCTTCAGAAACTCTGCGGCAACATAGCCACGCGGGCCTCCACCCAACTGCTGTACATCACACCAGATCCGGTTCTCGGCACGCTGGCATCCTAGATTGTCAAGAATTGTGCCGGGGGCATACCTGGCGACGATACTTGCCGTGATGGACGGCTGCTCCCGGAGATTCAATGCGCGGGATACTCCGGCGACTTTCCAGTTACGCGGCCCACCATCCTCAGGGGCGGCGGGAACGCTTTCAGCCGAATACTTTTCTGTGTCTGGCTCCCACGCATAGATGCCGCCATCGGCCATGAGGCTCAGATACAGCATGCCGTCCTTCAGTAGATAGGATCGAATGAACTTGGCCTGCATCATGATGCTCTCGTCCAAGCTCGGGGGTGGGCAGAGGGCACGCGTTCCCGCTACCGGACCGAATTTGAAGCGGCCGCTTGCATCGTTTCCGCTGGACTCGGCGGACCAGGTTCCACTGGCACGATAGCATTTAAGACGCATAGTGACAGATCCGTCACTGTTCAGACGCATGGTGTAGAGTGAAGGGTTGTCCGGGCGTATCGTTCCGGTCGCGTCATCCATCGACTGAAATTCTATCAGGCGCCAGCTTGTTCCCCCGAGAGGATTACCCGACGAAGACGTGGTCGTTTCCTGTGCTGCGTCATTGGACTCATTCGCCATGTATCTAATATTTCTGAGCGCGTCGGAGGTCTCATCGGCAGCCGCTCGAGAACCCAACAGAATTCCACCGGTACACATAATCGCGGCGAATGTCAACGCTCCAGCCTTAACCCAAAGTTCTCGATACATTACCTCCCTCCTTCACGTTGGAACGCAGATCGGCCCTGGCCAATTGACATCAACACTTTGACGGTGAACTCTTTTCGGCGGCTAACATTTAAATCTGCTGATTCGTATAAAAATCTCACAAATTACCTCAAAGTTCATCAAGTCTCTTTACCCCCAGCTGGTTCACGGTTAAGGACATGTGGGCAGATCATCGTCGTTTTGGCATCATTATAGCCAAGAAGTTCCCAAACTGTGTTTTGCCCAAAACCTAAAATATTGCCGAGTTAGAATAGCAAAGACTCGGGTAAAGTTGTACTGTCCAATTAGTCGGAACAAAATTTGGCGCGATTGCAACGCCAGAGTTTGTCATAAGCTATAAAACCTATAAAATAAATATTTAAAAGTGGTATCGCAAGTAATTTGGGACGGTGCTACTATGAAATCTGACTTAGGATAAAAAATGCCGAATTGATGGCTAACGATTTTGCAGATTAGTCAGGGCGAATATACACTTTTTTAAGCCAATATTTTTGTTGGAATTCGTGCCTGAACGTGGAATTTGGGGGGACTAAAAATTTGTTAGATGTGCTTTAGAAATATTTAAATTTCGAGCTTTGTAGATTTTCTTCCCATAGAACACCAAATTAGAATCCTTGCACTTTTTTTCAATCCTTTTGTCTTGTATCAATACCAACGCCATGCCCTGCCCTCCAGGGCTATGTCATCTCTCGTGCGGTGAACCCTGCCCACCAGTAAAATAGCCTTTTAAGCTGTGACTCTTTGTAACCATTTTGCTACCCCGGTCTCCTTACAGGCAAATCATGGCGCGGACCGCAATAATTTGATTGGGCTTTACTATTTTATCAGGAGGCTAAATGGCAATACAGATTTCCAGAAGATCGTTTCTAAAGGGTGGTATGGCGGCGGCAGCAGGCGTGGCGGCCTCGAGCCTTCCGGGAGCAGAGGCCCTGGCAGGGTCTGATGAAAGCAAGCAGCTGGCAACGCTGATCGACATCAGCAAATGCGTCGGCTGCGAAGCCTGTGTGGATGCCTGCTCGGAAGCCAATGCCGCCAAATATCCCGATCCCCAGAAACCATTTCCTAAAATGTACCCCAACCGGGTGCCGGTAGAAGACTGGTCTGAAAAACGGGATGTAAACGACCGCTTGACCCCCTATAACTGGCTCTTTATCCAGCGTGCCGATGTCGAAATCAACGGCGAAGAAAAGGAGTTGACGATCCCGCGGCGCTGCATGCACTGCGTGAACCCGCCCTGTGTCAAACTTTGTCCCTGGGGGGCTGCTAAACAGCTGGAAAACGGGATTTCACGAATCGATTCGGACCTCTGCCTGGGAGGCTCCAAATGCAAAAAAGTCTGTCCCTGGGACATCCCCCAGCGACAGACCGGCACCGGACTTTATCTGGATATTATGCCGTCCATGGCCGGCAATGGTGTGATGTTCAAATGTGATCGCTGCTATCAAAAAGTCGCAGACGGCGAATTGCCGGCCTGCATCGAGGCCTGCCCGGAAGATGTCCAGACCATCGGGCCCCGGGAAGAAATCATTAAAAAGGCCCATGCCCTGGCCAAGGAAATCAATGGGTATGTCTACGGTGAAAACGAAAACGGCGGTACCAACACCCTTTATGTCTCGCCGGTTCCGTTTGAAGAACTCAATCGGGCCATCGCAAAAGGCAAGGGCAAACCCCATCTGAATCCGGTGGAAGATACCATGGCCCAGGCCAACAACCTGGCAGCCGCCATGATCATCGCCCCGGTGGCCGGAATCGCAGCCGCTGTCGGAAAATATTTTATACCGCTTTTTAAAAATTAATTTCGAAATACTGAAGGATGGTATAAGCGGTCAAAAACAGTGAACAAGAGAGCCTAACCGATGAATCAAAATTTAGCACACAACCGGGTGATCAGCCGACCCCTTCGCTGGCTTTACCTGACGACGACCTTTTTACTGGTGCTGACCGGATTTGGCCAGATGCCGATTTTCAAACGCTATTATATTGCCGACATTCCCGGACTCGGCTGGCTGGCTGAATTCTTTGTGACCCATTATTTACATTATCTGGGCGCCATTGTGTTGCTGGCCCTGGTCACCTACATAATGGCAGACTATTTTATCTTGAAGCGCAATGCGAGACGCATGACCGCCACCGGATATATTCGTTTCGCCCTGTTGACCGGCATTGTGGTCAGCGGCAGCCTGCTGGTAATCAGGAACCTGACCGGGACCAATTTTTATCCCGAATTTATTATTTTTCTGGATGTCACCCACCTGGGGCTTGTGATGCTGTTTCTGCTGGCCAGCCTCTACTGCCTGATCCGTAAAAAACATTGGACAACCGAGCGATAAGCGCGTATTTAGATACGAGGAGATAACCCATGAAAGACATATTAATCGTTATGGCAATCGTAGTCGCATGGTTTGTATTGCAGAAATACATATTGCCGAAGCTCGGAGTACCCACCTGACTGGCAGACTCTTGTCAGGTGACAAGCAGCGATGACAGCAAAAAAGAATCAGAACCGGAAAATAGTCAAAGACAATGATTTTGATCTGATACAGGCGATCAACTCGGGGCAGGCTGATAAGTTTCACGACCTTGTCAAAAGGTATGAACAGAAGCTTTACAACTTCAGCCTGCGGATGTGTCGGAATCCCAGTGATGCAGAGGATATGATTCAGGACACATTTCTAAATGTTTTCAAATATTTAAAAAGCTTTAGATACGAAACCAAATTTAAAAACTGGCTTTACAAGGTCGCTGCCAGCACCTGTATCAAAAAAAGACGCAAGTCCAAATTTGCCCCGGACAAAGAATTGTCTTTAGATGAGTTTTTGCCCAACAATGAAGCCGAGAAACCGGATAATGTTCCGGAATGGGCGATGCTGCCCCTCGATAAGCTGCTGAATGAAGAGCTTTCCGGCGTTATCAACAAGACCATTCTAGCGCTTCCCAAAAAGTATCGCGTGGTCATCGTCTTGCGGGATATTGAGGGCTTCAGCACAGCCGAAACGGCTCAGATTTTGAATCTGTCGCCATCCAACGTGAAAGTGAGACTCCACCGGGCACGGCTTTATTTAAGGGATAAATTGAAAGGATATTTTGAAAATGACCAGTGACTGCCATGAGCATCAACATTGTCTGGAGATGTTTGAGAAACTATCTGAATATATTGACGGTGAACTGGATCATGCGACCTGTGATGAAATTGAAAAACACGCGAAGAATTGTGTCGCCTGTTTCTCGTGCATGGAAACGCTGAAAAGAACTGTGGCCCTCTGTAGAAAAGTAGAAGACCAGCCGATCCCCCGGGAATTCTCAAAAAAATTAAAAGAAATTATTCAAAATTTGCCAAAACCAACCTCACCCTAGCTGCTAAATCTTTATTTTTGAGATACAGCATGGCAGCTCCAATACCGTTCTATAAATACCACGCCCTCGGCAATGACTACATTGTTTTAACTCCCGATGAATTTGGTGAAGACTTGATGGCCGCTATCATTCGATTGATATGCCACAGCATCCATGACCGGAAGCGTCACCAAAGCTGCCACCGGAACAATTGATCCGGAAATACTCGTGTGGAAAGAGTTTTCCCGCTGAGCCGGTTGGCCGTCCGCCGCTTTGAATCAAACTTATTCGCCCTCTCAAGATGGTAAACTTGAAATGGTGTTAGAAGTTGGGTTAGCTTCTGTAGAGTTCTACTGATATTTTAGCCGCCTCATTTTTCCTGAGGGACAGGTGATATCCCCTGACCTTGACTTCGATGCGGTCATCCTGGGATTTCTGCCCCTCCACTTCGATGATGCTTCCCGAAGCTATTCCCAAACCGGATAAGCGATTATCAATTTCACTTTGTTCCTGAATTGAAAGAATCTTGCCCCTTTGTCCGGGATCCATTTCGTCTAGCAGCAACTTCTCTTTGGGTGAATTCCCAATAAGGTCTTTTCTTTTGTTTAAATCTTCAAGGCACAATGCGATAGAGTCGGCACAACGGGTAGAGGTATCTCCCTTCTCGCAATGCCGCCGAAACCCCCTGATCCATTCCTGACCGCCCCGGGGGCATATTTCGACAAACTCCACAAAATTTATAATGCGGTTCAATATTTTATCTGAGATCGCATGTTCGATTTTACAGGAGGCTTCTTCGGCTTCATCTTCCTCCAGCAAGAGGATCTTTATGAAAAAGTCCTTCAAGGTCTCATGTCGGCGGACAACATCTTCGGCTAAAACTTTGCCCTGGTCAGTCAGGGTAATGATGTCGTAAGGCGCATAGTTCACGAAACCTTTTTCCGAAAGAGACCGCAGTGCGCCCGTAACCGAAGATTTATTGACCTTCAGCCGATCGGCGATGTCCTTGGCCCTGGCGGCCTGCTTTTGAGATGAAATGTGAAATATGGCCTCCAGATAGTCTTCCATATTTGAACTGAGTGCTGCTCGATGTGCCATGGTACCTTTCATAAAATAGCAAATATTTTAGTTATTTTCGTGTTGCATGATGCAGCCATCTTTTTATCACGAAAGCGCGAAAGTACGAAAACAAGAAAAAGAGAAAAAAATTTTGTTTCTTCAAGATCCCATGCTTTCGCGATTAATTATCCTTTTTGATTTTCCGGCAGTTTCCCCTTTGCTTCAGGCAAATCACAGGAAGATGTATCCATCGGGCATGAAGTACATCCGCAGCTGCACTGGTTTTTTTGTGTGTATTTTCTATAATACCTGCGACCGATGAAGAAGGCCGCCAGCCCGACGATTAAAAGGACAAGGATATTTTCCATTTTAATTCACCAAAATTCCAAGGGCCGATCCGGTTTGAAAAATAAGAACGGCTAAACCAAAAGCTAACAAGGTGTTAAAAACAATCGCAAAAGCACCCCATCTCCAGGATCCGGACTCTTTGGAAATGCAGACAACCGCCACGATGCAGGGAGCATAGAACATGGTAAACACAATCAGACCCAATGCCATCAGCGGCGACCAGCCGGGGTCTTTGGCCAAGGTCCTGGAAAGCGAACCGCTCGCTTCCGGATCAACTTCTCCCAAGGAATAGGCCGTACCAAGGGTGGACACCATCACTTCTTTGGCAGCGAACCCACCGATCAGGGCAATATTTGTGCGCCAATCGAATCCGGCCCATTGCGATACTGATTCCAGGGCGGTCCCAATGCGGCCGGCCACAGAATATCTCAGACCCGCTTCAGCCGCTGCGTAATCTATGCTCTGCAGTTGTTTTTTTAGATTCAGTGCTTCTCCGGAAAGGTTGGTTTCTTCATCAACGTTTGCCAGTTCTGCGCTAACTAAGGCTGGCACAGAATCCTTCAATGACAGACGCCCGGACTCAAACTCATCTACCCTTGATTGCGGAAGCATGGGAAAGGTCATCATAGCCCACAGAATGATCGAAAATCCCAGGATAACCGTTCCGGCCTTTTTTATATACTGCCAGGTCCTCTCCCAGGTATGAATCGCCAATCCTTTAAAAGTCGGCATACGATAGGGCGGAAGTTCCATCACAAAGGGGGTGGAATCGCCTTTGATGACGGTAACCCGCAGCAATTTGGCAACCAGCAGGGCGCCGGCCCAGGCGCCCAGAGTTATGGCAAACATGACCGCCGCCTCATATCGTGCAAAAAAAGCAGCGATCAAAAGGGCAAACACCGGCAGTTTGGCCCCGCAATTCATAAATGGCACGGTCAATAGGGTCGCCAGACGCTCTCGCGGGGATTTCAGCGTCCGGGTGGCCATCACTCCCGGAACCGCACATCCCCCGGCAATACCGCCGGAGACAATAAACGCCATCACCGAACTGCCGTGCAATCCGAAAATTCGAAATACCCTGTCCAGCATAAAGGCCACCCGGGCCAGATATCCGGAATCCTCGAGAAAGGCAATTCCTAAAAACATAAACATGATCAAAGGCACAAAGCCCAGCACTCCGCCAACGCCATCGATGATGCCGGAAACGATCAAGGATCTGAGTAAACCATCCGGCAGAATAGTGTAAACGCCATGACCGATCCAGCCGAAAAGGCCTTCCAGCCAACCCACCGGCACTTTGCTGTAAGTGAAAACCAGATGAAACAACCCCGCGATGACGGTCAGCATAATGAGGGGGCCAAGAAAACGGTTGGTTAAAACTTTGTCAATTTTATCTGAAGAG
>CAWGCM010000009.1:0-395639 GCA_963821065.1 uncultured delta proteobacterium | reverse complement strand
CGCATTTTGGTGTTTTAAATCATTTCTAACATTTAATTAACATTTTTCTAACTTCATGATAACAACAAAGAAATAGTTTCCTCCCACCGGAAACATGATTAAAATGTTAATAACGCATGTTGCCGGAGATTTCCTAAAGCAAAATTAATCTTCTTAAGGTCATATAAGTTGTTTTTTGCCAAAAACCCATCACAATGTTAATAGTGTGAGCCAGAAACCATGTCAAAAGAACGAATTTTAGTCGTCGATGACGAAGAAGATATTTTAGAGCTAGTCAGATACAATCTGGCGAAGGAGGGATATCATGTTTCCGGCGCTATAACTGGTGAAGATGCTCTAAAAAAAGCAAGGGTCGAAGCATTCGATCTAATTGTGCTGGATCTCATGTTACCAGGAATTGACGGTTTGGAAGTGACAAAAAAATTAAAAAGCAACCGGGCGACAGAGCAGATTCCCATTGTGATGCTTTCGGCAAAAGGCGAAGAAGCCGATATTGTCACAGGTCTTGAGCTGGGTGCGGATGATTACATCACCAAGCCTTTCAGTCCTAAGGTGCTAATTGCTCGGGTGCGAACCGCCCTGCGCCGTAAGACCATCACGCCGGATTACCATGTCGCTGTGATTCACATTAACAATCTCGAAATTCATCCCGGAAGACGCAGTGTCCTGGCCAATGGCAATCCGGTTGATTTAACGTTTACCGAATTTCAGGTTCTTTATATTCTGGCCAGGAGACCGGGCTGGGTATTTACCCGCGGCCAAATCGTGGATGCCGTGCGCGGTGGTGATTACCCAGTTACCGATCGCAGTGTCGATGTGCAAATCGTAGGTCTACGCAAAAAACTGGGATCTTGCGGGAAATACATTGAAACCGTCAGGGGCGTCGGATATCGATTTCGGGAGAATCCATGAAGAAAAGAAAACGATTGATATGGCAGATTTTCCCTTCTTTCCTGTTGATTACCCTCCTTTCTCTTCTGGCTGTCAGCTGGTATGCATCAAATGCGCTGCGGCATTTTTTTTTAGACCAGACCGCAGATGATCTAAATGTCAGAGCAATTCTATTGGAAAAGCAAGTCATCGCTCATATTGCCCCTCTGGATCCGCCGACAGTTGATTCGATATGCAAGGTAATCGGCGGCCAGTCTGCAACCCGCTTTACGATTATACTGCCCTCCGGAAAGGTTATTGGGGACTCCCAGGAAACACCTCGTCTGATGGACAACCATGCCAAACGGCCGGAAATCGCCAAAGCGTTGAGCGGCGATACCGGATCTTCCATAAGATACAGTGACACCTTTCTGCAGCATATGATGTATGTGGCGAGGCCCCTAAAGAAAAATGGTACGATTCAGGCAGTGATTCGAGCATCGATACCTATTACATCGATTGATCAGGAACTTCGGTCGATCCAACTTAAAATTGCTCTAGGCGGCTTCCTGATTGCCTTGTTAGCCACCGGTATCAGCTTGTTGATTTCCCGCCGCATTACACGTCCTATCGTAGCGATGAAGAAAAGTGCTGATCACTTCGCCAACGGCGAATTCAATCATCGGTTAACCGCACCTGGCTCTGAAGAAATGGCTGGCCTGGCTGAAGCACTCAATCAAATGGCCTCCCAGCTGGACAATCGCATCAAAACCATTATCAACCAGCGGAATGAACTCGAGACCGTGCTTTCCAGCATGATAGAAGGCGTTGTTGCGGTTGATAACAGAGATCGGATCATATCTATGAATCAGGCTGCATCTGAATTGTTTGAGTGCGATCCAGACAGATGCCAGGGGCAGGATATTGGTGAAGTTGTCCGCAACCTGCCGTTACAGCAGTTTATCCACAAGGCTATTTCCGTCAAAGAGCCGGCCGAAGATGATATCGTTTTATACCAAAACGGTGAAAGGACATTGAATCTAAAGAGCTCTCCATTGCTGGATGCCGGCAGGGAACTTATCGGTACTCTGGTCGTCATTAACGATGTCACCCAGTTGCGACGTTTAGAAAACATGCGCAAAGACTTCGTTGCTAATGTCTCCCATGAAATAAAAACCCCCCTGACAGCCATAAAAGGGTTTGTGGAAACCCTGCATCAGGGAAACGTTGAATCACCTGTTGAAACCGACCGCTTTTTGGGCATCGTTAATAAACATGTGGACCGCTTAAGCTCAATCATCGAAGACCTGCTTTCACTTTCAAGAATTGAGCAAGAAGATGAGGGTAACGCCGTTCAACTCGAAACTGGATACATAAAGGATGTTTTTCAATCTGCTTTTCAGATATGCCAATCCAAAGCCGAAGAAAAAAATATCGATATTCGTTTTAACAGCGACCAGAGTATCACCGCTCACTTTGACCCAACCCTTCTCGAGCAGGCCATTGTCAATCTGCTGGACAATGCCATTAAGTACAGTGATACGGGCAGCATTATTAACGTGAATGCTAACTGGGATGATTCCGAAGTTATCATCAGCGTCAAAGATCAAGGGAGCGGAATTGCTCAAAAGCACCTGCCGCGATTATTTGAACGATTCTATCGGGTCGATAAGGCCCGCAGTCGCAAATTGGGGGGCACCGGCCTGGGCCTGGCCATTGTCAAACACATCGTCCAGGCGCACGGTGGTCATGTAGCCGTGGAAAGTGATCTGGGAAAGGGAAGTACTTTTTCAATCTTCCTGCCTAAACGGTAATTACAAATCATCCAATTATGCAGAGTCAAAATTCCAGAAAGCTAGCCTATAGGTGGTCAAAACAGAGTCGAACCCGGATGGCGAAAAGCATTTTTAGCCAAAACGACCGGTAATATAATCCTCGGTCAGTTGATGATGGGGGTTGGTAAATATCTGGGCGGTAGATCCGACCTCGATGAGGTCGCCCAAATGGAAGTAGGCCGTACGTTGAGAAACACGTGATGCCTGTTGCATGGAGTGAGTGACAATAACGATTGAATATTGCTCGCGCAACTCATCAATTAAATCTTCAATGACAGCCGTAGCAATCGGGTCCAGGGCGGAACAGGGCTCATCCATTAAGATGACTTCGGGATTAACGGCGATGGTACGGGCAATACACAGCCGCTGTTGCTGTCCACCCGAAAGACTTGTGCCGGGTTGATCCAGCCAATCCTTGACCTCCTCCCAAAGCCCCGCCTTTTTGAGCGATGTTTCGACGATTTCATCCAATTCTGCCTTGTTGGCCGCCAAGCCGTGAATTTTGGGTCCATAGGCAACATTTTCATAAATGGACTTGGGAAAAGGATTCGGCTTTTGAAACACCATGCCGACCTGAGCCCGCAGGGGTACCACATCAATCTTTTTATCATAGATATTGACACCATCGAGGGCAATATCGCCTGTCATCCGACAGCCTTCGATAGTATCATTCATACGGTTCAAGCAACGAATGAAGGTTGATTTACCGCAGCCCGAAGGACCGATCATGGCAATGACCTCGTTGTTGGCGATGTCCAGGGAGACATCCTTGATGGCCTGTTTAGCACCGTAGTACACATTTACATTGCGGCAGGTCATTCGTGGATCTTCAACGGCAACCTCACCGACCGTCTGGCGATGGTCACGATCATAAAGAATCCGGCCTTCACCTTTGGCAATTATGGGTTGCTTGATTTTTCCCGGTACGGTTCCCGCCATGCCCGTTTCATTCATTTCCGGCAGTGATATCATGACACTCCTTACTTAAGCGACGTCAGTATCTGCAAATTTTCAATAGCAGCGCGAAATTTCTGCCGCTCTTCATCCGGCATGGGTATCATACCTTTTTCGGTCAAATACCCTTCCTCGCCCCAGGTCTTCTCGCTGGTGAACTCTTCCAGGTATTCCTGGATACCCGGAATGACCCCGACATGGGCTTTTTTCACGTAAAAAAATAGCGGTCGGGAGACCGGATATTCACCTGCTGCAATGGCTTCAAACTCTGGCTGGACGCCGTCAACATAGGATCCTTGAATTTTATCCATATTCTGGTCTAAAAAACTAAATCCGAATATGCCCAGTGCATTGGGATTGGCTTCTATTTTCTGGACGATCAGGTTGTCGTTTTCACCGGCTTCAACATAGGCGCCGTCCTCACGGATGGCGTGGGCAATCGCTTTGTATTGTTTTTTGTTTGTCTTTTTCAAAGCATTGATCCAACCAAACTTCGTGGCGCCGCCTTCCATGGCCAACTCAACGAAGGCATCGCGGGTTCCGGAGGTCGGCGGTGGTCCGAGCACTTCGATGGTTTTGGCCGGCAATGCCGGGTTGACATCTTGCCAGGTTTTGTAAGGATTGGGAATCAGCTTTTCCCCACCATTGGGATCCGGGACATCTTTGGCCAGTGCCAGAAAGATATCCTTGCGGGTCAACTTCAGGGGGGCGGCTTTTTTAGAGTTGGCCATAACAATGCCGTCATACCCAATTTTTACCTCGACAATTTCTTTGACACCGTTGGCAACACAGCGTTCATACTCCGATTGTTTGATCCGGCGGGAAGCATTGGTAATGTCGGGATGCTCGACGCCGACACCGGCACAAAAAAGTTTCAGTCCGCCACCGGACCCGGTGGATTCAATTTTTGGGGTTTTAAACTTGGTGGTTTTTCCAAATTGCTCGGCAACAACTGTTGCAAAAGGATAGACCGTGGAAGAACCAACAACACTAATGTAATCGCGGCTGGAACCCGCGCCGGCCATGCCGGATGAAAACACAACCAATAAAACGACAATCAGGAATAAAACTAATTTTCTCATACTGTCAAACCTCCTCAATTGTGAACAAAATAAATTGAGCTCATTTACTCTGAGCTGTTAATCAATATTTAGTTATGTAATGTTAAATAAATATTAGGAAAATGTTGATTTTTTATGTGTAAGCAAATTATTCAATTTTGTAGAAAATGGTCCTGCAATCGAATCTCACCAACGTTTTTCAAACTTTTTGCGCAATATAACGGCGGCGGCATTCATGGTGATTAAAAAAGCCAGCAGGGCCAAGATGGCGGCAGATGTTCGCTCCACAAAAGCCCTTTCCGGACTATCGGCCCACAGAAATATCTGCACCGGAAGCGCGGTGGCCGGATCGGTAAAGCCTCCGGGAATATCAACGATGAAGGCAACCATGCCGATCATCAGCAACGGTGCGGTTTCACCCAACGCCCGCGCCATCCCGATAATGGTCCCCGTCAACATGCCGGGCAATGCCAGCGGCAGCACATGGTGGGCGACCATCTGCATTTTTGAGGCCCCGATCCCCAGTGCCGCTTCCCGAATGGAAGGCGGCACCGATTTCAGCGCCGACCGACTGGCAATAATAATGACCGGCAGCGTCATCAGCGCCAGCACAAGACCCCCGACCAGCGGGGCTGACCGCGGCAGACCAAAAAAATTAAGAAACACTGCCAGACCCAGCAATCCGAATACAATGGAGGGTACGGCAGCTAGATTGTTGATATTGACCTCAATTATATCGGTCCATCGATTCTTGGGTGCAAATTCTTCCAGATAGACGGCAGCGGCAACGCCTATGGGAAATGATAAAATCAAAGTTACCACCAGGGTGAGAAAAGAGCCGACCACCGCGCCCCAGATACCAGCCAATTCAGGCTCACGCGAATCGCCGCCCGTAAAAAACGTTTTATTGAATTTCTTTTTAATATTTCCTGCTGCGGACAGCTGATCAATCCAGGCCAGTTGTTTGTCTTTCAGCCGGCGTTCATCCTCAGGGACTTTACGACTGGAGTGCCCCTTGATAAGCATGTCGACATCATCATCGGCCGGGACCCAGAAAGATTGTGTTTGTCCAATAATGCCCGGATTTTTCAGGGCCAGCGCTCTCAATTGAAAAGAGGCGCCTTTGCTGACCAGGCCATAGAGCATCCGTTTATCCCTGCGAGATTTGACCTCGGGAAACATGGCGCGTAGGGATTTCTTTACCAGACCCTGATAATCAGCAGTTGCCAGGGAGTCCTGTTGGAGGTGATCGGGATCAAAAAACACATTCAATTGAATATAGGTTTGCTGAAATGCACCGTATCCATTTCCGGTAATGCTGATAAATAGAAAGGAAAGAAACAATAAACTGGCAACAATCGCCATCAACCCATAAAAGCGAAATCTTTTTTCGGCCCGGTAGCGCCTGGCAAGCCCGCGATTAACGATATCCAGGGTTCTTTCTGGACGCTTTTTGTTATTATTAGACTTAATTTCTGGATTATTCATACTGCTCCCGGTATTTACGAACCACATACAGAGCGATGACATTCAAGATAAGGGTAACGACAAACAGCAATAATCCAAGGGCAAAGGCCGCCAGGGTTTTAGGACTGTCAAATTCCTGATCGCCCACCAGCAAGGTTACTATTTGGACAGTCACAGTGGTTACGGTTTCCAACGGGTTGAGCGTTAACTTAGCTGCCAGACCGGCTGCCATTACCACAATCATTGTCTCACCGATTGCTCGGGATACCGCCAGCAAAACACCACCGACAATACCCGGCAATGCCGCCGGCAACACCACCTGCTTAATGGTCTCCGACCGGGTGGCTCCCAGACTGTAGGCACCATCCCTTAAAGACTGAGGGACCGCATTGATAAAATCATCGGATAATGAAGATACGAAGGGGATGATCATAATTCCCATCACCAAACCCGCCGCGAGAGCGCTCTCAGAAGAAACATCCAATCCCAGAACGCCCCCCGTTTCCCTGATAAAAGGTGCCACGGTCAGAGCGGCAAAAAATCCATAAACAACCGTTGGAATGCCCGCCAGAATTTCAATCAGTGGCTTGGCGATGGCACGAAAATTTTTGCTTGCATATTCGGACAGATAAATGGCCGACATCAGCCCCACGGGCACCGCCACCAGCATAGCGATGGCCGAAATCAAGGCGGTGCCCAAAAAAACCGGAACAGCCCCAAACGCTCCCGAGGATCCGACCTGGTCAGCTCGAATTGCCATCTGGGGGCTCCATTCGAGCCCGAAGAGAAACTCGGTAATTGGGATTACCTTAAAAAAACGAATGGCTTCATACAACACAGACAGGACAATACCGATTGTGGTAAAAATCGCAATGGTGGAGCAGGCTATCAGAATATATTGGATGACCTTCTCGACTGCATTTCGCGCTCGCAAGGTTGGCGAAATTTTGCTACGAACAACTAAAAGACCGAGCATCGCCATTGAGATCACAACAACTGCCAGCGCTGCCTTGCTGGTTGCCTGAAGACTGTGATAATGGTCGGCAGCGGCCTGCATCGCCGGGGTTATCTTACCGGATATAATGTTACCGCTCACTATGTTTTTTATCTGATTTACAAAAAGATTTAGTTCCGCAGCCGTTTGACTGCGGATATTTTCGGGCAGATCCGAAATCACAATCTGAGTAATAATACTGGATTCAAGCGCCAACCACAGTGCGAATAAGATGAGGGCCGGAATGCCGCACCATAGTGCCACTATAGCACCGTAATATATCGGGCGGGAATGGAGATTTCTAATTTGAGATGCATCGCCGGCAACGGCAAACGCTCGGCGGCGGCCGACATAATAGGCAAATCCGCAGAGTGTCAGAAGAACGATGAACAATGTTGCAGGTGTCATAATAGTTACGCTGTGCTAATTTTGAATTTCTTTATCGACTCGTTTTGATCGTTCCAATCAGAAACAATCAGATATTAGAAACTGGTTGTTAGTTTCGTATGATTATTTTGTTAGGGTTTTGTTAGGCTGTTGCAATTATGGCGAGAGAACCAATTTTATAGGAAAGATGGATGAGGCATAATTGCAGGTTTTGACATAATTCTAGCAATCCACTAACAAAAATCTAATAATTAAGGTAGACTATAAATGATGATACCGAGGACCTGATGCTTACTGTGAAATATAGCCCAAACCCAGTATTGTCTGCTGTATACACAATCTAAACCAGGATAATGAAATGGAGAAAAGAATTAGAAAACATTTTTCGAGAGAACTGGAAAATATCAAAAAACTCATCCTCTCTTTGGGCGCCATTGTGGAGGAGCGTGTCCGCATGGCAACCAAGGCAATTGAAGACAATGACGCTGAATTGGCGCAGCGAATTATTAAATCCGATTATGAAATAGATGAAATGGAAGTCGACATTGAGGAGGAGTGTTTAAAAGTTCTGGCGCTGCACCAGCCGGTGGCCAGTGATTTAAGATTTATCATTGCTGTTATTAAAATCAACAACGAGCTGGAACGTATCGGAGACCAGGCGGTTAACATCGCCGAACGGGTCGGGGTAACTGCCAAAAGCGAACAACTCGAAATGTTTTTCGATTATTCAGCCATGGGAGAAAAAGTCCAGAGGATGTTAAAAATGAGTCTGGATGCCCTTGTTAAAATGGACTATGACGAAGCTTTCAGCGTGGTTATGATGGACGACGAGGTGGATGACATAAAAGAGCAGGCCTATGATCGGGTTAAAAGGGCCATGAGAGAGCACCCGGATAAAATTGGCTACTTAATCAACTTGTTTTTGATCTCACGGCATCTGGAACGCCTTGCCGATCATACTACCAATATCGCCGAAGAAGTAATCTACTTAATTGAAGGGGAAATTGTCAGACACGCAGAATATGATAGAGAATAAGCACGAGTGGGATATAAATTTGTATTCTTAAAGTAACAAAAAATTTCATAGAAGAGCCAGATTAGCTTATTGTAATTTTCCCTTCATTAGGTTTTTTCGTATCATCGCACAGCATAATTTTTGAAGTCACATAACTGTGGGCAAGCAGTTTTCGTTATATCTGCAATTGAATTAGAAAAAACAAGGATTATGGGTTACTTGTCGAAATTCATAATTTTGGTGAATTGTGGATTGCGGCTATGAACCTCCAATTTGCATTTATTTCATATTGCATAAGTTAAGTCCAAACAAACGAACGAGCCAAAAAATGTAAATGGTATATGGAGGGAAAATAATCCAGTTCGGCGGGTATTAGCTCTTTTTACCGGGTGTGATATTTTTCTTAGTGGGGATATACTCGTCGATGAAGTGGCTGGAATGGATGATGGCAGTGATCTTAACATACAAATATATCGCAGGGATGCCAACCAGATAAATCTTGTTGACCGGTATCCGGTCATAATAATCTATGAGAAGCACAAGGCTGAAGGCCAGCAGGAACCCCTCCAGCACGGCATCCAGGGCCCCGAGCAGATACTGCCGGACGTAAAAATAACCACCGCCCGGAACAACAATAGCCAGAAGTGCGGCCACAATCCTGCTTTTAAAGCCAAGCTGGCAGTGCGAGCACTTATACTTTTTCGCTGCCAGCGGTCGGGCACAGCGCGGGCAAAGATGGATGCGCGCGGCCAAGTGGCCTTTAGTTCCTGAAAGCGGGATGCTTTTTTTAAGCAAGGCCCTTATTTTTTTGCGCTCTGGGACCGCGATAGCTTTAAATTTTTCTATTTTGCCCCGCCTGCTATATTCAACAACAAGCGTTCCCCCTTTCAACACAATAGATTTACAGCCGGAATAGGCGATCTGTGCCAGGGTATCCCTGTACTTGTATGAAGAAGTGGCCGGTAAATGGATGATTCGCTGGTTGGTAAACACAAACAGGGAGCGTTTGAGATAACTGAAAAAAAAACCGGTCAGAACCTGCGCCAGTGAAGAAAGCGGCGAGTACCCGGTGGTGACCAGCAATATTTTCTCGTTTCTTCGTAAAAATGGCTTAACAGGGCCTATCTTGACAAATAGTTTACGCTGCCGCTTTTCTATTCGTTTTTTATAGAGATTTTTATGGTTGGAAAAAAGGACTTCCCGGTCGACGGGGAGACCGAAAACTTTTGGATCCAATATTGCCGCCGGCTGAAAAACCGCCTCTGCCATTAATTACATTTCCTTTCTACATAAATTCAAAGGTTTACCCGCACGCCAAGGGCGGATAAACCTTTGAAGGATTATCTCAATAGATTATAGCATATATGAGAAAATGGGCACTAAAAAAATCTTTATCCGGAATTCAGATTATACGAATCCCATAATGATGCCCGAATCATTGGGGCTTTGAATGGCTATGCGGCGGATATCCCTGGCACCGGCCGCCTTCAGCATATCGATGATCTGCGCCTCGGAATAGGATTGGCCGGATTCTGTACCCAAAAGCATATTCAACGAAAATAGCGCCGGAAAAAGCGGACCGTCCAAACTGTTATTCAAGATGAAATCATGAATGATGATCATGCCCCCCGGCTCTAAAGCATCCACCGTTTTTTGAATGATCCTTCGGCAATCATCGGGTCCCTCCCCATGCAGAATGTGTGACAGCCAGGCCACGTCATAATGGCCCTCGACCGGGTCTTCCAGATAATTGCCGTCCATAAAATTGATCCGGTCCGCCAGCGTGAACTTCTGGATGGTTTTTTCGGCAAAGGGCCGGGTGGTCGGCAAATCATATACGGTGGCCTTCAGCCGTTTATTGTTGAGGCAAAAATGGATGGCGTAAGTTCCGGGACCACCGCCCAGATCAAGAAGATGTTGCCTGCCGGACACATCGATGAGCGGAACGATTTGAGGAGCCAAACCCATGGCCAGGTTAAACATGCCCATCAAAAAACTTTCGCGCCACTCCTCCTTGCTGTAAGATGACCGGGCTCTCTGGGGTAGGCCCGATTTCACGGCCTGATCCAACTTTGACCAGGATTCCAGCAAATGGTGATGGTGCATGATGATGTGACCGAGATATCCGGGTGAGTCTTTAGCAAGTAGCTCTCTGCCGGAAGAGGTATTGGTATATGTTTCGTTTTGTTTTTCCAGAAGTTCCATGGCCACCAGGGCATTCAACAGCCTTGCAACACCATTGACCACCCCATCGGCTTTTTGGGCAATTTCATCCGCGGTTCGTCTCCCGTCACCGATAATGGTAAACAAATCCATTTTAACGGCTGTATGCAATACACATGTCTTCCAGAAAAAACCTGAAATTTCAAGCAGTTCACCGGGGTTCCAATCTCGTGTAGCCATAGGATACGGGCCTTAGGGGTTTCCCCCCCTTATTGAAGCCATCTCAGAAATAGGATTCGCTTCTAGTCTTTTTTCATTTCCATCGCTAGTTGCTCAGATGTCATGGTCCAAAACGGCGTGCCATCCTTTGTCAAACGAACTTTTATAATCTCAATATCGGGATCTTTTTTTACTTTGGAAGCCATGAAAACGTCCTTGCCGTTTATTTCCGCCCAAACGCCTTTTAGCTTTATGCGTGCATTTTTCTTTAAACGAATTTCGCTGGGTTTTCGATACCAGGTGGGACAGAGATGAACCTCAAACACATCCGATCCCTCTCTCACGTCCAGTGCGGTTGCCGGTGACATCCCGGGCATGGGTACGACTTCCTTCACCCGTATCACCCATGCTCTGATTTTTTCAAATTCTCGAACATCATACAGCTTGTTATAAGGGCTATCGATCTCCCAGCCCTGCATGTCCTGTATTTCTTCAGCCTGAGTGTAGCTAAAACCAAAAATTCCGAATAGCAAAACTAGCATTGTTAGGAAAAAGAATCGCTTAGATTTAACTTGCATGTTGTCCTCCTGTGTACTCGTAACCATATATTGTAAATTATGTTATCACGCTTGTTGATACTAAATATTATATCTATTGATCGGACATTTGCAACCATGAAAAGGCTATAACGTTTAGTTTTTAGTGTTTGGCATTTAAAGGTAAGTCAGGTGAGAATTGGCACGGCTTTCGGCTTTTTCGTAGTATTTCCAGTTTATTAAGGGTTTAATCCGCCCCCACATCTAAATCAAATCATATCAGTTTGTTATGCTACCATGGAATCAATGTTTTTTCTCGGTATTAATCCGCCTGCGGCGGGGTTGTTCATTCGGAATAGAGCAATCCCCCTTCCCCGTATACCGCCTTTGGATAAGTGGCCATATCGAAAGGATCGCCGCTCCAGCAGATAAAAGAGGCCCATTTGCCCCGCTGCAAGGTGCCAAGTCGGTCATCGATGCCAAGAATGATGGCATTTTTGTGGGTTATCAGCTCAATGGCCTGCTGCCTGGACATACCTGAGCGCAGGAACCATCGCGTTTGTAAAAATAACTGCCGGGCCAGGGTCACAGGATGATCGGTCATCAAACCGAATTGCACCCCGCTGGTCAGCAGATGGCCGATATTGCGCCAGTCCTCATGTTTTAGTTCAACCTTATAAGCAAAGGAGTCAATGGGGCCATAAACGACGGGTATTTTTCTCTTTTTTAGTTCTTTGAAAATTTCCGGTTGATGGACATCCATGGCATGCTCAATGGTGAGATGGATCTTAAATTCATCTACCAGGCGCAACAGGGCCGCGATGTCATCAATCTTGTGAACATGGGCGCGCAATCGAATTTTACCGGAGAGCAAATCCCGCAACACCTTATCTTCAGCTGTAAAGGTGATTTCCTCTTTTTTGCTGCCCCTGGCTTGGCGATATTTTTGTACCTTCATGCGCACTTCGGCCAATCTGCCGCGCAAAATCGAGATGGCGCCCATTCTGGTAGTGGGACGCTGGCCCTTCCAACTGGAAGTTGATTTGGGATTATACCCGAACGCCGCCTTTAAACCGGCACGATCGATGAGGGCCTCTGTACTGTTTTCGGCAAAATTGCGAATGACGGCCGATTGCCCGCCAATGATGTTGCCGCTGCCCGGAACCACGCATGAATACAACACACCGGACTCCACGGCATCCTTGAAGGCCTTGTCATCCATTTGGACCGAATCGAGGGCATCGGTAAGGACTAGCATCGAATCAAGGTGATCATTGGCTTCGCCTTCGCCGCTGGGTTCACCGGAGCGCTCCATCCCGATGTGACTATGGGGATCAATAAAGGCAGGTGTCAACACATCGAAGTGACCGTGCAGCTCACCCCTGGCAGACTTAGAAAAGCCGCTGATGTTTTTTCCATTGAAAACGAGATAGCTATCATAGATAATTGATTTTCCAGTGTAAATGGTCTTGGCGAATACGCATTTCATCAGTCCCTCCTAAAAAATACAGGTTTAGGTTTGGCAGCACCAATTCCGGTACATTTCAATTAGTAAAGGTTTTCTTGACCCTCCGTGAAAACAGAAAATAGGGAATCCAGATGACACCGGCAACCACTGTTCGCACGAAATTGATGGTTGCATCCACATTGACTGAATTGGTGCGGATAAGGAATATATTAATAATAAAATAATCAGCGCCGATAAAGATAACATTTGCGATCAGGAAAAAAATGACCACTTTGGGGACCCAGTGACGCCTTTGAAAGAAAAATATGATAATAATAATTGAACATAAAAAAAAGCCGATACTGCCGGCCAATTCGGTAATCACCAGAGGTGCCCAAAGGGTATGGTAGCCGGGATTTGTCGGTGAAGTCAATGCAGCCCAGTTGTCAGAAGATACTGCCGGCAGGAGAACGGTGACCAGCGAGAAAAGGGTCTGCACCGGATATAATACCAAGCCGACGGTGTAAAGAATTAACCAGCCGCCAATATTGGAATACGATTTTCCGGAGTCTCGCCCGGGCGGTCTCTCATTCATAATTGGGAATTCAATGGCTGCAGGTTCGCGTGCAATCGGCGGCTAAAAATCCATAAACCGCTTCTCCCAGTATATAAGTGGTTCGTACCCAAATACAGCATTCAAATGATGCAAAAAAGCATGACGGCCGTTTTCCTGCCATAATTCCGTTACGGTTTCATCAACCTGCCGGTAAAAAGCTTCGATTTCCTCAATCAAAACCGGATGATCGTCTTGCAGGTCTCGGGTTGCAATTTCGGCCACTAAATTCAACCACATTTGACTCACGCCGTTAATGTAGTAGGGCCAGGTTTTCTGGATTGAAAGGGGCCAATTTTTATCGCTGGTATCATCAATGTTGGGCCGTTTAATATTAGCCGGATCATCATAGACAATGTCATCGATGACACCGGCGGACAGGGTATCGATTAAAATCGGATTTGATTGCAGGGCATCGAATATTTGCCAGGCCGTCCGGGGTGCGGAGTAAAAATAGAAAGTGAACTGCCGGCCGGCCCGATCGCGGCTGGCCCGGCGATGAAACCGCCACAGCTGAATTTCATTCTTATTCTTTTCCAGCAACGGCATTATTACCTGATGGGCAAGATATAAATCCATGTGCCAGACAGGTTCGGTTTCGGCCGGCCAATTCATCCGGAAACGAACACGCCACCAGCCGTTGCCGGATGGCAACTCTTCCGGCGCAACAGGTTTGACCTCATGTTTTTGAACCTGGCCCAGGGATGTACATCCGGTCAGGAAAACCAGCAACAAAAATTTGATTGTCAACCGATTATGAAGCAGTTTGAATAGCATAACTATTCTCCTCTGGGTTAATTAACTGAGGGGTCGAAAGTTTTTCAAAGCAGACCCGCTTACGTGGATAATCGCCACCGAAACCGCATGAACTCGACCATAAGGCCTCGTAATGAATGAACAGAGAACCATATGATATCAAAATATTATGCTCGATTCCGCAATATATGGTTAGCTGAGAGCCGTCGGTTAAAGCTGTTCATTCAAAACGATCCCTAATAGTCTCAGACAGCATCCACTTTCGGTGGCGATCATCCACTCTGCTTCAATCGGGGCTTTACGCAGGAAACTCCCCGACCCCTCAATTAACTATTTAACCTGCTTGCGTCTGCGATGGTAATCCCATGCCAGGGCACAGCCATCATCAAGCAACTTTCCAAGTTGGTCTTTGATTGCGCTGTTATCCACTGCCTGGTATTCGTTTAAATTCGCTTGGAAATCTGGCACCCGGTATAGAAAGTTTCCGACGGCTTCCGCGCGGACCCGTCTCAGATTGATACCATAATTTAATTTGGCCAGCCAATGAGCGTTGAGCTCCTGTTCGAATTGGCCGCGCATGGGCAATGCCAGATAAGGTTTGCGCAAATAAAATGCTTCCGTCATCAGCGTAAACCCGGCAGTCGCCATTACCGCTTTGCAGGAGGCGCAGTCCTTCAGAAAGCCCTCCCGACTGAATGGTTTATAAACTGCGTTGCCATCTTGATGGGGCCGATCATCACCGTAAACCAGAAACTTCTCACGGGGAAAGGACTTTAGGATTTTTAGAAACGATTCATACCCGCCGGTCAGGTAGACTAAAATATGATCCGTGCCGGAAGGTTGCAGGGCTAAAACCTCCTGGCGTATTATTGGGGGAAAGAAGAGGGTCCGATCATTTTTGGCCTTGCCGTAATAAAAAGTGGTTACCAGAGAGACATCGGGTCGCGGAACCATCGCGCGGATAACACTGACGGTCATCCTGCGCTCGGCTTGCAGTCGTGCGGGACAGGGATAGGTCATGTAACGGATACGGTGCTGATTGTCAATGGTGATAAGCGGCAGGTCGTAATGATGGGCCAGATAGGCGCACATGGGTTCAAAATCGGTAATCACGCAGTCGGGCAAAAAAGTTTTGAAGATATCCTTGCGAAGGGCTGCGAGTTTTTTGTGTCCCTGGGGCAGTCGTTGGAGGTTGTCCGTAAATGTCTTAACTTTTGAAACCCGATTGTCGGAGCTGGCGATGTGAAGCCCTTCGGTTTCAAATACATCAAAATCTTCCTTCAGATTCCGGTAACCCCTGTCATAACTGACCACCTTAACGATGTGTCCCAGCTGCTGCAGATGATCAAGCATTTCCCGGGCCCGGGAAGAATGCCCTGAGCCTTCCCCGGACACCCCGTAAACGATTTTTGCCAAACGCCACTCCTTTAATTTCTGGTTTCACATAATTTTTTGTTGCACAAAAAATTAATATTTATCTAAATGGGGGAGTTTTGCCCCCAATGCGTTTAGAGTGAACCGTCAGCTTCTCACTGATTATCAGTGGTCCGCCGGGGAAATAGCCCGCGCAAGCCGTAACAAATGCGTACCGTACTTTGTGCACGCCCCCCTCTCTTTGCAATAATTCGTATTCAAGGATTGAAGTTCGGCGAGCACGCTCCTAAAGGCCAAAAACGTCCAAAGCCTTTTGGGCCACCTCTTGCCCCCACTCCTGCACAAAATGACCGGCATCAGCTATTTCAAAGGGTTCCGGGCAGCCTTTTATATATTTTCGCAGTTCCATCATTACCGGGGGGCCCAGGACCGGATCCTGCATTCCGATGGCCATAAACGATTCGCCGGCCCATTCGGTCTTGAGCCACTCACCTGCCCGGCGGGACAGCTCTGCCCCCTGAGCTTCCGGGTGGTCGGGCACCATGGCCGGGAATCGCCGCACCCCGGCCTTGTATTGCTCATCGGGAAACGGGGCGTCGTAAGCGGCTATTTCCCCATTCGATAAAATCGGACAGGAGCGCTTCATTAGCTGGCCGACATTAAAATTCGGATTGTCCTGAACGTATTTGCGCCAGGCTTTAAAGCCATCGGAAAGTTTTACATTGCCGGTGCCCAGGGCGGTGTTCATAACCAACAATCGCGAAATTCGGTCAGGTATGTCCATGGGCAGTGTTAAGCCGAGCAGGCCGCCCCAATCCTGGCAGACGAGAATAATATTGGTTAAATCCAAATGTTCGATAAAAGCCATGAGAGACCCGCGATGGAAATCAAATTGATACACATCGTCCTGCACCGGTTTGTCCGAGCGGCCGAAACCAAAATAGTCCGGCGCCACGGCCCGATGTCCGGTCGCTGTAAAAACAGGAATCATTTTGCGGTACAGATAACTCCAGGTCGGCTCGCCGTGCAAACACAGGAAAACGGTTTCGGCATCCTGCGGACCTTCGTCCACGTAGTGCATCCTCAAGCCCCCATAGCCTTTTAAATCATCCAGGTAGTTGGGTGCATAGGGAAAATCGGGCAAACTCTCAAACCTTTCATCGGAAGTTCGTAATATATCAGCCATGTCGCACCTCCTTATAACTAAATCAGACTAATGACAATTGACGGGATTGTCAAAGACAATCCACTATAAGCTATCTCAAAAATGTCCTTATTATCATTTGCCAATATTTATCTTCCGGTTTATAGTGTAATTGCTTTTACCACGCTATCCAGAGGAGGATAAAATGAAAACCGCCGAAGACATCGTTAATGACAAGCAACGTGAAATTGTTTTTGTTTCCTGGGATCAGACGGTTCATCAAACCTGCCGCAAAATGATCGAAAACAAAATCGGTGCAATTATAGTTAAAAAAAATGATGAATTTGTTGGAATCTGGTCGGAGCGCGACCTGTTGCGAAATATTTGCAATGATAAATTTGATCCTCTGACCGCGAAAATTTGCGATTATATGAGCGCCCCACTTCATTCGGCACCCCACAGCACACGAATTCACAAACTCGAGGAAATGTTTCTGGGGTTGTTTTTGCGCCATCTGCTAATCGAAAAAGACGGTGACTACATCGGTATGCTTTCCATCGGGGATGTACTCAGGGCCGGCCTGCTTGCAAAGGACCATCAGTTTAAAGAGCTGAATGAATTTGTCAGCTGGGACTATTATGAGAACTGGCAACTGGGAAGAAGCAAGAAACGCTGAAGGTCTATGGACAAACCGGACCTTCTTTGATATATACCAAAACTTTATAAAAATACTCTAATTCCGGTCGGTTGGTGATTTTTATATTTGTACTGACTGATGTTAATTCTGGGGTTGCTAATGATCTATTCCCGTTCTTTGCTTGTCGCACTGGTGCTGAGTCTGCTTTTGTTTTTACCGTTGCCGAATGCATCGGCAGATGATGATAAAATTGAAGATACAACTGAGCCATACAAATGGTATTTTACCCTTTATGGGGGGCCTCACGCTCAGCCTGACCTGGAGCATGTCGCGCTATTTGACATGGATATTGAGGATGACACCTATATCATTGTCGGTGCCCTGGCATATGAGTTCTGGCGTTATCAGGACTATATCAGCTTCGAAGTTGAAGGGCAGCTCGGTAAATTTTTCGGAAAGGAGCACCAGGGACAGATAAACGGACTGGTTATCGCTCGCTGGCTTAAATTCCCCTGGGATAAATATGTTGAAACCAGTTTTGCCATGGGAGATGGATTGTCTTATAATACCGAAGTCTCCGATGTAGAAAAAGATGACGACGAAGATGCCGGCCGCTGGCTCAACTATTTGATGTTCGAAGTGACCCTGGGACTGCCCAAATATCCGCGATGGGATTTTGTCTATCGTATTCATCATCGATCAGGCATAACCGGCCTGATTGGAGACGGCGGCTCCAATTACCCCACCATCGGTTTTAAATATGCTTTTTAAAAGAATCCGTTTAAAAATAGCGCTCAATCCTTCCCAATTCATGATGCCTTAAAGAAAATCCATGAATCGCAAAACAGAAACTCTGATCATTGGCGGCGGTGCCATCGGTATCTGCTGTGCCTATTACCTCCAACAGCTGGGAAGAAGTGTTACCGTCATTGAAAAAGGTGAGATCTGCTCAGGAAGCTCCCATGGCAATGCCGGCCTGATCGTTCCCAGCCACAGCATACCCCTGGCAGCCCCAGGGGTCATCGCCCAGGGAATCAAATGGATGTTTGATCCTGAAAGCCCGTTTTATATTAAACCCCGCCTTGATCGTGACTTTCTCTCCTGGCTATGGAGATTTCGCGGCGCCTGCAGCGAACGTAATGTTAACCGTGCCCTGCCGGTTTTAAGCGACCTCAATGCGGCGAGTCTGGAATTATTTGACGAACTGGCAGCACTTGAGGGCGTTGATTTCAACTATGAGAAAAAAGGGGTGGTACAAATTTTCAGCACCCGCAAAGGATTGGACAAGGGGATCAAAGAAGCCCGACGGCTGAAAGAATACGGGGTCGAGAGCCAGGTCCTGGAAAATAAAGATTTAAGCGCCCACTGCGGGAAGATACGAACTTGCAGTGTCGGCGGCATATTTTTCCCGCAGGATGCCCAGTTGATTCCCGACCGGTTTGTACATCAATTGGCCCGTCATGCTGAAAGCAGCGGGGTTGATCTGGTGACATTCGCCGAGGTACTCGGCTTTGAAATCTCCGGGCGCAAGGTGACAACCGTCAAAACGACCCGGGGCGATATAAAAGTTGAAGAGGTCATTCTGGCAGGTGGTTCATGGTCAACTTACCTGGCACACGAGCTGGACATTAAGCTGTGGATGGAACCTGCTAAAGGGTACAGTGTGACCTTCAAGCGACCGCTGTCATGTCCCGACATACCATTTATGATGGCCGAAACCAAAGTGGTTTTAACCCCCATGGACGACATGCTGCGTTTTGCCGGCACTTTAGAGCTGGCGGGATTTGATATGTCGATTAACGACCGCCGCCTGCAGGCCATCCTCAAGTCGATCCCCGACTACTTTCCGGATTTCGATATCAGTTCCCTTGAGTTAATTGAGATCTGGCGCGGGCTGCGCCCCTGCTCCCCTGACGGCCTTCCTTATCTCGGCCGCCCCCGCCGCTATGACAATGTCATTTTTGCCACCGGCCACGGCATGAAGGGAATTTCGTTGGCGCCCATCACAGGCAAATTAGTCTCTCAGCTGGCAGCTGGAGAGCGGCCGCAAATTGATTTGACCGCCCTGGGCGTAGGCCGCTTTGATCCACATTGAGCAGATAACTCCAAATTGTTTCATACACAATTGGGAGTCATCCAAAGACGGCCGCTGCCGCGTTGGCCAGTTCGATCAGATAACGGGGGAATATACCCGCCACCACCATCACCAAGACCAGTAAACCGGCAAGTATCTTGATGGGCGCCGATAAAGACAGTGGCGGCAGTTCTTCCGCCGGCGCTTGCAAATAGGCGGCTTTTAAGATGAGAAGGTAGTAGTAAAGAGAGATCACCACGTTGATCATAGCGACCAACACCAGGGTAAAATAGCCTTTTTCCATGGCGGCGGCAAAAACCAGAAACTTGCCGGTAAAGCCGATGGTCGGGGGAATTCCGGCCAGACTGAATACCGACACCATCAGTGCCATGGCCAGCAGCGGTGAACGGCGATGCAGGCCGGCCAGTTGTGACATTTGCAGATTGCTGCCGTCATCGGCCACTTTGACCACGACTAAAAACGCGGTGAATTTCATCACCAGCAGGGCCATCGCATAAAAAATGACGCTTGAGTAGCCGCGGGTGCTCATACCCAGGATCCCGATAAGGACATAACCGGCATGGGCAACCGCCGAGTAAGCCAGCAGTCTTTTAAGATCTTTTTGAACGATGGCGGCCAGGTTGCCTACGGTCATGGAGATAATGGAAAGGATGACCAGAACGTGGGCCAGGTAGGCGCTGCCGTCACCGGTGACAGCCGTCATCCGGATAAGAATGGCAATCGCGGCCACTTTTGATGCGGTTGCAATATAGGCAGTTGCCTGATTGGCCGCTCCCTGGTAGACATCCGGCGCCCAGAAATGAAAGGGAAAGACAGCCAGTTTGAAGAAAAACCCGCATAGGGTCAACAACAATCCGATGACGACCAAAGGTGAATCAAGGGCGCCGGGCAGCACCCGCATCATATCGCTCACATAGGTTACCTGGGTGGCGCTGTAAAGAAGGGCTACCCCAAATAGCATCACGGCCGACACCAGGATACCCACCAGAAAATATTTCAGCCCGGCCTCAAGGCCGATGCGCTCTTCTCTTCTCAGGGCAACCAATATGTACAGAGAATAGCTGGAAAGTTCAAGGGCCACGTAAATAGTCAGGATGTGGGCGCCGCTGACCAGCATCATCATGGCCAGTGTGCATACAAACAGAAGAAGATAGAATTCCGGGTGGTGTCGTTCAGCGATGGCCCTGAGCTCCGAGCAAATACAGATGGTCAGAAAAAGTCCCAGGGACAACATGACCTTGAACACCTGGGAGAACAGGTCCACCCGGTAAGCTTTAAAAAATAGGAATCCTTCCTGATGGACGTTAATCAAGCAAACCAATACTCCCAGGGCCCCCAAAATCATGGCCGCAACATAATCCCGCCTGGGATTGGCCTGCCGGAGCATCGACAGGCTCAAAAAAACCATACCGCCGGCAAAATAGTAAAGCTCAGGATAGAAGAGAAACCATTTCATCACGGTAAACCATTAAAAAACGGAATAGACGCTGTTTCAATCATATCAAACATCAGTGCCGGAAAGAGCCCGAATAGCAGCAGGGTTGCCAGCAAAATCATCCGGGGAATTCCCAGGCCGAAGGGCACATCGCTCAGGTGAGCAAACTTTTCATTTTTGGGGCCATAGAAGGTGCGCTGCACCACCCGCAGCATAAATAGCGCGCTGACCACCAACGCGCAAACGGCCAGAGCACCGCGAATCGGATAGGTCTTAAAGGCCGCAATAAACACCATCAGTTCGCCCCAGAAGCTGGCCAGACAGGGTATGCCCATGCTGGCCAAGGCGGCTACAATAAAATAGGTTGAGGCCACGGGCATGATCCGGCTTAATCCGCCCAGCTCTGCGATCACTTTGGTGTGGGTGCGGTCGTAAATATAGCCCACCGCAGAAAAAAATAAAGCCGTCATAACACCGTGGGCAAACATCTGAAACACCGCACCGTTTAAGCCATCTACCGAAACGGTTGACAGCCCGAGTCCTACGATTCCCATATGCGAAACGCTGGAGTATCCGATCACATATTTGAGATCTTTCTGACTGAGTCCCACAAACGCGCCATAGACAATGCCGATGGTTGCCAGCACCGCCATGAGCCAGGCCCAGTGCTGCCAGCCCTCCGGGCAGAGGAAAATGCCGACGCGCAGGATGGCAAACCCTCCGATCTTCATTAAAACACCGGCATGCACCATGCTCACACCATGGGGTGCGGCGACATGCCCCACCGGAGACCAGGTGTGAAAGGGCCACACACCGGCCAGAATGCCAAAACCGATATAAAACAGAATAAAGGCAAACTTTTGCTGATCAGGGGTAAAAGTCCCCGGCTTCATGAGGATGGTGATATCAAAGGTGTTTAAACCCGACCCTACAAAAAGATAGATAATCGCCGGCAGCACGAGGGCACTGCCCGCCAGCAAATAGAGGGTCAGCTTCATGGCCCCGTATTCCTTGCGGGTGGTCCCCCAGATGGCAATCAGCAGATACATCGGGAAAAGAGAAACATCATACCAGATGAAGATGAAAAATAGATCCATGCTCATGAAAATGCCGAAGACGGCGAGCACCATCAGAAAGTAAAAGGCATAGAACTCTTTGACCCGGTTTTCAAGCTCCCACATCGTCAGTACGCCGGTAAAAAATACGATACCGGTCAACAGCAGCATGGGAAGATTAAAGCCGTCGGCCGCATTAAAATAGGTTATCCCCAGCGATTCCACCCAGGGCAATTTTTCAACGAACTGGAGTCCGCCCTGGGCCTTGTCGTAAGCCATAAACAGGTATACGGACAGGATCAAGGTAATACCGGAAAAAATAGCACTGACCCACTTAATCTGCGTCCTGCGCTCTTCCGGGATACAAAGAATCACCAGAAGCCCCGCAATGCAGCTTAGCAAAATAGCGGTAAGATATGGAAAATCCGCGTATTCCATAGATTTAACAGTCTAAAACGAATGATCGATTAATCACGAAAACACGAAATTTTCTTCTTTTTCGTGTCTCTGTTCTTTCGTGCTTTCGGGGTAAGAAAAAGGTCTGCCACAAAATGCACAAAAAAATTGAATAAGCTAAAAGAAGAAATACAGCGCCAGCAACACAATGACCACAAACATAATCAGCAGCCGGTACTGAATCATTCCCAGATGTAAAACCGATGTGAATCTCCCGGCGGCAACGGTTCCCTTGCTCAGGCGGTCAATGCCCCCGTCAATCACCTTGTTATCGTTATTGGTAAACCCGTTGGACACCACCCCGTAAATGAAGACATCCAAAAAGCGCCGGTAAAAGCGGTCAATATACCATCGCTCGGCGAACAGATTGTGCAGGGGCGCTATTTTTTCGATAAAACCGATCCGGGACGCACCACGACGGCCGTATTCAATCCAGGCCAGAATCACCCCGAAGCCGGCCGAGCCCAGGGCTGCAAAAGGCAACCAGGCGTGATGGCCGTCGCCGGTTTTGTGGATGAATTGCTGGGCGTTAAAAAATTCTTCCAGCGACCCTTCAAAAAAGCCCAGGAAAACGGTAATGGCAGCCAGGAGTATCAGGGGCCCGCACATTAACCAGTAGCCACCATGCCCGTGATCATGATGGGTACCTGTTTCATGCTCAGGGTCTTCCGGCCGCAGGATAATAAAGATCAATCGAAAGGTGTAGTAGGCCGTTAAAAAAGCACCCAGCAAACCGGCAATCAGCCAGATTGGATTTTGTAAATCGGCTAAGGCGGCCAGGATCAGCTCTTTGCTGAAAAAGCCGGAAAACGGCGGTAAACCTGCCAGGGCGGCCGCCCCGATCACCGTACAAATTAGCGGGATTCTCAAGCGCCGTCCCCTCCGGCGGCCGATTTCAAATACGTCGTTGGTTTCAAAGGCGTGGATGAAAACACCGGCGCACAGGAACAACAACGCCTTGAATCCGGCATGGGTGGTCAGGTGAAACATCCCGGAGAAATAGCTGCCGGCAGCCAGTCCCATAATCATAAATCCCAGCTGGCTGATTGTGGAGTAAGCCCACACCTGTTTGATGTCCCGGCTGACCATGGCCATGGTGGATGCCAGCAACATGCTGATGGTGCCGATGGCCAGAAACACGGCCATGGCTGTGGAGGAATGGCTGAAAAACGGGAACAGGCGACCAAACAGATAAACTCCGGCGGCCACCATTGTGGCCGAGTGCAGCAAGGCGCTGACCGGCGTCGGCCCTTCCATGGCATCCGGTAGCCAGGTCAGCAATGGAAATTGCGCACTTTTGCCGGCAATGCCCCCGAAGATCAGAAGGGATGCAATCGTAATCAGCAGCGGCGACATCCGTCCGGTTACCTGGGGGCCGTTCATTTCCAAAACATTTAAATTACCCAGATTTACCAGGGCCAGCAGCAATCCCAGGAAAAAGGCCACATCCCCGAAGCGGGTCATCACAAATGCTTTTTTGCCTGCCTCGGTGGCACTGAATTTTTCATACCAGAACCCGATCAACAGGTAGGAGGAAAGTCCCACCAACTCCCAAAAAATAAAGAGTTGCAGCATGGTCGGTGCCATGGTCAAATTCATCATGGCACAGGCAAAAAGGGACATAAAGGCGTAGTAACGCGAAAATCCCTCATCGCCGGCCATATAACCCAGAGAATAAATCTGAACCAGAAAACTGATGGTTGCCACGATGGTGAGCATGAGCAGGCTGGCCTGATCCAGGAGAAATCCAAAAGGGATAGTGATATCACCGGATACCAGCCAACGGCCGAGATACTGGATCGGATTCTCCAGGTGCCAGTGGCGGGCCAGCAAAATAATGGCGCAAAGCAGAGAAATCGTAATCGCCCCGATCGACAACCCCGCTGATAGCCCTCGATGGTTCCTCGTAAATACCATGATCACCACAAAGGCGACAAATGGCAGCATCGTTGCCAGCACGGTGGTCATTAATGTTAAATCCCCGGTAAAATAATCAATCATTTTAATGTCACCAATTAGAATACAATTACATCTAATTTGGGATTTGGGATTGCGGATTTAATAAATGATTTCAATCTTATTCTAATGCACTAGATCCGAAATCCAGAATCCGAAATCCGAAATTTCCTTATTTTAGTATATTATAGTCCCTCGGGTCGACTGATCCGGTTTGCCGATAGGCCCATACAATCAGGGCCAGACCCACGGAGACTTCCGCACCTGCGATGGCAAAAACAAACAGCACGATTGACTGACCTTCCAGTTGTTGCCATAGCAAAGATGAACCCACCAGGATGATGGCAGCCGCATTGAGCATGATTTCCACCCCCAGCAGGATCATTATCAGGCTGCGGCGGACGACCATACAGACCATCCCCATCAAGAACAGCAATCCTGCCAGGATCAAAACATGACCAAATGGTACAATCATAGCTCACCTTCAGGGGCTTTGGCAGTTGGAACTTTTTTGGACCGCCTGCCGAGTAGCAGGGCACCAATCAGGGCTACCAGCAGCAGCAAAGACACAATTTCAATGGAAAGCCAGTGTTTTTCAAAAATGTACTGTCCGAACAGGCCGGGATCGGCCCGGGCTGTTTTCAGGGTAATCCGGCTGCCCGGTTCGGAAATAACCAGACCCATGCCGATGGCAATGTATACAACCCCGATAATGGCCGCCGGCAACCACTGGCTTAAAGGAAATAACCGCTCTTTGCCGGGTTTGAATTTCATCATAATAACAATGAATAAAAACAGTACCATGATAGCCCCGGCATAAATGATAACCTCGAGTACGGCCAGAAAAGGGGCGCCAAATAGATAAAAAAGCATGGCACTGCCGAAAAAGGAAAATATAAGATAGATCACCACATGTATCAGATTGCGCCGGGTAATGGCCATGGCGGTAGAACCAAGGATCAATAGCGCCAGCAGATAGAATATGATTGAATAGATGGTCATAAGTACCTAATCTTCAAAAACCTGACACCTGAACATTGACACCGGAAACCGAACGTTTAACTCATATATTCAGCCTCCCATAAATCCTTCAACACGCCAAAAGGACTATGGAAGATTACTTTTGACATTCACCGGCCTGTCTTCTTTTACATGTTCTCCTTTACCGCCTATGTCGGTCACGATTCCGGCATACCTGTAAAAATTGTATTCTTTGTCTTTACCCCCATGATCCACCAGCAAATCCTCTTTTTCATAGACCAGTTTTAAAATGTCCCGTTCACAGGTTTCAAATAGTGGTGACAGTTGGATGGCCGAGGTCGGGCAGGCCTCTTCACACAGGCCACAGTATATGCAACGCGCAAAGTTAATGCGAAACCAGGTTGCATATCTTCGATTATTTTCTTTCTGAGCCGATTGCATTGAAATACAGCTTACCGGACAGGCGGCCGAACACAGATAACAGGCCACGCAGCGTTCATTGCCGTCGGGGTCCCGGGTCAAAATAATCCTGGCACGCGTGCGCGCCGGCAGTGGCCGTTTGTATTCCGGGTATTCTTCGGTAATGGGCTTGCGTAAAAGATGTTTAAATGTGGTCGCAAAACCAATGGTTAACGCTTTAACTGCTTCAAATGCCGAAGACATAGTTTCAGGACCTCAAAAAAATGTGAACAAATTTCATTTGATAAATCCGAATATCAGATTTCGATATTCGATTTTCTACAATAGTAGTATGGCGCCTGTGATGACTATATTTATCAATGCCGCTGGAATCAAAACCTTCCAACCAATTGCCATCAGTTGATCATAGCGCAACCGGGGCAGCGTCGCGCGAATCCAGATCATTACCAGCGAAATTAATATTATTTTAATAAACAGCCATGCCACCGGCGGCAGCAGGGGACCGCGCCAGCCTCCTAGAAAAAAAACAGCGGTGAGCGCTCCCAGAACCTGCATGTGTACGTATTCACCCAGGAAGAACAGCCCGAAACGCATGCCGCTGTATTCCGTGTGGTAACCGGCGCCCAATTCGTTTTCGGCTTCAGGAAGGTCGAACGGGATGCGTTTGCTTTCGGCCATTGCGCTGATGATAAAGATTGCAAAAGACACCGGCTGCACCAGGATAAAGGGATATCCGGCCTGGGCATTGACGATGTCCACCAGGCTGAAGGAGCGGGCGAGCATGACAATCGGTACCAGCGCAAGACCCAGTGCAAGTTCATAGCTGATCATTTGAGCCGCTCCCCGGATACCGCCCAAAAGACTGTATTTGGAATTGGAAGCCCATCCGCCCAGGGCGACACCGTAAACACCGAGGGAGGACAGGGCAAAAACAAAGAGCAGCCCTACGTTGAGGTCGGTTATTACCAGCGGAATTTTCCAGTCCCCGATGGTGATATCTCTGCCCAGCGGGACCACCGCAAACATCAGCAGGGCCGTGAAAGCCACAACCGCGGGGGCCAATTTAAAAATGGTGTGCTCGGCCGCCGCCGGCACCGTATCTTCTTTAACCATCATTTTGACCGTATCGGCAATCGGCTGCAGCAATCCGAACTTTCCAGCCCGATTAGGGCCGTAGCGAATTTGCAGCCGCGCGAGGAATTTTCTTTCCACCAGCACCAGATAGGCTGCCACCAGCAGCAGACCTACCAAAATGACCAGCAGTTTTACCAGTAAAATTATGAAGCCGATGATCCAGTCCATGTTGTTTGTCAGTTGTGCGTTGTCTGTTGTCGGTTGCGGAAAGGTCAGGGAAATAAAACCTAACTCGGATAAACCGGAAATAACAAATAACAAATCTCAAATTACAAATAACATCCAATGACCCAAAATCCAAATCTCAATCAAAGGAAATGCTATCATAATCTAGCTTACTCAGACCCAAGTACTGAGTAGCAAGTACTTGGGTCTAAGACCAATGAAAAGGTTACCGTATCTGCAAAACAGAGCCGTTAGTTTCGGTCATTGAAATTTGTTTGATATTTGGTGCTTGTATTTTGTTATTTTGCCATAAGCGGCAGAAAAGTAGCTATTCGTATATTAATCAACTTTTCTAATACGATTTTTGCTTATTTGCATTCGACCGGTACCCAGAATCTGCCAGTTGAGTATGCGATGCCGGGGAACCAGCAAAATACCGGACGCCATATTGTTTAGGACCCGCAACACTAATGCCATTTCGCCGCTGTTCGTTTCGATTTCAATTCGGTCGCCGTCGTTTAACTTAAAAGCCTTCGCATCACTGGTGTGCATGGTGGCACAGGGCTCCGGCGCCAATTCCCACAAACAGGAAGCGTAAGCGGAAAGCTCTTCGGTACCGAAGGTCCAATCCACCAGGATAACCTCCAGGCTGTTGTCCTGGGCCCGGGTATTATCAATGGCGAAGGCGTGTTGTGCTTTAAAACGCAGTTCCGTATTGATCGCCGATTGGATTTGCACACCGTCCTCCGGTGGGTTCTCCCATGACGGCAGATCGGCAATTTCGGGAGTGATGTCCGCCAACCAGGCACGGTCATCGGCAGATTCTGTATTTATATCCGCCAAGTCTGCCAGCAGCTGCCAGGCCGGTCGGGTCACTGCAGCGGAAATGCCCGCCTCATAAGTTCGCGGTGGATGGTCGCCGCCGCCACTCTGAACGATCGGCAACCCTCCCATATAAGCTTGACCGGCAACCTGCAGGCGGCCTTCCTGGTTGATAAAAATCCCACCGTCCTCATACAGGGTGGCGGTCGGCAAAAACATATGGGCTTTTTGCACGGCTTCGGTATGAAGATAGTCCATGACAACCAGCAGCTCAAGCCGATCAATGGCATGTTCAAGGCGTTTTCGATCAACAAATTGGCTGAATGGATCACATTCAGCCAAAATTAGGGCTTTGACTTCGTCGTTTTCAATACCTTCAATAATCTGCAAAAAAGACCTTTCCGGATCGGAAATAAGACCTGAGCCAAAAGAATTGGCACCCGGCAGGAGATACATCAGCCCGGCTTTATTCTTAGCTGTCTGCAGCAGCAGGGCAAGATCTGCAGCCAGCCCGGGAATCTGGAGAGGCACGATGTCGGTGCCGCAAACAATCACCGGTTGCTGACACCCTCGCAAATCATCAATCAATATAGAAAGCTTTTCCCGGTAAGTCACGTCAATCAGATTTTCGTCCGGCGCAGTCTCATAAAATTGGACGGCGTTTTCCCCGAGCCTTGCCGCGGCAGAGCGATCCACGGCGGCTTTAATTAATAGCCCGGAGGTAAATCCGATTTCGTTCAACGCCACGGGCAGATGAATAAATTCCAGCGGCAACGCTACCGGCCGGGGATCCAGCACCACAATGGTGGCGCCGTTTCTTTGGGCCTGTCGCAGGGCCAGCGCCAGCATTGGGGCCTCATTGATTGGATCAGCCCCCATGACAATAATGAAGTCGGCCTTTTCGACTTCCTGCAAAGAAATTGCCAACTCCGGCTCAAGTCTGCTGACGGCGGATTTCACCTTTACAGAGCGGGCTTGGTCCATAAAAAATACCGGATCGTCAAAGTTATTCACCCGGCAAAAATGCCTGAGCATGGATTGGGTTTCGAGGCTGCTTCTTGGTGAGCCAACCACGGCTGCTGCCGACGGACCGGCCTTCCGACGGATTTGATCCAGCTTTGTACTGACCTCCTGCAACGTCTCCTCGATCGAAACTTCATTGCCGCTTATTTTAGCCGATCGCGGCCTGGATTCGAGACCGTTGTAAAAATGACCGTATCGCCCGCGGTCACAGATAAAATAGCCGTTAACCGCCTGGCTGTAGCGGGCTTCCTGGCGCCGGGCTTCGCGATAGCGAAAGCTGACGACGGTGTGACACCCCAGGCTGCAGTTGATACAAATTGTTGGGCTGCGCTGGTAATCCCAGCGCCGGCCGAAAAACCGCGAAGGTTTGTCCGTATAAACCCCAGTGGGACATATGTCAGTGAGGTTTCCGCTAAAAGGGCTTTCCAGGATACCTTCTTTAAAGCGGCCGAAATAGGTGCGGTTGGCACTGCGCAGGACGCCCAGATCCAGATAGCCGCTATATTCCTGGTAGTACCGCGAGCACCGATAGCAGTGGATACAGCGATTCATCTCATGTTGCACCAGGGGGCCCAGATACTGATCTTTATAGGTGCGCTTGTTGCCCGAAAATCGCCGAATGCCGTGTCCGCCGGCAACCGTCATATCCTGCAGCAAACAATGGCCGCCCTCATCACAAACCGGACAATCATGAGGATGGCTGAGCATCAGCCATTCAATTACGTGTTTGCGGAAATCGACGGCATCCGCGTCCATGGTCGATACGACCATGCCGTCCTGGGCTTCGATCATGCAACTCATCTGAACCCCTTTCAGGGGCCCTTCTAAAAATTTAACGGCACAAACACGACACGCGCCCACCGACCCCAGGGCCGGATGATAGCAAAACCGGGGGATCAAAATGCCCAGCTGTTCCGCGGCCTCAATTACTTTGGTCCCGGATGCAACTTCTATTTCACGATTATCGATGACTAGTTTGGGCATGGTCTATCTTCTGGTTACCGGTTCCTGGTCGCCGGCCCCTGGCTTCTTGTCACTGGTCGCTGGTTTCGGGTCACACAGTCGCTTTGAGGTTCGCCGTTACCAGGGACCAGCCGCCAGGGACAGGCTACATATACTTAAACGGGCACTGTTTTTGACTGATATGCTCCCGGATTTCATCTCCAAAAAATTTCATCAGGCTTTCAACCGGCCCCACTGCACCGGGGGCAAAGGCGCAGTAGGCACTCCATAGATGCTTGCACATGCGCTCAAGCATGGGGATATGTTCTTGCCGGCCCTCCCCGTTTTCGATTCGCCTTAAAATGTCCCGGATGTAGGGCAACCCCTCACGGCAGGGCGTGCACCATCCGCAGGACTCCCTGGCAAAAAATTCGATTAAATTTAAGGCCGCCCCCACCAGGCAGGTTTTGTGATCAAACACCATGATAGCACCGGTACCGAGCCGGTTACCGATATCGCGCAATGGTTGAAAATCCATTTCGACATCATAGTGCTCCCGGGGCAAAAAACAGGTGGAAGCACCGCCGGGCAGACAGGCTTTAAACTCCGAGCCTGCCAGCATACCGCCGGCATGCTCTTCAATGATTTCACTTAAACGGACCCCCATAGGCAGTTCGTAGCAACCGGGCCGGTTGACTTTACCGCTGATAGCAAAGAGTTTCGTGCCGGCGCCGGCTTCGGTAAGGGCAAGGTCTTTAAACCACTGCTCGCCGTTTCGAATAATATGCGGTATGCAGGCCAGGGTTTCAACATTGGACAGCACCGTGGGCAAGCCCCACAGTCCCTTGGCTGTTGGATAGGGCGGCGGTTGCTGGGGATTGGGCCGTTTTCCCATGAGGGCGTTTATCTGGGCGGTAACCTCACCACAAATGTAGCGTCCCGCGCTGCGATGGACGACAATATCCAGTGAATAATCGCTGCCCAGAATATTTTGGCCCAGATAGCCTTCCTTGTGGGCAACGGCAATCTCCCGTTCCAGGACTCTGGCCGCCCGCTCGTATTCGGGTCGGATAAAAATTATGCCGTGCTCGGCCAGCGTTCCAAACCCGGCAATAATCATGCCTTCGATAATCATGTGGGGATCGGTATGGATCAGCACATGATCTTTAAACGTACCCGGCTCCATTTCATCGGCATTGCAGATAATATAGCGCGGAAAAGGGGCGTCCTCGGCCACCGACATCAGTTTCATGCCGGCTGGAAATGCGGCCCCGCCCCGACCGAGTAAATTCGCATCCAAAATCGATTGCCGGACATCCCTATAGGCAAAATCCCTGAGCACATCAGCCAGGGCCAGGTAGCCGCCACTCTGGCGGTATTCATCCAGGGTGGCAATCCGGTCCGGCTGTCGATTTTGAAAAAGAACCTGTGGGTACATAAGAAAATGCCTAAATTGCCTTAAATGCCTAAAATTTAAAAAGGATTCTGTCTAATTTTACCCGATTCATATGTCGCCTGCATGACGATAGACATGCAGTTAATTCGCCCTCGAATCATTCTGCATTCCGCATTCCGACTTCCACATTTTTTAATGCTTCAGCTTTCAGTTTCTCGATTATCTCGTCTATCTTTTCAGGAGTGAGATTTCCGTATACTTTTTTGTTTATCAAAATGGCCGGGGATCGGTCACAATATCCCACACAGCAAACCGGCAGCAAAGTGAACAGCCCATCGGGGGTTGTTTCACCGTCCTGGATGCCAAGCTTTTTGACCAGATAATCTTTTAGGGTTTCAACACCGTTCATCCAGCAAACCACGCTGTCACACACATGGATCACGTATTTCCCTACCGGCTCACGATAAATGAAGGTATAAAATGTCGCCAGCTGCTCAACTTCCAACGGTGACATGTCTACAAGCCGGGCGGTTTCTTCGACCCCCTCATCCGTCAGGTGGCTGTAATGCTCCTGGATGGCAAACATCACATCCACCACCATTTCACGGGGATGCTCAACGGAGGCGACCTTGGCCTTGAGCAAATTTCTTAGATCGTCTGGTAGCATAAATGGTCAAATTTAGATATTGTTTCGAATTTTTTTGAATCCTAAAAACTATAAAGACAAAAAGCTATACAAACGCTAAAGGAACTTTTTATCCTTATCTATCTATATCCGGCATAATGTAGTCCCAGGAGCCAATAATCGCAATCAAATCGGCAATGGATCCACCGACAGCCATCCGGGGCATCACCTGGATGTTGGCAAAGCCGGGTCCTCTAATGCGGGTTCGATAGGAATAGCCGCGCCCATCGCTGACCACGTAATAGCCTTGTTCTCCACGGGGGATTTCACAGGCGGCATAAGCTTCGCCCCTGGGAATTTTAGGCCCCCGGGTCACATTGACAAAATGATGGATCAGGCTTTCGATATCGCTGAGCATATCCTTGCGTTCTGGAATTACGTAACGGTAATCATCGGAAACATAACGACCGGCAGGCATGTTGGCAGAGGCTTGCGCGATAATTTTTATACTCTGGCGCATTTCCTCGACCCTTACCAGATAGCGCGAATAACAATCTCCATCCGGATGGGTGGGGACCTCAAAATCAAAGTTTTCATATCCTGAATAGGGAAAGGCCTTGCGTAAATCCCATTGCAGACCACAGGCCCGCAGATTAGGTCCCGACACGCCCCAATCCATGGCATCTTTCAGGGTCAGGCATCCAACGCCCTGGGTCCGGGCCTTGAATATGGGATTTTTCCGGATCAGGGCCTCATATTCGTCCAGGCGCCGTGGGAAAATTTTAACGAAAGCATCCACCGCCTCCTTCCAGCCCTCCGGCAAATCGGCAGCCAGACCCCCCAGTCTGAACCACGAAGGATGCAGCCGGCCCCCGGTAATCAACTCCACGATGTCGAGAAGCATTTCGCGCTCGCGAAAGGTATAGAAGTTAGGCGACATGGCCCCGAGATCATGGGCATAGGTGGCAAACCATACCAGGTGATTGCTCAACCGGAACAATTCGCTGAGCATCACCCGGACAACCTGGGCGCGCGCAGGCACCGTGATGTCGGCCAGGGATTCCACCGCCATGACATAGGGGAGGTTGTTGGCCGCACCGGCCAGGTAGTCGATCCGATCCGTGTAAGGAATGAACTGATTCCAGGTCTGCCGTTCAGCGATTTTTTCCGCCGCCCGGTGGTGATAACCGATATCCATGTCCATGGATGTAATTTCTTCCCCATCGAGGGTCACAATATAGCGCATCAAACCATGGACACTGACATGGTGAGGACCGATGTTCAAAATAAGCTGGTAGTCCTTTTTATCTTTTTTAACGTAGATGCCGGCATCCAGAGGCTCGGTCCTTTGGGCATCTGCCAGGGTGTAGGGCGGCATTTCGGTGGCCCGACCGGGATAGCTCTTTCTCAACGGGTGCCCCTCCCAGTCATGGGGCATGATCAGGCGTTGCAGATTCGGATGGCCATCAAACCGAATCCCGAAAAGATCATAGACTTCCCGTTCATACCAGTTGGCCGAGGGCCAGATCCGGGTGACACTTTGGGTGATCGGTTGGCGGCCGCGCAACGGAACCTTCAGCCGCAACCGTCCGGCCGGTTCAAAAGACAGGAGATGGTAGACCAGCGTAAAATCGGCTTCGTCAACCGGGTTTTGCCGGGCGGACTCATCGACGGCGGTAAGATCCTCCAGGCGTTGATAGCGCGGCGTGGCTTCTGACTTGAGAAACTGCAAAACATCCTGGATGCGATTTTCCGCAACCTCGAAGGTGGGCATGTCGGAAGTTGTCGGCGACAGTTGGACGGCATCTGAAAACCGTTCCTGCAGGCTGCGGGCAAGCGCCTGGTCGCCGGCACTAATTTCAATCTGCCGGGCGGCAGGGACCCACATCAGATTCGAGCGGCTGTCCCGGAATTCCGGCGGCACAGCTGAAGTTCCGCGGATGGCGGTGCCTTCCATTCCCGGACCGCGCGGATCGCGGGATTTGGTCTGGCCGTCAACCAGAATCGGACCCTGACTGCCCTGGGTACCGCCCTTGAGGCCCAAAATGGACCGGGTGGGTTTTTCAGATCCTATTTTTTCCTGCAGGGTGACCAGACCATGCAGCACGGCCTCCGGGCGTGGGGGACACCCCGGGATATAGACATCCACCGGCAGGATTTGGTCCACCCCCTGAACCACACTATAGGCGTCATACATGCCGCCGCAATTGGAGCAGGATCCCATGGAAATTACCCATTTGGGTTCGGCCATCTGCTCATAAAGCCTTAGCACAACCGGGGCAATTTTTTTAAAGACCGTACCGGCCACTATCAATAAGTCCGCCTGCCGGGGCGACGCACGCAATACCTCGGCGCCGAAGCGGGCCATATCATAACGGGAGGTGAAGGCCGCCGCTTCCTCAACAAAACAACAGGAAAGCCCGAAAAACATGGGCCACAGGCTGTATTTCCGGGACCAGTTGATCAGGATATCCGCGTTGTTCAGAAGTCGCTCGTCTAATTTTTTTCGCCCGTCGGCCCCCACTCAAGCCCTCCCTTTACCCACACGTAAACAAGGCCAAGGATTAACACCACGATGAAAAATGAGATCTGCAGCCAACCCGCCCAGCCCAATTTTTCCCAGGCAATGGCCCAAGAGAAAATATAGGCACCCTCGACATCAAAAAGCAGAAAGAAAATGGCCACCAGGTAGAAAGGAACCGGATATCGCAGACGCGCACTTCCGGTGGGTATAATACCGCTTTCATAGGGGCGCGATTTTTCGACACCTGGTTTTTTCTCCCCGATCCAGGAGGCAATCACCAAAAGCAGCGCAACTAATGCCAGGATCAAAATCCCGAAAATCACCAGGCTGAAAACACCCGGTTCCCAGGGAGATAAAACACCATCATTGACAACAACCTGCATGGCCTCCTCCGTCAAGACCTCATCAAAGACTAAGGAAAACAGGTAAAGGTATAAGATTGGTTTTGCAAGAAACTATCTAAAAACTGGTAACTTTCTTATCATTTAGGCACCATCTGATGCAAATATCGCCGGGAGTTTGACAGTTTTTGGAATAAAATAAGTCACCCGGGTAGCGGGCCCCAGATGAAGAAGAATTTATGCAGCAATATCGGCCTTTATGCAAGTATAAAATGGTGCAAAAAATTATTAATTAGATAAAAATCGCTATCATTTAAGATAGTTCGTTGAAATTTAGGTTTTTCCCGAGTCTATGTCTCGGCGGGTGCGATTTTAATGGCCGCGCCGTTTGACACGGTTTTTAATGCATCGGGATTGTCCAGGAGTCGCCCGAATACATTAACGGGGCTGTAGGCCCGCGGTTGATCACTGGAGCTGACCGGGGTGGGACCGAAAAAGATGCAAAAAGCGGGGCCGGCCGGCCAATAGCCCAGGTCCCCGACTGCGACATCCTGGCTGGCGCCGGGCTCCTGTTCGATAGTCAGGGGAATACTGAAATAAATTTCATCACCCCAAACATTTGCAGATCCCTCTAATGGCAGTGCCTCAGCAATTTTACGGCCGGTGGGCGTGTCCAGCAATTCCGCTTTAATTGAAATGTTTTCAACGGCAATGATGATTCTGTCCATAGCCTGGTTGTCTCCTCTTGTTTACTAAAGCAGCCGACGCTTTACAAACCGGTACTATATTTTATTTGCGGGGACCAGACGTTTGAAAAGCTCAAAAGACCTGTCCCAGGTTTTTTCGGCTTCGTCGGAGAAACAGCATCCGGGATGCTGCCGGCTCTTCAAATGGTAGCTCAGGCATTCACAACAGACACCCTTGCGAGCGCAGGGAGCATAGGTGCAGTAGCATTTATCGAGATTTTTTCCTTACTGCATTCCACCGGCGAATTCCTCATAATAACCAATTGTTTTTTCCGATTGTCTGTATCATGAATCACCAAAATGATCAAAGCTGTTTTAGCCATGAGCAGTTAGCATATTTCGTCCTCGTCGTCGTTCTCGCACTCGTCCTCGAAGTCGAGAGAAAAACAATGGCTTCGAGGACGAGTAGGAGGACGAGTACGAATGGAAATGAGGACAACAACCGCTATTCACAACTCCCATTTGAAACTTCATTTTTCTTTATCGATCAATCGGATCCCCCTCCCAGGTCGGTAAAATCCCTTTTTGAGCCAGCGTTTAAAAAGAATTTGACACTGATCCCTATCAGATGCACTATAATTAGATCCAGATCATGCAAACCGGAGAAATTTTTGACATAAAAAAGTATGCCATTCACGATGGTCCGGGCATCCGGACCACCGTTTTTTTTAAGGGTTGCCCCCTGTCGTGCTGGTGGTGCCACAATCCCGAAGGCCTTAGCATGACCACCCAGCGCCTCTATCGCCCGGAGCGTTGCATTGGCTGCAACGAGTGTCTGGCGGCCTGCTCAAATGGTGCGATCGAGGAATTAGAAGGCCAGCTGCATTGGACGGCTACCGCTTGCAGGTACTGCCGGAACTGTGCAAAGGCTTGCCCGGCCGAGGCTGTGGAATTTATCGGCAAAACCATGACGGTGGACGAAGTTATCGCCGAGATATCCAAAGACACGCTGTTTTATGATCAGTCCAACGGAGGGGTGACTATTTCCGGCGGTGAGCCCCTGATGCAGCCGTCGTTTTTGATACAGCTGCTGGATGCCTGCGGAAAACTGGAGCTTCACCGTACCCTTGATACCTCGGGTCATGTCGACACCCGGACACTTCTTGAAGCCGCCACCCGCGTTGATCTTTTCCTGTACGATTTAAAGCATATGGACCCCCAAAAACACTACCGCTACACAGGTGTTGCCAACGATACAATTCTGACTAACCTAAAGCAGTTAAGTCGCCAGGGCGCCAGGATCATCATCCGCCTTCCGGTGATCGCCGGTATAAACGATGATGAGGAAAATATTGATCGTACGGGTTCTTTTGTAGCCTCGCTTGCCGGCGTCACCGGGATTAATATTCTCCCCTACCACTGCGCGGCAGATGCCAAATACAAAAATCTTAACCTGATAAATAAAGCCGCCGATGTTCAGCGACCTTCCGAGGATCTCATCGCATCGGTTGCCCGTCATCTGGAAAGCTATAATTTAGAGGTCAAAATAGGAGGATAGACAGTGACTCCCAGAATAGAGAGGCTTCGCAAAGAAAGTTTTGAGGCGATTCCCAGTATTTCCATCGAACGCGCTGTTTTGGTCACGCGCTTTTATAAAAAAAATTATGGAAAGTATTCAATCCCCGTTCTACGTGCTCTGAATTTTAAAAACATTTGTGAAAAGAAAACCATTTACATCGGCAAAGATGAGCTGATCGTCGGTGAGCGCGGCCCTTATCCCAAGGCGGTTTCCACTTTTCCGGAACTGACCTGCCACACGGTGGAAGATCTGCAGATCCTGAATACAAGGGAAATGACTCGCTATAGGGTGTCTGAAGAAGACATCGAGAGCTATAACCAGGAAGTCATTCCCTACTGGCAGGGCCGCACCATGCGCGAAAGGGTATTCAACCAGGTCCCGCAAGAGTGGCAGGCGGCTTACGCAGCCGGTTTGTTCACCGAATTCATGGAACAACGCGCCCCCGGTCATACGACCCTAGACGGAATTATTTATAAAAAGGGTATGCTGGATTTTAAAGCCGAGATTGCGGATCACCTGGCCCGGCTCGACTATTTGAATGATCCCCAGGCGACCGACAAAGCCGAAGAGCTTAAAGCCATGGACATTTGTTGTGATGCCGCCATTATTTTCGCCGAGCGCCATGCCGATCTGGCAGATAAAATGGCACGGGAAGAAACGGATCCCGACCGCAAAGCAGAACTTGTGCAAATAGCATCAACCTGCCGCCGGGTGCCGGCACAGGTGCCGCGTAATTTTGCCGAGGCGCTGCAAATGTACTGGTTTGTGCACCTGGGCACCATCACCGAATTAAATGGGTGGGATGCCATGAGCCCCGGTCATCTGGACCAGCACCTGGATCCTTTCTATCAAAAGGATCTCGCAGACGGAAGGCTGAATCGGGCAAGAGCTAAGGAACTTTTGGAGTGTTTCTGGATCAAGGTCAATAATCACCCGGCACCGCCCAAGGTCGGCGTCACTGCCCTGGAAAGCGGCACATATAATGATTTTACCAACATCAATATCGGTGGGTTGTGGCCGGATGGATCTGACGGCGTCAATGAGGTCTCCTATATTATGCTGGAAGTCATGGATGAAATCCATCTTCTCCAGCCCCAGGCCAACGTCCAGATCAGCAACAAAACGCCGGACCGTTTTTTAAAAGAAGCCTGCCGCGTCATTCGCCAGGGATACGGATACCCGTCGGTGTTTAACACCGATGAAGTCATTATGGAGCAAATGCGCACCGGCAAAACCCTGGAGGATGCCCGCCAGGGAGGATGCAGCGGTTGTATCGAGACCGGCTGTTTCGGCAAAGAGGCCTATATATTAACCGGGTATCTCAATGTCCCTAAAATTTTGGAACTGGCTCTTAACAACGGCCTGGATCCCATCACCCAACAGCAAATCGGACCGCAGACTGGAGAGCCAGCGCAGTTTAAAGATTTCGATGCCCTTTACGAGGCTTTTAATTTACAGCTGCGGTACATCACCGATCTGAAAATCCGGGTTAACAACTATATCGAGCGCATGTATGCCAACGATGCACCGGCGCCCTTTCTGTCTGTCGTCATCCGTGACTGCATTGCCAACGGGAAAGATTATTACAACGGCGGCCCGCGATACAATACCAATTACATTCAATGCTGCGGGATCGGCACCGTTACCGACAGCCTGTCGGCTATTAAAAAACATGTTATTGAAGAAAAAGACGTTACCTGGGAGCAATTGCTGGCGGCGTTAAAAACCAATTTTAAAGGACAGGAACCCCTGCGCTTGCGCCTGGTTAATAAAACGCCCTTTTATGGAAACGATGATGATTACGCCGATACGATCATGCAGCAGGTTTACAATTCTGTGTTTGAGGCCATTGACGGCAAGCCGAATACCAAATACACTTCCTATCATCTGAACATGCTTTCTACCACCTGTCATATCTACTTTGGGAAAAAGCTGGGCGCTTCGGCCAACGGCCGCCGGGCCACCCTGCCGATATCCGACGGAACGTCGCCTTCCCACGGTGCCGACCGCAACGGTCCGACGGCCGTTATTAAATCTCTGGGAAAAATGGATCAGATCAAATCCGGCGGTACCCTCCTCAACCAGCGCTTTTTACCCGATGTCCTCGCCGGGGAAGAGGGGATCGAAAACATCGCCCATCTTATCAGGGCTTACTTCAAGCTCAATGGACATCATATCCAGTTTAATGTCGTTGATTCACAGGCCCTGCGCAAAGCCCAGAACGCACCCGATGAATACCGGGACCTGCTCGTCAGGGTCGCCGGCTACAGCGATTATTTTGTTGATCTTGATCGATACCACCAGGAAGAGATCATTGCCCGCACCGAACAAGAGACCTTTTGATACATAGATGTCGTTTCAAAATGTTCAATTTGAAACGACATCTAAAGTTTTGTTAACAATGGACGATAATTACGAATAACAGTGTGCGGGTTGTCATACTGTTATCCCAATGCTCTGGGGGTGATTCCTTGCGAATCGCCCCCATCATTGCTTACGCCTTCATCTGGGCGCACCGCCTGCCTTGTTCGGACCTGACCATTGGAAAAAACCGGCTGACATGCAGTCATTCTTTTTATATGGTGTCGGGGTAAAATACTATAAAAACGGTTCTGGGCATTTAGCTTTTAATGGATTGCGCCAGATCATTAATCCTTTCTCTTATTGCAATCATATACTTGGCAATCTTTCCAAGATGATCAGCTGTAACCGAGTCATGATATCCCCGCAACACAATTAACGGGTCAAAGGTACAGATTCGATTCATCTCTCTGAAAGCGATCTCGATATTTTCTTGTCCCCCCTTTTCTTTGATTTCGGGAAAAAGGTGAACAAATGTCCGCAGGGTGTCCCGGAGAACAAGAATAACACCCTGAGTATAATAGATCCGATCGTCCAGTTCGGTATACGGGACTTCTTCACTGGACTGCACCAGCAGACCAAGGGGTTGATCTAAAAACTGGTTGCTAATGATAAAAGAAAGCATGTTGTACATGTCATCCGTTCGCAGGTTGAAGATTGCGGTTTTATTGATCAGATCGGCCTCGTATTGCTTGAGCAACGCGATACCCTTTTTATACTGGCTTTCGCTGGATGGAAACCACCAGCTATCGGACGTGAAGGCAAAATTCGTTTCCCGGGCTTCCTGCAAATTTTTATTTTCCGCATCCACTTTGCCGTATTTGGCCAGGTTGGTAGAAAAATAATTGGTCAGCATGCGGGTTGCAAAAATGGTCCCCCGCTGTCGATTGGCCCGGTTGTCGAGCCAGCGGGTGGGAGAAATAATAAGATCGTTGACACTCCAGCCGAAAGGAGAGTTCATTTCCTGTTCCAGACGGTTTCGAATGGATGCTGATAAAGCAGCGCCTTTCCGGAGTTGATCTGAATCCGGTTTTGTTTTGACCAAAATTTCAGTAACATTTTGGTCCAGTTCGGGGAATCGGGTCGGATCCAAAATAGTGTAGCCTTTGTACACCGTCCAATACAGTCCAGCCGAAAGGGGCCATATTAATATAAAGGCCAGAAGAATTAAGACCATCCATTTACCGAATTTCGTCATTGTGGGAAGCAGGGATTTTTCCATGGTTAAGATTTTCCTCATGCGTCAAAATAGAGGTTGCCAATAAACCGTTGCGGTATTCCAACGCTTTTTTCTACAACCCCTTGATACCGCCAATTCCTTATTTCGGAACATCATTATGGAACGCGGTGCCAATGGGCTCGAAGCCAAAATTCTAAATTGTGAAAGAGTAAGCACTGCCATATCAGGTGTCAATAATGGATCCGGAGTTTCAGACCGGGTCGATCCGCAGAAGTTTTTTTTGCACGACCAATTAACTTGACAGGTTTTGGAACCATGTTATTTATAGAGTACCACGACAAAGTCCGGCGAATAAAACGATGATCGAAATTTTGCTTAAAGTTTCGGTGTTTTCATTATCACCGACGATTTATTACAACGGAGATTAATTATGTTTAACAGGCAATTATGCGTAACCGAAAAAGCGGGTCGATGTCTATTTGTATGGTTTAGCCTGGTGCTGGGAGCTGTGGTTTTAGCTGGGTGCGGCGCCTCCAACTACGGCCGCCTACAAGGCAGCTCGGAGGCCGACCAAATATTTAAGAACAATCAGTTGCTGCCGGATCATACCTATTATTACAGTGGTTTTCAACGTATCCCTTACGGTATAATCGGCATTGATAACACCTACACGCTGCGTTCGAGCTCCTGGAAACCCATGGAATTAAACCCCACGGTGCTCAAGCAACTGTCATATCGGATGGCACATGTTTACAGTCTTGACCCACGAGGCGCCTGGATTTTGGATGCGGAAGGCAACCGGGTGGGCATCTGGTATTCATCCCGAAACTATACGAAAATCAAAATCGAAAAGGACAAGCAGGTTGTTGTGGTGACACCTGAGCCACCGGATTTAAGGGGAATCCCATAGAATTGCTTTCTAAGCCCCATCTTAGGTCCAATGGCTGCGTTGTCCCGCAAAGCCTGATTCCGCACCTATTTTAATTTTCAAAGGTGCATCATCCCGTGCATTGAAATGGACAGCTCATCCGCCTCCGGCGGACTCCGCTTTCAATGCACGGGACGCCTTACCCTTGAACCTAATCTGGGGCTTAGAAAGCAATTCTAAATAATATGTCATTGGGATGGTGATTATCAGAGTTAAGCAGATTACTATTTGGGGAGAAAGATGAAGGGACAAAATAAGATTACAGCTGCTGTCTTATTGCTCAGTATCTGGTTGTTTAGTGGCTGTGCGGCCGTGATTGTCGGTGCCGGTGTTGGGGCCGGAACCTACACCTATATCCAAGGGGATTTGAAACGATCTTATCAGGTCAAATTTAATGAAGCCTTAAACGTTTGCATCAGCATCCTGGAGGATCTCGATCAACCGATTGTCGAAAAAACCACGGATGGCGAAAAAACAACCATCAAAACGAAAAGAAAAGATGGTTCCCCCCAAACCATTAATGTCGCCATAGAAAGTACCGAATGGACCCAGGTATCCATAAGAACCGGTGTGGTCGGATACTGGAAAAAAGATGTGTCACGGCAATTTCATGAGTTTATTGCCGAAAGGCTCAAAGAATAAGGTTCAAAGGATCTTGGTTCAGCGTTCAGGGTTGCCTTGCGATCGTTGAAACCGGAATCCAGAATCCCGAACTGTGAACACTCCGCCCCTCAAACCCCGAACCTTTTTAATTTCTCAATCGCTGCCGCGCAAAAGGCAATTCGTTGTTAAGCGCGTCTATTTGTTCCTGCTCCAGGCGGTTGATTTCATCAATGTGGTTTTGCATAACCTGCAGCAGGCGAGGGTCGCTGAAACGGTGCAGGCTGAAACTGGGTACGGCGTTAAAGCCGCGCCGGATCTTATGTGCTCCGCCGGCACCCGGATCAAAGCGCTGAACGCCATTGTCAATGGCCCACTCGATGGGCGAGTAGTAACAGGCATTAAAATGCAGTGAATTGAACGACCGGGGACATCCCCAGTAACGACCGTACAGTTGCTTGCCCTTTGTCACCAGCATCGACATTCCTAACGGCAGCGCTGAATCCCGTCTGTCATAGGCCGCGATAAATAGCAGTCGATGACGGTAGCGTTCATACAATCCCTCGAAAAATGATTCGGTCAGATAGCGGCATCCCCAGGGGCCGAATTTATCGTTGGTATGCTCATAAAATCGGTACATTAGAGGGAAAAGTGTGCTGGGGATACTGTTGCCGGTTAAGATTTTTAAAGAAATCCCCTGCTTTTCGATGGCTTGGCGCTCCCGTTTGATGTTGCGCCGCTGATTGGAATTAAATATCGTCAGATAGTCATCAAAACTTTTATACCCATGGTTGAGCCAGGCGTAACTTTGATGTTGCCAGCCGAAATACCCTAAATCAAGCATCTGACGATGCCATTGGGGGTCAACAAACAGGAAACTGCTGCCGGACAGATGGTAGCGCCGGCACAAGCGACCAATTTGAGCTACCATTGCCGCTGTCAAATATGGTACATCCTCCCCGGGGGCAATTAAAAAGCGATAGCCGGACATCGGTGTGAAGGGACTCATTCCGACTATTTTAGGGTAATACTCGATTCCCATGCGAGCGGCGACATCTGCCCATACGTGGTCAAAAACAAATTCACCGGCACTGTGCCCCTTGATATACATTGGCGCGGCGGCAACCAGATCCGAACCGTGGCGTACCGTGAGATGGTGAGGCAGCCAGCCTGTTTTAGCCGTGGTACTGCCTGATAGTTCCATTAGCCGCAACCAGTCCCATTCGAGAAAAGGTGTTGCCAGCGGTTTGGCCAGGGCATCCCAATCATCGCGGTCAATATCAGAGATGTTTTGAATCCAGGAAATCGAATAGGCAGAAGATTGCAGTTTGGCCATAAGGTCACCAGTTGGTTCAGTTAAACAACTAAATTCAATCTAAGTCCGATATGGGCGCGTGTCATCTTCTTTTTAATCCGCCTGCGGCGGACGAGGATTTAATTCCCCGCCCCTTGGGGCGTTTAAAATTTTCCGTTTGATACCCCGTTGCCTGCGGCGGGGTTGTTCATTTAGATTGGCACAGATTTACCAATTTCTTGACAATCAACGCTGGATAAATAATATTAAAAGGTTAAACGAAACTAAGCGGGGTAAAGGAAACGAAAATGCCAATTTATGAATTCAGGTGTTTGAAATGCAATGACTGTTTTGAGTTCCTGTTGAGGAACCAGGATGAGCAGATAGAGCTCAGATGTCCCAAATGCAAGTCCGAAGATTTTGAGCGGGTCTTAAGTGTGTCATGTCATTCAGTGGGCGGCGTATCTCCCAAAGGTGAATCCGCCCATAGGCAAACCCGAAATTGTTCGAGCGGAACCTGTACGACCTACGATATTCCCGGACACAGCAAGTAGGCCAGTATCAACAAATCTATATAACAATCTAAAGATAATATTTTGATGGTTATTCGCCTTTGCCGGGTGGTCGGATTAATGGGATGTTGTCTTTTAAAAGACACTAGAAAATGAAACAGATACACCTTAACGAAAAGCGGCAATTCAAAAAGCTGTTCAAACAAGAACATATCGACAACTTCGAAGATCGGTTCAAAGTCTTAGAGGCTTTCCTGCAGACCGAAAAGCACGTGACGGTCGAGGAGGTCGTTCGGCTGCTCGAAGGCAATGGTTGGAAATTGGAGCCGGATTTCGTCCACGAAACACTTCAATTGATGTGTCGTTTCGGATTTGCCCACCAAAGCCGTTTTGATAATGGTTTGATTCTCTACGAACATCGGCATCTGGGTCAGCACCATGATCATATGATCTGTACCAAATGCAGAAAAATCCTGGAATTCGAAGAGCAACAGATCGAGCAATTGCAGATCAAAATCGCAGCCGCTCAGGGGTTTCACATGTTGCAGCACAAGCTGGAAATCTATGGAATCTGTGATAGCTGCCTTCACGACAGAATCCAGCTGATGCCATTGACGGTGGCCAAACCCGGAGAACGCCTTGTAATCAGGGAAACCAGAGGTGGTGCCGGATCTAAAATGAGGTTGTTGACCATGGGTTTGCGCAAAGGGGATCGGGTTGAAGTGATTACCAACAACGGATACGGACAATTGGCCATTGCAGCAGACATGAAGCGTTATGTGCTGGGGCGGGGCCTGGCTGAAAAAATTATGGTCGAACAGGATAATCCTTAATATTTAATTATAAGGATCAACTAACTGTTACCGTGCATTACACTCTGTTATTGTGACAGTATTAAATGATTCCAGGTGAACCATCATATATCAGGGCCTATGAAAAAGGTTTGCTCACGAAAAAAGCAGCAATAGCCAGCAACCTTTTGAAGTCCTGTACACTTTGCCCCAGGAAATGCGGCGTTGATCGGCTGGCCGGTGAAACGGGATTTTGCAATACCGCCAAATTATCCTGGGTATCCAGCTACGGGCCGCATTTTGGGGAAGAAAAACCGCTGGTTGGAACCCACGGTTCCGGCACTATCTTTTTTACCCATTGCAATCTACTGTGCCTGTTTTGCCAGAACTTTGACATCAGTCACCAGGGCGCGGGACAGGAAGCAACCGATGATGATCTGGCAGACATGATGCTTGCCCTACAAAGTCAAGGTTGTCACAATATTAATTTTGTGACCCCCTCGCACGTTGTGCCCCAAATCCTGGCGGCGGTCGAACTTGCTGTGTCGCACGGACTGAAGGTTCCACTGGTTTTTAACACCGGTGGTTATGATCGCGTGGCAACTTTGAAACTGCTGGAAGGTGTCGTTGATATTTATATGCCGGATTTTAAATTCTGGGATTCACAGGTTGCCGAAAACAGTTGCCAGGCCGGTGATTATCCGGAGGTGGCCCGCAGGGCCCTGGCTGAAATGCATCGACAGGTGGGAGTTTTGCAAATTGATGCCGCCGGTATGGCCCGGCGCGGATTGTTAATCCGTCATCTGGTATTACCCGGGGGCCTGGCGGGAACCCGGGACATTATGCGGTTTGTCACCCAAAAATTATCGCCCGCTAGCTACGTCAACATCATGTCACAATACAGACCTTGCGGCCGGGCGGTCGAGGTAAAGGGGCTTGATTCACATCTTGACCCTGAAGAGTATAAAAATGCGATACGGGCAGCCATGGAAGAAGGTATCACCCGACTGGATTAGCCACACCGCAGATATCCGTATAGATAATCTGCTGGGGGATAAGCATAATCCGGTAGTGGCCCAACCGCGCCTTGTTTCCAGCAACAGGGCAATAATGGAGTAATGGAATATTGGAATAATGGGTTTGAAGGATAATGTCCAATTAATGAAGTCCGATCAGTGTGGCCAGAAGTTAACTCACCGCTTCAAGCGCAGGTAATATGAATAAAATCTTTGCCATAGGGGATATCCACGGTTGCTACGATCAACTGTTGGCACTGATGAATAATATTCCCATCAATTTTAAACGGGATACCCTGGTGTTTATGGGCGACTACATTGATCGGGGACCGCAATCGGTTGAAGTCGTCGATTACCTGATAAAATTAAAAAAACGGGTACCGGGTATTATTTTTTTGAAAGGTAATCATGAGGATATGCTAGAAAAATACCTGGACGGAACCGACCGTTTCACTTATCTGCTAAACGGCGGTCAGCAAACCCTCGACAGCTACCTGAGCCGGTCGGCTCAAAGTGGAACTCATCCGATTCCCCCGGAGCACAGGGAATTTTTTAAATCGCTGAGACTCATTTACGAAACCGAAGATTACATTTTTGTTCATGCCGGTCTGCGCCCCAAAGTAGCTCTGGAATCCCAGGATACGGAAGACCTGCTTTGGATCCGCGATAAATTTCTCAACACCCGATACGACTTTGGCAAACCGGTAATTTTCGGGCATACTCCCCTTGGTGAACCCCTGGTGGAATCCAATAAAATCGGTATTGATACCGGGGCCGTCTACGGTAACCAACTGACCTGTGTTCAGCTGCCGGATATGGTATTTTTTACAGCTTGATCGCCATAAAGCTGACGATCCGGGTTGAAAGGCTTGTCCGCTCCGGGCGGATTCAGGGTTCACCTTTCAGGATTGCGCAATGTTAACATCTCTATATGTCTTGGGCACATAGACCCAGATTTAACCCTAAACCCTATTACAAACTTTTATTTGACAAATTACAGGAGATTCAAATACCATTCCCAGTAGTCGAGTTTGATAAATTGTGCTTTAGGCACCCGTCTGACCCTGGGGGCCAGGTAAGGGCATAACTCCCAAAAATTGTTATAAAAAGGATGGACGAATTCATCGTCATGAAACGCTATTCAATCTTTCTAATTGTTTTGATTGCCATTATGGCCGGAACCGCCATGGCGGAACGGCTGGCCATCATTGCCCCGGTGGCCAATATCCGTTCCGGACCCAATTCAACCTCCGACATACTGTGGAAGGTAGAAAAGTACTACCCGATTTTTGTGATAAAAAAATCAGGCTCATGGTATCAATTTCGAGACTTCGAAGAAGATTCGGGGTGGGTGCACAAATCTCTGGTCGGCCAGGTAAAGGCGGTCATCACCAAAAAAGATCTTTGCAACGTCCGTTCCAAACCAGGTACCAAGGAAAAGATCCTCTTCACAGTTGAAAAAGGAATTCCTTTTAAAGTCCTCAAAAGCCAGGACCACTGGTTAAATGTGGAACATGCTGACGGGGACAGGGGCTGGATCCACGATTCCCTCGTCTGGTGATATAAAGCGCTTTTCCTAAAAAAAACGTTCCGTTATTCGAACGGTTTTTTTTACAACCACTTATACCACCCTTCTGTATTGCGGAACTTATTTTAGAAAAGCGGTATAAATGGCTATGATTGATATCTTAAAAAGTGACAGACAACTGATTGTCGGCATCGGCTCAGCACTGGTGGACATCCTTATTCACGAAGATGATGAATTTTTAAAAAAAACCGGGGCGGTCAAAGGCGGCATGACACTGGTGGACAATACCTGGATTGAGCGCACCCTGGCGATGGGTTCGGGTACGGCCACCATCGTTGCGGGTGGATCCGCCTGCAATACCATTGTTGGTGTTGGCCAACTGGGCGGCCAGGCTCGCTTTGTCGGCAAATGTGGCACCGACGATTGGGGCCGGCAGTATGAAGATGACCTCGGAAAGCAAAATGTGGATCCCGCTTTAGTTCGATCCGATTCGCCCACCGGTCGTGTATTATCCATCATTACGCCCGATGCTCAACGCACCATGTTTACCTACCTGGGCGCATCGGCGGAAACCCGCCCGGAAGAAATAACCGCCGGCAGTTTTGCGGACGCCGCTGTGGTTCACATCGAGGGTTACCTACTGTTTAATCCGGATTTAATTCAAGCCGCACTTATGGCTGCTAAAAAGGCCGGTGCCTTAATATCGCTGGATCTGGCCAGCTTTACGGTTGTTGAGCAGTCATTGGTACTGCTCAAGAAACTCGTTGCCGACTACGTCGACATCCTGATAGCCAACGAAGATGAAGCCCGCGCTTTTAGCGGACAGTCAGATGAAAACCTCGCCTTAAGGGCGCTTGCGGGAAAAGCGAATATTGCGGTCCTTAAAGTCGGTCCCCGCGGCAGCCGTATATCATACGCCGGAGAAACCATCCCCATCCAGGCGATAGGTGACGGCACGGCGCTGGACACCACCGGCGCCGGCGACCTTTGGGCCGCCGGCTTTCTTTTTGGCCTGGTCAACGGGTACCCGCTTGAGAAATGCGGACGGTTGGGCTCAGCATGCGGTTACGAGGTCTGCCAGGTAATCGGCGCCAATATTCCGAATGAGGGTTGGAACCGAATTAAGAAATTACTGGATTGAGGGGGCATTCTGGAATTCGGAAGCGGGGATTCGGGAAACGAAATAATAAAGGAACAAAAATTTTACCAAGGAGTCAAAAAAACGAAATTATGGCAAAAAAACAAAAGAAAACCCGCAAGGAGCTGTTAAAGGAACCCGATGAGTTTATCACCCTATCGGGCAAATTGATTGGATTTGTTGTCGCCTATAAAAACCAACTAACTTATGGCCTGGGTATAATCCTGGCCCTGGTTATAATTATTTCAGGGATTCGGTTTTTTTCAATCCGGGCTGAAAATAAAGCTTCCGCATTGTTGGAAAGCAGCCTGATTGAATATAACAGCCTGAGAACGGATAAAAAGCCGGACGCGGTTTATGATGCCGTATCGGGTGGATTTCAAAACATCCTGCAAGAATATGCCAGGAAAAATACCACAAAAATTGCCCGCTTAATATATGCGAATATCTGCTATGACGCCGGCAAATACGGGCAGGCTATAAGTCTGTATAATACCGCGCTGAAGGATTTTGAAACCCATCCGATGATCCACAGCCAGATTCTCTCCAGTCTTGGCTATGCCTATGAACAGCAAAACGACTATTCAACGGCGGTGGATTATTTTGAAAAAATCTCCACGGCTCCGGGGCAGAACCTAAAAGATGAAGCCCTGTATCATTTAGGTCGGCTTTATAACAAACTCGGCCAGCCGGAGAAAAGCAAGGCGGCCTATCAGAAGATATTATCCGATTATCCGGATTTCATTTACATCGATCTAGTCAAAGAACAATTATCCGGGTGATGGTGGCTTCAGTTGTCAGAGGACAGACGACAGATAACGGAGAACAGAAGTCAGAAGACAGAGATATTCGATTTCGGATTTGGGAATGCGAATTTCGGATGGGTCTGGGTTTAATCGCGTGACGCGCAACCCGCAACAGCGAGCAGCGACGAGCAGTCAGCAACCAGCGACCTTGCGCCTTGTGATAGCCATTTACCGCTTGGAACTCACATCCAGGTTGTATTTTTTTATTTTCTGATTCAAACCACTCTTGCCGATCCCGAGCATTGCAGCCGCATGGGCTTGAACGTTGTCTGCCATTTTCAGGGCCCTTTCGATCATTGCTTTTTCAATTGTGGCCAGGGTATCATAAAGAGTTGCATCTGATGGGATCCCTTCCAGATGAAGAGCGTTGTGCACATTATCTCTAAAATCCATTGGCAGATCCGATACCCGTATCGTATCATTGGGGCACAAAATCATGACCCGCTCGATTAAATTCTCAAGTTCACGCACATTTCCAGGCCAGCTGTAATTAAAAAACAACCGATCTACTTCCTGATCAACCCCTTTGATAGGTACATCCACTTTGCGCTCGGATGCGTACTTTTCGATGAAGTGATTTACCAGCAGGCGGATGTCTTCTTTGCGCTGTTTGAGCGGCGGCAAGACGATTTGGACCACATTTAAGCGGTAGAATAAATCTTCCCGGAAACGGCCGCTGATCATTTCTTCTTTCAAAATTTTATTGGTTGCGGCGATAACCCTTATATCTGCGGTTATGGGTCGGGTCCCGCCAACCAGCTCAAATGATTTTTCCTGTAACACCCGCAGCAGCTTCACCTGGAGGCTCTGGGACAGCTCCCCGATCTCGTCGAGAAACAGGGTCCCGCTATCGGCCAGCTCAAAACGCCCTTTTTTCCTGGCCACCGCTCCGGTAAAGGCCCCTTTTTCGTGGCCGAAGAGTTCGCTTTCCAGCAAACTTTCGGCCAGGGCCGAACAATTTACCGCGATAAACGGCTTGTTACGACGCGGGCTGTTGAAATGAATGGATTTGGCCACCAACTCTTTGCCGGTACCACTCTCACCCTCAATCAACACCGTAGCGTTTGAAGGGGCAACTTTGCGTATCGTTTCGAAAACATCCCGAATAGGCTTGCTCTTGCCGATGAAATTTCCAAAGCGATACTGGGATTCCACGGTCTCGCGCAGACGCCGATTCTCTTTGACTACCTGGTACATGGAGACGGCTTTTTTTACATAAAGCGCCAGACGTTCGTTGTCGAAGGGCTTCAAAATATAGCTGTAAGCCCCTTTTTGCATGGCCTCCACGGCCTTGTCAATGGTCCCGTGAGCCGTCATCATGATCATCGGCAAATCCGGATCCAGCGCTTTAATGTTTTCAAGAAGTTCAATCCCATCCATTGCGGGCATTTTCATGTCACTCAGGATCAAATCAAGGTCTGATGACTTCTGGATTTCAAGCGCCTCGTGCCCGCCCTGGGCGGTAAGCACTTCATAGCCCTCATCTTCCAAAACGGCACTGAGCACAAACAGATAATTCTTTTCATCATCAACGACTAGAATGGTTTCCATGATTGAAGGACTTCTCCATCGCTATTCAAGTGTAATTCAAGCTGCTGCTCTAAATGATGCGCAACCTCTAACCCGAAAAGGACAAGCGTAACGTGAGCCTCGAAACACGCAACCCGTATCCCCTATCCTGATTTTATCCTGTCTCTAGCTCCGAGCGTACCACCGGCAATTCCACGGTTACCCGCGCCCCGCGCTGTTCCCGGTTAACAATCTGAATGCTGCCGCCGTGGGACTCAATGATATTTTTTACGATGCCCAGACCCAGTCCCGTGCCCATCTCCTTGGTGGTGAAAAAGGGGTCCCAGATCTTTTCCAGAACCTCGCCATCAATTCCCTGGCCTTCGTCATCAAAATGAACTGTCACGAAATTGTCATCGGCCCTGATCCAAACGTCGATGGTCCCTCCCGCCGGCATTGCCTGCATGGCATTGATAAAGATATTCAAAAAGGACTGATAGAGCATATCAGCGTCGGCCTGGATTTCCGGCAAAGAATTCTGATAGTTTTTGTTGATGGTATAGCCCTTTTCTTCGATCTGCATCGCAAGATAAGTGATATTTTTTTCAATGACCTCGCCAATGCGGCAAGGACTCAGAACCGGGCTGCGGGGCCTGGCAAAATTGATAAAACCGGTAATGATGTTGTTGAGGCGATTGGCCTCTTCTACAATGATATCCGGAATAGTGTTTGAGGGTTCAAATATAGACACTTTCTTTTTTAATAGTTCGGCCGAGCTTCTGATAATCCCCAGCGGATTGCGAATTTCATGGGATATTCCGGCCGCCATCTCTCCGAGGGCGGAAAGCCGCTCCGCTTTGCTCAAACGCTCTTTTAAACGCAGCCTTTCCATGGCCCGCTTCTGAATAATGCCCTCACCACGTTTAACGACAAAGATCAGTACGACCAATAAGGCCCCCATCACCACGGTACAGGTAATTACGACCAGGATCTGAATATTGAAAATGGTCTGATAATCTTCGGACAGATTCTGGACGACCTCAACCACCCCCAGCACCGGTCCGGTTAGTCTGGCCAGCTTCGGTTCGAAACGCAACGGCGCATAAGTGATTAGTCGGACTTCTTTGGGGAAACCCAGCGAAATCTGGAAAAAATTACCACGCTGGATCAGTCTGGATTTAATTTTACCTTCCAGGGCCTGGTAGTAACCGGTGCCGCCGTAATTATTACGACCGATTAAATCCGGATCAAAACTGTAGGCAATCGTATTTTTCATTGTATAGATGTTGAGCGATTCGACTTTGAATCGATGCAGGGTGCTGCGAACAACCTTGTCCATGCGCTCAAACTGCTCGGGTGTGCTGAGCTGAATTTTTCCGAACATAACCCCCATGGGAATGATAACCTGTATAAACACCTGATGATTCAGGTTTTCGATGAGACTGTGGGCATAATCTTCACTTTTCTGCCGCTGCAGCGCTTTGACCCAGTGGGTGTTGAGTACCGACAGAATGATCGTCACTAGAAAAATGACCACCAGCCCGGTGAAGGTAAAATACTTCACCAGGCGAAACGGCTTGATTCTTTCTTCCGGTAGTTTTGTGTCCACAGGCAAAAGTCCTGATATTTAATGAAATTATTCGCCTTATACTCAGCCGTATTAGGATAACCGTTTTTAGCATCAATTTAAAGCTTTTTCTCTCAAGTTTAAATGTCCGGAACCGATACATGTAGTTAAGATAAGGGCCGATTCAAAATTTTGACGCTTTTTAAAGGAACATACAATCTAAAAAGATCCATCCCAACCGATTGATTCCATGCTCAAAGGGATGGGCACCCATTCCAATCCACATTAACCTATTGAAAATAAATGAATTTTTCCTAATTTTAGTCTTGATGGGTCAATTTCCGGCAATTTATCCGATATTGGCGCAGAACTTGCAGGGCTTAAGGCGTGATGAAATATATACCCGTTGTCCTATCAGTGTTGAGCAACCAAGATTCTAAACCGAAGATTCCCGAAAAACGACGTAATTCCTTGTTCCACTATATATGGTAAGCTCGAAGATCAGATGCCCCAATATAGTGTAATTATATCTAAATTATATGTAATTTACATATAATTAAATTTGACTTATGGGAAATAATATGTGATCATTTATTTATTAACTTCTCAGTTTTTGAACGATTTTCAGGATCGGAGGTCTGTATCAAAAGCATTTTTTTTGCTCAACAGCGGAAAACCAAATCTATGGCCACCAACCGTTTAAAAAAAATCAGAGAATCTATGTTAATGAGCAAAGCCGAACTGGCCAGGCAGGCGAATGTTTCTCCGATCACAATTACCAGGATCGAGAAAGGCTTGCCGTGTCGCATGGATACCAAACGCAAGATTCTCCTGGCACTGGGCTTAAAACCTGCGGACAAACACAAAATTTTTAAGGATTAGCATCTCTCATGGTTTTTGGAAAAAAAGATCATCTTATTGGTGTGGATATCGGTTCCAGGTCCATAAAGGCCGCTGAAATTGTTGAAACCAAAAACGGCAGCACGCTCAAGAATTTTGGCAGTATCGACATCGCTCATGGGGCCATCGAAGAGGGAGCAATTAACGAACCGGAAACCGTCGCCGAATCACTTCAGCAGCTGCTGAAATCATGCGGCATCAAAGAAACAAATGTCGCTGTCTCCATTGGCGGCTACTCGGTAATCGTCAAAAAAATCGTCGTTCAAACCATGGCCGAAGAACAGCTGCAGGAAACCATTCACTTTGAAGCCGAGCAATACATCCCTTTTGACATCAGTGACGTCAATCTTGATTTTCAAATATTAGGGGAGAGTGAAACCAATCCCAATCAGATGGATGTTGTTCTGGTGGCCGCCAAAAAGGAAATGGTTGACGACTATCTTAACTTGATTAACCTGGCCGGACTCGATCCGTGCATCATCGATGTCGAAGCATTCGCGCTACAGAACAGCTTTGAGGCCAACTATGATATCCAGGACGAAAACATCGCCCTCATTGATATTGGGGCCAGCAAAACATCCCTGAATATCTTAAAAAACACCGCATCAGTATTCATGCGAGACGTTTCTCTGGGATGCGGCCAAATCAACCAGAAGATAATGTCACTCATCGAGTGCTCTTTCGAGGAAGCCGAACAGCTAAAATACGGAAATAAGCCGGACAGCCTCTCACCGGATGACTTAAAAGGCATCGTGTCATCGGTAGTAGCCGATTGGTGTACGGAAATACGACGCGCACTTGACTTTTTTTACTCCACTTACCCTGAAGACCAGATCAAGCGTATTATTCTCAGTGGCGGTGGCGCCAATATTGCCGAATTTCGTAAGCTCCTTGCCACCGAGGCATCGGCCGAAGTTGAGACTATCAATCCATTTCAAAATTTTCACATTGATAATAAAAAGTTAGACGACGCATTTATTAAACAAATTGCACCCCAGGCAGCCATCTGTATGGGCCTTGCAATGAGAAAAGCGGATGACAAATGATAAGAATTAACCTGCTGCCTTTCCGGGCAGCCCGCAAAAAAGAAAACATACGTCGCCAAGTCTCCATCTTTTTGCTTTCTTTAGCATTTTTGCTGATCATCTTGTTTTATTATAATTTTAGTTTAAACGGCAAGATTGATAACCTGAATGCCAAAATTAAGGAAACCAAAACTGACCTGGAAAAATATGATAAGATAAATAAAGAGATCGCTCAGATTAAGAAGAAGCTTGGTAATCTGAAGAAAAAAATGGCGGTTATGGACACCCTTGAAGCCAATCGTTTTGCACCGATCAAGCTGATGAACGCCATGACCCAGGTCATAGTTCCCAAGCGCATGTGGTTTACCAGGCTGCAAACCAAGGGCCAAAAGGTTAATATCTCCGGTGTTGCCATGGACAACACAACCGTTGCCGATTTCATGATCCGCCTGGAAAATTCGGGGCTTTTTAAAGAGGTGGATTTAAAAACGCTCAAGCGCAGCAAAAGTAAAAAGGGAGTCACTTCCAAATTTAAAACCTTCAGCGTCGTTTGCACCAAAATGCCGCTAATAAAACCGGGACTACAGAAAAAACCTGCGAAAGCTAAGGCGAAGAAATAATGGAAAAAAAGGGCCTTGAAAAATCGATCGAACCTTTTTTGGGAAAAGTTGAAAATTTGTCCAAAGCACAGAGGATATTGATATCTTCGGTATTCTTTATCCTGATTATGGGAGCTTTTGTCTACTTTTCTTATTGGCCAAAATTTGAAAAGATCAATTCCTTAAAAACAAATCTGGCCAACTTAGAGAAGAAACTTTCGACGGCCAAGCGCAATGCCGCAGATTTAAAAAAATTTCAGGCAAAAATGAAAGAGGCTGAAGCACAATTCAACATGGCGATGAAAAAACTGCCTGAAAAAGAGGAGATTCCGTCCCTGCTGACCGCCATTTCCGATTCAGGTCAGTCGGTAGGTCTTGATTTCTTGCTTTTTGAGCCCAAAGCCGAAAAGAAAAAAGAATTTTATGCTGAGATCCCTGTGGCCATGAGTCTGAGGGGGGATTATCACAATTTGGGCATCTTCTTTGATCAGGTGGCTCGCTTAAACAGGATTGTAAACATAGAAAATATTCAGATGAGCCGGGGCAAGGGCAAGGGCAGCAAGGCAAACGAGCTCACTGCAAAATGCACGGCGGTCACCTATAAATTCATCGATGAGGTGCCCCAAAAGGTATCAAAAAAGAAAAAGAAAAAGAGAAAAAGACGTAAGAAATAGAAATAAGCAACCAATTTCAAACCGGATAAACCAGCAAATGATGAGAAGAAACCCTGTGACCATCCGATATTTGATCAACACAATTTGTATCGTAATGCTTCTCTGGGGCTGTGACAACGCCACCCAACCGCCTGCAAAGCAAACGGTGGTCCGCAAGAAAATTGTCTCCCAGCCAAAACAAACTGCCACGGTCCGCAAGGCAAAGACGATCCGGACGGCAAAAACTGAGACGGTTGACAAAACCGCAAAAAAGGCCATGCCGGCCGAGATCCCAAAGCCGCAGGTGGCTAAGGTTGAAACCGACAGGCAGCCTTTGATCGCTAAAAACGTTGAAATGCAACCGTCAAAACAGAAAAAGCCGGCGATAAAACCCAAGTCAGACATTTCTATGATAAAACAGCCGGTGCCGATCCAACCGCCAGCGGTCGCACCGGCGGCCGGCCCAAAACCTTCGATCAGTGATAAAACCGTCGCCCCCGCGCCAACGGCAACCATGGCGTTAACCGGGATACCGGCAGTGTACGACCCCGCCGGAAAAATCGATCCCTTCGAACCGTTATTCCGGGATAAACCGACGCTGGCCAAGAAAAGCAAACGCAAAAGGCTGCCGCAAACACCCCTGGAGCGCATCGAGATAAGCCAGCTTAAACTGGTTGGAATTATTCTGGCCTCTAGCGGCAACCGGGCCCTGGTGGAAGAAACCTCCGGCAAAGGGTATGTCATTAAAAAGGGTACGTATATTGGAACCAATTCAGGCAAAGTCGTTAAGATCAATAAAGAAACCGTTATTGTTGAGGAAGAATTCGAAGATGTATTCGGAAAATCCGCAACCCGTCAAAGAGAGATTAAACTTCCCAAACCTCCTGGAGCGTTTTAAGATGCTTGATATCATTACCAAATTATATAGACCCCTTCGAGTGGGTGCACTTTTATTCAGTATCACCTTACTGATTGCAGGATGCGCATCCCAAAACACGGCCAATGTTAAATCCGCCGAGGAAATCAAACTGATCACCGACATCGCTACCAGCGAGGACGCCGAGTCCAGTATCGTTACCGTAAAAAGCGGCCAGACCCTCACTTACACGGCGATTAAGCAGGTATTTCCCCTGGGGGTTCTATTTCACTTTCCTGAAACAGCCCTGGATAACATTAAAGAAGTTTATTATCCGCCGCAAAGTGACATCATCGGTTCTATCCGGGCAACCCAGGTTGAAGCGGATGGAACAACATCGCGGATATTTATCACTCTGAAAAAGGACCTTCCCTATAACATTACACCGGATGAAGACGGAATCCATATCTCATTCCCCAAAAACGGCCAATTGGCTGCAAAAAAGTCCGAATCGCCGCCGCCTGCGGGAAAAGTGGCCAAAGCGCCGGAACCTGAAAAAAAGATGGCTCCCCCGGCTACCCGGATAACTGCGATCGGTACCACTCCGCTGAAAAAAAGTGTCGCCATCAATGTTAAAGCCGATGGGACCATCAAAAACTATAAAGCCTTTACCATCGCAAAAGCACCTCCCCGAATCGTATACGATCTTTACGGGCTTAAAAGTCCCTATAAAGGAGAGCAACGCATTGTCGTAAAATCGGACAGTGTAACCAGGGTCCGCCATTTCGGTCATTCGGACAAAGTCCGGATTGTTGTGGAAACCAAAAAAGCCTATCTATCCCAATACATGGCATCGCCGGTTGACAATGGTCTGTTGATCTATGTGGGTCAGACGCCGCCATCGGCACCGAAGGAAACAGCCAAAACGACGGCTGCCCCTGAAAAGAAGATAGCCGAAACTGCTGCTGAAAAGCCAGCAACCGCCCCGGAAGTGAAAACTGTTGAAAAACAGTCGGCCACAAAGGAAACTGCACCGGCCGCCAAAACCACTGCGGCTAAACCCGATCAGCCCGCTTGGTTGAATCGTATCGATTTCTCGAGTGAGGAAGCAGGCAAATCCGCCGTCATGGTTGGAACCACAAGATCGGTTGAATACCAGATTACGAAAGTTACCGGAAAAAAGCTGGAGTTGAAGTTGTTGGACACCAACCTGCCTGAATACCGCAAACGGGCTTTGATCACCACCCGATTTCAGAGTGCCGTGGATCGCGTCACCCCCACGCAAGCGCCGAAAACAAAGGACACAATCGTTGTGTTTGAGTTGCGGGAAGCGGTACCTTATTTCGTCAAGCAGACCGACAATATCATCCGGGTCAACTTTTCTTCCTCTTCCATACCCCCCAGACCCTATGAAGATGCCAAGCTTCCGGCCTGGAAAAGGGTCCTGGCCGAACCGTCCACCACCCCGGGAAAAACGCCACCGGCAGCAGCTGCCAAAGCTACGATTGCAGCAACAGCCGGTGCAGAGCAAAAAATTGTCAAGCAAGAACTCGGCCTTGCGGAAAAAGAGATGTCGCTGGCCGATCGTCTCTCAGGCGCATCTATAAAGGGACCCAAATACACCGGCGAAAAAATCGCCCTTGATTTCTATGATACCGACATCAAGAACGTTTTCAGAATCTTGCGGGAAATCAGCGGGAAAAACTTCGCTATCGATAAAAATGTCACCGGCAAGGTCACGCTAACCCTGGAAAAACCGGTGCCCTGGGATCAGGTTCTCGATCTGGTGTTGAAAATGAATCAGCTGGGAGTGACCATGGAAGGCGACATCGTCCGCATCGCCACCCTCAACACCCTGGCGCAGGAAGAAAAACTCAGGCAGGCTAGGGCTAAGGCCACCCAGGCGGCCATAAACCAGCAAAAGGCTCTCGAGCCGCTGTTAACCGAGTACATTTCCATCAACTACTCCAATGCCAAGACGGAAATCCTGCCGCACGTCAAACCGATCCTGACGCCAAGCCGCGGACAGGTCAGTGTGGATACGCGCAACAACCAGCTGATCGTCACCGATACGGCCGAAAAAATCGAACAGGCCCGTCAGATCGTTGACATCATTGACCAGGTTACGCCCCAGGTGATCATCGAGGCCCGGGTCGTTGAGGCCAACACCAATTTTTCACGAGAGCTGGGTTTTGACTGGGGCACGATTACCGCCGGTCCGTTCGAAATCGGGGATGCCTTACTGACGCTGACCGGCGCGGCCAGTAATTTGCCGGCCACCATCCCATCGGCTGTGTTGGGCGGTACCTTCCAGAAGTTGACCGGCACCCCGTTTTCCATCGTCGATGCCAAACTGGTAGCCAGCGAATCCGAGGGCAAGACCAACATTATTTCATCTCCCAAAGTCGTAACCCTGGATAACAAAAAGGCCAAAATCAAACAGGGCCTGGAAGTGCCTTACCTGGAAAGGGATTCTTCGGGTAATGCGACAGTGCGTTTTAAAAATGTTGATCTGCTGCTGGAAGTCACGCCCAACATTACCCCTGATGACCGCATCGTCATGAAGATTTTTGTCACCAAAAACGACGTGGTCGATCCAACTGCCGATCAGCCGGCCCTGTCCACCAATGAAGCCGAGACCGAACTGCTGGTAGATGACGGTGACACCATTGTTATCGGCGGGATCGTTAAGTCAACCATCACCTACGGTGAAAAGGGAATCCCCGGCTTGAGACAACTCGGTGTCCTGGGCTGGCTGTTTAAAAGTCAGACCAAGACCGACAATAAAAATGAACTGCTGATATTTATCACACCCAGGATCGTCAAGCTTGAACAACGCAAGACCGGCGGTGCTATCTGATAGAGCAACGGCTTCAGATCCAAGGGTGATGCCACCTGCAAAATACTAAAAAAGCGAAGGGCAACAGGAATCAGTTCTGTTGCCCTTCGCTTTTTTTGCCAGACATTAGAATAAGTGCTTTATCTTCTGTGCTTCCAGCCTGGCCCGTTCGGCCATCGGGCTGCCCGGGTTCAGATCCACCACCTGCTGGTAAGAATCATAGGCATTTTTATATTCCCGGTTCATGGTGTAAGCCCTGGCCAGTTCAAAATGCACCGGAGGGGCATCAGGGGCTACCAGGGCGGCTCTTTCAAGCTTTGTGATGGCTTCGGACACCCGTCCCATGGCCATATAGGTTTTCCCCAGACCGTAAAGGGCTCTGTCAAAATCCTGCTGGGCTCTCAAGGCTTTCAGAAAATATTTTTCCGAGAGCTGGTATTCTTTTTTCTCATAATAAACAAGTCCCAGATTGGAAAGTGGAAATTGAGGGGTTGCATACACAAGATCGGAGCTCACCATTTCATACTGTTCAATGGCCTTGTCCCATTCTCTTTTTTCAAGATAGGCATTGCCCAGATTGTTGCGAGCCGGGGCATAATCATTCTTTAAATCCAGGGCTTTTTTGTAGTGGCGGATGGCAAGATCCTGCTTGCCCTTGTAGTAATACACAAGTCCGAGGTCGTTTTGTAGAAAATAATCGTCAGGATTCATCGCTTCTGCTTTTAACAGTTCCTTTAGGGCCAGTGGATATTTGCCTTGGCGCAAATAGGCTTCTCCAAGATTACGGGATGCTTCGGCCTTTGCTTTTTGTTCTTCTATATTTTTAGAGGTGCAGGCAAACAATATACTGACGACCAGCAGACAGCCTGCTCCAACCAGTAAGATCTTTTTCATATTTATTTCCTCATAAGCCATTTTTGCTCACAGCACTTATTTTATTTTTAATCCGCCTGCGGCGGACGAGGGTTTAATTCCCCGCCCCTTGGGTTGCTCATCCGGCACGGCGGTCTTTTTTTCAGGATCATCTTTTAGTGAGTGTATCGTATTCCAACCATATTGGCAACTTACTTAACTCCCTGCCGAACTCGAAACCCTGAACAGGAAATCATTAAACTTTTTTCAGCTCCAGCATGCCGGCAATTTCTTGGGCCATCCGTGAAACAAACTGCTCAAGATCATTGCCATTCAGTGGCCGGCCGGGTGCCGGCACTTTTGCAAGGTCCTCGGGGTGAAGATAAACCGGGGTGTTGATCAAATCCGGTTTGGGAGCAATCTTATAGTCCGGGGGAAACTTCTGCTGGAAGTACATCTCCTGAAATCCGGCAAATTTAATGGCGTGGGCGGTGGAATCAAGCACCGCAATATCCCGACTGTCGATGATCCCCCGATTTTTGGCCGCCAGCAAGCCCGGCCAGGGACTCGCCCCCGTGGGTGCAGGCGATGTGTCCGTTGCGGTTGGCCAAAATTTCCCAATCCATGATGTCCTGCTCGCTGACTTCAACAAAAAAAATCCTACTGATCGCCGGCCAACTCATTATAACGCTTCACCAGATGAATCACCCGGGGCATGGAAACCGGGTTGCCGATCATGGCGGCCTGGGCCACACTGGATCTGACGGTAACCGGGACAAATTTGCGGCTGTCTTCATCCGGTTCCAGATAATACCGGTAGACCGGGTTGGCATGTTCGGATTGAACCCCCACAATCTTTGGCAGGGTGTCGATTATGCCGGTTTCATAAAATTTTAAAAAGCCGCTCATCACCGCCGTTATATTGCCGGCATTTCCAATGGGCAGCACCACCACGGTGCGGGAAACATCATATTCCAGATCCTGTGCGATCTCATAGGAATAGGATTCCTGACCCAGAATCCGCCAGGCATTTTTTGAGTTGAGCAGGGCCACGCTGTAATTTTCTGACAGGGCTTCAACAACTTTCATGCAATCATCAAAAACGCCGGGAATTTCAAATACCGTTGCGCCGCTGCCCAGGGGCTGGGAAAGCTGCTGGGGGGTTACTTTTTTGTGGGGCAGCAATACAGCGGATTTCACCCCGGGCAGATAGGAAGCGTAAAGGGCCGCGGCGGCGGATGTGTCGCCCGTAGAAGCACAGATGGCCAGAACGTCCGAGAGATAGCCCTTTTGCACCATAAAGTTGATGTAGCTCAAAGCGCTGGCCATGCCCCGATCCTTGAAAGAAGCACTGGGGTTTTGCCCGTCATTTTTGAAATAAAATTCCAGGCCGACTTTTTCCTGCAGGGAAGCATTGGCTTCGACAATCGGTGTGTGCCCCTCCCCCAGATAAATCACGGCTTCCGAGGGAATTACCGGACCGATAAATTCGTGATAGCGATAGATGCCTTTCAGGGCATCAATGTTTAGCATTCTTCGGTAATCAAATATTTGCTGCCAGCGCTCACCCGGGATTTCTTTTAACCGGTCAAAGTTTTGATCATAAATTAGCAAAATCTGGCCGCACTCCGGACAGACGTAGGCAAGCTTTTCAATGCCGAATTCCCCCTGACAACCGAGGCAACGATATATCAGCCGTCCTTGGTGAGACGGTTGCAGATAGGGGCGGATCTCTTCCGGGAAGTTATCTGGTTTCATGATGTAATCTTTCGTATCCCGGCCATATAAGGCTGCAGCGCTTCAGGTATGGTCACGGAGCCATCGGCCTGTTGAAAATTTTCAAGAATGGCGGCAAAAGTTCGTCCCACGGCAAGCCCGGAACCGTTAAGGGTGTGAACCAGTGCCGTTCCCTTTTTGCCCTTCGGTTTAAAACGGATATTGGCGCGCCGGGCTTGAAAATCTTCAAAGTTGCTGCAGGATGAAATTTCGCGATAAACGCCCTGGGCCGGCATCCAGACTTCTATGTCATAGGTCTTGGCCGCGGAAAATCCCAGGTCGCCGGTACACAACTCGATCACCCGGTAGGGAAGACCAAGTTTTTTTAAAATGGTTTCAGCATTTTGCAGCAAACTTTCCAGCTCATCGTAGGAAGATTCCGGCTGGCTGAACTTTGACCAGTTCTACTTTGTTGAATTGATGTTGACGAATTAAGCCACGGGTGTCTTTGCCGTAGGAGCCGGCCTCCGATCGAAAACAGGGCGTATAAGCCACATAGCGGATCGGCAGTTGGTCTTCATCCAGAGTTTCGCCCTGGTGAATATTGGTCACCGGAACTTCAGCCGTCGGTATTAAAAAATACTCCCAGTTTGAAATCTTAAAGAGATCTTCTTCGAATTTGGGCAGCTGTCCGGTATGGGTCATGGATTCCCGGTTGACAATAAACGGCGGCAGGACCTCCAGATAGCCGTGTTCACCAATATGGGTGTCGAGCATAAAATTAATCAATGCCCGTTCCAGCCTTGCACCGGCACCAAAATAAAGCGGGAACCGCGCCCCGGTAATACGCGATGCACGATCCAGATCGAGTATTTTCAGGCGACTGCCGATCTCCCAGTGCGGCTGAGGTTCAAATTTAAATTCAGGTACCGTGCCGACCGTTCTGACCTCCGAATTTTCGGTCTCGTCCTTTCCAAAAGGAACCGTCGTATGGGGGATGTTCGGCAACCCCAACAGGAAATCATCAATCGCTTCCTGGCTTTCGGACAACTTCCAGTCCAGGTCTTTGATTTTTGATGAAACCTCACGCATTTCAACAACAAATGCCTCGGCATCTTCTCCGGCCCTTTTCATTTCAGCAATTCGGTCTGAGGCCACATTGCGCTCATGCCTCAGCGATTCTATTGCCTGCAGAACGGCCCGCCGTTCATCATCCCATTTTTGAAAGGCATTCAAATCAGCCTGATGTCCGCGTGCTTTCAACGCTGCTTGCACTATCGATAAATTCTGCCTTAAATACTTGATTTCGAGCATAAATTCCCTTATATTATAAGTTTTAGAAAAGTTCGGGTTTTAACGCGTTCTAAAATAAGCCGCAATTAGCACGGACATATCATTTAGTCAAGGGAGACCGCCTATGGAGGAAATTAGTGCCGCTAAAATTCAGATTCGAGCTGATATTGCCAATACGATATCCGCGCTTTCCGCAAGTGAAATTCATGAAAAAACCAGCGCTATCGAGAACCGACTCTTTGAGTTTGCAAACTTTCTGGAATCAAAAATTGCACTACTGTACGTCAACGGCAACTTAGAGGTTCAGACGAAGAGCATCATCAAAAAATCTTACAGCTATAACAAGATTGTGGTTTTGCCGGCCTTTGATCCCGCAAGCTTTAAAATGAAGCTAATGAAAGTGGATTCTTCTGAACAGGAATTAATCCCCGGTCCGCGAGGGGTTCTTGAACCCGATGCGAGCAAGTGCAAAATAGTTCCCATGGATCGAATCGATATCGCCATCATACCGGGTTTGGCATTTGACGAAAAAGGTGGGCGAATCGGCGCGGGTACAGGATATTATGACAGGCTGATTCCCAGGCTGGCAATTACAACCCGCAAGGTCGCCCTGACCTTCGAAGAGCAACTCGTCCCCCAGGTACCGATGGAATCCCATGATAAGCATGTGGATATCATCATTACCGACAAACGTATCATTTACAAGATATAACCGATGACAGAGGACAGAAAACAGATGACAGATTGACAATTCAAAAAGCAGTCCTCTGTCATCTGACACCCATCAGGGATTCAAGATCTTCTCCAGTTTCTGCAGATTTTCTTCTTCACCAACTGCAATAACCGTATCATCCGGCATAAGGGCCGCTTCAAAAGAGGGATTGAACAGCATGGTTCCGTCCGGCTTTTTAATGGCAATGATGATCAGATTAAAATCCTGCCGGATTCCCGAGTCCTTTAAAGGGATATTGGTCAGCCTGGAATTTTCACTGACGGGGATTTCCTCCATCTGTATATCTTTGCGTGTATGGGCAAAGGCGAGATCCAGAAAATTTGTCACCGTCGGACGGATGATCCGATGGGCCATACTGGCCGCCCCCATTTCATAGGGCGATTCTACCGAGTTTGCGCCGGCTGCATGCAGTTTATTTTTGGCACCTTGCTGACTGGCCCGTGCGATAATATTAAGTTCCGGGGCCAGTTGCCTGGCCGATAGAACCAGAAAAACGTTATCCGTGTCTGTGGCCAACGCAGCCACCAGTCCCCTGGCGCGCTTGATGCCAGCCTTGAGAAGATTGGCTTCATCCCCAGCATCACCGGTTACATATAAAACCCCGTCATCATCCATCGCCGGGATCAGGTCTATATTTTTTTCAATCACCACCAGTTCATACGCTGTTCGTTGTAGATTGCTACAGAGAACCCGACCGATTCGTCCATAGCCGCAAACAATATAGTGGTTTTTTAACCGATCAATATGTTTATCCAACCTTCGCCTCCCCAGTATGATTCTCATTCGTCCTTCAACCATGAATTGAACCACGGCCGCCATCACATAGAAAGTAAATCCAACACCGATTAACACCAGGAAAATAGTAAATAGACGGCCGATGTCGCCGACCTGATTCACTTCACGGTAACCCACCGTTGAAATGGTGATGATGGTCATATACAGGGCATCTAAAAATCTCCAGTCCTCAATGAGCATATAGCCGGCTGTGCCGGTAACAAGAATGAGTAGCGAAAGGGCAATCGAAATAGCAAGATGTCTGGTCTTATTCATATAAGCGCCTGCATGTGACAATCGGCATTGTCATTAAGAATTATGTTACTAATTCATTAAAAAAATCAAGGACTTTTTAGAGCTGGCGCCAGGTGGTGACTATTTGTATAACACCCCATATGATGGCCGGTTATTAGGTTTTCAGAAGAAAAATTAAGTCTTTTGCGAAACGCACATCTTGACCTAACCCCTATGGCTTGATAAAAAAGCTAATTTGATGAGGGACAAGGAAACAGTGAATTACCTATCGATGAAAAACCTATCTAAAAAGTATGCGCGCAAGAGAGAAGAAATGGTGCGCAGCCAGATTGAAGCCCGGGGCATCAGGGAATCCCAGGTTTTGTCTGCATTTCGTAAGGTTCCCCGGCATCTGTTTGTCAGCGAGGCTTTAAGGGAACAGGCATACGGCGATTATCCCCTGCCGATCGGCGAGCAACAAACCATTTCCCAACCCTATATTGTCGCCGAGATGACCCAGGCACTGGAACTCAGTAAGGAAGACCGGGTCCTTGAGATTGGCACCGGTTCAGGGTATCAGGCGGCTATCCTTGCCCAGATTGTGTATCGCGTCTATACTGTAGAAAGAAAGCGCTCACTTTATATGCAAACCCGCAATCTTTTCGATAAACTGAATTATCACAATATCGTAACCAGATATGCCGATGGTACCAAAGGATGGCAGGAGGAAAGTCCCTTCGATGCAATTGTGGTGACCGCCGGCGCTCCGGACATTCCCGAAGTGCTGATCAGTCAGCTGGTCGAAGGCGGCCGACTGGTGGTACCCGTCGGCAACCAGCATACCCAGGAACTTATCAAGATCTGTCGGGAAAAAGGAAGTATTCAGCAAACCAACCTTGGTGGATGCCGGTTTGTCAAACTCGTAGGGGAACATGGCTGGAAGGAGAACTGAATCGAGGGGTTAGTTGTTTAATCCATAGCTTTAATTTTTATGCATATTGTGGCAGTTTTTTTGCCACGAACCACGGAAATTAGAAAACACGAAATAGTGGTTTTTTCCCGGCTTGTACGAGCCGAAAATAATTGGATAATTAATGAAAAAATTTTCCGGAACATGGAAAGATGCCTTTCGTGCAAGTCCGGGTCCGACATCTGTCCGAAAAGCAACCGTGCTGTTTCTAAAGGGTGTTTGTATGGGTTCGGCTGATGTTATTCCCGGAGTTTCGGGCGGGACTATTGCTCTTATAACCGGGATATACAAAAACCTGATCGGGGCCCTGAGATCATTTGATCTGGCGGTTGTGCAAAAAATAGTGGCCTTAGATTTTAAAGGCGCTATTGCCCAGATACATACCCGGTTTTTATTGGTTCTTTTTTTGGGCATCGTCACCGCCATTTTAAGTCTGGCGCGGTTGATGAACTATCTTCTCCATTATCATCCGGTGCCCACCTGGAGTCTTTTTTTCGGACTTATTGTAGCCTCGGTCCTGATCGTCGGCAAACAGGTGACCGACTGGATTGGCAAGGCCGGTATATGCTTTATCGCCGGAATAATTTCAGGCTCCATAATAGTCAACCTGATCCCCATCAATACTCCTGAAACGCTGTGGTTTATTTTTCTTTGCGGATTTGTGGCCATCTGTGCCATGATTCTGCCGGGAATCAGTGGTGCGTTCATTTTGTTGATCTTAGGAAAATATGAATTTATTACCGGCACGCTGAGAAACCCTTTTTTGATGCAAAACCTCATCGTCATTATTGTATTCTGCCTCGGGTGCCTGATCGGGTTGGCAGCTTTTTCTCGGGTCCTGAACTATCTCTTATCAAAGTATCAGAACCTGACCCTGGCCTTTCTGGCCGGTTTGATTACCGGTTCGCTGCAAAAAATATGGCCCTGGAAGGAAGTTATTGAAACCCAGATTATCCGGGGAAAAGAGCATGTGATATGGGGCCATGCCATCCTGCCGGCGACCCTCGACCGGGAATTTTTCACGGCCCTTTTTATGGCAATCATTGGTTTTATCGCTGTTTGGATTATTGAGCGAATGTCACGGGGAAGCTGACGTACGAAAGTTCCCCGATAATATTGTTACGGCTTGCACGGGCTATTCCCCTGGCGGGCCGGGCAGAGATCGAAAAACTCCCCGACCCCTCAACTATTTAATATGCATGCCCTCGGGGACCCTTGCAGCGAATGAAGATCCCCCGTCCTATCCGGTTATGACTTCCCGCTATATTTCTCCTTGATTCGCTTCTCCACAATAGGGGGCACCATTCCTTTAATACTGCCGCCAAACTGGGCCGCTTCCTTGATAATTGATGAACTGGTATAAATCCATCGCATGCCGGTCATAAGGAAAACCGTTTGAATTTCCCGGTTAAGACGACGATTCATCAGCGCCATCTGGAATTCATACTCAAAATCGGACAACGCACGCAACCCGCGTAATATACCCTGGGCGTTGCATTGAGCAGCATAGTCCACCGTAAGGCCATCAAAAGTGCCGATTTCGACATTGGAAAATTTCTTCATACTGACTTCCAACATCTGAATCCTTTCTTCGAGGGTGAAAAGATACTTCTTGCCGGGATTGGTCAATATGGCGACGATAATCTTATCGAAGAGTTTCAGTCCTCTCTCAATAATATCCAGATGGCCGTTGGTGACGGGATCAAATGAACCGGGATAAATGGCTAATTTAGGCATGTCGGTCAATCCTTTTTGTTGGCGTTGGTCAGCATTGAACAATTTGATGTATTTGAGACTTTGCCGTACTCGATTTCGTACACGGTTGTTCTCACCTCGTTTTTCATAAACTCCTTTTTTTGATTTCGAGCAGGACGACGACGATTTAGTTTTAAATCCAAGCAGTTAACTCGTAACCCGAAACGCGTAATCCGCATCCAGAAAGCCCGCCACTCATACCACATAATTTAAAAATTCAACAAGGGTTTTTCCATATTTGCGCTGGTCGACAATTTTAAACGGCAATTGATCGGGGATGACAGGATCCAGGTGTGAATGCTCGATGATGATATGGGCGTTGTTTGCCAGGCATTGACTGGTGTGCAGATGGCCCAATGCGGGTGTAATCAGGTTTTCATTATAGGGCGGGTCCATAAAAACAAGGTCAATGACAAGGGCTGATGAATGCAGACAGTTTAAGTTCCTGGAAAGGTCCCATTGAATAACTTTGGTTGGGCTTTCAAGGGGAAGGCCTGCCAGATTTGCTCGCAGGACTGAGATAGATTGGTTGCTGATATCGACAAAAACGGCTGATTGGGCGCCACGGCTTAAGGCTTCTATGCCCAATGCTCCGGTACCGGCAAACAGATCCAGCACCCTGGCCCCGGGAACCTGGAGGGCAATAATATTAAAAATTGCTTCCCGTGTTCGATCGGCTGTGGGTCTGGTTTTGGTGCCCTTGACCGATCGAAACTTACGACCTTTAAGTTTTCCGCCGATGATTCTCAATTTTATTTCCTCAGCGGTCTGCTACCCCAAATAATGTCTCAGGAGCTGCCTTGCCTGTGCCTTGCTACGGCGGAAACCCAAAGTATGAGTTCGCCTGCGAGTTGGGTTTACGAGGAAAGAAAACCCTAAACGGTGAAACCGGAACCTGTGCACGGTTAGAAGGAAGCTATTTCAAATTTTTGATCTTTTTATGCAAATAACTGCGTCCAACACCAATGGTCTCAGCCGTTTTGGTAACATTGTACTGGTGCTGGGCAAGCTTTAAATTGATAAACTCTTTTTCAAATGCCTGTTTGGCTTCCTTCAGATCATCCCCTTCAAATAAGTGCGCCTCTGCCAACTCCGGTTTCTGGCAGGCATCCAGATTATAGGCATCCGGTATATCTTTGGCATCAATAGTATTGGTATCCACCATTATCGCCAGACGCTCGACCAGATTCTTTAGTTCTCTGACATTTCCCGGCCAGGCGTATTTGCTCAGAAGGTCAAGCGCTGCCGGAGTCATTTTTTTTCTTTTGCTGCGGTTTAAAACCGCAAATTCCGCTAAAAACGTATCCACAAGGGCGGAAATATCGCTTGTTCGTAGTCTTAGCGGTGGTACTTCAATGGGAAAAACGTTCAGCCGGTAGAAAAGGTCTTCTCTAAACCGGCCCTTTTCTATCTCTTCCTCAAGATTTTTATTGCTGGCAGCAATAACCCTGACATCAACACTAATCGTCCGACTACCGCCGACGCGTTGGATTCTCTGTTCCTGAAGCACTCTTAAAATTTTTGCCTGGGTCTTAAGACTCATATCCCCGATTTCATCTAAAAATATTGTCCCGCCGCTTGCCAGCTCAAATTTCCCTATTTTTTTAGTGGTGGTCTCTGAAAATACTCCCTTCTCATGACCGAATAACTCGCTTTCAATCAAATCTTCCGGAATGGCTGCACAGCTGACATCTATCAATGGCTGGTCGGCACGTGGGCTTAAATGGTGAATGGTCCGGGCAACAAGTTCTTTACCGGTGCCGTTTTCACCAATGATTAATATCCAGGTATCCGTTGGTGCAGCTTTGGCTATATTCCTCTTCAATTCTCTTGTTTTGGGGCTGTCTCCATTGATGGAGTTTTTTTCCAGCGCCTTCTTGCGCAGATATTTATTTTCTTCTTCAAGACGCCTGAAATTCAGTGCATTGTTAATTGCGACAATTACCTTGTCGATGGACAACGGCTTTTCAATCAGATCATATGCACCGAGCTTGGTTGCATTCACGGCGGTTTCAATGGTTCCATGACCGGTTATAATAATCACCTGGATCGTCGGATTTTCTTTTTTGATTTCTTTCAAGGTTTCGATGCCATCGATTCCCGGCATCCAGATGTCCAACAAAACAAGATCGGGGGATTCAGCATCAATGATTTTCAGGGCTTCGTAACCATTTGCCGCCGTGGTTACCTCAAAGCCTTCGTCCGCGAGCAGGCCGCTCAGGGTTTGCAGTATGGACGGTTCGTCATCAACGATTAATATAGAGGGAAACATATAAGTCCTTTACCTATTTTCAGGTTTAATAGTTATTGTGGAGGATACAAACCACTCCTACAACTTCCTCCAGTCCATTGTTTGTTGTCCGTTGGTCACGATAAAAAACACAGGCATAGACACCTTTTCGCACTGCTTTGTGGGAACTGTTCAGATGAATATGATATTGAAATTATAAATATTTTTCAAGTCAAGGTATTCACCACGGGCAACGGATCTCGGACAATTGACAAGCCTACACCGGCAATTCAATGACGAATTTGGCACCCTGTGGAATGTTATCCTGAACGCTGATAACGCCGTTATGATCGGCAATAATAGTACTGACGATGGTGAGACCCAGGCCCATCCCGGTCTTTTTGGTCGAAAAATTTGGCTCAAACAGGCGGGTTTTATCCTCGTTGGAAATACCCGGGCCATTATCGGCCACCTCGATACGAATGCGCTTTAAAATGGGATCGTGGGTAACTGCAAAGGAAATGACGCCTCCTCCTTTAATCGCCCCGATGGCATTGTCAATCAGGTTGATCAGGGCCTGCTTGATTTGCTGGCGGTCCAGATTCAGCGGCGGAATGTCGCCGGGATTAGGGACTTCAAATTTAATATTGGGATGCCCCTCGCGGTATAATGCGATGGTCTCTTCGATTGTCGGGACTAATTCGCAGGGCTTGGGATTTGCGCTTGGAAAACGGGCAAAGGATGAAAATTCATTCACCAGATTCCGAATCAAATCCACATGATCAATAATGGTCTGGGTGCATTCATCAAACACCGCTTCACTGAGCTGTTTGGAATATTTACGCCTCAGGCGCTGGGCAGAGAGGGTTATCGGTGTGAGTGGATTTTTTACCTCATGGGCAATCCGACGCGCAACTTCCCGCCAGGCGGCCATTCGTTCGCCTTTCTCCAGTTCAGTTAAGTCATCAAAAACCATGACGATTCCCATATGCTGCCCGGTATCGTCTCTCAGGGCACTCACCGTAATTAAAAAACTGCGGGGTCTCCCCTCGATGATGAGTTTTAGCGGTACCTCGATCGCGGCCTCCCGCGTCAGAGACAAATTCCCCATTATTTCATCGGCCAGATCTTTATTCTGGACAGTCAATATGCTATCGAAACTTTTGTTCAGGACCGCCTCAGATTTGACTCCAAGCATCTTTTCAGCCGATTTGTTAAAGGTGGAAACCATCCCCTTGGCATCCAGAGTGACCACGCCAGCAGAGACGCTTTTAAGAACAAATTCAATATATTGGCGTTTTTCTTCAATTTCGATGTTTTGATCCCTGAGTTTGCGTGCAGACAATTCCAACTGCTCTCTGCTGGACCTCAGATCCCTGGTCATTTTATTAAATGAGTCCACCAGGCTTCCTATTTCATCATCGGCAACCGTACCAATGGTGAAACTGAGTTCGCCTTCTGCAACCCGGCGGGTACCTTCGGCCAGTTCTTTGATGGGGATGCTGATGGTTTTAGCCAGGTAAAACCCAAACCAGATGGCACAGAACAATACCAGTAGCGCCACGATCGAAAGCGAAATAAAATAGGTGACCTGGATGGGTTTTTTATATAGCTTAATTTGCTGGTATTCCTCATAGCCGTCTGAGATGGATTCCAGATTCTGGTACAAGTCCGGAGGGATCAGAATGCTCACTACCACAAAACCCTCCACTTCCGCTGTCTTCACATCAAAAGGAATCGGACTGATGGTTTTAATCAATTCGCCATAGGGGATTTCCTGGGTGATGGAGCGCACACCGTTTCCAGATGGCTGCTTTTGCAGGTTCTCGGCTGAAACGAGACCAACATCATTGGTTCCCAGTTCCGGAGCCAGAGAATGTGCAAGGCGCTGGGTGTTGGCGGCATAAACTTCCACCCCGTCAAGATTAAATTCCCGCTGGACCACCTCGACGTACTGGGACAGGGCTTTTTCATTATTGGGATCCAAGAGACTTTTGGTTTTTATCTGGTATGAAATTCTTTCTAGAAAGAATTTATTATTATCCTCAACCCTGTCATAGACCCGGCTGCCGACCCGCAGGGAGTTTTCGAGGGCCTGCTCGACGGGAACGTTAAACCAAAATTCAATGCTGGCGGTAATAAAATTGATCGAAAAGAAAAATAACACCACCGTGGGAATGATGGTAAGCACGATGAACGCCACCACCAGTCTGGTTCGAAGCTTGGCGCCCATGACCTTGCGTCGACGGTCATAGAGTAGTTTGACAAGATTCCTGAAAACCAGAAATATTAACAAAATAAGGAGCAACAGGTTGATATTGATGAGAATAAACATCAAAATGGTGTTCGAGACGGGAATGTCGGCACCAAAGCGAATGGTTCTGGTCTCGACAAACGTTAGCAGGGTAACCACCAAAATGATAACAATGATGAGAATACCTTCACGCCTCCGGCGTTTGCTGTCGGCATCTTTAACAGATCTTTTATTTCTTTTAAATATAGAGTTGATCTTCATCTTTGCGGGAGGGGTGGTGCTTCGTATTATAAACCTACTAAGAATAGCAGATCACCTTCTTTGGTAAGACGAGCCAGTCAGCTTTCGACTGCTGATTTGCACTGTTGCCATAACTATTAATAAATAAAATCAATAGTGTACCAATCTGTTTCAATATCCCAAAAAGATACAAAAAACAGGACATAATGCAGATAATAAGGGAGGGTTTGCTTGCTTACCTCAGCCTTGGTTCTGAGTTGATATTGCTGTCCTTTTTCCAGTTGACCCAGCGGTATGATTTTCAGGCTATTGACTTCAGTCATCCATTTTTGTGCTTCACCAAATGATTTGGTCTCCTCAGGCTCATAGTTTTTCCATGAACGTCGGACAATGAATTCTTTCTTTAGGTTATCGTATTTTATGGTATGGGTGACGGTGATGTCGGCAATATCTCTGTCAAACCACATATTGCGAACACTGTTCAATTTGGCTATAAATGAAAAAGTTGCCGGCATGCCGCTTAATATCGCCTTTTTCAGCTTTTCACTGAAGGCACCTTCCAGATTCAGGTATAAGAGCAGGTCGTCACGGGTATTGGACACAGTAATATTGGTCAGCGACGCCTCCTGAGCAAATGCAGCCCCATGGCCTACCAGAAACATCGCGGTCACAAGTGCACATATTATCTGCTTTCTGAACAAAAATACCATATAAGAACGCTATACCGTAAACTGTGTTTCAATCCCCGATTCTTTTGAAAACCACACACCAGCTTGCAATTAAGAGCAAAAATAACAAGCGCCACTGTAACTCACCAGCGGCACTTTGAGGTATATTATATATATTTCTCCAACTTATACCGAATTAAATGGTGGTTGCATACAGGCAAGTATCCAAGTGACCATTGCTCCGATTTCGGCCGGCAATTTTGCACCATACTCTTCGCACCGGCAATGGGCATCATACAATCATGAATATATATTAATATAGGAATCCAACCTAAATAGCAAGTGATTTTGCTGTCTTGGAAGGTGCGGCGGCGGGTCCTTGAAAGGTTTGAGTGTGCCAGGATGCCTTGTCATTGAAGAATCTTTTAAGGAAAGCATGATTGAATGCATGGCCCGATTTTCGGGTGACGATATGACCTAAAATCGGCATGCCGAGCAGGGAGAAATCACCAATGCAGTCCAGCAATTTGTGGCGAACAAACTCGTCCTGGTATCGCAGCCCCTCATCGTTTAATATAACATTGCCGTCGATTACCACTGCGTTATCCAGCGATCCGCCCCGGGCGAGTCCGTAACGTTTCATGTACTCAACCTCATGCAGAAAACCAAATGTCCGGGCGCTGGAAATTTCACGTTCGAATACATGATCAACAACTTCTATGGTGCAGGATTGGCTGCGGATGAGGGGATTCTCAAACTCTATATGGCAGGTAATTTTGAAGGTGTCGTCCGGATAGGCACCAACGAATTTACCATCCTGTTCCAGCTCAATGGGTTCTTTGAGCATAAAAAAATGCCTGGGGGCTTCAAGCTCGCGGATACCTGCTTCCAGAATCATCCGGGTGAATGGTCCGGCACTGCCGTCCATTACCGGTACTTCGTAAGAATCAAGCTCGACTATGGCGTTATCAATGGATAACCCGGCCAGGCATGCCATCAAATGCTCGATGGTGGACACAATAACACCATTTGAACCGATCACCGTGGCCAGGCTGGTATCCACCACACAATTGAAACGGGCCGGGATGGAGGGGTTGTCAGGCAGGTCTTTTCTGACAAATTTAATTCCGTGATTGACGGAAGCCGGCTTCAGCGTCAAATGAACGGTCTTGCCGGAATGAAGTCCAATACCGGAACAGCTAACTGCTTTGTTGACGGTTCTTTGATGGATGGGTGTGGTCATATATTGATATATTCAACGACGGTCTTAATCATCCAAACAGTCGATTAAGTCGAATTTGCTTAAATGTTGGAAATAATAACCAGTTTGGCCATAAAGTCAACAAAAAGATTGTTCTGCCAGCACTGATTTGTTATAGATTTTCGGATTCAGATTCCCTTTCCGCTGATTCCAATGAATAACCCCGCCGCAAGCAACGGGGTATCAAACGGAAAATTTTAAACGTCCCAAGGGGCGGGGAATTAAACCCTCGTCCGCCGCAGGCGGATCAAAGTTAGGGTTGCCCCAATAGGTAAATTTTAGAAATATATTCGTGAGCCCAGACAATAAGGGGGAGATTTGCTGGCCAAAGTTTTCAGCAGCGCAGTACTTGGGATTGACGCCTATCGGGTGGAAGTGGAAGTTGACATTACCTCGGGGCTGCCGACCTACACCACCGTCGGGCTGCCGGAGGCTTCCGTCAAGGAAAGCAAGGAGCGCGTGAAATCGGCCATTGGCAACTCGGGCTATCGCTTCCCGGACGACCGCATTACCGTTAATTTGGCCCCGGCAGCCATTAAAAAAGAAGGCACCGGCTTTGATTTGCCGATTGCCCTGGGAATACTGGCGGCAACCGGCATCATACCCCAGGAAACTGTTTCCCAATATCTCATCCTCGGCGAACTCTCACTGGATGGCCGCGTGAAACCGGTAAGAGGGTCTCTGCCCATGGCCCTGGCTGCCAGAAAAGCCGGTTATAAGGCTATCATGGTCCCCTTTGAAAACAGCCGTGAAGCATCGGTTGTCAACGATATCGATGTGCTGCCGGTCAATACCCTGTCCCAGGTGGTTGCCTTTTTAACGGGTTTCTCCCGGATAGCGCCTGCAAAAACCGATATCAACGATATCTTTGAAATCGAAGGCCGTTTCGCGGTGGATTATGCCGAAGTCATGGGCCAGGAGCACGTCAAGCGGGCGCTGGAAATCGCGGCTGCCGGCGGACATAACCTGCTGATGATCGGCCCGCCCGGATCGGGCAAAACGATGCTGGCTAAACGACTGCCAACGATTTTACCACCTTTTCTTTTTAAAGAAGCGATAGAAACCACTAAAATATTCAGCGTGGTGGGACTGCTGGGAAAAGAACAGGCCCTGATTACCCGGCGGCCGTTTCGCTCTCCCCATCACACCATCTCCGATGCCGGTCTCATCGGCGGCGGCCATATCCCACGTCCCGGCGAGGTCAGCCTGGCGCACAACGGGGTATTATTTCTGGATGAACTTCCCGAGTTTAAAAAGCATGTACTGGAAGTGCTGCGCCAGCCCCTGGAAGATTTAAAAGTCACTATATCCCGGGCCTCTACCACACTGACGTACCCATCAAGCTTTATGCTGGTGGCTGCCATGAATCCCTGTCCCTGCGGCTACTTCTCAGATCCCAAGCATGCCTGCCGCTGCTCCTACCAGCAAATTCATCGTTATCGATCAAAGATATCCGGCCCGCTGTTGGACCGCATCGACATCCACGTGGAAGTGCCGGCCGTGCCCTACAAAGACCTGATGAACGAGTCAACCGCCGAGCCGTCAGTCGATATCGGCAAGCGGGTGGCGGCCGCCCGCAAGATACAGTCCGGACGGTTTGCACGGGCCAAAATTTATTGCAACGCCCAGATGAGCAGCCGCCACATCAAAACCCATTGCAAGATCGATGACGCCTCGCGCCGCCTGCTGGAGTCGGCCATCGACAAACTGGGTCTGTCTGCCAGGGCCTTTAACCGGGTGCTGAAGATCGCCCGCACCATTGCCGATCTGGAAGCCGAACAAGCGATTCAGGTGGATCATATCTCGGAAGCCATTCAATACCGCAATCTGGATAGGGGCAGCCAGTTTAAATAAACGATAACCCTTTAATTATTGCAACAAAAGAGGAATCCATGAGTGACTTAAAAGAAAGCCTAAATGACCTGCTACTCGTCCTGCTGTCTATCGCTGTCCTGATGTTATTGGTATACTTTCAACAGAGTCGGCAATGGAACCAGACCTTGAAATCCCGCGATCAGAAGATTAGCGACCTTGATCAAAAAATTGCTGAACACGAACAGGAACTGGCCCAGAACCGGAACACCATCGCCGGTTATGAAGCATCATCCAAGGATGCGGCCGAGGAAATAAAATCGGCCCGGCAGATCATCGGGGAGTTGGAATCCGGCAGACAAAAAAATCAGAAGATAATAGCCAAGCTGCAGGAGGCTCTTAAGAAAAAAGACAGACAGGCGGCTGAACTCAACACGGACCTGGCCACGATCAAAGACAGCACCGGAAAAGAACTTGCAGCTAAAGCGGATCGCATCAATGATCTGGAAAACATGGTGGGTCATCAGAAACTTCAGTTAACGCAGGCCGCAGAAACCATCCTGCGCCTTCAGGGATCTGAAAAATCACTGCAAGAACAACTGCAAGCATCCGATCTGGCGTACGCTGATCTTAAGCAAAACCATCAAAAACTTTTAGATGAGCTCGCCGCCCTTAAACAAGAAAATTGATCTGGTGGACTCAACTAAATCAGCGTTTAAGGGGTTATTTCTATAATATTTATTAAGGGTGATAAATTTTAAATTGTGAATAAAATTGAAACGCCTTATTAAAACGAGCCTTTTATTTTTTGCATACTTCTTTATTTTGGCATGCTCAGCGGAGGAAAGAGAGCTACCCGGCAGACAGTTATTTGAAGAGCATTTTTTAAAAGGCCTGCATTTAGGATCCAGTGAATCACTATTTAAGGAAACATTTGAGTCCGCAATCTGCCGCCAATCCCCTCCTGTTAACAGTCCTTACAGTCACTGGTCTCATAGCAAGTGTATGCTCGATCCGATGAAACGTGATACGATTTCCATCTCGATCCCCGGTTCAGGCCCTGTAACGGTGGTGCAGTATGAGGCGGAATTTTTCTATGAGCGCCTGGAGTCAACGGTATTTCAATTTCTCAAAAAAGACTTCAGCCGTGTTTACCAGGACTTTAAAACCGTCTTAGGAAAGCCTACAAGAGAATCAAGTAAGCGAATCGCAGGACAACTCGGCCCGACTCTTTTCAGAAATAAAATCACGATATGGAAACAACCGGATTACTCGATCAAACTCCAATCGAGACCGGGCGGCGGTAGCATATCTCTGCTGCAATTTTACACAAGTACCTATCCCCTCAGGCTGAAAGAACCTTTTGAGAAACAGCTAAAAGAATCTTCGGACGTCAGTACTTATAATCTGCAGCATTATGAGGATATAATTAAAAAAATCGACTCTAATTATTAGCCCGTCAAAAAAGGCGTCACATCAGAATTTTTACCTAAGCGGGTTTTGGTCATATCAATATGGTTGATGGGCTGCCTAAATTAATAATCCGCTTAACTTATGGTTGCCGGACTCATGTGCATTCATCATTAGGCTAGATTAATTGAAAGTTTTACGGAATTTTTAAGGGTGTTGGCGACAATGCAGCCTCTTTCGGCGACGGTGATCAGCTTTTCCATCTGCGCTTTATCATTGTGATCTGCACCCACCTTCATTTCAATGGCCGAAAAATGCGGCGGCGCGCTTTCAAGGGTTCCGGAGATATTCAAATTCACATTTGAGACGTCAGCCTCACGGCTCTGGACGGCAGCCAGCAGGTTGCTCATAAAACAGCCGCCCAGGGCCATCAGCAGGTGTTCACCCCCCATCGCGCCACGATTTTCTCCACCCTTGGCCTCCGGTCGATCCATAACCGCTTTGTGTTCCCGGGCCGCACCCTCCGAGGCTGAAAGTCCGATCTGCCTGACATTTACCTGTACCTGGTTGCTCATGGTGATCTCCTTTTTCGTGAATTTGAAACCTATGGAACATAAGTACAGGCGGTTGAAAATCAAGGGCTGTGCTGTGCACCTTGGCCGCAAAACAGAAACCTTCAGGTGAGAGCTCACAGCAAGCAGACCTGACAAAGAAGGAGGTGTCTCATATTGAAGGGAAACAACGGCTTCAAATAGTCATTGATCAGGACTTTGAATCATAATTAAAATGAAGCGCGGTTCAACAATAGACAATTCATCTAACCGAATGCCTCAACGGCCTGCAGCCGTCTGATGACGTGCCTGGTGAGGAAGACAGGGCTGGGGGAATAAATTGGATATTAAAGACGCAAATTGCCTGCGTAGAAAGGCATAAGAATAATGCTCCCCGGCGATCCGGTAATTCGTGGCTGCCATTTTTTCTCGCCGGTATTTATCATCAATAACATTCTTCACATCTGCTACCACTTCAGCGGTTAGGTTGCCGTCCATCTTTACCACATCAAAACCCAAGGGCTCGATGTCATCTTTAAAGATTTGATAGCGGTTGACCAGTAGCGGCTTCTTAAAGTATATCGTCTCGAGCAAGGCATTGCCGAACCCTTCATATAAGCTGGGATAGGTCACAAAATCGGCTGCCTGATAAACCTCCCACAGGGAAAACCGATCTTTTGAACCTTGCCGGGATGCAAAGGGATCATCCACCATATTGTGAATAAAACGGATCCGGATTCCTGATTGGCGGGCAAGCTCCTTGATCTTGAACTCGTATTCGAAGCCTTCATCACCGGCTTCATGGGATACCACCAGCTTGTGTTTCGGGTGATTGAGCTCCTTGACCAGTTTAATGGCCGATTCAATTCCTTTTCTCTGAACGATCCTTGTGGGCTGCAGGAACATGATGTCATCGGGTTTCAACCCGACCGAGTGTCTGAAAGCGCTGATCCGTTCTTTATCTGCTGTGGGCGGGTTTTCAAAATCCACTGCATTGGGAATCACCGTTGCGGCGATTCCTCTTCGCCGGGCCAGAGCATTGCGGGCTTTGGAATTGATGACAACGTGTTCGATATTCGGCAGGCGGGGTGGAAACGCCCGGTGAATATATACTTTGCTTCCGTTTAAGGGCAGGTAACGATTTCTTTCCCAGTAAAAGTCATGGTGGTGGGCAATGGTGGGAATCCCGGTTTCGGCAATCACATCGGTCAACGCCAATCCCAGCGGAATGTGCATTGGGATCGCCAGGGCGTTTTCCACAACCAGAAGATCTATCTGGTACATATCGATGAAAAGTTTCAAGCGCGAGGCGATGGTGGATTTATAATCACACATAATCCTGGCAAGCTGTAAAGATTTTTGGTGGGTACCAAACAGCTGACGGTTGATCCACTGGTTTTGGTCATCTTTAAAGTTGGCCTGGCCTACCTGTAAACTGATGTGTTCGCTTTTGGAAAGCTCTCCGGCAAACCAGAAGCAAGTGTGCCCTTCGTCTTCCAGTACCCCGGCCCATTTGGAAGACTCGAGGGATACGCCGTCGATACCGGCAAAGCGTGTGGATACAAAACCTATATTAAGTCTCATCGGGTACACCATCGGAGTACGGTTCATTGGGATTGCAACTCTTTGAAATTACCGCTATATTTTAAGAATGACGTTTGCAAAAAGTGTGCACAACTGCTTGGTTTTTATTATTTGAATTGTATTCAGATGGTTATGTGGGAATGAAGGCCGTGTGGATTTTTGAAATTGTGAAAAAAAGTTCCCATCAGTGGTCATTGCGCGTCCCGATTGTGAAAAAAACTACCTAAATTGAATTGATCCGCAACCGGCTGGATCGATTATTTATCCATAGCCAAATTTCTGCCGCTACAACCGGAAATTTTTTCAGGTTTCAGGAGTGGCTTCGAAACCTTGAAATAATATAACTCTCTGGTATATATAATAAAAGTTTAATAGAATAATTTGGAATGATTATTGCTTTCGTAAATTGGATTATAGTGACCATAAATAAGGTAAGCGTATGCCGTCGGAAAATCATTTGACCATAAGGGATTATTTTGATCGGGTTATGGGCGGAAGGCCGCAAAACAAGAAGGGGCTTTCACCCGGTAAGGCGAAATCATCCGGCTCCAGGACCTTTCACCAGATATTGACTTCCAAACGTAACCAACGCTCAACCAATACCCGTGCTAAATCAAGCGGGTTAAAGATTGGTGACTACCTGGCCAAACCTGTACGTGCAAAACATAAGTTCAAATTACGGCCGGAAATGACGCCGGTTAAAAAAACGATAACCGATACAGGCATAGGCTCAGGGCATCCGGCCCTTTCTGAACCCAGGGTATCAGCCAAAAAAATGGCGGTACCATCCCGGGTTGTAAAAAATGATTTATCCCGCCTGCGCTCAGCTGGTCTGCGGTCTTTGCGAAAACAAGCCGCGACCGGCGAACGTCAAAAAATCGAGATCAGCATTCTCAAAGCAGCCCAAAAGTATGATCTGCCGGTCAATTTAATCAAAAGCGTCATCCGGGCTGAATCAAATTTTCAGGTAAAAGCCGTCTCCCATGCCGGGGCCCAGGGCTTGATGCAGTTGATGCCGGACACCGCAGAAGAGTTGGGCGTAAAGAATCCATTTAATATCGCTGAAAATATTGATGGGGGATCACGCTATTTGCGGAAAATGCTGGACAGGTTCGGCGGTGATCTCAAGCTGGCCCTGGCAGCTTATAACGCCGGACCTGAGGCGGTCATAAAATACGGCGGCAAGGTGCCTCCCTACCGGGAAACGCAGCAGTATGTCAACCGGGTTCTTAGGTTCACCAGGCAAATGGTCTGAAAATAATTTGATTTTATCCTCTTTCCCATTCTGTTAATCAATTGATCGCGGCTGGAAAGCCGCTCCCACCATTCATAAATTCCTAATCGATTGTAAAAGTCTCCCCCATTTTAAAAACCCGCAGTTCCATATTCTTACCCAAATTACTTCCTTTTCAACTATCAATTCTTCTCCTTTATTCACTCCTATCCAATATTTAGCGCTTGAATTAAGGATAAAAATTGGATATTTGCAAGGTCATAGATACTGATGAACCAAAGGTTTTATCTAAATAAATTTTATGGGCCATGAATTATGAAACTCAACCATAAAGCTTTCTTACTTATTGATGGTATCGTAAATCTGATCCTGGGTATTTTATTGCTGTTGTTTCCATTGGGTGTGGCCGAAACCCTGGGAGTTCCGCAGGCGGAATCAAATTTCTATCCAACCATCTTAGGCGGTGTTATATTCGGCATCGGAATCGCCTTGTTGCTGGAGGCTTACGGGGAAACGCGGGGGGTTCGCGGCCTGGGTCTGGGCGGTGCCATCGCTATCAATTTTTGCGGTTCCGGCATTTTGGTGTTGTGGCTAATTTTTGAGTCATTTAACATACCGCTGCACGGGATTATTACTCTCTGGATCGTTGCGATTGTGGTTTTTGGCCTTGGCATCTTGGAGACTCTGGCAAAAACCTGGCGCTATCATTAATTTTCTAAATTTGGAATGGAGGCAGAATGAAGCAGAATAATAGTGCACGCGGTAAACAGCGATATGTTTCTACAGCAGGGATTCTCAATCTTGGGGTTCCTTTTTTAATCCTGATCGGCATACTGGTTATCGGCTGTTGGGTTGCCACAAAACCGGCCATGGCAGCGGATACTATTATCAACTGCGACGCTCATAAAGGCATCTGTTCCCAGTCTTCAGGGGATCTTACCGTTTCCCTTGAGATTACTCCCCGGCCCGTGAAGGCCATGCAGGACCTGGTCTTCAAAGTATCAATCGAAGGCGCCCCTCAGACCCAACAACCCCATCTCGACCTGGGCATGCCGGCCATGAAAATGGGACCGAATCAAGTGGCACTGAAACCCACCGGCCCTGGCACCTACGAGGGAACCGGCGTGATTGTCCGCTGCCCCAGCGGCAAAAGGACCTGGTTTGCCAATGTGGTCGTACCCGATGCCGGAGAGGTTAAATTTATCTTCGATGTCATTTATTGATCCCCTTTACCCCATTTTTCTGGTCACTGGATTTACCGTGGGCTTCGGTCATTGCATCGGTATGTGCGGACCGATCGTGGTGTCTTTATCGCTCAATCTTAAAGATAAAAATTTTTTGATTCCCCATCTGCTTTACAACGCCGGGCGGATCGTTACCTACAGCCTATTGGGCGGGGTCATGGGCGCGACCGGTTCATTCACCCTGGTCGCCGCCCATATAGCCGGCATTCAGAAAGGCGCCATGATATTTTCCGGAATCCTGATTATTGTTATGGGGCTGGCCATGAGCGGCTGGATTTCGTTTGGCAAGGTGTTTGGCGATTCCTACAGCCCCGGCGGTTTTGTCTCCAAAGGATTTCAGCGGCTGTCACAGGTAAAATCACCGGCGGTTTATTTCCCGATCGGTTTATTGCTGGGGTTGCTCCCCTGCGGTCCGGTCTATACCGCTTTGCTGGCGGCTGTCGGAGCCGGTATGGAAGCCGCCGATCCCCTTGAGGCATTTTTCAAAGGAATGGGGGTTATGATGTGCTTCGGCCTGGGCACAGTGCCAGCCTTGATTCTGGTTGCCAAACTGGCCGATCTGGGCTGGTTGAAAAAAAGGGAGATTATCTATCGTATCGGGGCCATACTCATGGTGGCAGTTGGGATTTACTTTATTATTAGAGGGATTCGATATTAGAATTCGATATCGGTGTTATGCAGGATTGGATTTCATTCCTTTGATACAATCAACTTAGAGCGTTTGTCATATTAACGTTCCGATACGTGCAGTTTTTTGAGTCTTTTTGGGATTGTTAATAATGTCTAAAATAGCTTGATCCAAACGCTCTAATAATTTTTCTTCATTTTTTCAAACATATCAACGCCACAGCGCTTGAAACCGTTGATCCATTTTCTCAGTGCGCGATTGGAGGCATGAATTAACACCAGCGAGTCATTGACCACCACACCGGTACAAAGGCAAATGGGATGGCCGCCATGATGATAAACGGCTGGGTAAAGGATTTAAAAGGGATGGCCAGCAGGGCGTAGATGCAAAACAGGGCAACGGCAAAGCCTTTGTAAACATCTTCAAGGGATTCTTTCTGCTCTTTGCCCTCACCCTCCATGCTATATTGGAGCCCGGGATAAAGGGCGCTCAGTTCAGGTAGATAACGTTTCTCCAGATCCAGACTGGCTTTTCTAACGCTGTCGGCGACATCGCCCAGGTCAAGCCATATTGGCAGAGATTCGATTCTGAAATCTCGATGTGAATTTCGCCTTTGCGTACACCGATAAATTCAGCCGGTGAGGCCCCGGAATACGCCATTGATATATTAACCCGGTCCAGGGACGCTTCAGGAAAGACTTCGAGTTTCATGGTCAGGCCTGTAAGGGCGCCGGCCAGTAAAAGGAATAGCATTAAGAGGTTGGCAGCAACATGGTTTTCGGCAAACCATCCAACATTCAATATCACATTTAAAAGTTGGACGATTGCAAATATTTTTGCTAAAAATAATCATCATGGCAAAAGTTGTTGATCTTAATACCTATCGCATCCGGACGCTGGAGCAAAGAGGTTTCGGGCCCTGGCGAAAGCGTTTCGCGGAATCATATGATTCCCAAACCCGCCTTTCAAATATTTCAGACAAGACCCTCTACTATTTATCGCAGCCCGGTGAAAACAGCTCCATCGCCTATTACGAACTTATCATGGGTATCCTGGATCTTGGTCCGGCAGAAAAATTTCACTATCTTGGCAACCGGGATCAAATGCAAGTCGTCGATATTCATCTTTTTTTGGCAGATCAGTTGCGTTTTGAAATGATGCAACGATTAGAATGGATCCTGAGTTTTGAAGGGAGCAGATACAGCCTTTTAGAAATGATTCAGAAGTTTGATACCATAAAAAACAAATGCAGGAAATGTCCGCCCGACCTTGCCCGGTCAAATTATAACTATTCTGAATACACCCAAATGACCGACGGCGACAAAGAGGTTTTCATCCGCCGTATGCTGCAGGAAGCACTTGATGCCTTTAAGATAAGAATTTAGCCATCCCTTAGAGGCTATGGAGAGGAATGTTATTTTAGGGAAGCAACCCGCAATAACCCAAGGCTTCATTAGATGGCCTCATTCCAACAAACATACGGCCATTCCCCTTGAGCTATTAACTTAATTGGGTCCATCCCCAATGCGGCAGTGTGCTATCCGGTTTGAGGTTTTATTCCTCAGGGCATGAACGCTAGGTTCTCACTGCTCCATTTGCGTAACGGAAGAACCCAGCGTTTGGGTTGCCAGTCGGATACATCAGTATAGCAGTCTGCCACTCTGGGGATATATTTATCTATAAATCACAGATAGAGTCGGAAAGACGTCATCAATTCAGTAATTCTATTCCACAGCTTTCCAACACCCAAAAACTACTCCGCTGGGATATAGGGAATTTCAGCGCCCCACCATCCTTCTGATTCAGATTTTTTCAAATCTTCATTTGTAGGATTATTGTATCCCCACCAGCTAAAGGTCATGTGATCATTTGTTTTATAAATGGTGTCGTGTTTGTACCATTCAGCCGTACAACCGGCCAAAAAAAACGCAATGATCAGTAAAAAAATAACTTTTTTCATGATTGAACCTCCTTTCAGAAGCTAAACAGAATCGAATCTGACCCACCGACTGTTCTAACCTTGCGCATATTATAAACACCTTGAAAAAAAAGTCCACAGAAAAAATTAATAACTGAAACAAATTTTCAATATGAACCTCTTTCAGCAACTGCTCCCCCGCTATTGTTCCCCATAACCAATAGATAATTATCAAAATATAAGTAGTCAGCCTAAAAAAAAGTAAAGTTCAAGCCGCAAAATACCGATATTAACGGTAAAACTTCACAGATACGATCTGAGGATAGCCAACGGGTATGCAGATCATAACTATTTTGAATTATAAGAATATTCCGCCATCTGGTATTTGCGGCGAACTTTCAACAGGCAGGATGAAAAATATGATTTTAACGCAAAGATGGAAATATCTCGCTTTTTTTTTAACCATTTGGTGTCTGGCGGCGGCATGTGCCACTCCCCCACCGATCTCGGTTGATGAGGCCCTCACGGCGGCAGAGGAAGAAAAATTTCTTTGGCGCCGGGCCCAGGAAGAACAGCAGGTCATAAACGACAGCGGCTGGCTCTACCGCGATGCAGAACTGGAAACCTATCTGAACCAGGTTGCTGCAAACCTTAAAATCTATTACCGATTCACCGGACATCTCATTTGATATTAAAATCATCAATGACCCTAACTTAAATGCTTTTGCCTTTCCCAATGGCGTCATCTATGTTCATACTGGGCTTCTGGCCCGCATGGAAAATGAAGCCCAGTTGGCTGCCCTCCTATCCCATGAAATGACACATTGTACCCATCGCCATTCGCTTCGAGTTATGAAAAGCCTTGAAGACCGTCCGGCCTATATGGCTATCGTGCAACAATCTCTTGATAAAATCGCGATGGTCCAGGACCTGGCTCGAATCCTGGGGGTGAATGGATCCATGGCAGCGGTGAATGGCTATACCCGGGAGTTTGAGGCTGAGGCCGACCGTGTCGGGCTTGACCTCATGTCCAAAGCAGGCTATGATCCTAAGCAGGCCCTGAGCCTTTTTGAGCACCTGCGACAAGAAATTGAAAGCCAGGGTGTTAAAGAACCCTTTTTCTTTGGCACACATCCAAACGTGCAGCAGCGCATAGAAAACGCCAACCACTGGTTGGCCACTAAATACTCGGACAAAGATGCCGGTCTAATAAATTCAGAAATTTTTCGATCCCGGCTGGACAAACTGGTTCTGGACAATGCCCGGTTGGATTTGCAGATCGGCCGGTTTTTTATTGCCCGGAAAAGTGTGAAAAATTACTTGATCCGGAATCAAAGTGATGCCGATGCTTATTACCTGCTTGGTGAAATTTTCAGACAGCACGGCCGACAGAACGATTCGAAAAAAGCGATTCAACAATATCAAAAAGCCATCGCCCTGGACCCTTCATTTCCAGCCCCCCACAAAGCCATGGGATTGATGCACTACAAGGAAGGTGAGCGACTTCTGGCACAAAAATTTTTTGAATCCTGCTTGCTGCTATCACCGGATGCACCTGATAAAGCATTCATCCAGGGATATCTGCAAAGATGTATCAACAACGGAGAAGAATCATGAAAAGATTGCTCATCCTGTTAATGGCTATTTGTCTGATTTCCGGCTGCGCGTCAGCAGCCTATAAGCGCAGCCTTGCTGATTTGCCTGATTACGACTTCTCTGTTGAAATACCCGATGGGTGGTATAAGCCGAAATATGAAAAAAGGTATCTAATCACGAAAGAGGATAAAGCCACTTTCCTGTATGTCTTTATTCAGCAACGTCCGCTTGATCGTTCCTTTAAGAACACGCAAAAGAAATTAAGAAATCGAATGCTGCCCCTGGAATCAGCCGGCCTGATCATTGATGAAATGTCGTCTGACCGCAGAATTATGAATTTCAAAGTTCTCGAAAATGCCCCGGCTATCATAGACGGACATTCCGGTTTCAAAATTTTGTTCACCCATAAGAATAAAGCGGGATTCAAGTACCAAACCCTTTATTATGGATTTATCAACGGTAACTCGTTTTATAACCTGCGATACAGCGCGGGGATGCCGGAGTATTATAATAGAGGCATCGAAGATTTTAAACGGATCCTTGGCAGTTTTAGGCTTGAGTAATATATAAGGTAGTTCAAACCAGATCAAATCTGTGCCGCAATAAGGAATAACTCCCTGATACCTTCAACTATCCGTTTTTAATAAACCTCGATAAATTCGATTTTTCCCCCACCAAACTCAACCAGCGTGTCTGCGGCTATAGTCAGCCCCTCCTTGAGATATTGTCCATCAATACCGGGGACCGCATAGGCATAAAATAGAACATCGACGGTTTCCTCCCGTGCACGGGTTTTTTCATCCGCCCCCTGGCAGAGGACACAGACGATTTCCTTTTCGTCCCGTAACACAATCTCGCCTTCTCCGGTGATAAAATGACGGCCTCCCATTCCAGCACAAATTTCTCCCTCATCGGCCACATCCAGGGCCAAATTACCGTTAAACCGCTTAAAATCTGTAACCGCCACCAGGATACCGGCACACATTTCGGCCATAAAATGGGCGTCCACAAAAAGGGAGTAGCGGGGAAATCCGCTGTTAACGGTTCGTTTGAGATGTTTGGGCAGGGGGCATTCAAATCCGAAGCGTTGAAAAAAGCGGGCATAAATCTCAATGCGTTCGGTAATCTGCGTCAGAGTCTCCCGCTTTCTCATCTTACGCAGAAGCTTTCGTTTATATTGGTCAAAACCTGGCGGATTGGATGCATCCCGGCATCCAGCAATCAGGGCAAGACCAAACCCCACACCGGGATATCATTTCCCGGTATTTTCGTGTCATGCTGAAAAATGATCCCCCATGGCAAACCTCCCTGGTTTTGGTTGAATAGTCAAATAGCTGATTAGTCTATTAGGTAAAATGGAAAATAGCTATTGACTATTTGACCAGCCAATTAATCAATTATTTAACTAGTCGATGATTTGACTAAAATTGGTTTTAGGACTAATGGCATTATTGACTCTTTATGTCAAATCCGTGACTGATGCAAAATCATCCACCTTCAAAGCCCCGTCACCTGCCACAAAATTTCATAACTATCTGTATTTTATAATTTAATATTTTTGCCTGCTTGACTTGAATAATTTGGTATGCTTTTTGCTGTATTAGTGAATAAGCACAATTGGAAAAAGAAAAATATAGAAGGAGATTGAGTCATGGTTAGAAAAATTTTTAGTCTTATTTGCTTTGGGAATTTTTTTAGTTAGTTGTGCAGGCATGCCGTCAAACCGCCCGCCACCGCAACCCCAGGAAGTCGTGGTGAAAGTTCAGGCCGCCGATCCGACCAAGGTTACGGTTCAAGAACAACCACCGGAGCGGGTGAACAAATCCATGGAAGTCGCCAACCCCGAAGGCCGCCTGTCGCAGTTGTCTTTCATTTCAAAAGACAAGGCATTTGTAAAAATCTTTTCCGGCCTATCGGTGGCGGACGTTACCCGGTTGTGGAACGATCTGGTTGTCCTGGAAAACAACACGACCATTCGTGATGTGAATCTGTTTATCAATTCTCCCGGTGGGGATGCTTTCTCCGGCCTGGCCCTGGCGGATCAGATCGAGCGGGCCAGGAGAAAAGGTTTTAAAATTACCGCCCACGCCTCCGGTATCATTGCCAGTGCAGCCGTGCCAGTTTTTGCGGTTTGCGATGTGCGCCTGGCAGCTCCGGGAACCATTTTCATGGTGCACGAAGCCGCTTTGTGGAAATGGCCGGGACGTGAAACCGCCTCGGATATTCGATCCCAAAACGAGTTGATGCATCTGCTCCGCGATCGTTACATCGGAAAACTGGTTGATAATTCCAAATTGAACAAAACCAAGTGGGAAGAGTTGGAGAAAAAAACCACCTGGTTTAGTGCCAACAAAGCCCTGAATTGGGGACTGGTGGACAGCATCGAGTAGGGTCCATGAATCATGGCAACGCCCCGTTCTCCTTACTGACTCAACTCTCCCGCAATAGTCTCATGCTGAATTTGAGGGGCAAAGCCGTGCGAACCACCAAAGGTCGTTAGTGTCCATATGATGCTAACGACCTTTTTTTAGCCACGGTTTAAATTATTTCACAACCGACAACGCTCCCAACGCTCTAAACGATTGTAACCAACTAAACCACCCTAACCATCTGGAAATATTTTCCCGGGATTAAGGATACCGTTGGGATCAAACATGGATTTCAGGCGCTGCATCCATTGCAGGCTGGATCCGTGTTCGGCTGCCATATACTGCCTTTTCCCAATGCCCACTCCGTGCTCACCGGTGGCCGTACCCCCCAGATCCAGCGCCCGGGTTACCACGGTGTTGACCACGCGGTCGATCTTCTCCCATTCTTTTTGGTCACCTTTTTTACCTGCGACAACCAGGTGAACGTTGCCGTCACCGGCGTGGCTCAAGGTATAACCAACGATTTTGTGAGCATCCACTTCATTGTGGATTGTTTTTATCAGTTCCGGATATTGAGTATTGGGCACCGCCACATCCGTTGACAATATCCGGCAGCCCGGATGATTGCGAATGATGGTTTCGCCCAGGCCGTGGCGGGCTTTGAAGATGCGGTCCCTTTCCGCCCTGCCAAGCCCCGGCCGGAATTCAAGGCATCCTTGCTCCCGGCAAATCTCCTCGGTCATCTCCAGCACCTCAGACAGCTGTCCGGTGGTAATCCCGTGAAATTCAATAAACAGGGTCGGCGAAACGCTTAAATCAAGATTTTCTTCCCGGTTCATCAAGGCAACGGCTTCGGGTCCTAATAGTTCCAGCGCCGCCGGATTGAGCCCGGATCGTTTGATTTCAAAAACGACCTTCCCGGCGGCCTCAACACTTGGAAAAGTGACCACCGCGGCCGAAAATTCCGGTGGGAGCCCTGTCAGACGAAGGGTGGCTTGGACAACGATTCCAAGGGTCCCTTCGGATCCGACCATCAGGTGAATGAGGTCATAGCCCGAAGAAGTTTTGCTGGATCGGGTTCCTATTTTGACGATGTCACCGTTGGCCATCACCACCGTCAAGCGCAGAACATAATCCTTGGTGGAGCCGTAATAAACGGTGCGGGTGCCACTGGCATTGTTGGCTATCATCCCGCCGATGGTGGCCCGGGCGCCTGGATCCGGCGGAAAAAACAATCCCGTGTGCCTGAGCTTTTCGTTTAAATCCTGGTAAACCACCCCCGGCTCCACATCGGCCTGGAAATCCTCTTCGCGGATTTCCAAAATTCGATTCATCTGTGAAAAATCCAGCACAATCCCGTGTTTTACCGGTATCGGATTGCCTTCCAGGCTCGACCCGGAACCCCACCCGGTAATCGGGATCCGGTGCGCGTTGGCATATTTTAAAATATTGGAAACTTCAGCGGCAGACAGGGGCCAGATAACCGCTTCCGGGCGACTGCGCGGGTGGGAAGATTGGTCCCGGGCATGCAGATCCAGCACCGACGCCCCGGTTGAAAATCGGTCCGCAGCCACCATAGATTGCAGCGCCTTAATATGGCCTTCAGTCAGAGAATTAAATTTCAATTTGGAACTCCTTAGTGCTTCGATTCGCAATTCCAGTGACATATAAATATTAACAATCCAACGTCATTGCTTACTCAGCACTAAGTCCTGAGTGAGTAAATACGTCATCGTATTTACGAATCGATGGACTTAGCTACCTGGTACACAATGCTTCTTGACTGGGAGTACTAACCTTAGAAAAAAATATCAATAAAATTCAACGCATGCCTGACGGCTTTCCCCGGATTGAGTCCAACGAACAAATTAATCCAATTAGCCATACCTCAAAACTGCAACCACAGATTAATTCTTGACTTCACAATTAAGAATTTATAGTAAATAATACTTGCGTAAAATATGAACCATGTTCAGCGAGTTAACCACGCCCGAGAAGGCTATCGCCCGCAACCCTGCTGACATTGTCATCCGGGGGAGGGATAATGGCACAGCTTCCGGCAATTTTGAAACCGCTCTCAGGCAAAACATTACCACAAAGGGAGGAACTGATTATGGATCAACCAAAAAACAAAGGTATGGATCGTCGAACGTTTATCAAAACTTCCGGCATGATCGGTCTGGGGGTTGCAGCTTCATCCTTTGGTGTCCCTAAGCTGCTGCGAGCGGCGCCCCCGACAATAAAAATCGGATCCGTCCAGCCGGCCACCGGACCTCTGGCTGTGATTGGCGTTGGACAACGTCGGGGGAATCAACTGGCGGTTGATTACATTAACTCCATGGGTGGCATTAAATCCATGGACGGTGCCAAGCTTGAGCTGCTGTTGGGAGACAGCGAGAGCAAACCCGAGGTGGGCCGCTCCGAAGCCGACCGTCTGTTAAAAGGCGGCGCCAAGGTAATGACCGGTCCTTTTCAAAGCGGCGTGGCCATGGCGATTTCCACCCTTTGCGAACAAAGACAGGTGCCCTTTATTATGGACGTGGCCGCCCTGGATAAGATTACCGGCCAGGGTAAAAAATATACTTTCCGGGTCTTTATTACCGTCTCCGGTTTGCTCAACGGTGGTATAGAATACCTTAAAATGGTAACCGCTATGAAAGGGGTGATGCCCAAACGCGCGGTGGTAACCAACACTGCGGATGCCTTCGGCAAAGGCATGTCGGGCGGATGGGTTAAATTTTTAGAAAAATCGGGATTACCCATCGAAATTGTCGACCGCGTCCAGTTCCCACTGGGAATTCATGATCTGTCGGCCGAAGTGGCCCGGATCAAGGCTGCCAAGCCCGATATTCTGTTTCCGGTCTCCCGTCCCGGTGACGGCATCATCCTGACCAGGGAGCTGTATAAGCAGCGGGTCGAATTAATGGGTATTTACGGCCCCGGCTCACCCGGCTGGTATGAACCGGATGTCATTAAAGATCTGGGTAAGCTGATTTATTGGGTCATGGTCAACGTACCCTGGATTAACCCGTCCAGCTCGATTTACCAACAGGCCAACGCGGCCTTCCAAAAAGCCCATAACCGCTACCTGGACACCAACAGTGCTTATGCTTACACCGGCGTATTGGTCATCGCCGATATCCTGGAGCGGGCCGCCTCCACCGATCCGGATAAGATTGTGGCAGCAACGCGCCAGACGAACTTCACCAATCACCCAGTGGTGAGCGGTCCCATTCAGTTTAACGAAAAAGGCGATAACACGGGTGCCTTAACAGCTCTTATCCAGGTTCAACCGGATACCGACCTGCTAAAAAGGGTCAAGATCGTAGCGCCCAAAGAGTTTGCCCAGTCAGACAAAATAGTTTTTCCGGCACCTCAACTCTGGAAGCGGTAACTGGTATGGATTCAGACCTTGCGCTTCAACTGACCATCCAGGGAATATTATTGGGAGGGATCTACGGCTTGATCGCCCTGGGTCTCTCCCTGATCTTCGGGGTCATGGGGGTTATTAATTTTGCTCACGGCCAGATGATGGTCATGGCCATGTATGTGTCCTATTGGATATTCGTCCTGCTGGGCATTGACCCCTACCTTTCTCTGGTGATTGTGGCTGCGGTTATTTTTGTGCTGGGTTATCTGATTCAAGCCACGGTGGTCAATCGTATCCTAGATTACCCCGAGGCCATGCAGGTGCTCCCGCTGGTGTCCATGGGGCTGATCCTGGAAAATCTTGCACTCCTGCTCTGGGGGCCGGATTACCGCAGTCCCCAGACGGCCCTGGGTCTTGAAACCCTGTGGATCGGGCCTGTGATGATCGATGTTTCCCGCCTGATCGCCTTTACGCTGGCAATTTTTATTACCATCCTGATTTTTATTTTCCTGAAAAAATCCAACATCGGCAAGTGCATCCGGGCCGCTTCCGACAATCGAACCGGGGCCATCCTGGTCGGCATCAATGTCAATCGAATATACAATACCTCCTTTGCACTGGGTGCCGCCACCACGGCAGCTGCCGGTGTTCTGCTCCTGCCGCTCATGCCCCTTTCACCCCATCTGGGACACGATTTTACCTTAACCGCTTTTATCGTGGTTATTCTGGGCGGAATGGGCAATCTTATCGGTGCCCTGGTGGGCGGTCTGATTCTGGGTGTCGCCGAATCCGTGTCGACCCTGTTCCTGCCGGCCACCCTTAAACATGCGGTCAGTTTCAGCATTTTAATTATCATCATGCTTTTCCGTCCCCAGGGGCTTTTGGGGGGGAAAAAATGAAACGACTTTACCTTCTGCTGGCTGCTGTTTTCGTGATCCTGATGATGCTGCCGATTTTCCTGGACAATTACGCCCTGGGAATCTTTGTCATGATATTCTTCTGGGCATATGTCGGCCAGTCCTGGAATGTGCTGACCGGATATACCGGACATATATCCCTGGGCCATGCGCTCTATGTCGGCATCGGGGCCTACGCCACCACTTTTCTGGCCCAAACTTTCGGCCTGACCCCCTGGATTGGCATGTTTCTGGGCGGATTTATCGCGGTTGCCATTGCCCTTTTTCTGGGCTTTTTAGGATTTAGATTTGGCCTCAGAGGGGTTTACTTTGTCATCATGACCATCGCCTTTGCCGAACTCACGCGCCTGGCCGTATCGCACATTGAAGCCCTGGGCTCTTTTACGGGCATATTCCTGGATTTTAATCCCTCTTTCTATAATTTCCAGTTCAGGGGCAACATACCCTATTACTATATAGCCCTTGGTTTTGTGGTGGCATCGCTTATCGCAGTGCGTATCCTCGAGGTCTCTAAAGTCGGCCGCTTTATCGTCGCTATCAGAGAAGATGAAGAAGCCGCTCAGGCTCTGGGTGTCAACACATTTAAATACAATATGATTGCCATAGCCATCAGCGCATTTATGACCTCACTGGCCGGCGCGTTTTATGCCAACTACATATTTTATTTACACCCCAACTCCTTATTCGGCATGTCTATGAGCATCGAATTGATTTTACGGCCGATTATCGGGGGGCTTGGAACCCTCTTCGGACCGGTCATTGGATCCATTATCCTGACACCGCTTTCGGAAATTTCCCGGGCCTATTTCGCCAAAGGCGGTCTGGAAGGATTGCACCTGATCCTCTATGGTGTCGTGGCCATCCTGGTGGTTCTTTTCATGCCCAAAGGAATCATTGTTTATGTAAAAAGGTTATTAAACCCGATTATAAAATTTTCGAAGGAAACTTAATCCGCCTGCGGCGGACGAGGGTTTAATTCCCCGCCCCTTTGGGCGTTTAAAATTATCCGTTTGATACCCCTCTGCTTGCGGCGGGGTTGTTCATTGTAAGTGCGCTTTTCAGGATAAATTTTGAGTATTTTATCAGCAAAGAAAATATCAAAAAGCTTTGGCGGCCTGATGGCGGTGGGCGACCTGTCTTTAGAACTTGAAAAAGAAGAGATTCTCGCCCTGATCGGTCCCAATGGTGCGGGAAAGACCACCGTATTTAACTGCCTGAGCGGGTTTTTGCCCCCGGATGAAGGTGAGATCTATTTGGAGGACAGGCAACTGGGTGGACTGCAACCCTTTCAAATCTGCCAGATGGGCTTGGTCCGGACCTTTCAGATAGTCAAACCGTTTCTGACCATTTCGGTGCTGGACAATGTGATGGTCGGCGCCCTTTCCAGGGAAAAATCAACCGCCACGGCCAGGAAGAAATCTCTTGAAATCATTGATTTCGCAGGGCTTTCCGCCTGGACGTACAAAGAGGCCCAGGGACTGCCGCTTCCCCTGCGAAAGCGGCTGGAGTTGGCCAGGGCCCTGGCTACCCGGCCCAAAGTATTGCTTCTGGATGAGGTCATGGCGGGATTAAACCCCACCGAGGTGGACGAGCTGATCGTTTTGTTAAAAGAAGTCAACCGCCAGGGAGTCAGCATTTTTTTAATCGAGCATGTCATGCAGGGGGTTATGGCACTGTCAAAGCGGGTTATCGTGATCAGCTACGGGGTTAAGATTGCTGAGGGAAGCCCTGAAGAAGTCGTCAATGACAAGCAGGTCATCGAAGCCTATCTGGGTAAGGAGTTTTTAAGTGCTCAAGGTTCGTGAAATAGATGCTTATTACGGCGACATGCAGGCCCTTAGAAACGTCAGCATTGACGTCAATCAGGGAGAGATCGTATCTGTTATCGGCTCCAATGGCGCCGGAAAATCCACCCTGTTAAAAACCATCTCAGGAATGCTCCGGCCCCGCTCCGGCTCTATTTCCCTGAACGGCAATGAAATTTCCCGGGCGCCAACATCTAAAATTGTTGAAAACGGAATCAGCCATGTGCCCGAAGGCAGGCAGATTTTTCCAAACATGACAGTGCAGGAAAATCTGGAAATGGGTGCCCAGTTTGCACGCACCAGAAAAGTGCAACGTGAAACCATAGATCAGGTGTTTACCTATTTCCCCAGATTGAAAGAGCGCCTTGAGCAGAAGGCAGGAACCTTGAGCGGCGGCGAACAGCAAATGCTGGCCATGGGACGCGGCCTGATGTCCTTGCCCGCCCTCATGATGCTGGACGAACCGTCCCTGGGCCTGGCCCCTGTCCTGGTTAGCACCATCTTTGAAATCATTGAAAAAATTAATGAGCAGGGAACATCGATCCTGCTAATCGAGCAAAATGTCTTTCACTCGCTTAAAATCTCCAACCGTGGCTATGTGCTGGAAAATAGTGAAATTGCGTTGAGCGGCGCCGGACAGGAGCTGCTGGAAAATCCCCATATCCGAAAAACATACCTGGGGCTTTAAAAGCGTGTTACGAGTCTTTCGATTTCGGATTTGGGATTCGGACATCGGATTGAATAGATTGAACAGATGAGATGCGGGTTACGGGTTGCGCGTTGCGGGGGGCGGGATAAACAAGCTCATAGCTGACAGTTCACGGTTCATAGTATGAAAAAGATTTCTATACCGGGCCTTTTTGGTCCAACCGTTCTCGCGTGTGTACTTTTGATGGTGTCGGCATGCGCGGGCAATAAACCGTATACGATCGAACTGATGCCCTCGCCGGACGTTTACGATGACGGCGCCATTGATCCTTTTACGGATACCGGATCGGTCAAAGTTCTGCCATACAACCGCATTAACGTCACCGAGGCCAGCCAGGCAACAGCTGGCAACGGTCACGGCTACTTCAGGCGAAGTCCCTGGGCAAGCAGTGATATTTTGATAACGCTGGCCTACGGTCTAAGCCCCACGGAACGCGGCCTTGTACGCGGAGAAAACTCGCCCATCTGGGCGTTTCCGGCTGATTATATTGAGCGACTGCGGGCTGCGATCATAAAGGCCAATCCGGATCTCAAACAGGCGTTGGAGGAAAACTGAGTTTCAATGGAATCCGAAAAGGAGGAAAAGGTGATGGCCGTAAAAAAAGCCGATTTTCTGTCAACCGTAAACCTCTTTTCGCATTTAAAAAAAGAGGAATTGCAGCGACTGGCAAACCAGAGCCGCTATTGCTCCTTTAAATTCGGCGATGAGATCATCCGGGAAGGAGAACGAGATGATCGTCTTTTTATCCTTATCAGCGGAAAAGTAAATGTCTTCAAAAGTTACGGAACGAAAAAGGAAAAACGTCTGCGAACACTAGAGCCGCCAGCCTATTTTGGCGAGATCGCCCTCATCGATGATCTGCAAAGATCAGCAACTGTTGTGGCTCTGCGCGATACGAGGACCCTGTGCCTGAACAAATTAAATCTCGACCGTGAAATTGAAAGAAGCCCGATCATTGCCAAAAAACTGCTGCAGATGCTTTATCGTCGTCTCTTAGCGCTCGAAAAAACCCTGGTCAACACCACCGGTGGTGTCATCCCGATTTGTGCCACTTGTAAAAAAATTATCAATGAAAAAGGCTCATGGCTCACCATTGAGCAGTATATAATGGATTATACGGAATACAGATTAAGTCATGGCATTTGCCCCGAGTGCAAAAATGATCTTTTGTCCCAAATATCCAGTCGAGAATAAAGGAGTTTTTTTGAATGATCGTAAGAAATCTAGAAGACAAAGAGGTCTTGGACACGACATATATTGCCCATGGGGGAGCAATCGCTCAGATGGTATTAGATCGCCGGGTATTAAAGGAAATCGGTTTCCTGGCATGCGCTTCCCTTGAAAAAGGCAAAAAAATCGAGACCCATGTGGATCCCATGGAAGAAATTTATTTTATTTTAAGCGGTGAAGGAGAAATGACAGTAGGAGACGATACCCGGCAAGTGGTCCGGGGAGATGCCATCTGGATCCCCGCCGGATCTGCGCACAGCCTTCTGAATACCGGCCAGAATGGTTGCTTTATTTTGGTGGTGGCATCGCCGGCCTGGTAAATGGCCCATTAAGTTAGTCAACCCGGCAGCCGTTTAGCCTATGAGCGGTTTTCGGTCAAACCGATATTAGATGAATCTTAGATGCTCAATATGCAACAGCCCCCTGGATGACTTTGAAAAATCTATTGACCTCAATCCCCGCCATTTTGAATCCTACCGCATGATCGATTATACCCTGCTACAGAACAAAGAATGGGACAGGATTATCCGCTACTGGAAGACCTTCCTGGAACTTGAACCCGAGCACGCCGTGGCTTATCCTGAAAGAACCGGCACCTGCTACCATAAAAAAGATTTTGCCCGATCCTTGCAAGATTTAAAGCAGGCCTGTGATTGGGGCAGCGAGGAAGGCTGCAAACGCTATAAGCACTACAGGGACAAGTGGTAGTAGGCAGTGAGCCTCGTTATCGTGCCCGGCACTGAGTTGACAAACCGCCCCAAAGCAACCGGTGATCAATTTCGCCATACAAAAAGAGAATAAACGAAACTTTCCGTTCGAAAAGTGATTTTATGAAAGGAGGTAATTATGGAAACAATCGTCCGCGTAAATGCCGTAGAACTAAAATCATTTGATGATAATAAATTCACCCCCAAACCCGTATACCAGAGTGACGGAATGAAGGTCGTGCTCGCTTACTTCAAGCAGGGTCAATTTATCCCGGTACACTCGCCACAGGTTGAGGTGGTTTTATGTATTCTTGAAGGAGAGGCCGAAATTGTTGCCGGCGATGAAAAGGTGATTGCTAAAAGAGATGATCTGATCATCGTTCCCAAAGGCGTTAAAAGAGGGGTTAGGGCTTTATCTGAGCTGACAGTTTTACATGTGGTTCAGCCGCCTCCCAGGGAGGCGGACCACAAGGAGGTTCACCAGAGACTTGCCGAGGGCAAATTTGATTAGAGGAGAAATTGCAATTATCGGCTCACTGGTTATACCTATTACGGTCTGGCCTCCTATATCTACACGCGGGATATCTCCCGGGCCATGCGGGTTTTTGAAAGGCTGCGCTTCGGTAGCGTCGGTATCAATGATATCAATCCCACCGCCGCCGCGGCCCCGTTTGGTGGCATGCAAGAAAGCGGTCTGGGCCGTGAAGGCGTAAGGGAAGGGATCGCCGAGTACCTGGAGACCAAATTGGGCGGGTTTTCCATTTAGCCCATTGAAACTGTGTGGAGGGAGTATGCTCACCGCGACCCATGGCGGCTCGATGACGAGCGGGATTTGTCCGGAAAAGTTTGTTTTCTATAATAAGAGGGGCACCATACGGTGCCCCCTGTTGTCATTTAGACCCGGTTAGGAATTATTGGCCGGTGCTGCTGCCGCCGTCCTCATCCTGACCGTAGGCATTGGCCTTTTGGGCCATGGATTGGGTCTGGGTCTGGGTCTGGGTTTTCGTTTGGGTTTGCAGCTGGGTCTGGGTTTGAGATTGGGTCGCAGTTTGGGCCTGGGTTTGGGTCTGAGTGCGAGACTGAACCTGCTCCTGGGCCTGGGTTTGCTCCTGATTCTGTGACTGCGTCCCGATGCCCGTTCCGGTGCCGCTGCCGCCGCTGCTACCGTTGCCACCGCCCCGTTACCACCGCCGAACCACCGCTCCAGCACCGCCGCCACCTGCCCCAGCACCGCCGCCTCCACCGCCACCACCGGCTCCAGATCCTCCGCCGCCACCTGCTCCAGCACCGCCGCCACCACCGCCGATCCAGCTCCGCCGCCGCCTCTTGCCAGAATCATATCACTCTTCGAACAGGGGATTCTCGACATCGGCGATTGCCGGTGCTTGATTCCAGCTGCCGTCGTTCGGCAGCAGGTTAGACGGAACCGCGCTCCAGGCCGGAAAGGTCAGGAACAGCATTCCAAAAACACATACCAGTTTCTTCAAAATCTTTTTTTTCATTTCATCCTCCTCTATCTATTATAGTTAACGAAAAAATCCGATGCTCTGCGCCCGGCCGGGAAGTGCTGCTGAAACGAATTCCGAACTTTACGACTGTGCGTGACGCTCAGAACGGTTTAACTATTAAACGCAAGGGAAGGAAAAAGGTTACACTTTTTTTACATATTTTTTAAACTGATAAATAAAAGGGAATGAGAGAAATTATTTAAGAAAGGATACTTTCTGGTTAAAAAATCAGAATGGATGTATACTTTTTAATACAAATGGGAGGAGGTGAAGGTTTTCTTAACCCCTCGTCCCTCCGCAGTTTTGATTTTATTGGTTGCCGCCGGAACCACCGCCGCCCGGTCCGGACCCGCCGGAACCACCGCCACCTGGTCCGGACCGCCGGAACCGGAGCCACCGGACCCTCCGCTACCTCCGGAACCACCTGACCCTGCCGCCGGCATTACCACTGCCGGATACTCCAGCTGCCTACCGGCGCCACGCGGCGCCCTGTCCCCCTTAAACCCTTTGCCTTGCTGAATGGCTGCGGAATAGCTGCGGGCAAGCTCCTGGGGCCGTGATTGCCGGGCCTCGGTCATAAACGTGTTTCGCATGACGCGCATGTCCTGATGGTTGAATCCGTTGTTCAGTGCATTGGCCACCATGTCGGTGACGTTTTGGGATGAAACTCCCAGACGCGAGACGTCCCGTACGGTTTCATAACACGCCAGGGCCAGGCTGTAAACCTTGTCGGAATTCATGGAGCGGGCGCGTTGCTGGACAATTTTCGTGATCTTGTCCGCGTCCTCCTTTGAAAAACCGGCTGCAAGGGCGGCCGCCAGCGTGCGTCCCAGGTTTTCCGTTCGGCTTTTCTGATTGGTGAGCTGCGCCGCGCGCTGAATAGGCAAATTCGTTGCGTGACTGGACCCTTTCCATGGCGCTGATGATCAGGGGCGGGGGCACATTTTTGGCCATCCCCTCGAAGGCCTTGTTCATTAACGGTTGAACAGGCATGCTGCTGTTTTGGGCTTTTATCATCAGGGTGTGGGCCAACTGGACCTGTTGCTCGTCAAACTTGTTTTGCAGCATGGCCCGGGTGAGTTTGACGATGTCTTTTGGGGGCAACCCGTTCTGGATCGCCTGGCGGGCGCTGGCCTTGACCCCCTGTGGTGTATCCGGCGGCAGGCTGTCTTCGATCTCATCACACTGGGCGGCAGCTGCAAACAGCACGACAAAAAGCGCTGCAGCAACGGCAGCGCGCCAGCCGTTGATTTTTCTTTCACTAAGTAGGAATCTGAAAATTTTCATTGCTGATACAGTTCCTTAGTATTGTTGGGAAGCACTAATTAGTCTGTGCAATCCGTGTTCACCCGTGTCCCTTTTAGCATCATGTCAATCACTTTCCCGGCACATATATACAATTACGGGAGCCAAAATCATCTTTTTCATATAACTCGCATTCCGGCAGATAGACTCTGCCGTCTACGATGTAAAAATAGCGGAATTCGGAATTCGTCGCCACGGTGACCGCCCAGCGGGAACCGATTAACTTGCTGGCCCTGTGAGGGTTGTATTCGTCAAGAGATGCTACAAAATCGACCCTCTCGGCCTCCGGCACCCTGAGATAAAAGGTCACCCGGTCCGATTGTCTCTCGTGATAGTGGGTTGCCACACACCCCGATAGACAGAAAGCAATAACCGTCAGTTGCAAAATCAGTATTTTCACGTTTTTATGTTCACGGCCAGAATCGAGTTCTCGCCGCCGAAATCATCTTTTTCGCGAATGGGTATCGTGGGATCGGGTATCCTCCGGCGCCCTTCCAGTATATAGCACAGCCGGTGCTCGCCGGCCGGCAGCTCGAGGACGGCCTCCCAGTAGCCGCTCGCACCGCTTTTTTTCATGGAAACGGCTTCCCAGTCCAGAAAACTGCCGGTGATCTCCACCTGATTTACATCCGGCTGGTAAAGCACAAACCGGTGGGTGGTCAGGATCATCTGCTCCTGCCGCGGGGTCACGAAGAACATCACCAGCAGGGCGGCCGCCAACCCCGCGGCGAAGATGCCGGCCGGGCGCCACAGCGGAATGAAAAATCGGCGTTTTTCCCGTAATATGATGGCCGGAACACGATCGACCACCTCGCTGCGAATCTGTTTTTCCTGGTGCAGCAGATCAACGGCTTCGTCCTTGAGGGACACATTTTCGTGCACGGTTTCGACAAACTCGATCTTCTCGTCCAGATCCAGCTCGTCGTCGATATAGCTGCTTATCAGATAATCCTTCATACTATCACCTGTGTTCATCATTTTTTTGAGTTTCACCCGGGCGCGGTGAACCCTGACCTTGACGTTGGCCTCGCTGGTGCCGGCGATCCGGGCGATCTCCCGGTAGGGCAAACCGCTGCTGACCACCAGCGAAAGGATGTCCCGCTCTTCCGGCTCCAGCTCCTGCATGGCCGCCAGCACCCGCCGGTAGTCCTCACGCACCATCATGTCCGTTTCCGGGTTGTTCGGTGAAGGCTCCTGCTCATCCAGCAGTGGGAAGTCACGGCCCTGTTTGCGGTGGCCGTCCACAACGGCATTGCGGGCGATGGTGTACAGCAGGGCCGGGTTTAGCACATCTTCACCATATTTTTCCAGATAACGCGTAAAGCTTTCCTGCAGGATATCGCCGGAAAGGTAATAATCCCCTGTGCTCCTCATCAGATATGCAAAAAGCCTCTCCCGGTGCTTTTTGTAAAATGCTCTGAAATTAGCCACTTTAGTTATAAAACGCTCGCAGAGTCAAAAGGTTACAGGCTGATCTAACATATTTCAAGTAGGAGTTACACGGAAGGCTGGCATCTTGGTCTGGTCCTGTAGCCGATATCCTCAGCCTTTGATCACATAAACGTACATTTCACGGGGGCCGTGGGCGCCGTGGACCATTGTAGCCTCCACATCCGCCGTTTTGCTGGGGCCGGAGATAAAGGTCATGCAGTTGGTCAGTCCCTCTTTGCCAATTTCGGGGTCAAAACTTAAAAGCGCGTACAATTCCTTGAGGTCCCAAATAATCTGATTTAGGTAAATTACGCCAATGTGAATTGACGGGACCAGGGAAACCGACCGCCCCTGTCCCGGACGGGTTCTCATGACCAGGCTTGCCGTATCTGCCATGCAAAAATCAGCGGACGTAATTCCGATATAAGATTCAATGACGTGCCGCCGCAGCCACGCTCTTTCTTTTGCGATGGTAATTCCTTCTGATTCAATATTATCAGATTTTGCTATGTGCACCGTGATATTCTGACCAGACAATGCTTCAGAAAGATTTAGGCGCTCGATCAGGGGATGCTGCCATGCCACGATACTTTTCTGATCGTCCCATTCCGGATCTTTATTGCGTATAAGTTCGACAATGGCGGCCTTCACGGATTCCTCATCCTTTAAGACGCTGACGTCCAAATTAATCGGTGCGGCCATCTCGATGAACCGATCGAGCAGCTGTTGACTTTCAGTTTGAGATCGGTTCTTGATGCGATCCAGAATGACACGGGTTTCATCTGTTAATTGGCTGGTGCACAAATCCGTTTCAGCAGGCAGATCTTCGGATGATTTACCCAGAGCTGATCTGATGTTGCCGATAAAGGCGTCCTGTCCGGAATCTCTATTATCCATTTAAAATCTGCTGCCTTTCAGAAATACTTCGCTATGGCTATCAAGCCCCAAATAGTCGTGGTTAAGAGCAATTGATTTGTGGGAGCGGCTTTCCAGCCGCGATAAGCAAAATCGAATCGCGGTTGGAAAGCCGCTCCCACCAACTTTTCCCACACGTTCATTCCAATAACGGATAACGAATCCGCCGCGGCGGATTAACAACCTGCAGGCTTAGAGGCCTTTCTTCCAGCGCTGCATAAAGCTCTTGCCAGCCAGCGGCTTAATATCCCGACCGCGGGTCCATCCTGCCACCGGTGGCGGAAGGCGGTGGATCATGCCATCTTTATGGGGAAAAATCTTCTGTCCGAAAGACGCCGCCCGCAGAAAAAATTCGTAAGCCTGCCGGTTGCGGATAATCCACGACCACATTTTAAAAATTGCCTTCTCTGAAGGATTGGCCCGGGTAACCCCCCAATCAGGATCGCCATCGGCCAGTTTAGCGCGCAAGGCCAGCAGCATGCGCGGCAGGTCAATATTGACCGGGCAGGCATCCTGGCAGGCCCCGCATAAAGTCTCGCCCTGGCAGAGATCCCTGGCCGCGTTGATGCCGGCCAGAAGGGGCAGCACAACGGCTCCCACAGGTCCGGAGTATGGATGTCCATAGGAATGCCCGCCGATTTTCCCGTAGACCGGGCAAACATTCAGACAGGCTGCACAGCGGATGCAGTACAACATTTCACGAAATTCCGCATCGGCCAGGATGCGGCTGCGGCCGTTGTCCAGGATGACCAGATGGAATTCATCGGGACCGTCGTTCTGGTTTGCGTGCCGGGGCCCGCCAATATAACTGGCGTAGGTCCCCATATTCTGGGCCGCTGCAGCGCGGCATAGCAATCTTAATAAAATATCATGATCTGCCAGCCGCGCCGCCACGCGCTCCATCCCCATAATGGCCACATGAACCCGGGGCATGGTGGTGGACATGCGGATGTTGCCTTCATTGGATACGGTGAGAATGTGCCCGGTTTCCGCGCAGGCGATATTGCAGCCCGAAAACCCCATATCAGCTGACAGGAATTTTTCCCGTAATGACTTCCTGGCCGCCCGGGTTAGGCGCGGCGGATCATCGGTATAGGATATCCCGATTTTGTTAGTGAACAGCCGGCCAATATCCTGTCTGGTCTTATGAATGGCCGGCGCGATAATGTGGGAAGGCCTCTCGCCCGCCAGCTGGATGATGTATTCTCCCAGGTCGGTTTCGGCCACTTCGATACCGTTTTCGAGCAAGGCTGAATTCAATCCGATTTCTTCGCTCACCATTGATTTGCCTTTGACCGCCAGCTTGACGTTGTGCTTGCGGGCAGTCTCCAGGCAGTAGTTCAGGGCTGCCTGGGAATCTTCTGCAAAAAACACATGCCCGCCGTTTTTACGGACCTTCGCAGCCAGGGTTTCCAGCAGGACATCCAGGTTCTCAATAGCTTTTTCCCGGATCTCGTGGGCTTTCAGACGCAGATCCGGTCCTTCCGGCAAATTCTGATAGGCAAGGGCCGTTCCTCGACCAAAGCGGTTTTGCAAATCAGCCAGCGCACCTTGCAATACCTTGTTCTTCAAGGCCTTTCTGGCTTCCGTCTTATAGTTGCCGATAAAGATTTCGCTCATAACTTCATGTCCCGTGTTGCGGGTTGCGTGTTGCGAGTTACAAGATTCGCCATAGTGGTAGCAGCATCAAATTTTAGAGGCGAGTGATTGCACGCTAATTCGGGCAACGTCATCTATCGTGGCTAAAAGCCGCTCCCACAATTCAAAAATTACAGCAATCGCAAAAGCTCGTCATCTGTACCCAGAAACCCGTAATGCCCAACCCCCAGCGCGTGCCCCGCACCCTGCAACGCATAAATCGTATCGCGCAACCCGTACATTTTGTTAAAAACCAGTAAACGTCCTCAACTTGCAAGGAGCTGAGCTATATGCAATGCTCGAATAGATAAACCTTTACGGCTCAGCATTCCCTGAATATTCATCAAACAGCCCATGTCGCAACCGACTACGGTATCGGCGCCGGAAGCGATAATGTTATTGACTTTGTCTTCCGCCATGGCGGCGGATATATCCCCATACTTAAATGAAAACGATCCGCCAAACCCGCAGCAGCGGTCGGAATCGTTCATTTCAACAAATTCGGCTCCGGATATCTTGCGCAAAAGGCGGCGGGGCTGTTCTTGGACCCGCAGGTTGCGTAATAAGTGACAGGAGTCGTGATAGGTAATAACACCATTGTAATGCGCCCCGAGGTCATCCACCCCCAGGTTGCCCACCAGGTATTCGGTCAGCTCAAAGGTTTTGGCTGCCACATCCTGAGCCCGTTGCAACCAGACCGCATCATTGGAGAATAATTGCGGGTAGTGATGACGAACCATCGTCACACACGATCCGGAAGGACAAACAATGGCCTCTGCTGTTTCGAAGATTTTGATAAAGCGCTTGGCGGCCACCCGGGCTTCCCCGTGATATCCTGAATTAAAAGCCGGCTGTCCGCAGCAGGTCTGCTGGGTCGGACATGTCAGGTTGACATCCAGCTTGCGAAATATTGCCACCACCGCTTCTCCAACTTCAGGATAAATTCCATCCACCAGGCACTGAATGAATAGGGTCACGGGTTTTTGGGCATTCGCCATTTATCGATCGCTCCTATTGGTTGCTAACCGCTGGTATCTGGCACCTTGTTAGCGGAGGTCAGAAAACAGCTGAACCCTACACCGAACTTTTAAAAAAATCCAGGTTAAAAAAGGGACTTTGAGGATGTTGGAAATAAATTAACTCAGTACTTTCACTCGGAATCTGATTGTGCTAAAGTATTGCCATGAGTGAAAGACGAGTTGCTCTTTTAGAGCTTATTGAAAATATCGAACGACTGGGGCAGTTCCAGGATAGACTTGATTTTCCTTCAAGCGTCAATCATATATGGAGCGCTTTTTTAGAGGATGTCCAAAATTTAATTGAAATAGATGTCTGCGCGCTGTTTCTTGTCGATGAGAAAACCAACGAATTCACTTTAAAATATACCGTGCCGGAAAATAATGCCAAACTTTGTAAAAAAGAAATTGACCTTCAAATTGAATGTGGCATTTTTTCATGGATAATCAACCGCAGACAACCGGCCTTGATTCCGGCCCTGGCCTTTGAAAAGGTTAGATCGGTCGTTATGCTGCCCCTGTCCACGGTGAAGCGCACACTGGGGGTGGTATTGCTCACCACGCCCATCCAGGAAAGCTTCATCACCCATGAAAACATGAAGCTTCTAACCATGTTGACCAAAGAGTGCTCGTTAGTGATGGAAAATACGCTGTTGTATGAACGCCTGAGAAAAAAACACCTGTCACTGGAAAAGGCGAATAAGGAAATTAAACTGCTGTCCCGCACCGATTCTCTCACCGGATGCTACAACCGCGGGCATATGAATGAGCTTCTGCCCCGGGAGATTAATAGGGCGCTGCGTTACAAACACCCTATGGCACTGGCGATGTGCGACATAGATCATTTTAAGAAAGTTAATGACACCTATGGCCATCAATGCGGCGATGCGGTTCTTAAAATATTTGTGCAGAGTATCACAGATTTAATACGCGCTGATACCGATTGGCTTGCAAGATACGGAGGGGAAGAGTTTCTGCTCGTGCTGCCCGAGACCAAACTTGAAAATGCTTATGGCCTGGCAGAAAGGCTTCGCAAACATATTGCAAAAAAAATAATTGATACCGAAGAAGATAAGGTATCAATTACGGCCAGTTTCGGTGTGACCGGGTTTGATGCCTCAATTTCTCCCAACAACATAACACCGGATGTTCTAATAAACACGGCGGATAAATACCTGTATGAGGCAAAAAAACAGGGCCGCAACAAAGTCGTCAAGGGCCTTTTGCAGCATAGAAGCTAGAAATCAGGCCCTCCTTTCGAATTCCTCAAATCCTTCTTTAATTGCCCGGCTAATGATTTCAATCTTGAATGGTTTGGTAAGATGATTATCAAAGCCGGCTTCTCTCAGCTTATCGATATCATACAAATCCGAGTGACCGCTTAAAGCAATAACAACCGTTTTGGTATCGGTTTCTCTGATCATCTGGCAGAACTCCACCCCATCCATCTCGAGCATGATCAAATCCGTAATAATTACCGGGAATTTTTCTCTTTCTAATAGAGAAAAAGCTTCTTCAGCAGATTCGGCAACAGCAACCTCGTAACCCAATCTAGAGAGAAGCTTCTGCATGAGTTCCCTGTGAAAATCTTCGTCATCGACAACTAAAATCTTCTTTTCCATCGTAAGCTCTCTATCCATGATGATCGTTAAACAGGTTCTTTTTAGGCCGCCGTCAAAGAAGCACTGCGAGGTGGTCGAAAATTCGTGCAAGGGAAGCTACGTAGCAACGGGCAATCACTTGTCAATTATCCATACGGGACCACTATAAAAAAATGCTTCCTGAAAGTCAATTCAATTATTGAATCAATATCATTTCGAAGAGAATTCTTGTGGGTCCGCTGCCAAAGCGAATCAGGTAGCATCCGAAACTGAACTATTCCAGCAGATCTTCTTTTAACCGGATTAACAGTTTTTCATCGACACCGGCCTTGTTGATCAAATAATTTGCGGCCGATCCGTATGCTTTTCCCAGGTGTTTCACGACAGCAACGATGGCATTTTGCGGTGCGGTAAAATAGGCGGAAATTCCATCGGGATCCACCCCCATGGTTCTAATCTGGGCATATATCCTTTCCAGTACAGCCGCAATATACAGGTTTGAAAGACCATGATCCCGGATAACCGTTTTTTCGGGTACATCCAAGGCAAGCAAGATCAGCGCCGCGGCAATACCGGCCCTGTCTTTGCCGCCGGTGCAATGAAACACCAGGGGCCGGTTTGACGGTTCGGCAAGCATTTTAAAAAATGTCGCCCACAAAGGGGCAAAATTTTCAATATTTTTGAGATAGCCTTTGATCATAAATTCTTCGGTCATCCAATCGATATCACCGTTTTTGATACGATCAAAGGTGTTGGCCGGGTCACTTTCTCCGTGCCGGATAGGAAGTTGCAGGGATTTACCATTATCGCCCTCCGGAAATCGATCCGGCAATTTTTTAATCTCAGCCGGGGTACGGAAATCGCATACCTGTTGAATTCCCATTTTCTGCAAAAAGAAAACGTCTCGATCGGTAAGCCGGCCCAGATTATCCGAGCGAAAAACCCGGCCCCATTTAACCCGCCGCCCGTCAACCGCCCGATAGCCGCCGAGGTCCCTGAAATTAACACTGCCTTCGAGCTGCACCCGCCGTTCGCTGATGATCGAATTGGGCCCGTCTGAAGGCACCACTAGAAAATAATACCGGGTATCCGGGTCCAACCCTGAAATACTCACATCAGACTTACCCGTCATAGTGGCAACAGGCTTACGGTGATCGATGGCATTCGGATTCTCACCTATAAAAATGGCGACTTTCCCATTTTTTTTCTTGATTTTCCAGGAGACTTTAAAAGAACCATTCCCGGTGCGGGTAAGCGAAACATTTTCCAGGTGGGTGTCATTGATCTTGGGGGTCATGAAATTATACTAAAGATTCAAAGGGTTCTATTTCGTTGCAAGCTTAACCGCAATAGCATACCGGCCCGCACCCACATAAATCAGGCCAAAAAATACGGCCGCAAGTCCTGCTGACCACAGCATCAAGGTCTGGTAGCCGATACGGAAGTAATTGAAAAAATATAAACAAAAAATAATAAACAAAACGATACAGGCAATCCGGAAAAAATATCCAAACGTCAAACTCACTGCTCCGAGCGCTTCCAGAAGGAGCATGCTAAACCCTAAAATCGCCGCCGGCACACCGACATCGATAAAACCTAACGTCGTTCCGACACTCTGCCAGCTGTGGGAGCCCGCAAACAATTTGGGCAGGGCATGAATCAAAAGAACCGCTGCCAGCCCCAGACGCATGATTAACAGGCCAAAATTTGATTGACGATCCTGCGCACTAAACACAATCTTTCCTCCAAATAGCTACTTCAGATATTCGATAGCATTTCCTTAAATCCTGCATAGAATTTGTATCCAGTATTTTTCTAGTATTTCATACCTGAATCATATATCAACTAAAAAATAATCAATAAATTTAACAGACTGAAAATTACTATTTTTTAGGATCTTTTTATTACCGACCACCCTCCCACGATCCATCACTCCATTAACGACAAAGATACATTTTTTATCATTGGAAAATCCAAGGATAGATGCCGTCCCTGGTTGAGATTCGCTAAAAGGTTGCTATCTTCTAAGTAAGGTTGACCAACGGGAGGTATACCAATGAAATTATTGGTTCCATCAAAAAAAAGGGTCGTTGACCCGGTATGTGGCATGAAAGTGGATCCCTGCAACACCGAACTGACGGCTGATTATGAAGATACAAGATTCTATTTTTGTACTGACGGGTGCCTGAAAGCATTTGAAATCAACCCAGCCAAATATAAGAGCGCAACCGCTACCCGGAAAAAAGGAATATGGGGGAGATATTTGGACCGATTGAATAAGAGTACGGATGGTAAGGCCATGAAGTGCCACTAGCACGGGTTTGTCCGTTGAGCCCGTTTGCCCGTTTGACAGTTAAAATCGGACCCGCCTGACCCAGGCGCACGCGATCATTTCAAAACGGGCTACTGGCAACGGGCATACCGTCGAAACCTGATATTAAGCGGACACCAGCCCGTGTTGACGAATACGGCGCAACAGATTATGATTCGGGCAGAATCTATTATATGTCTGGGCGACGGAGGTAAAAAAACAGATGATAGAAGAATTCTGGAGCTGGTGGCAGCATTTACCGCAAAATATCGACCCTGTCATTTTTGGTATCGGCTCGTTCAAGCTTCAGTATTACGGACTGATGTATATCGTTGCCTTTGCCATTACTTTTTTTCTGGTTATTTACCGGGTCAAACGTGAGGACCGCTTCGCGATCACCGTCGATCAGATAAAGGATCTGACAACTTACATAATACTGGGGCTGGTGGTCGGGGCCCGGCTGGGCTATGTGCTGTTTTACAACCTGTCGTACTATCTCAAGCACCCCCTCGAAATTATCCTTCCCTTTTCGTTTTCCAACGGAGTGGCCTTTACCGGAATTTCCGGCATGTCTTATCATGGCGGAATGATCGGCGTAATCCTGGTCGCCTGGCTCTACATCCGTAAGGCCAAACTGGACTGGTGGAGCGGGGTCGATTTATACATACCGGCTATCCCATTGGGGTATACCTTCGGCCGCCTGGGCAATTTTATAAACGGCGAGTTATTCGGCCGGGTGACGACCTCTTCCATCGGGATGTATTTTCCCATGGCCAAAGCCGGAGAACTCAGGCACCCCTCTCAACTGTATGAGGCCTTTTTTGAAGGCATTTTTCTGTTTGCAATTCTGTGGAGCATCCGCAAAATCAAAATGCCCAAGGGGGCCATGCTGGCCCTTTACCTGATCGGCTACGGTACGGTGCGGTTTTTCATCGAATACTTCCGCGAACCCGATGCCCACATCGGCTTTGTGTTTTTCTCCTTTTCCATGGGGCAGATTTTATGTTCGCTGATGATTGCTGCGGGAGTTGCTTTGTATATCTATCTCCAAAGACAGGCAAAATCGTAACATTGGTATGATGGCTTTTGATTCATTCCAGTTGATCAAAGCCTGATGATTACCTTCCTCTTGGCCTATTCCTGTCGGGGTTCAGCGTATTATTAAGCAATTCAGGAATGGGAATTCGTCAAACGTAACCAGATGGCTGCCGTCACCCCCCATACGGCATTGAAAATCACCACTGCCAGAGGCGTCAAAGAGCCAAGGTCAAGACCCATAAGGCCCTTGTTTGCTTTCATGGGAAAGACAATAAAAAGCTGCACCAGTGTCGGGCCCAGGCTGAAAATCAGGCCCCGGGTTAAAAAATTCCTCTGCATGAGCGGAAGTAAAAAGACCAATCCCCAAATTCCGCCCCAGACGATGCGGGGATAGAGCCAGGGTGCGCTTAGCTGCGGCGCTATTTTCACACCGAATGCCGCTGTAATGCCATACAAACCGAATATCCATACAGCCAGGCTGTTTACAAGACCTCCCAAACAGCCTGCGCCAAACACCATCGAAAATTTCCTTGCCAGATTGCCCATACGAATTTCCTCCAATGCCGAAGCACCTATTGATAAACCTGCACATTCTCCTGTTCACGCATTTCCGGAAAAAATAATCAGGTATCTCTTATGTCTTTTGAATCGCAAAGATCTAATTCTGACAGTAATCATCCTGCTAACCAAAAACAAGTAAATTGTAATTTCTCTTTCGTATGGATTATTGTAATGCTGCGGATAACCCAGCAACTCATCGCTTCTTTTAATTCTTAAATGATATGCCGAAAAAGATACTAATTATTGAAGACAACCGGGATTTGGCCCGTCTTTTGGAAACCCACCTGCTTGATCTATCCTTTCAGGTCGATCTATCCTTTGACGGCCTGGCAGGGGTAGCCAAAGCACAAGCAGATAATTACGATCTAATTATTCTGGATTTGATGCTGCCGGGCCTTGAGGGCCTGGAAATCTGCCGCCGTCTGCGGCGCAGCCCCCCGTACGTTCCCATTTTAATGCTGACGGCCAAATCCTCGGAAACTGACCGGGTGGTCGGGCTGGAGATCGGCGCCGACGACTACGTCACCAAGCCGTTTAGCATACCCGAGCTGCTTGCCAGGGTAAAAGCCATTTTGAGGCGCGTCGAAGAGCTTTCAGAAGGGGCCCGGGAGGCCTTCCCGGCGGTCATTCAGGCTGGAGACCTTGTAATTGATCCGGCCAGAGAGAGGCCACCATGGCGGGTCGATCCCTTGATCTGACTGCCAAGGAATTTGATCTACTCCTGCATTTTGCCCGCAATCCTGGAAAGGTCTATACCCGTTCCCAACTTCTGGATATGGTCTGGGGTTATGGGCATGACGGCTATGAGCATACGGTCAATTCCCATATCAATCGCCTGCGAGCCAAAATCGAAAAATATTCCGCCCACCCTGACTACATCCTGACGGTCTGGGGGGTGGGCTATAAGTTTGCCGAATTGTAAATTCCAAAATAATAGTAATCCATGATCAAATCACTCTATTCAAAGCTCGCCATCGCTCTGTTGGGGCTGTTTTGTCTGCTGGGGGTATCCATTGTAATCCTGACCCAGGTGGCCTCGGACATGTATCAGCAGGAGGTCGTTCAAAAGCTCAATCGCGACCTGGCCGGAAAAATCGCTGCCCAAAAAAACCTCATGCAGGATCATCAAATTAACCAGAAGGGCCTCATGGAAATTTTTAACATGCTGATGGTGGTCAATCCCAGCATTGAAGTCTACCTGCTCAATCCCGTCGGTGACATCCTGGCCTATTCGGCGCCTCCCGGAAAAGTAAAACAGGACCGGGTTGATTTGAGGCCCATCAAAAAGTGGTTTGGCGCCGGCACTGTCTTTCCGCTGACCGGCGATGATCCCCGCAATCCCGGAAAGAAGAAGGTGTTCAGCGTTGCGCGCATCCCCGAGCAAGGACCGCTTCAAGGCTATCTATACATTATTCTGGGAGGCGAGCATTTCGACAGCATCGTCCAGAAGTTAAAGGGCAGCTACATTATGCAGTTGAGTGCTTGGTGGCTTGCAGCAAGCCTTGCTGTTCGTTCTGGCGGCAGGTTTGCTGTTGTTCGCCTATCTGACCCGCAGGCTGCGACGTCTGGCCACTGTCATGGCTTCTTTGGACATAGAGCAAACAGCGGATCAGCTGCAATCGATTACCGCAATGGACCGGCCGCCGGGTGATGAGATCGACCGTTTAACCGTCACTTTTAAACAACTGGTCGATCGGATTCAAACCCAGATGGAAAAATTGAAAAAAGCCGACAGCTTGCGCCGGGAACTCGTGACCAATGTATCCCATGATCTGCGAACACCGCTGGCGACGCTGCAGGGCTATATCGAAACCCTCTTTCTAAAGGATAAAAGCCTGTCCGCAGAAGATCGCAAGCATCATCTGGAAATTGCCATCCAGCACTGTGAACGGCTCAGCAAACTGGTCGATGAGCTTTTCGAACTGGCAAAGCTGGATTCCCATGAGACAAAAGTTCAGTACGAACCTTTTAACATTAACGAGCTGGCTCATGATGTGGTGCAAAAGTTTGATCTAGTCGGCTGAAGAGAGACAAATCACTATTCAAATCGACCATAATCCAGCGCCTTCCGTTTGTAAATGCCGATATTGCCATGATTGAGCGGGTGATCGAAAACCTTCTGGATAACGCTCTGGATCACACCTCTGGCGGCGGTTCTATTCGTCTCTCTTTCAGTGCCCAAAATGGTGTTATAGCCGTCTGTATCAGTGATACCGGCTGCGGTATCCCCGAGGAAGATCTTGCCTCATATTTTTGACCGTTTTTATCAAAGAGATATAACTCAAGAAAGCAAAGCAGGTCATTCCGGGCTCGGATTGGCAATTGTAAAGCGCATCCTTGAGTTACATGATAAATCCATCATTGTCGAAAGCACAACCGAATTCGGGACGACCTTTACCTTTTTCTTATCCGCCGATTATCCTGTCTGAATCCCTTATCCTTATAAATTTTTGTTATTAAAAAGTTATATTTTCGTGATGATCCTGTGAATCCTTCCGCTTAATCTTTATTCCAACTGATTTCCGGTACAAAATTAATCGCCTGTACAGCCTGTTACAGATAGAAGATTGACTACATGGCGCATATATCGGAACAAAAAATACTGGCCATGCAAACATTTAATTTTAAGGTGTTTTTGGCCTACAGTGCGAATCGACAGCGGATTGAATTTGAATTTATTTTTCAGTCACAACACCGCGAAGGTTTTTTCCTTACCAACAGTGCCTATATAATTGATACCGCATGGATAATACCCCTGAAATTTCGTCGAATGCAGCCAATCCAGATATTTGGGTTGAAGCGTATCATGATTACCTTTTTAAATATGCGCTTTCTCGTTTGCGAAAGGCTGATCTTGCTGAAGAAAAAATTCAAGAGACTTTTTTAGCCGCCCTGCAGTCCCGTAAAAATTTCCGGGGATTGGCATCTGAAAAAACGTGGTTAATTAGTATTCTAAAAAGAAAAATTTACGATCATTTCCGAAGGATAAGCCGAGACAGGCGATATAGTTTGAATTCCCCTGTGGCGTATATAAGCCATGATGTTTATGATAGTAAGAAAATGCATGCTGTAAGATCTTCTATTTGGGTTTCTGATCCTTTAAAGGCCTATGAGCAAAAGGAATTTTTGAAGATTATAACGTATGCTTTATCGGAGTTGCCCGGCCGCCTGGCGCAGGTATTTATTCTTCGCGAAATAGTAGAACTGAGTAGCCAGGAAATATGTGAATTAATGGACATTAGTGTTTGCAATCTTTATGTGATGATGCACCGTGCCCGGAAGCGTATGAGACACAACTTGAAATTGAAATGGCTTTGTGAAACAGAAAAATCCATAGGCTTAAAAAAGCAGAAAGATAAACGTGTTCTTTGAACACCATCTATGACTAGATGTTGAAAAAAGGAGTGCAATCATGAAAACAATCGTTTTGTTTGGAATAATGATCCTGACAGGATTTGTTCTGTTTGGATTTCAAGTTACAAAATATCAAAGACAGGCCGAGGCAATGGAGATGGACAAAAAATACGACGATAAAAATTTATCCAGTGCAACCTTTGCCGGAGGATGTTTCTGGTGCACGGAATCGGATTTTGAAAAGGTCGACGGTGTGGTTGAAGTCGTATCCGGCTATACGGGCGGCGATGAGAAAAACCCGACCTATGAGCAGGTATCCTCCGGTGCCACCGGACACTATGAAGCGGTGCAGGTTTACTATGATCCTTTAAAAATCAGCTATGCCGAATTGCTGGACGTTTTCTGGCGGCATGTCAACCCGACCGATGCCGGGGGCCAGTTTGTCGATCGGGGCCCGCAGTATCGTTCGGCCATCTTCTACCACGACGAAGAACAAAAAGCGCTGGCTGAAAAATCAAAAGCGGATATGGACAGCTCCGGCGTTTTTAAATCGCCGTTGGTCACCCCGATTATACCGCTTGAGCAATTTTATCCGGCTGAGGAATATCATCAGGATTACTACAAGAAAAATCCGATCCGCTATAAATGTTACCGCTCCGGTTCGGGGCGTGATCAGTTTCATTGAAAGCATCTGGGGCAATATGCCGGCAAAAAAGACTTCGGCATGGGGCCGGATTCAAAATATTCCAAACCCGATGACGCGGTTCTGAAAGAAAAGTTGACCCCCATGCAGTACAAAGTAACCCAGCGCGACGGCACCGAACCGCCGTTTAATAATGAATACTGGGACAACAAAAAAGAAGGCATCTATGTTGATATTGTTTCCGGCGAGCCGCTGTTCAGCTCAACCGACAAATTTAAGTCCGGTACCGGCTGGCCCAGTTTTACCAGACCCCTGGTGCCGGAAAACATTGTGGAACACAAGGACCGCAGCCTGTTCATGGTTCGCACCGAAGTCAGAAGCAAGCACGGCGATTCTCATCTCGGGCACGTTTTTCCCGATGGACCTGCGCCGACCGGATTGCGCTATTGTATCAATTCCGCGGCGCTTCGCTTTGTTCCCAAAGAGGATCTTGAAAGCCATGGATATCAGCGATTACCTGGATCTTTTTTCTAAAAATTCGCCTGACTGCGGTATAGGCTCAGCGGCGTGTAAAGGTCTGATTCACCGTGCCTTGATGCTATTATAACCATTCCTATTTATCCCCCGTTGCATAATCGTTGCGTAGCGCGAGACCCACGCGACTCCTGTCAGCGTGCAATTCATTTTTCGCTGTTTGTCTAAGTTAAAAAATCAGGTGCTCTCATAGCGGTTGTCAAGAAAACGCTCCGTTATTCGAGGGTTTTTTTCTACAACCACTTATACCACCCTTCCGTATTGCGAAACGCATTTTTGAAAAGCGGTATAAGTCTTCTAAATCAAAAGATCTATTTTTGACAGTAATCATCCTTGCACCGGAAACAAGTGAATGGTTAATGGAATCTTAATGCCATCGGCAAAGAAAAGTTTGACATTGGCTGGATAAAAATTTAATCCGCCTACGGCGGACGAGGGTTTAATTCCCCGCCCCTTGGGGCGTTTAAAATTTTCCGTTTGATACCCCGTTGCTTGCGGCGGGGTTGTTCATCACCGGCAGCTTTTCACCCGCCGTTTAAGACGGTTCGATATGTTTTTATGCTTTTTGTTTGACAGGCAGTTCTCTGTGTAACTATACTTCATGCAATGTTTCAGAATTATCTTCCAACTTAAAATCGGACGGGTTTATTGGATCGCACGACCCACCTCATCATTGTCGTTTTGCTTTCGGTATTCCTGGTTGGCATCGGGACTGCGGGATACATGGTTATCGAGGATTGGACCGTTCTGGATGCAATCTACATGACGGTGATCACTTTGTCGACGATTGGATACGGCGAAGTCCATCCGGTCAGTCAAACAGGACGAATCTTCACAGTGATTCTCATCGTTATGGGGGTCGGCTTTGTTCTCTACGTAATCGGTAATGTGGTACAATTTCTGGTGGAAGGCCGTATCCGGCTGGTATTAGGGAGGCGCAAATTGGAAAAGCAAATAGGCCAGTTAAATGATCATTTTATTGTTTGCGGATATGGCAGGATGGGGCGTGCGTTATGCCGATATCTCACCCAGAAGCACCTCCAGTTTGTGGTGATCGAAAAAAACGAGGATCGCATTCCGGTCATGAACACAGACCATATCCTTTATATCGCCGGGGATGCGACCATCGAGGACAACCTGCTCAACGCCGGGCTCAAACGGGCCTCCAATCTCATCACGGCCCTTGGCACGGATGCCGACAACGTCTTTCTCGTCTTACTGGCCAAGGGCTTGAATCCGAATATTTACGTGGTGGCCCGGGCCAGCCAAAACGCATCCAAAAAGCCATTGGATACGGCCGGGGCGAATGTGGTTGTCTCGCCATTCGATGTCGGCGCCAGAAGGATGGCCCATGCGGTCCTGCGGCCGAATGTCATCCGCTTCTTAGAATTTGCCTTTGCGGATGAGGAAACGGATATTCATATTGAGGAAATTGCGGTAGACGAATCCTCGCAATTTGTTGGTGTATCCCTGCAGGAATCAGGTATCCGTCAGGACTATGATCTGATGATTCTATCGACCGTCAACGCCGATGGCGAAATGGTTTTTAACCCGTCGGCCGACACCACCATCAAATCAGGCGAAAAGGTCATCGCAGTTGGAAGCAGTGATAACTTGAGCAAACTGGAAAAAGTTCTAAACCCCTAATTTTTTTTTGGGGATTAAACGAGTAGCAGCTTGAAGGCGATCAGAATCAAAATCAGGCCACCAAAGATTTCCATGCGGTGGGCAAATCGTTGTGACAGCCGGTTGCCGATTTTCATGGCCAGCCAGGTCATGACAGCCGCAACAAGGCCGATCCAGACTGCCACCATAAACAGGTTCTGATTTAAAACCCCCAGGCTGAAACCCACTCCCAGCGCATCAATGCTGGTAGCCACCGACAACATCACCAGGCTGAATCCTTTGGTCGGATCGGCGCATTCTGCTTTTTCCTCGGCCGGCTTTAAACCTTCGTGCACCATCCGGATCCCGATATACATGAGCAGGCCAAAAGCGATCCAGGGACCCCAGGTCTTGGTCCAGGCCAAAATATATTTTCCCAGCAGCCACCCGATAAGGGGCATCATAAACTGGAACAAACCGAAGTGAAAAGCCAGGCGAAAGATCTGCCTGGGCGAACAGTATTGGCAGCCGACCCCCAGACCCACGGCAAAGGCATCACAGCCAAGGGCTACAGCAATTAAAGCAATTTCATAATAATTTAAATTCAATCCAACTGTCCGGTTCTGGGGGTTGCGGGTTTTCGATACAATGCAGCCTTGCCGCCGATCTTATTATCACGGACCTAAAAATTATTGCTAAACTTAAACATTCGTTTATCTTTGGCAAGTTCTATGAAGTTGCAGAAACCGCATCCCGGTCGGGAGCTTCCAGCCCCAGATCGATCATCCGGGCCGGCAGTTCGGGTTTGCGGGTCAGCGTTCGCCGGCGAAAGGGAGCTGAGAGCAATTTAAAGATGTCGGATGCCTTCATATAGCGACCAAAGGTGCGCACCAGCTTATAGGTCTGAATCGGACGCACGAAGATCCGGCGGAAAAACAGCAACGCGAATCCCTTCATGCGCGCACGGTTTACGACCTCGCTGGGCAGTATGGTCGGATCGATATCAGAGCATTTGAACCATTTGAACCAGTCGCGTTCATCATCGATGATCCCGCGTTCGATATACTCCTGCCACAGAGGAGTGCCCCGGTAAACACACAGCCGATTGAACCCGAAAGTATCCAGTTTCAGGCGGGCTGCAAACCGAAAGCTTTCCTTGATGTCTTCCTCGGTCTCGCCCGGGGAGCCCACCAGAAAAAATCCGTGGGCCCTTTCGATGCCCTGGCGTTTGGCTTCACTGACCGCATACTCGATCTGCTCCAGGGTCAGATTTTTGTTCAACCGATCCAGGATTTTCTGGGTGCCGGCTTCGACACCGTAGGCCAGGAAGGTACAGTTGGCCTCGCTCATGATGGGCAGTTGGTCGACGGCAACCGAATCGACCCGCCCTTCGCAGCCCCAGGTGAACTCGAGACCGCGCTCGATAATGCCGCTGCAGATATCGTTAATCCGCTTGCGCTTTAATAGAAAATGATCATCGGTAAGATAAATTGAGCGGTAGCCCGCATCGTTGAGCTGCTGCATTTCTCCCAGGACATGTTCGGCCGAGCGGTGTCGCCATTTGCCATTGGACAAGGAAGGTATGTCGCAGTAGATGCAGCCGTAAGGGCAGCCCCTGGAGGTTTGAATCGTACAAAATTTATCCAGCGAGAGTACCGCCGGGACGTCCAGGGGTAAGGACTCGATAAAATCAATCGGTAAACTGTCCCGGTCAGGGTAGGGGAACTGATCCAGGTCTCTAATAATGGGGCGCGGATGATTGGAAATCACCTGGTCTCCGTCGCGCCATACAAGGCCTGCCACCGATCCAGGATTATCAAGGTTGTCCAGATAATCCGGTAATAGCTCCTCTCCTTCTCCGACTCCGATGCAGTCGGCGTGGGGGCAGTCCTTTAAGATATCCTCGGCGTTCATGGAGGCGAAAACGCCCCCCAGGATTATCGGGATGTCCGGTGCTGTTGATTTAAGCTTCTCGGCCATGGCTTTGGTGATCGGATAGGTGGTGGTAGAAAGAAATGACAGTGCAATGACATCCGGCGCCTCCTCTTTAACCGCCCGGATTATATCCTCCGCCTTCATTTGGGGATGGCAGGTGTCGAACATTCGTACCCGGTGGCCATGCTGGCGCACCACCGGCGCCAGGGTTTCGATGCCCAGAGGGGGAAATGCCATCACTTTGATACGCTCATCGCCGGGTTTTGAGCCACCTAGTTCAGCAGGCAGCATCCGGTAGTAATCCTCATCCCGGATATATATCATGTAAATATTCATAAAAAGATCCTTTACATTACCGATAGCGAAAGCACGATTGTAATCTGGCGGGGCATGATCATGGGTATGATTGTGTGAAGGGGCCATCCTGATTTTTAAAACCGGAAAATTGTAATCAAGCAGCAGAGGTCTTGCCTTCAACCAGATAATTGCGCATCATTCCCATATCTTCATGTTCCAGGTTGTGGCAGTGATACAGGAAGAGTCCCGGGTAGTCTCCGAACCGCACCAGTAACCTAACACGCTCTCCAGGCATTAGCAATACGGTATCCTTCCAGCCTTCATCCACATAGCCTTCATGCTGGACACCCCGTCGCTGAATAACCTGAAACTGCATTCCATGCAGGTGGATAGGGTGGGGCATATCCATCCCGCCCATCATGCCCATGCCGCCGCCTTCATTGATAAATTCCCAAACTTCGAGGGTGTTCATGGCGACCCTCTCCTCAGGTGCCACCTCTTCCATCCGGAAGGTTCGGCCGTTGATGGTCCAGGCCATATGGCGCATGACCAGATGAAATCGCTTCGGGTCTTCCCGGTTCACGGCATCCGCCGGATCATAGCGTTTGATAGTAGAAAGCCGTTGCGGCAGGGTTAAATTTGCTTTCGCAGGGCGATTGACCCTGACTTTGAAAACCGGAAACCCTGTACCGTTGGAAAGAGCATAGCCGCTGCCTCCCATCATTCCGCGGCCCCTGCGGCCGCCCCCCATCATGCCGCCATCGAAGGGCAGGCTCACCAGCGCCGTTTCCGAACCTACCGCATAGCGACTGAAATCAGCCCAGAGCTCCAGTCTTTCGCCCGGGCCCAGCATGACATAGCGACGCTGAACCGGTTTTTCCAGCAGACCGCCGTCGGTTGCGATGACGGTCAACGGGCTGTTGTCCTTCCAGGCCAGTTTGTAAATGCGCGAATTGGAGCCGTTGAGAAGGCGCAGCCGGTAGGCCCGGGTGGCCACCGGCAGGATAAAATCGGGCTGTCCGTTGACCAGAATCCAGTCACCTAAAAATCCGTTCATCTGCTCCATGTGGTGGCCTGACAGGTAAATCAATTGATTGCTACTGTCAAAGGCGCGATCCTGCAAAACCAGGGGAATATCATGTTCGCCGGAAGGCAGCCCGGCAGTTTCTTCTTCTTCATCGGATACCAGAAAAAGACCGGCCAGACCGCCGTATACCTGGGAACCGGTCAATCCATGGGGATGGGGATGGTACCAGTAGGTCCCGGCCCGATTGCGGACCTCGAATTCATAAACATAGTCTTCACCTCTGGGGATAACCAGACGCGGGTGCCCGTCCATAGCGGCAGGGACGTGCAAGCCGTGCCAGTGAACAATGGTCTGGTCGGCAATCTCATTGGTAAATCGGATGCGAACTTTCTGCCCCCTGCGCGCCCGGATGATGGGCCCCAGATAGCTTCTATCAAGGCTTGCCAGACTAGCCCGATCCCCCTTTAACACCCGTCCCTGAAATTGCCACACCCCGGTAGGGTTACCGGGCAGGATCGGAATCTCGCCGGCAGTGGCTTTCAGGGCAATGTCCAGATCCGGCGTAAATCCACTGCTTATGTTCCCGGCAGCATTGGCCTTTCCGGCTTTTAACAATGAGGTCATGCTGCCAGTTAGTAAGCCCGCTGCTCCCGCACCGGTGATTTGTATAAATTGGCGTCTGTTTATCATACCAGAACCTTTTTTTTCTCTTCAAATTCGGCTGAATCGATTTCACCGCGAGCGTAGCGCTCTTTAAGAATTTCCAGCGCGCTGTTGCTGCTGCCGGCATCTGATTTGACCCGGTTCGTAGTCTGGACCAACCATTTGATGAGGAAAATCAACCCTACCAGAACAAGAACCCAGAAAATCATCATGAATATGCCTCCAAACCAACCCATGCCCCATCCACCCATCATACCGGAACCCATGTGCCAGCCCTGATTATCGCGCCAACCGGCCAGGGCATCGGATGATGAAAGGAAAACAATGGATAGTGCCAGGGCTGATGATATTGTCCTTAATGTCATTGATTTAATGTGTTTCATTTTATTCGACCTTATCTCAGTAGTATTGGTATAGCCGGTATATAAATTGCGTTTCATTCCGACATCGACTGCTGACCTTTGTGATATTGGCGGGATTCATCGCGACTCCAGCCTCTTTGGCCCATCATTCCGGGGCCTTGGCCATAGCCGCCGCCAGAATCGCCATAAGGACAGTCAAGGTTGTCCCGAAAGCCGGGTCCGCCGTGGCCCATTATTCCGGGGTGCATCATGCCAAAGCCCATATGGTTACCACCCCGAAATCCCAGTCCCAGATCCGGGTTGATCTTACGAATCCGAAAAAGGTGGTCCAGATGCTTTTGGGCCAGCCGGGCTTTGGTATCGGAGATTTCCTTTTGAATGGCGGCTGCCCTGGCGGGGTCAGGGTTTTGCCTGGCCATCTCACTGGCCAGTTCTAGACGCTTTTGATAAACTTCCCGGCGCAGATCTTTTGTGGCCTCAAAAAAAGCCTGACGCTCTTCATCCAGCTTCTTGATATCTTCTTCGCTCAAATTGCCGAAAGCGCCCCATCCGGGAGCTCCATACCCGCCATGATGCCAGCCCTGGCCGTGGTGCATCTGACCGCGATAGCCCTGGCCCCGTCCCATGTCCGCAGAGGCACCGGCTGTCATAACAATAATTACAAATGCAGCAATCAGTAAAACTTTACAATTCTTAAGCAGTGCGTTCATTTTATTTCTCCTTTGATTCTCAATAAAATTGAGGGTAGTTAAATGGTAATCACGAATTATGATTTTGTAATTATTTTATTACAAGCAACGTGCCAACCCCTGGCCGGCAGGACTATGGCGAGAATAACAATTTGATAATATTATAAAAAATATTTTTCCCAGGGTTTTTACGTTCGTATTATAATTGAAATCGGAATATTTCTGGCAAAAAAAGCGGGTAAAAAGTATCCAGCTTGAAAAACGAGATTCTGTTGCTAGAGTAATAAGTATCCAACTCTAACCTCGAATCACAGGCAAGATACCCGGATATGGTTCAAAGTCTCAGTTCCATACCGATGAATTTACTTGAAAACGGAGGAACCACATGAAAATCAAACTTGGCGGTATGAATGTCCTTTATCCCACGCCGACAGTGCTGGTGGGAGCAGTCGTGGATGGCAAACCAAATTTTCTCACCATCGCCCACATCGGCATCGTCAATCACGCCAAGCCTTATCTGATTTCAATGAGCCTCGGTAAGGCGCACTATACCAACGCGGGTATCAAGGAAAATGAAGCTTTCAGCGTTAACCTGCCCTCTGAAAACCTGGTGGTGAAAACCGATTATGTCGGAATGGTCAGCGGCAAAAAAACCGATAAATCAGGCGTTTTTGAAATATTTTATGGTGAACTGGCCAAAGCACCGATGATTGAAGATTGCCTGCTAAATATGGAGTGCAAACTTTATGACGTCTACGACACCCCCACCCATGATCTGTTTATCGGCGAAATCGTCGAAACCTACGCCGAGGAATCCATTCTGACCGACGGCAAAGTCGATATCGCCAAGGTCAAACCCCTGTTGTTTGACATGAGCAGCATAAAATACTGGTCGCTGGGGGAACCGCTTGCCAGCTGCTGGAATGTGGGCAAGCAGATGAAAAAAGAGTAGAACCGTTCAAGGGTTCAGGTTTGTTTTTCTGCAATTCAGATTTGGCACAAACACATAACCTTGAACCCTGAACCTCTGAACTTCTGAACCTTTAACCAGAATCAGCAGGTTGACTGAATACCAGGACTCCGATATAGGTTTGTACAAATGCTGCTCGAATTCAAGGACATAAGCTACCAGTATCCTGGCTCCACTAATAAAGTATTTAAAAATCTATCCTGCAAAATATCCACCCCAGGCTTTCATGCGCTTTTCGGGCCGTCTGGTGTCGGCAAAACCACCCTGGCCAAAATGATGATCGGAGGGGTTAAAGGCTACAGCGGGGATATTGCAACCAGCGGTATTCGTCAAATCCTATACACTTACAATCTTGAAAGACTGCCGGGATGGTCCAGCGTCCGCGATCATTTAAAAACGACCACCCCTGATGCCGGCAAGGATCGAATTGATGATCTGGTGGATGCCTTCGGTCTTGCTGAATGCATGCAGTCACGCTTTGCACAACTTTCCCTCGGTCAGCAAAACCGCACCAACCTGGCCCGTTATTTATTGCAGGATTTCGACCTGTTGATCATGGATGAAAGCCTGGCCAATGTGGATGAAATCACCAAAGAAAAAATAATCCTGATGATGAAAACCATCTTCCCTGACCGCTGTTTTCTCTACATTTCTCACAGTGTAGCGGAAGTAGCCAAATTCTGCCGGCAAATACTGGTCCTGCGCGGAAGACATAAAAATCCGCAGACGGTGGCGCTTCTTGGGCAGGATCTTATGGATGATAAAGTGCTTATAAACAAAGACCTCGAGCAGACGATGCTGGAGATTGTCAATGCTGCATAGACGGATTTATCAATTCTTTATTATTTATTTTCTGGGCATCGCGACCCTTTTTCTGATCAAGTATGTCCTGAACCTCTCCGACTATGTGATACCCAGCCCGTTGGAAATCTGGCAAACCAGCCAGAGCGTCTTCTTTCGGTATTTTTTCAATGTAGTTGACACCCTGACCGTAGCCATTCTCGGTCATCTTTTATCAATTTGCCTGGCAACCATTGTCGGCATCCTGGGGCGCTTGACCCTCTGGATCGGCTCCTTTATCCGGGTAGCGGCCTATAATATTCAGGCTTATCCCATCGTCGCGGTGGCGCCCATCATTTTTATCCTGCTGGGCGACGGGCTGTCTTCCCGGCTGTTGATCACAGCGATGATTTGCTATTTTCCCCTGCTGCTTTCGTTTATCGGAATTTTATCAGAACCTATTACCGAGATAGAGCATTTTTATGAAGCCACCCTGAGAATGAACTGGCGCCTGCAGGTCAAAATCCGCGCCTTTGAAAATGTCAACAAAATCACCACCGTCATTGTGGGCAGCGGCACCCTGGCCATGGTCGGTACCATCGTATCGGAGTTTATCGCCGCCAACGCCGGCATCGGCCACAGTATCCGCATGGCGCTTTACCAGAGTGACCTGGCCAAGATTTTAGTGGCATTATTTTTAATCGGCATATGTACCTCTCTGTATCTGGTGTGCCTGGAGGCACTGGGGCAGCTGGTTCAAAGACGGTTACAGGGCAAAGAAAGCTCATGGCTCATAGCTGATAGCTGATAGCTTAATAATGAAATTTCTTTAAAGTAAGTATCAATAAATCTGGCGGCGTGGGAGCGGCTTTCCTGCCGCGATTAACAGACTGGCAAGTAACCTTGTTCGCGGCTGGAAAGCCGCTCCCACGATTCAAAACCTTATTCGTGGAGGTCGATACCTAAGTTTAATCTTTATTATTTATCAGGAACAAAGGATGACGCATGATGTTACGACAACTCAAGATTACCGGTGCGTTAATATTTGTCTTACTTCTTATCTTTGTATTAAGCGCTTGCAGCGAAAAAGAGCAGCCCCTGGAAGAAGTAAATTATCGGCTCAAATGGTTGTTTAATATCAGCGTGGTTGGGGATCTGTGGGCGGATGCCCATGGCCATTTCGAACAAAAAGGCCTGAAAGTAACCGTTAAACCGGGAGGGCCTGAAAAGGATGCCATCAAGGAGCTTGAAATCGGACATGCGCAATTCGGGGTGGCCTCGGCGGATCAGGTCATCCGGGCGGTTGCCAAGGGATCGCCGATTGTCGTGCTGGCCCAGCTCTTTCAAATCAACCCGCTGCATTGGATTTACCGGTCGGACCGGACGGTTCTGAATACACCTCAGGATCTCAAAGGCAAGATCATCGGCGTCACCTACGGCGGCAATGACGAAACCATCATGCGCGCCCTGTTGGCCAAATACAATATTACCGAAAATGAGGTTAAGCTTTTCAGTGTGCGATATGACTACACGCCTTTTTTCAAGGGCGAAGTCGACCTCTGGCCCCTGTACCGCAATGCCCAGGCGCCCATCATTGGCGCCAAACTCCGCAAGGCCGGGGAAAAATTTGATCTGATGAATCCAAGTCGACTGGGGATTCAATTCGTGGCCAACTCCGTGGTAACCACAACCAAAATGCTCGAAGAGCGTCCGGAAACCGTCAAGCGTTTTATGCAGGCCCTGATGCAAGGCTGGACTGAGGCCCTGGATCCGGCAAACAAGCAGAGGGCCATTGAAACCGTGTTGAAGTATAATCAGGAAACCCCGGAAGACATCGTACGCCAGCAACTTCCGGCCACACGCATCCTGATGCTGCCGTCGGCTGGATTTCAATTCGGCAAAATTGATGTTGCCGCCTGGAAGCAGACCGAAGAGATCATGCTGGCCCAGAAGCTGATCGACAATCCCGTAAACATTGAAAGTCGTTTGAGGCCGGTGATGGATTAATGGGACTGAATTTTGGTGAAAAACGACCTTAGGGGATCAAAATATAGCCGGCGATTGTTCGCCGGCCGTTATTGGTTAACGAATAACAAGGAATTATCATGAGCGATGCCGGATTCGAAAAAGTGTCACCGTCGGACGAGCGGATGTACGGTCCCCGCAAGTTGCTGATTTGCGGGTTTTCTTCTGAAGTTCAGCCCCATTTTGTCAAGCTGCTGGAAATAATTGGTTTGTCTGATATGCCCAAGATCTGGGTGACAGAGGCGCAGGCCGGCAGCATGATTTCTGACTTGCTGGCCCTCGAGGACAACTCGGGGTGGGGAGAATCGTCCGGGCTCCCGCGAGCCATCATTATGTGCGGTCTCACCCAGAACGAATTGCATCTGTTGATGTCCGGCAGCCGCCAGGCAGGCATGAAACCACCTTTGTGGGCCACCCTGACCCCCACCTCGGAAAACTGGGCCGTGCAGGATTTGTTGAAGGAGCTGGCGGCCGAACATGAAGCCATGCAGCAGCAGAAATCCTAAAAAGGTTTCATAACCAGTTTTACAGCCCCATTATTTCTTTGGTCTCCTCTTTGGTATCGCCCAGTTTGTAAGGGGTGAAAAACAGCAGCCCGATCAGGCATGACAACGCGCAAACCAGCCAGATCACTCTGACCCCGAGCGGATTTTCCGCCCCGTAGCCGAAGGCCGAGAAGACGCCAGCCAGAATCAGGGAACACAGTGCCCAGCCCGTCTTGCGGACGATGCCGTATATGCCGTAGTAGATGGCCTCGCGGCGTTGCCCGGATTTCAACTGATCATAATCCGTCAAATCGGCGATGATGCCCAGCACGGCCGTAAACATGCCACCCATGGGAATTGCGGCAAGGGGAAAGATAACCAAAGCCTGAATCATTGGAGAGAGCGCCTTTGAAGAACCGATAAAAAAATTGAGTATAAAGCCTATCATCATGGCCAGGATAATGACTCTGAAAACTTTTCTTTTGGGAAATTTTTTCAGCAGCCAGTACCACATGGGTGTTGAGGCTGCCATCAAAATGATCACTTCTCCCATCAGCAGGGAGGCATCTGCTTCTTTGCGACCCAGAATCAGGGTCGTGGTGTAGGGAACGTTCATCAACATGAGCTGATAGGTCAGTTGAACGAACATGACCATCAGCGAAAAAGATAAAACCTGCCGATCCGCAAAGACTTCCTTTACGACCCTAAAAAAGCCCACGGCTTGAGCCTCGGATGAAACGGCAAAGCGTTCTTTGATGCCGAAGAGGGTCAACTCCCCGGCGATGAATGCGACCCCTCCCAGGATCAGGGCCATGGGAAAAGCACCCAGCTTTTCAAACAGCGGGCCGGACAGCCCGCCGCCCACAAGGGCTCCGACCACCCCGATGGCCACCCCGATAGAGGCAATTTTAATCCGTTCGTGGTTTTGATCACTCATTTCCGGCAAAACCGCGAACCACGGTATCAGGACCCCGGTGTACCCCCAGTAGTAAAAAAAGAGCGCGACGGCCAAAGACACGACATTTAACGGACTGTTGCCGGTTACCGGAGGCAACCAGACAAAAATAAAGGCCAGAAAAAGAATCGGCGTCGAAATAAAGATATAAGGTTTTCTTCTGCCCCACCGGGATCGGGTGCGATCACTCAGGTATCCGATCAGGACATCGGTCGCAGCGTCTAAAATCCTTCCACCCGCCAATATAATTCCGATGGCGGTCAGGGGAACATACTGCGTTAGACCGGAATCTTGCGGGGGTGCATAAAAATAGGGCAACCAGGCGTACAGAATCGTGTCATAAACATTAAATGAGAACCCCGCCATATTATACAGGACGATCTCTTTTAACGTCACACCTGCTTTCGTTTTCGCATCAGCTTGCTTCTGCATCAATTTTATCTAATCCTGGTTGTTGTAGCTTTAAAATGCTTGAGGTTGATTCAAAATTTAAATTTGTCAATTGTGACATTATCTGGATAGAAGTGGTTGCAAACTAAGGCTTCCACTCCGCCGCATAGTAATCATCCAGTGAACGTGCTGCCGCCAGGTTCACATAGTCATCCAATTCTTTTAAAAGCTTGGGGTCGAGCGCTTTTTCCTGATGATTCGCCAGAATATTCCGCGCTTCTTGCCGGGCCCTTTCCAGCATTCCTTTTTGCCCGCCTTTTTCCCAGGTTTCCCGCTTATCCTGGTCAACGATTTTGGAATAATACAGCTCCTGCTTGAAATGTTCCAGGGTGTGCGATTCCATGATATAGGTGCCGTTCGGTCCGACCTTTTTTATAATGTCGAGGGCCAGGGTATCATCTGTTATCTCAATCCCGTATAAAGCCCGCTTGACCGTTCCGATCAAATCATTGTCGATGACTGCCAGCTCATGTCCACCCGCCATGCTGGATTCAGTCGTGCCGACACAGGTGATATAGTTGGCGCCGGCCATGGCCGTCATCATCAGGGTGCGCATCCTTTCTACACCGCATTGGATATCGAAGGTTTTCGATTCCGTACCGCCGGCCACCGCGCGGCAGGGGATATCATAGGAATGTGCCAGCTGGGTGCAGGCCGCACTGATCAAACCTGTTTCCACCGCTCCCAGAGTGGTGGTACCGGCTTTCATTTCGGCCACGGTTGAAACGCTGCCGTAAAGCACCGGCGTCCCCGGGTTAACGGCCTGGGCCATGATGATGTGGGCCAGAACTTCGGCATTATGCTGCACCAGCAAACCGGCCAGGGTAACGGGGGCCGTGGTGCCGGCCATGGCTTCCGGTGAAACAAGGGCCGGTTGTCCGTATTCGGCCAGTATCATCAACCCTTCCAGCTGGGCCTGGATCGATGCGAGCGGGCTTTGAATGCTGACAATCGTCGCAAACGGATGTTGGCTCTTGGCTGCTTCCCGCCCCCCGGCCACCAGCAGCATCATTTCCATCATGTCGCGGGTTGCCATCACACCATAGGCTCCCATGCCGAACGACTTGCGGCAGTTTTTGGCCCAAGAGCGAATCGCTTCAACATGAATGGTGTGCATGGGAATGTCATTGGGCCAGACATCCATCTGGTTGGACACCACATGGTCCAGATATTCGAAGAGAATCAGATGATGGGTCATATCCTGAAAAGTTGTCGGCCGGTATTCCCCGGTCTCTAGATCGCTGATATTGATCAGGGTTCCCAGCCCACCGAATATCTGGGTTTCCGGGTTGATAATCCATTGCAGGTCAGGGTCTGCACCGCAAAGGGTGAATTCCCGGGGAGCCTTTTTGACATAGTCCTCGACAAAATCGGGTTTGAATTTGACCAGTTTTTCTTTTTCATTAATTTCACATCCCAGATCGGCCAGCAGTTGACGCATCTTTTGCAGCTCAACCTTGATGCCGACATCCGCAAGCACTTCAAGGGAATGCTGGTGAATGGTTTTTATCTCCTGCGCGTCCAGTACTTCCAGCTTGTTGATTTTCATTGATACCCCCTGTACATACTCCATGAAATCATGATAACGATACCCAGGAACATTTTTGAGATAACTTCTAATAGATCAGAGCCGAATGTCAATATCAAAAGGAGGGTATGGTGAAGAGTAAAAGGAACCAGCAATGGGGTTTCGATACCTTATGTGTGCATGCCGGTGAAGGGATTGACACCGATACAAAGGCCATCCGCCGGCCGATTCACATGGCCAATTCCTATCAGTATCCAGTAGATTTAACCGAACTGCTGGAAACGCTTTCGTGGGAGCATCTGGATAAATTTCAGTATACCCGGGAGCACAGCCCAACCCCCAGGCATTTAGAAGAACGGCTGGCCATTCTCGAAGGTGGCGAAGATTGTATTGTGTCAGCCAGCGGGATGGGCGCCATTGCCGCCACTTTTTTTGCCCTGCTCAATGCCGGCGACCATATTGTCGCATCGGAAGTCAGCTATACCGGAACCCAGAAACTGCTTGGCTTTCACCTGCCCAGATTCGGGGTTGACGTCAGCCTGGTGGATACCACCGATCCGCATGAAGTCAGAAATGCTATCAGAGAAGATACCAAGGTGGTTTATGTCGAGACCCCCGGCAATCCGGTGGTCGGTATCAGCGATATTGAAAAAATATCTGAGATGGCCCATGGGGTCGGCGCCAGCATGGTCGTGGACAGTACCTGGTCCGGCCTGCTAAACCAACAGCCGCTTTCTCTCGGTGCTGACCTGGTGGTCCATAGCGCCACTAAATATATTAACGGTCACGGGGATGCGCTGGGCGGTGCGGTCATCGGGCCCCAAAAAGTGCTGGCCGACATCAGAGAATACGGCATCGTCCATCTGGGGGCCTGTATCAGCCCGTTTAATGCCTGGTTGATTCTCAGGGGTTCGGTGACCCTGCCGATGCGGATGGAAAAGCACTCTCAAAACGCGCAGGCCGTGGCGTCATTTTTGGAATCCCACCCCAGGGTAAAATCCGTTACCTACCCCGGGTTGAAAAGCCATCCCGGCTATGAGATAGCCAGAAAGCAGATGAAGGCACCCTCGGGAATGTTGAATTTCAGTCTTAAGGCGGAAATGATGGCCCATTTCGATTTTCTCAAAGAACTGGAGCTCATCACCCATGCGGTGTCACTGGGCCATGACCAGAGCCTGATGGTATATATCCCCACCGAGTTCTTTTTCGAGGATATGGTCGTATTTAACGATGCTCAGAAAGAAAAGTATGCCGAGCTGATGGGCGAAGGTATTTTCCGTTTCAGTGTCGGGATTGAAAATTCAGAGGACATCATTGCGGATCTGAAACAGGCCCTGGATAAGGTGCCCTAAGACACCGGCAAAGAAAAGCAGGCGGAACTCAGCGCTTCAAATTCCACTAGCTTTTTTGGTGTAATTTTTCTTGTTTGGTTCCCCGACAAGCGGGATTTTCGCTTCACTCCAACCGGCTTGTCCTGGTTTACAGTTTACCGCTAATTTTGCAGGTTGCACATCAGGAAGTGCTCGTCAAAAACGGATCCGATGAGCAGCGTGTCTTCAAAGACGGCCGCTACACTGGAGCCTGACATCGGTTGGCCATTGGTCAGATAGATCTCCTTGATCTCATATGGACCGGATGCCCTCTTTTCCACTTTTATCACCTGGGACGGCGACAGCACGCCGGGGTCTTTGGAATATTTGACAAAGGTCAGCAGCTTGGGATGGCAGCCGATCCACAAATCACCCTTTTGGTCTATTTCAATATTGTCCACACCGGTCCCGGCTTCAATCGTGCTGCGCAAGGCCAGGTCCCCGGTGCTTCGGTCTCGATCATAGACGTAAATTTTTTGCCCCACGGTGGCGGCAACATAAACCGTTTGGCCGTCTGAACTCATATTGATACCGTTGGCGTAGGCAAGCCCTTCGGCAACTTTACGAAAATTTTTGCCATCGTAGTATAGGACATAGGACCGCGCCAGTTGGAGGTACTCTTCTGTCATACGCCCAATCCCTGTGGAGTTGCCATGATCGTTGGTTACATAGAAGCTGTCGGGCCCGACCGGCAACACATCATTGGGGCTGTGCATCAGGGCGCCCGCAACCGAGCGCCGGTGAACCAGTTTGCCGCCCCGATAATCAAATATTTCAACAAGATGGCCATCCCGGGAATGATTCACCACAAAAATAGATAGATCTCCATTTTCCGCCATCCACCATCCAATGCCATGGGGATTTAATTCTTTGGAAAAATCGGCTGTCAGGTTCACCAGCCTCGCATTGACCGAATTCAGATCAAAGCCGTAAATAGCTCCCTGCCGGGCCCGGCTGTTCCCATCCCAATGGGCCCGGCGGTCATCAGAGGAAATGAAAGCCATGGCCGTTGACGGATGAATGGTGATGTCCTCAGAGCTAAGAACCCCCGCAATTATTTTAACCTGTCCGTTGAAATGCGGCTTGATTGCCTTGAATTCTCCGGCATCATAGAAGGTTTTTGCCCCGAGACCCGCCAGGATAACCACCAGAATCAGAACGGTGATGATCGCCTTTTTTAAAAACTTCATGCCCGAACCCTCCCGGAGCTCTGCAGTGGTGATATATACTGCATGCCAATCAATAGTTTTTATCGGTTTCAGAAGCAAGCTAAATTTTGATTGACAAATTTAGTTAGCTCCCGTACTATTTTAGACCGAACACTTATTCCAAAGGAGTCGCTGATATGTTTTTCCTGAAAGATCTTCCGACCGATATGCGTCTGCGGGAATTTTCCCGGCGCTTTCCCAATATGAACCCTTCGGCCCTCAAAATTTGTGCTGAACTGATGCGCACCGGAAGTGGTTTGCTGGCGACCTTTGAAAGCGTTTTAGGTAAATACGGTTTGTCCCAGGGACGCTTTCTGACACTGATTGTTATGAGCCGCACACCGGGAAAAGAGATCTATCCGTCATCGCTGGCCGAAAAATTGGGTGTAAAGAAGGCCACTATCACCGGTCTTTTGGATGGTCTGGAAAAAGACAACCTTGTCGAGCGCGTGGCTGATCCCCGGGATCGCAGAAAGATAGGCATTCGACTGACCGCCAAGGGACGACAGCGCCTAGATGGAATGCTGCCGGATTATTACCGACACATGGCCAAACTGACGGCTAACCTGAGCGAAAATGAGCGTCAAACGATGATATCCCTTCTTGCAAAAGTTAACCAGAAGCTTTCTGTGATATTTAGTTAGCTTCCTAACTATTTATCCTGGACATATGATTCCGGCCAAAAAAAAGCGCGGTTGATAACCGGGTTTTTTTGGATCTCGATATATTATGATCTTACAAACCAACTAACCGGCCTGCGGAGGCTGACCGGGTCCGGATAATTTTTTAAATATCCGACCCGCAGTATGAACTGGGGAATAACACTGGCGGCGTGATCGGCGGCGATTTGCTCCAAGCCTTCTTTTTCCTCCAGGTACTGGGTCATGGGTTGGATGGCCAGCTTTCTTTCCCTTGCCAGCAGGGTCATGCGTTCAAACCGCCTGCCGCTGTCAATCAGGTCAGCAACCGTCTGACCTTCGCTGGTGATGACGAGCCAGCCCCCGCCCTGCTGGGCGAGTTTGGCCGTAAGGTCGACACTCTGTTTCCGGAAACTGGGCTTCATGAAATCCTGGGGCTTGATGAAATTTCTGACAAACCAGCCTTTGAAGCCTCGGATCTCCATGCCTTCCACCGTCAACCCGTCTCGGTAGCGCTCGGCATCCTTGTTGCTGAGTCTGACCCAGCGAACCAGCTCCTGCTGGGCGTTGTCCCGGTTTGCCTGGATCCGGAAGTTTTCAATGGCCCCCTCTTCAATGCAGTTTGCATGTTCTGTGCCTTTCGGGAAGTAGAACAGCCGGCCTGCTAAAGGCTCGGACAAGGCACGGATATCCTCTTTTTTAATCTCATCGGCAAGATAGCCCTGTTTAACGGTCATGCGTCGCGTAAGGCGTTCGAGGGGATAGTCGTTCGGCCTGGTTGGCTTTAACGAAACCTTAATTATATCCTGCTGGAAGGGGTTCTCGGCAATGATCTCTCATCTCAGCCTGAAAGCCGTACGTGCCGGCAGCAAGCGCAAGGTTTTCGGCAAAGGCACCGATGGACAGAAGGGCCTCCCGGTTGTCGGGGTCTACTTCAGAAAGCCTGCGTTGGGGATCCAGGCCAATGACCCATTCATTTTTTTGGACAATCCTGACAAACCAGGGCTGGGCATTGTGACCGCTGGGTGCCAGGGAAGCATGATACAAGATAGCACCGCTGATAGGATCCAGTTGAGCGCTTATGGGTTTTGATAGATCCTGATCCGGGAGATCGGCACGGCGAAAGCTTGAGCAAGCTGAAAGCAATGAACCGGTTCCAACTGCCAGGGATCCGGCTGCCAGGGTTCTTTTTAAAAAACGCCTTCGATTTATTTTCATTTTGACCTCCAGGTTGTCAGAGAATAGTTGATTGGTTTATTTTGCTATTCCGCAATTTGGTTACCTAAAAAGCCTTAGATTCTTAAAGCTGGTTTTATCATGTTTAGCCAACTATATTGTCACCTATTGGTGACATTTCGGGCAAAAATTTTTTTTGCCCTACCTGCCATTGCCTGCATACAGTCCTTGAATCATAGTATCAATAGCACCTTCCAGCCTTTTCCAGCCCGCTTCCGATTCCAGATCGACCCCATTATAAAAGCGAATCTGCCGTCCCCGGCTGACCAGATAGCTGATACCGGCGCCGATAATGGCGCCCATGGCGGCGATATCCGGCCCCTTGCGGGTCGCCGGAAAGAACATGTCAAAAAAATTCATCATCGTCGTTTCCCGGATCGTTTCCAGTTCAATGGTCAGATCATTGCGTTCGACCATTTCCCAGGCCAGGATTTCCTGGGTAACCGGCCGGCTGCGGATGGCCTGCAGAAAATTCTTACCCAGCTGAGACAATTGCCCGGTGACTGGCAGCCGACCAAAGGCCTCGATGTCACCGCCGGCAAGTTCCTTGATGGATGGCCAGAAATTACCTTCACGCCCAAAAGCCGCCATAAGCTCAGGCATCCCCCCGAAATAGCGGTAGATTAAAACCTTATCGACTCCCGCTTCCCGGGCAACAGCATTGACCCCTAACCTCGTAAAGCCTTCCCGGGCCAGCAGGGTCCCAACGGCCTGGATCAACCGGGCGCGTGTGGCTTCCCGGTTGCGGGCAGGGGCCGGTTTGGATACAAGCTTTTTTTCCCCCGGAATCGCCATGGATACAATAATGTCACCTACAGGTGACATTGTCAAGTTTTTTTCTGTTCCCAGAAACTTTTATGAATTGGTGGCTTGCATATGGATGATTCAGGTAGAAATTGATCGGCCGTTATTCAATATAAAATTTGCAATGCTGAAACCTGTATGTTAATTTTTCGTGCGATTCTATGGCAAGCCCCTTTGATCTGTAGTCCACCCTGCATTATGATACGGAGGTATCCATTGCAGCAGACCTAACTAAAAGTGTTTCAATAAATAGCAGACTATGTTGTAAGTAAGAATTAGGAAGGAGGTAAAATGGTAATTTGCAACAGCATCGATAGTTTATCCTGGGCGCCTCATCCCATCGCGGAAGGAGTCGAAATTAAACCGCTGGTAACCAAAAAAGACGACGGCCTGGACGTTACCTGCGTGCTGGTGAAAATACCGGCTGGCATAGAGATTCCCGAGCATATCCATGAAACCCAGGCCGATATACTTTATCCCTTGCGGGGTAAGGCCGAAATGTACGTTGAAGGCGCCGGAAACTTTCAGCTAAATCCGAGTATCATCGTCCGGGTCCCCATTGGAGCCAAACATAAAATTTTCAATGTGACGGAAGAGCTTCTGATTTATGATGTTTTTCAACCGGCAACTATTTAGAGAGAGGAAAAACCATGATTAAAGGAATCGGACATCTGGGCATCGTCGTCGAAGATATCGAAAAGAGCCTGGATGCGTTATCAAAAATTATGGGATTTGAAAAACCCGCCATCAAAGAATTTCCAGAGAAGAAAATGCGTTGCAGCCTATTGGATGTAAACGGATTGGCGCTGGAATTTCTCCAGGATAACAGCGAAGACGGCTTTTTGGCAAAATTCGGTAAAGAAAGAGGCGATGCCATTCATCATTTTTGCCTGTTATCCGACAACATCGAAGCGGATGTCGAAGATCTTAAACAGCGCGGCGTTGAAATGATGGATCAAAAACCCCGGATCGGCTTAAGGGGCAAAAAGATCGCCATGACCAAACCCAACGTCTTCAACGGCATTACCATTGAATTATCCGAACCCTAAACCCAGGAGAATTCTCAATGAAAAATTTAGGAAATGACCTTCATCAGCGGCTCCGGACGCTGGCACAAAATCTGTGGTGGACTTGGCACCCGGAGGTTATCCGGCTTTTTACGGATCTCGATCCGCATCTCTGGCGGGAGGTAGATCATAACCCAACTGCATTTTTGAACCGGATCAGTCCGGAGCAAATCGAACAGCGCGCATCGGAACTGGTGCTTCACAGCCGAATAAACCATGCCTTTCGCCGGTTGAATGAGTATTTAACAGCACCGCAGACCTGGGGCGCCATCCATTGCGGTAATCTTGGAAATCGGCCGGTTGTCTATTTTTCAGCCGAATTCGGTCTGCACGAATCCCTGCCGATTTACTCCGGCGGACTGGGGATTCTGGCCGGCGATCATCTCAAGAGTGCGTCCGATCTGGGAATACCGTTGATCGGGATCGGTCTTTTATATCACCAGGGCTATTTCATCCAGCGCCTGAACAGCGAGGGATGGCAGGAGGAAGAATATGTCGACCTGGATCGAACGCAGCTGCCCCTGGAGCCCTTAACCCTGGCGGACGGCCAACCGTTGATCGTCCGGATCGACACCCGGGACGGCGTCCTTGCGGCCATGTGCTGGCAGCTTCAGATCGGTCGGGTGAAACTGATTTTGCTCGACTCAAATGTTGAAGGCAACACGGATGAGGACCGGATGCTGACCTCCCGCCTGTACGGCGGAAACGATCGCACACGGATTCGGCAGGAACTTCTGTTGGGCATCGGCGGCGCGCGTGTCATACAGGCGCTGAATATATTCCCGGGCGTATTACACTTAAACGAGGGCCACAGTGCCTTTGCAATTCTTGAAGAAGTCCGCCGGCTGATGCAGGATGACGGCATTGCCTTTGACAATGCGCTGCGCCGGGTGGCGATTTATACCGTATTTACAACGCACACACCGGTACCGGCCGGACATGACCGCTTCGTTCCGGAGTTGGTGGAAGAGCATCTGGGAGTTTTCCGGGAAAAGCTAAATCTGTCACACGAAGAATTTATGGCCCTGGGACGCGTGAATCCCGAAGATATGAATGAGACCTTCTGCATGACGGTCCTGGCCCTGAAGGGCTCACGGCACGCCAACGGCGTGTCGGCCTTGCACTCCGATGTCAGCCGGCGAATGTGGCACGGACTCTTTCCGAATCGGCCTGAGGCCGAGGTCCCCATCGGCCACATTACCAACGGTGTTCATGTGCTCTCCTGGATCGCCCCTCAAATGCACAAGCTGTTTGAGACACGGCTGGCCCACAATTGGCCCACCCGGATGATACACGCGGACATATGGGAAAAGGCGGCTGACATCGATGACGGCGAACTGTGGGAAAACCACCAGATCCTAAACATGCGGCTGATTAATTTTGTCCGGCGGCGGTTGCTTCGCCGGGCCGAACGGATTGGGCATCAAGAAACCATTCAGGAAATCGATCAGATTCTCGATCCGGATATTCTGACAATTGGCTCTGCCCGGCGACTGGCAACTTATAAACGGGGGGACTTAATTTTATCCCAGCCCGAACGGCTGATCAGCCTGGTAACCGATCCGGATCGACCGCTCCAGATTATCTTTGCCGGCAAGGCCCACCCCCGTGACGATGAGGGCAAAAAGATATTGCAGCGCATCATTCAGTATGGCAATAAGCCGGAACTCAAACGACGGATTGTTTTTGTGGAAGACTACGATTATAACGTGGCCCGCCACCTGGTTCAGGGAGTGGATGTGTGGTTGAACACCCCCCGGCGGCCGCTGGAAGCCTGCGGTACCAGCGGACAGAAGGTCATTCTCAATGGCGGTTTGAACTTTTCAATTCTTGACGGATGGTGGAACGAGGCGTTTAACGGCCGCAACGGGTTTGCCATCGGTCACGGGGGTATGCACAGTGACCCCCAGGAGCAGTCCCGGCGAGATTCCGAATTTCTGTATCAAACTCTGGAGCAGGAGGTTATACCGCTGTACTACGAGCGCAATGATAGCGGGATCCCCCATAAATGGGTGAAGCGGGTCAAGGATTCCATGCAAATTCTGGGTTGGCGTTTCTGTGCCGACCGTATGGTCAGGGATTATGCCCTGCAATTCTATCTGCCGGCATCCGGCTCCACATCGGCTGCAACCAGATAAAGGCCTCAGAAGATGAAAAACAGCACCCTTTACAGCCAGCGCCTCAACCGCATCCTGGCGGCCGTCGACTTGAAAAAACCCGATCGCACACCGGTGGTTCTGGAATACTCCGGCTTTGCCGCCTATGTGACCCGCACTCAAATGGCCGAATTTCTAAGTTCGCCCACTAAAAACCTTGATACCATGATCAAGGCTTTTAAAATGGTCGGCGACGCTGATGCCATCAACTATGGATCGTTCTGGCCCTACGGTCTGTGCTATGACTACATGTCAAAGGTGAGGGTACCGGGTGTTGACCTGCCCGAAGATGAAATGTGGCAGGTCGTTGAGTCGGAGCTGATGACAAGGGATGACTATGATCTCATTTTGAGCAAAGGCTGGCCGGCCTACGCTAAGGCATTTTTGGCGCAAAGAATTTTTCATGAGGTGCCGGATGAATATTTGCCACCCCGCAGGAAATCACCGGATGCCCAAAAAGCATGGCGCAAAGTGGGTGTACCGGTTTTAAGCGGCGGCGATGTCACCACCCCTTATGAATTGCTTTGCGGGTCTCGCTCGTTGATGGAATTTGCCATGGATTTGTTCGATATACCGGATAAGGTTATTGCGGCTATGGAGGACATGGTGCCCCACCTCGTGGTTAAAGCCATCCGGAATGCCAAACAACGCGGCTACCCGTTGGTCTGGGTCGGTGGCTGGCAGGCGGCCCCATGCATGTTATCCCCTGAAATGTGGCAGCGTTTTGTCTGGCCTTATTTCAGCAGGCTGGTTAACGAAGTAGTTGATGCCGGCTTAATCGCCTTGCTTCATCTGGATTCGAACTGGACCCGGGAACTTGAATGTTTCAAAGAGCTCCCAAAGGGCAGGTGCATTATGGCCCTCGATGGTGAAACGGATATATTCCAGGCCAAGAAAGTCCTCGGTGACCACATGTGCATTATGGGTGATGTGCCGGCCTCCATGTTATTTCTGGACACACCGGAAAATGTTTATGCCTATTGTGCCCGGCTGATCCGGGAACTTGGCCCCGAGGGTTTTATTCTGCAGTCCGGCTGCGATATACCGGCCAACGCCAAACTGGAGAATGTACAGGCCATGGTCGCCGCCGCGGTTGAAAGCTGAAATGGCCCTTTTTCCGCATAGCTTCGTTCTCCGCGGATTGTAGACTTCGACGTACTATCAGTACGCCTCAGCCTAAAAACCTTGTGCGGCCATCGCTCTTCGAAAAAATTGCTCATTTCAGGCTAAGCCATACACAAAATTCTAATATTTTCTGTGAACAGATATGAAATTAAAACCGGCTTAGAAATCCAAGGTTTTGGCCGCCGGCAAGGCGTGAGGAGGAGAAAAAGCGGAGCGCACTTTTAGTACGTGAGCAATTTTCGACGACGAGCAACGAAGCTGGGGGGTAAAAGATGGGTATTTATAAGCCGGTTTTGAGATTGGGAGCTGGTTGTATCCACCTTACCGTGCTGCCGTCATAAAACCATTTGTCCGGAAAACCGCGACGTCGGATAAAGACAGGATTCTCAGACCATCTGATTATTTGCTCATAGGCATCATGAAGTCTTCTAAAGCCGGCGGCATCACCACCCAGGTCCGGATGGTGCTTCATGGCCTGTTTGCGGTAAGCGGACTTTATTTTTCGTTGAAGTCCCGGAGAATTCAAATCCGATTTCTGAAGCTTTAGGAACATTAATGATTTTTTAAGCTTGGCAGGCTCTTTAACCTCAACCGGTTTGATCGGCGCTGAATCTGCATTTTTATTTATGGCTTTTTCGAGTATGAAGCGGTTGGCTATGTAGCGCTTATTGGTACGATTTCTTTCTGCCCACCAAGCATTGCCTAATATGTTGGAAAGGGTACAAAAATCATCAACCGGCTTACCGCCGGAAGTCCGCGGAAATATATAGCTGAACAGTTCGGCTGAACCGCGGGGTAAGACATCTAAAATTATAATGGCATCCGTGAAATAAAAGGTCGCATATCTTGTGTTCAACGCTCTCAGCAGACCTGTTCTGAGGTTTAAATTATATCGCAGGTGCTGCCGGCATTCGACCGAGCAGTATCTTCGGCGGCCCATATTCTCCGATGTCCCACAGGACAAACAGCGGTTTTGGGGTACGTCGTCGGAAGAGGCTGTGGTATTTTTATTTTTAGTTTTCATTTGAACGCTGGACTTGAACGGTTAAACAAAGACATTTTTGAGATAGCCTCTCATCATATCACGGTGGGGATTGGGAGGTCAAAGTACATCCGACCGGTATCCTCCGGATTTACTAATGCGATCATATTAATATAGACACCCCCTCGGAGCGCGCAACTGCGCAGAATATTTCTCAACCCGATGTCTACTTATTTTCGCTCGCATTAGTAATTTATTCTGGTCTTTAGACTCGCCAGGTTGAAAAACAAAAATTTTTATGTTCTAATTTGACATGTCGGAGTAAAAAGGCAACCTTAAACCCATTTCACTACCAGGACTTGCTATCCGGCACGGAACCGTTTGGATTGAATACAGGTATATCAAATGTGTATTTTTAGGCGATTAAGGAGGGGAGAAAAAATGAACAGCGCATTGGGAAATAAAACCAGCCTGATCTTGATCTTACTGTCGGCTGCCGTTTTGGTGTTGGCTGCGTGTGCCGGAAAGCAGCTGGAGGTGGCACCGATCTCCAAAGCAGAAAGCCCGCAACAGCTTATCAATCAACTTGACAACGACATTGCCATGGCCCGCAAAAATCAAGTAAATGTCCTTGCCCCCACCTGGTTTAAAAGAGCTGACAGTTCCCTCGGTACGGCCAAAACAGATCTTGAAAAAGGCGATCGACTATCCGATATTCTTGGAAACATTGCAACCGGGCGGGCCCAGCTCCAGAGGGCTGAAGAAATTGCTAAAACAACCAGATCCACCATTCCAGATGCAATCAAAGCCCGTGAACTTGCCAGACAGGCCGGGGCTACCAATCTGGGAAGTGACTATAGCGCTGCAGAGAACAGGTTTCTTGACCTGACCGCGGCCATTGAAAAAGACAACCTGGGATATGCCCGACGCAGCCAGTCGAGCGTCACCGAACAGTTTCGCCGTCTCGAATTGCGCTACATTAAAATCCAGACCATCGGAGAGGTACGGCGACTTATCAAAGATGCGAGAAATAAGGGTCTGCATAGAATTGCGCCCCAATCATATGCAGCCGCTGAAAAAAAACTAACCGAAGCGGATAACTTTATAACCGAAAATCCATACCAGAAAGAGAAAATGCACCAGCTGGCTACCGAAGCACTTTTTATGGCCCGCCGCATACAACCGGTTGCAACTCAGACTGAAAAAGTGGAAAACATGGAACCCGAGCAAATTGTGCTGTGGGCAGAAGGAATTTTATATCAAACCACCCAAAAACTTGGTGCTCCGGATATGCGGGACCGCTCCTTTGATGATCAGATCGAAAATATTCTGGCGACCATTTCTGCTCAGAGCGCTGATCATGAATTTATGATTGAGAACACCAAAAAACAACGGGAAGAAATCGACAAACTTCAAAAAAATATTGCCAACCTGGAAGGCCAATCCATCAAGGAGCAAAAAGAGAAAGAGCGGCTGCTGGCAGAAAAACAATTCAATGAAAAGCTCAGCAGCATCCAGCATTATTTCAAACCTCAGGAAGCGGAAGTATATAAAAAGCAGAACCAGGTAATCATCCGACTGAAGGCCATGCAGTTTCCGGTGGGGCAAAGTGTAATTCTGCCCCAAAATTACACCTTGCTCAGCAAGGTTCAAAGCGCCATTCGCACCTTCGGTGAACCTGATGTCATTATCGGGGGGCATACGGACAGCACCGGGTCCGAAAATTTAAACGAACACCTCTCGCAGCAAAGAGCGGATGCCGTGCGTCAATATTTCGTGGCCAATGAAACACTGCCATACGAAAAAATTATCGCCGTGGGTTACGGTTCCATGCGTCCGCTTGCATCCAACGCAACCCAGAGCGGCCGGGCAATGAACCGGCGCATTGATGTCATTATTACGCCCGAAGCCGTCAAAGCCCCATAGCCAAAAACATCAAACACCGATGAATTCGGCACAGGTCGAATTCATCAAAGGCGACAAACATGAAGATAATTGAACATGTGAAATGCTTTTGCTCATTCTGGCAACCCACCGTAGCAAGACGTATAACCTTATACTTTTTACTTTTCGGCCTGATTATATTCCTGGTTACGTCTATCCTCTACACCATAGCCGGCAAAAAACACTTTGTGAGTTCAACCAGCAAAGCGATTCACCATCAATTTTCCCTATTGGAAGGCAGCAGCAGACCCGATTTCCTCTGGCAGAGCATCGGCCAGCCAAGCCCGGAGCTTCAGCGCTTGATGCAGATGCTGGTCAGTCTTTCTTCAAGTTTCTATTCGGCTTCGGATATATCGATTTACAGCAAACCGACCAGTGGTAAATCATGGTCCCGATTGTATTTTTCTGACGGCCCCATTCTGCATGCCGAGCCGGTTCAGGACGGGTATACCTCCAGGCTGGACCATTGGCTGCAAAGACGTTTCCGGCAGTCCGATGCCAGCATATTTTCCGCCGCTGGACCGCTGTCGCTTTTTGTAAATATTACCGGTGAAAAGGATGCCAACAACTATCTTCTTAAAATAGGTGTTGCCAGCGAGGGCATAACCGGCTTCATGAAAAATCAGATCAAGCATTTTATCGTATTTTTTGTTGTGGCTTTGATTCTCCTGCGGTTTTTAGGCTATTACTTCGCCCGTAAGATTGCAGGTCCGATAGAAAACCTGTCTGAAATTTCGGCCCAAGTTGCCAAAGGCGATCTGTCAAAGTCGGTCCCGGTTACCACCAGTGACGAAATTGGTGAATTATCCAAAAATTTCAACCATATGGTCGAAGGCCTGCGTGAGTGGGAACGCATCAAAATGGTTGAATTTGAGCTGGAAAAGGGTCAAAAGATCCAAAGAGAATTTTTGCCAAGCACCATTCCGAGCTTCCCGGACTGGAATATCGCCACCTGCTTCTTTCCGGCCGGCAAAGTATCCGGTGATTTTTACGATGTGTTTAAATTTCCCGATGACAATGTCGGCCTGGTAATTGCCGATGTGTGTGACAAAGGCGTGGGCTCAGCTCTCTATATGGCCCTGTTTCGCAGCCTGATTCGCGTTTTTGCCGAACAGGCGGCCAACAGCGACCCAAGAGCTATCAGCGAAATCGATCAGTCCAGCAGTCGGTTGACCGCAGCACCATCTCCCGAAAATATGGAGTTGATGCGCCTCAGGGCCGTACCGTTTACCAACAACTACATCGCCCAGACCCACGGGGACGAGGGCATGTTTGCTACCTTGTTTTTCGGAGTGCTGAATCCCGCAACCGGACAGCTTTATTACATCAATGCCGGCCATGAACCGCTGTACCTTATTGACTCAAAAGGGGTAAAAAAGGCTCTTGATCCTACCGGGCCGGCCGTGGGCATGTTTGCTAACTCAGCTTATAATACCGGCCAGATACAATTTGAGCAGGGGGATATGCTAATCGGCTACACCGACGGAGTTACCGAAGCCCGTTCGCCCGAGGATGAAATATTTACCCGGAATCGGCTCAAATCGTTGGTCGAGCAGCCATTTAGTTCTGCAACCGACTTGCTGGATAGGGTCAAGACCAGCCTGTTTGCGTTCATCGACATTGCTCCGATGGGTGATGATGTGACCATGCTGGCAATACAGCGGGCGGGCATAACATAAGATCATGATCTACTTGAACGATACGAATTATCTTGCTATATAATTTGTAAGATTTTTTTAATAAGGCGATACGTCAAAATTTGATGAGTAACTTTCTCAGTGGAAAGGAATGAAGATGGCAACCAAAAGTCAGCTAAAGAAAGGTAAATCCGCACCCAAGAAGAAACCGCCAAAATCTGCTCCGAAAAAAGCCGCCGTTGCAAAAAAACCGGGCCCTTCAAAAAAAGCTAAACCGGCTAAGAAAACAGCGTCGGCTGCCAAAGCCTATTCCCTGGCAGAATTTGTCAATATGACCTACCTGACGGAAAACGGTGTAAAAGCTTGGCTCAAACAGGGACGTCTAAGCGGCCGCCAAAATAAAACCGGGGAATGGGTGATCGATGCGGCCAACCTTGATGCGCCGCACCTGAAGCGGCTGGTACGATAACAAAGATCGCAGCACTGGGAAATAAAAGCCTAATCCTGAAACCAGAAATATAAGCGGCAGAATCAATGCGGATTCTGCCGCTTGTTTTTAAAGAGGGCTTCCCAACATGCCGTTATTTTCACACAGTGTGCTTACCCTTAGAATACTATCGGAAGCTGCCGGGAAAAGATGCACGGACACTCGAGAAGCCCACAAACTATATATCTTTACCCCTATATAAATAGTATCCAGGATGAGTGCAACATCAAAAAACGATTTTCATTGATTATGATTACACCCGGCTATTCCCCTGGCGGACCGCTGACAACCGCTATAATTCCCATCAATCGGGTAACCATATTTCTAACACGTGATCAAGTGAAATAGGCGGGCGCCCTTATGCCCTCATCTCTCGGAAAAAATTTACGGATCTTCATCCCTTTCGCCCTGGGATATTTTCTATCCTACCTTTATCGGGTGGTGAATGCCGTGCTGGCGCCGGACCTGGCATCTGAGCTGGTCATCGGTCCCTCGGAGCTTGGTCTGCTTACCGCCGCCTACTTTATCACTTTTGCCGCCTTCCAGCTGCCGCTCGGTGTGCTGCTGGACCGTTTCGGTCCGCGTAAAATAGAATCGTTTCTCCTCATTTTTGCGGCTGCCGGAGCCTTTGTATTTTCGAAAGCCGAAAGCGTTACCGGGCTGGTAATCGGACGGGCCTTGATCGGTTTCGGCGTATCGGCCTGCCTGATGGCTGCCTTTAAAGCCTTTGTGCTGTGGTTTCGCAGGGAACAATTACCCCTGATTAACGGCATTCAGATGGCCGCCGGCGGTTGCGGAGCCCTTACCGCCACGGCTCCGGTGGAAGCAGCTTTGGGCGTCACAGACTGGCGAGGCATTTTTTTTATCCTTTCCATCCTCACCCTGGCAATCGCCGCCGCTGTTTTTTTTATCGTTCCGGAAAAAAAGATTGAACAAACCGGTGAAAGCCTTAGAGAGCAACTGCAAGGAATTATCCAGGTCTTCTCAAGTCTGACATTCTGGCGCGTTGCCCCGTTGACCATCATGTCGCAGGCGTCCTTTCTGGCCATTCAGGGCCTTTGGTCCGGTCCGTGGCTGCGGGATGTTGCCGGGTTGGAACGGGAGATGATCGCCCAGATACTCATGATGATCGCTGCAGCCATGGTAGCGGGTTTTATCTTGATGGGAGCCGTGGCAGAGAGATTGAGCCGATTGGGAATAAAGCCGATTGTTATTGCCGTATCCGGCATGGGCGCTTTCATGATCACCCAGGGGTTACTTATCCTGGAGTTAACCTCGTGGGCACGCACCCTGTGGGTCTTGTTTGGAGTCTTCGGCACCACCGGGATCATCCCCTACGCGGTTTTGTCCCAGAGCTTTCCAACTCATTTATCCGGTCGGGTCAACACCGGCGTCAACCTGCTGGTGTTCATATGCGCCTTTGCCGCCCAGTGGGGTATCGGTGCCATTATCAGCCAGTGGCCGGGCACCTCCGCCGGCGGATATGCGCCGCCGGGTTATCAGGCCGGCTTTGCGATGATGCTCTGCCTGCAGATGTCCGCGCTGTTGTGGTTTTTTGTCGCCAGTGTCCGGATGGCCCGTGCTAAAAATTAGCTGATCACTCCACTTTAATTTTGGTCATCTTTTGACCGGGATTTCCGGATCGCTTTTTTTCAAGGTTTTCAATACGTTCATCCAGGAGCGACCGGATGCCTTTCATAAATTCAAGTTTAGATTGGGTCATGTGCTCAAAAAATGGGGACTTTTTCCCGAAGGCTTTTTCGAGGTCTTCGAAAAAACTGCCAACGGGACAACCAGTGGTCTCCTGTTCACTCTTTTTCTCGGCCATGATCATCTCCTTCAAAAACGACGTTTAAATATGCGCCTTCCATTTTGGCGGTTACGGAGTTTAAAGATGCAACCTGTCTGGGAAGCAGTATATGCCGTTTAAACCCGCCGATTCGAATTACCAGTTCTTCATACAGTTTGCTGAGTTCCACATCTTTTTTGGAAATAAAAGGAAGCTTCAGTTTGAGGCAATAATTGCTGTTTTCTTTGATCAACTGATAGGGCTCCTCTTTGGAAAAGCGTTCCAGCGGATTGCGGTCGGCATAGATCTGATCGGCCAAGTCCCGCAAATGGCCATAGCCGACGATTTCACCGGAAAACAGATTTACCGGAAATATGGGCACCGGGTTGAAAAATTCAGCCGCTTCGGCAACATTACGCTGCTGGCCTTTGAGCCAGTCGCTGAAATAGCTGTCAGTGACAGTCTCAGGAAGAATACGGTTCATAATGATCGCATCGATATTCATTTTGTAGAGACAAAAATACATAAAAGCCCTCTGGGTTTCTTTTAAAACCACCTTTTCAGGATTGGTTACCAGGCGAACCGTGGTGATTTCCGGATCCACCAGGACATGATCCACTCCTTTGAGCTTTTCAAATAAGTCCTGAATGGCCTGAAAATAATCGTCGCCCGGCAGAGGTATATCCGTCATCCGTTTGGCCACGGGACGCACATATTTGGCAACGGTTCTTTCCCATTTGAATATTTTCTTCATGTACCAGTCCAGGGTGGTGGGTATACTGATGAATCTGAGTGATTCCCCGGTGGGGGCACAGTCAAGTAAAATTACGTCGTATTCGTTTGTGCGGACATATTGATTAATATACAGCAGAAGACTGACTTCCTCCATTCCGGGGAAAACAGCCAGTTCTTCCGCCAGAACTTCGTCTATTCCGGTCCGGTTCAGCAAGCCGGAGATATACTTGTAGATGTCGCCCCAGTATCGCTGAATCTCTTCCTGGATATCCAATTCCTGAATCCATAAATTGTCACGGACCGCGATCGGCTGCCCCTTATTTTGATCCAGCAATCCGCTGTCCAGATCAAAAATATCCGCCAGGCTGTGAGCAACATCCAGCGACATCACCACCGTTTTGTGACCCATTTGAGCGGTTTTTATCCCGGTGGCTGCTGCCACCGACGTTTTACCCACCCCGCCTTTGCCGGCAAAAAAGATGATTCTCAAGTGTTTGCTCCAACAAATGTTTAACATTTTTGTCATTAGGTATCCGGATTTGTTTCGTATTTCGTTTTTCGAATTTCTTGAGATTTAGGGTAATCCCAAGTAATGCTCCATCCTTTTCTTCCACAACTCTTGATCCACCACACACACATCACCGCCATCATCACGGGTCGCCACAACCGTTCCAAAATCTTCGGGCGCAAAATCCTGGCAGCTGTCTCCGGTCCAGCTTGCAAACACCGGGTCAACCGAAATAAAGGTTTCCATGTACTGGGGTGTCACCACCACACTGCAACCTCTGTCCGGCAGCACAATCAGGTCCTTTTCTTTTTTACTGTCGTGTACAAAGTAAGCGATCATTTTGCCTCCTGTCTAAGTAAGAATTATATTTAAGTAATATAAAACAGCTTTTATTCAATTTCGAGCAAAATTTATAAATAGCTAATTTTACCGCTTTTCAAAATTAAGTTCCGCAGTACGGAAAGGTGGTATAAGTGGGTGTAGAAAAAACGTTCGAATAAGCCAATGTTTTTGTGACAACCTCTATATAAATTTATTTCAAGTTGATTTAGATTCTCAAATATGCAAATAAATATACCCCCGACGCCAAGAAGGCAACGGGGTTGCTTATTTGTTGAAAATAAAAGGAGGCATAATGCCGATCGCAGATAAGATGATCAATATTGTTGAAGGAATGGAAATGGTGAAAAAGATGTTCGAGGAAGGTGCCCGGCTGAGAGCCGAACACGGTCCGGAAAACGTCTTTGATTTTTCTCTGGGCAATCCCGATGTCCCCCCGCCGCCGGAATTTGATAAGGTGCTCAAAGAATTGGTCAACGGTGACGCCCTAAACCACGGCTACACGCCTAACCCCGGCCATCCCCATGTAAGACAGGCAGTGGCCGACTACCTAAGCGACGAACATGGTGTTATTCTGACAGCGGATTTGATCTTAATGACCGTCGGTGCTGCCGGTGCATTGAACGCTGCCATCGGGGCGCTGGTAAACCCCGGTGAGGAGATCCTGGTTCCTTCGCCCTATTTTCTCGGCTATGATCACTATGCTTTTATGGCCGATGCTGTCCTTAAAACCGCACCGACAGATACCCATTTTCAGCTTGATATGGCGGCCATCGAAGCCGCCATCACAAAAGGCACCCGGGTAATGCTGATTAACTCACCCAATAACCCTACCGGCGCCGTATATTCGGCAGCGGAGCTGGGCGAACTGGGTGAAGTACTGGATCGGGCCAGTCAAAAATTCGGCCGACGGATTTATCTCGTCTCGGATGAACCCTACCGTAAAATCATCTATGACGGAACGGTTCCCTCGGTGTTTCAGGCTTATCCCCATACCATCGTGGTAAGTTCTTATTCCAAAGAGCTGTCCCTGGCCGGTGAGCGCATCGGATACCTGGCGGTGCACCCCGATGCTGAAGATGCCGGGCTTGTCACCAGCGCAGCCATCGGGATCAACACGATGCTCTACGTGAATGCCCCCAATATGGTGCAATTGGCCGTCGCCCAACTGCAGGGCATTACCGTCGATGTCTCCATCTACAAACGGCGCCGGGACATATTATGCCAGGGCCTGGCCGATGCCGGCTATGAATTTAACATCCCGCAAGGCGCGTTTTACCTGTTTCCCAAAAGCCCGATACCTGATGATGTCAAATTCCTCAGTGCGCTAAAAGACGAGCTTATTCTGGCGGCACCGGGTGTGGCCTTCGGTGCTCCGGGCTATTTTCGTTTATCCTACGCTGTTCCGGATGCAACGATTGCCGGTGCTTTTGAGGGATTTAAGCGGGCACTGGAAAAAGTTTAAGGGAGTTTATCTAGTTATTGTTTCAAATAAGCCGATGCCCTATGCGCCATGCGCTAGTACTCAAACTCTCTACCCAGGACTGAAAGCGCTTTATTTTTTATGCAGCAGCACGCCTTCTATAAACTGGTCGATGTTTCCATCCAGGACCGCGTTGACGTTACCGACGTCCAGGTTAATGCGATGATCCTTTACCATCTGGTAGGGATGCAATACATATGAACGAATCTGGCTGCCCCAGGCAATGTCCTCCTTGCTGTCGTGCATTTCCTGCAATTTTTCATCCTGTTTTTCCTGTTCACGCTGGTAAAGGCGGGCTTTGAGGACTTTCATGGCCAGGTCTTTGTTGCGGTGCTGGGATTTTTCCTGCTGGCATTGCACAACGATTCCCGAGGGAAGGTGGGTCAGGCGAACCGCGCTGCTGGTTTTGTTGACATGCTGCCCGCCCGCCCCGCTGGCCCTGTAAACATCCACCCGTATATCCTTGTCGTCGATGTCAATGGTGATTTCGTTGCCGAGCTCCGGGTAGACAAAAACCGACGCAAAGGAGGTATGCCGCTTGCCGCTGGCATTGAAGGGTGAAATTCTCACCAGCCGGTGGACACCCGTTTCTGATTTCAGATATCCAAAGGCATTTTCTCCGCCGGCCGTAAAGGTTACACTTTTGATCCCGGCCTCGTCACCCGGCTGATAATCGATCAATTCCGACTGATAGCCTTTGCGCTCGACCCACCGGGAATACATTCGGAATAGCATCTCAGCCCAGTCCTGGGCTTCAGTGCCGCCGGCTCCGGCGTTGATAGAAACAATGGCATCGCGGGAATCATCCTTGCCATCCAGCATGAGATGCAGAGAAAGCAGATTAATTTTATCGTCCAGCGTTTTTGCCTGCTGGGTGACTTCGTCCAAGGCCTCTTCATCGGATTCTTCAACGGCTAAATCCAGTAAAATCAGGGTTTCTTCAAGATCGTTCCACAGTTTTTGAAAACTGTCGATCTTATTGGAAATAGACATCCTTTCTTTTAAAATTGGCTTGGCCTCTTCCGGATTGTCCCAGTAACCATCTTTGGCGATAATCCTTTCAATTTCAGCCAATCGCTTTTCGATGCCATCCAGGTCAAAGATAGCTCCGCAGATGTTCTAATTTTGCCTTAAGCTCATCCAAATTTTGTTTTAATTCAATGGACATTTTGGTTACCTCCCTGTTAGGAATGAATATTGATCCGCCGCAAGCGGAAAGATTGAATATCTGAGAAATACTATCTTTAGACAATATTCAATGATCAATTTTTTTTTGAACGCTTGTTCTTTTAATACCCCATCGTACTATCTCAAGCAGTGTGACCAATAGTACTACCGCCATGCACACCCGGGCAAAGAGATCACCGATTTTGGTATAAATGGTTTTCTCTTTTAGCAGCGGAACCGAACGGGTTACGGCCGCTTCTTCCAACAATGCCGTTGCCGCCAAAATCCTTCCGGCCGGGTCAATAAATCCGCTAATCCCCGTATTGGCCGCTCTTGCCAGGGAACGCCTGTTTTCGACCGCCCTGAAAACGGTCATTGAAAAATGCTGGTACGGGCCGCTGGTTTTTCCAAACCAGGCGTCGTTGGTGATATTGATCAACAACGAAGCGTTGTTTCTGGCCATGGCCCGGGAAAGTCCCGGGAATATGATTTCGTAACAAATCTGAACGCCAATCTGTTGGTCCTTCCACTGCAAGGTATTGCCTATTGTTCCTGCCCTGAAATCGCCGACCTGGGCGACGACTTTTCCCAGAAAAGGAAGCCACTTTTTAAAGGGTACATATTCGCCATACGGTACCAAATGGGTTTTGTCGTATTTATCCATGGTTTTCGTTTGCGGGCTGATCAAATACGCACTGTTAAAGTATTGGGTCACGTCATTTTCGCGCACAAAAGAAGGACTTCCGATCAGATAATCTATAGCGGTCTGATAAATACCTTCAAATACCAGTTCCGATGGCTTTATATCATATAAAAAGTAAAACGGTGTGGCTGACTCCGGCCAGACAATCAGATCCGGATATTGCTCAATTATTGAGGCGGACAGACGATTGTATTTTTTAACGGTATCAATTTGAAAGGCGGGGTCCCACTTGATTGCCTGGTTAATATTGCCCTGAACAACTGCGATACGCGCTTTGGAAGAGGCTGCAATTCGTTTGTCAATATCAGTTAAACGCCAATCTCCATATAGCAAGGTCAACACCAAGGCTGCCATCAGGGTGATGATTGATCCCAGTGCCAGCCGATTTGAAATATGGGTATCCTGCCACCTCCTTTTGGTGAAATATAGCAGGCTGATAACAAACGTTGCGTTGGTGAACGCAATTAAAGCCGAAAGCCCGTAAACACCAAATATATCTGAAATTTGAATCAGTTGCAAACGATTAAACTGGGAATATCCTAATAGTTCCCACGGGAATCCGGAAAAGATGAATGACCGCAAATATTCCAGGGCCACCCAGCATATCGGAATCATTATCAGACAGCGAATGGGCGTTTTTCCGAAACCGGCTAAAGCAGTTGAAAAAAGAGCAACAAAAAGAGCCAACACGGCCGCGAATAGACATAAAACCGCTATACTTAAATAGGCAGGCAAATAGCCGTAAGTTCGCATGACCGGAACCAGCCAATACAGCAACGATAGAAAGTGGATCAGTCCGGTGGTAAACCCCAGGCCAAAAGCAGACCGCACTGGCATGTCTTTTAGTGCATACAGGAGTGGCAAGAGGGCAAACCAGATCAGCCAGTCCAAACCAATTTTGGGAAAGGCTCCCGTCAGTAAAATGCCGCTTAAGGCTGCCAGTAGTATGTTTTTCTTGTGAGTCATTTTTCCTTACGATACCTCATAAAAAAACCCCGATCCGGCGGGGGTAGCAGTTGATCCACTTTTTATTTAACATGTATCGAGATACTGTCAATTTATTTTCTCAATTTACACCTGCCGAATCCGATTTCGGCCTTGTTCCCCAGTTGGTTCGATTTCTAAAATCATACTATATATAGTATGATTTTGCTCTTGACATACAACATATCAAAATATAAATTTGTGTGTCACCGATACCGCCCTTTCTTCTTGTATTATTCTCAATTACAGTTTGAACCTTTCGAACATTTAAAGATAGGCAAAATGAAAGAGTCGACCAAAGGCGTTCTGTTATCTGCCCTGGTTTATCCCGGACTGGGACAACTGGCACTGGGGTTGAAATTGAGCGGTGCTTTGTTCGCAGTTATAACATCCGCCGGCTTACTGGTGGTCATTTACCGACTTACCATACGCATTTACCATGCCCTTGAGCCGATTCTATCGTCGCTGGCAGATAATACCCTCAATTGGCGTAAATTTGTCCAAATCGTCAACCTTTCACCCTATCACAGCTGGGGGGTCGAAGGCATCAGCCTGGTTTTTCTGCTTTCATGCTGGGCTGTCGCCGGCGTGCATGCCTATCTTGCAGGCCAGAAGATTGACCGCATGACCGCATGACAGGTTTCAGGGCCTCTTGCCAAATCTTCGGATATTTAATAATGTCCTGAGACGCGGTTAATATTTTTAATACGTTTGGCAGTTGATGGATTTTCCGGAAACGTTTGACCAATGGAGGTTAATAATTGAATAAATCCAGAGGCCTAAGGCCAGTAACCAGCAACCAGATGCCAGGATAAGGAGACTGATAATATGCATGTATCATTTTATGGCGCAGTTCGGGAAGTGACCGGTTCCATGCACCTGATAGCCACTGAACAGGATCGCATTTTGCTTGATTGTGGTATGTTCCAGGGGCGCCGCAAGGAAACAAAAGACAAAAACACGGTAATGCCGTTTGATCCCCGGATTTTAACCAATGTAGTGCTTTCCCATGCACATATTGATCACTCCGGCCGCCTGCCATTGTTGACCAGAAACGATTTTGCCGGCCGGATCATATGCACCCGGGCAACGGCTGCCGCCTGTGAATATCTCCTGCCCGATTCCGCCCATATCCAGGAGTCGGACGCCGAATACCTGAACTATAAAATGGTTCGCTCTGTCCTTCAGAAAATGGAAGGATCCAAAAAAGGGGGAAAAAAGAGGGCAAATTCTCTGAAGAAAAGCAGGCATAAGCTTGATATCGATCGAATAAATGAACTGATCGACCGCTTTCACCTGGAAGGTGTCAGGCCCCTGTATACTGCAGCGGATGCACAGGAGGCTCTGACCCGCTTTGACGGCAATCCCTACCATCATCCGGTAACAATTGGAAAGGAGATGTCCTGCACGTTTTACGATGCCGGCCACATCCTTGGTTCAGCGTTCAGCATTATCCGGGCGCGAGATAACGGCCGTAACTATACCATCGGTTTTACAGGTGATATTGGCAGGTTCGATAAGCCGATCATAGAAGACCCGTCCCTGGCATTTGATGAACAGGACCGGGAGCTTGATCTGCTGATAATGGAAAGCACCTATGGCGACCGGCAGCATGAACCGGTGGTGGATTTAAAGCCCAAGCTTAAGCAGGTGTTGGTGGAAACCTATGATCGCGGAGGGACGATTATGATTCCGTCCTTTGCTTTCGGTCGAACCCAGGAACTTCTTTACGTTTTGCACGAACTTTACCTCGAAAAGGATGTTCCCCGCTTTCCGGTCTACGTCGACAGCCCCCTGGCCACCAATATTACCCGGGTATTTGTTGAGCATCCTGAAGCCTATGACCAGGAAACCCATGAAACATTTCTCCAGCGGGGAAAAAACCCGTTTCAATTTGAGGGGGTTAATTTTGTCGGTTCCGTTGAAGAATCCATTGCGCTTAACCGGGACCAAACACCCCATATCGTCATATCGGCATCCGGTATGTGTGAGGCCGGCCGGATCCTTCACCACCTGCGGCATAAAATTCATGACGCTAAAAACACGGTTCTCATCGTCGGTTACATGGCTCAGAATACGCTGGGGCGGCGAATCCTCGATCAGGGTCTGGCCTATGAAGAAAACGGCCGAAAAGGGGAGCCACCCCTGGTGAGATTCATGAACAAAGAATATCCGCTTAAAGCCCGGGTGGTCAAACTGGGCGGGTTCAGCGCCCATGCTGATAAAGATGAAATGCATCGGTTTTTGCAAAAATCAAATTTAAAAATAAAAAAGATTGCGCTGGTGCACGGTGAGGAAGATCAAATTCTTGCTTTCGAAAAGGATTTAAAGGGCAAAGGATTTGATGTGGTTGTACCCAGAAGAGGGCAGACCATTAGTGTGTGATTGGCGATTTCGGATTTGGGATTGCGGAAAGTTTATTGAAAAAATTAATATCGAACGCTAAAAGGACGAACATCGAACTTTGAATGTTGAATTTTCGATCTTCGATGTTATTCTTTTCTATGTTCAGTCTGGTTGTGAGAAGTAGTTCAAAGAAAGGAATACTTATAAATTGCGATTTTTGATGGTGGACATCGGTGCCGGTACCATGGATGTGCTTTGCTACGACACGGAAGCCGACCTGCATTACAAGGCTGTTGTGAAATCCCCGGTAAGATATATTGCTGAAAAGGCGGCTGCTACAAAGGGAAACCTGATCGTAACCGGTTGTGAAATGGGCGGTGGTCCCATTACAGAGGTCTTAAAGCAGCGGGCCCTGGCTGCCGAGGTTGTAATGTCATCTTCGGCGGCCGTCACCCTTCATCATAATCTGGAAAAAGTGAATTCCTGGGGAATCAAAGTTGTTGATGATCACCAGGCCGAAGATTTTCAGCGGGATCAAAAATATTATTCTCTGATTCTGGAGGATCTCGAGGGCGAACGTCTGCGGCGGATTGTTGAAGGATTCGGCGTTCCTTTTGAATTTGATGCCGTCGTCGTGTGTGGACAGGACCATGGAGTGCCGCCGCCGGGCGAATCACATCTGGATTTTCGTCATAACATGTTTGCCGATTTGCTTGAAAAAGAACCCTATCCGCATGCGCTGCTCTTTGAGGTCGATGAGATCCCACAGACCCTAAACCGCCTGCGTTCTCTTGCTCAAAGCGCCCGGTCTTTTCCCACCGCGGAAGTATATGTCATGGACAGCGGAATGGCCGCCATGCTCGGCGGTTCAATGGATATTCTCGCAAAACAAAAGCAACATGTGTTGATATTGGACGTGGCAACATCGCACACGGTCAGTGCCGCCATGCTCGGTGACGAGATCGCCGGGTTTTTTGAGTACCATACCAGCGATATCACCCTTGCGCGGTTAGAGCAGCTAATACTGGATCTTTGTGAGGGGAAATTAGAACACAGCCAGATTCTCAGAGAAGGCGGGCATGGCGCTTTTATGCGTCAGTCTTTTGGATTCGATGCCGTTGAAGTCATCATTGCCACCGGTCCCAAGCGTCGCCTGGTTGAAGCATCAAGGTTGTCGATGGAATATGGTGCTCCTTTTGGCGACAACATGATGACAGGAACGGTGGGGCTTCTGGAAGCGCTGCGGAGACGCAAGGGTTTGGAGCCGATTAACTATATATAGATGTAAAGGAGGCTATACCATGGTTAAAGTCAAAACATTTGCCAGTCCCCTAAAAATATTTCAAACCAGAAAAGAACTCGAAGGGCTGGACGCGATGGTCAATACGTTTATCGAGGAAAACAAGGTGCAAAAGGTGGTTTCCGTCAGCGACGCCTGCACCACCGATGACAGTGGCACCATCGGTGTAATTCGCGTTCTTACTTATGAATAGGATCAGACTCTTTCACCCCGAGTTGTTTCTGGAAATTCTTGCGTAGATTTTCACGCCACAGTTTGAATTCAGGTTCAATGGCGTGATGAAAGGGGCCTTGGGGTTTATCGGTGCTCTCTCCGGCCACCATGACCGTAAAGCCGGCGTGCAGGTTTCTGGAGTGTTCTTTCTTAAAAGGTACTAACTTAATTTCCATACCATCTTTGATTTGATAACCCGTTTTACCCGGGTATTTTTCTCTGGCTGTCGCGCTAGGCTGATTTAAAAAAACATCCTGACTGCTCCAACAAATATAGCCGTTCTTGTAAACCCCCAATACATATTTTTTATCAGGATATTCCGGGATTATAAAAATTCCCTTGTCATCTGATAGCGCTTGCGCGGCATCAACTGTTTGGACACCGGTGGATGGTTGACCGGAAGAATCGGTGTACCATTTGATAGCGACTGCGGCACTTTTGATAGGCTGCCGGCTTTCAGCATCCATGACCCGTCCGCGAACCACGCGCTTTGGGCTGCAGGTAATTAAAGAAAGGATGAGTACGCAAGAAATAAGAATGAGTACAACAGTGGTAGAATAGGCCTTCATCTAAACCCCCTTTAGATCAGGCTGATGATTGTCGGGCAGCACCTGATTCGGTGCCGTCCATCGTCTATCAATTCCCTCCAAGACCTCCGGATGATCCCCGGGCTGATCCAGCCTTCTAGCTTACTGGAATTGTGTATAAACCCGGAATCCCGGAACCTTCTCAATGTTATCGGCATTCTTTAACAAAAGTTTAGGATATTTTTGCTTGATTCGGATAAATGGCGCAAGGTATGGGATGTCTGCCTTATTATAGGGAAGGTTACGCAAGAGGAAATGATTTATTAGAGTTTCCACCCGGAAAAATAAAGAAAGCAGGGTCGATTTTAACCGGTCCTGCTTTTATTTCTCACTATTGGCACTCCATGTCTTCCCTACCGGTTTATTCCTCTTAAACCAAAGCCTCCCAATGATTCCTTGACCCCAAATTTTCTATACTATATATGGTTACCACTTGAGGTTCGAACGGTAGAAACGACTAACAACTAGCTGACCAATAACAAATAACGTCCAGTTGGTTCCACCACATTTGGGAGCGTAGTTTTTTATGGAAGCAGGTCTATCTAATCTTTGCAAACCAAGATTCAGAATTCTGGATGATGCTCAAATCGGGCGCATTCATCCACCATGGACATGCTCGAGGCAACCGTCTCGTATACCTCGCCGGAGTTTCGGTTGAGCCACAGTGCCTGTGCCGACCTTTTTCACCATTACGGCTTACCCGTCTGGGGGACTGCCGGTTGCAGTGATTCCCAGTACCCGGATTTGCAGACCGGTGCGGAATATGGGTTCACCCTGTTGAACGCCGCCCTTGACGGAGCCAACCTTATTCACGATTGCGGTTACCTCGGCCAGGGTTTTGTGGTTTCTCCGGAAATGATTACATTTGCCGATGAGACCATCGGCATGGTCAAGCGATACATGCGCGGTTTTGAGATCGACAGCGAACATCTGGCCCTGGATGTTATCAAACGGGTCGGTCCGGGAGGAAATTTTTTACAGGAAAAACACTCCCTTGATTTTTTAATGAAAGAGCACAGGCAGCCCGGCATTTTTAATCCGCCTGCGGCGGACGAGGCTTTAATTCCCCGCCCCTTGGGGCGTTTAAAATTTTCCGTTTGATACCCCGTTGCTTGCGGCGGGGTTGTTCATTCGCAAAAACCTTCCGAACTGGATAAAAGACGGTCAGAAGAAAACGGATGATAAATTATTGGAAAAGGCCCGGGAAATCCTGGACACCCATCAACCGGAGCCTCTGGCGGCCGATATTAAGGACCAACTTGACAGGATCTGGGAAGACACTAAAAGTCGCTAATAGAAAGCAAAGGAGATAAACTGTGGGGATTTTAGAAGATGTTTATAAGGCGGTCATAGACGGAAAGGTGGAAGACGCTGTCGCCGGTGTCGAACAGGGGCTGAACTCGGGCATCACTGTTGATGACCTTTTGAAAAAAGGTCTACTATCGGCCATGGACCTGGTTGGTGAGCGATTTGGTGAGGGCGAAATTTTTATCCCCCAGGTGATATGGTCGGCCAAGGCCATGCAGGCCGGAATGGATCTCCTTAGGCCTCATTTTACAGAAGGGCAACAGCAGAAAAGCGCCAGGATCATCATTGGAACGGCCCAGGGAGATATCCATGATATCGGGAAAAATTTGGTCGGCATGATGCTGGAAGGTGCCGGTTTTGAAGTTGTTGATCTCGGGGTGGATATAAAACCCGAGCAATTTGTTGAAAGGGCAGTTGAAGAAAACGCTGATATTATTGCTGTCTCCGCCTTGCTGACCACGACCATGATGAGCATGGCCGAGGTGGTCTCTTTAAAAAATGAGCAGGCGTTGTCTTCTCTTAAGGTGATCATTGGAGGGGCACCGCTATCTTCGAATTTTTGTAAAGAAATCGGCGCCGATGCCTATGGGGTGGACGCCATGGATGCCGTGGCAAAAGTAAAAGAATTAATGGGTCTTTAATCCGCCTGCGGCGGACGAGCCCTCCAGAGGCGGATAAAGGTCTAATTCCCCGTCCCTTGGGGCGTTAAAATTTTCCATTTGATACCCCGTTGCTTGCGGCGGGGTTGCTCATAAGCACCGGTATTAGCCGTTGTCAAAAATTTACAGAAGATATTTTTATAAAAGTTATTTCACCTACAGAATTACTTTTTTAAATCTCAAATCACAATTTAACAAATCACAAACGCGAATTTTTGGGTCATGGGATATTGAAATTTGAAAATTATTTGGAATTTGTTATTTGGTGCTTGGAATTTTCTAATTATATGTCTCAAATGATATTATAAGGATAGAGTGATGCCAGACCATTTTCTAGAAAAACTTAAGGAAAAACCGCTCCTATTTGACGGGGCCATGGGAACCATGCTGATGAAAGCCGGGCAGGTTTCTCTCAAAACTCCGATCCTGCTCAATCAGGATGAGCCGGAGCTTGTGACCGATATCCACCGGCAATATTATGCGGCCGGCGCGGATGTGGTTATAACCAATACGTTTGGGGGAAGCCCTCTGAAACTGGCTGCTGACGGACTCGAAGAGCAGATGGTTGAACTAAACCGGGAGGCAGTCAGGCTGACCCAAAAGGCATGTCCGGACGGCAAATATGTGGCAGGTGACATCGGACCCAGCGGGAAAATGATCCAGCCGCTGGGGGATGTAGCGCCTGAAGAAATGCAGAAAAATTTTTTCTCCCAGGCCAGGGTGCTGATTGAGTCAGGGGTTGATCTCATCATCATCGAAACCATGTATTCCCTTAGAGGAAGCGCTTGCCGCCGTTCAGGCGGTCAGAAAGGCCGGTGATATTTTACTGCTGGCTTCGATGACCTACACTCGGAATAAAAACGGATTTTTTACCGTGATGGGGGAAAACATCTCGCAGTGTGTGTCTGCCCTGGAAGAGGCCGGGGCGGATATGATGGGCGCCAACTGCACCTTAAACAGCACGGATATCATCGATTTGACCAGAGAACTCAGGGCCGCAACCGGCAAGACCCATCTTAATCCAGCCCAATGCCGGAAAACCGGTGACAAGCAAAGGAGTGACATACTACGAACAGACCCCGGCTGAATTTGCGGCGGACGCCAGAAAGATACGCGCAGCAGGGGCTGATATGATTGGCGGCTGTTGCGGTACGACACCTGAGTTTATTCAGGCAGTCAAGGCGGAGTTAGCCAAAGCCTGATCTGAAAATTGTACCTCAAGCAGGCCTCTAATTGTGAACTTGTTACTTTCCTAGGTGTCTGGTGTCAGTATACAGAAGACAGAGGGTTAAAAACTGATATCAGATAGTGGGTTCAAGGTTCAGAGGTTGAATCAGTTATCTTTCGTCTGACACGCGTTCTCTGACAACCTGTACACCCTGAAACCTGAAACCTGTCTTATCCCGACAGCAGGTCTCGTCTTTGAGGGTCTGGCCGAATTTGGCGACGATTTCTGCTACGGTCAACTTCTGCTTTTCTTCCCCCCTGATATCAAGTTGAATCTTTCCCTGGTGCAGCATAACCATCCGGTTGCCATACTGGATCGCCTGTTGCATGTTATGGGTAATCATCAGGGTGGTCAGTTTATTATCCCGTACAACGGTATCGGTCAATTCCAACACCTTGGCAGCTGTTTTGGGATCGAGAGCGGCGGTATGTTCATCGAGCAAAAGCAGCTCCGGCATCATCAAGGTCGTCATCAGCAGCGTCAAAGATTGGCGTTGACCACCGGAAAGCAAGCCAACGGACTGGGTTAAACGATTTTCCAGCCCCAGGTCCAGCATTTTCAAAATTTTACTATAGCGGGAGCGCCTGCTTTTTGTGACACCCCACCGTATCCCCCGTTTTTTGCCCCTGAGTTCGGCCATACAGAGATTCTCTACAATGCTCATCTCCCCGGCGGTTCCCATGGTGGTATTCTGGAAAACACGGGCCAAATGGGATGCTCTTTTATAATCCGGTTGCCGGGTGACATCCTCATCATTGATTCGAACGGAGCCTTCATCGGGCGGATAGGTTCCGGCAATGAGATTGAGCAACGTTGATTTCCCGGCGCCGTTGGAACCGATAATCGTCACGAACTCTCCTTTTTCGACCGTAAGATTGACGGAGTCCATGGCACGTTTTTCATCCTGGGTACCGGCATTGAATATCTTGACGAGGTTCTCTAGCTCCAACATCGGTTTGGCCATTTTTTATATTCCTCTCAAGTTCAACTTTTTCTCCTTTACACCGCGAATGGCCGGGATGGCGAGGGCAATCAAGACCATCAATCCGGTGGCGATCTTAAGATCGGTTGGGGCCAGTCCTATCCGCATTCCAAAAGCAATAATGAGCCGATAGACAACCGATCCAACCACCACCGCCAGCGTCAACCTTACGACGCTCCTGGGCTTGATCAGCGCTTCTCCAATGATGATCGATGCCAGACCGGCAACAATCAATCCAATACCCATTCCAACATCGGAAAATCCCTGATCCTGAGCAATCAGAGCGCCGGATAATGCGATCAGGCCGTTGGACAAACCAAGCCCGAAAGTGGTGGCCGTATCGGTATTTACCCCCAGGGAACGAATCATTTGTTCGTTATCACCCGTGGCCCTCAGGGCCAGGCCGTACTCCGTATGCAAAAAAAGATCCATCCCTATTTTGCAGAAAAGCGCCATAAAGAGAAAGAAGAGGATGACCGGTATATCGCGGGATATATCCATATTTTCCATGGGAGTAAAAACCGTTGGCGCGGTAATCAGGGGAATATTCGCCCGCCCCATAACTCTTAGGTTAATGGAATAGAGCATCGTCATCATCAAAATCCCGGATAATAGAGAGTTGATTTTGAGCTTGGTCGCAAAAAATCCGGTACAGCAGCCGGCAATAAAACCGGCCAAGATTGCCGCCAGCGTGGCAACCATGGGGTTGGCGCCTTCCAGGATCAGTCGGGCGGCGACCGCGCCCCCCAGAGGGAAGCTGCCGTCGACCGTTAAATCAGGAAAAGAGAGGATGCGAAAAGCAAATGCAATTCCAAGAGCGGACAGTGCATAGGCCAATCCTTGCTCAAGCGATATGGGAATAATATTGAACATGTCCTGTACCCCGTGAAAAAGCCTTTCTTTCGGATTGGAAATCTTACGAAGAGCAAGGCTTTAAAAATTAAGCCACACCCCGCGGCAGGCCGCGGGGTATCCGGCTGTACGAAGAATGTTTGCGATAAGGCAGCAGGCTATGGGGAATTTAGTCCTGAAATAGACTAAATTGACGGTTTCAACGAAAAACTTTTTCCGCCATTTTTACGAATTTATCAGCAACGGTCACGTTTTGGTCCTTGGCGGCTTTTAAATTTATCCAAAGGCTGAGGTTTTCCGTCAGTCCGGATGGAACCGTGCCGGGATCCTGTCCATTAAGAACCAGGACCGCCTTTTTCCCGGCCGAATACCCTACTTGAAAATAATTGAGCCCGTATGCGGCAATCATCCCTTTCTCCACTGTGGTTGTATCGCCGCCAAACAGGGGAATATTTTTATTATTGGCAACTTTTACCACCGATTCCAGGGCCGAGACAACGGTATTGTCCGAAGTGATATAAATCGCATCGACCCTTCCCACCAGGGTTTGTGCCCCGGAATAAACTTCGGCGGAATTTGAAATCGAGACCTCAACCAGTTCCAGACCAAATTTTTTCATGGCATCGCGGGTCCAGCCGATGCTTTTCACAGAATTTGCGTCTCCGGCGTTATAGACGGTTCCCCATTTTTTGGCGGAAGGGACCATTTGATGGTACAATTCGATTTGGCGCTCAATGGGCCAGGCGTCGGAGATGCCGGTGACATTGGTACCGGAAGGTCCCATAGTCTTTACAAGTCCCGCATCGACCGGATCTGTTACGGAAGAGTAAACAATCGGCTTATTCTTGATCACTTTCACTGCGGCTTGCGAAGTCGGTGTGGCAATAGCATGAACCAAGTCCAAATCATCATTCTTAAATTTTTGAGCAATGGTTGTCGCATTGGCCATGTCGCCTTGCGCATTCTGATAATCGTATTCTGCCTCCAGACCAGCCTCGGCGATGGCTTTTTCGAAGCCTTGCTGGTCTGCTTCCAAGGCCGGGTGGCTGACGATTACGGTAACGCCGATCTTAAAGGTTTTTGCCATGGCTGCTCCGGGTACCGCCAGAGCAACAATCATTACTGCTACACATAACCATCTCAATTTTTTGGCCATCTGTGCCTCCTTTCCTTTTTTCCTTTGGTCTTGATTGAACCTAAGTTGAGCGATTTTTTGCGAGGAGATCGGTGCAGGGCGAGTATAAAATCGCTCAGTTTAGGTTAACATGTGATGCGCGTGATAACCCGGTTGATGACGTGGAGTTTAGGCGAATATACCCTATGTGTCAAGTATGATTCTTGGTTGGCGACTTTATGGGCAGCAACCGTTGGCAAGTTCATCTATTTTTCAAAGTTTACTTTAGCATCACCGTTTTGTTTTAGATGATCGGTTCCGTCTTCTGCCGTTACAAATTGTTACAAACTGTTACACCGGAGAAAAGCATTCCTCTGCAAAGGTGGTTAATATCTATCCCAGTGGAAAGCGGATGCACAAATATTAATCAGAACAATGTTGTTTTACAACAAAGGAGGAATCATGGTAAAAAAAGGACTGTATCTTTCACTTATCGCGTTTTTGTTCATAGGTATTGCCGGTTTTGCAGGCTGTCGGCGTCATTCGCCCTATCAAAAAGCAGAATTCATGGTGGATTATGTCTCCGAAACCCTGGATTTGAACGAAAGCCAGAAGGAGCACCTTGATCAGATCAAAGAGGAGCTGCTGGAAAAAGGAAGTCGGATGCACGCCGATAAAGCTGCCATGCACAGCGAACTAGTTTCTCAGTTGCGAAGTGAAGAGATCGATCAAGAGCGTCTAAAAGCAATGGTGGCTGAGCACCGGGTTAAAATGGAAGAGATGATCGACCTTGCTATCGTTAAACTGGCGGAGTTTCACAAAACCCTGACACCGGAGCAGCGGGAGAAGCTGGTGGCCAAACTGGAAAGTTTTAAAAAATGGCACGGCCATGGCCGGGAATAGCAGACGGGTTGCGTGCTGCGGGATGCGTGTTGCGAGTTACGGGTTGCGGCCTGCGAACCATCGTCCGCCTGAGGCGGACTAAAGCGAGGCGGGCGGGGTTGCGAGCTGCAGTGCACTGAGTTGCTGCAATCGTCCTCGTCGTCGTCCTCGTAATCGAAAAATCTGAACAGTCGAGCACGCGGACGAGTACAAGGACGAGGACGAATCTCGAACAGGCTCACGGTATAGGGCTAAGATAAAATGTTGCAGGTTGTGCATCCCCGAACTCTTTTTGAAAAAATCAATGGCCTGGGGTAAATTTAGTTGATTGAGTTTATTGCAAGGGGCAGTTAGTCAAATAGACTGAAATCCTTTAACCTAATCACCTATTTAACTATTCAACTCAATTAACTAATCCTGTGATAGTGACTTGAGACTCAAGAATGATTATTGTTTCTGTCATATTTGGCTTCAAATAAAGTTAGGAGTTCTTTGCCAATATGACACGCAGAAATTTCATTCGAAAATTATTAACTACTTTGAAAGGTTGTATGGTATTGAGCCTTATGCCCCGCATCGCTTCATCGGTGGTTTCGGCTGATTCCGAAAAAGAACCGCTGCATTATAAGCCTTTAAATGGCAGGACCCTGCGTGATATAGCCCAGGCCCGGAAGCATCACGGCTCTGAAGGCTTTATCAATCCGCTTGGGCCGGGACGCCAGGGCCGGTTCTGGGAGGTCATGAAGTGGAAGCTCTTCAGTCAGAATCGGTTCAGAAAATTTTATGACGGTGAACAGGTAACACCCGTATCCATCGATTGGGGAAAAGTCAAAAACCATCAAAATACTTCTATTACTTTTCTCAAGCATGCCAGCGTGGCGATCAATGATGGGGGCCGGTTTATTCTGGTGGATCCGGTGTTTTCTGAAATCTTCTGGTTTATCAAAGATTTTTCGCCGCTGGCGTTTGATCCACAGACCATCCCTGAGCCGCAACATGTGCTGATCACCCATGGGCATTATGACCATCTGGACAAAGCGTCACTGGCGCACTTGAAAAAAGACACCCACATTGTCACCCCCCTGGGATATGATCAAAATTTTCAGGATCTGGAAATGATCAATCGGACCCAGCTGGACTGGTATGAAAAATATAGTGATGGAAAACAGGAGATCACCCTCTTGCCCTGTAACCACTGGACCATGCGTAATCCGATTTTAGGGCCCAACCGGTCATTGTGGGGTTCCTATCTGATAAAGACATCCAGCGGATACACCATCTATATTTCTGGCGACACCGCCTATTTTGATGGTTTTGAGCAACTGGGCAAGGAATTTGATATTGATCTGGCCATTTTCAATGTGGGAGCTTACGAGCCGCGCTGGTTCATGGCGCCAAGCCATATGAACCCCCTTGAAACGGTGCGGGCGTTTAAAGAGTTAAATGCCCGCAAGCTGTTGGTGGTCCACTGGGGCACCTTTCGTCTGGGCAATGAACCGGTGCATTTTCCACCCATGCAGGTAAAAGAAGAACTTGAAAAAGTAGGACTAATCGACCGTTTAGTTGATCTCAAACATGGTGAGACATTTTATATTGATACATAGATCCTTCCCAATCAGTGCCTCATATAAGGGGCTGTATCTGATCAACTGGTGGGACCATAAATGTTTTGTTACCAGGTTTGGAATTGGCCCTTTGCATCTATTGAAGGTTTTTCTATTATGACGGATACCATATTGATCATCGACGACGATGAAAAGCTCAATCAGCTGCTGAAAGGCTTCTTAAGCGATTTTGGTTTCAGCGTCCTGACGGCCACCCATCCGGAAAAGGGTCTAAAAAAGCTCAAACAGAAATCCCCGGATCTGGTCATACTGGATGTGATGCTGCCCGGTATGGATGGTTTTGAAGTCTGCAAGAAAATCCGGCAGCAGTCTTCGATACCCATTATCATGCTTACCGCCAGAGGCGAGCTGATGGATAAAGTGGTCGGGCTGGAGTTGGGTGCTGATGATTATCTGCCCAAACCATTTGAGCCCCGGGAACTGGTGGCGCGAATTCATTCCGTTCTACGCCGTTCAAAAAAAGTCGATGATGCCCTGCCGCAGGTTTTTGGTCTCTTGGAAATTGATTTTTCCCGTCAGACAGCCAAGATTGAGGGCCAGAATGTGGAGTTAACTACCAACGAGTTTGCAGCACTGGCGTTGCTTGCCGGCAACCCTGGAAAAGTTTTTGATCGCGATCAGATTTTGCAGGAATTGCGCGGGATAGACTGCGATGCCTTTAACCGGTCGGTGGATATCACCATGAGCCGGTTGCGTCAGAAACTAAATGACAACCCCAAAAATCCTGTTTTTATAAAAACGGTGTGGGGCACGGGGTATGCCTTTATTGGAGAACCGTCACAAGATGCGAAAAAATTGGCTGAATAAAATATTAAGGTCAGTTTTTACCAAATTGCTGATTGTCATTCTTCTCACAGGAATAGCAGTCAATATGGTGGTTGGCGGATTCTTCTGGATGCATCGAAGTGCAGCCGGCCGGCCGCTTCATAAAAGTATTCTACAATACTTGAACTATATCATCATCGACATCGGTACTCCTCCCAACCTTGAGAAGGCCGGGCAAATCGCCGCGCAGGCGGCTCTTCGAATATATTTTGAAGGTGCCAACCAGAGCTGGGCGACCTCCGGTGAAATTTCTGATTTTCAAAAGGCGCACTGGCGGAACTGGAGCAAAAATCCTGTAATTCGCGTCGGCCGTTATCAAGGACATCATTTTGTCGAAGTAGAGCATGAATCCGGCCGCTTTGTATTTGGGCTCGATAAAAGCTTCGAGATGGACCCGGAACGGGTGCGTCTGGTAGTCATTCTTTTATCGCTGTTGACTCTGATCTTTGTGGGAGCGTTTCTATCCATCAGGTGGATATTGAAGCCGGTTCGATGGTTGGATGAAGGCGTGCGGGAAGTCAGCCAGGGCAATTTGAAGCACCGGGTACCTGTGAAAAGGTCCGGCGAATTAAGGGACCTTGCAGAGGCCTTTAACGACATGACGGTTCGCATCCGGAGGATGTTGCACACCAAAGAACAACTTCTGCTCGACGTCAGCCACGAGCTGAGATCACCGCTTACCCGAGCGAAGGTGGCCCTCGAGTTTTTGCCTGAAGGCAAGGCCCGGGACAGCATAGCAGATGATATCTCCGAAATGGAAAAGATGATAAATGAAATTCTGGAAACCGCCAGGATGCATCATCTCCACGGAGAGCTAAAGCTACAGCGAACCATACTGGCGAAAGTCCTTGAGGGGATTTTGCCGGATTTTGAGAAACAGCCGCCCGGCATTCAATTGGTAAAATTTTCGGATGCACTGGAAATAAACGTTGATTCCGAGCAGATAAAAACGGTTTTCAAAAATATTTTTGCCAATGCGATTAAATTCTCAAATGCAGAAAGTGACCCGGTGCAAATTATGGTACGGCAGGAACCGCACTATACGGTTGTGCTAATTATCGACAATGGGATTGGGATCCAGCCCGAGGAAATTTCCTTTATCTTTGAACCGTTTTACCGGGTTGATAAGTCCCGCTCTAAGGACACCGGCGGCTACGGGCTGGGTCTAAGTCTGTGCAAGACGATCATGGACGCCCACAACGGGAAAATTGAAGTAGCCAGCGAACCGGGCGAGGGAACCACTGTTTCTTTGTTTTTCCCCCGATAGTGTATAAATCACCATAAACCAAATTGACCCGATATCTGATTTCGTATTTAAAATGATGGCAAATATTAAATTTTCACGCCGAGACGCCAAAACACAGAGATATTTTTGTAAACCATAGCGCCTCTGCGGCTTTGCGTGAGGTAATTTTCCCCCAGCTTTGATCTGTGGTACTTTCCTGCGGATATCCCTGACGGCCCTCCCATCCAAAATTGACAATCAGCTTAACAATTTATATTATTATGGTATGAATTAAAAAATGCGAGTGTAAATCGGTATAAAATCCAGCCGAAAAGGTGCTATCTAATTGAAATTAAAAACTATACTATATGCAATGGTGATCGCTTTCTGGCTGTCCATGGGCTTAAACAGCGACACCACCGCGGTTGAAAGTATCAATTGGCGTTCCTATGAAGAAGGCCTGGTGGTTAGCAAAGTCGAGAAAAAGAAAGTTTTTTTGCACTTCTATGCGGACTGGTGTGTTTATTGCGGTAAAATGGCCAAGGAGACATTCCAGAACCCCGCCGTTGTTTCCTACCTCAACAACCATTTTATTCCCGTCAGAGTGGATACCGACAAAAAACCCGACACAGCCATGAAATATGGTGTCACGGGGCTTCCATCCACCTGGTTTCTGACCGAGATGGGAGAAGCCATGGGAACTGTGCCGGGCTTTATTCCGCCGGATACCCTGTTATCAATGCTCAAAGAGGTCAACGGTATTGATACCGGCAGCTAGCTCCCAATTGGTTCAACCCCCAATGGGTGATATTCGTTATTGGTTAACAGCATAGAAATGAGTCCCATCATCATCCAATAATGAATAACCATTAACTATTAACTGCCAATCGAGCAATTACCACGCCCTTCAGGTCTGCCTGGATCAACCCATGAAAACAGTAAAAGAAATCGCTATTTTACTTGGCTTATCGATAGTGGCCGCTTTGGCAGTCAACTATTTCTCTCCTTCCGGAATTGCCCTGATGGGTCAATGGGATACCGCACAGGGAGTGGTGACGGCCAAGGAAAAAAATGGTATCGTCATCGAGGGTATTGAAATTGGGACTGTTGATCTGGCCAGAAAGATGTATGATAGTGGTGACTATATTTTTGTCGATGCCCGTTCTACGGAGGATTATGATGAAGGTCATGCTAATCCGTGATCTTTTTTATCTTGCTCTGGGGGGGTGTATTTTTCTATACAGGAGCTCACGGCGATTGTGCTGGCATTCGACTTAAAGAACCAAAAATTTAACCACCCCGGTTAAACAATATTAGGTTTAACTGGGCAGGCGGAGCGACACGGAATTTCACAGAATATGATGAAAACAAATAATAAAAAACCCACAGCGGCCGGCAAAAGCAGTTTTGATCTGATTGATGTGGACAGATTTTTCAAGGAGCTCAATCTTCAAGAGGGGATCTCTTTTCTGGATGTGGCTTGCGGGAGGGGGGCATACTGCCTGGCCGCCTCCGAGATCGTTGGGGAAACGGGCAGGGTGTATGGAGTAGATTTGTGGGTGGAAGGAATTGAACTACTTAAAGCCGCGGCAGAAGAAAAAGCCGCAGAAAACATCAAGGCCTTTGTCAGCGATGTCGGAAAGCAAATTCCTGTCGATGACCGCATCATAGATGTATGCCTGATGGCCACTGTTCTGCACGACTTTGTCGAAGATAAAATAGACCAGGCAGTACTGCCTGAAATTGTAAGGGTGATCAAACCCGGCGGAATTTTAGCCATTATGGAATTCATGAAAATAGACGGCCCCCCGGGACCTCCTTGCAACATCAGGTTATCTCCCGAGCAGGTTGACGATATGCTTGCCCCCTTTGGTTTTAGGCGGGAACACTTTGTCGAAGTGGGTCCCTATAATTATTTAATCGTTTTTAAAAATACCTAACAGGAGCGCTGGTGATGAGAACTTTTCTGAAATGGTACGGAACAATTATATTTTGTTTGTTTTTTACAGGTGGCGTGGTTTTGGCAGAAACCGAGGAGTTGCAAGAAAATATCTATAATCCCGGGAATCTAAAACCGCGGGACAGCATCCTGAAGGTTAAGGCCGGGCAGTTGGCACCAGATTTTACGTTGCAGGCTGTTTCAGGGGAGAAAATTTCACTTAGCGCTTATCGGGGCAAAAAAAATGTGGTACTTTCATTCGTCCCGGCAGCTTTCACACCGGTCTGCTCGGACCAATGGCCGGGATATAACATTGTAAAGGATATGTTTGACGAAAATGATGCCATGCTTCTCGGGATCACCGTCGACAATATCCCCACCCTGCATGCCTGGACCCGTCAGATGGGCAAGCTGTGGTTTGAGGTCCTGTCGGACTTTTGGCCCCACGGTTCGGTGGCCGCCAAATACGGCGTTTTACGCTCCGACGGCCTTTCAGAACGGGCCCTGTTTTTTATTGACAAGGAAGGGGTCATCAGTGCCATTCTGGTTATGGACATCAACCGTAGGCCTGATTTAGAGGCCTGTTCTACCGAATTGAAGAAACTGAATAAAAAATAGTATGAATTTGCCTGCATTATAATTTGGATATTTCAATAACGGTTTCCAGGTAAACCCATGGCCATGGATGTTATAAATTTCATTCATGAAACAAACTGGAAAGACCTGCCCGAAGACGTTCGCCGGCAAGCCCGGCGCTGCCTGCTGGATACCCTGGGAGCGGGTATCAGTGGAAGCCGGACAAGATTGTCACAAATTATCCGTGACTTTGCCGCCGCTACCTTTGGAGGTCAAGGGGCTTATCTCTGGCTTGACGGCCGTGAGGTATCCCCTCCCGGTGCCGCCCTGGCAAACGGCATGACCATTGACGCACTGGATATCCATGACGGCCATCCTTTAACCAAAGGTCATGCCGGCGCTGCAATCGTACCCGCCACCCTGGCAACAATCCCATTCAAGCAGTCTGCACATGTGACCGGTGCGGAGATGTTAACTACAATGGCCATCGGCTATGAAGTTGCGTTGCGGGCCGGGATTGCCTTGCACGCTACATCCAGCGACTATCATACATCGGGCGCCTGGAATGCTCTGGGCTGCGCCGCCGTAACTGCCCGTCGCTTAGGTTTAAACAGTGAAAAGACAAGACATGCTTTAGGAATCGCCGAATACCACGGACCGCGCTCACAGATGATGCGCTGCATCGACTACCCCACCATGCTCAAAGACGGATCCGGATGGGGCGCCATGGCAGGCGTCAGTGCGGCCTACCTGGCCAAAGACACCTTCACCGGTGCCCCGGCGTTGACCATAGAAACCGAAGAAGTAAAACCATATTGGGATGATCTCGGCACAGACTGGCAAATTACCGGCCAGTATTTCAAGCCCCATGCGGTCTGTCGATGGGCCCAACCGGCCATCGAAGCTGCTTTAACGCTGCAGCAAACCCACCAACTATCCCCGGAAGGCATAAATCGGATTGAGGTGCATACCTTCCATGAAGCTGTGCGCTTAAACAATCGACATCCGCAATCAACCGAGGAGGCGCAGTACAGTCTGCCGTTTCCCCTGGCTGCCGCACTGGTTCATGGTCAATTGGGAGTATTAGAACTTGGCGATGAAGCTTTAACGAATAGTGCAATTTTGCGAATTTCTGAACTAATCGAATTGATTGAGGACAATGTATTCAGCTCTCGTTTTCCAGCTCAGAGATTCGCTCGCGTTATTATCGAGACCAAAGCCGGCGAACGCTATGACTCCGGTGAAGTTGAAGCCCGCTGGGATGCTGGTGAACCGCCTTCTGATGAGGAGTTAATCAATAAGTTCCATTGGCTGGTACAGGAGGTGTTACCCGATGATCGGGCCGCTAGGCTGGAAAAAATGATATGGCAGTGTCCGGAACTGCCCGATGCGTCTGGCCTGATTGATGCCATCTTCTATTCAGATTAAATTAACAGCCCAGGACTTGGAATTTAACGTCCTGAAACGAGAAAATGTAATTCTGTTTCTTCTAGGCACTAATTTTCATTTTGGAAAACCCTTATTATAACAGTAAAGCCGAAGTGACAAACCGGTTTGGTATTTCTACATTTCCAATTTTCAAGGGGGAGAATAGGATTGACATTTCGAGCCTCCTCTATCTTATCGAGTAAAAATTGGTTGATGAAACTAAAAGGCTATAAGGGTAAAGACAAAATGATGAGACCCCGATTCAAGGGTTAATCAAGGGTTAGACTAAATAGAGACATCCGAAAGCGCTTCCTTTTCTTTTTTGGCAACCTGGCCTTGCAAATCTTTGACTTCCTGCGCCATTTTTTCTACAAAGCTGTCATCATGAATTGAGCTCAAATTAATTTTTACATTGTAGATGGCCGCCAGTGCGGCAGTTCGGGCGTTCATGGCCGCTACCGCCCCATCGGAGGCGGCATTTTTATTTCCCTTTCGAATTGCCTGGCCGGCCAGGTCAATGACTGCCAGGGCCGCCTTGGCAACCTCCAGGGGGACCAGTGCGGCGTGTTTGATGGCCTCCTGGATTTTTTGTTTTCGAACAGTTGTCTCCTCATCAGTTGTCTTCGGAAGCTTGTAAGCCGCCATAACCTCAGTGTAGGCATCTGCGTCCTGGTCAATAGCGGCAGTCAGTTTTTTTCTTAACTGCGAAGCCTTGCCGGCAAGCGCTTCCATTTCTTCTTCCACTGCCTCATAACCTTTTTTGCCGACGGTAAGGTTGGCGACCATTTCGGTAAGGCTTGCCGCCAGGGCAGCGTTCAGGGCTGCCACACTACCGCCGCCGGGGGCAGCGGTGCCTGCCGCGACTTTATCCAGATATTCCGTAATTTTATGGTCAATTAACACGGGATGTTTCCTCCTCATTTTGTAATGAACCACCCGCTCGCTGAGCTCGCTCGAGTCACAGAGGGTGGTTAGCTATTTTAATTCCCCATCAACAGAATTACTCATAAATTCTGTACTCCAGCACCTGCTCCATGGAAAAATTCTCCAATCCGAGGTAGTAGGCTGCCGTATCGATCAGGGCTTCCATGGGCACCAGGCCGATGACTTCACTGCCGACCACGTTGACGCCGTAGCGCCGGGCCTCAATCCGGATTAGCTCAAACACCCGGTAAAGGGCGGTTTTGGTATAGTCCGTCATGTTCATCGAGACCTGCACGATACCCCGATCTTTTAACTCGATGCCGATGCCTTTGCAGTAGCGCAGGCCACCACTGATGTGCCGGACTTTTTTGGCGATTAAATCGGCGATTTCCAGTTGATTCGTATCCAGGTTGACATTATAGGCCACCAGCGGCATGCGGGCGCCCATGGCCGTCACCCCGGCCGTGGGGTGTATCTGTTGCGGCCCGAAATCCGGCGTCCATTCCGGTTGGGCGAGTTTCTCGGCCATGGCCTCGAACTGGCCTTTTCTGATGGTGGCCAGATTTTGTCTTTCAGGCCTGGATGCCGAGTGCTCATATAAATAAATTGGTAGCTTGTATTTCTTGGCGGCTTCTCTGGCCGCTGATTTGGAGATTTCTACGGCCTCTTCCACAGACACATTTTTTACCGGTATAAAGGGGACTACATCAACAGCTCCCATCCTGGGGTGTTGTCCCTGGTGGGAATTCATGTCAATAAGTTTGATGGCAACCCCTATGGCTTCAAGGACGGCGGCTTTAAGCGCTTCGGGTTCTCCGACCACAGTGACCACCGATCGGTTGTGGTCTGCGTCATTTTGATAGTCCAGCAACTTTACGTCCTTTTGCCCCCGAAACGGCTCAACGATTTTCTCAATTTTTTTGAGATCACGCCCTTCGCTAAAGTTGGGAACGCATTCCAAAATTTTATTCATAGTTGTCATTTTAAGCCCCTGCTATTTTTTCATTTTATTAAAAGCTTTGGCCACAAGACTTTCAACAAAAATTTCATCCGCTATAAACGGCAGCGTAATGTGGTCCAAGCCCTGTCGCGTTCGGTTATAATTAATGCTGGTTTCAATCGAGTTTTCATTTCTAGCCCAGGCGCGTCTGGCAACTCCTCCCATAACATCCCAGGGGATCGCCTGTTTGATGACGGCATCGATTCGTTCGCTGCCATCCAGCACCAGGCCAAAACCGCCGTTGATGGCATTGCCGATACCGACCCCACCGCCGTTGTGCAGGGCCACCAGGCTCATGCCCCGGGCAGCATTGCCGGCAAAACATTGGGTGGCCATATCCGCCATAATATTGCTGCCGTCTTTTATGTTGGCGGTTTCTCTGAAGGGCGAATCCGTGCCGCCGGTATCGTGATGATCCCTCCCCAGCATAACGGGGCCGATATTGCGGTTTCGCACCATTTCGTTGAATTTCAGTGCGATGGTCATTCGTCCCAACGCATCCTGGTAAAGAATTCTGGCCTTGGTCCCCACCACGAGTTTGTTCCTGGCGGCATCTTTGATCCAGATATAGTTGTCACGGTCTTGAAATCTCCTGTCCGGATCAATACATTCCATGGCGGCTTTATCGGTTTTCAGCAAATCCTCTTCTTTACCGCTCAGGCATACCCATCGGAAAGGACCGTACCCGTAGTCAAACAGCAGCGGACCCATCAGGTCTTCCACATAGGATTGGAATATAAATCCATCCAGAGGGTCTTTGCCGTTTTTACATATCTCGTTGACACCGGCGTCGTAGACCGCCTTCAAAAAGCTGTTGCCGTAGTCAAAAAAATAAGTTCCCCGGTCTGTCAGGATTTTAATCAGCTCGTAGTGCCGTCTCAGGGTGGTGTCGACCATTTCTCTGAAGCCGGCAGGGCCGGACTTTAAGAGGGCGGTACGCTCTTCAAATGAGATTCCCTGGGGGCAGTATCCGCCGTCATATACGGCATGGCAGGAAGTTTGGTCCGACAGCAGGTCGATGGCGATATGGTTGTTGACCGCATATTCTATAAGATCAACCACATTTCCATTAAAGGCAATGGTGATACTCTTTTTTTTGCGCTGGTGTTCAAGGGCCAGCTTAAATGCGTCGGCCGCATTTTCTACTGCCTTTTTGATCCAGCCCTGCTCCAACCGGGTCTTTATCCGGGAGTTATCCACTTCTGCGATGATGGCCACCCCGTTGGCGATTTCCACGGCTTTGCCCTGGGCACCGCTCATGCCGCCCAGCCCGGAAGATACGAAAAGATAGCCGGCCAGATCTTTATCCGCAGGGATGCCAAGTTTGGCTCTGCCGGCATTAAGGATGGTATTGTAGGTGCCGTGCACAATGCCCTGGGGTCCGATGTACATCCAGCCACCGGCAGTCATCTGGCCATAGTTGGCCACACCCAGCGCCATGGCCCGGTGCCAGTTTTCCTGATCGTCAAAACAACCCACCATCAGTGCATTGGTGATGATGGCTCGCGGTGCTTGCACGGAAGATGTAAATAATCCGAGAGGATGGCCGGACTCCATGACAAGGGTTTGATCCCGGGTCAACTCCTCCAGATAGCGTTTGATCAGGTGATATTGCATCCAGTTCTGGCAGACCTGACCGGTTTCTCCGTAGGTTACAAGTTCATAAGGGTACAGGGCGACATCAAAGTCCAGGTTGTTGTCGATCATGACTTGAAACGCCCGGCCTTCGATGCAGTTGCCCGCATATTCATCGATGGGTCTACCTTTAATCGGGCCTTGGGGCCTGAAGCGATAACCGTAGATTCTTCCCCTGGAAAGCAGTTCCTCCATGAATTCCGGTGCCAGGGTTTGATGCCATTTTTCCGGAATGTAACGCAGGGCATTTTTCAGCGCCAGTTCGGTTTCTTTTTGGGTCAGGTTAAAGTGTCTGGCAGGTGCGCGGCGGATTCCGTTCTCAAAATCAGGCGGTTCCGGCAGGTCCTCAAATATTTCCCCCAGATGGATTTTCATTGCCTGGGACCGATCTATATTCTTTATCATATCCTGGTGCCCTCCGATAATTCGGCTGAATGTTATCTAACCTTGATTATCATAGCATCTTTGTCAAAATCAACAGGTGGAACAGAATTTAGACTTGAAATAATATTGCCCTGGCATTAGGTATGTTAGTATCTGTAATCAACGCTATTTTTATATATTGCATGTCAAATTACTGTGTATGGACATGAGGAGTTTTGGACCATGGTTTTGTTTCTATTGGTGCTGCAGGCCGTGTTCGTGTTGGGTGTCGTCTCATTTGCCATCAGCTTTCTTATTGCAAGCCTGACTGAGAAAGAAAAAAGAGCCGCCCTGATAACCGCTGCCGTGATTTTATTTCTGATCGGCTTTGAGTTTGGTATCTACGGACTTTATTCACTGGGCTTCTTTTTTGATCCAGCCGGCAGGTTGTTGCTGATGGCCGGGTGGGCTGTGATGGGGTTCGGGATTTATTTCTTCGGCCGCCATACCGGGTCAAATGATAAGGCCCTTAAGGGCGTTGAAGGATATATTGTCGGTAACGCCCGGCGCTTTGATGAACGCGAGCAGGTTTTTGCCAGAGAGCGCAGTATTCGACCGGGCTCAGCGGAATTTGAAACGTTTTATCGCTTGCATCCTGAGCTGGAGCAAATGGATGCAGAAAGAAGGGCGGCCGGCGGCATTATGGGAACACCCGGGGCCATCGATCGACCCGGTGAGATGCCGAATGTTGCGGCGATGACAGCAACCTTTTCCATCCCGCCCCATTTCGGGAAACCCCAAAACCATAGCCCGGCAGTTCAGCTGTCCGATGCAGATCGTCCCAACCTTAGCCAGGAGGAGGCTGCCAGACGGGTCAAGGGTTTTACCCGGCAATTAGGGGCACGATCGGTGGGGGTTACCCGGATTAATCCCCTGTGGGTGTATTCCCATCGAGGAGAGATTTTTTATGAGAATTGGGAGCAATGGGGCCGGAAGATTGCCATCGACCATTCCTATGCTGTTGTCTTTGCAGTGGAGATGGACTGGAAAATGGTCAGTACGGCACCGCACACCCCCAGTGTGGCGGAGAGTGCACATTGCTATTCAAAGGGGGCCTGGATTTCTACCCAGCTGGCCGCCTTTATTGCCAACCTGGGATATGCGGCCACCGCCAACCACAGCCGCCACTATGATCTTCTCCTGACACCGGCAGCTGTTGATGCCGGCCTGGGTGAAATGGGCCGCTTCGGGTATTTGATTACCAAAGAGTTGGGTCCCCGGGCAAGAATATTTGCCGTTACCACCGATCTGCCGATGGTTTGCGATCAGCCTGTTGATATCGGGGTCGAGGATTTTTGCAAGTTTTGTAAAAAGTGCGCACACTGCTGCCCCTCCGTTTCCATTCCCGACGGCGAACAACAGGAGGTCAACGGGAGCCTGCGATGGAAGCTGAATGCCGAAACCTGTTTCGGATACTGGGCCAAGGCCGGCACTGATTGCAACATCTGTATGCGGGTTTGCCCCTGGAGCCATCCGCGCACCTTTCCCCACCGGGTCGTTATTTCCCTTGTGGTGCGCAACAAATGGGCCCGTCGCCTTTTTTCTTTAATGGATGACCTGTTTTATGGCAAAAAGCCCAAACCCAAAGCCCCACCAAATTGGGCGAAGTATAATTAAGGCATTTCGATGGCAAGATGACCAGGGGACTATTTTTGTGGCGGTCCAGGATTTCGAGCGTTATAAGGATTCTCCTGCAAACCCTGATAACCTGAAATCTGAAATCTAATCCGATACAAAAAGGGAATAATCACCATGATTACGCTGAAAGACAAGCTCTCACATCTATCGTATCGCCAGGCATGTAAACTGCTGGGCGCCCAGGGCAATCAACTGATAACGGCCGGCGGGAAATATGATATTGACCTGTTCGATCAGGTGACTCTCACCAGCGAACGGCTCCGCCTTGATCTGGGCGAAGCAACGGTCGAAATTGTTCTGGACCCCCTGAGACCTAAGCGCCTGAACATTGGATGCAGCGTTTGTTCTGCGGCCTGTGACCATCAGGGCGCAGCCCTTTCGTTAGTCCTTGAGGAAAAACTTTCTCTGGGGCTTTCGGCACCACCGCCTGAAAGAATTCCCATGGAGAGTTTGAGTGAGGAAGCCCTTATCAATCAGGCGATTTCCGACCGCAAGGAAAGATCGCAGAAGGAAAAAATGCGTTTAAAGTCCATGAACCCGCATGAATTATGGACCGATTATATCATTACCAGTCACGTTTCCGGCAAAAGTTATCGAATCGCCTTGCACGGCTGGGAGTTGGGCGAATCATATTGCTCGTGCCCGGATTTTCGTAAAAACACGCTCGGCACCTGCAAACACGTCATTTATGCCCTGGAGAGGGGTAGGAAAAAATTCAGCAAAGCCGTCAAAGAAACCCCGCCCGAAATTAAAAAGATTGGTGTTTACCTGCGCTACGGCTGGCAGCTGCAACTCCGCCTGCTGATTCCCGATAATCTTACCCCGTTAATTTTAAAGCATCTCAAACCCTTTAAAGATAAAGCCATCCAAAATATAAAATCCCTATTGCGGTGCATTCGGCAAGTGGAAAGCCTCGGTGTCGAGATAACTATTTATCCGGACGCCGAAGAATACATCAATCAAAAGCTTTTCCAGGAACGCATGAGCAAAACCGTGGCCGAGATCCGCCAAAACCTACAAAATCACCCGCTGCGCAAGGGTTTGCTAAATGCCGAATTGTTTCCCTACCAATTGGACGGGATTGCATTCAGCGCAGGGGTCGGCAGGGCGGTTCTGGCCGACGATATGGGGCTGGGTAAAACCATCCAAGGAATCGGTGTGGCCGAACTACTGTCACGCCATACTCCGGTCTCCAAGGTGCTGGTGATCTGTCCGGCTTCCCTGAAATCGCAATGGCGTATTGAGATTAAGCGGTTCACCTCCCGCAGCTGCCGGCTTGTTTTGGGCAGCGCCAAAGAGCGTCCGGCGCAGTATGACAGTGACAGTTTTTTTACCATATGCAACTACGAACAGGTGCTGCGAGATTTTTTATCCATCGAGCGGGTAAAATGGGACCTGATTATCCTCGATGAGGGGCAGCGTATCAAAAATTGGGAGGCCAAAACGAGTCGGATTATCAAATCTCTGAAATCACCATTTGCCCTTGTGCTGTCGGGAACGCCCCTTGAAAATCGGATCGATGAACTGTTTTCGGTGGTGGAATTCATCGACGATCGACGGCTGGGACCGGCCTTTCGATTTTTCAACCGACATAAGGTGGTCGATGAAAAAGGAAAACTGCTGGGTTACAAGAACCTTGACGAATTGCGGTCAAAACTCAAACCATTTTTGTTGCGCCGTACCCGCAAAGGAGTTGTCAACCAGCTACCCCCACGAACCACCCGGATTTTGAGAATTCCACCTACCGAAGAGCAGCTTGATCTGCAAAAAGGCCACCGCCAGATCATTCAGACCATTATAAATAAAAAATATCTGACGGAAATGGATTTGCTCAGGCTTCAAAAAGCGCTCCTGATGTGCCGAATGTGTGCTAACAGCACTTTTCTGGTGGATAAACAGCCGCCGGGATATTCCAGCAAGCTGAATGAACTCAGACAATTGCTGGACCAACTCGGGGCCGAAGAGGACCGCAAAATCGTCTTGTTTTCCGAATGGACGACCATGCTGAATCTGATCGAGCCGCTGCTGGAAGAACAAAAGCTGAATTTTGTCAGACTGGACGGTTCGGTGCCTCAGAAAAAAAGGCAGGGACGCATTCATCAGTTTCAGAATGATCCGGGCTGCAAACTTTTTATTACCACCAATGCAGGCTCCACCGGTCTGAATCTTCAGGCGGCCAACACCATCATCAATGTTGATCTTCCCTGGAACCCGGCCGTACTGGAACAGCGTATCAGCCGTGCCCATCGTATGGGCCAAAAAAAGCCGGTTCAGGTATTTTTGCTGGTGACAAAAGACACCCTGGAAGAAAATCTTTTGGCTACCCTTTCGGCTAAGCATGAACTCGCGCTGGCAGTGCTCGATCCTGAAGCCGATGCTGACGATGTCGACATGGCAGCTGGCATGGAAGAGCTAAAGCGACGGCTGGAAATCCTGCTGGGCGAGAAACCCGATGCCGCCGAAGATGAAAGCATGAAAGAACGGGTTGAACAAGAAGCGCAAGCTCTGGCAAAGAAAGAAAAGATCGCCACCGCCGGCGGTCAGCTGCTTGGGGCGGCTTTTGCATTTATCGGTGAAATGTTTTCCGGTGGGGACGAAGCCGGGGAGGTCGCACAACTGGCAGGTGCATTTAAGGCCAAGTTGAGCGATTGTATGGAAAAGGAGGAAGACGGCAGTCTCAAGATGACCGTTTCGATTCCGGATGAAACCTTTCTTGACAACATGGCACGATCGCTGGCCCGAATGGTGAGTGCCGGGCGCAGATGATTAAGATAGATGCCATTCCTTTTCAACGATCAGCTGATAACGAATAACAGATAACTCCCTATTGGTTTTAACTCAACTGAGGTATTATTCTGGCATTATAAACATTCAAATATGAGGCAAAAAAATCAATGAAAGCAATCTCTCTTGGTTTTGACGGCATGACTCTGGCCGATTTGACGGCCATTGCCAGGGACGGGGCCCGGGCCAAATTGACTGCCGGCACCGAAAAAAGAATTCGTGACACCCGCCGGCTGGTTGAAAAATGGGTCGAAGACGAGAAAACCATCTATGGCATTACCACGGGTTTTGGCGCCTTGAGCGATGTGGCCATTTCCAAGAAGGATACCCGACGGTTGCAGGAAAATATACTTATGAGTCACGCCGCCGGTGTTGGGGACCCTTTGGATATAGAGACGGTGCGGGCCACGATGGCCCTGCGGATCAAAGATCTTGCCCGGGGGCATTCCGGCATCCGGCTTGAGACCGTCGAGCACCTGCTGGCCTTGCTCAACTGGGGCGTATGTCCGGTAATTCCCCAAAAAGGGTCTGTCGGGGCAAGCGGGGACCTGGCGCCGCTGGCTCATCTGGCGCTGGTGTTAGTTGGTCTGGGGGAAGCGTTTTTTAAAGGACAGAGAATTTCCGGCAGCCAGGCACTCAGCAAGTGCGGCTTGAAGCCCATTCGGTTGAAGTCCGGTGAGGGACTGGCCCTGGTCAACGGCACCCAGGTAATGACCGCGATCGGGGCCCTTGCCGTTGATAGCGCCATTACACTTTCCAAGATGACCGACATTGCGGCGGCCATGAGCCTCGAAGTGCTTATGGGAAGCCGCACCGAGTTTAATAAAAGAATTCATCAAATCAGGCCCCATCCTGGCCAGGCGTCTGCTGCCGACAATATGGAGCGGATTATCCAGAATAGTGAAATCATTACCTCCCACAAGGACTGCTCCCGCGTTCAGGATGCCTACACCCTGCGCTGTTCGCCCCAGGTGCACGGAGCAACCAAAGATGCCATTGGCTATTGCCGGCAGGTGATAGAAACGGAAATGAATTCATCGACCAACAATCCACTTATATTCTCCGAATCGCAGGACTTTTTGGTGGGCGGCAATTTTCACGGGCAACCGGTAGCTCTGGCCCTGGATTTTCTCAGTATGGCCGTTGCCGAGCTGGCCAATATTTCAGAGCGACGGATTGAACGGCTGGTGAATCCAAAACTGAGCGGACTGCCGGCCTTTTTGGTCAAAGACGGTGGCCTTAACTCTGGTTTTATGATCGCCCAGTACACGGCGGCTTCCCTCGTGTCGGAAAATAAAGTGCTCTGCCATCCCGCCAGCGTGGACTCCATTCCCACCTCGGCCAACAAGGAGGATCATGTCTCCATGGGGACTATCGCCGCTCGCCAATGTCGTGAAATCATCATGAATACGGAAAATGTGATCGCCATTGAGCTACTATGTGCCGCCCAGGCCCTGGATCTTTTTACCAATCTCAAGCCCGGTGAAGGCACCCTGAAAGCCTACCAGGTTATTCGCAAGACGATCGCACCCCTGGAAAAAGACCGCATTTTATCTAATGATATCGAGGCCATGAAAGATCTGATTCGCAGTGGGAAGATTCTGGCAGCGGTGGAAAAAAGTGTTGGATTACTAAATTAAGTGGATTTAGCGGATTCGTTCATTAGCCGGCTGTCTTAGCAAAATTTAGCCGTTTTGCTATTTTCTGAAATTCCAAAACGCAAGCACCAAGGTTTATCTATTTAAGTTGCCTTCGCCGGTCTAATGATAGATCCCTCCTTGACACTGCATACCCGGTTCCCTATACTCAAAACTTTCAATTGAGGCTGTAAAAAAAACGTAGCCGTATTTCGAAACTTATTTTCGAAAAGCGCTATAATATTTAATCAGGCAAAAGCACTCCTGAAAAGGCAAGCTGATACGATGGCGTTTGCAGGACGAATTCTTGAAATTGATTTAAGTGCGGGAAGGTGGAAATTTCAACCCTATCCAGATGATCTCATATGGAAGTATCTCAGTGGCCGTGGTTTCAACGTTCATTATCTTTACAAGAATACACCCTCTGACGCAGATCCCATGGGACCTGAAAACATTCTTCTTTTTTCCTGTGGATTACTCACCGGCACGGCTGCTCCGGCCTCGGCCAGGCTTCACATCAATGCCCGCTCACCCCTGACCGGCCTTTTGGGAAGTTCCAATGTCGGTGGCAATTTCGGGGCCCGACTCCGATCCTGTGATATTCAAAGCCTGATCATTCGCGGCAAGTCACCCGAACCCGTATATCTCTGGATTGACGGCGACAAAATTGAAATTCGCAACGCAAAATCCATCTGGGGCTTGGATACCTGGCAGACTGATGACTACCTCAAAACCAAACTGGGCAGTGAGAAACTGGAAATAATGACCATCGGCCCGGCCGCTGAAAACGGCACATTGTTTGGCTGCATCATGACGGATCGGGACCATGCCGCCGGTCGCACGGGCATGGGAACTGTCATGGGTTCTAAAAATCTCAAGGCCATTGTGGTCAACGAGCCGGAAAATAAAACCCTGTTCCGGACCAGTGAAAACGGGCACGAAGCCATTAAACGCTACATTTGGCAGATGAAAAATTCCCCGCACTATAAGGATGTTAAAAAACACGGTGGTGCCGGTTATGTCACCTGGGCCGACGATCTCGGGATACTGGCAACACGCAATTTCAGGGAGAATACATTTGGTGAGGCCGATAAAATCGACGGTAAAAACCTGGAAAAAAACATCACCCGCACGCGTGGCTGCCACCGCTGCCCCGTGCGCTGTAAGGCTGAGCTGAAATTTGATAAAGGAAAATTGAAGGGCAGAAAAGCGGTCAGACCCGAGTTTGAGCCCATGTTGTCGATAGGGGCCCGATGCGGTTTGACCGATCTGGACACCCTGGTTTACCTGGACAACCTGTGTACCCGTCTGGGCATGGACAGCATTTCCGCCGGAGGCGCCATCGCCTTTGCCATGGACCTTTTTGATCGCGGAATCCTGAGCCGGGAGGATACGGGCGGCCTGGACCTTTCCTGGGGTAACGGCGAGGCCATGGAGATTTTGATCAAACAAATGGCGGACGGCGAGGGGTTGGGAGGCATTCTTGCCAAAGGTGTTCGCCGGGCAGCACGGGTTATCGGCCGTGGTGCCGAAAACTATGCTCCCCACATCAAAGGACTTGAAATCGCCGGTTATCATCCTACGAACATCATGGGCACTGCCCTGGGATATACAGTTTCCAACCGGGGCGCTGATTTTAGTGATGTCTACGCTACGTTGGAGTATAAATGGATGCCGGATAAAAAAATTGAAGAGTTCGGGCTTCCGAAAACCATCGATCTCAATTCCATTCAGGGGAAGGCCGCGCTGGTCAGGCAGTGCATGATTGTCGGCATGGTTATGGACTGTCTGGGTCTTTGCAAGGTGCCGGCATTGTGCCTTATCTGCAACTACGACCTGGTCGCTGAAGCCGAATTGGTGTCGGAATTGGCAGATCAAGCGGTCAGCGTTGGGGATCTGTTTTACGCCGGGGAAAGAATTCTCAACCTGGAAAGACTGCTTAATCGGCGATTTGGCACGACAGAGGCGGACGATCGCCTGCCGGATATGTTTTTTGAAAAAGAATATAATACCGGACAGCAGCCATCCAAACCCAAGGAATGGATGGAACCCATGATACGGGAATTTTATGCCGCCATGGGCTGGGATGAATGCGGGCGGCCCACGGAAGAAAAACTGGAGCAGTTAGGTCTTTTAGATCAGCTGTCGAAAGGTTCAGGACTCACCGTTCAGGGTTAGCTTTTATAACAGCCTAACAGCGGAAACTTCTTAACCTCTAAATCTCTCATACGAAATTCCACCGGATCGGAGAAAATGACGGATTGAACGTCGAACATTGAACGCCCAACATCGAACATCGAATAATGATGACGCTACGCTTTATCGATTTTATAACAAGCTGGCCGCAGAATTTCAAAGGGTAGATTCGCATGTGCAGCAATGTCGTTCCCGCAGGGCCAGCGTTTGTGCGCCGAGTGATCTTCCATTTTTATCTTAGATCGATAGAATACCTTATTCGATGTTGGACGTTCGATGTTCGATGTTCCTCTTTTAATAAATCTGGCATATGTAACCAGCCAGGGACATGGTTTAGTGTAAAATTAGACTGGCCGCTTTATATGCCAGCGGCAGCACGGATACCGAAAACTATCGATTGAGCTGCCTATAACAGAAAGGGAACCCCATGGCACCTGTGGATGAAATAGCTTTCAGACCCAATTTGTCCTTCCTTGCTCAGGAAGATAGAGAAAAAATTCACCGGGCAGTTCTCAAGATTCTGAGTGAGATCGGCATGAAAGTCCATCACGACGAGGCACTGAAACTGTTGAACGATGCCGGCTGCTCCGTCCAGAATGACGGCATGGTAAAAATAGCGGAAGAACTGGTGCTCAAGTCCATTGACAGCGCGCCTGACAACATCGCCATTTACGATCGTGAAGCCAACCACGTCATGGACCTCGGGGGACATCGCTCTTATTTCGGTACCGGGTCCGATCTTATATATTCACTGGAATCGCAGACCATGCAGCGGCACCCCTGTGTTCTCGATGATGTTGCCCGGGCAGCTCGGGTGGCTGATGCCATGCCCAACCTGGATTTTATCATGTCCTTTGCCCATCCATCCGACATTACGGCGCCCCAGGCTTATTTGCATAGCTTCCAGGCCATGTCGGCAAACTCCGTCAAACCCATCGTCTGTACGGCGGTTGACCGCAGTGATCTTGGCGAAATGTGGGAGATCGGCCGGATCCTGCGAAACGGCGAAGAGGAATTGCGGGCCAAACCTTATGCCATCTATTACGGCGAGCCGGTCAGCCCCCTGCAGCATGCGGTTGAAAGTGTGGACAAACTTCTGTTTTGTGCCGAAAAATCCATGCCCGTTATTTACTCCCCGGCACCCATTGCCGGGTCCACAGCTCCCATGACCATTGCCGGGCATGTAGCCCAGGGCCTGGCGGAGTGTTTTTGCGGGCTGGTGATTCACCAGCTGAAGACCCCGGGCGCCCCTTTTATTATGGGCATGGGCCCGGCGGTGCTGGATATGGCCACGGCCCAGTGCTCCTACAATGCCCCCGAATACCTGTTGTCCTATATCGCCATTATTGAGATGAGTCATTTTTACAATCTCCCCAACTGGGGTTATGCCGGCACAACAGACTCCCAGATCCCCGATGAGCAGGCCACCTTTGAAGCCGGGCTGGAAACCTTTATCGCCGAAATGGCAGGCTCCAATTTAAATCACGATGTGGGCTACCTGGATTTTGGCCGCACCGGCAGCCTGGATATGATTATTATCCTGAATGAAGTGATCGATCAGGTGCGTCGGCTATACCGGGGAATACCGGTAAATGAAGACACGCTGGCATTGGATGTGATTCGGGAAGTGGGGTCAGACGGAAATTTTCTGGTTCACCGGCACACCCTGGAACATTTGCAGTCAACCCAGTGGCGGCCCAAGTTGATCAACCGCATGGGGTTTGAAAAATGGGAGGTCTCCGGCAGCACCAGTCTGTTGGAGCGGGCTAAAAAGAAACTTCAGCAGGTGTTACAGGATCACCAACCGGTTCCGATTCCTGCAGAAAAAGTCGAATTGATCCAGAAGCGTGTCGATCAATTCCATTAAAAAAGGTTTCAAACCTAAATTTTGCCATCGTCCCTTAAAGCCCATTCGTCCTGTGCAGCCGGGATCAGATTGAGATATCGGACCTGCCGCTTGAAATTAGGCAGCCCGTCCCCTGGGGACGGGCCAAAGGCGATTTATTTTATACACTGCTTTTGTTCAGTTAGATTGGCCGGGCTGGAATCAGGCTGCGGCCATCATCGCCTCTACGTCCGCCTGCACCTCACCGATGGGTTTGATACCAAATTTTTCTACCAGTACTTTGGCCACGGTCGGTGACAGAAATGCCGGCAGGGTGGGTCCCAGCCGGATGCCCTTGACCCCCAGAAAGAGCAATGCCAGTAGAACTGCCACGGCTTTTTGTTCATACCATCCGATATCATAGGAAATCGGCAGGTCGTTAATGTCGTCAAGCTCAAAGACTTCCTTTAATTTCAGAGCGATGACTGCCAGCGAATAGGAATCGTTGCATTGGCCGGCATCCAGAATACGCGGGATACCACCGATATCGCCCAGATCCAGCTTGTTGTAGCGGTACTTGGCGCAACCGGCCGTTAAAATGACGGTATCTTTGGGAAGGGCTTCGGCCACCTCGGTAAAATAGGTTCTCGATTTTTGACGCCCGTCACAACCGGCCATGACCACAAAGCGTTTGATGGCCCCGGATTTTACGGCATCCACCACTTTGTCGGCCAGGGCCAGCACCTGATTGTGGGCAAAACCGCCGACGATTTTACCGGTTTCAATTTCCTCAGGCGGGCTGCATTTTTTGGCCAATTCGATAATTGCCGAAAAATCCTTGGTGCCGCCTTCCGGTCTGTCCGGAATATGCACAGCCCCGGGGTAGCCGGCCATACCGGTCGTGAAAAGCCGGTCCAGGTAGGTGTTGTTCTTTTTTAATGGAACAACACAGTTGGTGGTCATTAAAATCGGACCATTGAAGGATTCAAACTCCTTATTCTGGTTCCACCAGGATCCGCCGTAATTGCCCACGAAGTGGTCATATTTTTTGAAGGCCGGGTAGTAGTTGGCAGGCAGCATTTCGCCGTGGGTGTATACATCCACGCCGGTGCCTTCGGTCTGTTTGAGAAGTTCTTCCATGTCCTTGAGGTCGTGGCCGCTGATTAATATTCCCGGGTTGCTGCCGACGCCGATGTTCACCTCGGTGATTTCAGGATTGCCGTAGGCGGACGTGTTGGCCTCATCCAGGGTGGCCATGGTGGTGACCGCAACCTCACCGGCTTTCATCACCAGGCCGATCATTTCATCTACGGACAGGTCTTTGGTGGTGGACGCCAGGGCTTCCGTTAGAAAATCGTAGATATCTTCTTTTTCAAATCCCAGAACGGCGGCATGGTCCGCATAGGCGGCGATTCCCTTCAGCCCGATGATTAAAAGCTCTCTTAAGGAACGCACATCTTCATTTTCGGTGGCAAGCACGCCGACCGATTTGGCTTTTTGATCAAACTCAGCCGCATCATCGGAAAACCAGGTGGCGGAATGGTGTAATGGTTCATCGAAATCCCGGCCGTTTTTCTCTTTGTAGGCCGCCAGGAATTTTTCTTTTAGGGTTTTTTTGCGGTCTAAGGCCTCTTTGATCAGTTCGATAATGCGGTCATTGTCAAAGTTGGCATTGGTAATAGTGGCAAAAAGGGCCTGGGCCACAAACAACCCGTTTTCTCGATTTGAAATCCCGAGTTCGTTCGCCTTCTCGTCGTAAACGGCGATTCCTCGCAAGGCATAGATCAACAAGTCCTGAAGATTGGCGGTATCTTCCGGTTTTCCGCAAACGCCTTTAACCGTGCAGCCAGCGTTCTTGGCTGTTTCCTGACACTGAAAACAAAACATGATAGTCCTCCTTCTTTTAGGTTATTTTCATGAGATGATTAAAGATTATAAATACGGGACGCAGATTTCCTAAAGAAATGATTTTTTACTTTAGTGGGATCCGGATGTAATTGATATAAATCAAATTTCAGAAAAAAGTAAAAATATTAAAAAAATTAAGGGGCAGTCCAATTACCACCCCTTAATTCATTGAGCATCATGCAGCCTCCCCAAGCTGCGGACTATTTAAGACGCTTCGTCAGTTTTTTTACTCAATTCATCAATCCGTTTGTTGATCGCCTCCAATGATTTTTTCATGTAATCGGCTTCAGCCTTTAACATGTCCATCTCACCGGCTGCGCCCATGGAATAGGCCGGACCGGCAGCGGGCGGATACCACTCGTAACCTCTGCCAAAACCGCGACCCCGTCCTGTAGCGGGACCGTATCCGCCTCTGAAACCGCGCCTTGAGTCCCAGACCACGGCCATAGCCGTAACCTCCCGCATTAGCAGGAATATTTCCAGCTGTCGCCGGGTTGCAACGGCCCTTGCTCCTCCGGTCATGGGTCCACCTCCCATGGGTCCTGTTTGATCAAATCCGGCATATTATCACCTCCTTCATTGGCGTTGATTAGTTGATTTGTCAATATCACCTGCGGCGGCCTTTACCGCTACCTTGGCCGCCACCGCGACCGGCGCCCCGACCTGCTCCCTGGCCTTGGCCGCGGCCGGCACCTCTGCCGGCTCCCCGTCCCTGACCCTGGCCTGTTGCCGCACCGCCTTGTCCCTGTGGTGCTGGGGTTTTGCCTTTAGGACCGCATTTTCCCATGGCGCGTCCTGTTTTCGGGCCCTGGCCCTGCGGGCCTGTTCTATCTCCCTGTGGCATATTGTTCACCTCCTTCCGTGTCGTTATTTTAAAATCGTTGACTGGTTAAGACTGTCTACCGCGACCTTTGCCCTGTCCCCGCCCGCCCCTGCCGCCGCCCCGGCGGCGACGCATGCCCATGCCTCGAAATTGGTAGTCACCGCCTTCAATTCTCAGCGCTTTGCCGGTTATCAAAGCTTCGGATATATAGTGGCGTGCCTGGGCCAGAATTCTACCGTAGGTTTGACGAGATACCTCCATTAAATTGGCGGCGGCTTCCTGATCCAGACCTTCAAAATCGCTCAGACGGACCGCTTCCAGTTCCTCGATCGATAGCTGGACTTCACCGGATATTGGAACCCCCTGGGGGATAAACGCTGTAAGTGTTGGATATCCGGATACAAACCTTGGCTTCTTGGGTCGCGGCATTAAATTTGTTCTCCTATTATGATCATTTGATCATAATATATGTCCCTTTTAACAAACTGTCAATGAATTTTATGATCTTATGCTCAAAATTATTTAAATTCTGTTTTCCCGATTTTAAAGGAATTTCGCCCTGTGTTTACGATTCGTTCCTTGATAAAGAGGCCCTAAGCTTGATTTGTGAATTAAAAACATGTAAAAGGGTTCAAAACTTGAATTGCCAATTTTAAAAAGGTGATCCCATGGGAAATTTGAGAAGATGCCCGGTAAATGTATTGTTAACCATACTCCCGGTCATTTTTGCTACGGCCTTATACCTGTTCCTGCCCTGGAAAACAGCTTGCATGGGCTGCAGATGAGTCGGAAGACACCATTAATTATGCCTATTCCAGCTGGATCGGCAGCGGCTTCTACAAAATCGGCGATCGCACGACGTATTTGCTGCGAGCGCCGTTTTCTTACACTCTGCGAGAAGCCGACAGTGATAATTGGGGGTTGGAGCTGTTGCTTCCGGCCACCATTGGTTTTCACGACTACACCGACGGACAGGACAACCAGGCAACGATCACCTTTGTGCCGGGGGCACAGTTTGTGTACCCGTTACTGGAAAACTGGTGGCTGAAACCGTTCGGGCAATTCGGCTTCGGCAAGGATTTTTCAGGAAGTGATATTGCCTGGATCTATGGCGCCGGTATCAAAAGCCTGGCAACTTTTGATCTTAATGGCAGCGAGCTGGATTTTGGCACCGCGTTCACCTGGGCCGCTCAAAACCAGTCAGGGGGCGGCAGCGACAGCGGCTTTTCCATGTTTGAGATCGGCCTCAACTCCCGCTGGCCGACCAGTATCACCGTGCTGGATCGCAAGTCTGATATAAACCTCTTTTTTGTCTATACCGATTTTATAAACGACCTGGATTTTGAAAGGGCTAAAAAAGAAAATAAAAGCGTTCAAAGACTCTATAAATTCGGGATCGCCCTGAGCAGTAAGGAAAAATATCCCATTTTAGGATTGTTCGACCTAAGCGGCGGTGGGGTGGATGTAACTTTTGGGAAGGACTATTTCGGCCTGGGATTGACGACTGGGTTTCCTTTCTAAATAAATACCACAACTTGATTTAGATAGAATCGAAATAAAAGATGAATGCCCGGAGTCGATATTATGGCCGACAACAACCAGATCGCAATCCTGTCTCAAGGCGTGGAAATCTGGAATAAATGGCGTGAAGAAAACCCTGATGTTTTAATCGATCTCAATAACGCCAAGCTCATGCATATGAATCTTAAAAATGCCAACCTGGCGGAGGCCGATCTGAAAGAGGCCAATCTTTCCTTTTGGCGATATAATTCCGAAAACGACAACAGCCGCAATGTGTGTTACGATTGAAGTTATCCTTGGCTATGTGATGCTCGGCGGATTGATCACGATCTTTGCCACTAAGCTGTCACGAAGGGGGAATAGTTGTTTCCAGTGAATCCAAAATCTAAAACCGGGTCCTCCCTTTCTTTTCGTACTCGTCCTCGTGCTCGTCCTCGAAATCGGAATTTCTTAAGTGACGAAGGACGAGTACGACGACGAGGACGATGTCCATACTCGGCAACCTGAACACGGCGGGTAATAGTTTCCACCCCACCCCCTCGGGGTGGACCAGAGCCGGGCCCTCTGTACCCGAATCTTAGCTTTCTCCTGCCACCCCGTTAGAGTCACTTGATATCAACCAGGCCCGCTTTCTGCAGTCCTTCGAAGATCGCATCGATTATTTCTTCGACCTTTACATAGCGGCCGATCAGTAATCGCCCGCGAGTTGCAAAATTGGGCTCCAGCTTAAGCAGTTGGCTGAGGGCCGTCTTGGCTTTCTTCTGTCTTTCCAGCTGGCCGAGAGCGGCAGCGCGCATCATTGGATCCAGGTACAATTCAGGAAAGTTGAAATTCAGCGCTTCGGTGTAAGCATTCTCATACTCGCTGTGGTGATAATAGTCCATGAATGGCGCAAGATGGAACCAGGTTGGATGATAAGGATTGAGTTTCATCCCTTTTTTCAGCAGAGCGCGTCCACGTTCCCATTCTCCATACAGCATCATGTGCCAGCCGGCAACACCTACAATGTAGGGAGAGTTGGGATTGAGTGCGATGGTTTCGGCAGCGTGCTTCAGAAAAAAATCCTTGTCGCCCCTGTGAAAATTTACGAGGGTGAGGGCATCCCGGGCAAACTGATTCTGCGGTGCCAATGCCACTCCCTTCCGGGCAAAAACCAGGGCTTTTTCCAACGACGCATCAATCTCACAAAACCCCAGGGCGTGATTATCGGCATGCAAATGGCCGAGCATGGCCCAGGCCAGTCCATATTCCGGGTCTATCTCGATTGCCTGTTCAAGGGCTTTCAGGGCATTTTTGAATGCCCCAGGGGTCAATTCGGACTCGTAGTGGTAGAAGCGAAGGATGGCATCATAGGCCTTCAGATCTGCCGGCGCTTTCCTGCGGGATTCCTTTGACAGTCGCCTTTTTATCAAACCATACTGATCGGCAATTAAGCCGACAACCCTTTGGGCAATTTCCTCCTGTACGGCAATCAAATCGGCCGGCTTCTGATCACGTTTATAGCTATCTCCCCAGATCTCCTCGGCGGTGGATGTGTCAAGTAATCGAATGGCAACCTTGACCGTCTTCAAATCCATGCGGACACTTCCTGTCAGAAGAAACCGCACGCAGAGGTCTCTGCCAATTTTTTTTGGATCAACCGTCTGCCCCTTAAACCGCATGGTTGACTGAGAAGCAATCACCTGAAAGTCCTGGTAGCGCGCAAGTTCAGCAGTTAATTCTTCGGTCAAACCATCGGCAAAGTATTCCTGGTCCCCGTCACCGGTCAGGTTGATCAGTGGCATGACGGCTATGGATGGTTCCCCGTTTAGCGCCGCGTCCTCTTCACACTCTGATGTATCCGTTTGGTCTCCGGACGGTGCTATTCGAATCATGTGGAGGGCAGGTACGTAACTACCTTTCGGAATTTTAATCTGCACAGGATCATTTTTACCGGCGGTCAGATAATAATGCTCCAGGGCACGCCTAAGCCTGCCGGCTTCAACTCGAACGATGGGATCCACCTGGGGATCAAACTTTTCATTCCTTCCATATACAGACACTGCGACTGTATAGCCCTTGATCTGCGAAGCCCGGCCTTCCAGGGTCTCATCAACAACGAAGCTCAGAAATTTCCGCTGCTTGTCTGATGCCCTGAATTCGGCACTCTCAAGGATTGTTTTCAGCTGGACCTGGATGGCCTCGGGCGTGGGTTTATTATCTGTCGCCATAAGTTTTTAATTTTTCCACCCTGCAATTAACTATTTATCATTTAAACATCTCATTAATTTTCATGAAAGATTCAGGTGCTACATGTACGTAACGGTAACTTACCTTTTCAGATCCATAAATAAGGTTTAGCCTGTCCCCGACATTCGTTGACACCCTTTTATTACCAAATATCTGTCTTATTTACAACATTATTGATCTCAAAACCTCGCATGCTGGATAAAACGTGAATAATCGTGGACGTCACATTCGGGATATATTTTCTGACCAAAAACACGCCATAGATCTCCTTGCGGCGCAAAATTCCGAATTTCATGCCATGTGCGAAGACCACGATGCCTGTGTCAGTGCATTGGAATACTGGGCCAAGTCAAAAGATCCTGAAGCCGAAAACAGGGTCATTGAGTACCGTACCCTTATTCGAGATCTCCAGGAAGAAATTATTCAGGCCCTGGCATCGCTGGAGTTGTCGGAGCGGGATTAAAGCGCTACTCGGAGCTTTTTGGAAGACCTGCGGATACTCAGCACTTTAAGCCGAGTGCGGATGAAGAGGATGGAACCACACTCAATTTAGGTTTTGATCAAAGGAGGTTATATGCGTTTTACCCTTATAATAATCGCTGCCATAATAGCATTTAGCGGTGGCCAGGCTATTGCCCAGGATGAGGCCAAACAATCCCAGGGCGGTGGGGACCTGAGAGCCGCCGTCCAAAATCCGGTGGGGGCCATGTACAGCCTGCCGTTCAAGTTCAATTTCGATTACGGTGCATCCAACGGCGCGGCCTCTTTCCTGAATATCCAGCCGGTCATCCCTATTACCGTCGGGGATTGGAACCTGATCAATCGTCTCATTGTTCCCCTTATCGACAGCCCCGGCGAAGTGTCGGGTTTGCCGTCAATACCGAACCCTATTCCAGGAGATGGTGCCACAGGTCTCGGCGACATCAACTATTCGCTATTTTTATCCCCTGCCAAGCCGAAAGGCGCCATCTGGGGCATCGGCCCGTCCATTACCGTGCCTTCTGCAAGCGACAAGGAACTGGGCAGCGAAAAATGGAGCGCCGGACCTACGGGTGTGGTCCTCTTCCAGCCCAAATGGGGGACCTTCGGCATGCTCGCCAGGCATCTGGGGTCGTTTGCCGGCGATTCCGATCGCGGCAATGTCAGCCAATCATTGTTTGAACCGTTTGTGAACTATAACCTCCCCAATGGCTGGTATTTGATTACGGACATCATCATCACCGCCAACTGGGAGGCTGATTCAGGCGATAAATGGACGGTGCCGCTGGGCGGTGGGGTCGGCAAACTGTTTAAAATCGGAGACCAGGCAATGAATGCCAGAACAGAAGCCTACTACAATGTCGAAAAACCCGATAATGCGCCGGATTGGCAGTGGGGGTTTACGATTCAGTTTCTGTTCCCCAAATAAATCCGCTGCGCGAATTTATGTTAAGCGGCTGCGCCGCCTGGTTAAAGAAAAATCGCCTGCCAATCGGATTGACGCTGAAACCGATTTTGTGCTGCCGAATAAAAAGAAGGCGGCACGTAAATGTTAGGAGGTATTGCCGTCATGGATAACGGCTGTATCGAAATCGGCAACATTAACACCCGGGCTTCTACCGAAGTTATCAGAAAGATGAAATCTATCCTTGATGAACACGGTATTTTTCACATTATCGATGGCGTTATGTTTAATCAGCCACATAAGCAAGGATCTCGAATGAATGCATTTCACCCGACCCGGGTCAGAGAAATTAATAAAATCCAAGACGATTTTCGCGTGGAATACCGTGAGCTTGTCGTGCCCGACCTTTATAAACTTAATTATATTAGTCTAGCAAACTTTGATTCCGAAGAAGCTGACTTTCTCGCGATCCTGATTTATGGAGAGGATTGAAAAAATCACCGACCATCACTTCAAAGAAAGGAGAACGACTATGAAATTGAAACCAATGAGTAAAACAGTTAAATTCCCAAAATTTATATTTATAGCTGTCTGTATGGTAATTTTTGGGGGACTTTTATTCGCGGGTCAATCATTTGGGGGCACTGCCAAAGAAATCGATGCCAGCGCCGATGCTGCTATGGATCGGTTTTACAAACAGGTTAAGGATGCCAAAGAGGTTGTTCGGCAGGCCAAAGGTATGCTCGTATTGCCCAACGTTAAAAAAGGCGCTTTGATTGTTGGCGGCGAATACGGCCAGGGGGTCATGCGAATTGGCGGTAAAACAGTTGAATATTACAGTATGATATCCGGCTCAGTTGGATTTCAGATCGGGGGCCAGGCCAAAGACGTCATCATCGCCTTCATGACGTCTGATGCCCTGAAAAAATTTCGCAGCAGCAAGGGATGGGAAGCCGGTGTTGACGGCAACGTTGCGCTGGTTACCCTGGGTGCCGGTGAGAGTGCGGTTACATCCATGGGAAAAGAGCCTATTGTGGCGTTTGTTTTCGATGTCAAGGGACTCATTGCGGACATGTCCTTGAAAGGAGCTAAATTCAACAAACTCGACAAATAAAAATTAAAAAAAGACCTCACGCGATCCCGCTTGCAGCGGGACTACGGCGCAACGAAAGGCCAAAAAAAGGACTGCCAGAATTCAGGTGAGCTTAGACTGTAATTCAGAAATCAGCGGAAGCGGCCAGACGGAAATCTGTTCATCAACCGGGTAGCTGTGTTGACCGGGATAGATGACCCACAGATGTCGAAGGGCGAGATCCTTTACTGCGATACGCATGGATTTGGTAACCTTGGGGGCCTCGTTGAACTTAAACTCTATACCGTAGCGCTGTCCCTGATGGAGAAAAAAAAGATCCAGTTCGCTACCGCTATAGGTGGACCAGAAATATACCTGGGAAGGTCTCACGATTTGCATGAATTGGTGGAGGGCGAATCCTTCCCATGAGGCGCCGACACGTGGATGTCCGAAAAGGCTGTGGCTATCAATGATATTGAGCAAAGCGTGAAGAATCCCGGAATCCGTCAGGTATATTTTGGGCGATTTGACCTGGCGTTTACCGATGTTTTCATACCATGGCTGAAGCTGCCGCACCATGAAGGTTCCTGACAGGATATCAAGGTATGAACGCACGGTTTTGTCTGTCAGGCCCATGGAGCGGGCGAATTCGGAGGCATTCCAAAGCTGTCCATGATAATGGGCCAGCATGGTCCAGAAGCGGCGCATGGCAGCTGATGGTATGGTGATACCCAGCTGTGGAATGTCTCGCTCAAGGAAGGTCTGTATGAAGCCTTCGCGCCAGGCCAGACTATCATCATCCGATGCGGCCAGGAAGGAACGGGGAAACCCGCCGCGGAGCCATAGGGGCTGACATGAATCTGCGCCGGTTTCACTGATATCGAATCCGGATAGCTCAATGAATTCAACGCGGCCGGCAAGTGTTTCAGAAACGTTTTTTACAAGATCGGGTGAGGCGCTTCCTAAAATTAGAAAGCGGGCTGAATTTTGCGGCCGATCGACAAGGACACGCAATGTGCTGAACAGGGTCGGCATTCTTTGGATTTCGTCAAGGATAACGATTCCTTCTAAGGATCCAAGGACCAGTTCAGGATTTTGCAAGCGTTGTAAATCAGGCTGTGATTCAAGATCAAAATATTCAGCTCTTTTGCCGCTTTGAACCAACCGGGCCAAAGTTGTCTTGCCGCATTGTCGGGGGCCGAGAATAGCGGTAGTGGGCGAGCGGCGAAGTGCTGTCGAAAGTCTTTCGATGTAACTGGGACGACCGATCATACTGGTAGTATACATTGAATATTCGGAATGTCAATCCGAATTTTAAATGTAATTAGGTTTTATTGAAAAAGCATGAACCCAAAACTAATAAACTAGATTTTATGAGTTTTATAGACTTTGATTCCGAAGAAGCAGACTTTGTCTCGACTCTGATTTATGGAGAAAATTGAGAATATCGCAAGGTTCACGCGTTAGACAATCAGCCCGGAGATCGACTCCCGGTGACTTCATTGACAAGCTTGCCGGGGACGGTTTGCGCTATAACAACTTCCATACTACCGCCTTAGCTGATAACGAGTTCCAGCGCTTGGCTTCCACCACGAACTGCATCTATCGGAATGCGTTGATCCAGCGTGGCGAGTTTGCCTTTATAGCGAACAGCCAGGCCCAAGAGATAGACGTCTGTGATTTGAGCATGGGTAATTATCGCATCAGCTTCGAGGATTTCCAAGATACTCAGATCTTCCGACCAAAAATGGTGACCTGTTGCTTCGCAAAGCTGGCGCAAGATTGAGAAAACAACCGAAACATTTCCTGGGCGGTTTGGGTATTTCGGATGGCTGGCAATGCGGATAAAGCCGTTTTCGGTAAGCGGGCACGTCGCCCAAGCCTGTTGACCATTTTCAGCGAACCACTGATGAGACGTTTCATGATGGACATGCATCGGATCAGTCAAAGCAAGAAGCAAATTGATATCGAGAAGATGGATCGTCACGGTATTTCGTCTCGCAATTGGTTGACCAACTCCTGGGTAACGATTCCGGCATCCGGCTGGACGGGAAACAGCGGAAGGCCGCCCTTTTTTCCAACGGAAGATTTTTTGGTTAATGATTTCCTTGCCAGGCCTGACATTACCCGGCCGACGGTTATTCCTTTTTGCCGTGCGATTTCTTTTGCAGCCAAAAGAACATCTTCTTCAATATCGAGGGTGGTGCGCATGATTTTCTCCTTAAAATCTACTGGCATCGTGTTAGGATCCGTATCGTTGTTTTTTCATCAGATGTTTGATGATATTGCATCAATTTCGCAATGTCAAGAGCGTATGTCGAGGAACAAATTTGCAGCATAATTCAAGCTTTTAGAGGAGCTATAAAAATATCTCGTGGCGTCGTAGCGGTGTGGCGTGAAAATTTAAACCTCACGCGACCACGCAACAGCGCAACGAAATATTAAAAACGAGAAAGGAGTGCTATGACTAACTCAAAACCGGAAAATGGAGGAAGCAAAATGAAAAGTGCAGTTTCAAAAGTTTTTAGCGTTGGCGTATTGGCCGTATTGGCGCTTTGCCTGGCTTGCCCGGCAGCCTTTGCGGCAAAAGACAAACCCAACATCCTGGTCATCTGGGGCGACGATGTCGGGATTTCCAACATTTCAGCCTACACAAAGGGATTGGTGGGCTACCAGACGCCCAACATCGACAAGATCGCCAGTGATGGCATCATCTTCACCGACTATTACGCTGAGCAGTCCTGTACAGCCGGCCGATCCACCTTCATCACCGGGCAGACCGCCTTTCGCACCGGGCTTTCCAAAGTTGGCCTACCGGGTGCCCCGCAAGGCATGAAGGAACAGGACGCCACCATCGCTGCGCTGCTTAAGGAACAGGGCTACGCGACGGGGCAGTTCGGCAAGAACCACCTCGGCGATCTTGACGAGCATCTGCCGACGAACCACGGCTTCGACGCGTTTTTCGGCAACCTCTATCACCTGAACGCCGAGGAAGAGCCGGAGAACGAGGACTATCCCGCTGATTTGGTCATGGCGGACGGTCGTTCCTTTAGGGAGGTCTTCGGCCCGCGCGGGGTGATCAAGTCCTCTGCCGCTTACAACAAGAACGGCGCTGTCACCGGTCAGAAGATCGAAGACACCGGGGCACTCACCAAGAAGCGCATGGAGACCGTCGACGACGAGACCTTGGCCGCTGCGATTGAATTCATCCGGGCCAAGGAAAAGGACGGCACCCCATGGTTCGTCTGGTGGAACGGCACGCGGATGCACTTCCGGGTCCACGTCACCGACGAGCGACGAGCCATGGCCGATGAGGCCGCTGGCAAACACGTCGACGAGTACGCCGCAGGCATGATCGAGCATGACATGCATGTTGGCCAGTTCCTCGAGCTGCTGGACGAGCTCGGCATTGCCGACGAGACGCTGGTATTCTATTCCACCGACAACGGGCCGCACATGAACACCTGGCCGGATGCAGCATGGTCACCGTTCCGTGGCGAAAAGAACACCAACTGGGAAGGTGGCTTCCGCGTGCCGGCCATGGCGCGCTGGCCGGGCAAGATCGAGGCCGGTCGTATCTCCAACGAGATCATGCACCACATGGACTGGCTGCCGACCTTCCTGGCGATGGCCGGTGTCGATGACATCAAGGAAAAGCTGAAGGGCGACGGCGTTAAGGCGATCGGGCGTGACTATCGGGTCCACCTCGATGGCTATAACACGCTGCCCTACCTGCTGGGCAAAGAGGACAAGACACCGCGCAACGAGATCTTCTATTTCTCGGATACCGGTGATCTGACCGCGCTGCGCTACAACGATTGGAAGGTCATCTTTTTGGAACATCGCTACCCGCAGACCATGCAGGCCTGGGCGGAACCTTGGACCGTTCTGCGCATGCCGCTGTTGTTCAACCTGCGGCGCGATCCCTATGAGCGTGGCCAGATCACGTCGAACACCTATTACGATTGGTTCCTCGATCGTGTCTTCCTGATGGCGCCGGCGGCGGCTTACGTAAACAATTTCCTTGCAACCTTCGAGGAGTTTCCGCCGAGCCAGAAGCCGGGATCGTTCACCATCGGCGATGCGAAGGAGAAGATCCTCAGCGTGATCGGGGATTAGGGCATCTGGCGGCAGCGATAACAGGGACAGGCCAAGCCGATCAATCGGTAGGCCCCTATCCTGAATCGCTTCCAGCGATAGCACTCACCTTCCGGACCCGGCTACCCTGCTCGATGCTCTGGCCGGGCCCGGTATGTGTGCATTGATGCCCTCTTAATATATGATAGAATCGCTATGGGACTGGCACGAGTCGGAGATGTACCTGCGCTGGATGGCCGAGAACATGTGGCTCTTCGTGCCCGCCCAGGTCTACACCCGGCAGTGGCTGGAAACTTTCAAGGAGTTCCCGCCGCGGGGCGGCACCGCTAGCAAACCGCCGCCCGTTGCCTCAAACAATTATAACCGCTGGTGGATTGAACGCAGTGCCTTTTCAGTGACAGCCATCCAGGAGATCGGGGGTGGTTTCATGGGAACGTTCAAGGATTTCCCGCCGCGCCAAAAACCGGCCAAGTGCAACGTGGGTGATATCATGGCCCAGATGTACAAAACGGGTGCCCATTGATTGTGTATGTCGTTACCATTATAGCGGTTGTCATGAATATGTTCGGTTTGCTTGATTTTTAAAAAGCAAAAAGATGGTGCGTAACAGTCTAAAATTATTATAAACATGACAACCGCTCCAGAGCACAAGGAGGACAGATTGATGAAAACCATGCCTTCTTTTTTAAGTGTAATCGTATGTTTTATCACTTTGTTCCTGCTAATTCCGATGGCGGGGGCGCAGGAATCGGAAGACGCTGAAAACCAGGAAATCTCCGAGGAAAAAATCGCAGCCGAAAAAGAAATGCTGGAAAGCAAAATCGCCGAACTTGAGGAAAAACCCGTCGAGTATTTCGGGTCTCCAAAAAACAAACGAACGCGGGTCGGGTTTTATAAATACCGTCTGGAGATGCTACAGCAAGACCCGGACAAGTATTTCTCGGAACCTGAGGAATATGAAGGCAATATTAAAACGCCCGAATAAGGAGGCGCAATCTATTAAGATGAAACAACTACTGGAGTTTTTAAAAACAACTGCCATGGGCGGCCTCTTCGTGCTGCTGCCGATACTGCTCCTATATCTGCTGCTGGCCGAGGCCCTCGAATTGATCGTTGCCCTGGCAACTCCCATTGCCGACCTGTTTCCGAAGGCAACATTCGAGAAGGTCGAATTTCCGGTCTTCCTCGGGATGGTCCTGATCCTTGGTGTTTCTTTTTTAATCGGCATAGGGCTGCGATCAGATATCGGACGACGTTTGGGGCACTGGGTTGAGCGCACTGTTTTAGAACGACTGCCCGCCTACAAAGCGCTCAAAAGCCTGACCTCCGGTTTTGCCGAAGCAGGGAAAGCAGGCGCATTCAAAGCGGCGGTGCTCACTTCATCTGATGGCGACAGGGAGGTTGTCTATGTAATCGAGGATCACGGTGATGAAGACTTGACCGTGCTGGTGCCCTGGGCGCCGGCAGCTTTTGCAGGTTCCGTAAAAATCGTTGATCGTGAACGGATTCAATTTCTGGAAGCCAACCTTGGCGATGTCTCCCGGGCCCTGGGCCATTGGGGTGTTGGGGTTCGCGAACTATTAACCTATAAAGTAAAATAGAAAAATGAAACTGGATTTAATATAAATGTCAGAAAGAGGTGCCAAAAAAATTAAGATCCCAATATGAAAAAAACCATTTTCTTTATACTCGCATCTTCAATTTGCTTTCTAATTAATTCCGCTTTTTGTCAGGAAATTGAGCCTTCGCCAAATGTCAGTTCTAATACTATCGAAACAGCTGACGAGGATGAAAGAGATGGAGACCCATCTGATTCGAATATCTGGCGGCAGATATGGGCCAAAAAAGGAAGAGATGCCCTCCTTCTGGGAATGTGGAGCCTTCATGTAGATGGAACCGGAGAGTACCTTGGCAATGGAAGCAACAACGATCAAAATCACCTGTTAGGAATCCAATACTATGGCTTAAGCGCGGGTACTTTTATTAACAGTAAAGATGATCGCGCCTGGTATTTCGGTCCGGCCAGAGAAGTGTATTCGCGCAATTTTACGGATGATACGCGGTTTGATATTGGCTATAAATTTGGCCTGCTTTACGGATATGGTGACGACTTGATCAATGTAGGCGGAATGAGTGTGTTTGCTATCGCCACTTTTGGAGTTTCCTGGAAAAGATTAGGATTTGATTTAGGTATACTCCCAGTCGGCGTTGTTACGGGCAACTTTAGGCTTGATATAGATTTTTAGATTCTCTCATTCAGCGAAAGCAGTTTTGTTCAAGCTATTGGGCAGAAAACCCAATATCAACCAGGTCCGGACTTATGCAAATAATTCAACTATAGGTAAAATGACTCAAACCGAAGCATCAAAACCCGAGCAACCGCAAGCCGAATGGCGCCTGCACTTGGGGCTCAGCATTTTAGTCGTCGGTTTTCTCAGCCCGTTGGCGATACCGCTGGTCACGGCCACTGAGCTTTCGTCCAAATGGAAAGCCATCATTTCGGGGGCGCTTGCCGTCGGGATACCCGAAGTTTTCAGTGTCGTGGCTATCGCCATCATGGGTAAAGCCGGATTCAACTACATCAAAGCGCGTATTTTCGGATTCCTTAAAAAACACGGACCGCCGGACCGGGTCAGTCGCACGCGATATCACATCGGGCTGGTGATGTTTACATTACCGATCTTATTCGGCTGGCTGGGACCCTATGGCGCACATCTGATTCCGGGTTATGAGACCCACCGGTTTGTCGTCGGCCTGATCGGGGATGTGATGCTGGTTGCCAGCCTGTTTGTCCTGGGGGGTGATTTCTGGGACAAGATAAGAGCGCTGTTCATCCATCAAGCCAGGGTTCAGGTGGCGGCTGAGAAATCGAATTAAATTTTGTTGGTTCATACAGCAACAGAGCAATTTTCCTAACCTATTTGCAAAGAGCCTATTAGGAGGAAATAAAGATGAGAATAAAGATAATACAACTATTCAGCCAGAAACTTATCAAAGAGACGGGGTTAAAGCTTTTATCTGTTTCACTGATCGTGGTCGCCCTAATGCTCTCCCTTAAGCTGGTTCAAGCATCTGACGGAGACTATCCAGACCTGCGCAAAAGTATCGACCCGAAATTCCAGGCTGCATTTGAAAAGGCCCTGGACAAACAATTCGGCCAGGACATCTGGGATCTCGTCAAGGCCAAAAAAGTCGGCATCGTTTTGGCGGATATCACCGATCCACATAAACCCAAGGTGGCCGGAGTCAATCGCGATGTTATGCTGTATGCGGCCAGTTTACCTAAAATTGCCATCGTGCTGGGCGCGTTTGTTCAGATGGAGCGGGGCAAGATGACCATGGATGATAAAACGCGAAACCTGCTTAACATTACCGTCAGAAAGTCGTCGAACAAGGCGGCAACCGAACTGCTAAATCAGGTCGGCATACAAAATTTGGCTGAGATTCTGCAGTCTGACCGGTATCGTCTCTATGACCCTGAATATGGAGGTGGTCTTTGGGTCGGGCGTGACTATGGCGGAGGCAAGGTTTGGAAACGCGACCCGATCAACAACATTTCACATGGAGCGTCCGCCATGCAGACCGCGCGTTTCTACTATATGGGGGCCACGGGACGTCTGGTAGCACCGCAGTACCAGAAAGACCTGGAAGCGATTTTTTCCAAGCCGGGCATAACTCATAAGTTCGTCAAAGGCATGAAGCAAAAAAAGCCGGAAGCACAAATCTCTCGCAAATCCGGTTCCTGGAGGCAGTTTCACGCCGACAGCGGGGTGATTACACAGAAGGATAAGGAATACATTATCGTCGCGCTGGTCGAAGATCCGCAAGGCGGCGAGGGGCTTGTCGAACTGATCGTTGCCGTAGACGATTTAATGGACACAATGAATCAGTAGAAGCTCGATATCAGCTTGGGCGGATCTACCGGCACACGGGCTATTGAGAGTGTCGCCACAGTCGATAAGAAAACGGAAAGATAACATAGCCCCCCGTTTGGGGACATCGGAGAAAAAATCATGATTCAATTTCAAATTAAACATTGGCAAAAGGCCCTGCATTGCCGCGTTTATTTACTCTTGCTGGTCTGCAATCATCTTGCTGACAGCTGCGGTGCCCTTGATGGCGTCGGCCGCCGAAACGGATTCAGCGCCAGAGGACGCGATGCTGGAGAATAAGCCCTGGATTGGCGACTTCGACCAAATGGCCGAAGAGCGGGTGATCCGGGTGCTGGTGGTTTTCAGCAAAACGTTTTATTTTCTGGATCGCGGCCGGCAGCGCGGCCTCTCCTATGATTTGCTCAAAGAATTTGAAAAATTTGTCAACAAGAAGCTCAAGACCAAAACCTTAAAAGTACATGTGGTCTTTATTCCCGTTCGGCGTGATGAACTGATACCCGGCCTTACAAAAGGTCTGGGGGACCTGGCCGTTGCCAACCTGACGATCACCCCGGAACGTCTTAAGCATGTTGACTTTTCAAATCCCCTGCTGACAGGTGTAAAGGAGCTGCTGGTGACGGGACCTGCGGCACCATCCATGACCACGGTTGATGATCTGGCAGGCAAAGAAATCCATGTCCGTAAATCCAGCAGCTACTATGAGAGTTTAGCGAGGTTGAATGAAACGTTAAACAAAGCCGGGAAATCGCAGATGAAACTGGTCCCGGCAGATGAAGCCTTTGAAGATGAAGATTTACTGGAAATGGTCAATGCCGGTCTCATTCCGATGATCGTCATGGACAGCCACAAAGCCCAATTCTGGACCCAGATTTTTGATAAGATCCAGGTAAATACCGAAATTGCCGTGAGAACCGGTGGTGAGATTGCCTGGGCTTTTCGCAAGAACAGTCCGCAGCTCAAGGCGATTGTCAATGAGTTCGTCAAAGGCCATAAAAAAGGCAGCCTGATGGGTAATATGCTGTTCAAGCGCTATTTAAAAAGCACCAAATACGTCAAAAATTCCCTATCCAAACAAGAATTAGAAAAATTTGAAGCCATGGTTCAGCTATTTGAGAAATATGCCGCCGCCTATAATTTCGACTATCTGATGATGGCGGCCCAGGCCTATCAGGAGTCGGGCCTGGACCAGGGCAGAAAGAGCCATGTCGGTGCGATCGGCGTCATGCAGGTGCTGCCGACGACGGCTGCGGATCGCAATGTCAATGTAGCCGATATTGAAAAGCTGGAGAACAACATCCACGCCGGTGCCAAGTACATGCGGTTTATCGTGAATCGCTACTACAATGATGAATCCATTGACGATCTCAACAAGATGCTGTTTGCCTTCGCGTCTTACAACGCCGGACCGGCCAAGGTAAGAAGACTGCGCAAAAAAACCGCAGCCATGGGACTGAATCCCAATGTATGGTTTAACAATGTTGAGATTGCCGCTGCTAAAGTAATTGGACGTGAAACCGTGCAGTATGTCAGCAACATTTACAAATACTATATCGCCTATCGAATGATCATCGAGCAGGAAGAAAGAAAACTGAAACTGATGAAAGAAAAATCAGGATGAAGAATCATTGGTAATCTAACAAATCAAAGGAGATAAAACATGAAAGCAAAAGTTATAACCGGTCTATTTACAATCGCACTGACAATCACCTTAATCGGAATCGTTGGCTTTGCGCAGGCGCAGGACAAGTCGGCCGACAACATGGAAATCGTCAAGGAAAAAATTCGCAGCGACAAAAAACTGCTGGTTGCAACCAACATGCAGCTGACGGAATCTGAAGCAAACGCCTTCTGGCCGGTTTATGAAGCCTACCAGGCGGAGCTTGCCAAACTAAGGGATCGGGAGGTTATGCTAATAGAGAAATTTGCCGCCAATTACGAGACGATGTCCGATGACGCGGCCAAGAATCTGTTGGAGGATTCCCTGTCTATCGATTCAGACCACCAGAAGCTTCGCCAATCCTATCTGGCAAAATTCCGGGGGGTCTTACCGGACACAAAAGTGGCGCGCTACTACCAGCTCGAAAGCAAAATTGACGCTGTCATGGAATACGAACTGGCGCGAAGAATCCCGCTTGTTTAGTAATGTGCCGGGTCGGCCGAAATTCGGCCGGCCCTGCACCCGCCGACCCCAACGATGTAGAGAACCGTGTCCAGAGGGCCCGGCTTCTGACCGGCTTCGTTAGAGCCTACAGCTCGAAGAGAGGGGTTATACGGGTGATTACCTTTGCCAAAAGTGTTCAGGTTTCAGCATCCGAATTCGACCCGCTGTGTCGCTATCGCCCATGAAATGGACTTTGTTTCACCGGTGTTGGTCTTCATTGCAATCAAACCAGTGTTCAGATTTCAGGATTCGGTATTTATAGACACCTGACACCTGACACCTGACACCCGCCGATCACCTCTGACCCCCGCAATGCGGGACAGGCATGGCCTTGAGGACCAGGTTTTCGATTTTGAATAAAAGGGAGGAACTATCATGGAGACACAAAACATGTTACGCGATCTGACCGGTCGGGGTGGGATGAAAACCTTCCTATTGATTCTGGTTTCCCTGGCCTTTATCGGCTGCGCGCAATTTCAGCATAAATTGCCGGAAACACTGCCTTTCATGGAGCGGGCCCAGACGAAAACCGAAGGCCAGGTACGGGTGACCGTGGCGGTTCCCAGCGCTGAGGAAAGCGAGCAAATATTCGGTTTTCCCCTGGCCCGTAACAATATGCAGCCGGTGTGGCTGGAAGTCGAAAATAACAGCGACACCACTTTTTTTCTCTACCACATTGCCATGGATCCGGACATTTATTCCTCCGGCGAAGTTGCCTGGAAGTTCCAATCCAGTCTTTATTCCAAGGGTGCTCAGCAAAATATTTACAATTTGTTCCGTGACAACGAAATCGATTGGTTCTTTAAGCCCGGCAGCACGTCCTCGGGATTTGTTTATACCAACCTGAAGATGGGAACAAAGGCGGTTTTGGTGAGGCTTTTTGCTGAAAAGAATGTTAGGGAGTTTGCGTTTTTTGTAGAAGTACCCGGCCTGAAGGCGGACCACCATGAACTGGATCCTTATACACTTTATTCCGAAAAGGACTTCATTGACCTGGACGATGACGGTTTGCGTCAGGCGCTTGAGGACCTGCCCTGCTGCATGACAAACAAAGACGGAAGCGGTAAAAGTGATCCGCTGAACATTGTTGTGATCGGCCCCGAGGAAGAGATATGGGCGGCCTTTATCAACCGCGGATGGGATGAAGCCGAGATTATCTACGGTGCGTCATTGGGCCGAACCATCGCGTCATCGCTGTTCGGCAGGCGCTACCGCTATTCACCCATGAGTGCGCTTTACTTTTATGGCAGACCCCAGGACGTTGGGCTTCAGAAAGCGCGACAAACGGTTGACGAGCGCAATCACCTGCGCCTGTGGCTCAGTCCGATGCGTTACGAGGGCATGCCGGTGTATGTCGGTCAGATCAGTCGCGATATCGGGGTCAAGCTGACCACCAAGTCGCCAACCCTGACCACTCATGAGGTCGATCCTGATGTTGATGAAGCCCGGGACTATCTTATGCAGGATTTATTGGAATCCCAGAAGGTGGCCAAATTCGGTTTTGTGGAAGGTGTCGGCAAGGCAGAAATGAAAAACCCGCGCTATAACCTGACGGATTCGCCCTACTGGACCGACGGCTGGCGGGTGGTTTTCGTATTCAGTGAGGAAGTGATCGCTCTCGATGAAGTCGAGGTTTTTGACTGGAAGCGGTTGTATCAAAAATATGAATAAGCTAAGTTGAGCCATCAGTCTATTCCACCAGGCCCCCGGGCATTTTTTCTGACAACATTTTGTCAGGAACTGAAGGTTTTCCGCCGCGCCTTTCCGGCACCCGACACCGTCACTCATATGAAACTACATCTTTATGTCGCGACATCAGAAGTGCTCCAATCGTCCTCGTCGTCGTGCCCGTCCTCGAAATCGAAAGATACACAACGACCTCGAGGACGAGAACGAGGACGAGGACAAGACAAAGGGCGAGCTAAATCCGCACCCCGCAACTTTCATATGAAACTTAATGAAACCGACGGACTTATGAGTATTAGAGTTACAGGAGGTGAGTGCCATGATATTCAACCACCCATCCCATCGCATCTTAATAGTACTTTTTCTAACTGTGATTTTCTTTTTAACCACACAAACATTCAGTTTTGCTGCTAAAAAAGACAAGCCAAAAGGTTTTGTCATGACCGAGGTCGAGCTGCAATCTGAACTGATGAGTTATGCCGACCGTTTTGCGAGCATTATCACCCAGGCCCTGGAAGATTATGAAACTTTAAACCTCCGCCCCAGGCACGTCAAATTATATTAAGCGACCTGGTATATTCCCTTTCATCTGTCTATACGGTTGCGGCCGAGCCGAATCCGCAGGTGGGTTTGCTGGACATGGTCGCCATTACAACGTTGGGGCGCATCATCTATGAAGATAACATGCGCCGCAAGTATGGCAGGTCCACTGAGGTGTTGGCCACCGGTTTTCAGCAAATGGAAAAGGACATCTGGCGCATCGCAGCCAAAGTGCTCACCAGTGAGCAGCGCGGTGAGTTGCGTCAACTGATCCTGCTCTGGCGCAAAAACAACCCGGATAAGCTGGTTTATAACTACCTGCGTTTCAGCGATTTTGCCGCCCAGCGGCGAAATTCCACACTCGTAAAAAAAGTGCAGGCCGGCGGCCTGTTTAAAACGGTTCAGGAGGTGACCCAGCAGGTCGAAGAGACCCGCATGCTTGCCGAGCGGGGCATTTTCCTGGCAACCCGCCTGCCGCTGCTGACGGGCAATTTTGCCGAGGTGTGGATGTCGCAGCTGCTGGTCAGCCCGGAGACAAACAAAATTCTGGCCGATATCCACACCGTTTCCACGGTGTCGGAACGCATGGCCACGGTCGCCGAACAACTGCCGGATCAATTGATGAAAGATATATCCAAACTGCGCTGGCAGACGGTCAACCAGGTTATGAAAGGAATCGACGAATGGAGTGAAAAAACCCTGAATGACGTGTTTGCAAGAGTTGCCATCGAACGTGGGGAATTTATCAGTCAATTCATGAATCGCCTCATCGGCGAGCAGAAGAATGCGCTCGAGGCAATAATGATTGAAGAGCAGCAGGCAACCGTGCTGGTCACCGAACTCCGCAAGGCGATCGAAGGAGGCAATAATTTGCTGCTGACGGCCAATACCCTCACTGAAAAATTCAAGGTCGGCGAACCTTCCGCTGAACCCAAGGATTCGAAGCCCTTTGACATCAAAGATTACCAGGACACGATTGCCGAAGTCACCACGCTGGTCGAATCAACCAACCGGCTTGCCGGCACGGTTGGCCTGGAACAGTTGTTACCCCAGCTTGTCAAGGCGATTGATCAAGTGGGAAATGAAGGTGAGGAGATCATCGACCATTCCTTCCGGCAGGGCGTTCTGTTTATTCTTATCGCGATGGGGGCTTATGTCATCGCCAGGCTGATCTATAATTTTTTGAACAAGAAGCTGATTGAATCACGGGCCTAATTCGCAAGGGGGATGATGAAAACTCACCTGTAACTTGATGCGCATAGACTTAACTTTATACACCGGTTTTCATCCGCGAATTTGGTTTCAGGTGTCAGGTTTCAGGTGTCAGGAAAGTAGGGCGGGCCTCCGTGCCCGTCCCGCTCACAGGGGGATCGGCACAGAGGCCGACCCTACTTTATTTCGATGAAGTTTCATACGAGGTTTCAGGTGTCAGGAAAGGTAGACCCAATAGCATATTTTAAATACCGACACTCGAAACCATACGTCCAAAAGAAGAATAAAAGTGGGATCACTTCTTAAAAGTAAAAATGGGAAAGAAAGCATGATGTTCACCAGCCCAGTACAGACCCACGTCTGGAGGATTTGATATGCAGATTACGAAATTCCCCAAAGGGCAAAAAACGAAAAAGACAGGTTACAGATGCGCTCTTCTGATTGCGGCAGCGCTGTTTCTGATATCAGGTTGTGCGGCTCGGGGGGCCAGGCGTGTGCCAGGGGATCGATTCGATTACAACGGCGCAATTGCCCAATCAACACGAGAACAAATGCTGCTGAATATAGTTCGCAGCCGGTACCTGGAGGTGCCGGTGTTTTTAACCGTCAGTTCAGTGCTGACCCAATACGAATATGACAGCAGCCTCGGCCTGACCGGAATTTTAAAATTTGGCGGCGGCACCTCCTGGGATACAGGCATCGGCGATACGAACCTGAGATTTTCAGAGCGCCCGACCATCACCTACCTGCCGGTCGAAGGCCAGGAATTCGCTGCGCATCTGCTTTCAGACATCCCGGCTGAAATTATCTTCGCCGCTGCTCAGGCCGGCTGGCCGGTAGACGTCTTCATGCGAATCGCTATTCAGCGACTTGGAGCGGCGGAAAACATGTCATTTGGTGAGATTCCCGCCTCCGGCGACAGTGATTCGAAAACGCAGGTTGAATCTGACTTAAAGAAACTGAAGCGTTTTGAAAGAATGATTAACTTAATTTTTATCCTCAGCGATAATGAGGTTATTGAAGTTCAGGGGGTTGAAGAAGATGACAATAGCGAGCGCCATTTGATAATCGCCGAGGAAGTCCCGCAAGATTTGCGTCCCAGGCTCAACGAGTTGAGACAGCTCATAGGGCTTGGCAATCGCAATCGGTTTCGCATAACAGACCGGGTGACCAATTTAAAAGACGATGAAATTTCTATCCAAACCCGTTCGGTCATGGCGATGATGGAATTTATGGCGCGCGGGGTTGAAGTTCCGCTTGAGCACCTCGAAGATGGATGGGTAATCGACTACGGGCTGCAGACCAGTGAGGGTGAAACCGCGAAGGCCCTGATCCCCTTTAAAATGCATTCAAGTAAAAGCCGGCCGGAAAAGGCGTTTGCCGCCGTACGTTTCAGGGATTACTGGTACTATATTGATCATGCCGATATAATCAGCAAGCGGGCCTTAAGCCTGATTATCGTGCTGTTTCGATTGCAGGCCCCCACACCATCCGGCGCTGCGCCTATTTTGACTCTCCCAACGGGTTGATAAGGATGAAATTTAAAGTTAAAGACTACGTAAAAATCGGTTTAAAAGAAAAATTAATAATTTTCAGCCCGGCTGTGGTACTTGCGATCCTTGCATTTGTTTTTGCTTACTATTTTGTGGATCCGTTTCCACCGCGGCGCATCTCCATTGGTTGCGGGCCGCCGGAAGGCGCCAATTTTAAATACGCCCAGGCCTACCGGGAAATTTTAGCTAAGGAGGGCATTTCACTGGAATTGAGAAGCACGGCCGGCTCGGCGGAAAACCTTAAACTGCTGGGCGCGGCGTCAGGCGGTGTTGACGTTGCATTTGTTCAGGGCAGCATGAAATCGTTGGTCCCGAAAACAGATCTGGTATCACTGGGAAGCCTGTTTTTCGAACCGTTGTGGATTTTTCACCGCAACGACCTGGCCTTGCGGCGAATTTCCGGATTTGAAAGGACTGCGGCTTGCGGTCGGAAAAGAAGGCGGTGGTACCAAAATTTTGACCATGCGGTTGCTCGAACTCAACGGCGTCAATTCACAAAATACTCGAATTCTTTCATACGGTTACCAGAAGGCCGCCGATATGCTTTTAAACGGTGAAGTGGATGTGGCCTTTTTTGTATCCACGCATCTTGCCGCCCACGTTATTAACCTGATCGACTCAAAATCTGTAAAACTGATGGGACTTGAACGGGCTGAAGCCTACGCACTGCTGTATCATTACCTTTATGTGTTGAAAGTGCCCGAAGGAGTGATCGATTTTGAGGCCAACATCCCTGCCCGTGATCTTACCCTGGTGGCTCCAACCACCCAGCTGGTAGCACGACCGGATCTGCATCCGGCCCTGATCAATTTACTTTTAGAGGCCGCCGAAATCGTTCATGAATTCGGTGGGGACTTTGAACGTGAAGGCGAGTTTCCGACGCCGAAATATCTGGATTTCAAATTGAGCCAGGACGCGGAGCGATTTTACAAATTCGGCCCGCCTTTCCTGCAGCGCTATCTCCCCTTTTGGATAGCCATCCTTGTCAGCCGCATTACGATTTTGCTCCTGCCGCTGGTTGCGGTGGTTTTACCTTTATTTAAGCTCATGCCGCTAGTCTATCGGTGGCGAATGCGGTCTAAAATCTATCGCTGGTATTCCAAACTGCGTGCGTTTGATCCGGAAAGGCATAAGGAAGAAGGAACCGAACGTTTGCAGGAGTATCTGGTCGAGCTCGAAGGGATCGAAGCAAAAGTCTCCAACATTTCAGTGCCGCTGTCATTTTCAGAAGAACTTTACCACCTGCGCATGCATATCGACTTGCTGCGAATAAGCTTAAGCAAATGATTGAAGATAAATTTATTTCTTTTGAATTAACAATTGAAGGTAAACGATTCCGAATTAAGGTTATATTCATCACGTGTTTGTCGGGGCGATATTTCTCTCCATGCCCGATGGCCTATTCGGTGACGCAACCTGCAGGTGCGCAAGAAGCCTCTTCGGAAGAATCCACATTACCACCTCCAAAGGATGATTATTCTTTGGCAAGCGCTAACACTCTGCTCAAACCACCGAATACGGCCAGCCCACGGGCGACGCTGCAAAGCTTTATCGAAAATATGAACCTTGCCTACGGTATGTTGATGAAGGCCCATCGGACAAACTTGAAAACACCCGGATACTTTCCCTCAGAATCGGTCCGGCAGATGGCAACACAAGCAGAGGAATTCTTCGAAAGCGGCGTCGAATGCCTGAATTTAAGCCAGGTTCCGAAGAGCCTCAAGAAAAATGCCGGTTACGAGAGTGCCATCATGCTCAAGGAGGTTTTCGATCGGATCGACCTTCCGCCGTTTGAGGAGATCCCCGACGCCGAGGCCATCGAAGCTGAGGAAGAAAAGGAGAAAATAGCGGAATTGAGTCGCTGGCGAATCCCCAATACAGATATTATCATTGACCGGGTTGAAGAAGGTCCCCGCGAAGGGGAATTTCTATTTACCCCTGAAACGGTTGCCCGGGTCGAAGAGTTCTACGGTAAAGTAAAAGACTATCCCTATAAGCCCAATGCGCTCATCAGTCATGATTTTTTTGATTTTTATGTAACCAATCCCGGCCGCCTGCTGCCACCCAAATGGAGCCAATGGTTGCCGGGCTGGTCTGATGCGACGTACCTTGATCAGACCCTGTGGCAGTGGTGCGCACTGGTTGTTCTGCCCCTTGGTGTCTTGCTGGTTGTTTGGATGCTTGTCCGGTGGTGGTATCGAAGAACTGCCGAGCTTTCTTCAGGGAAAAAAACTGTTGGATGGCTTTTGGTTGTTCTGGTTACCGTGATAATGGTCAGCCTGATCAAGTATGTCCTCGACGAGCATATCAATATTACCGGATCAGTGCTCATATTTGTTGAGAATACCCTGCAACGGATTTTTATACTCTTGTTGATCGGCTTAATTTTATGGCAGTTTATGAAATCCTATATTCAAAAAAATATAGAGGAAGACGTACCGGAACAAGATAGTCAGGGGGAAGAAGGGGGTGCCGGCGGCTCCCGGAGTGAGACCTTGCTCCTTTTGCTGCGCAAAACGATCGTGGTCGTGATGTTCACCATCGTATTCCTGCTTTTTCTCTCCTCGATGGGGATAAACATCGGCCCGCTGCTGGCAGGTGCCGGTGTGATCGGCTTGGCCATTGGCTTCGGTGCCCAGACCCTGGTAAAAGATATCATCGCAGGCGTCTTTTTCCTCATTGACGATGCTTTTCCGGGTCGGCGATTACATCGAAACCGGCGGCCAGAAAGGCATGGTGGAACACATCTCCCTGCGCTCGTTGCGACTGCGCAACCCCCGGGGACCGGTCCATACGATACCCTTCGGCGATATGGGCACGGTGACCAATATGAGCCGTGACTATATCATTACCAAGCTTGATTTTCGTGTTCGTTATGACACCGATGTGGAAAAAGTCCGCAAAATCATCAAAAAAATTAACAAGGAAAAAAGGAAGTTCCCAGGATTACCTTCAAGAACCTTTCCCCACCCTTTAAAGATTATGACTATTTTCGAAATCATCGCGAATATCCTTTTCAGGTGCGGGCGACCGCATTCAACCTGATCAATGCCTGGTGGCTGGCAGAGATTTCCACCCTTGTGTATGCGGATGAAGACTTTGTCAGAACCAGATTCAGCCAGGCTGGTCTGCCGGAAGTCCGATTTTTCGATAAACAAAGCACGCAGTGCTATGTGGCCCATAACGATCAATTGGCCATTGTGGCTTTCCGGGGCAGCGAGATCTGGAAAAAACAAGAAACGTTTGACCTGAGCAAGGTGGTTGCCGATTTTAAGGCCGATGTGGATATCCGGTTAGCGGATTGGCCTCCGGGCGGCAAAGTCCATCGCGGATTTAAGGATGCCCTGGAGGAAGTGTGGTCTGATCTTTTTCCTTATATAACGCAACTCGATCGCAAGGGGTGTAAAATATGGATAACCGGGCACAGCCTGGGAGCCGCCCTTGCAACGCTTTGTGCCAGCCGCTATGACAATGTCCTGGGCGTCTATACCTTCGGTTCTCCCAGGGTGGGCAATGACGGTTTTAAGGAAAAACTGGATGTCAACATCTACCGGATTGTCAACAATGACGACATCGTGGCCCGGGTTCCACCACCTGGCACCTATGTTCATGTTGGCGAACTGAAGTTTATTGACAGTGACGGCATCATTCAAGATCATATGATCGCAAGGGAGCGTCCCGCCAATGAACCACGCGATGGGACCTACGATCAGGAAAGCACGAACCCGCAAGATAGGAATTCTTTTGCGGGATTTGTTCCGGCAGCGTTCAGAGATCATGTACCGTTGCTTTATGCCGTCCACCTCTGGAATAATATCATCGAAAATCAGCACTAAGATCTATAGTGGTTGTCAAAAAAACGTTCCGTTATACGAACGTTTTTGCCTACAACCACTTATACCAGCCGGAATGTTTTTATAAAAAGCGGTATAAGCTTTTACCGAAACGACGCCTGGCAAAATTGGCCCCTGGGGGCAGCGCAGAGTGTTGATTTAACGCCACAAATTGTTGGTTTCAGGTGTCTGGTTTCGGGTGTCAGGAAGGCGAGTCGCGAAATCCTGAAAACTTGCATAAAGATAGGCGATAATGGCGCGCTTTCTTGATGATTAGACTGGCCGCTTTTCAGGCCAGCAGCGCCACTTATATAAAGCTTCATGGAATGAGGAATGATGATGGACGAATTGAAGATAGCGCTTCGCTCTGCTCTTTTTAACAAATAAAAAGGAGGAGTTTTATCTAAAATGAAACTATCAAGATATGCATTTGCACTGATCCTCATGGCATTGGTAAGTTCCTGTACCATTACCTCCGCACCGAAGGAGTTGTCGGAACCTGAACCCAGTTATGCCCTTGAGCCGGGAAAAGATGGCCCCTTTGCCGATCTCGAGGCGGCATTTGCAGAAGAGCACGGTCAAGCGCAATCCGGTTTTTTGCTGCTGGACAACAACGCCGAGTCTCTTCATCAGCGGTTAATGATGATCGATGAGGCCCGTTACTCATTGGATATCCAGTATTATCTCTGGTATGGGGACGACAGCGGCGAATTGGTCTTTAAACGTGTCATGGATGCCGCCAGGCGCGGCGTGCGGGTGCGTCTGATCACCGATGATGTGCTACTGGCATCCGAGGATGAAACAATTGCTGTGATTGATGCCCATGCCAATGTTGAGGTCCGTCTATTTAATCCCTGGAGACAGTATTCAACGCGACGAAATGTGAAAGTTGCTCAGACCGTCGAGCGGTTTAACTATCGCATGCACAATAAACTCATTGTTGCTGATAATTACATTGCCATCCTGGGAGGGCGCAATCTCGGCGATGAATATTTCGGATTGAATCGCGCCTTTAACTTCCTGGATATCGATGTCCTGGGTGTCGGCCCGGTGGCGCGCGAGTCTTCCGAGCTTTTCGATCATTTCTGGAACAGCCCGCTGGTGGTATCGGCATCTGCTTTTGGCCACGATCAGCCTGAGGCTTCACCGCAAGAAATCGAGTATGCAGATCTATCGCGATTAAAAAAATCCGAGCGGTTACAACATTTCCCGATCGAAAGGCAAAACTGGGATGAAACCCTGCAGTCTTTGGTCCAGCGCCTTCATCCCGGCACCAGCAAAGTGGTTTACGATACCCTTGAAGAGGATGCGATTTCGCAGAAGATGGCCACCATAATTCCAGCGTTCAGCAAAACCGCAAAAAATGAATTACTGATAGTCAATGCTTATTTGATTCCGAATGAAGATATGTTGAAGGGGGCCCGTGATCTTGTTCAGAAGGGAGTCAAAATCAAAATCCTGACCAATTCGCTGGCCTCCCAGGATGTGCCGGCCGTCAACAGCCATTACGGCCCCTGGCGCAAAGAAATTTTAGCTACCGGAATCGAGCTCTACGAACTTCGCCCGGATGCCGCCATCAAAGCGCAGACCGATACCCCGCCGATAGTGTCGGGGTTTATCGGCCTGCATTCAAAAGCATCGGTGGTCGATCGTACAAGTGTTTACATCGGATCGTTCAATTTAGATCCGCGCGCCAGAGATTTTAACACAGAAATGGGCGTACTCATCGACAGCCCTGAACTTGCAGAGGAACTGGCGCGATTAGCGGAAGAACTGATGCAACCGGAAAACAGCTGGCAGGTCAAACTCAATGGAGAGGGCAAGCTCATATGGCAGTCAGGTGATGATATCCGGACCAGACAACCGGCACAGAGTTTCTGGCAACGGGTTATGGATTTGTTTTTCAAGCTATTTCCCAGCAAATATTTCTAAAGGCGAAGGTTTTAAAACTGGTGAATGGAAAAATAGTAAAGGAGCTATTTTTATGCAGGAAAATAGAAAAAATTTTCGTTTATCTACTGCTTTGTTGAGCATTTGGGCGTTTCTTTTTATCGGCATAGTGATTGGTATCCTGTTTGGGTGCTCGGGAAAATCGAAGCAAGCAAAGGTTTCTAATGAAAGAGTGGGTGAGAAAGGAATTATAGCTGAACTGCCGAAGATTGGTGAAGTTGTCACCACTGAGAGAGCCTTGGAACTTTGTGAGCACTACGGTTTCAGTCACCTTGTACAACGAATTGAAGGCAATCCGGATCTTTTCAAAGAATGGGAATTTGATGGATGCTCAATGACCCCTGACGCAGTCTTAAGCGAGCTCATCAAGGTCCCCTCTTTAATAGAAATCTGTCTCAGACATGATCTTGGATACGCCTACGGTGACCCTGGCAATAAGGAGGAGCGTTTAATAGTTGATGAAAAATTTCAAAATGACCTGTTAGGTGGCGGTGCCAGTGAGTTCGCCGCAAAAGCTATGTTTGACGCAGTCCGGATAGGCGGTAAAGAAGAACTCTGTCTTCCTTTTTCATGGAGTTTTGCGAGAGTGGCGTCTTGCAAGCCGGGTGTTGGAATTGAAATTAAATAAATAGATCTTCGACGTCCATATCCGGTAAGGCTAAGCTACTAAAAAAGACACCTGTGGGAGCGGCTTTCAGCCGCGAATTAAAATGATCGCGGCTGGAAGCCGCTCCCACAAAATCCAATACCCCTTGTTCTTTACAGTTAACCGGGTATTATTTTCTAACCTTCTCATTCAATTTCATGGAAGATTCAGGCAGTAACGCTCAAGGAGGCCGTAATTTATGAAAACAATCTCCAGGAACGAAAAACATGATGGTCCTGAAACATTTACGATTATACTTTTTCTGCTTCTGATCATTGGGTCAAACCTCTTTGCAACACATTCACCGGTAATGGCCCAATCCGTCTCGGCCAATCAGAGCAACTCAAAGGAAGGGCCGGTGGCTGAACAACCGGAGCCTAAAAAAGTCAAATCCCTGGGACCGGCCGATGAATTCAACCGGGGGGTTCCCCGCAGCAGTCTGAAAGGCTACCTGAAAGCAGCGCGTGACGGAGATTTCGAGCGGGCAGCCAAGTACCTGGATTTTCGCTATCTCCCGGACAGGATAGACGCAAGCCAAAGATCCCAACTGGCGCGTCAGCTAAAGATCGCCCTTGATAAAGTCATCTGGTTCGATCTGGATTTGGTCAGCGCAGAACCCGATGGATCTTCTAACGATGGTTTGCCGGCCGACCGCGACAATATCGGCCAGGTCAAAACGCCGGAAAAAGCCGTCGACATCCTGATGCAACGGGTAACGCGCAGTGATGGTGTCTTAATCTGGAAAATCTCCAACCAAACGGTGGCCGAAATTCCGCATCTTTATGAATATTATGGATACGGACCTTTCGAGGAATCCCTGTCAAAGATTTTTCCGGATGCACAGTTTCTCGGTTGGCAGTTATGGCAGTGGGCTTTGTGGCTGCTCAACTTAGTCCTCACATTTGTCCTGGCATTTATTATAACCTGGATTGTAAATTTGTTCGTGAGTCGCAAAGACACGGCCATGAGACGCCAGATTAAAAAGTTTGTCGCCTGGCCGGTCCGGTTTCTGCTGTGGTTGTTATTGGAACAGGTGGGCCTTTCCTTTATCGGCGTAGTCCATGACCGTCCGTACCATTTTTCGATTTGATCCGGTGCTGCCCTTCGTGATGACCTGGACGGCCGTCCGGCTGGTCGATCTGATCGTTTTCTGGTGGGGCGAGCGGCTGCGACGTAGCGGGCGGGAAGACGCCATCGTTCTGCTGCGACCGGCCCGAACAGCGATCCGGGTTACAATAATAATAGCCGCCCTGCTTTTCTGGCTGGACAATATGGGTCTTAAGGTCAGCACCCTTCTGGCAGGTCTCGGTGTCGGGGGACTGGCCTTCGCGCTGGCCGCCCAGGACACCTTAAAAAACCTGCTGGGCAGCGTCATGATTCTGCTGGATAAACCCTATAAGGTTGGCCAGCGGATCGTAGCCAAAGGCCATGACGGAATCGTGGAAGAAATCGGACTGCGATCGACCCGGATCAGGCTGCTGACGGGGCACCAGACCACGATTCCCAATGATGAAATGGCTAAAATCGATATTGAAAACATTGGCCAGCGGCCCCACATCAGAAGGCTGGCCAATATTGGCATTACCTATGACACCCCTCCGGAAAAAATTGAAAAAGCTGTGGAGATTATTCTAAAGATTCTGGATAACCATGAAGGGATGGATCCGGAATTACCGCCCCGGGCATACTTTAATGAATACGATCCGTATTCTCTGAATATTCTGGTACTTTACTGGTACCACCCGGCTGACTACTGGGGCTATATGAAATTCACTCAATGGGTCAATCTGGAAATAGCACGGGAATTTGAGAAAGAAGGTATCAAGTTCGCTTTTCCGACCACGACCACCTATCTGAGCCAGGAGGATGGCCAGCCGCTGCACGTTATTCTTGGCGGTAACCTGTCTTTTGATCGAGGGAAAGCCCCCACAGGGTGATAAGAAGGGTGACTTTGGCGCTTTCCTGATGGTATCATCGACCTGTCAGATCATCACTGGACACAAAACCTGGTTTACTTTACAACTTACAATCCTTACGCCAATGAATTGCCCCGCCCCTTTGGGCGTTTGAAATTTTCCGTTTGATACCCCGCTGCTTGCGGCGGGGTTGTTCATTGCCCCAGGCGCGGGGAATTAAACCCTCGTCTGCCACAGGCGGATTATAACTATCCTATGCAGGAAATAATTAGAAAGATAATTATCCTGGAGATGTTTATGAAGCTTATTTGCTACTTTAGATTTGTGCTGGTAATGTTGGGTCTTTTTCTGGCACCGCCTTAACACCGGCCGCAGAGAATTTGAATCCAGACCGGGCATGAATACAACGAATATGAAAAAATCAGAGAATGAAAACCCTATCAAGAATGATTTCTCCAAAGGAACCCGTAAATGGAACACATATGCGTCTTTTGCCGGCGGCGATCGCGGCAAAGGCAATCTGTATGCCCTTCATTTTGGCTATGGCAAATTTTTGTGGGATCAATTCTCATTTAATGTAGATATTTTTGGGGCTTATATTCGTTCGGGAATCGATGATAATGGCTTAGGGTATGGCTTAGACCTTATTTTCCGGAAGCACTTTTTAATGGGAAATGATGACACTTGCTCTTTATATTTGGAATTAGGCGGCGGTTTTGAAATTCAATCCACTGAATTTGCCGGCACCCGGCATTTTAATTTTAGGGTCCTCGGCGGTGGTGGCGGAACCATCCGAATAACCGAAAACCTCCGTTTGATGGGTGGTCTACGGTATTTGCATATCTCCGATGCCGGTATCGATGGTGGTGGCGGTGGTTTCGATGGCTATCAGGTATATGCTGGCCTGATGATTCCTTTCCCTGGCGGGCGTTAGAAAGCATTGCGGCCGCACTTGTCGGCATCTCAGGCGGCTGGGGCTGGTTGTATGCCATCAAAAATCATCGTTTGTTATTTCCGGAAGTTACCGAGCAGTATGCCTATCGATTGAGAGATCGTATCCTGGCAGAGCCGATCACCGCCTGCATTACCCTTCCATGCGCCTTTGTCGGACCGATCCTGTGGGAAATTTCCTGGCTGAGTTATCCGCTGGTGGTTTGGTTGGTGAGACGCCGAAGGCGGGCGAAAAGGGTGTAGATCATATACCGGCGATACTGTCGGTGAGCTATTCCGGATCCCAAGCTGATACACAAGTCAGAACTTTGGATACTATTTTGTGTCCTGGCGGCTACCAGAACTGCGGGAATGCTATGGAAATTGTAAAATTATTGGCTTATTGAAAAGGCTCACACCCAATAAGTCAAGTCATCCTTTTCTTGAGCAACTTTGCATCTAGCAGATCCTTTTCTCTTCCTGTTGCCAATTTGTTTTTTATCAATTTATCAATAGAGAGGACGGGAATTTTGAGATCATCAATGTCGACGAAAATTTTATCTGAATCCGCTTCGTCAAATTCAACAGCGTCGATTTTTGTTATTATGTCAATCCTTCGCGGAACGACACCTATTTGAAAAATGAGTCCGGGTTGACTAAATTCGTCCTCCCGAATTTCATTGATTGGTGCGCCAAACTGGGCTAAAGCCTTATAGACTTTCTTTGAATTTTTCTCATTGGGCTTTATCCAAATATCCATATCACCTGTAGCCCTTGGAAATCCATGGGCTGCCAGAGCATAGGCGCCTACTACAATGAATTCAACTTTTTGGTCTAATAAGCTTTGCAACATTTCTTTGTAATCTTCGTTCAACATTTGATCCCCGCACAAACACATATACATCTTTTGTTATATCCCACACCATTGAAAATAGATCTGCGCTGGCGGCTTCGATATAGCCGTCATCAAACTCTTCATTACTATGCAGGCGATTAATGATTGATCGATCCATTTGCATATTTTAATCCTTTTCAGCAGAAGATATTTTCAAGACCATAACGGCGTTATTATCTGAAAATACAATGAACTCAATAGGTTTCGAGATTACTACTCCCGATTTTCTTCTCTGTAACCCAATACTTCGCGGAAATATTTGATACTGCCTTGGATGGCGTTCTACTCCTCTGTTACCTCAGCTTCCAGTCCGGTATCCGTTTTTCGAAAAAAGCCTTCACCCCTTCCTTGGCATCTTCGGTGGTGCAAAGCCGCGCAAAGGCTTCATTCATATATTCGAATGCCTTCAGGTAATCCAGATCCGCGGCCGCATAAAAGGCCTTTTTGCTGATTTGCACCGCGATCGGACTCTTGCGGGCCAGAGTTGCAGCCCAGTCGCGGGTCTCTTTTGCCAGATCGCCGTTCGGCACCACCCGGTTGATAAGCCCCATTTCCAGGGCAACCGGGGCCTTTATCAAATCACCGTAAAGCAGCAATTCAAGCGCACGTTTTCGGCCCACCGAGCGGGTAACCGGAACCACCGGGCCAATGCAGTTAAGCCCCACGTTGATGGCCGTCAAACCAAAACGGGTGTTGTCGGCTGCAATCGCCAGATCGGACGCGGCGACCAGACCGGCTCCGTTGGCTGCGGCCACGCCGTGAACCTGGGCGATGACGGGTTTGCTCATGCGACTGATAGTCACCAGCGGTTTTTCCATGTGTTCAATCCAGGCCTTGTATTCCATGGCGGTTTTGCCTTCAAGCTCGTTGACGTCGATACCGGCGCAAAACGCCTTGCCCGCCCCTTTGACGATGATGACCCGCACGTTTGTGTCAGCATCCAATTCTTCGAGAGCCTGGACGAGTTCGCCGGCCAGAGGGGTGTTGAAGGTATTGAGTTGGTCCGGGCGATTAAGGGTTATTTCAGCCACAAAGTCATCACCAATTTCAGTTAAAAGGTTTTCATAGCTCATAGTTGCTCCTGTCTGATTGAGATCGCTTCTAAGTTAATTGGCAGTTGCTAAGGCACAAATTATTATTCCTCACCGAGAGCTTCCAGGTCGGCAAGATCCTTTTTTCTTGCCACTGCCTTTTTGTTTATTATATATTCAACCCTGTGTGCGTTGAATAACCCGAGCAGATCTTTGAAGTCTGGCTGTATTTCCATGATACTGTCTTCTTAGTATCTCCACTGCTGAAATGCGCTCCTCAGAAGATTTACTTAGCCAATAGGCCAAATCTTCCCGGATAGATGACAAGTCTTCAATTCTATATTTTTTTACTACTTTTTTAATCATATTTTGTCGGTCTAGTATTTGAAAGTACAACCCATTATTGTTTATAAATATAGTAAAGTCAATTAGTTTTGGGGACTTAACATAGGGGACGCCCTTTAGTTTTTCAGTTAAATTGATCCAGTCAGCTAAAACTGAAAAACTAAAGGGCGTCCCCTAACTTTCTAATTTTCACGGTAAAACATTTCTCCCTAATTTAAATCCTGTTCTTCTTTCTGGATACCCAGCACATCACGGCAATATCGGATGCTGCGTGCGATGGTGTCTTTTTCCATTTGAAGGGCTTTTTGCATGTTGTCGAGGGGGATTTCCATTTCCGTTTCAATGTTGATGCGGCGCATGGCGGAGCGGTTCTTGATGATGTCGTAGGCGCGTTTCATATCAATGTCACCTTCGCCGACGGCTGCCCCCGTGAGCTTGAATCCGTAGCGTTGAAACTCTATCCGGTCGTCCCTGAAGTGGTTCGTAAAGGCGCGCGGTGCCAGATTTTCAATGGCCTGCATGGGATCCTCCATGACCATCAGGGCATTGACGGTATCGATACAGGCACCGACTGCCGGATGATCAACTTGATCCAGCAGCCAGAGGATTTCTTCGGAAAAACTGTCGCAATGGTTCTCCACAGCGATGTTAATCCCGGCATCTTCTGCTGCCGGGGCCGAAGCCTTCAACCGGTTGGCAAAGGATTTCATCTGCTCCATGACATCGGGATGAAACCGGCTGGCGGACACCGGTCGTGGGCGCTTTAAATCCATGCTGACCTTGACAATGTCCGCGCCCAAGGCTGTGGCCGTTGCAATGGCCTCATCGAGATCATGCTGAATCCCGATGCCCATACCGCCCATGTCCATGGAAAAATTGTACTCCAGATAAAGGCCCCGTTCTCTGGCCGCGATGTTTACCTCTTTCAGGAAAGCCGGGTCCAGATTTTCCAGGACACCGTCATCCAGATGCAGCCCGTCCAGATCCAGTCGCACCGCTTCGTCAAAGAGTTCGAAGGTCGTCAACTGCCGGGGCCAGGGTAGCTTAAAATCGGCCCAGGCCTGGCCGATGCCGTGAAGATATAAGCTGTATGTATGCAGGCCAAGTAGCATGGTGTCATCCCCATGGGTATCGTTTATTATAACATCGTCACCGGAGGGATTGTTTTCAGTTAAGATCATGGAATACTGGAATAATGGAATGTTGGAATGCTGGGTTTCGCGGAATGAAATCTATTTCTATTAATGGGGTCAATGAAATTTTAATATCAGGACACCATCCTCTTTTAATCCGCCTGCGGCGGACGAGGGTTTAATTCCCCACGCCTTGGGGCGTTTACAATTTTCCGTTTGATACCCCGTTGCTTGCGGCAGGGTTGTTCATTACCCAATATTCCACTCTTCCACCATTCCATTATTCCATTGATTTCTTAAGGCAAACACAGGTCTCTGAGCTGAAATCAATCCTTGCCCCTCCATGCCGCGACTCTATCCTCCCACCAATTCCTTTTCACCCTTCTTTTTGATTTCGCTCAAAGCCGCCAGGGTTTTGTCTGCAAGCGGCGGTGTCTGATGATTTTTGATAATGTCTTCAAGTTTTTCCTGAATTCGGGTGGCCATATCCTTGGCCCCCTCATTTTGCCACTCATCATAGGCCGAGCGTACCATCAGGTCGGGCCTCCAAAGTTCGCTTTTGAAATGATCATAGGTGTGATCCTGGTCCAGATAATGCCCTCCCGGTCCGACTTTTTCGATCACCTCCCGGGCCAGGCTCTCGCGGTTAACCTCTATTCCCCGAATGAAGCGCTTGGCCATGCCGATACTTTCGTTTCCCAGCACCAGCTGGGCGGTGGAGCAGGCCATACCGTTGTCTATATAGCCGACGTCATGGATTAAATTGAGGCCGGCCAATCCCTGGGCCAGGATGGAAAACGTCGATTCGATACCGGCCTGGGCGTCTATGACTTTTGAATCGGTGGATCCGGCCAGACCCCCAGGTCGGAAGGCCGAAGGATTGGGCGACTTCGGCTTGAGCGGCCAGGGCCAGACTCATTTCCGGCGATGCCATTGACAGCAGGCCGGCCGCCATATCAAATATGCTGAAGTTGCAGCCCAGGCCGAAGGGACACCCCGGCTTGCGCAGCTGGGCCATTACCAGGCACATCAGTGCTTCGGCAGTGCCCTGCACAACGGCCCCGGCCAGGGTTACAGGGCCGGTAGCACCGAATTGAACTGTTGGCCCCTGAATTTGAGGCAGGGACAAATCGGCGGCCACAAACAGGCGATCGACCACATCGGCCGGCCAGACGAAGCGGAGAGATGGGTTCGGGATAAAAAACGATAAACGGCCGTTGCTGGAGATTGTCGAGTCCGCCGGCAACTTCGGCGGCCATTTCAAATGCCAGCTCAACCCCGCGGGGTGTGTAGCCCAGAAATACAATGGGCTTGGTCGTATTGCTGACCACAGCTTCGAACTCATGCAGATCCGCAACCGTGGGAGGAACGTCCTGAACAGAGCCCATCGGCATCACCCAGTCGATATTCTCCAGGGCGTCGGCTACCTTGGCACCGGTAGCTATATCGGCTACAAGGGTGGGGTGAATCTCACCGGTCAGCGCATCTTTGGTCCTCGGGCTGGCGGTAGATGTGCCGTAGTAACTTTTGCGGCCTTCTATTTCCATGGCCCGGTTGCCTTCACGATCATAGATGGTCCACCCCTTGGGCGCAGTTTGCAGACACCCGGTCACTACATGTTCCGGCACTTTGACATTTTCACCGTTGACCAAGAGCCCCGGCCTGTTTGAGCATTTTACGGGCACCTTCGTGTAAAACGCTGAATCCCACCTTTGACATTACTTCGAATGCCGCCCGCTTGATTTCCGCGATCTGGTCATCGCTTAATACCCTGAATCTGACAGATCTTTTTTCGGTAGCACCGGACTGAATCATGATCCCTCCTCTTGCAAATATTTGTGAGCTCCTAAATTACCTGCTGTAGAAGTATCAAAATAATGTGTTGCAGGTTTTTATTTTTATTCCTTCTTATTTAGCGCATAAACAAATCGTCGGTAAAGAGTTAATTTGCTTTGTTCGGTTTTTTTAAGATTAGACTGGCCGCTTTTCAGGCCGGCGGCGGGGCTGAACGGTGAACCCAGAACCCTTATACACATATCTTGACAGTTATGCAGGAGTCTAATACATTCCACGAAAACGTTTTAAACAAGAAGATTCAAGAATAGGTTTCTAAATCCCATCCAATCCGCCTGCGGCGGATCTTAGGACTTGATCTGAAATTTTCAAAACAATTCAACTCATTTTCCAACGTAAAAAAACGGAAGGAGAATAAAATGAAGATTCTCGTAGGATATGACGGCTCCAGGGTGGCTGAAGCGGCGTTGAAACTGGCCTGGGAGCGTGCCAGGGTTTTTGAGGCCGGTATTCATTTATTTACATCTTTGCAGCAAGGCCCCGAACTGCAAAAAGAAGATATTGAGAAAGCCGAAAGCAGACTGGATAATTTAAAACTGAACTTCGATTTTGATAAGGTCCCCTGCGAAACGCACGCATCCGTTTCCTACCTGCCTCCCGGAGAGGATCTGGTTCTATTCGCAAAAAACAACGATATTGACCTTATCTTTATCGGTGTCAGAAAAAGGTCTAAAGTGGGGAAACTGGTATTCGGCTCCAACGCTCAGTATGTTATTCTAGAGGCACCATGTCCGGTTGTTACCGTAAAGTAAAAGTGGTTTCAAAGGCTCATGTTACGCCCAAATACTGCGTTGCGATTCGGTTTAAAATGCTCACGTACTGCGTGTACGCTCCGCTTTTAAACCGAATCGACGCCTTGTCTTTGGGCGTAACATGAGCCTTTGAAACCACTTTAAGCTTTTTAAATATAACTTTATCCTGCACTCCACTACACAAGCGGCTCGGCAAGATAGCAGCAGAGTTTCTAATGGTGATGCACCCAACATACTTTTCGTATCTAATTTCAGTAATCCAAGAGGAGGCTCTGTGAGTTACAAGGGACTTTCGGGCGGCCAGTACAAACCTCTTTCAGAAAATGATGTCGAAGTTATCCACGAAGCTTCCCTGGATATTCTGGAGAAGACAGGCTTTACCTATGAATCAGGCCTCGATAGCAACGTTGGTTATGCTCGAAAACGCCGGCGCCTTCGTCGACCGGAAGGTCGACCGGATTTATTTTCCCCGGGATCTGATATTGGCGCAGGCAGCCAAAGCGCCCTCTCAGGTAATTCTATACAGCCGTGATGGCCAAAATGATTTGAATCTGACCGAGGATCGGGTTCACCTTGGAACCGGCGGCGCCGCGGTTAATATTCTGGATCTTGAAAGCGGAGACCCCAGGCCTTCAACCCTCAGCGATTTGTATCAACTGGGAAGACTTGTCGACAATCTTGTACATATCCATTTTTTTCTACGCCCCTGCATTCCTACTGATATTGCTGAAGACCATTATGACGTCAATACTTATTATGCCTGCCTGAAATCCACGGCCAAACATGTCATGTCCGGTGTGAACGATGTGAACGGACTCCATCAGGTAATCGATCTGGCAGCAATCCTCGCCGGCGGAAAAGATCGACTGCAAGCGCGGCCGTTTGTTTCGGTGATCACCTCTTTTGCCATCAGTCCGTTAAAGCTTTGCACCCAGTCCACCCTGATTATGCAGGAAGCTATCCGAAACAGGATACCGGTGGCCCTGTCAGCCGCGCCTATGTCAGGGTCCACCGCGCCCATAACCATGGCCGGCACCCTGGCCCAGCTGCATGCCGAACAACTGGCCGGTATTTGCATCTGCCAGCTGACCAACCCCGGCGCACCGCTTTTATACGGCGGAATCCCGGGGAGGGCCAATCTTGTATCGATGGGGTATCTCGGGGGTGCGGTGGAGTGTGGAATGATGAACGCCGCCATCCACCAGTTGTCCAATCATATCCAGGTACCCAATTACAATTCTTCAGGGCTCACCGATTCAAAGATACCCGATGCCCAGGCGGGTTGGGAAAAAGCCGCCACCACGCTTCTGGCGGCTATGGGCGGATCTAATTTTATACACCATGCCGCCGGGATGCTGGAATCCATGCTGACGGTCGCCTATGAGCAATACGTGATTGATGATGAAATCATCGGCATGTGCGGCAGGGTGCTCGAAGGTATTGAGGTGGACCCCGAGCACCTGGCCCTGGATGTAATCGAGGCAGTAGGACCGGGCGGCAGTTTTATGATTAGCGATCACACCCTGGATCATTTGCGCAGCGAATATTATTTAGGTAACCGGCATTAGCGATCAAAAGGACCGCGAACTGTGGGAAAAAGACGGTGCCCTGGATGCCAGGGCCAGGGGGCGGCAGATCGCCAAAAAAATACTGGCCGAAGATGAACAATCCTATATCGCGCCCGAATTAGATCAGATCATACGAGAAAGATTTAATATTTTGCTGCCCTGAGAAAGTTTTTCATCAATTCGGATTGTTGGCCAGGAAGCTTGAATGCCGGAAGGCTGGGAAGCAAATAAGCCGGAGGATAATTGGGCCTTCAGGCATTCCAGCTTCCTGGCCTCAAGCCGCAAGGAGGTTACGCTATGTTCTATAAAAATCGCGATAGAGATATCAACCACATCAAAACCCGCAAGGATCATTGCTGCTATGGGATGGGATTGGGAATCATGGTGCTGGATGACGCCTACCCGGGGTTTCCCGGGGATGTGCGCAATGCAAGTGCCTTTCCCTATCCGGTGCAGTATGAAATCGCCGAAGGGGTAAACAACTACACCCTGGTCTGGGAGGAGGACAAGAGCCCCTGTCTGCCGCCAATTCAGCGAGCGGCGAAAAAACTGGAGAAGATGGGTTGCCGGGCGATTGCGGCCGAGTGCGGCTATTTTGCCTATTTTCAAAAAGACATTGCCGGTTACGTAGACGTACCGGTGTTTATGTCGAGCCTGCTGCAGGTGCCCTTTATCCAACAGATCATCGGTCCCGACTAGGCAGGTAGGGATCCTGTGTGCCCAGAAACAATTTTTATCCGACACCCATCTGCAAAATGTCGGCATCGATTTGAGCAGCAATTTTGTCATTGCCGGATCACAGGACGAATACGGCCTGCCTGAATTCGATAACCTGTGGGATCATTCAAAGCGACCCGAATGTCCGGAGGCCTACTATGAAAAAGCCGAAAAAGATATGGTCAGAATCAGCCGCGAATTTCGCAAGACCCATCCCGACATCGGGGCGCTCATGCTGGAATGCACCGGTATGCAGCCTTTTGCGCGGGCAATTCAGCGGGAAATCGATCTGCCGGTTTTCAGCTGGGGGACGCTGCTGGATTATGCTTATTCAGTGGTGGTGCACCGTGACTACTATGGCCACGTATTTGACACTGATCACAGGGCAGGAAGCCTCTAAAATGACATATTGAGCGGTCGAGCCGAAGACAAATTTTCCCACTTTCGATTTTTTCTTAAGGCCGATAAGCTATTTTCATCAGTTAAATCAAAGGTGCTGTTTCAGGCGGCCGTTCGGCTGATGACCGGCTCCATCTTTTCCAGCTCTTCCAGAGGTATGTGGCATAAAATCCGATGCCCTTTCTCTGATTCACGCCAGGGCGGCACTTCTTGTTCACATATTTTGCCGCCGTCCGGCAGCATTTCCTGGCGGCGCGGGCAACGGGTGTGAAAGCGGCATCCGGAGGGGGGGTCCAGGGCGCTGGGCACGTTGCCGCTGAGGCGAAGATCTTTCTGCTCGACGTCCGGGTCCGGAATGGGCACCGCCGACAGCAATGCCTCGGTGTAAGGATGGTAGGGGGGTGCATAAATGGCATCCGCAGGCCCCACTTCAACTATCTGTCCCAGATACATGACCGCAATATCGTCTGAAAAATAACGGACCACGCTCAGGTCATGGGCGATGAAAATCATGGATGAACCAAATACCTGTTGTATCTCTAAAAGCAGATTAATAACCGCCGCCTGGACCGAGACATCCAGAGCGGAAACCGGCTCATCACAGATGATGAGATCGGGACGGCTGGCCAGGGCACGCGCAATGCCGACCCTTTGTTTTTCACCACCACTGAGTTGGCGAGGCAGACGATCGTAGTAAACAGATGAAAGCCGAACCGCTTTTAAAAGACGAAGAACTTCGGTTTTGATTTCTCTCCTGGGTACGGTTTTGAAATGTCTGATCGGTCGGGCGATCTGCTTTCCCACGGTATAGGAAGGGTTAAGGGTAGAATCCGGGTTCTGAAAGACCATCTGCATCTCTTTAATCAATTTCGAATCACGCTGGGTTACCGCTTTGGTCGTGTCGACCCCCATGAACTCCACCTGGCCGCCGGTAATCGGCTCCAGACCGATGAGCCCTTTGACCAGAGAAGACTTTCCGCAACCGGACTCACCCACGACACCCAGGGTTCGGCCCTTGGCAACCCTGACACTGACGTCATCGACGGCTTTGACATATTTCTTTTCCCCCATGCCGAACAGGCTGACGACCGAATTGGCCTCCTGGGGATAGTAAACTTTAAGATTTTCAAAACTGAGCAGATCTTCTTCGGGCCCAGTCATTCGCTTCGACAAGGTCCGCTTGATTTCTGTCGTTTGCGGGTTCGTTTGCGGTCATCAATTTCCAGCGCATAGATGCAGCGAGCTGAATGCTCCGGGAGTGATTTCCGTCATTCCGGGACGCGCCTTGCGACAATCTTCGGTCACAAAATTACAGCGGGGTGCAAAAATACACTCGGTTTTGGATCGTTCCGCCGGCGGCGGTACGCGCCCGCGGATGGGATGCAGCAAAGAGTCCAGTTTGCTTTCGCCCAGCCGGGGTATGCTGGCCAGAAGGCCCATGGTATATGGATGATGGGGATCGCGAAAAATCGCTTCCAGGGGCCCGCTTTCGACCATCTGTCCGGCGTACATCACGCATAGATAGTCGCTGACCCGGGCAACCACGCCCAGATTGTGGGTGATGAAGATGTTGGCCGCGTTGAATTCCTGCTTGAGTTCTTCGATCAAATCCAGCACCGCCGCTTCCACGGTAACGTCCAGGGCGGTGGTGGGTTCATCCATGATCAACAGGGCCGGGTTGTTGAGCATTGCCATGGCGATGACCACGCGCTGCTGTTGCCCGCCGGATATCTGATGCGAATAACGCGTCATAACATCTTCCACATCCGGCATGTTAACCCGCTTGAGCATATCAATGGATCGCTGCCAGGCTTCATCCTGGGTGATATCCGCATGGTGGCAGGTCAGCACTTCGGCCAGTTGCTCACCCAGACGCACCGAGGGGTTCAGAGCCTGCATGGGATCCTGAAACACCATGGCGATCCGGTCTCCCCGCAGTTTTTTGAGTTCTTCCTGAGACCGACCCACCAATTCGTTATCCTGAAAGCGGATGCTGCCGTCCACAATTTTACCATTGGGGCCGAGAAAGTTGACAATTCCAAACGCAATGGTGCTCTTGCCGCATCCGGATTCACCCACCAGGCCGACGGTTTCGCCTTCTCGAACTGTAAACGAAACCCCCTGAATGGCTTCTACATCGCCCTTGCGGGTCTCGTAGGATATATGGAGGTTGTCGATTTCAATGACGTTGGCCGGTTCAACCCTATCTGCCGTATCCATTTAACTCCTCGCTGATTTTATGCAACGTAATATAGTCACTTGATGTGGGAGTGGCTTTGAGCCACGATCATGGGTCTGCCTGACCGTGTTTATCGCAGCTAAAAGCCGCTCCCACAATTAAACTCGCCGCTAGGGGCGCCACCGGCGGCACTGACACCTGATCCGCCTCCGGCGGAACACCTGAAACCACTATTGGTACCGCATCGACTCTTCCCGCAACCCGTCAGCCAGCAGGTTCAACCCTACCACCAGGGACGCAATTGCCAGTGACGGCCACAGACTGGCCCAGGGGCTGCCGGTCAGGATAAACTCGCGCCCCTTGGCGACCATGCTGCCCCAGTCCGGTGAGGGCGGCGGTATCCCCAAACCCAGGAATCCCAGGGTCCCCATGGCAAAAATGGCATAGCCCACGCGCAGCATTGCATCGATGATGATGGGACCGCGCGCATTCGGTAGAATTTCCACAAACATAATTTGCCACGGATTTTCACCTCTGGTTTCGGCCGCCCGAATGTATTCCCGCGTGCGGATATCTAACGTAAGGCTGCGGACCAACCGCGCGATACCGGGTGTTCCAACAATGGTAATGGCAATGACAACATTCAAGGCCGATGCACCCAATGCGGCCATAATGATCATGTAAAGCAAAATGATGGGCACCGCCATCATGGCGTCCAGCAGACGCATGATGATTTCATCGATCCAGCCGCGGTAATATCCGCCGATCAATCCCAGGGTGGCTCCAATTACCAGGGCCACGATAACCCCCCAGATAGCGGTTCCACCGGGTATCCAATAGTTTTCGGATATCGGCATGAGCACCAAAACCACCCTGGCACCGTAGATCAGTCTGGACCAAAGATCTCTTCCCAGCTCATCGGTTCCCAGGATATGCTCCTTAGAGGGGCCTTGATTGGGGGCTTTCCAATCCTGCTCCAATGGCGTATAAGGGGTGAAAACAGGAGCGAAAATTGCCACAATGATCCAGAACATGACAATACAAAGCCCCACCACCGCTATTTTGGAGGCAAACAGGAAAGCCAGCCCGTTCTGGATACGCCTGAGTATACCCGGTTTTGCCTCTACCATTTCCGGCGCTGCTGTTGATGCAGTTTGCGACATGATTGCTCCTAACTCCTATCAAAGCACAAATCCGAAGTACTAAATCCGAAATACGAAACAAATTCAAAATCTGAATAACGATTGTTCAAAAGAGTTTTGAAATTCTGTCATTTGATATTCGAGATTGTTTCGGATTTCAAGTTTCGAATTTAGAATTTATTTCCCTATGCTTTTCACCAAAACCCGTTGCCGGGAACTATCCGTACCTAATTCTTGGATTCAAGAATGTATATATAATATCGGCGAACAGCTGGGTGAGCACCGCCACCGACACCAGGATCATAGCGCCGGCCTCCAGGGCATTGATATCTTTGAACATAGCCGCATTCAGCAGGTATTTACCCAGACCCGGGTATCCGAAGACGACCTCCACGATCACGATGCCGCCCATCAGCCAGTTGACATGCAGCATAATGACGGTAATCGGTGCCATCAATGCGTTGCGGATCGCGTGCTTGAACACAATCCGCCAGTAGGGCAAACCTTTGAGATAGGCCGTGCGGATATAGGGTGCCTTCATCACTTCTACCATGCTGGCCCGGGTAATGCGCAGGATGTACCCCAGTTCGATCAACGTTAATGTCAACACCGGCAGGATGAGCATGTCCGGTCTTTCCCAGGGCGCCTGTTCACCGATCACAGTGGCACCGGGTACCAGATCCAGCCATACCGACATGATCAGGATGAGAAAGATACCGGTGGCAAATTCCGGGGTGACTGAAAACATCATGCCCCCGATGGACAGAAAGCGATCTCGAAAACCGCCCTCTTTCAAGCCGGCCAGCATACCCAGAAACAGGGCCAGGGGCATGACAATCGCGAAGGCAATTCCGGCCAGCACCAATGAGTTGCGCAACCGAACGAAGATGCTGTCGGAAACCGGACGACCGGTTCGAAATGAAACCCCCGGATCTCCCCGGGTGAACCCCTTTTTCAGAGGGATATATTGCAGGGGACCGCCCGAACTTTCCATCCAGCCGGTTCCGATAATAAAGGTCCAAACCTTCCTGTCCGTTCCCTTTTCCCACAGCACCGCGTGGTTCTGATCATCAATGCCCCAGAAGGTGCTTCTCCCGTTTTCATCCGTATGCCACTTTTCATTGTTTTTATACTTTGTGTCGACCCCCGTTGATTGCAGCCTGGCGACGGCTATCAGGTTTTCACCCTCCAGTTTCCAGCGAACCAGGGCACCATCGTCCCGCACAGCCCACCATTCTTCAAAACCATCTTCAGTGGTGATGCGTTTTAAGGGCATGCCCACTTTGCGTCCGGCGGACCAGTCACTGCCAAAAAGCCAATAGAAATAACGCACATAAACGGGTTTGTCCAAACCCACCTGGGCCAGAAAGGAGGCTTCCTGTTCGGGTGTGACAAAGGCGCCTAAAACGTTGCGGGCGACATTGCCCGGAGAGGATTCGGTGATCAGAAAGACGGCCAGGGAGACCAGGATCATGGTGAGGAGGAGCATAAGGATTCGTCTGACGATAAATTTTGCCATGATATACCTTGTACCTTGCTATTGTCGATAGTGCATCAGGGCCAAATCTCACAATCACATGGAAATACTCATTGTGAGAGGCTCAGGCGAATAGATCGCCCGAGCCCGTTATTTCGCTGTTACGCTATCCATGCTTCGTTGAAGGTCATATACAATGGCGGGACGCCCTGCACATTTTGGACTTTTTTGCTGAGCACATACCAGGCGTTGCGCCAGAAGGGAATTCCGATGGAGCCGCGCTGTTGCTGGATGTCTTCAAGTTTGCAGAAGACTTTGCGGCGCTCATCGATATTCAGCAGTCCGTTGGCCTCGGTCAGCAATTTGGAGAATTCAGGATCCGACCAGCGGGTTTCATTCCAGGGCACCGGTTTGCCCGCGGCATCGGCGATGTAAGCCAGGTTGAGCACCATGGTGCCGATGGGTCGGTGCATCCAGGGGGTGATGCCCAGATCGACCTCGGTCCATTTCTCCCAGTACTGGCTGGTGGGCATGGTTTGAAGATTGATCCTGAAACCGGCCGGTGCCGCATCCTGCTTGAGAATTTCGGCGTAACGCACCACTTCCGGCCAGGTGCCCACGGCCAGATTAACATCGAGGCCGTCGGGGTAGCCGGCTTCCTTCAAGAGTTGCTTGGCCCGCTGGGGTTCGTACTTGGGTATCGGTTTTTCACAATATTCGGGATGCAGCTGATAAACATGAAAGTCCTGCCCCTGGAGACCCTCATTCATATATGCCAGTGACAGGATTTTTTCATGGTGCTGACAAATTTTTAAAGCCGTCCGCACCTTATTGTCACTCCAGGGCTTCATATCGACCCGCATCCGCAGCACCCGGGAGGAGGCGCTGGTAACCGGTATGATCTGGATGTTGGAATCATTCCTCAAGGCTTGAAATACATCCACACCGCCCACATCACCCAGGTCGATCATATCGATTTCGCCGGCCTTTATGGCGGCGATCTGGGGCGCCATCTCGGTTCCCATGTCGATAAACTCCATACCGTCCATATACGGCAAGGGTTGGCCGTCAGTGCCCTTCTGCCAGTAGTCTTTGCGGGCCTTGACGACGGCACGTTCACCCGGCCGATAGCTTTCGAGGGTGTACGGGCCGGTCCCCACCGGTGCTTTGGTGAAATCACCCTGGAAGGTCCTGTGGTTCATGATAAGTGCCGGGTAGTGGAAGAGATGTTCGGGAACGGCAATCTCGGGTTTCTTCAAATTGAGTTTAACCGCATATTGATCAACTCTTTCAATTCCTGTCAGATCAAGGTATTCCCCCACCAGTCCCAGCATGGAAGAGCCCACATCTTTATTCATCCACTGGTTAAAGTTGAAGATCACATCATCTGCCGTAAATGTGTCCCCGTTGTTCCACTTGACGCCCTGACGGATATTCAGGGTCCAGGTCTTCAAATCATCGCTCACGACCCAATTTTTCAACAGATAGGGATGGGTGATGTTTTTGCCATCGGTAAAGGTGAGGTATTCGGCAACCTGACGACCCACCTGGGTCGGTGAAACCCATGAAAACTGGGCCGGATGGGTGATCTTGTGAAGTGTGCTGGAAACTTTGAGCATACCGCCCCGCTTGGGAGCGGCAGCAAACGCTTTCCTGGCCAGGCCGATTCCAGCCATTTGGCTGGCCGCAAAAGCAGACATTCCCAACAGGGTCGAATACCTTAGAAAATCGCGGCGTGTGATCTTCCCCTTGTCCATATCGACCTTAAGATCGTAGATGGCCGGGTGAAGGGTTCGTTTTTCTTTCATTACATCCTCCTTTCGTGGTTAGCTGTCTTATAATTAGCGGGTTGTCAGCTGCTAAAATCAAAGACCTCAGAATATACTAATAATTATAAAAGGTTATAAGCTGAATGGAATTGTCGAAAATAGATGTTCCAATGAAGCTATATGGTAAAACTGAAAATCAAATTAAAAAAAAATTATTATTCAGCTTTTCGTTCACATTATAGAATTTAAACCGCCTACAACATAGAAAATCAGCCCTTTTCTGTCAAGAATAAAATTATATTGTCAAATTTTATGATCCGACACAATTTAGAATTATGATATCTATAATTATATCAGATAGTAAAGTTTTTTTTCGCACCGCAAGATGTCGCCGAAAAGATAGGAATTATATAAAAAATATATTGACAATATATTTAAAATATTTAAGAAAACTAAAATATGTTATTCGGCCCGATCTAGTAGTCCCGAATTTGAATGAAAAAGCCGCCAGTTTGATTTCGCTTGACTTTCGTTTTATAGAAAATCGGAAAAGGTGAAAATCGGAGAAAATACAGTCATGGCTAAGAAAAAGAGGGCGATCAAATTTCAGCCCCTTAGTGAAGTTGCCTACCAGAAAATCAAAGAGCTCATTGTTACATTAAAATTGGGGCCCAGGGATCAAGTTGATGAAGAGGGGGTGGCCAAAAAACTTTCTATCGGGCGCACTCCCATCCGGGAGGCGCTTTTTCGGTTGAACGCTGAGAATCTTGTAGAGGGAATACCCGGCAGGGGATTTTTCGTGCGGGATATAACGTTGAGCAACCTCAGAGACCTGTTCGAAACCATGCTGATATTGGAACGATCAGCAGTGGCTTTGGCTGCTAACCGAATTAGGGCAGGTCAAATTGATGATCTGCAGCGAATTAATTCTGACCTACGCCAGGCCTGGCTTGAAAAAAACTATTTGCAGGTAACGCTGTTGAACTGTCGGTTTCATCGCATCATTTACAAGGCTTCGGATAATTCATTTTTAATTACCTACCTGGAAAATTTGCAAAATCAATCCCAGCGGCTGGCCTATTTGTGTTTCAGCAAAGATTTAACGTCATTTGACATTCAGTCGCATGCCGAGCTTTCGATCAAAGATCACCAATCGTTAATCGAGCATCTCAGCCATGGTAACCACATCGAAGCGGCTAAGGTGATTTCAGACCACGTCAAGCTCTTTCAACGTCGCGTTAATCATTTTATGATACCCTCAACTGAAATTTTGGATACCGTAGCTCCCTTGCAGGCAATCAGCATTTGACATTTTTACCGGAGATTCGATTGCCTGGAAATAAATTCGGAAGAAGAAATCTGACCGCTTTTAAAAAAGGGTAGACGAGTAGATGAAAAGGACTTATTCCCAGGCTGCGGTTGAGGCGACCTTCTCCTGTTTGACCCTACAAATTATGATGAGTGGCTCAAACAGGGTTCCATTGCGATTACCGAACGATTGCGGGAAAAAACCCGCAAGCTGATGGATTTAAATTCAGAACCATTACCGCCTGACATTCTCAGAGAAATGGATCACATGGCAAGGTGTTGGGCATAGAGAATCGAGTTAAAAAGGAGTTGAAAAATAGTGGAACTAATCGCAATACACGAGAATTGTTCAGGCTGCGGCACCTGTCGGCTGGCCTGTGCCATCACAAACTTCCGGGAAGTCAACCCGTCCAAATCATTACTGCGTATTCAATCACGCTTTCCGGCGCCGGGCGATTACCGCATCCATCTTTGCGACCAGTGCGGGGTGTGTGCCGACAATTGTCCTGAGGATGCCATTCAACCTAAAGATGGGGCTTTTCTTGTGAATTCGGACGCCTGCACCGGCTGCCTGATATGTGTGGAGGTCTGTCCCCATGATGTGATGTTTGAGCAGTTGGATTCCGACGTACCCGTTAAGTGCACTCTCTGTGGTGAATGCGCGTTCACCTGTCCGCGGAAAGCCATTGTTCTGGTTGAAGAACAAAATAATAAAGTTGCCTAGAATTGGTTTCAAAATCCCATCTAATCCGCCTATGGCGGATCTTTGGACGTGATCTGGGATTTTGAAACCAATTCTAATCCAATGGATTCGTAAAAGGATAGAGGAATGGTGGATTTACAACGATGGAAAAGGAGGTCCGATAATAGTGGTGTCGATTTCTGCTATTCACTCCCAATATTCCATTACTCCTGTATTCCATCATTCCACGTGGTTTAAAGTAAGGAAAGGCTAACCAAGCCCAACCAATTGATTTTAATTCACAAACTTGGAGATATCCGCCCATGTATGGTTATGCTGGTGCAATTTTACGCGTTGATTTGAGCAACGCAACCGTCCGCAAGGAGCCGTTGCCCGACTCGCTGGTGAAGAATTTTATCGGGGGCAGGGGCTTTGTGGCCAAAATGCTGTATGATGAAATTTCCTCCGGTATCGAACCCTTTGATCCCCGCAACATGCTGATAGCCGCCACCGGTCCGTTGACCGGTCATTTCCTGCCGGCCAGCGGCAAAACCCATTTCGGCACCAAATCACCGGCCACGGGCGGCTATGCCGACAGCAATATGGGCGGGCATTTCGGACCGCAGTTAAAATATGCCGGTTATGATCTGCTGGTGATCACCGGCAAGGCGGGCAGTCCCAGCTATCTATATATCAGTGATGATTCAGTGGAGATTCGGTCGGCGGGAGATTACTGGGGGCAGGGCTCGATTACGGCCGAAAAAAATCTTAAAGATCATCTGGGAGATGATTTCCAGATTCTCACCATCGGACCGGCCGGAGAAAACCGCGTCCGATACGCCTGTATCTCCCATGATTTCGGACGCCAGGCCGGCAGGACCGGTGTCGGGGCCGTGATGGGAAGCAAAAATTTAAAAGCCATCGCTGTCAAGGGAACCCAAAGCTTACCTGTCGCCGATCTGAAAGAGGCCTATGCCAAGGGTAAAGAAGCCTACCGCAAAGTCATGGCCAAACCGGGCTTTGAGGGCTGGACGCCGGAGGGTACGGCCGGGATTACAAACTGGACCAATGAAGTCGGCGTATTTCCGACCCGCAACTTTCAAACATCTTATGCCGAGCATTACAAAGATATCAACGGCAAGGCCGTTTTAGATCGCCTCAAGATAACCGACAAGGGATGCTTTGGCTGTCCCACCCCCTGCGGCAAATACGGGCATACGAAGACCTCTTTGGGTTCGGCCTATGTGGAAGGCCCTGAATATGAAACCATCGCCCTGTTCGGTGGCAATTGCGTTTTAAAGACCATTGAGGAGGTGGCCTATGCCAATTATGTGTGTGATGAACTGGGCATTGACACGATCTCGGCCGGTGTGGTGATCGGGTGGGCTATCGAATGTTATCAGAAAGGCATTTTGACGCGTGACGAAATCGGTCGAGAGATCGATTTTTCGGATCTGGATTCGGTTGTTTATTTGTTGAACAAGATTGCGAAGCGAGAAGGAATCGGCAACCTGTTGGCTGAAGGCGTCAAGATTGCCGCGGACAAGACGGGTAATGGCTCGGAGCGATTTGCCATTCACGTCAAGGGACTGGAATGGTCGGGCTATGAATGCCGTAATGCGCCTTCGATGATGCTGGCTTATATGACAGCCGATGTCGGGGCCCATCACAACCGGGCCTGGGTCCTGGGACATGATCTTGCCGGTGCCTGGACCAACGTACATGATCTGATCGCCTCCGGAGGTGAGGTTGAAGCCCAGCCCCGGGCGGTTGTCAGCGATCGCAGCGCAGAATATGTGATCGCATCCCAACATAAGCGATCACTTTTTGATGTCCTTGGCAACTGCCGGCTCCAAATGATGGAGCTGGGCTTTGAGGAAGAACATTACGCCGAATTGTATTCGATTATCACCGGCCGCAAGAAATCCTGGGATGAGCTGCTGAATATCTCCGAACGCATCTGGCACCTGACCCGGGCTTTTTCGGTCCGGGAAATTAAAGCCTTCGGACGGCACCTTGATTTACCTCCGGCGCGGTTATACGAGGACCCCATCGCTGACGGGCCTAACCAGGGCCATGCGCTGTCCCGGGATGATATAGATAAATTGCTGAACTGGTACTATGAGGCCCGGGGATGGGACCAGAACGGTATTCCAACCAGGGAGACACTGGTAGGAGTCGGTCTGCCCGAGGTGGTTGAGGATCTCGAAGCCAGAGGGCTATTTAATAAACGTGCTTCGCCTGCGATTTAGTCTGACTTATTTTGTCCTCGTCCTCGTGCTCGTCCTCGAAATCAGAATTTTTGTACGGACTCGAAGACGAGGACGACGACGAGGCCTTTACATTGTAGTTATCTGTAAAACCTCGAAAAATTGGGAGAACTAAAAAATGGGAAAGATTTTTACTCCAACTGACAGTGACTTCGGCAATCCCGATGCGGTGGTTATCGGCGGCGGCATTGTGGGCGTGTCGACGGCTTTCTGGCTCTCCAGGGCGGGGCTTGATGTCGTGCTGGTAGAGATGCGCGACGGCCTCTCGACGTTAACGACCCCTGTATCGGCGGAATGTTTCCGGGCCCAATTCGCGGAGCCGGCAATGGCGGCCCTGGCGATACCAAGTCTGGAGATGTTCGAGCATTTTGATGACGTCCTCGGCCTGCCGGGATACAGCATTTCCATCAAACAACAGGGATATCTTTTTCTCACCGATAATTCGGCAACGGTTGGCGACCTTAAGGAGAACGTCGAACAGCAGCATAAACTGGGAGTTACGGACTCAGAATTTTTAGAACACGATGAGATCCTTGCCAGGTTTTCCTATGTCTCACCGTCTGTGCTGGCCGCGACCTTTCGACAGCGCGATGGGTGGCTGTCGTGCCATGAAACAACCCAAGGATTTGCCAAAGGATGTGACGCCAGGTTTTTCATCAACACCAAAACCACCGGTATCCAGACGGATAAAAAAGGGATTTGCGCTGTGGAGACCAATCGGGGAATCCTTCAAACACGTATCGTGGTAAATGCAGCCGGTCCTTTTGCGGGTGAGATCGGGCGTATGGTAAACCTGGACTTGCCGCTGGAGCCGGTTCGTCGGCAAAAGGTCTATATCACAACTTCTGTTGATATTCCTCAAAACGCCCCGTTTACGGTAGATGTGAATAACAATTCCTACTGGCGCCCTGAACCCGGGGGGGTGATTATCGGCTGGGTAGACTCGGATGAGCCGGTGAGTCAACCTTCTGAGAAAGTTCACACCGATTGGGAGTTTCCGGCTATAGCCCTGGACAAGGTCAAGCGCCTGACGCCGCTTTTCCAGGAGATCGAAAAGACAGTGAGACAACCCGATATGACTACTTCGGCCGGATTTTACGTCTATACGCCCGATGACCAGCCGTTGATCGGGCCGGTCCCGGAAGTTCCCGGTTTTTATGTCAATTGCGGCTATTGGGCCGGCGTCATGCTATCTCCTCAAGCGGGCAAACGAATCGCTGATCTGGTGACCGGGAAGATGGATCCCAAAGAGAACTTACTACGGCCGACACGTTTCGAAGAAGGCCTGGCGAAGAAGGGGAAAACCCTGATGAGCCATTAGTATGGTTTTAATTGTGTATGGCAAAAAATTGAATAGAGATATTGTAGGTATCGGAGAGTCTACGTGTAAAACCATAGCGGGTCGGCTTTGGATTACTCGCCGACCACTCAGATATTTACGCTTTCAAACTCGGGCAAGGAGATTTTGCTATGCTGCTAGGTCTACATACATACAGTCTTCATTTGCATGGTATGGGACAGAACTGGGGCGGTTTCAAACTTCAATGGGAGCCGGTGTGGGACATTTTCGGCCTGATGGACGAAGCCAAGAAGCTGGGACTCGACGGCCTGCATTTGACTGCCGCCGATTTAGGTTCAATCGACCGGGACCACTTGCGCGACGTACGCCGGGAGGCTGAGGAAAGAGGACTATACCTGGAGTATAACTTTTCCCTGGATGCATCCGAATACGATGACCGCTTGACCAATACCATGGAAGAGGGCATTGCCATTGCCGAATCGATCGGTTCCGATATCGGCAAAATCAGCATGGACATTCATCGGCCCCATCCCGTATGTGGCTCCGCTTTCCATCCCAAGGTAATTCCCCAGCTGGAGGATATCGCGCGCAAGGCCGAATCAGCCGCTCCAGTCGCTCAGAACGCTGGTGTAAGGATCTGCCTGGAGAATCACACCGAAGCTTTCAGTGATGAGGTGCTGTGGATCATCAACTGTGTCAACCACCCATATATAGGTGTCTGCGTTGACACAAATAATTCGCTGATGGTGGGAGAAGACCCGCTGACCGCCATCCGCAAGCTGGCGCCCTTATCCTTTACCAACCATTTTTCCGACCACCGCATTGTCTTTGACCAGTATGGTTGCCGCATTACCGGCGTGGCAACCGGTACAGGTGATGTGCCCATGCGGGAAGCCTATCAGGTCATCAAAGCAAACCCTAATATGAAACGCCTTAACATCGAAGTGGAATTCGACCCCGGAGGCGACGGCCGCGAAGAAGCCCGTCGCCGCGAGTATCAGGCCGTTGTCGACAGTATCCGTTTCGTCCGCGAGGAGCTGGGCGTCGGTTCGGAAACCTAGCGGCAATTGTACCGGATCAATAGCAGTTGCCACATAACGTTCCGCTATCGGTAGTAGGAAATCCCCCTGGCCCCCTTTAAAAAAGGGGGTACCCAATGTCGAAAGGAGTGGCATAGGCGTTTACTTTTTGGGGAAAAGAGCCCGTCAGTGCAAAACGTTCCCCCTTTGAAAAAGGGGGGCGGGGGGATTTAGAACCAAAGTTTAACAGAATATAGTTCTAACTATAACGATAAACCAATTTGGGGAGAAGTAACCATGCTCAGAGGCGGAACCTACGAAGAAGTTTGCAATAACTTTAAGTGGGAGATACCCGAATATTACAACATCGGTATCGATGTCTGTGATAAATGGGCCCTCGACAAAGCACGGGTAGCGCTGATCTATATCGACCCTCATGGCAAGGAGCAAAAATTCACCTTCCGGGATTTAAGGGATAAATCAAACCAGCTCGCCAATGCCTTAAAAGCAAATGATATCAGACGTGCCGACAGAGTCGGCATTTTACTTTCTCAGCGTCCCGAAACATTGATTTCTCACATTGCAATCTATAAGCTGGGCGCCATTGCTGTGCAGCTTCTCACACTTTTTGGTCCCGATGCCATCGAATTTCGACTTCAGGATAGCACGTCCAAGGCGGTAATTACTGACAAAGAAAATCTCTCAAAAATCTACGAGATTAAAGAGCGCCTGCCCCATCTCAAGCTGATCATTGCGGTAGATTGCGGAAAAGAGAAATATGCCGATGATTTTTGGGGTTGTGTGGAAAAAGGCAGCCGCCAGTTCAGCCCGGTTAAAACCAGGCCTGATGACCCGGCCCTGATCATTTACACCTCGGGCACGACAGGGCAGCCCAAGGGCACCCTTCACGGACACCGGCTGCTGTTGGGTATCCTGCCGGGCTTTGAATTCTATCATAATTTATTTCCACAAAACGGCGATCTCATGTGGACACCGCTGGACTGGGCCTATATCGGCGGGTCTTACGATGCGCTGTTTCCGACCCTGCATCACGGTTATCCCGTGCTGGCCTGCCGGCCCCGCAAGTTTGACCCTGAAGAAGCCTTTTATTTGATGGCCAAACATGGTGTCAGAAATCTCATGGCGGTTCCCACCGTGCTGCGAATGATGATGCACGCCGTCAAATACCCACGGGAACGGTTCAACATCCGGTTAAGATCGATTACGGCCGGCGGCGAAACCATGGGTGAAGAACTGTGCGACTGGACCCGGGAGCATCTTGGCGTGAACATCAATGAACAATACGGGCAGACGGAATGTGACCTGGTGGTTGGTTTTTGCTCGGAGATCATGGAGATTGCTCCGGGAGCCATCGGACGGGCGGTGCCGGGGCATAGGGTTGAAATTATAAACCCAGACGGTCGGATTGCCGAACCGGGTGAACTTGGTGAGATAGCCGTAAAAGCACCCGATCCGGTGATGTTTTTGGGCTACTGGAAAAACGTCCGGGCCACAGAGGAAAAATTTGTTGGCGACTGGATGCGCACCGGTGATTATGGTAGAAAAGACAAAGACGGAACTTTCTGGTTTAGCGGTCGGCAGGATGATATTATCGAAAGCGGGGGCTTCAGAATCGGACCGGGTGAAATCGAAGATTGCCTGATGGGGCATCCGGCGGTTGCCCTGGTTGGGGTTATCGGTGTTGCCGACCCGGTCAGAGGAGAAATCGTAAAAGCCTTTATCCTGCCCCGGACGGGGGTGACACCCGATAAGGCCCTTGAACAGAGCATTAAAGAGCATGTGAAACAAAGGCTCGAAGCCCATGCCTATCCCCGGGAGTTGGTATTTGTTGATGAGATGCCTATAACCACGACCGGAAAAATTTTGAGAAATAAGTTGCGGGAGATACATGCGCCGGAGGCCAAGATAAATAAGTAAAAGGTGTCAGGTGTCAGGTTTCGGGTGTCAGGGTAGACAGGATCGACAAAGCAGAATAATATCAGTTGTGGTGATCAGAATCTTTGGTATCTGTCCTCTTTATTCTGTCATCCGTTTTCTGACACCTGACACCTGACACCTGAAACCAGGAATATAAATTTTAAGCTGGAGACCTCAATGACAAATTCAACGGTACTTTTTGAAAAGAACCAGAATGTGGCTATCATCACCCTGAACCGGCCCGAGCGGCTGAATGCCATTACCCGGGAGCTTCTCTCAGGCTTGATCGAAAAATTGGATGCCGCGCGCAAGGATGCGGATGTTGTTGCCGTTATTCTAACCGGTGCCGGAAGGGCGTTTTGTGCCGGTGAGGACTTAAAGGAGACATCTGACGGTAAGACCTTTGAGCAATGGGTGGAAGAAACCGACGGGCTCCAGGAGGTTCAGCGGGTGATACTGGCGTTGGGAAAACCTTTAATTGCGGCGGTCCCGGGTTATGCCCTGGGAGGCGGCTGTGAGTTTGCCATGAGCTGTGACATCCGGATAGCGGCTGAAGAGGCCAAATTCGGATTTCCGGAAACCGAGGTGGGGCTCACGATCACCACCGCGGGAACCAAGCTGCTGTCACAGATCGTCGGGCTTGGCAAAGCCAAGGAATTGGTTTTTACCGGTGATTTTGTTGATGCCCATGAAGCTTTGCGAATTGGCCTGGCCAACAAGGTTGTTGCAGCTGAAAGCCTGTTGGATGAAGCCCTGAACATGGCCCGCAAAATAGGAGAAAAATCACCCCTGGCCCTTAAGCTGTCACGAATTGCCATTGACCAGGGGTTGCACTCAAGTTTTGAACAAACCCTGGAGTTGGAGGCCGGGCACCTGTTAGCCTGTGTCGGAGCGCAGAACCAGAATAAATTTGTGGCGTCCAAACTGCAGCAGATGAAGAAAAAGTATTAATATTATCAATTTGTTAGATTGTTTTGATCAATCGAAAACCACTATTGCGTAAGAAGCGACCCCTTCAAAAGCACCGCGTTTGGAACGACCAAATCTTGTGAAAATCCAAACTTGAACTTGACATTTTCACAAAAAAAGGATTCGTCCTTTATAACGGCGGTGAACAATTTACACTCAAAGGAACGCGAGTAATGAATCCCTTCAAGCACAAGGGATTTGAAAAACTCTGGTGATCAAAAAGGCCTTCTGATGGGACAACGCCATATTGATTGTGTCAACTGTCAAAGTAAGGATCATAAAAAACTGGTGACTGCTAGGGGCAATCGTGGTGTCGACTTTATCGTGCCTGAGCATCATGTGGTCGTCTGTGCAAACTGCGGTCTGGTTTTTATTAATCCTCAGCATGATGATCGAGATTATGGTCGATTCTATCAAGTATTAAATTACAAAAAAGATACCAAAGCCGAAACCACAGACCAGATTCTTGGCAAGCATGCGTTTAAGAAGATTCCCTTAAAATTCCTGGTTGATTTTTTGCAATCAAGTCAAGTTCTTGAAAACCGTCCCCGGGTTTTAGATGTTGGATGCGGGTTTGGCATGGTCATCCATTTCATGGAGAAATACGGACTAAAAGCCGAAGGATTGGAGCAGTCGTCTGATGCGGTTGAGTACGCGCAGAATAAACTCGGTTTGGCGGTTCATCCCGGATCTATTTTCAGTCATGATCTTCCGGCAAACCATTATGATGTTGTGTTCAGTACTGCTGTTATGGAGCATTTTACCAATCCGTTGGCAGCCCTGGAGCAGATGCGCCGGTTGCTGAAGCCGGACGGACTCTTATTAGTCAACACGCCGGATTTTAAAGGGATGGTGCTGCGTGAAGGAATCGACCGCTGGTTTAAATTCGTCCACACTTTCTATTACACCAATACGACTCTGTCCAGCCTGATCCAGATGGCCGGATTCGAGATCGTTAAGACCTGGCAAATGCCCCCGATTTTGAAATATTCAACCTTTTTTCATCCCAGCAATGCGTATTTTGGTGAGCTTAACATTATTGCCAGAAAAAAAGATTTGGATCCACCCCCCTCACCCCTGAAGGATGATGTTGATGCAATATTCGCTGTTTTTAAATCGGTCCAAAAAAGGGACCATCTATATAGTCGCTTGAATGTGTTGCGCAAGAAAAAGCGGCTGGGTTATCCTTTCCGGTACATCAGGAAGAATTTTACAAAACCTCAATATGTTTTCCGTGATTATTTCGACGGCCCTGAAGTCGTGAAAGATTATCAAACCATCCAGTCCTAGTCGAGACACCATTTGTGTTGATTTCAGCAGCCGGTGTCCGCATTTTATTCCATCCCAATTCTCCGCCAATTGAGCTTTTTCATCTCAATTAATGATTTGGTATCTCAGTCGGCTAAAATCATTTAGTTCCCAATCCCCGTTAAAGACCCATAGCCATTAAAGTTTCGGATACTTGATGCCGATATATTCATACAGACACAACTGTTAAAGGATATTGATTTTGCCGGAGAGCGATTGTGGCTTGCCGCCTCAATTATTGTCCTGGCACCGAAAGTGTTAAGCACCCTATTATAGCGGGGAGAATGGCATGAAAAAGCTAATTATTTTATCTGTCTGCCTATCATTTGTCATGGTTAACGGGGTTGGTGTATTTGCCAAAGAAACCGACATTGCCAGGTCGTTGCCGGCCATTGTTGCTCAATCCTGTGGTCAGGCAAATACAGTTACCATGTGGCATGACATCAATGATGACGGTAAGGCTGATTATAAAGCCACCTATTTATTCAAAGATGGTAAGCTTCATCGACTGCAAAAAGGTCGGGCTTCCCAGGATGAGCTCGGATATTTTATTAAAGAAAGATAATGATTTCCGGTGGCGTATACCATCCCACTTAGATAAGGATAGCCAGGTAAAACGCACGGGGCGGGAAAAGCGGTTGGCCGCTTAATTTTATAGAAAAATTTATCATCCTCGCTTTCGGTGCTCAACATATCCCTCCAGCTTTTTTTCAAGTTTTATATCAATTTCCGGCTTTTCATATTCGGACATTCGTTTATTAAAAAGCAAACCGGCTCTTGCTGTTATTTCCCGCGGTTCCATCTCCAGCCAGTTATTATGCAGGGTACGGATGCCTAAATCGGGCAGGAAAAATTCGGTCCGGCACCGGTTTAAGGTATGATCCTGCATCAGGTAATTTCCCGAGGTGCCCATATCTTTAATGAGGTCTCTGGCCAGGGCGTCTTCGGTGAGTTCCAGCGGTTTCATCAGCGCTTTTACCGCACCACACAGGTCCTCATCGGCAACGAATTTTTCATAACTCATCGCGATCATCGACCCGAAAGTGCCGCAGTTATGGAGTCCCACATGGATGCCGCTCAAAGCCGCCACCGTTAGCATAATGGCCGATTCCATTCCGGCCTGGTAATCCAAACAGAACGATTCCGTCAGGGCGCCCTGTCCCCGGCAGGGCATATTGTAATATTCTCCCATCGCAGCAGCGAGGGCAACATGTTTAGCGTCTTCCGGCGAAGCATTGACATAACCTCCGGTGCGCATATCCATCGGGCTGCCACCCAAGCCATACACCAGGGGCGTTCCGGGATTGATCAGCTGTGCCAGGCAAATCCCCGCCAGGGTGGTGGCATTCGAGACCACCAGGGAGCCGGCAATGGTGATGGGGCCGGTCAGCCCCAGTGTACAGGCCGAATGGATGATCGCCGGCTGCCCCGCTTTGGAAAATACCATTAACGCCTCGACACTTTCCCGGGCATATTGCAGGGGTGCGAGAGAATCGATCAGCGACAGCATCACCGGCCGGTCAAGACGCCCCCAGATCATTTCGGCCAGTCTTAATGAATCCCGGGCGGCGGTTTCCGAAACTGAGCTGCCCATAATGGGTTTGTCGGTCAGTGTCATGGTGGCCAGCAGGATGTCCAGATGAGCAGTCTCCGGCGGGACATCCTTGGGTTGCACCACCATGGCGCTGTTAAAGTCCAGATATTTTGAGGTTTGAACCAGTTTGCAAAATGCCTCCACATCCGACCGGGTAGCGTCCCGTTTTTCACCGGTCGGCTCGATGATAAACGGAGGGCCATAGCCGGGAGCCATCACATAATTGTTTTCTCCGATCCGGATGTTGCGGGACGGGTTGCGGGCTTCGATTGTAAATGCCGGCGGCACGGTTTGTAGTGCCCGTTGAATATCTTTGTTTTCAAAGTGCACTGTAGATCCGTCAACCCGGACGCCCTGTTTTTTAAAAACAGCCAACGCTTTGTCACTGGGAAATCGGATGCCGGTATTCTTCAGTAAATCTAAGGAATACTGGTGGATGTTGTCCAAACTCGTTTTATCGAGATTAATGAGGGCTCGGTTCATGGTAGTGCCTCGTCTCACGAAAGTGTTTAGTATTTGGTGTTTAGTGTTTGGTAGTAAGGCAAGCGGTAGTCAATCGAACGAAATCATTTAATTCTATGAGCTATGAGCTACAAGCTATGAGCTAAAATTTAGCACTTCCCGATTCATGGCCTCAAAATTTTCTCTGGGCGTTACGGGAGATGTGGTGCCGGATGTGGAAAAAATATAGCCGGTCATTGATTTGGCTTTCTCCAGGTGCGCCCGGGTCTCCTTTGCCACCTCATCCGGTGTCCCGATCAGAAGCTTGCCGTTGGGATTTAAGTTGTCAAAAATACACATCCGGTCGCCGCATTTATCTTTGAGCTCCCTTAAGTCTAATACCGATTCCTGGGTGAGATTGCCGGGCATGATACCATGGATATCCATCTCCATAAGCATGTCAACAATGCCTGTTTTGATAATGTCGCCGCACATGTGCGGCAGCACCCGGGAACCCATTGCGGACAGGGCATTGACCACCTGGCTTGTGGGGGCATGCACAAACTCCCGGTAGTGGTTCGGCGATATCAGCAGGGGGCATTCCATGTCCGCACCATAGAATATATAATCCACGCCGGCCTCTATCAGCGCCCGACCGATCTCGATATCTATGGGCACCAGAGCTTCCTGGAGGGCGCGCAGAAGCTCCGGGTCATCGTAAAAATCTTCCATGATGGCCGTCGTTCCCCTGAGCCGGGTGGCAATGGTAAAGGGTGAGATGTATTCACAGGCGATGGGGACCTCACCCCTTAGTTTCTGTTTTAAAATGGCGATACCTTTTAAAAAATCCTCCATCTTCTGGGTATGCACATTGCTTCTGGCCATGGCGCCAATATCGGCCAGGGACCTGACAGACGTTTTTTCGATAATCGGAAAGACATCTTCCGGATAACTGACCTCGCAACCCAGGGCTTCGGGGATAATTCCCCCGATGAGTCCCATGCCCACCATAATCCAGTCAAATTCGAACTCATCCACAGCTGCCAGATGAGCGTCGGCCATGGCCTGTGCTTCCAGCAAAGCGGCGCGAAAACTGGAGCCGAAATAATTACAGATCGGGGCTTCATAAAAAGGGGCGTTGGGCACCCGGTCAACCGGTTGCAGATTTATAGCCGCATCCATTCGTTCTCTGGGATTCATTTTTACATTTACTCCGTAAATTTGTGTTTGAGTGTTTTATATTTTGTAGTATCATCTCACGAAGCAGCGATATTCGGTCAGGTCAGTGGATTCCCAAACACAAAACACGCAAATACGAAACACTTTCGCTAACTGAACTCATTACTTATATGCCCGGCCGCTGAAGTGTTGGAAATTCGAACTTTACTCAACATACCGGAAGATACCCTGTAAAACAGACCTCCACCGGTCCGGTCATGACGACGGTGTCATCCTCTCTCAACTCGATTTCCACCGATCCGGCCGGCATGATCACCGTCATGTGCTTTTCCGTCGTAAGTCCCCGACGATGGGCGGCCCCCACGGCCACACAGGCTCCGGTGCCACAGGCAGTGGTCAGTACCCCCGGACGCTCCCACACGGCCAGTTTAAGTGTTTTGGAATCGATTAGCTGCGCGGCCCCGATGTTGGCTTCATCCGGGAAAAGCGGGTGGCGCTGAAGTACCGGCCCATAGGCTGTCATATCGACCGCATCCAAATCCTCAACAAAGAAAACGGCGTGGGGATTGCCGATATTCATTCCGACCGGGTCCTGGAGCGGGCCGGCGCCAATTCCCAGATGAAGGGTGTCCATCTCGTGGGAAAGAGGAATATCCTGCCAGGCAGTGCGCAATGGGCCCATCTCAACCGCTACCTGTTTCTCACCAGCCGGTCGGCATTTGAGCATTCCGCCCAGGGTGTCCACAACGACTTCATGGCCCTGGCCTTCCTGCAGAAGAAGCCAGCCAATACAACGGGTCGCGTTTCCACAGGCTTCGACTTCACGGCCGTCGGGATTAAAAATTTGCACGAAGGCGTAAGCTTCGGCACTGTCTGGTTTAGGCCTGGGAGGATTCACAATCAGCAGCTCATCTCCCCCCACTCCTTCGTGCCGGTCGCAAATCTGGATGATCTCTTTAGGAGACGGCCGGTAAGGTTCCCGGCGGCCGTCTATAATAATAAAATCATTGCGCAAACCGTGCATTTTAATAAAGGGTCGGCCGCGCTTGACGATTCCTGTCTCCTTTGCAGCATTAGAAGTGAGCTTATCCATCGATTCGTTTTCCTCCGACACCATCAGGCGGTTGTTTAAATCATTCAGTGCGTTATCTCGGATGTTACGAATCTTTTTTAAGTTTGTAGGTAAATGTTGTGGTAGTGCTATTGTTGGGGCCACCGACATAGGTGAGTTCGATGTCGCATTTTTTTTGGAGCTTACGGGACCTGAGCGCCGAGCAGACCACGGGGATACGCCTTGAGAATCCGAGCTCCTTATGAATATCGCCGGCCCTTATAGACAGGGATTTTTTACCATCTTTTTTGGCAGGGTCGATGTATTTTCTTTTTACATGGTCCCGAACCCGGTCTGAAGGGCGCAACATCCGGTCTTCGCTAATTTTCAGATACTTTTGGTTAAGTTTATAGTACCCTTTACCCAGGTAGGTAAAATAATCTTTTTGATTAGGATAATGCCGGTGGGAAGAGTGATTGGGTGCGGCTGCAATTACCTGGGCTGCGAATGTATTTCTTTTTAATCCGGGATGATTTAAGAGGGCCAGATGAAAAAGCTTTGCGCCGGTAAACTTGTTTTGGCCGACATCTACCACACAATTTTTAGCCGTCTGCAGGATGATATCATGGACCGTCTTTTTTTTCTGAGGTTTAGGCTGTGATATGCTGTCCCCGGAATTTAAGCGGACCGGCAATGATACGACAGCCGGTATTAGATCGACATTTTTTATATTGATGCTCGCTTTATCTTCTTTTAGCGTGAGTGAAAGGTTAATGGTTATTGAAAAATTAAGCTCTTGCATGGATGTCTCCTTTTCTACTGATGTAATATTCTAAATATAACAGGTAATATTACTTGTCAAATTTTCCGCATAATTATTCTTTTTTACAGAACCGGCAATGCCTGTTTTTCGCTTGACTTGAATATAAATTGGCAATAAAGCCTTGAAAATTATATAGAAAGGATAGAGGGAATGCATCAATTCGAAATCCTGACCAAAACTCAGCTTGAAAAGGTTCATAAAACTTCTTTGCGGATTTTAGAGCAAATCGGGGTTGACTTCGGCTATTCACCGGCTCTGGAGGTGCTTAAAAAAGGAGGCGCCAGAGTCGACGGTCAGCGAATCTTCTTCCCTCCCGAACTCGTTGAGGAACAGCTCAAAAAGCCACCCGCCGAGTTCACCCTGTATGCCCGCAATCCGGAGCACAATGTGGTTATTGGCGGTCGTAATACGGTTTTTGCACCCGGTTACGGGGCTCCGTTTGTGACTGATCTGGAAAACGGCCGGCGCAAGGCAACATTGAAAGACTTTGAAAACTTTGTCAAATTAACCGGTGCCAGCGCCAACCAGGATCTTTTAAGCGGCACGGTCGTCGAGCCCACCGATATTCCCGCTGAGATTCGCCACGCCCGAATGCTGTATGCCTCCGTAAAATACTCCGATAAATGTTTCATGGGCAGCACGATGGGGACCCGGGCCGCCAGAGAATGTCTTCAGATGGCGTCCATCATCTTCGGCAGTCGGGCTGAATTAGCGTCGAATCCCGTAATCTTCGGTATAGTAGGGGCATTGACACCTCTGAAATACGATGCCAGGATGCTGGAGGCCCTGATGGAGTATGCCGCTGCCGGTCAGCCATTGATAATTGCATCTTTGGCCATCGCCGGGGCCACAGGGCCGGTTACGATGGCCGGTAATCTGGCGCTTCAAAACGCCGAGGTTATGGCCGGAATTGTACTGGCCCAGCTGGTACGCGAAGGCACGCCGGTAATATTCGGGGGTGTATCTACCAACGCCGAGATGCGCAACGGAACGTTGAGCATCGGTTCGCCCGAAATGGCCATCAATGCAGCGGCGACAGCCCAGATGGCCCGTCATTACAGGTTACCGGTAAGAGGCGGTGGCGCGGTTTGCGACGCCAAGTCACCTGATGCCCAGGCTTCCTATGAGTCCATGATGAACCTTTTAATGGCCCGGCTCAGCGGCATCAATTTTGTGCTGCACAGCGCTGGCATTCTGGAGTCTTTTAATTGCATGTCCTATGAGAAATTTATCATCGATGATGAAATGTGCGGGATGGTAAAAAGAATTAAAAGGGGTTATGAAGTCAATCCGGATACTCTGGCGGTTGATATAATTAAGGAAGTCGGACCCGGTGGTCATTTCCTGGACAAGGATCACACCTTTGATCATTTTAGGACCGAATTTTATCAGCCGCAGTTATCCAACCGGGATGATTTTGTCTCCTGGCAGGAGAAGGGTCTCCTTTGAGCAGGGAAATGGCCAATACGAAGTACAAAGAAATTCTGGAAACCTATGAAGCACCCGAGCTGCCGGCGGATGTGGATAAAGAACTGCTGAAATTCATAGCGAAGCTGGGTTAGATTGAATAACATGGATTTGAAAGGAACTATCCAGAATGCAATGGTATGAGTTTCTAACAAAACACCAGGTTGGGCAAATTCATGAAGCATCGCTGCGCATCCTGGGAAAAGTTGGAATTGAGTTCCGCTATGAGCCGGCGCTGGAAGTCTTGAAAAAAGGAGGGGCCAAGGTTGAGGGTGAACGGGTATTTTTTCCTGTGCGCTTGGTCGAGGAGCAAATAAGAAAGGCACCTGCAGAATTTACACTTTATGCACGCAATTCCGACTTCGATGTGGTGATCGGAGGCAACCATATGGTATTTGTTCCGGGTTATGGCGCAGCTTTTGTAACCGACCTGGAAAATGGGAGGCGGGAAGGATCCCTTAAAGATTTTGAAAACTTTGTCAAATTAACAGACGCCAGCCCTTATCAAGATATATGCAGCGGTGTGGTCATCGAACCCACCGATGTACCCCTCGAAATCCGTCATGCCCAGATGATTTACACGGCAATGAAATATTCCGCCAAGTCCTTCATGGGAAGTGCCATGGGTTTGCAAGGCGCCAGAGATAGTATCCAGATGGCTTCGATTCTGTTTGGCAGTCAGGACGTGCTGTCCCGGAAACCACGGATGATCAGCATCCTGTGTTCACTGACGCCCCTGGTATATGATGAGCGCATGCTAGGGGCGATAATGGAATATGCCAGGGCCGGACAACCCCAGCTGATATCTTCGCTGGGAATCGCCGGCGCCACATCGCCGGTAACTCTGGCGGGAACATTGGCCGTCCAAAATGCCGAAGTGCTTGCCGGCATTGTCCTTACTCAATTGATTCGTGAAGGGACGCCGGTGGTTTATGCCGGAGCTTCGTCCAGCGTCGATATGCATACCGGAGCCCTGAGCATTGGTTCTCCGGAAATGACCTTAAACACAGCTGCTACTGCCCAGATGGCACGTTTCTACGGCTTGCCGGTTCGAAGCGGGGGGGCCGTCTGCGATGCTAAATCGCCCGATGCCCAGGCTTCTTATGAATCCATGATGAGCCTTTTAACGGCCCAGTTCTGCGGCATCAATTTTGTGCTGCACAGTGCCGGCATTCTGGAGTCCTATAATTGTATGTCCTATGAGAAATTTATCATCGATGATGAAATGTGCGGGATGGTAAAAAGAATTAAAAGGGGTTATGAAGTCAATCCGGATACTCTGGCGGTTGATATTATCAGGGATGTAGGAACCGGCGGTCATTTCCTGGACAAGGATCATACCTTCGATCATTTTAGAACCGAGTTTTATCAGCCACAGCTGTCCAACCGGGATGATTTTGTCTCCTGGCAGGAGAAAGGGTCTCCTTTGAGCAAGGAAATGGCCAATACGAAGTATAAAGAAATTCTGGAAACCTATGGAGCACCAGAGCTGCCGGCGGATGTGGATAGAGATTTGCTGAAATTCATTGATAAGCTGAAATAAATTTAATCCGCCTGCGGCGGACGAAGGTTTAATTCCCCGCGCCTTGGGGCGTTTAAAATTTTCCGTTTGATACCCCGTTGCTTGCGGCGGGGTTGTTCATTATCGGTTTAGGCCATGTAATCCCATGTGACTGATCGGCCTCTGATATCACTTTAAACAGCCTTGTTTTTGTGCCAAACAAGCCGGCAGGCTGCGGCACAAAACTTTTGGTTACCCTGTTTAGCAATAAAATATTTTTCACATTGCAGACAGTTTCTCAAAGTTTTTTTGGCCCGCCTGGATGTAAAAAATCCTACCACACAATAAGCCAATACCTGTAATAATACATCATACCAGTTACTGATTTCTTTGACGTCCAAAAACATTTTTTCATTAATTGGTGATACTTGTATTAGACCATCATTATCGACGGTTATCTGGTTTATTTGCATATCGTTATAAATAGAAAGAAAGTAGGAAAGGGCTGGATTTTGGTTAAGGCTGTGACCGGCTATTACCGGATGCAGTAATTTTTTGCATTGGGTCTGGATATGCTCTATTTTTTTGTGTAACTTAATAATTTTCTGGCTCTCTTCTGAAATAGCGTCCAGATCGTTTAATCTCTCTTTATCTGCTCCGGTCGTCAATTCTGAGATTGTATGACCGATACTGGCAAGCTGATTGATCCGGGCCAGTGCATTCGACCCCATGCGTGTTTCGACTTCCTCTTTTATAGCATCTATCTTTATGGTGACCGGTCCATCGACTATGGATAGACCAAGCATTTTAAAGGTTTGCAAAAATCCGCCGTTGTCAAAATTTTCAGCATCGAGGGTATCACCTTCCTGCAAAGGGTCAACGGCAGCTCTTTCCCAATCAAGACTCATCAAGCTGAGGGTGCTTTTCAATGGATCATAATCATCTATGGCGTAATTGATCTCTGAAAAACGTTCATTTAACTTGGCGATCAGCCCCTTTTTTTCCAGTAATAATTCCAAAAGCTTTTTATTCGACCCATCAGGTAACCCGGAACCTGGACCCAACAAAGGAAAATTTTTTTTTATCTGATCCACGGCTTTGAGGGTAACCGAAAATAGGCCATGGATATTGTCCAAAAAGGATAGGCACGCTTCATCCGTATTTTCTGCATTGACAAAATCAACCAACAGTTTTCCGTGTTTCTTGGCCAGGGCGTTGTTTTGATGATAATTCACTGGGTCACCTAATTTTATGTAAAAAAGAAAGTCAGCGGTATAAACATATGATACCCTAAATTTCTATAGTTTTCCATAGGGGCAAACGGCGGTTGCCACTTTTTTAAGAAACCAATTCGGGAAAATTCAGATTTTCGACAAACAAATCCTGGAAACTCTTTTTTTCCGCCAGGGGCAGATGCTCCATATTTAGAACCTTTTTTTCAAGATACGCTCTTAATGATGTGTTGAGCAGCAGCATGGCACAACCGGTTTTGGAGGTATTGCCGGCAAAACGAACTTTGCGGGAAAGTTGCTCCGGAATCAGCCCGAGGGTTGTGAGACTTTCCGGGCGCAGGTGAAAGCCGAAGGCACCGGCCAGAATGACTTCATCAAGTTCTTCGGGGGCTACCCCGGCTTCCGCCAGCAACATATCAATTCCGGTACGGATAGCCCCTTTGGCCAATTGTATCTGGCGGATATCGGCCTGGGTGAAATAGACATCCTCAACAATCTGAAACACAGGATTTCCATCAATTAGCTGCAATCGCTCGGTCACCAGCGGATCGACTTCATCTGCCTGGGCAGGTTTTTTCATTCTCCCGCTGGAATCAATCACCCCCGCCCTGAGCAGGGCAGCCACCGTATCAATAATGCCGCTGCCGCAGATACCACGGGCCGGGCGGCCGTCAATTGTTTTAAAGTCGATCGTCTCTCCATTATAATAAGCCGATTCAACCGCTCCGGGCACCGCGCGAATCCCACAGGACACCCCCATGCCCTCAAATGCCGGTCCCGCTGCCGTGGAGGCCACAATGAAGCGATCTCCACTGTTTAATCCCATCTCGCCGTTGGTTCCGATGTCCACAAACAGCGATGGTTTTTTCTTTTCAAGACAGTCGCAGGCCAGCACACCGGCCGTAATGTCTGAGCCGACGAAGGCATGAACGATCGGAGGGATATATATGTTGCCGGCGGGATTCATGTCGAGACCAAACCTGCTGACGGCATGGGTGTCACCGCCTTTGATATCCACTGTAAAGGGAAGATGGCCAAGGGGTTCGGGGTTTATGGCAGCGGCAAGCTCCAGCATGGTGGTATTGCCGCCGATGACAACATCCAGGATTTCATCCGGGGCGGCATTGGAACTTTTACATATTTGCGCTATGAGGCGGTTTAGCTCTTTTCGGACGACTTCGGTCAGCTCCACCAGACCCTTTTGAGTGGATCCCATCTGAATCCGGCTGACGACATCATGACCAAACCGGGTTTGCGGATTAAGGCTTGATGCAGTGGACAGCTGCTTGCCGGTTTGCAGGCAAAACAGGGTCATTACCAAGGTGGTGGTACCAATGTCGATGGCCAGGCCTTTGGGAGAATATTCCGGCCTCCAGCGGGTCAATTCTGCGTGCTTGCCATTACCGGCGTATTGCATTTTAAAGGGCCTATTGGGAGAAACGACTGCTGCCGGCTTCAGATCAACCCCGTCAAGGTGCTCGCCTTCCAGAATCCGGGCATCCACTGAAAAATCATCGGGCAGGTGCAGGGTGATATCCGTCTGCGGAATAAGCCGGCAGGCAAGACGGACTCCTTTTTCGCGGCTGTCTGATTCAGAAATACGGCGATGGGGTGTTTCAGAAACCATTTCCGGGTGTTCAACCCGAACCCTGCATTTACCGCAAATTCCCTGGCCATTGCAGGGCCCTTCGATTTCAAATCCACCCCTGCGCAGGGCCTCCAAAACAGATTCATCGGTATTAAGCGTTACATGCTTATTAAATGGCAGAATCGTTAGCACTGACATAGTTTCTCATCTCCGTTTTGACGGTTGGTAAATTCGTTCATAACGTACACAGGGCAATCCCGGAGAATTAAAGGCGAGCAGATCCCCCAGAGCATGGAAACTGCGAATAAAAAGTATAAAATAATTCAGGATGCTGTGAGTTCATAAATATGCCTCCTTCCGATGGGCTGGTAATTCGCGGGGAAAAATAATTTGCTTATGATCTAAAAATCCGAAAAAAGACCAGGGTTTCCAATGCCTCGGGCCACGAGGCGTTGCAGATGTCCTTCCATGCTTTTTTCCACCACCACCTGCGGATCGACAGCACCGGCCGTAATGGCCCCCGCCCGTGCGAGTTTGATCACTGTTTGCTCGGCATCATCAATTGCTTCTTCAATTTCTGCAAAATCGACGTTTTTTTCTTCGATCTGTACCACATAGACGGCGGCCCCTTTATTACAGCGGGCATAGATAATGGCTTCTTTCTCCACGATTATGGAACCGGCCACTGCACCGACGGCATTGGCAACCGGAAAATAATCCGGTAAAATGAAAGGCGCCTGAAGTAAGCCGGCAATGCGTTTGACAAATATTTCAGCCGGTGCCCCGATACCGATTACCGGGAAGCGACTGGTTAAGGCAACCGCCAGATAGGGACTGGTTCCATTGATGGCTTCTCTGACAAACCACCGGCCCCAGGGATCATCAATTTGTCCGGGCAGCTGGTTTTTGGCTGTCTGGCTTCCCAAAAAAATGATTGCTTCCTGAGCCATCCTGGCGGTCACCAGATCAAGGGTTTCTTCAGCAAAGGTATCGGGGACCAGAGAGAACAATTCACAAGCATATTTTACCGCCTGACGGGCCGCCTCGATACACCAGGTATCCATCTGTCCGGTTGCGTGCAAAAGATCGGTAGGCGTCAACGACGCCTGTTCGATAAGGCCCTGTCGAATCAGGGCGCCTGCCATTAACTGCAACGGGTGATAGACCTTCAGCTTTTTTAGAATATAGGTTAAATTAAGCGGGCCGTCTTTAAGCAGCGTAATCAGTTCTCGCTGACGGGTATTTATGGCAGGCGCTAGCGGGGCATTGTTTTCTTTGTGTAAAAACCAGTATTCGAGGTCGGAAGATCGTCGGTCGAGTTCCCGCTTTTTTTTTAAACTGCAAACTTCTTTTGCTACTTGCGGAAATCTTGCCGCCAGTCGCGACAGAGGGACGACACGCTCCGGTCCCACCCGAACCTTGCCCCCGGTATCAATCGAGATGCGGCTGTCGCCGCCAATGGCGGCAGTTTGGATGCGAGCCGCTTTCACGGCGGTCTCAAACATTCCCACCCGGGCGCCGTCTTCTGAGATGGACATCTTGAAATTATCCACCAGGGCCATATCGGTGGTTGTACCGCCCACGTCGATCACCAGGGCATTGCCCTGTCCTGATAGGAATCGACCGCCAATGGCGCTGGCAGCCGGTCCGGATAGTACGGTTTCCACCGGTTTTTGAATGGCCTCGGTATCGGGCATCAAGGAGCCGTCTCCTTTAACAATCATCAACGGTGCATGAATTCCGCGCTTGTCCAGAGATTTGCGCACGGCTTCGATAAACTCCTGCATGACGGCTACCAGGGAGGCATTCAGACAGGCGGTGGTGGCGCGCTTGATTGAATCGAGTTTGGTTGAAAGATGGTGGCCTAACACCACCGGCAAAGAACAGGTTTGGCGAACCGCCGCCAGCGCGCGTTCTTCGTGGAGGGGATTCAAGGGGCTGAAGTAGGCCGAAATGGCCAGGGCATCAACTTGGTCACTGTTTTGGCGCACCCATTGCCGGATGCCTTTGCGGTCCAGAGGTTGTTTTTCCAATCCCTGGGTGGTGTGGCCGCCCCTGAAATGTGCCCAATGGCTGGTGGGAAATTTGGCACTGAGATGATAGGCAGCGATAAGTTCACGATCGTACCCGATAAGGATAAGCCCGGCTTTGCGTTCTTTGCCTTCAGCGATGGAGTTGGTGGCCAGGGTGCTGGAAATTCCCACCAGCCTGACGCTGTCGGCATTCTCGATGTGAAGGTTTTTGAGCGCTTTTGTAATGCCCCTGGTGAGGTTTCCCCGGGTCGTCAGTGTTTTGCTGAAGGCAATGACCTTTCGTGAGCGATAGTCGAGAAGCACGGCATCGGTATAAGTGCCGCCGGTGTCGATGCCTACAACATACTCATCGGGTTTGCTCATTGGCTGTTCCGGTCAAACAAGAAAAATGGTTTAGCTTTACAAGCCCATCAGTTCTTTGCCTTTTTCAACAGCGCTGGCGGCATTCGACGCATAGGCATCGGCACCGATTTCTTTGGCGAAATCTTCCGTCACGGGAGCGCCGCCCACCATAATTTTAACCTGATCCCGAATACCGGCCTCTTTTATGGCGTTGATGGTCTCGCCCATCTTCGGCATGGTGGTGGTCAGAAGCGCCGACATACCGAAAAGACCTGCTTTGTGCTCCTTTAAGGCATCAACAAACGCCTGGGGTTCCTGATCGATGCCCACATCAACCACTTCAAAGCCGGCCCCCTCAAACATCATGCCCACCAGGTTTTTCCCGATGTCATGCAGATCGCCTTTGACGGTTCCCAGTACCAGTGTGCCGGCAGTCTTTACACCGCTTTCCACCAGCAACGGGCGCAAGATTTCCATCGAGCCATGCATGCACTTGGCACAGCGCAATACTTCTGGAATAAACATTTCGTTGGCTTTAAACCGTTTACCAACAACATCCATCCCGGCCAGGAGTCCCTGTTCCAGAATGTCCTGTGGTGATGAACCGCCGTCAAGAGCTTCCTTTGTCAGATTCACAACCTCGTCCACTTTACCGGCGATTAAAGACTCAGCCATTTTCCCGAATTGTTCACTCATGATCCTTGTCTCCTTTGCGAGAATGAATTGGGAGTTATTAAAATTCAAATCTTTTTTGACGATAGGCCTGCAAGTATTCAGCGCACCATTCATCTTTGCCTGCCAGGGTCTCGGCCGTGACGATGGCCGCCATCATCTTCTTGTCAAGCGGGTTGACAATGGCACCGTCGAGACCCCTGGTAATCGCCATCACCATAAAAGTCTGGTTCAAGAGCATGCGTTCGGGAAGACCATAGGAAATGTTTGAAAGTCCGCAGACCGTGTGAATTCCCGGAAACCTGCTCATGATCATTTCGATGGACGCCAAAAACTCGGTCCCATAGTTGTCATTGGTTGAAAGGGGTTGAACCAGCGGGTCCACGTAGATGTTTTCCAGCGGCACCTTGTTTTTTACCAGGCCGTTGATCAGTTCATCGGCAATGGATATGCGGGCCTCTGCCGTTTCCGGCATACCGGCGTCACTCATGCAAAGGGCCACGATTTTATAGTCCGTTCCGGCGATGATCGGCATCAACGCGTCATAGCGCTCTTTTTCCAGGGAGATGGAATTTATCATGGGTGTGCCCTGGTGCGCCGACAGTGCAGTTTCAATGGCCCTGGGATCAGGGCTGTCGATACAGCAGGGTGTATCTACAACCTCCTGAACGGTTGTTACAAGCCATTTCAAATACTCGGCCTCCTTGCCCACAAATACGCCCGCGTTAACATCTATATAATCGGCACCATTAGCAGACTGGTCTTTGGCGATCTGCTGAATGGTATCCTTATCCTGGTTTTCAATTGCCGCGCCAATTTTCTTGCGACTGGCGTTGATAAGTTCTCCTACAATGAACATAGTTACTCTCTCTCCCCTCTGCTTGAGCTCAAGGTCGATGTTTGAGATTTGGATTTTGGGTCATTGGGTATTATTTGTAAGTTGCGATTTGTGATTTGTTTTTTCCGGTTTATCCGGCTCAGGCCTTCAAGCGTTCATTCTTCGGATCATACATGGGCATGGCGACCACTTGGGCCGGAAGTTTTTTGCCCAACACCTCGACCTCCAGCTTCGTGCCGGGATCAGCTGACTCCGGCGGGACATAACCCAGGGCAATGCTTTTGTCCACCCGGTGACCGTAACCACCGGAAGACGTCATGCCCACGCACTGGTCGTCTTTAAATATCGGGTTATAGCCCCAGGGATCCGAGTTTTCGGCAGCCACTTCCAGGCAGACCAGCTTCAATTTGACGCCTTCGGCTTTTACCTTTTCAAGCGCCTGCTTGCCGATGAAGTCTTTGTCCCACTTTACCGTCCAGGCCACATTGGTTTCCAGCGGAGTGTGATGAACATTCATTTCGGATTTCCATGCCAGATAACCTTTTTCCAGTCGCATCGAATCCATCGCATACATGCCGAACATTTTAAGTTCGAATTCCGCACCGGCTTCCATGAGGGTTTGAAATATCGCGATCTGGCTTTCAATGGGATGGAAGATCTCATAACCGAGCTCACCGACGTAGTTCATACGGTTGACCCTGCACCTGGTTCGGTCCGATGTAGAGCTTCCTGCTGGTGCTAAAGGGCAGGGCATTATCAGACACATCACCGTAAGTCACTTTGGCCAGGAGGTCCCGGGCCCTGGGCCCGGCAACGATAAAGCAGCCCTGTTTGTAGGTAAGGTCTTCCATCAACAGCGAGCCGTCATCGGGCAGGTTGCACATCATCCAATGTTGATCGTGGCGTTTGCCGACACTGGCAGTCACGCAAAAATAATCACCGTCCCCATCCTTGGTGACGGTCATATCCGTTTTAAAAGCGCCGTTTTCATCCAGCATGGGGCAGAGGGCGATGCGACCTTCGGTCACCGGAACCCTCTGGCAGGTCATTTTATTAAGCCACTGTTCGGCCCCCGGTCCGCTGATTCTGGTTTTGGCGAATCGTGTCAGATCAAGCAGGCCAACATGGTTCATCACATGTTTGCATTCCCGATCCACATACTGAAAGGCATTGTTGCGTCGCCAGCTTGGGGTTTCATTGCGATCGGAGGGCTCATCAGTAAAATAGTTGGGGCATTCCCAGCCGTAGTAGTCGCCGAAGGCGGCGCCGGCCGCCTTTTGATATTCAAAGATGGGGCTGGTGCGGTTGGGCCGCGCCGCATCGCGCCATTCGTTGGGAAAAATGACGCTGTACAGGCGCGGATAGGTATCTTCGATTTTCTCATGGTTATAGGCCCAGTTGGCATAAGAACCGTAACGGCGGCTGTCCACGCTCCACAGATCGATTTCCGGTTCACCGTTCATCAGCCAGCCGGCAATGTAGTGTCCGATACCACCGGCCTGGGTGATGCCAAAGCTGTAGCCGCAGGCCAGAAAATAGTTTTTCAAGGGATAGGCGGGGCCGACCAGCGGGTCACCGTTGGGCGTATAAGTGATGGGCCCGACGGTGACGTGTTTAAACCCGTGCTCGCCCATAATCGGGAAACGATATAGACCGTGTTCGATATAATCGACCACATGATCGATGTCGGGCTGCAGTTCGCTCTGGGCATATTCCCAGGGCACCCCTTCGGGATACCATTGCTTGACCTTGCTTTCATACAGGCCCAGAATCAAACTGTCCATTTCCTGGCGGATGTAGATGGACCGATCAGGATCTCGCACCAGCGGCAGCATGGTGTCACGGTTGACGACATCGTCGATGGTTTCAAATAAAATGTGGGTGTGTTCTCCGGCGATTGACGGTATTTCCAGACCCGCCATGGCGGCCACCTGGGGGGCCCACAAACCGGCGGCGTTAACCACCCACTCGCAGGTAATGTCCCCTTTATCGGTATGGACGACCCACTCGCTGTTCGGTTTCTGGGTCAACCCGGTAACCTGGGTGTGCTGGTTGATTTCCACATCGAGCTTTTTGGCTCCCAGGGCCATGGCCTGGGTAATGCCGCTGGGGTCTACGTCCCCATCATCCGGCCAGTAAAGTCCCCCCGTAAGTCCTGTCGACATTCATCATCGGATGCAATTGAGCCATTTCATCCGGGGTGACCCAATTTACGTTTAAGCCCAGACAGCGATTCATACTGTACATGTAGCCCAGTTCGTCCATGCGGTCCGGATTGTCGGCGGTACGGATGGATCCGGTGGTGTGCCATCCGGGAGACTGGCCGGTTTCCGCCTCAAGCCCCTGGTAGATTTCAATGCTCTTCATATTGACCCGGGTGCAATAGTAGTTACTGTGGAAAAAAGAACAGTTGCCGGCCGCCATCCAGGTAGAGCCGGAGGTAAGTTCATGTTTTTCTAACAGTACGACGTCTTTCCATCCATATTTGGCCAAATGATACAGGATACTGGTGCCGATGGCACCGCCACCGATCACGACGACTCTCGCATGTGTTTTCATAAGCCTTTTCTCCTTACCACGGTCATTGAAAAGATATTTAAAAACGCATTATTGTTTTTTTCTAAATGATGTAAACGCGAAAGTGTACCTTTTTATCGAGCTAAGGGGAACCAATTTCTTCTCGGTCAAGATTGAATAAAATATCATTTTCCCGGTAGGCCTGTTCCAGTTTTTCCTGGTGTGCTTTAAGCGGGGCACCGTCACGGCTTGCAAGTTCCAAAACAAGATAGTTAATGATACAGGAAATCGTTGTCGGGTTTCCAATAAAGGGAATGTTCTTCGATGGTGCAATCAGTGACAGATGGGCAAAGTGATTTAACGGGCAAAGCGCACTGTCCGCTATCACAAGCAGGGTATGGCCCAGTCGACGCACCATTTTTCCCAGCCTGATAAGTTCGTTCGGGTAGCGGGTAGTGGCAATGATGATCACAAGGCTATCCGGTGTGGCGATGGTCAACCGGTCAATGGCTGTACTGTCACTGCCTTTGACGATGCGAACATCCTGGCGGATCTTTGTCAGGGACCATCCCAGGTAATAGGCGAATGTGTAGGAAAGCCGGGACCCAATGATATAGACGGGTGTATCTGCGGTCAGGTAATCCACAACGCTATGGAGCGTATCCATGTCGACGGTTTCATAAAACTGTTTCAGGTTTTCCATTTCTTCAAACACCACCCGGCTGAGTCGATCGGTACCCGGCCCCTTCATGCCCGACATATCGGTTCGATCCAGCAATGTCAGCTCCGTGTCCACATAATCTCTCAATGCCTGCTGGAAAGCGCCATAGCCTTTATAACCCAACTGGCTGACAAATCGGACCACCGTCGCTTCGCTGACAGCGCACGTTTCAGCCAGTTCCTTGGTGGTCATAAAGACGGCTTTGCGGGGGTTTTTGAGAATATAGTTGCTGAGGATTCGGGCTTTGGGTGTCAGCGATTGGTGTTGCTCGACGATTCCTTTGATGGTTGGATGGGTTTGTTGATCCTTCACGGGTAATTTCTCTATCGGTTAGTGGGCGAAAATGAAATGATTACACTCAAATGAGTCGAAGTCTTTCAAAATTACGCCGATTTCGGTCTGATTTGGCCGAACAGCCAGCCCTAACTTGCAGGCCCGTACCAAGTCCTATCAAGGAAAACCGGATGATTATTCTGGTGCGATTAAAAAGCAAAATTCAGAAATTATCACCAAATTGATAGCTGAATTAACTCGTAAATCTTTATTTCACGGGATTTCGCAGATTTTAGAAAAATATACGCCCTTTGAAATTTTAGCAATATCAACCATATTTTTTCAGTTGTCAACTAATTTTGAAAGGAATCGTAGCATTCGTCCTATTTTTCCCTTGACACGATTTATTTCATTCGAATAAGTACTGATATCGTTTTACATCGAAGACATCATAAAAGAGGATGCGCTAATGTTTGGAAATTATAAACCCCTGTGGGGCGAAAAACCCCGACTCAAGTCCAGCTATGATGCGGTCATTATCGGCGGGGGGCTGCATGGTTTGGCCGCTGCTTATTTTCTGGCGCGGGATCAAGGGATGACGGATGTGGCGGTTCTTGAAAAACGGTTTATCGGTTTCGGAGGCGCCGGTCGCAACACGGCCATTGTGCGTGCCAATCAAAGAACCCAGCAAAATGTGCCTCTTTACAAAGAGGGCCTTGAGCTCTGGCCCATCCTGACCAAAGAACTGGATTTCAACCTGATGTTTTTTAATTGCGGCAATCTGAACCTGATGCATAGCGAAGCCGCCATGAATTCAGCCCGCATGAATGTCGCCACGGCCCAGTTCCACGGCGTTGAGAGCCATTTGATTGATGCCAAACAATGCAAAGAACTGATGCCGGCCTTGAACATTTCCGAGGACATCACATTTCCGATTCATGGTGCCATGTACCATCCACCGGGAGGCATTGTGCGACATGATGCCGTGGTCTGGGGTCTGGCCAAAGGTGCTTCCAAGCATGGGGTGCACATTCATCAACAGACGGCCGTCACCGGCATCGGTGTCGAAAACGGTAAAATCGTCTCGGTGGATACCGAACATGGTAAGATCCATACCCCGCGGGTTCTGCTGTCGGCCGGCGGCTACTCAGCCGGCATTTCATATGAAATGCTGGGAATCGAACTGCCCATCAGTGTTTTGACCATCCAGGCCATGGTGACCCAACCGCTTAAACCGATCCTGGACCACGTGATCTCATCCGGCGCCTATCACGCCTATGCCAACCAGACCCTGAAGGGCGAGATCGCCACCGGCGCGCACATGGACCCCTGGCCGAATTACACTACCCAGACCACCGCCTATTACATCAAGCACCAGGCCCAAGCCCTTGCGGAAATGCTTCCGTGTCTCAGGGGGGTTAAGTTTATGCGCCACTGGGCCGGTCTGGCCGACATGACACCGGACATGGCGCCAATCATGGACGGCAATGATACCATTGAAGGCTACTATATGAACTGCGGCTGGGGATACTTTGGTTTCAAATCATGTGCCGCCACCGGGAAATACATGGCTCAGTATATGGCCGGCGGCAACTGTCCAGATATGCTGCGACCCTTTAACCTGCGTCGCTTTGAGCACCACCGGTTGATGGGGGAGACGGCGGCTCTGGTGAACTATACCCCGGATAACTAAAAATGGATTCAGCACCCCATCTAATGTCCGACAGCTGCGTTGTCCCGCGGATTGAAATGCTCACGTACTGGCGTGTACGCTCCGCTTTCAATCTGCGGGACGCCTTGCTCTCGAACATGATCTGGGGTCCTGAATCCATTTTAGGCTAACATAAAAAATGGAGTAATAAGATGGCAGCTACACTTACCTGTCCGATTTGCGGTAAACGCAATGGTTATGAATTTCGTTACGGCGGTGTCGATAAGGGGCCCAGGCCGGCTGAAGAAGTGCTCAGCCCGGCAACCTGGTGTGATTTTGTTCATATGAACAAGTGCGTGGCCGGTATTCAGAAGGAATGGTGGTATCACCGGGACGGCTGCGGCGCCTGGTTTACCACCTACCGAGATACGACAACCAACCTTGAAGTAGAGAAACCGGAGGTCAACTGATGGACCGGCTCAGCCAACTGCCGACATTGCGGGTCAATCCCGATCAAAAACTCGCGTTTCATCACCATCGCAGCCGCTACCAGGGGCTTGACGGTGATACGATTGCAACCGCCCTATATGCCAACGGGGTGCGTATTTATTCAAGAAGCCTTAAGTACCACCGGCCCCGAGGGCTATATAGCCTGGACGGCGAGTGCAGCAATACCTGCATGGAAGTCAACGGCATCCCCAATGTATGCACGGAAAAAACACTTCTCCAAAACGACATGGCCCTGAAAACCCAAAACGTCAAAGGATCGGCGGAAAATGACCTGATGGGTTTTATGGACACGCTTGATTGGGCCATGCCGGCCGGGTTTTATTACCGCAGCATGCACAAGCCCGCGAAAGTATGGCCCCTGGCGCTAAAACAGGTGCGCAAGGCTGCCGGGCTTGGCAAAATTGCGCCCGACTTTGAAATGAAGGGCCAGTTTGATGAGATTTATCCCGGTGCGGATGTCTGTGTCATCGGCGGTGGGCCGGCCGGCATGTCGGCAGCCCTGGCGGCCGCCGGGCAGGGCCTGCGCGTCATACTTCTGGAGTCCCGTCCCTGGCCGGGTGGATTTTTTGACTACCGTGTGGCAACCGGCAGCAATGGAACCCCTTTATTCGAAAGGGCCCGGGCGCTTGCAAAATCCGTGGCGGAGGCCCCCGACATCCGGTTGTTTACGCATGCGGCGGGGGTGGGGGTATATAACAACAATCTTGTGACTGCTTTTCAAACTGGCAGTGAATCCGACCACTTTGATGAGCGCTACATCGAAATCCGGGCCCACAGTGTTGTGGTAGCCACCGGGTGTATCGAGCGTCCGCTGCTGTTTGAAAACAACGAACGTCCCGGTGTGATGCAGATTAACACCGCCCATCGCCTGGCACGAACCTATGGCCTGCTGCCCGGCGAAAATGCGGTTTTCAGTGTCGGTCACGATCTGGGTCTGGAAGCGGCACTGGATTTGAGTAAGTTAGGCCTTCAGATTTCCGGCGTTGCCGACATTCGGGAAGACGGACAGGATCCGGACCTGGTGGCAGCCCTGGAGGATCGAAAAATACCCTTTATGCGCGGATGGGTGGCCGTCGAAGCCCATGGCGAAAAACGCGTAACCCGGGCAGCTCTGAGCACCATTGCGGGAACCCGCCGGCGGGAGCTTGATTGTGATATTTTGGTGGCTTCCGCCGGTATGACACCGGTTACCGGACCGCTCTTTCTGGCACATGCCGAATTTGCCTTCGACCTTCACACGGGATTTTTTCTACCGACAAAACTGCCGCCCAAAATGCATGCGGCCGGACGTTTACTGGGTTTAAATAATGATGCCGCCATCGAGGTATCGGGCAGCCTGGCAGGACTTATGGCTGCGGCTGATTGCGGCGCCGATGTTGAAGCAGACATACGCGGCAGCCGGGAAAGGCTTAATGATCTGCCCGGCCCGGCCAGGGGCTGCAAACTGGTCCAGCCCCCGGTGAAGGGCCGCAAAAGTTTTATCTGTTTTGATGAAGATACGACCATCAAAAATGTAGAGCAGGCCCTGGAAATGGGCTTTGATGCCACGGAGTTGATCAAGCGCTTCACAGCCGCCGGTACAGGACCCGGGCAGGGGGGAATACCGGGGCACAATCTGCCGCTTTTTGTTGCCCAGTATCATGGCGGCGCCAACGGACTGGCCCGGCCGACCACGGTGCGTGCGCCATTGGTACCGACCTTTATCGCTACCTATGCCGGAACCAACCACGATATGTGCAAGCGCACCCCCATGCATGACGTCCAGAAACAGGACGGCGGTGTTATGCGGCGTATCGGGGTTTGGAGGCGGGCGCGCTATTTTTCCCAGGATTTCAGCTGCCGGGAAGAAATTGAAAATGTCCGTTCCAATGTCGGCATGCTCGATGCATCGACACTGGGAAAGTTCAGAATCTGGGGCCCGGATGCGTTAAAGGCACTGCAGCGGGTATATGTCAGCGATATGTCCAAAATGTCAGAGGGCAAGGTCAAATACTCGGCCATGTGCACGGATGACGGATGTATCATCGATGACGGCGTGGTGGTCAAACGCGGTGAGAACGACTATTATTTTACCACTTCCACCGGCCGCGCCGGCAGCACGGTGGAATGGTTTCGCTATCACAGCCGCTTTGACGGCTGGAATTATAATATGGTCAACCTGACCGACACCTTCGGTGTCATTAACCTGGCGGGACCCAACTCACGCAAGGTACTTGAGAAAGTTACGGATGCCGATGTGTCCAACGAGGCCTTCCCCTATGTCGGTTACCGCGAATTTATGATTAAAGATACCGTACCGGTCAGGTCCATGCGCCTCGGATTTGTGGGCGAGCTGTCCTATGAATTTCATGTTCCGTCATCCTATATGCAGGCCCTGTGGGAGGTGCTGGCGGATGCCGGCAAGGAATTCGGGATCCGCAATTTCGGCCTGGAAGCCCAAAATGTTTTGCGCATGGAAAAATGCCACCTTATCATCGGTTCGGAATCCGAGCAGCGTACCACCCTGCATGATGTCGGCCTTGGATTTTTATGGAGTCGCAATAAGCCGGAGGCCAAAACCGTGGGTGCTGTGGCGCTTAAACAGACCGAAAAACAGGAGGGGCGCCTGAAGCTGGTTGGATTTACCCTGGAAAACCCTTCCCGCGCGCCTAAGGACGGATCCATAATCGTGGATAATGCCATCAGGGGTTATGTGTGTATCGCCCGCCACAGCTTTACATTGAACAAGCCTGTCGGATTGGCTCTGGTGGATGCCCCGCTGGCCGTCGAAGGCACACGGCTGCAAATTTATGAAGACGGGTGCGGAGGTCGGCATCTTTATGCCACGGTGGTGCCGACGCCGTTTTATGATAGGGAAGGTAAGCGCTTAAAAATGTAGAAGTGGCTTTAAAAGCCCATCTAAGACTCAATGGCTGCGTTGTACCACAGATTGAAATGCTCACGTACTGGCGTGTAAGCTCCGCTTTCAATCTGCGGTAGGTCTTGCTCTTGAGCCTGATCTGGGCTTTTAAAACCACTTCTAAATATATTTAATTCGGGTTGAGTTTTTATTCGATTATTTATAAGGTAAAGGTTATGGAAAATATAATTAGACGCTCGGCGGTGTCATTTGATGCTGCACCTGCGAGAACAGAAGAGCGGGACAATTGGTCGGTTGTGCTGGAATATGAAGATGAGGGAGCAGGACCGTATCTGGTCGATTTAAGCCACCGAGCAAGATGGGATTTGCAGGATGCGGAAATCGGAGGGATTCAGTCCCTGGGGATTCAGGTGCCGGATAATCCCGGTCAATGCGTATTCGAAAATGGAATTTTGATCAATCGCATGAACCGCACCCAGGCGTCTGTCTGGCATCTGTCAGGGGATACACCGGCTTTCCCTGATGATCCCGCTTTTACTGACGTAACGGATTCAACGGTTTTTTTGGCTGTGTTCGGCAAAGATCTCTTTTCGGTGCTGGAGAAATTAACCGCCCTTGATTTTCTTGATCCTTCTCAACAGACACCGTTTTTGCTGCAGGGACCCTTTTCCCATGTGCCCTGCCAAATTGTGACATTGGAAAGAACTCCGGGGAGATCCGGTATTCTTATGACCTGTTCCCGGGGATATGCTCGTGATATGGTTGGGGCGATTCTTGAAGCAGGCACGGAATTTAGCCTACGTCCTGCCGGTGAGCAGGCCTTTAGCGTTTGGCTCAAAGAACTGGCTTAGAGGTTATTTGTTAATCCGCCGCAGGCGGATTGGTTTCAACGGGCCTGCTGCCGTTGTGGGGACCACGGTTTCATTGTTGCCCCCACAGCGGACACCCCCTCGGAGCTTGGCTAGGTCTAAATTAATATGATCGCATTAGTAAAATGCAAAGATATTACAATTAAGGGACAATCTGGAAATTGGGAGATATTATGACGCTTGAGGAAAAAATTATCTCTTTAATGAACGAACAGAAAATAAACTATGAAATTTTCGAACATGAGCCGGTTTATACCAATCCGGCTATGGCCGAGGCCCTAAAGGTTTCTGAAGCGGAAACGGTTAAATCACTGGTGTTAAGCACCAAAGAGGGTAAGATGATTGTGCTGGTTCTGCCCGGCAACAAGAAGGTAGACTGGAAGCAGGCCGCCGCCGGGGCCGGCACAAAAAAAGTTTCTTTTGCAAAACCGGAAAAGGTCAGCGAGGCTGTCGGGTGTGAAGTAGGTTGCGTGCCGCCCTTTGGGCATTTGACGGCCCTGGACATTTATATGGACCCGGATTTGACTAAAAAGAATTTTGTCTATTTCAATCCCGGCGTTCATGATAAATCATTTAAAATAAAAGCCTGGGAATTGAAAAAACTTTGCAATCCATCCTTTATTTGATGTAAAGTGACCGTTCAGGGTTCTGAGTTCAGGGTTCCGGGTTGGAACTTCAGATGTTCGGATCGTTCAGAATAACCCTGAACGTTGAACCCAGAACCTTTGAACCTAATTAAAGATAAAATCGAAAGTATACCTTTCAATAAATCCAAAATCCGAAATCGCAAATCCGAAATTCACGAAGGAGGTTTCACCATGACCAAAAAATACGACGCCATTTTTATCGGTGCGGGCGTTATTGGTAGCCCCATCGCATATGAAATGGCCAAAATGGGTTATAAAACCCTGAACATCGATAAGCTGGCGGATGCGGGCGAAGGCTCCACCGCTGCATCCTGCGCCATTGTTCGGGCCCATTATTCCACCGAGGATGGCGTTGCCATGGCCTACGACGGCTTTAAATACTGGCTGGACTGGGAAAATTATCTCGGCCACGTCAAAGATGAGAAAGGTCTTGCCCGTTACATGAACACCGGCTCCATTTTGCTGAAATCCCAGGGGCATGACTGGCGCAAAGTTCAAAAAAATTATGACGCCGTGGGTGTCGCTTACGAAGAGTGGAGCATAGAAAAGATCAAGGAGATGGTGCCGATTTATGAATTACACGAATTCTGGCCGGTTAAACGACCCGAAGACCCCGACTTTTTTAACGAACCGACGAAAATGCTCGAAGGGGCGATTTTCTGTCCCGAAGGCGGGTACGTGAACGATCCGGCCCTTTCAGCCCATAACATCATGCGGGCGGCTGAAGCCCACGGCAGTGAGTTTTTGTTCAATACGGAAGTGGTTGATATCCGCAGCCGGGACAACCGGGTGCTGGGGGTAACCCTCAAAGACGGGACCCAAATTGATGCGCCGGTGGTTGTCAATGCGGCCGGTCCCCATTCTTTCAAGATCAACCAAATGGCAGAAGGCGTTTACGAAGGCTGTAACATCAAGACCAAGGCCCTGCGGCACGAGGTGATGCATGTACCGTCGCCTGAAGGGTATGACTACCTCAAAGACGGCTATCATACCTCCGATGGCGACATTGCCTGTTATTACCGTCCGGAAGTCGGCAACATGTTTCTGATCGGCAGCGAGGACCCCGAATGTGATCCCCAGGAATGGGTGGATCCCGATGAATTTTATGCCGGCAAAGGAGAGCCCGGGCGCAGCAACGAACTTTCAGAAGCCCAGTGGAAAGCCCAGACTTACCGGTGCGCCCAGCGGGTACCGACCATGCAGATACCCAACCAGCCCCGGGGAACCTGTGATCTTTACGATTGCTCCGACGATTGGATTCCGATTTATGACAAGTCCGACATGAAGGGTTTTTATATGGCCATCGGCACCAGCGGCAACCAGTACAAAAATGCGCCGGTGGTCGGCGCCATGATGGCGGAACTAATCGATGCCTGTGAAAAGGGCCACGATCACGACAATGAACCCTACCAGTTCAAACTGCGCTATATCGGCCGCAAAATCAATGTCGGCTTTTTCTCAAGGAAACGCGAAATTAATTACAACAGCAGCTTTTCGGTTAACGGGTAACGCACGGGTTGCGGGTTAAGGGTTGCGAGTTACGGGTTGCGCGGTACGAGGTTCGGGTTGCAAATGCCGACTCCTTTTCGCCCTCGTGCTCGTGCTCGTTTCTCGTCAATCTGTTTTTTCGAGGACGATGGACGAGGACGAGTACGACGACGAGGGCCGATAATCCGTACTCTGCCACCGGCCCCCCGACACCTGACACCTGTAACCAAAAACCTAAACCTTTCAGGCGTTTCACTAATTGACATATCCAGAAGTGAACCACTCATGCGAATCTACGTCTGCGTAAAACACGTACCGGATACGGCGGCCAGAATTACCATCCTGGGCGAGAACCGGATTGATGAAAGGGTTACCTTTATCATGAATCCTTATGACGAAAACGCCGTTGAAGAGGCTGCCAGGATCAAACGTGATATCGGCGATGCAGAAGTCATTGCGGTGACCCTGGGCAACCTGGCAGCCGAGGCCACCCTGCGGGCTGCATTGGCCATGGGAGCCGACCGCGGGATTTTGATCAAAACCGATGATTATCCGGACAGCATGGTTACCGCGGCCGCATTAAAGGCGGCCATTGAATTGGATGGTAAGCCGGGCATTATTCTTACCGGTAAGGAGTCCATCGACAGCGAGGGCTTTCAGACCATGTACCGGCTGGCGGCGAATTTCAACATACCGGCGGCATCCAATATCGTCTCTTTATCGCTGGAGCCGGATACCATCATTGTGGAATACGAGCTGGAAGCAGGCGCCCGGGAAGTTGTCGAACTATCGCTGCCCTGCGTGGTCGGTGCCGGTAAAAATCTCAACAAACCGACTTATCCGACCCTGCCTGCCATAATGAAAGCCCGGCAAAAGGAAATAAAACAGATTGATTTGAACGACCTCAACTTCGAAAAACCACCGGGTCGGGTTGAAATCCTCGAATTAAGGCCCGCGGTTGAAGAACGCCAGGCCAGAGAAATAAGCGGCACACCGGCTGAGGTGGCGGAAAAGTTAGTCAGAATTTTGCGGGAAGAAGCCAGGGTTTTGCACGATTGAATATATCATTCCAATTGAGACGTAGCCCCCAAAAGGTAGTTGTTTTATATTGGTAATTCGAATGGTGTACAGCCAATGCAGAATATCGGTATATTGATAGAAACCAAAAACGGTGAGATCAAAAAAACCAACTTTGGTGTCATAACAGCTGCCCGGGGTGACGATCGGGAGCTTTACGCCTTTTTGCTGGATATTCTGTCTGAAGATCAAAAAAACTTGCTCCAGGCTCACGGCGTTCATAAAATCGTGGAAATCAAATCCGAAGATGCGCCCATCGATTACAATCCGGTCTCCTGGTCCCAGGCCGTCAGCCAGGCCATGGTTCACTTTGGCATCAACACTTTGCTGGGGCTGGCCGGCATTCAGGGCCAAAATTTGCTTCCCAGAATTGCCGCCGGCCTGAATGCCCCGCTGGTAATGGACTGTTCGGCGGTTGATATTGCCGGGCATACCGTGCAAAAATCCCAGTTTTCCGGAAGAGCGGTTGCCACCCTGAAGACCGAGGGTGAATTTCACATTTACGGCATCCGGCCCAATGCCATTGAGGCGGCGTTCGCACCACGCCATGCTGAGGTGGTCTCATTTCAAGCTGAAATTCAAAAGGGCGGCCTGACGGTAAAAGAACTAAAAGAGGGTGATTCCAGCAGCGTGGATCTGTCCGAGGCGGATCTCATCCTGGCCGGTGGCCGGGGGATGGAAAATTCAAAAAATTTCAGTCTTCTATCTGAATGTGCTCAAATAATGGGGGCGGCCGTGGGTGCCTCCCGGGTGGCCGTGGATGAGGGCTGGGTGCCCTATGCCATGCAGGTGGGGCAGACCGGTAAAACGGTGAGTCCGAAGGTATATATTGCCTGCGGTATTTCCGGATCCGTGCAGCACTTCGCCGGAATGAAATCCGCGGCCATGATTATTGCCATTAATAGAGACGCTGAAGCCGCCATCATGAAACGATGTGATTATTTCGTGGCTGCCGATCTTTTTGAAATCATTCCGGCGCTGACCGCCAGGTTGAAAGCGGCAGCCAACGACGGGATGAGCAGTACATTATCCCAAGTCGAATTTCCAATCGGTAAAAACTTCATTTAGGTGTCTTGACACTTCCATCCGAATCCATTATAAGCACCTCTTTAACCTGTTGTATCTTGCCATACCGATCAGGTTATAGTGATTGTCAAAAAAACGTTCCGCTTTTCAAACTTTTTCTTATACAACCGCTTATACCGGAACTCCGTATTATGGAAAGCGGTAAAAAAATACAGAATCGAGGAAATTACACAATGACAGAACTGAATTTACAACGACAGGAAGCACCTTTGCGCAGACTAATGGGACCGGGGCCGCTGGATGTTCACCCGCGGGTCTACAAAGCCCTGTCCTCTCCGGTTATCGGATACATGGACCCTGTGTACCTCAAGGTTTTGGACCGCATCGGTGAGCTGCTGCCGCCGGTTTTCGGCTGCCAAGGCGGCATCACCAACGCCATGCCCGGCACCGGCAGTTCGGGTATGGAAGCCGCCGTCGCCAATTTGCTGGAGCCGGGAGATCGGGTGCTGGTGTGTGCCCATGGTTATTTCGGGGATCGCGTCCGCCAGATGGCCGAACGCCAGGAGGCTGATATTACGGTTCTTGAAGAGGAATGGGGTAAGCCCACCGATCCGCAGCGGGTGGAAGCGGAGCTGAAACAAAAGTCGTACAAATTAGTAACGGTCGTCCATGCCGAAACATCGACCGGTGTTCTCCAGCCCATGGACGACATCGCCCGGCTGGCCAGGGAATACGGCAGCATGCTTCTTCTGGACACGGTTTCGTCTCTGGGCGGGATTGAAATCAAGGTGGACAAATGGGGCGTCGATGCCTGTTTCAGCTGTTCGCAGAAATGTATCGGATGCCCGCCCGGTCTGGCACCCATCACTTTCAGTGATCGGGCCGTTGAAGCGGTTAAGAATCGTAAAACCGCCGTGCGCAGCTGGTACCTGGATCTATCGCTGATTGAGAAATACTGGGGTGAAGAACGAGTCTACCATCACACCAGTTCCAGCACGCTTAATTATGCGCTGCTGGAAGCGCTGCTGTTAATCCACGAGGAAGGCCTGCACGTGCGTTTTACGCGCCATTTAAAGAACCACAAGGCCCTGGTGGCGGGCATTGAGGCCCTGGGTCTCAAGATGCTGGTCGAGCCGGAATACCGTTTGCCGACCTTGAATACGGTGGTGATACCCGATGGGGTGGACGATTTGAAATTAAGGCGCTACCTGCTGGACAAATTCAAGCTGGATATCGGCGGCGGCTTCGGACGTCTGGCCGGCAAGGTCTGGCGTGTGGGTTTGATGGGTTATTCTTCTTCGGCCGACAACGTTATGTTTTTTATACCCGCTATCAGCCGGGCCCTGGCGGTTCAAGGAATTAAGACAGATCTGGGTGCCGGGCTGGATGCGGTGTTAACGGAGCTGGACGGCAACGGAATTAATGCCGCAGCCGCAGCGGCCAACAAGATCGCTGCCGTTTAGTAAACCAACAGTTCAGCCGACCACCGAAAAACTGCTGTCCGGATTGATTTCCCGCAGGCGGGAATAAAAGCCCATATTAAAGGTTCGCCCGGTGTATTTCATAAGGAATTGTAGCGGGTTGCCGTCATGGTCGTGTCCGGCCTCCACTCTATCGATCAGTTCAGCCATCATCGCCCCCACCACGGGGGCGTTTTTATACTGGTTGCCGGAAGTGCCGACGGCCATATAAAAACCGGCCAGATCCGATTTGTCGTAGATGGGGATCCAGTCATCTGAAACGTCGTAAAGATCTACCACGCCCTGCATTTGATTCGGCACCCGCAGTCCCTTAATGCGTTGCGCTTCCCGCAAAACCTGGGCCGTCCACTGTTTGGAAAAATTTCTGTCATAGTTGTCCGGATCCACCCATTCGCGCTCATCGCATGCCGGATCTTCCGAACCCACCAGAATATGGTTGCCCGTCTCGGGTCTGGAATAGCAGCCGATATCACCGTCCGAGATCATCACCCCCTCTTTCTGATAGTCCATACCATCGGGTGGCGAAACATGGCAGACTTCCTGGCGCAGAGCCCGGGTCTTGATATTCATGCCTTCTTCCACGCCGGCCATGCGGTTGATGATGTAGGAATGAGGGCCGGCGACATTAACAACGATGGAGGCATCGATCCGGGTGCCGTCCGTCAGGGTAACACCGGCGACCCGACCGTCTTTTTGGCGGATGGCAACCACTTCGGCATTAAATAGAAACCGGCCACCCCTGGCTTCGGTCGCACGCTGGAGGTTGTGGGTGGAAAGCTGCGGATCGGAGATATAGCCCGATTCGGGGATAAATATGGCCCCACCCAAGGCGTCGCCGGTGGGTTCTGCAAAATCGGGGTCATCGGGCAATTTCACCGGAAAATATTTACGAGTATCCAAAAATGGAAATTTCTTTTGAACTCTTTCAATATCCAGTTCTTCAAAATCAATCCCCAGGTCTTCAAGGCTGGTCATGACATTTTTGAGATATTGGTTTAACTCGGTTTTTATCACCAGACAGCCGGTATTGATGAAATTTACCAGGCCGAGTTCGTCTTCGACCTCCAGATATTCGGGCCAGTTGATCCAGTAATAATATCCTTCCCGGGCCGTGGCTACGCCGTCCGGAGTGGAGTAATGAAAGCGGATGACGGCACATGAGCCGGAGGTAGATCCATAGCCGGCCGATGGCAGTTTGTCGACATTGAGGGTTTTGTAGCCTTTTTTGGCCAGCTCGAAAGCGATGGCGGCACCGATGACTCCGGCCCCGATGATAATTGCATCATACTTTTTATTCACGTTTACTCCTCCATCAATAGTTTATAGTCTAACGCTCATAGCTTACAGCAAAATAGATTTCAATCCTTTAGACTATCAGCTGACAGCTATGAGCGATCAGCTATTTTGATAGCGCCTGGTCCAAATCCGCAATGATGTCTTCCGGATTCTCAAGGCCCACCGAAAACCGGATCAGACCGTCATCGATGCCGGCTTCGGTGCGCTCTACGGGTGTCATGTGCTCGTGGGTGATGGTTGCCGGGTGCATGCAGATGGTTTTGCTGGTTCCGAATGTAACGGCATGCACAACCAGCTCAAAGGCATTCATCACTGCCGCCGCTCCTGCCATGCCATTTTGCACCACAAATGATAACAGGCCGCCGTGGGCCTTCATCTGCTGCTTGGCCAGTTCATGCTGGGGGTGATCCGGCAGACCGGAATAATTGACGCGGGTTACCCTGGGATGAGACGACAAATACTCGGCGATGGCCTGGGCGTTTGAACTGTGTCGCTGCATCCGCATGGAAAGTGTTTCTAAATACTGCAAGGTCATCCAGGCCTCCAGCGGGGGGATAACCGAACCCAAAAATTCAGTGGTGTTCCAGCGGATATCTTCCACCAGGCCCTCCGGCCCGACAATGGCACCACCGATCACCGTGGCGTTGCCGGCCAGAAACTTGGTGATGGAAAGCAGAATTATATCCGCCCCCATGGCCACGGGGGTCTGCAGCGCTGCAGTTGCCGTGGTGTTATCCACCATTAACGGGACGTTGTGGGAATGGGCCACATCTGCCACCGCAGCAATGTCGGTGATAAAAAGACAGGGATTGCTGGGGGTCTCCACCCAGACTAATTTGGTGTTCTGATCAATCAGCGAATCCCAGGAGCCGGGGTTGCCCGGATCCTGCACGAATCGAAATTCTATCTGACAACGTTCCGGAAATATGGAGGCGGCCTGTTTATAGCCCTCTCCGAAGACATTCAGGGAGGTGACCACATTATCGCCCGGCCGCGCCATGGTGAAAATGAGATTGAACAAGGCCTGGGATCCCGACCCGGCCGTAATGCAGGCCTGGCCGCCCTCCAGCGATGCCAGACGCTCTTCCAGCAAGGTGTTGGTCGGGGTGCGGGTCCGGCCGTACACCGGGCATGGAATGTCATCAAAGTTTTTATAGGGAAATGTCATGGATTGGGTGATGGGCGGCACAAAAGAGCGATACGGTTCCAAATCCTGCAAGGGGTGAAAACCGGCATGCAATGCCCGGGTGTCAAAGCCCTGATCGCCATCTTTACGCTTCGACTGCCGCGCTTCAGGGTCATATTTCCATGGGTCTCGCATAAAAAATGGTTTATTATCCTTCATGTTAGCTCCCTTTTTGCAAAATATCTTTGTAAAACTGCGGTAATGTCATCATCGTACTCGTGCTCGTCCTCGTCCTCGTGCTCGTACTCGAACTCGTGCTCGTCCTCGATCCGTTTCTCTTTTCGTGATTCAAAGCGCTGTTCTTCGATTACGAGTACGAGAACGACGACGATTACGAAAAACAAGGGACTACTTTTTGGCTCTTTCTAAAATATTATCTATCTTCTTCTCCACATCCGCCGCGAGCGCTTTCGGCTTATGACGATCCAGGATCTTCTGGATTTTTTCCTTGGCCAGCTGTCCCATACTTTTAGCGCCTCGGGCTTTCCAGTCTTCGTATGTCCTTCTGTCGGTTAGATCAGGCTGCCAGTTTTCACGGAAATGATCCAGGGTGTGGTCATCACTGAGAAAATGCCCGCCCGGTCCGACGCGCTTGATGCTTTCAACTGCCAGGTTTTCCCTGTCAACAGCGATGCCCTCCATCATACGCCTGACCTGGCCGATAAATTCGTCACACATCACCAGCAGGTCGAAGGAATAAGTGAGCCCGAATTCCAGGTAACCGACATCGTGCACGAGATTGGTACCAGCCCATCCAGCCATCATGATGTAGGTGGCTGCTTCATTGACCGCTTGCTCATCGGCCAGCTTAGCGGCGCTGCAGCCGCCAAACCCCCAGGTCGGAAGTTCATAAAGACAGCGGCCGATTTGGCACAGCCCTGCCTGGGTCATCATGGCTTCAGGAGCTGAATAGGTGGGCTGCATGCTTTGCATGTCCATGGGAGACATGCCGGCGCCAAAAATAAAAGGGGCCCCCGAATTGGTTAACTGATGAATGACGAGCCCGGCCAAAATTTCGGCGTCGGCCTGGGCAATGGCGCCGGCCATGGTAACCGGGCTTGTACCACCCGCCATGATTCCCGGAGAATAGTTGGTGGGCAAATGATGCTCCGCCATAAACATCAGCTTTTCCATGGCTTCACTGATATGCACCAGGGGTGAGGTCGGTTCGTCATACAATACGAAGATGGGTTTGCGGCTGAGTTCTTGGCGCCCGCCAACCACAGCGGCCGCAATATCCACGATATCGTTCAAGGATGTCTTGTCGGCGGCAGTAATCACCTGGGGTTTAATTGAATTGCGAATCATAAGGGCGTATTTGTACTGGTATTGCAGTTCAGCTGGAAAATCAGGCGCCAGCCCGTTGGACATGGTAAAGTCAATGTTCGGCAAAGCATCCACCAGTCTGACGGCATCTTCAACGTCAGCCGACATAAACTCCCTGCGTTCACCGCTGAAGCTGTCCAGCAGATAGGGACAGTCGGAACCGGTGCCGTAATAAACGTTGCGCCCTTCCAGAAACATGGCGGGGCTGCCGTTTCTGTCATATATGGTGACCCTTGGGGGGGCCGACCGGATGGCTGACTCCACCAGGCCGCTGGGGATGAACACGTGCTTGTCGTCCTTCACATAGGCGCCGGCTCTGTGCAATAGATCTATGGACTTTTCGTGATGAATAATCGTTCCGCAGTCTTCCAGGATATCAAGGGCGGCTGAGTGAATGTCACGCATCTGTTCTTCGGAGAGGTACTCCAGCGGGGTTGAATTGAATCGTTTCACATTCAGATCCATGGGCTAAAACCTCCTGTAATATCGATTTCGGTCCAGGCAGATAGCCGGTAAATTTTTTCCGTTTCGCACCTTTTCATAATCGCATTTTTTTGTCAAAGTTTTCATTCCATCCAATCAATTTATCTTTCAATCGGTTTATAACTGACCGTATCTCCTTGCCAAGCCCCTCTGAGTGGTGTAAAAACAACAACTCTTTTAGTCTTAAACTGCAGTTGCCGGAGATTGCGTCACAATGTCTGAACATCAACCGCCGAATGAAGACCTTACATTTACCGCCGGGGTGTTTGCAGTCTTTCTTTGCATTCTTTTCGGGTCTAATGCGGTCGCGATAAAAATAACCTTTTCAGGACTGGGTGTTTTTACCACGGCTGCCATTCGATTCGGTGTTGCGGCTGTTGCCATTTTCCTCTGGGCCAGAATCACCGGACAGAACACTGCTTTGAAAAAAGGACAACTGCACCAGGTGCTGATTTTTTCTTCGCTGTTTACGGTTCAGCTGTCATTATTTTACCTGGGACTCAGCAAATCCAATGCCTCCCGTGGAACCCTGCTGGCGAATCTACTTCCATTTTTTATTTTATTTCTGGCTCATTTTTTTATAGCGGGGGACCGAATCACCAAACAGAAATTTTTTGGGATCCTTTTAGGTTTCACCGGGGTGGTGTTCATGTTTTTAGATGAGGAGAGCTTAAGCAGTGGGTTTCGGACCGGTGATCTTATTATCCTGCTGGCGGTTTTTATCTGGTCCTGTTCCACGGTTTACTTAAAACGGGTAATCGGCACCTTCAGCCCTTTTCAACTGGTGATGTATTCAACCTTGTTTTCAGTGCCCTTTTTTCTTATCGAAGCCCTGCTGTGGGATGATTCAATGGTTTTCCATCTGGATGCGCCGGTCATCGGCGCCTTGCTCTACCAGAGCCTGGTAACCGCCTCTTTCGGATTTGTGGCCTGGAACACCATGCTCAAAAAATACGGTGCGGTATCCCTGCACGCCTTTGTATTTATCATGCCGATTGCCGGAGTGTCCCTCGGGGGCCTGGTCCTGGATGAGCCGATTACCCTCAAGATCTTGCTGGCCCTGGTTTTCATCGTAGCCGGAATTTTGGTCGTGCACTGGAAAACCAGAGAAGAACCGCCGGTGTATCCGCTCCGGCGAACCATTTGACAATTCAGATAAAATGAAAAAGTTAATCTATTTCATATTAGCAGGTCTAATTTTGCTGGCGGGGTATAAATTCCTGACGTCTACCCACCAGGACTTCAGCAATCGTTCCGCCGGCGAAAGGATAGTCTGCTTTGGTGACAGTCTGACTTTCGGGACCGGGGCATCCAGCGGAAAAGACTATCCGTCGCAGCTATCGAAGCTGGTCTCCAGACCGGTAGTTAATGCCGGCGTGCCCGGTGATACAACGGCCCGTGCGCTGCAGCGGCTCGAGCGGGATGTTTTAACATACTCGCCAGATATCGTGCTGATCACCCTGGGGGGCAATGATTTAAAAAACGGCATCGCCAAAGATGTCGCCTTTGAAAACTTAAGGACAATCGTCGAGTCACTTCAGGAGCAGGGTGCCCAGGTTATTATCGGCGGACTGCATATTCCATTTCGAGACCGCGGTTTTGGAAGGGGCTATAAGAGATTGGCCGAGGAAACCGGCGCCACTCTGATTCCCAACATCCTCGAAGGCATCATGGGAAACCGCAAATTGATGAGCGATCCGATTCATCCCAATGATGCCGGATACAAAATTATGGCAGACAGATTTTATAAAGCGATGCGGCCGTAATAATAACTTTATAGATTATCGGGCCATCCTTAAACTACGATTAAACGAAAGTTGTTTGTAGACCTGGTTGATCATCTTCCTCAAAAGGAGATGAGCCTAATTCTCAGCCCGAGGCAGGTTGGCAAAAGACTCATTCCCGTGGAGGTTAAATATAAGCATCTTAAACAGGATAAAGTGCCGGCATCCTTACGCAGTTTCATAGCCAAATACAACCCGGAACAAGCCTATATCATTAATCTCGATTTGAGCAAAACCCTCAAACTAAACAGGACAGCTCTTTTCTTTCTGCCGTTTCATGAATTGCCCCGTCAAACCACAGTTTTATAATTCCATTCAAAATCTAATAGAACAAAGCTGGGCTTGTATAAAAGTATGACATACCTGATGGTGGAATTTGGAGGGATTCAGATTTTGTTGTGGGTTTGATTGGCCAAACTAATTAAATTTCGGCTTTATGAATGAATATCTGTATAGCCGTTATCACCACTTTCGTTATCTTGCAGATTGTGTTTGCTAATCTATCAACAATTTCCCATGCTGCTACCCATTCTCAATATCTGATAATCTATCTTTCTAATAATGTAATTGACAAATTCTAGATCAGATGTCGATTTATGTCAAAAACTCACCTATTTTTTCTGACAGTTTATAAATGCTAAAAGGTTTCTGAATAAAATCTTCGCAACCACGTCGTAAAATCTCAGTCGCCTGTCCATCAATGCTGGACAGGACACTTTGATTTCAAGCCTGGCCTATGTCCTTTTAGCTATAAATGTGAACGATATTTTTCCAGTCTCCAACATCAGCCGTAAGTGAAACCTCGACTCCGGGAAGGAGCGCTCGTGGAATGCAGAAGGGCTCTTTTGATTTTTGATTATTCCAGCTTTGTTGGAGTAGAATAGCTATTAACTGCTGAGCAATCTTTATCGCATACTCTTGGCAGTTGATAAAGAAAAGGCATTTCAGGTTATGGTAATGAAGTTCACAATTTTTACCATTATTGACAAAATACTGACATTTTTTGTCATTCATTTCCTTTTTAAAATTTTATGAATCATTCTAACTTATAGAAATTTCAACGGAAAAAAAATAGACACTTTTTGGCATGCTCATTGCAAACTTGGTCCGAATTGTATGATTTAAAAATATATGAAAATTAGCATCCTGATTTGTCAAATTATGGAGAATAGCAGCAATGAGAAGACTCTTATTTTTCTTCAGCACTGTTCTAATTACTATTTTCGGATCTATTTCCTATAACTATGCCGAGACGATAATAGGCAGCGGAACGTTGAATGGAGGCGCCTCCGAATATCACTGGACTGTGGCCGGCAGCCCATACGTGATTAAAGACGGTTCCATAACAATTCCCGAATCAGAGCCGGCTTCATTCGATGAATATGGCAATTTGATCACCTTTACTGATTACAACGGCAACGGCTTCTGGGACAGCAGCCTGACATTAACCATCGATGCCGGAGTTGTCGTCAAACTATACAATTCTTCGATAAACTTAAGTGGTAATATAAACCTTCAGAGTACAGCCGGCAATCCGGTGTATTTTACCTCATACAAGGACGATACGGTTGGCGGCGACACGAATGGTGACGGTGTTGACAGCACACCGGCTGCGGGCAACTGGGGTTACATCCAGATCGATCAAAACGACGGTGTGGATCTGCATCACTGTGTGATCCGCTACGGGGGCTATAGCGGCTCCAACCACGGCGCGGTGTACGTGTATGAGAGCTCACCCACCATTCGCGACAACACGATTGAATACTGCGAGTACGGTATTGAAGTTTTCGGTGACTCCAATACTTCTGCATCAAGCTTTGCACCTTCCCGGCCCGCAGTCACAAACAACACGGTGCAAAACTGCACCTATGCACCGCTGTTGCAGGTCGAATACAGTTTTCCATCATACAGCGGCAACACCTTCAGCGGCAACGGCCGCCAGGCGGTGACAGTATACGGATTGCTTGAGGCCAGCTCCCCGCAGGTCGACACCTGGGACGACTATCATCAGACCGGTCTGCCGTATCTAATTGACAACGGCTCATTGACCGTTGACACCAACGTGACGTTGCGCATTCCGGCCGGCACGGTCATCAAAATGGGGTTGTACGAAAGTTTTTTTATCAATGAATACGGCCAGCTGGATCTGCAGGGCACATCCGGCAACCCAGTGTACTTTACCTCTTACAAGGATGATACCCTCGGCGGCGACACTTATGGAGACGGTGTTGCCAGCACACCGGCTGCGGGCAACTGGGGTTACATCCAGATCGATCAAAACGACGGTGTGGATCTGCATCACTGTGTGATCCGCTACGGGGGCTATAGCGGCTCCAACCACGGGGCAGTGTATGTGTACCAGTGCTCGCCGCGCATAAAGTTCAACACGATCGAGTACAATCGCTACGGGATCGAAACCTATGGCTCCAGTTCTCTCTGGGCCAATGCGCTGATTGAACACAACATCATCCGGTACAACCAATACGGCATATATGTTCGCAACTATTCCAACCCTACGATAACTTACAACGATATTTATGCCAATAGTGGATATGGAGTCAATAACGCCGGCGGCAATTTGATATTGGCTGTCTACAATTGGTGGGGAGATGAATCCGGACCTGTCCATGCGAATAATCCGGGCGGCAGCGGCGACTCAGTGACCGATGATGTGAACTACTCTATATGGGAGGGGCAGACACCGGACAGCAGCACGGTTTATGGAAGCGACAATCACTGCGGACGGTCTGCCGACCCGGTCAACACGGCAACGGGCAATTTCATCTACGAAAAAACCGACATTTATATAAAAGGCATCGGTTTGAATTTGGCATTTTCGCGCAGCTATAATTCTCAATCCGGCCTGAATGGCCCCTTGGGGTTTGGCTGGTCACACAAATTTAATACAACCGTCCTAGTTGCTGGGGACGGAGTCGCGAGCATCACATACGGAGACGGACATGTCCAGCAATTTCTTCCCGACGGGGAGGGTGGATTCTTAAGCCCACCGGACACCTTTGAAGAATTTTCTGACAACGGCGACGGAACATTTTCACTCATCACCAATGACTTTCTCGAGTATCGATTGAACGCAGCGACAGGCAAGCTGGTATCGATCACCGACCTGAACGGCAATTCTCTTTCTTTTGCCTTTGACGGCAATGGTGATTTGGACAGCATCACCGACACAATGGGACGCGTAGTGGATGTGACCAACGATGCCAATCATCGTATCACTCAGCTCACGGATCCTATTGGCCGTATAATTGCCTATGAGTATGACGCCAATGGTGACCTGATCAAAGCAACGGATGCCAGAGGTTTTTTCGAAGAATACACCTACGATGGGCAACACCAGATTTTAACGGTGAAGGACAAGCGGGGAAATACAAAAGTTTCACTGACGTACAATTTGGATCGTGTGGTGACCTCTCAGAGGGATGTTTACGCCAATCCTACAAGCTATGTGTACGATCCAGCCAACCGGATGACCAACATCACGGATCCCTACGGCAATATTTTTTACCATTATTACGATACAGGCTACCGGTTGACAAAAGAAGTTGACCCGTTGGGCAATTTCGCGGAGTACACCTATGATACCAAGGGCAACCGCCTTAGCGTCAAAGACAAGCTGGGGAACACAACAACTTACGCTTATGATGATCGAGGGAATGTGGTAGCCGAAGACCGATCCACTGGGCAACCATATCCTGGCAGAATACAATGACCTGAACCTTCCCACCAAAAAGACGGACCAGGCTGGTAACCAGACAACCCTTACCTATGATGCCCAGGGGAACCTCTTGAATATTACAGATGCTCTTGGTAACAGCACAGCTTATACCTACAACACCAAAGGCCAGAAGCTCACCATAACAGACGCCCTTACCCATGTGACCATCTACCTGTACGATACAACCGGCTATCTTGAGAAGGTCACCAACGCCGAGACCGAAGAGACCACCTATACCTATGACGGTGTGGGCCGACTGTTGACTGTCACCGACCCTTTAAGCCACGTGACCACCTATAACTATGATCCCAACGACAACCTTTTGACCGTCAAGAACCATCTGAATGAAGTCGTGACCACCACCTACGATGCCAATGACAATGTTCTGACGGTCGCCAACCACCTCACCGAGACCATCACCAACACCTATGATCTAAAGAACCGCCTGGTCCAGGTCACCGATCCTTTGACCAACCCCACAACATTCGTTTATGACAAGCTGGACCGCAAGATCAAAGAGATAGACGCGTTATCTAAAGAGACCGACTTTGAATACGATCTTCTGGGCAACCTGACTAAAATCATCGACCCCAACGGCCATGAGACCACCTATGAATACGATGCCAACGGCCGCAGGACCAAAATGATCGATGCTAGTGGCAACGAGACCCTGTATACCTATGATACCCTTGGGCGGATGGTTGAGGTAACCGATGCTAACAACGGTGGAACCACAGCAGAATACGATGCCCACGGGAACCTCATCCTGGTTATCGATCCACTTACCAACGAGACCGCCTACGAATACGATGCCCTGAACCGTATAATCAAAGAAATCGATGCCCTGGCCAACGAGACCCTGTACACCTATGATGCGGCTGGAAATCTTTTAACCCGCGAGGACGGCAACGGCCAGGTGGTCACCTATACCTATGATAATGTGAACCGCCTGACCCAGGTATCCTATTCTGGTGGTGATGTCATAACCTACACCTACGACATGGCCGGCAACAGACTGACCATGACCGATTCTGTTGGCATCACAAGCTACAGCTATGATGCGTTGAACCGGCTTGTCCAAGTGACCGACCCGTACGGTAAAATCGTGGGATACACGTATGATGCAGCTGGCCGAAGGGACAGCCTGACCTATCCTGGCAGCCTCACGGTCGACTACGGGTATAACGCGGCAGGCAGGCTGACATCAGTGAACGACTGGCTGGGTACTGTTACTCAGTTTACATACAACGCCATAGGGCAGATGACCGATCAGGTCAATGGTAACGGCAGCACGGTTACTCGGACATTTGATGATAGCGGCAGGTTGAGTTCTCTCTTTAACAAACGGTCCGACAACAGCGTTATCACCAGCCATGTGTTCACCCTGGACAATGTCGGCAACCGGACCCAAGCCCTGGGAGAGACGCCGTTATTACCTACGATCCCGACCGCCTCATTGACCTATACGCATAATATCGGCAACCAGGTGACCGCAGACGGCATCCGGACCTACACCTATGACGGCAATGGCAACCGATCGAGTTCTGCAGACGGTGTTACAACCACAACCTATGCATACAATGCCATGGATCGGTTGAACGAGGTCAACGGAACCATCATGGATACCTATGCCTATAACGGTAACGGTGATCTTTTGTCTGCTGTCAGGGACGGCACGGAGACCAGGTATGTCCTGGACCCTGCATCCGGCATGACCAACATCCTTGCCGAGACGGACAATGTTGGCAATGTACTCAGGTATTACATCCACAGTAATGGTCTGCTATATTCCATAGAAGCGAGTGACAACAGCATCCATTATTATCATTACGATGTCCTTGGCAGCACCTTGGCCCTGACAGACGAAGACGAGGTCATCACCGACAGTTATGCCTACAGCCCATACGGCGCCAATGCCGGAGCGCAAGGCAGCGCGCCAAACCCGTTCCGTTATGTGGGCCAGTATGGGGTTATGGAAGAGGGCAATGGATTATTGTTCATGCGGGCAAGGTTTTATGATCCTGTGACTAAAAGGTTTATGGGAAATGATCCGGTAAAAGGTATAATTGAGGAATCAATGACTCTTAATCCACATTCATATGCACTATGCAGTCCGAGTATGTATAATGATCCAAGTGGAAAAATTGTCATAACAGCATCGGTTATAGGAGCAATAGTTCTAAAGGCAGCTATCACATATGCTTTAAATAAATTTGTTGTAAAACCATATGTTCTTCCCAAGGTCATTGAGGGCGCTCAAAGTCTACCAGGTAGTCACGCAAAACGCCATGGAATAGATCCAGGAGAATACGATAAAGAATTATCAGAGACTGCATTTGATGTTACATTTGCATTATCATCATTGGCAATTAGTGCTGCAAATAGCTACCATGCAACTGCGGGGCCTTATAATGATAAAATTACAGCAGCTCGTAATATTCACGCCGTTCAACCCAGTCATGCTTCGGCTGGAAGAATTGGCGGATTAACTACTGCGAAGTTGAATGCGTTAAGAAGTTCGTCGGAACAGTGGGCTTTTGAAGAAATATCCCAGAGCATAACTGAAGAAATGATATTTAAGCCTGTATTTAATTCGGGGAAAATATAATCTTTTTATTGATAATAGCTAATAGTCCTCAGGAGAAAATATGAATACCCAAAGAATGGGTGGGCTAAAAGGATTAATCGGCCTGATTATTGTATGTGCAATCATTGCATTTATGCCAGTTCTAACAAATGCAGCGACAATCACCCACACTTATGATGTGTTGAACCGTCTTATAATGACAGTCTATTCAGACGGTGTAACACTGACCACCATGGAATATGAATACGATGATGCCGGTAACATGACAGCTTACAGTGCATATCAAGAACCGATAGATACTGACAGCGATGGATTGCCGGATGTAATGGAAAATGGAGGTTGTACTGAATATGATGATGCCGACTCGGATAACGATGGAATTCTTGACGGAGATGAAGACCTGAATAAAGACGGCGTCCTCGACCAGGGCGAAACGGATCCATGCGACGTCGATTCAGATGGCGACGGCATACAGGACGGCACTGAGCTTGGTCTCACACTGGGCGATATCGGTCCTGATACGGATACGGGTGTGTTTAGTCCGGACCTTGATTCCTCAACCATGACCGATCCGTTGAATCCGGACAGCGACGGCGACGGGCTTAGCGACGGTCAGGAAGACTCCAATTTCAATGGCAGGTTTGACGCCCGTGAAACTGACCCGAACACTGCCGCTATACCCGGTAATGAAGCGATGCCGTGGATACCATTACTGCTGCTGGGTGACTGATGAAAAAGTATCTAAATTTATTACCGGCGAAAGCAAATCCTGAATTTTGAAGGAGTCGGATACTTTCACATGCAACAGAGGCACCGGAATATATTGAAAATGGATGCTTCTCTCCGCCACGCGGGGTACTTAAAACGAGGCCATATTGCACCATGCTGATCTCCCAATGGAAAAAGGCCCTTTATGCGTGGTCCGAAGGGTTAAAATTACGGATTCAGGCATTATCGGCTCAAAGGAGTTTGTGTCTACCAATTACCAGCGATTCAAACATCTATTTTATTCAAAGCACGAAAAAAAGCCCAGGCCCGTTAAGGGCTTAGATGGGATGTATTCGTTGAAGCGACTGTCTGAAATCGTCTAAAGGATTGTATTTAAATGAGCACGTTACCAGATCAGTTCAATGGCATAGTCCGACAGACGACTATCCCGACTCAATAATTTCATTTCTTCTACGATGGCCTGCGCTATTAACATACGGTCAAAAGGATCCCGGTGATGAAACGGCAGTTCCGTCACTTCAGCACAGTGTGTCATTTCAATTGGGAGCCACTGAATCGTGTTGATCTCCATTTCTTCTTGAATCGTCTGGAACCATCCGTTCTTCAGAGATATCTTTCCGAGGCTCTTTTTTATGCAGATCTCCCACAAACTGGCAGCGCAGAAAAACAAGCTGTTTTCCGTGTTCAAAAAAGTTTGCCGGGCATTTTCGCTGAGCCGGTCGTCGTCAGTGATCAGCCAGAGGAATGCATGGGTATCCAGTAGCACCTTCATTCCATGTATTCCCTGAAGTCATCAAGAGGCTTGTCAAAATCATCGGCCATCGTAAGAACCAATCCTTTTGCGTTGCCGATTTTTCTTTTGCCTTGGGCTTCCGGCAAAACCTCCAATCGGACAACCGGCTTGTTACCTCTATCGATGATAACTTGCTTACCATTGAGCGCCGCTTGGATTAATTTTGACAGCTGAGTCTTGGCTTCATGAATATTTAAGAGTGGCCCATCAGATGACATCTTTCGATGTTGAGCCCGTCAAATACTTCTCTTAACCAATGTGCATAATCGGCCCGCGTCATCAGGAGTCGATCAGCCACGCTTTTGCCTGCGTCCGCAATGACATCTACCGCGTAGACGCGATGATGAGCGCTTAATTCAGCGATGTTGGCGAACCAGACGGTTGAAGTCAAACCGGCTCCATGCAAAAGAACCAGCGGATAATCATCGCCGGGTCCACTGGCATTGATATGCGTAGAACCATTGCTTGTTTTTACGTCAATGCAATCATACGGTACTTTCCACAGGGCAATCATGGCCTCATAGGCGGCCAGATACTTTGCGCGATTCTCAGGTGTGGTAAAAATGGGCAGTTTCTTTTTCATGGGTCTCCTAACTCTTTTTATAAATGTTTTTTCAGAAAATCGGCCACGACTTTCCGATACTGTTTATCTTGTCCTATCAGTACATGCCCACCGCTTGGAAATGTAATCAGCTCAGAATCGGGAATGTGCGCATGCGCGTATTTGGCAAAATCATAATCTACAAGGCGGTCATCAATGCGCTCCAGCAAGCAGTTGGGCGGTCATGTCAATATTCTGGTTGTTTCTCAGGTCCGACCGACATACTAGCCGTACCCGAAGTAATCTAAAAGATTATGGGGGACACGTATTGACATTCTTATCAACGCTCTAAACTGGGGACGCCGGATTAAACTATACACAACCCTTGGAAATGATCGTATGAGGTCTTTGATAGGAGGGACGCCAAGTTTTGTTCTTAATGGCGTAAGGTGTTGTATTTCATCCCACACGTTTTCTTCCATAAGATGACTATTGCCTGCGGCATCATTGCCACGGAAGGTCGAGATTTTGTCTGTAGAATTTTCTTGTCCCATAAAGTTTCACCCTCTTAAGGTTTCACGCACAGGAGCTTAGTATGCTGCTTATTCAAAGAATCACAAAATCGGATGGAAAACGGAAGTCGAGCTATAATGAGAAGCTGCACTTCAGATTAGCTGGAGCAGGAAATTCAGGAATAGTTTGTTTGCATTTATAAACAAATCGATGGAATTCCGTCAATCATAATTGAGAGTTCTTGTAAATGATGATTTTTGAGATTCTCGACAGACGGAATACCTGGGAGATGAAATTTTTTATTTCGCCTGATTGCAGATTGCATTAAATAATAGAACAAATTTGGGCTTGCCTAAAACTGTAGACATGTCGTGCCTCTATACACAATTCCGAATTGTTATGGGTATCAAATCGAAATCTAAAATATATTGCTTGCCTCTTTTGTGTTTCAATAAGACGAACTATAGAGTTCCAGGTTGACACACAATTCTTTTGCGCTATACTCGGCACTTACGAATACGGGCTAATATCTTAATTTATCAGGTAAACTTATAAACTATACGAGACCCGATGGAAATTAAGGCGTTTACTGTTGCCGATTTAAGGACAGTTCTGTTATCAGAGGATTTTTGGCATACAAAAACCTTGCCGATAACAAAACATAGAGCAATATCATACAGTCAAAATCCCCGGGCAGATAATGATGATCCTGTCTTGTTGGTTGCGTATAAGGGTAGTCAGGTGATCGGCTATCTTGGAATTCTTCCCGATAAAATCTTCGTAAATGATGCAGTCTACAAAATTGGCTGGTTGACCAGCTGGTGGGTTGATCCATCCTGTGCTACCATGGGAGTTGGCGCCATTCTTCTTTTTAAAGCCCTAAACGCATACCAACAACAACTTGGCGTGTCGGGAGGCTCCAAGGAAGCCAGGAAAGTGCTTGATGCATCTCAAAAGTTTATGGCCTTAAAGACTTTGAAAGGGCTTGATATCAAGTTTCGGCTGAATGTGAGCGACGCCATCCTTGGGAAACGCCCAGCGTTGAAAATATTCCGGGTAGTGTTTAAAATCTTTGATGATATGATGGATGAAATTGTGAATCTCAGAAACTTTTTCTGGAAGCGGCGCAACGATATCTGTCAGGGTCTAACCTTTGAGTATATTACTTCCATAGATGAGGAGACAGGCCAATTTATCCAACGACATCACCAGCATGATTTGACTCGCAAAGAAAAGGCCGATCTTAATTGGATCATGGCCTACCCCTGGATTTTGTCGGCACCGTTAAAGGATTCTGCCGGCCAGAGATATTATTTTTCGTCACGCTCCAACAGGTTTTTCTATCTTGCTGTCAAGGTGTTTGCGCAGAATAACCAAATGGCAGGATTTTTCATGCTGAAAGTGCGTGATGATCGGATGAGCCTTGTGTATTCTTATTTTGAGAGCCAACATGCCCTGTCCATTGCCGCCGCTGTGGTCTACCAAGCGTTGGCGATGGATGTGAGTGCTCTTAGCCTCTATGATGAGCAGTTAGCGGCAAATTTTCCAGAGCTTGGCTGTCCCTATTGGTCTGCCAAAGGGATTTCAAGGGGATTTTCTTTATCAAAAGCATTGGCAGATGTTCCCTTGACAAACCACCGCTTACAGGGCGGAGACGGGGATCTCGCATTTTATTAACTAGAAGCATCTCAAAAATGTCTTTTGGCCCAATTTCTTTGTTGGTGCCTCGTTTAAAATCCTCGAAATACTGGAGTATGCCTGCGGTTTTAAACTCGGCTTCGCCTCGAAATTGAACCAAAATCCTATTTTTGAGATGGCCTCTAATCTGACATCCGGAGAAGGCTTTTGGCAAAGCACGAAGAAATTGCCCGAATGCTCTTTAACGTCATTGACGAACTAAACGAGTTTCGGCCGGCCGAAGAACACCTGGAGAAAAACCTGGCGGCACCTTTAACAGGTGATTCCGGAAGATTAGATTCAGCCGGACTGATTAATTTAATTGTCCTGACAGAACAAAAGACAGCCGAAGAGCTTGGCAGGTCCATTCTGTTAACCGATGACCGCACCCTGTCCCAGGTTAAAGAGGTCTTCGCCACCCTGGGCACCCTTGCAGAATACATCCAACGATTGCTAAGCGAAAAACGCGATGGATAAGCAACAATATACCTGCGTACTTGTCTCAGATTTTAATCTGCAAAATTTCTCCGGTTATCTTACCAATGACCCGGAGTTTCCCCACATTAATGCGATTACCGCCCCGTTTGGACAGACCGTATCAACCCTGTTACACAAAGACGCACCGTGCTGGCAGAATACGCCGGATGCCGCTGTGATTTGGACCCAACCCCAGGCCGTTATCCCTGATTTTAATGGCTTCCTCAGGTATGAGCAGGTTCGGCTGCAGCAGGTGCTGCAACAGGTCGACGAATATTCCGCATTGCTGGTCAACATGAGTGAGCGGGTGAAATACGCATTTGTGCCATCATGGGTGCTTCCGTCCTATCGAAGCGTCTTCGGGGTGTTAGACATGAAGACCGAGATCGGGCTGACGAACACCATTATGCGGATGAATTTGCGGCTGGCCGAGAATCTGGAAAAGGCGTCCAATATCTATGTGCTCAATACGCACAAATGGATTGAGCAGGCCGGGAACCTCGCATTCAATCCTAAACTATGGTATCTGGGCAAAATCGTATTTGGCAATGAGATCTTCAAGGCCGCCGTCCGGGATATCAAAGCGGCCTTGGGTGGGATGCTCGGGTTGGCCCGCAAACTCATCATCCTCGATCTGGATGATACCTTGTGGGGAGGCATTGTCGGCGATGTCGGCTGGGAAAATCTTGTATTGGGAGGGCATCATCACCTCGGCGAAGCCTATGTCGATTTTCAGCAGGCCCTGAAATCTCTAAAGAACCGGGGAATTCTTCTGGCAATAGTAAGTAAAAATGAGGAGCCGGTCGCGTTGGAAGCGATCAGAAAACATCCTGAAATGGTGCTCAAGCTGGAAGATTTTGCCGGATGGCGAATTAACTGGCAGGATAAAGCCCAAAATGTCGTTGACCTGATAGCCGAATTGAATCTTGGGCCCCAGTCGGCCGTGTTCATAGACGATAATCCCGCTGAACGGGCGCGGATTAGCGAGAGTCTGCCGGAAGTGCTTGTGCCTGATTGGCCGGAAGATCCGCTGTTGTATCCGTCGGCCCTTCTGAGCTTAAGGTGTTTTGAGATACCCTCGCTGAGCCAGGAAGATCTTGCCAGAACCACCCTCTACCTTTCAGAGAACAGACGCCAGGCATTGAAAAAAACAGTCGGTTCACTGGAAAAATGGTTAAGCCGTCTATCTCTTCGCGTCCAGATTGAAGAACTTGATCCTGCAAATCTGCAAAGAGCGGCGCAACTGCTGAACAAAACCAATCAGATGAATCTTTCCACAAGACGGTTGCCTGAAGCAGAACTCATGGCCTGGGCTGAAGAAAAGCACCACCGGCTCTGGACGTTGCGCGTCTCTGATAAATTTGGTAATGCCGGTTTAACCGGTATCGTCAGCCTGGATATTCAAGACCAAAACGCTCAGATTGTGGATTTTATTTTGAGCTGTCGGGTGATGGGACGAAAAATTGAAGAAGCCATGCTTGCCATCGCGATTGACCATGCGCGGGAATCGGGGGTAAAAGATGTGTACGCCCGCTATATTCCAACATCCAAAAATAAGCCGTGTTTGGATTTTTTTCAAAGCTTAGCTCCCCGGTTTCAACCACAGGGAGATCGTTTTATTCATGATTCAAAGACGCCATTTGCGGTCCCCAAGCATATTGAACTTGTTCAATAGTGCCTAACCCGGATCCGCCGAAGGCGGAGAACCATAAAGGATAAATAATCACGAAAACATCCGCCTCCGGCGGATTGCCACATAGGGGAAAAAATAACAATTAAGACACTAACAAACAATGCCACGACGCGTATTTACATCTGACGACCCGCTCGCTTTTGCAAAACTTTCCGGCGACTACAATCCTTTGCACACGGACCGCGTCATTGCCCGGCGCTCCCTGTTTGGGAGACAGATCGTTCACGGTCTGCATGCCTTGTTGTGGAGCGTGGATCATTATTTGAAAACCCGGACGCAACCTCTGGAGCTGGTGACTGTCAAAGCCAATTTTCAGGCCGGCATTGGGGTAGGGCAAACGGTCAATTGCATATATACCACGCCGGACGAACACCGGGTTGAAATAAAACTGGAGGCCGACCAAACGCCCGCCGCCTGGATTCAAATGGCCTTGAGCCCCTCAGGGCAACAGCAGACAGACGCTTTTCCGGCGACATCTCAAGAACCGGCAAAATGCCGAGAGCGCTCCCTGGACGAGGTGGCAGCGGCTTCGGGCAACCTCCCTTTGTATTTTGATAAAGAATCCGCTGGACGGCTTTTTCCCAATCTCGCGCGGGTGTTACCTCCCATGCAGCTTGCCGCTTTGCTGGCTACCACTCGACTGGTCGGCATGGAATGCCCCGGCTACCACTCCATTTTTTCGGGACTCAATCTGACATTTGATGCAGCCGATAGCGGAGCCCCTAATTTGAGTTATCAGGTAACAGATTGCAATAAACGCCTGGCCCTGATCCTAATGGATGTTGAAGGATTCGGGATGAAAGGACAGATAAAAGCCTTTTATCGACCACAACCTCAAAAACAATCTGCTTTCACAGAATTCTGTCAGGAAGTTGAATCAGGAGAATTTTCGGAGCAACGGGCGTTAATTATCGGCGGATCTCGTGGTTTAGGGGAAGTCAGTGCCAAACTCCTGGCCGCCGGAGGCGCAGAGGTCATCATAACCTATTATCTCGGGGAAAAGGATGCCCACCGAATGGTAGAAGAAATTGCTTTTCATGGAGGAAAGGCGGCCTGCCACCCCCTGGATGTTCTGGATCCATCGCAGACCCTGTTGCCTGGGGTCGCAAATCGTTCGAAGCCTTTGTATTTATATTACTTCGCCACACCATTTATATTTGGAGCTGCAAAAGGTAAGTTTTCGTCGCAGCGCTTTACCACCTTTGCTGAGTATTATGTTACCGGGTTTCTCCGGACGGTTGAAACCCTGGCTGATCCCTCAACCGGTTTGCAAAAGATATTCTATCCATCTTCCTCAGCAGTAGAAGAACTTCCCCTGGATATGGGCGAGTATGCCGCAGCGAAAATGGCCGGTGAAATCCTTTGCGACTTCCTGCAAATGACGCATCCCGGCCTCACTATCCACAAACCCCGTTTACCGCGCATTGCCACCGATCAAACTGTCAGTTTGCTACCTGTGAGCAATCAGGACCCTGGCTCAGTTCTTCTATCTCACCTGCGTAAGCTCAGGCAAAAATAAAATTATCTAAAGTTTTTTTCGCATATACCGAAATCTAATACTGAAGCAATAGAAAATAGGCCGGCTCACCAACGTCTATAGGAAGATGCTATTTCCGGTCCTTAGTTTAAGACGCTGTTTGAGAATGGAGGCAAAATATGAATCAATATCAACTGGTTTTTAATGGAACTGTTTCAGACGGGCACAATATAGATGAAGTCAAGCACAATCTGGCATCCCTGTTTAAAACCGATAAAACCAAAATTGAGCAACTGTTTGCCAGGCTGCCGATCGTTCTGAAAAAAGACGTCGACTATGATGCGGCCATGAAATATCAACAGGCGCTGCGCAAGGCGGGAGCGATATGCCAGGTTGAGGAGGCCTTTCAAAACATACAATCCCCGGTTATGGAGAAAGCGGCGCCGCCGCCCCTTTTACACAAGCCATCTTCCAGTGCCACTGAAGTCGAAAATGTCCGGCACACCGATTCGACTACATCCGAGAACTCTCAAAAAGAGGGTATTAAAGGCCTTGGCGATATCATATCAGGCGCTGTGCTTATCGGTATCGGGTTTCTTTTCGGGGGATCAGTTTTTATGGGTGATGCCACCTGGCTGGATTATTTTTTCGATTGCCTGGGTTTATTCTGGATCGGCAAGGGAATTTATAAAATGGTGCGTTGAGGCTCAGTTGTTTTCGCTCATTTATGGCGTTACTATTTTTCTTATGCTTTGAATTCCAGCCTCCAAAAACCTGGCGTCGCGATCGAATGCCGGATCGTAGGAAGCGATGGCGCATCCCCGCACTGGAATGTGTTCTCTGACCAGCGAAATGGCCTTGATCATAAATTCCGGCGACATCCCCCCGGTGGCGCCATAATGATTGGCGGCTCCCCCGCCGACTTCAAAGGCATCCATGTCGATATGCAAATACACTCCGGTGACCCGGTTCTGAAGACGGATCAACTTCGCTTCAATTTTTCTGAGGATTTCAGTGTCATCATTTCCCACCGTTTGGACAAGGTTTATGTCACTCTGCTCCAGCAGGCGTTGTTCATCTGGATCCAGGTCGCGTGCGCCGACCAGCACTAAATTTTTTTCAGCCACCGGGCTAAATCCCGGGATGGTCCTGGCCACCGATTTCCAGCAGCGCCCGGTGGCTATGGCAATGGGCATTCCGTCCAAAAAACCGCTGAGAGTTGTTTCGGGTGTGTTGAATTCTCCATGGGCATCAAACCAGACAACCCCCAGGTTTTCGGGACCGATCCCAGCGATGGTGCCCAGACAGCTGTTGCAGTTGCCTGACAGAACTACGGGAAAAATTTCTTTTTCAATGGCGCGGTGGACTTCATCAGCCAGAAGACGGTTGAGCTCGAAGGCGGTCATGACTTCTATGGTGAAATCAGATTGGGATTCGATTTCAGAGACCCCAACCCGATGACCGTCGGCTTCAAGTATCCGGTCGATATTATGTTTAAGAAAGCGATCCGGTCCCAGGCCCTGGCGCTGTTCCTTGTAACCGCAATCATAGGGAACTTTAACAATCTGAATTTGCATTATTCACCCTCACCTTATTGTTAGCCAGATACCTGCCAGCAAGAGCGATATCCCGAGCATTCGCGAGAGGTCAAGAGGTCGGATAGTCGCGCCCAAAACACCGAAATGATCTATCAGGGCCGCAACAACAAACTGGGTAGATACAATAATGGTAAAGGTGGCAACCAGGCCCAGCCGGGGTGCACTGTAACCGATGGCACCTACGATAACCAGCCCTAAAGCACCCGAGGAGTACGCATACCAGGGCACACTGTGCCAGGCTCCCAGATTTCCGCCGCGCATTAAAATCAATACCAGGGAAATCAATAAGCCGCCACCGGCGTAGGTAATGAATACACCCTCTATGGTGCCGATGGTTTTGTCCAGCAGACCCATCATCTGTGCCTGCAAAGCTACCGTGACGCCGCCAATGGCAGCTACAATAATTAAGAGAAACGAGCTACCCAATGAATTGTCCTCCCCGTAGTTGATAGCTCATAGCTGATAGCGGATAGTCTAAAGGATTGAATCCATTTTACTATGAGCAATGAGCTCTATGCTATGAGCTTTTTTAATATTTTCAAGCCATAAGGGCACACTGCCGAGCAGATCCCACAGTTATGTCCGTTGTGGTACTGGTAGTAGTTTTCTTTTTTCCAATGGTCGCAGGCTGTAACATCCAGGAGTGTTTCCCGCGGCATTCCGGCTGCCCAGGCGCTGCCTTTCAGCGCCCCCGCCGGGCAGGCCTCGATGCAGCGCTTGCAGGTACCGCAATAACTGCGTTCCATCGGCGTCCGCTGGGAAGGTCCATGTCTGTAAATACGGTTCCCAGACGGACCCAGGATCCAAATTTACGGGTGATCAGCTGGCAATGGCGCCCGATCCAACCCAGACCGGCCCTGGTGGCCGCGGTTTTATGGGGGAAATCCCCTTTTATGTTGACCGGATCGGTTCGTTCGGAAGCGGCCAGCGATTGCGCCCGGTAACCTCTATTTTTGATTTCGGCTGTTAATCCGGCCGTCACCTCGCTAATCAAATTATTTACTCGCGTGTACTCATCAGCATAGGCGCGGTTGGGTCCGTGTTGGATCCCTGACATGATTGCAGGTGTCATGGGCATAGCAAATGATAGGGCACCTGGAAATCCCCGCCCGCTGGAATCCTCTGGCGTGATAAAGTTGCGCAGATCGGCGGCACCCCACAGCCCAATTTTCTGCCGTTGCATAATTGAAACCAGCCAATCAGGAAATGAACGATTGGAATATGACAACTATCCCTCCTCATTTAACCGGGCCGGATCCACCGGCTTTATGGCGAGTATGACTGATTCTTTTCTATTATTGTTTCTCACAGATAGTCTACAAAAAGATGATAAAAAACTGGAAGGTAAATCCCCCGATCTGACCTTTGTTTACTGACACCCGACACCTGAACACTTAAACAATTAAATCCTTAAGACCGAACTTTTCCAGCATGAAGTGATGAAAGCCTTCGTCATCCAATTCGGCGCGGTTTCCGAGGAACTCATCGTTAATGGGGCCTGCGGAATAAACTATTTTAGGTGTCTCTGAGACAATGGCTTCCATGATCAAATTGGCGATGAGCTCGGGACCGGGAATGTGCAAATCGGCAAACAATTTACCCGTGTGCTCTCCGGCTGCTTGATAAATCGGCTTATACTCCGGATCGGTTCTATCCATAAGATCGCCTGTCATTTTAGTTGCGGCGTCATTGAATTCCGTGTCAATGGGGCCGGGGCGGATGGTTACCACCCTTATTCCGAAAGGTTCCAATTCTAAACGCATTGCATCCGTGATGGCCTCCAGAGCATGTTTGGAGGCGGCATAGACGCCGCTGTTGGGGAAGGTAAACTTGCCGACAATGGAACTTAAATTGACAATAATCCCCTTTCTCTGGCTGCGCATAGCCGGCAGACAGGCCTGGGTGATGCGAATGAGAGCAAAGAGGTTGACTTCGAACAGTCGTTTGACGGCCTCAATGGAGACATCTTCCAGGGCACCGCGAACACTGTAGCCGGCATTATTTATGAGTATGGAAACAGGCTCCGGAAGCTTAGAAAGATAGCCGCAAAACTTTTCAGTGTCTTCGGGTTGGGAAAGATCCACCTGCACAGGCGTGATTCCCCGAACCTGATTGGCCAAATCGACGAGACGCTCCTTACGGCGGGCGGCCGCAATGACCGAAAAACCCTTCTCGGCCAGTTTGAGAGCGGTTTCACGCCCGATGCCACTACTTGCTCCGGTAACCAGTGCGGTTTTTTTATGCTCTGACATTTATACCTCCTTGGTACGGCGTTAATTCTATTGTAAATCGAACTGCAGGCTGTGCGCATTGCAGAACAAGTATTATGATTGCCCGATCCAATCCTTTGCCGATTCCAGATCCGCAAAGGAAAAATGCTTAATTGATGCCTTGATGAAGTGTTGTCCCAGTGATTCAGCCACATCGGCGATTTTTGAGTCGGTGACCAGGGCAACCCTGGCAATTTCGCGGTGGTGACTGTGGACGAATTTCATATGCTCGATCAATCCGCTAAAATCTTTCCATCCGGGAAATTTTTCGGTCACGATGATCAGTCCGCCCAGCCGACCTTCTTTTTCGATATAGGGATCGACAGTTAGCGATAGATTCACAAAATCCCCGGCTTCCAATTTCCCTTCAGGTTTAACGATCAGCACCCCGGTGCTTTCATCAATTTCAAATGATATCATTAATTCGTCCTCCTTTTTGAAATAGCTTACAGTATTCTGAAATTCGAAGTTATACATTGCGGCCAACGGCCAAAAGGTTTTTCAACCGTCCCGGACCGGATTTTTCAATTTCGATCAAAATTCGTTGAAATATCATGGCCGTCGCCAGCGCGTCTCCAAGGGCCGTGTGTCGCTCCTGGATTTCGATGCCGAAATGATTGGCAACGGTGTCCAGGTCCTGATTGCCTTTTAATCTGCCCGCGTAAGACCGCAGGTGAGGTGGAAAGCAAACCTTGCGGCACATGGACTGGGCATCGAGCACCAGGTTTTGAACCGGGAATCCATGGGTTTGCCGCATATAAACGTTGAGAAAATGCAGGTCAAAGCGCACATGGTAGCCGACCAGAATATCAGTTCCCAAATAGTCAATAAATTTTCCAAAGACTTCGGCAAATGACGGCGCATCGTCCACCATGGACGGCATAATTCCGTGAACCTTAACGGCCGATGAGGGGATGTCCCGGCCCGGGCTAACCAGGGAGCTGAAAACGTCTCCTATGGCAATCCGGCCGTCAACCACCCGGTAGGCGGCTGCGCTGACCACACGGTCATGGTTGAGGCTCAGCCCCGTGGTCTCAAGGTCGAAAATCACGTAGCGCAGGCTTCTGGCATTTTGCCTGCCACCTAAATGATCCAGGGCCTTCAGGTTCGTGTATGCCAGGGGGTGGAGTTTTCTTCCCCGGGCGCGGATCTTAACCAGGCTGTTGCGCCAACGGGCGATTAGTAGACTGGACATTAAATTTCCACCAGTTTGGTATGGAAACGAATTTCAATTGTTTCCTGCAGGTGGCGCACGACCGAAAAGCTTTCCTTCAGCATTTTACGCTGTAATCCGTTCAGACTTGCCGGATCAATAAAGTTATCCGGCTGATCCCCCTGGGCCATGGCGTCAAGGTGGCGGCTGATCTGCAGATAAATGAGGAATTCGTAGGCCTCGCGTAAATCGGCGTGAAAGTTATTGTCGATGATGCCGATACGATTGATTTCCGCCAGGCGGTCAAGGGTATTCTGGGTTTTTATCCCCAGGCTCAGGCTCAGCACCCGGGCGGCGTCCACCACCGGCGTTAACCCCCTTTGTTTCAGATCAAATTTATTTTTGTGCTCGCCGGATTTTTCGACCACCAACCGTTTGAGCAAACCCAACGGTGGCCGGTTGATCAGAGAATTTTTAGCCAGAAAGCGCAGAAAAAGCCCGCTTTTGCGGATAGCTTTAAGCAACTGGTCCTCAAGCAGATCGGGGAAGTTGGTGCCGGCATATATCGGACGAAAATCAAAGAAAATGGAAGCCATCAAAAGCGGGTGCGGGCTGGGATCTTTGATCCACCCTAAAAATGTATCCAGCCAGCGATCCTGCGGTTGACACCATTCAGGATTGGAGGCCATGATTCCGCCCGGGCATTCGGGGATTCCGGAACGCACCAGATAGGCAACCACCCGTTGCGCAAACTGCAAAAACCATTTTTTGCACCCGGCTTCATCGCAACCTGGCGTCGGGGCAAAAAAAAGGGCATTGTCCTGATCGGTGTGCAGGGTTTGTTCCCTGCGGCCCTCGCTGCCGAAGGCCAGCCAGCCATACGCTACCGGGGGTTTCCCAAAGCCCTCGTGGTCCATCTCCTCTTCGACCAGTTCGAGAATTCGGATTGTCAGCCGGTCGTTGAGCTCGGTAACCAATGCGACCAGTTGTTTGACCGGACCTCCCTGGCGCAGCATCATCTCAAGAACGCTGTCGATTTTGTACCGCATACCGATGAGCGTATCCAGGGAAGTGGTGCGCCTGATCTCGTCAATAACCTGGAGGGGGGAGCTGCCGGCTTCCATCTGCAAATCGTGTTCGCTGATGATGCCGACCATGTGGTCGCCTTCGACCACCACCAGGAGACTGACACCATGGCGGCTCATGGCCAACAGGGCGTCAAAGGCATCTGCCTCGCAAGAGACAGTTTGCACCGGCTGGCTCATGATTCCGGCGACTGCAACTTCGGGGCTGAGACCGGCCGCCAGGACCTTGGTGCGCAAATCGCTGTCCGTCATGATACCCAGCGGGTAAAGACCGTTACCGGTGACCACAATGGAACTGACACGGCGCCGGGCCATCAATTTGGCGGCTGATTGCACAGATATATAAGGTGCGCAGGTTAAGAGATTTTTGTTCATTATGTCGGCGACCCGTTTGCCGGTAAGGAAAACTTCAAGGCTGATGCCGCTTTGTCCTATTGGTTGCGGCCGCCGGAAGTCTTCGGTCTGACGCACCGCTTTGATGGTTCTGGCCAGCGAAAAGCTGAAGTAACGCTCAAATACCGGGTAGCTGTTAACCAGCTGCCGGACCTCTTCGGCCGGTAGCATCAGGCAGATGAGATCCTGGCGGGCAGAGATGTCAAACATGGCCGGCTTATCCTGCAAAATGCTGGTGGCACCGAAATAGTCTCCCTCGCCGCGGACATCGACGAGCAGATCTTCACCCTCATCATCGATCAGGGAGATTCTGGCGGAGCCCTTCTGGATGATGTACAGATGCTGAAAAGTGTCCTTGCCTTTGGTCTGAATACGCTGTCCCCGGGGAAAAAAGGCCATCTCCATCCGCGAAATTACTTGCATCAGTTCGCTGGAGCCCAGGGTGTCAAAGGGGGGTACCGAGCGCAAAAATTCGAGTATCCGCTGATTGGGAATTCCTGCCCCGGATTCGTTTTGTGGCTGAAGATCCATACCGGCTCCTGTCACCGATCATTAATATTAATGAATTTAGGTTCAAACTCAGACGTTGTGTCCAATACGCCAGTCGTTATCACCGGACAAGCATCAAATAAAATCTTGCCCCGGGCGGTCACCTTTTTGCTGTAAAGCGGCATCGATATCGATACCACCAACGTCATAGAATTCGACTCGAAATCGTACCTTTCCGGTTATGGTTACATGGTGAAAGCGTTCGGGAAATATGACGATCGGATGTTCAGGATCTGCATCCAAAGCATTATCGGCGTCATCTTCCCAGACAAATTGAAGCGCACCTTCTTCAACAACCAGGTACCCGAATCTGCCTCTTGGGGCAAGATGCTTCTTTAAAATGCCCGGCACCACGGTTTCTTCGGTCATGGTTGGCGTGGAGCCAAATTTTTTGGCCTCCTGGGGAAGCGTTTCGTTTTGGAAATTCATATGTTTTCTCCTGCAGATTTATTTAAAAGCGAAAAGGGCACTTTGTACCACCGGGATGGAATAAATCGCCTGATCCATTGTCATGTAAATACCATCCACCTGTTCCGCCTTGGCCCTGTGATCTTTGGCATGTTCTTCTGATTCAACCAATTATTCGCAAAGCAAAATAAGGCACCAGGTTGAACATAAATACCGCCAGTTTAAAAATTGCTATTCCGGCATAGTGAATGGAATCAAACTTTTCAACCGAGATCTTAAACCATTTGCTGTGAAGACGATAGGTCCAATCGTGAGCAAACAACAAAAACATTGCCCACCAGAGCAACAGCGCCATGTCTATAACTGAACACCAGGCGAAAAACGCTCGAATCATTTCTAATTCCATGGTTCCCCCTTTTGTAATTTGGATCTGCCATCAGGCAAAGGAATAAATAGAGACTATAGCAGTAATATATATATCGATGAAGCGCTTATCAAGATAAGATTAGAGCGGTTTGGATAAAAACATAGCGCCGCCGGCGGCCTCAACGTAGACCGACCGTGAAAATCCGGCAACCTCATAGATGCGTTGGGCTCTGCGATTGTTTTGTTGTACTTTTAACGTGACTTTGCAGCAACCGGATCATGTTTTCCTTGCCAGCAATTTTCGCAGATCCGCTATGTGCCCGGCCGGGTAAACCTCCGTGGGACACACCCGACTGCAGTTGAGCGCCCGCTCGCATAAGCGCTCACCGTGTTTATGGCCCGCTATTTCGAGAAGACCTTCCAATTTTTGGGGCGATTTCTTTATTTCATTGTTCACCGCCGCCAGTACGGCAGGTCCTGCAAAGCCCTTGTTTTTAGGGGTTACGGGGCAGGCCGAAACGCAGGCAGCGCATTCGATGCAATTTTCAAAGCGTTCGAATTCTTGGGTGCTTTCCGGCAATTGAGCGGGTTTTACATTTTCGGACTTTTTAAGATAACTCCAGTCTTCAGAAATGCCATTATAAAAGGGTGATATATCGACCACCAGATCTCCGATTTGCTTAAACCCGTCCAGGGGTGTCAGCGTGATGGTCTTCCCCTTAAATTCTGTGAGTTTAGAAGTGCAGGTCAGACGCTCCCGGCCGTTGATTTTACACGCGCACGTGCCGCAGGAAGAATGGTGGCAGGAATGCCGGTACATCAAAGTAGAATCCTGTTTGAGACGGATTGCTTCCAGGGCGTCGAGCACCCTCATGTCAGGATCAGCCTCGATGGAGAATTCCTGATACCGGGGTGGATCGATGTGGCCAGGTTTGTAGCGCAGTATACGAAGGGTGATTGTCTTTTTCGGCATGGTGGCTTTTAATTTTTTATGGGACACGGATTTCACAGATCTTTTAGGTTTTACCGGAAACGGTATCCGTGTTCATCTGTGCAAATCCGTGTGCCGTATTGGTTACGATATTCAAATCCTTTTATAAAAATTCCGGTAATGAAGTAATTTATTGGTTTTCGTTTTACAGGCAATATCCCGGCCGGTTTGGTGGCAGATGAGATCGGCGGTTTTTTCCGCCATAAGCCTCAACGTGGTGGCCTTGCCGCCGATGATCGACATCAGTCCGGACAGATTATCCCTATCTTTGTGATCGAAGCAGTCGAAATCGCGGCTGATCTCAAGCGGGTTCTCTGTCTGCGACAGGGCCATCAGCGGCCGGATGGCATACCACGTCGAATGTACATCTGCTTTCTTAACCCGGGGGACCAGTTTGGCGCACAATTCAATTAACCTGTGTTCATGATCCCGGGGCAACTCCACATGATCCGGATCATCTGCCAGCCAGATTGAGGTCCCAAGAATAGTGAGTTGGCGCTGAGGGACGATAATGTCTCCCTCGCCGGCTTTGTGGAGTCGGTTAATTACCATATTTGTCAGACGGGTATTGAGTGCCACCATTACGCCGGGTCCCGGCAGAATCGGTAGCTGAACTCCGGCCATGGCGCCAATTTTTCCCGCCCAGGCACCGGCGGCATTAATAAACACATCCCCCTGAACATCGAATTCACGATGGGTTTGATGGTCAAATATCCGGATACCTGTGACGGCGCCATTGGCTTGATAAATGCCGATGACTTCAGAAAAATTATGGATGCGGGCACCGTTGGCCCTGGCAGTGGCGTAAAAATGCAGGGGCAGCCGCCAGGCATCGATGGTGGCGTCCGGTACCTGCACCGCCATTTTAAGAGATGGGTTTAATTCAGGCTCCAGGGCCAGGGCCTGTTTGGCGGTTAGCTCTCGGGTGGGAATTCCGCACGCCCGACAATTTTCCAGAAACGATGATTTGAAGGCCCGATCGGCCTCATCTAACCCAACGAAAAGCCCGTCGTTTTGTTCGATGGCCTGGGGCGCAATATGCCGCAGGATCATATTTTCCTGGATGCATTCGCGCGCGGCCGCCGGATCGTGAACGGCATAGCGGGCCCCGCTGTGCAGCAGTCCATGATGCCGGCCGGTAGTCCCGGATAAAAGCTCGCCGCGTTCGAAAAGCGAAACCTCAAACCCACGCAGAACAAGGTCATGGGCGATCGCAGCCCCGGTGCCGCCGCCACCTATGATAACTATATGCTCCATAAAGAATTACAAAAAGCTATTATGCTTCTATACCAATAAAGGGCGGTTTGTGATTTCGAATCTTGGTCATTGAAATTTAATTGATATTTGTGATTTGCTATTTATTATTAGCACTTACCTGATACGACGTCCTAAGCAAGACACATGAAACAGATTTCACACCTTGTAGGACGCTAGCAGTGCTGCCATAAAATCCCACACCCGTCCGATAGAGGGGATGAAGAGCCGCTCATTTGGTGAATGAGGATCTTCCATTGTGGGTCCAAAGGAAATCATGTCCATGCCTTCATATTTCTCTCCGATTATGGCGCATTCGAGTCCGGCGTGAAGCGATTGTATTGTTGGTTCCCGGCCGGATACCTCCTGATAGACTTCTTTGCATCGCTTGAGAAGTGCTGATTGCATGTCCGGCGTCCAGGGGGAAAATTCGCTGTCGGACTGGGTGTCGGCTCCGGCCAGGGCCGCGGTGGCAGTGATAATTGTTGTGATCTCATCCATTCTGGACATCACTGAGCTTCGTTGGCTGGTTAGTATTTGGAGAGAGTTGTCAATTATTTCTACCGTGGCCAGGTTATTCGAGGTTTCAACCAGACCTTCAAAATCCGGCGACATTCCGATAACCCCATGGGGAACAGACAAGATCAAATCTATCACTTCACGGGTTTCCTGCGGGCTGAGACCCTTATTGTCCTTTGGTCCGGAATCAACCGGGGCCAGGGTGATGGCCAGTAAAGGCTCGATGGTTGCGTACTCGGTTTGAACCGTCTTTTCAAAGCCGCCGACAATTTTGGCAACAGCCTCCGCCTCAGATGGATCACAGGTGAATATAGCAGCAGCATCCCGGGGGATGGCGTTATGAGCCGATCCGCCTTTTAGCGAAACCAGGCAAATACTGCATGACTTGATTAATTGATCCAGGGTGCGGGCCAAAATTTTATTGGCGTTGGCGCGCTGTTTATGAATATCGATTCCCGAGTGACCGCCATGCAGGCCTTGCATCTTTAAACTAAAAAAGGTATTGTCCCCGACAAGATCAGTAAATGCCAGTTTGTGCGACACAAGGGTATTTCTACCACCTGCGCATCCGACGGTAAACTCACCTTCGGTTTCCGAGTCGACGTTGAGCAGTATTTTGCCTTTCACAAATCCGGGCTCAAGCAATTTGGCTCCGTTTAAACCGGTTTCCTCATCAACCGTGAACAGCAACTCGAGTCGCGGATGAGCCACTTTAGCATCGGTTGCGGCGGCCATGGCCATGGCGATGGCAATGCCGTTGTCGGCACCCAGAGTGGTCTGGTCGGCCCTCAGCCAGTCGCCTTCATGTAGATGGCGGATAGGATCTTCACTAAAATTATGCTCAGAGTCGGGGGATTTTTCACAAACCATGTCCACATGGCCCTGGATGACGATGCCCGGTGAGTGCTCATAACCGGCAGACGGCGCCACGGTGATCACCATGTTGCCGGCTGCATCCACTTTGACTGGAAACTGCTCTCTTTCGGCCCACTGCCTTAACCAGAGAACAATTTTTTCCTCATTTTTGGAACACCGTGGTATTTCATTAATTTGCTGGAAAAATTCTAAAATTCTACTTACATTTTGGTCCATCAATACTCTCCTCGCAGCAGGAATTGGTTTTTTAAATGGGACGCGGGCCCGCCTGCCAATGCCCGCGCGCCTCGTGATGCTTGGCAAGCGTGCTGGCAGGTGATTACGGACTTATTGGATTTCCTGCCGCCGCCACTTTACCTGATCTTGGCCGGCGATGCCAGAAAAAAAGCGGGGCCTGCAGCATGTTTTTTTTGACCCGTGAAGGTTGTCATGGTTGCCTTGATTTTTGTTTATTGTCTGCTTAGGATAAAAGGGTAGAGTCCTTGGAATGTTCGATAATTTTTTGATTTACGAATTTTCGTGCTTTTAAATTCCGGTTTATCCGGCATGGGGGATATAATGCCGCTTTTTGACCTGACCGAATTCTTCAAATTGTCATCTGCTCTTAACTATAACCTGAGCGCGGCGTCATTGAATCGCTACAATGTGTTGATGTATATCACCGACAACAAGCGCCTGGATGATGATGATACTTTAGACCGCGAGAAAAAAGGTATTGTGATGGAAGCGCTGAGCTATTTGTTCAGCGTTTACCATCAGAAACGTCGATACCTGGGCCCGATGGCTGTCTTGCATCCCTTGAGGGCCGCAGCCCTGTTTACCCGAACCCGTGACCGGCTCGATCTGGTCGAACTCCTTACCTTATTGTTTCATGATATTCTTGAAGATATTAAGCCGGGTCAGTTTGAGGTTCAAGAATGGATAAGCATGGAAGAACAACTTTACGGGCTTTTAGATCGGATGGCGCCGGAAGATGAATCACGCCTGACGGAAAATATGCTGAGCTTAACCCGACTCGAAAATGAATCATATTACCAGTATATCGGCAGGCTGCTGGAAAATGCTCAGAATTCGCCCGGGATCGTCGAGGTAAAACTGGCGGACCGCCTTGACAACACCTTGGATTTGCGAATTGATCTTGAGGATTCACTGGCCAGGATTGATTTTTTTGAAAACATTTTTCAGATCATGTTTGTTAACAATTACCAGGGGTACATACCGAGAAGGGAACATGCTCCCGCCACGGCTATTAATGGCGCCAAGCGGCTCTATCAGCTATTTAAGAATGCCGTGCTCCTGTCTCTGATTCGTCGACATGCGCCGGATACCGGGCAACACTCACCAAAACTTCTCTTCGATGCCGTCTCAGAGGCCGGCCTGAATGAAGCCCAACGCACGTTAATCCATTTGATCAGCTATCACGTCAAAGATGTGGCGACCCAGCGGGGGCTTATTCTGGAAGCGATGCAGTATTGTTACAGCGGCAGAAGCAATTTGGTAACCAAGCCCGATGGCAGTCAATTTCTGGACGGGCTGTTTTCAACTTACTTCGGTCAAAAGTCAAGCCGGCTGCGTCGCCAGCAGCTGGATATTTTATATCAAAACAAAAACTTGATGCTGGAAGCTACGGTGGCTTTTATCGTTATATTTCTGAGTTTTTTAAACGACCCAAAATATTATATCGAGGGAATCAGTGCGCAAGGCATAGAGCCGAGGTAGTTTGATTTATGCTGTTGCAAATTTCCAAATTTGGTAAGATGGAAGCGTTGTCCCAGTGATTAAGATGCTCACGTACCGATTAGCTGAAAGCCTATAGCTGATAGTTTCAAAGATTGAAATCCTTTTTTACTATGAGCCATGAGCTCTATGCTATGAACTTGAAATTGCTTTAAGCGGCTTTTTTCTCAGCTGAAAACAAAGCTACCCGCATGGCAGCCAGATGATCGGCCATTTCCAGATCTTCTATCTCGATGCAATCATCAGCCCTTTGGTCGAGTACACAATTTCGTTTGCGATAGGCCATGGTCAAGTCAGGATCAATCTCCAGCGCACGATCAAAATTGCGAAAAGCACTTGCAAAGTCACCCATTTGCTCATAAGCCAGGCCGCGCAGATGATGGGCGCGTGCATAGTTCGGATTCAAGCGCAGGGCACGGTTAAAGTCCGCAATTGCTTTATCAGTATGGCCTGATTTTAAATGGGCGGCGCCGCGGCTTGAATAGGCCATTGCGAATTTAGAATCGTGACTGAGACCCTGGGTGAATATTTTTATGCTGGCTTTATAATCGCCTCTCAAGTAAGCGGCAATGCCTTCATCAAGCATTTTGATAGCCATATAGTTATCAGACATAAGTATAATTTCCTTAAAACTAATTGAAATAAAGGCTGATTTTCAGTACATTCATAACCTAGGCACCGCCATAGGGGTTGTCAACAAATTGAAATTTTGTTTTTTACAGATAGCATGACCCGCGAACTACCAACAGTTTTACCGCTAAGGCCTTGGGTGAAAAACTCCCCGACTCCTCAGGTATTGCTTACAAAGGAGCCATAGATTATGAAAACAACTGACCCACTGCGAAAGACTTCATGCTCTGTTCCTGAGCCGAATATTTGGCAGGAAGCTTATCAGATCAGATCGTATGAGATGGATTGCCATCACAGGCTGTCCGTTCTTTCGATATTCAATTTTATGCAGGAGGCTGCCAGCAGGCATGCAGAAGTGCTGGGTGTGTCGATTCAGCAGTTGCTTTCCGAAAATCATACCTGGCTGCTTTCCCGTCTTAAAATAAAAATTGCATCCTTTCCCGTCTGGCAAGATCAGATTCGGATCAGTACCTGGCCGTCGGGGGCTCAGCGGCTATTTGCACTGCGCGATTTTGAAATTCGGAACAAGGATAATCAGGCTGTCGCCGCCGCCGTCTCGGCCTGGCTGGTCCTGGATGTTCTAAAACGACGTCCGGTCCGCATCGGGCCGTTCGTTGAGAGACTCAACCCCCTTGAGGGTGATCATATTTTGCCCGGCACCCTCGACAAGCTGCCGGCAGTAGAATACCGGACCCATGAAAAAAAGTTTGTTGCCAGATACAGAGATCTCGATATCAATCAGCATGTCAACAACGTGAGCTTTGTGGGATGGCTGGTGGAAAGTATTCCGGCCGGGGTTGTAAACACCGCGGTACTGGCGGAACTGGAAATCAACTTTCTGGCCGAGGCCTTTTATGAAGATCACATACTGGCAGCGTGCCATCCCCAGGCTTCGCAAAACACCTGCTTTCATCATAGCCTCATCCGACAGCAGGACGGTCAGGAACTGGTGCGAGCAAGAACGATGTGGCGAAAAGCTGATTGAGTTAACTGATCAAATCGATCTGCACTTCAAATTTCCAATTAAATCCTTATTTCTTCAGCTAATTCAATTTAAGATGCCCGATTTCTTCAGGTTTGCAACACACATTCAAAATTTACCTGTTGCGAGATGACTTCAGCAGTTAACGAAGTTTTTGATGTAATTTATTACAACTATTCTTAATATACCTTAATTTTAGAGGGTGAATTCGTGTATATGGATTTGCCCCTTTTTTGTTTAAAGCAACAAAATTGGGCTTATGATTTGACTCTTGCCAAAGATGCTCTAAGTTACATACGATAAACATCGACAAATAAATTGGGAAGTTTGATATTAAGAAATCAAAATATTACAACTTGGCGTCAAGGTAGAACACAGGAGCTGCTTGTGGGTTATAAAAAAAGATTCGTTAATAAATTGTCGAGTGGAAAAAATGCCTACCGAATCATTACAGGCGCTATGACCACGTGGATTTTAATGATTGCTTTTGAGGCAGACCATTCTGTCCCCACTGAAATCGTGCTGGATTTAGCAATATTTGCGGCGCTTTTGCTGGTGACATACGTTTTTGCATCAATAATTAGCGAAGAAATCATAGTTCGGCGACAAACTAGTTGGAAAAGAATTTTTGAGATTGTCCTTGAAGTATCTCCGGTCTTGCTTTCCACGGTGCCACCATTTTTAATTTTTGTAATTGCTTCGTTTGGCATTATAACGGTAAAAACCGGATTATTACTCAGTGACCTTAGTCTGCTGTCTATGCTATTTTTGATGGGGTTTTTAGCAGGAAAAGCAATCACTGGGGTCTCCCGCGGGTTGCTGGATGGAGCATTAGCTGTCTCCATTGGAGCGTGTCTGGTTATACTGAGGGGTTTGGTTATCTGATCCTGGTCTGAACCCGATGCATTCCGGTTGCACTATCGGAAGGATTTGATCGATTGTGTGGGTGAGGCGATTCGGCAGGTTGGTCAGGGCAATTGTTATCAGTGATAAATCAAGTCTTCTGAATAATCTGATTTGTTCTCTTTATCCGTCCTCTGTCATCTTTTAGCTGGCACCTCCCGCCCTCTGCAACCTGCAAGGCACAGGGGGAAATCTATCCCCTGCTCACTTGAGATAAATAACTGGTCCGGAAGTATACTGATCAGCCACCGTCACCCGCGCGCCGCAGCGGGTAATCGCCCGGGATACTTCGTCAAAGGCTTTTTGAGGGGTATTATTGACTTCACTTAAATGTCCCAGGATCACATGCTGCAGGTTATCGTGTTGCAACTCGTTTAACAGTTTTTTTGAATCCGGATTGGACAGGTGGCCGGTCCGGCCCCGGATGCGCTGTTTCAGGGGCCAGGGATAAGGGCCGGTCTCCAGCATGGTCAGGTCATGATTGGCTTCCAGGATCAGCAGGGCACAGGGTTTTAAGTGCTGCCTGACCATGGAGGTCGCTATTCCAAGATCGGTGGCGATGCCAATGGTGGTTCCGTTCTGGCCGATGGTAAAGCCGGCCGGGTCTTCAGCATCGTGAGATATGGCAAAAGGATGAACGGCCAGATTGTTGAAATGAAAGGTCGTTCCGCATCCAAAGGGCCTGGTTTCATACAGCTTGCCAAGGTTGGGGCAGGCTTTGTGCGTTTTGGGACTGATGTATACCGGCAAATTATAACGGCGGGAGAGAATGCCGACCCCCCGGACATGATCGGAATGTTCGTGAGTGACGATTATCGCATCCAGATCTTCGGGGGACAGATCCCTCGATGTTAAACGTCGCTGAATCTCAATGCCGGATAAGCCGGCGTCAACGAGAATCGAGGTTTCACCGTCGGATATATAGGTGGCATTGCCTTTGCTTCCGCTGGCCAGGGTGCAGACGGCAAGGGAAAATTCCTGCTGGTTTATATCGTTTGGGGTATTAGAATGCATTACAATTATTATACATTATTAATAGCTGAAATGCTCATAGCTCACAGCGGATAGCTGATAGGCTGAAAGATCTGAAATTCTATTTTACTATGAGCTATGAGCTACGCGCTATGAGCTTATTTTCCCGTATGCCCGAATCCGCCGGTATTTCGGCGGGTTTCTTCAAGATATTCCACTTCCTGCAATTCGGCCTGGTGGACCCTTTGGATAACCATTTGGGCCACCCGGTCTCCCCGCTGGAAGGTGTAAGGTTGCGGGCCAAGATTGATTACCGCGATCATGACCTCACCGCGGTAGTCGGCATCGATGGTGCCGGGGGAGTTGATGAGCCCGATTCCATGTTTTACCGCCAGACCGCTGCGGGGACGGATCTGGGCTTCATATCCCTGGGGAAGCGCCATGGCAAATCCGGTGGGCAGCATGGCAATTTCACCCTTTTCCAGCAACACCGCTTCAGTGACTGCGGTACAGATGTCCATGCCTGCAGACTGGCGGGTCATATAGCGGGGCAGGGGAATATCTGAATCCAACTCGGGACGCAAACGCAAAAGTCTTATAACAGGGGAAAGGGTCATTGATCATTAAATATATTTATGTTTCCACCATTCCAATTGGGACTGAGCCTTTAACTTGCATAGCAAACGCCTGATCCGGAGTATTTATCGAAATCGATGACCAATCTACCTGGCCAATATTTCTTCCAGTTCATTTTTTTTGTCATCAACCGGTCCCAGCAGGGTATAGGTCATTTTAGCCGGGTTGATGAGTTCATCGGCCAGTTCAAGAATATCATCGGCGGTGACGGCTTCAATTTTTTCAATAATTTCCTCTAAGGTAATATCGCCGCCAAAATGCATTTCATTCTGAGCGTTTCGCACCATATGGTTGTCGGCACTTTCCGAGGCCAGTGATAAACTGCCTTTGGTATATTCAATGGCGCCTTTCAGTTCTGATTTCTCTACCGGCACTGTTTTCAATTTAACAATTTCATCCAAAACCAACAGAATAGTTTCACGTGCCCGCTTGGGATCGACAGCCATATAGAACCCGAACATGCCGGTATCCACATGGGAAGAAATAAAGGAATACACGCTGTAAGCCAGACCCCGACGTTCCCGCACCTCTTGAAAAAGTCTGGAACTCATATTGCCGCCGACGATGGTGTTCAATAGGGAAAACGTGTAACGCCGCGGATCGGTGATTGCCAATCCCTTGGTGCTGAGACAAATGTGTATTTGCTCCAGATCGCGGTGGTTGAAATCAACCACTGAACGGTCGGTGGGCGTCAGGCGCCGGGGAAAATCCTTTCCAGTCGGCATGATTTCAAAGGCCGGCCTGATCAGGTCTACCAGAAAATCGTGTTCAAGATTACCGGCAGCGGAAATTATAATGCGTTCGGGTTGATACAGGCTGTAGAGAAAATTTTTCAGCGTTCCGGCATCAAATCGGATAATGTTTTCCGGTGTGCCGAGAATGGACTGCCCCAGCGGGTGCTCACCCCAAAAATTATGGCCTGAAAGCACATGGACATACTCATCGGGGCTGTCCTCAACCATGCCGATTTCCTGCAGAATAACCGGCCGTTCTTTATCCATTTCATCAGGGTCAAATACCGAGTTGATAAAGATGTCGGAGAGGATATCGACCATGGTTTCCGTATGGGTGTCCATGACCCTGGCATGGTAGCAGGTATTTTCCATGGTCGTGAAGGCATTGGTGTGACCGCCGATGGAATCAAATTCTTTGGCAATTTGATAGGCCGAGCGTCTGCGGGTGCCCTTAAAAATCATGTGCTCGATAAAGTGGGAGAGCCCGCTTTCAGTCTCGGTTTCATCCCGGGCACCCACATTGACCCACACCCCCATGGACACCGAGCGGGTGTGGGGCATTTTTTTGGTAAGAACCCTAACGCCGTTTTTAAGGATGGTTTTTTCAATCGGCACGTCCATCTCCCTCATCCAATAAAACTTTATGGCTTAGGCGTATTTTTCCATCCCTGCTGATTTCAAGTACCTTAACCCTGAGTTGGTCACCCTCCTTAACGATATCGGAAACTTTGGTCACGCGGTGATTGGCCAGCTGCGAGATGTGCACCAGACCATCGGTGCCGGGCATTATCTGGACAAAAGCGCCGAAATCCGTAATTTTGACAACCTTGCCTTCGTAAATGGCGCCGACTTCCGGTTCCCTGATAAGCTCTTCAATCATTTTAATCGCAGCATCACCCTCCTCTTTGGAAAACGCTGCCACCTTTACCGTACCGGAATCATCAATTTCAACGCTGGTGCCGGTTTCACTCTGGATGCCGCGAATAACCTTGCCGCCGGGGCCGATAATTTCGCGGATTTTATCCGGTTTAACCTGAATCGTGATAATGGTCGGGGCAAAGGGCGAAATCGCCTGGCGCGGTTTTTCCAGTGCTTCCGCCATTTTGCCCAGGATATGCAAGCGTCCTGCTTTGGCCTGCTCCAGGGCTTTTTCCATGATGTCCTTTGACAGTTCAAGGATTTTGATATCCATTTGAAGCGCTGTAATTCCGTCCCGGGTCCCGGCAACTTTAAAATCCATATCACCGGTGTGATCTTCATCTCCCAGAATATCGGACAAAATGACGACCTGATCGTCCTCTTTGACAAGGCCCATGGCGATTCCGGCCACCGGGGCTTTGATGGGAACGCCACCGTCCATCAGGGCCAGGCAACATGAACAAACAGTCCCCATGGAGGATGATCCGTTGGATTCCAACACCTCCGATACCAGTCGAATCGTATAGTCAAAATCCTCTTTGTCGGGCAGAATTTTTTCAATTGCGCGGGTGGACAACCCTCCGTGTCCGATATCCCGACGGCTGGGGCCTCCCATGCGTTTGACCTCTCCGACGGAATAGGGCGGAAAGTTATAGTGCAGCATAAAGGGACGGAATTCTTCACCGCTGAGCGTTTCTACGCGCTGCTCATCCTGTCCGGAGCCAAGGGTGAGCACACCGATCACCTGGGTTTCTCCCCGGGTAAAAAGACCGCTGCCGTGAGGCCGGGGGAGGATGCCGACCTCGCAGGTAATCGGCCGGATTTCATCAAAGCGGCGGCCGTCTATCCGACGACCTTCTTTCAGGATGAGATCCCGGCTGACTTTTTTCTGCAAATCACCCAAGGCCCCATAGGCATCTGCCTGTTGATCGGCCCAGTCCTCACCCAGATTATCTACAATCTCTGATTTGAGGTTGCGCATAGCCGCGCTGCGCTTTACTTTTTCAGGAATCAGAAGGGTCTCTTTGATGCGAGCCGAGGCCTCGGTTTCTATCCGTTGCACCAGGTTTTCATCTTTTTCCGGAGGTGTAAACGGCCTTTTGGGCACGCCGTTGGTTTCTTTTAGTTTTAATTGCATATCAATCAGCGGTTGCATGGCCTGGTGACCAAAAAATATGGCTTCCAGCATATCGGCCTCGCTGACCAGATTTCCGCCGCCTTCCACCATCACCACACCGGTTTTGGAGCCGGCGACAATAATGTTGATGTCACCGTTTTCCCATTCCGGTATGGCGGGATTTATTTTCAACTGGCCGTCTATGCGGCAAACCCGTACACTGGCAATTGGCCCGGCAAAAGGGATGTCAGAAATCGTAAGGGCCGCTGAAGCGCCTACCATTGCCAGGGTGTCGGGATCATTTTCCTGGTCCATGGACAGGACGGTTGCAATCACCTGGGTTTCGCAGCGGTAGTGCTTTGGAAACAGGGGGCGAATGGGCCGGTCGATCAGGCGGGCCGTCAACGTTTCTTTTTCACTGGGACGACCGATTTCGCGGCGGAAATAGTTACCCGGGATCCGGCCGGCCGCATATATTTTTTCTTGATATTCGACGGTAAGGGGCAAAAAACTGGACGCTCTTTCTTCGTGGGCGGATACGGTGGTAACCAGGACGATGGTGTCGCCGTACTGGACAACAACCGATCCGGATGCCTGCTTGGCAACCTTGCCGGTCTGAATGCTAAGAGTTTTTCCCCCGATTTCTTCTTCAAACAAATTTTCCATGTTGTCTCCTAACTGTTAAACGACACTGTAACTGAATCTGCTTGATATCCCAATACAAGCCTATCGGAGTACTGTACGTGTCGCCATTTTCCGGTAAAATCCCGGACCTATAGGGCGATACCAAAGACCACAAAACAAATTTTGCTCGGGAAACTTGCCCGACAATAGCGGGCGAAGATTGGGTGGTGATTTAGGTACCGCCGGTTTCAATTTTCCTCTGGTGTGGATCGGTATAAAGAAGCATTGCGGCCGGTTGTTTACTTTTTTAATCCCAGGGTTTCAATAATTGTCCGATAACGGCTGACATCTTTGTATTTGACATAGTTAAGAAGCCGGCGACGCCTTCCAACCAGCATCAACAGTCCCCTGCGGGAATGGTGATCTTTCTTGTGAATCTTTAAATGCTCGGTGAGATAAGAAATTCGGTGGGTCAAAAGTCCAACCTGTACCTCCGGGGACCCTGTATCGGTCTCGTGCAACTTGAATTTCTCTATCAGTTTCTTCTTATCATCGGTTGTGAAAGTCACTTTCTTTTTTGCCTCCTCTTGTTAAGAATCCTTCGCAATGATTTTTTTGTATCGTTTACACCGGGTCGACCGGATCAGGCATCTTGCTTGGCAAACACGCAGCAGTAATTCAACTGCTGATCATGCTCTTGATAGTTTAATATTGCAACAAGTTCCCCTGTTTGATCAACAACTTTTATTTTAGAACCTGCAATGCGCCCGGCGTCCAATCCACCAGCGCCGGTAAGGTCCCGGGCTGTGATTTTCTGACCATGTCGGATCTTTTTTAGCAAATGTGTATCCGCCGCGCATGCGGGCATTTCCGGCAATGCATCCGCCATGCTGATGAAGTTTTCCGGCCGTCGCGCTCCGGGGGCTAAATTTTTTAAGGCGGATAATGATACCGCCTGATCCAGGGTAAATCCGCTGCTTGCAATCCGTTTTAGCGCATTTAGATGACCACCGCAACCCAACATTTTGCCAATATCGGCTCCCAGTGTCCGGATATAGGTTCCGGCTGAACATAAGACCTCAAAACGAACTAACGGCAGCGCTATGTTCAGTAGGGTAATACTGTAAATCTCGATTTGCCGGGGCGGCTTTTGAACCGGTTTGCCGCTGCGGGCCAGTTTATATAGCGGAACACCATTGTGCTTTAATGCCGAGTAAACCGGTGGCAGTTGCTCAAGAGGCCCTTCGAAGGCTTTGAATACCTTTTGTATGGTTTCTGTCGAATAGTTTTCCGGCTCCGCCCTTGAGATTACGGTACCGGTTAAATCCTGGGTATCCGTTTCTTCTCCGAGTTTTAGTTCGGCGATGTATTTTTTGGTACCGTGCAGTAAAAAATCGGCCAGCCTAGTGGCCTGATTGACACAGCATATCAGCACGCCTTCGGCAAACGGGTCCAGGGTACCGGCGTGCCCGACTTTTTTCGCAGGGAGCGTTTTTTTTACAATCGACACAACCCCGGCAGATGTTATACCTACGGGCTTATCGATGACTATGATGCCGTTTAATTCTGGTCGCTCGCCCATGTTCCATAGTCTCTTGTCTCTGGTAGCTGGCTCCTGGTAACTGCGAACTTGAGAGCGGCAGCCAGCGACCAGAAACCAGCTACCAGTGACCGGAAGCCAGAGACCAGTACCCAGCAACCAGAACTACAGATTTTGTGCCAGGGTAATGATGTCGGATTTTAATTCTGTCAGCGTCGCCTCAATCTGAAACCCCGCGGCGCTGGCATGGCCGCCACCGCCGAAAGAGCCGGCGATGGCCGCCACATCGACGGTCCCGTCCGACCGCAGGCTGACATGGTAACGACAATGACCATTTGAATTGGTGTTACCGTTTTGTTGTTCCTGAATCAGGGCGGCCACTTTAACATCTTCGATCCGTCTGGCATAGTTTATCATGCCATCAACATCTTCCGGGTGAGTTCCGGTTTCTGCAAACATGGCGCCGGTGACGGTCATTATCGACAATTTACCGTTTTGCGATATTTCAATTGAATCAAGGGCCAGGTTTAAAAGCTTTATGCGACCCAGTGAGTATGTTCCATATACGTGCTGAGCGACATCATGGGGTTCGACCCCCAGTTCCGCCATTTCCTGGCTGATGGCAAAGGCGGCCTGGTTGGTGCTTGAAAAACGAAATGACCCCGTATCAGTCAAAATACCTGTATACAAAGACGTCGCAATTGCTTTATCTAACGGTACATCCAGGGCTTTGATCAGCCGATAGACTAATTCGGCTGTAGAACAGGCCGACGGGTCGATAAGTTGAATATCGCCGAAACCGGTATTTGAAATATGGTGATCGATGTTGATAACCACAGGTATCTGGCTGACGGTGGTGCTGGCTTCGCCAATGCGCGGCAGATCGCCGCAATCCATGATGAGCGCCAGGTCGTATGTGCCAGCTTTTTTTATATGCCTGACGATGCGCTCCACGGAAGGCAAGAAACGATAGACAGCCGGAATCGGGCTGGCGTTATAAATGGTCGTTTTTTGGCCCCGTCTGCCGATAGCTATTCCCAGGGCCAGAAGAGAACCAACGGCATCTCCATCGGGGTCCGCATGTGAAGCCAGCAAAATATGATTCGCCTCTTTAATGTGGCTGATAATCTGGTCCATTATCGGTTTTTATCTTTTCAAGCAGTTGATCGATATGAGACCCGTAGTCCAGAGAGTCATCATAAAAAAATTTTAAATCCGGCATATAGCGCAAACCAAGTTTGCGCGCAAGAATTCGCTTTATAAATCCGCGTGCGCTCTCAAACCCTTTGGCAGCGTCCTCCGATTTTTTGTCGTCACCGTAAATCGCAAAATAGATACGCGCCAGCTTTAAATCGGCTGACATTTTGACCTTTGTGATGGTCGCCATTTGCAATCGGGGATCATGAATGCGCTTTTTTAATAAGTCTGACAGGGTTTCCTGAATTAAACCGCTGACCCTGTCCGCCCGGGCGAAGGAGGTCATAAATGAATAATTTCCATTTCCGTTTCGATGATTTCAGCAAGGCCCAGATCTTCAGCCATATTGAATATCTTATCGATTTTAGAGTTAATCAGCGAGCTGTCATTGCCGACCAGTGAAAAACCGATTTCCGCTTTCTGATAAATATCGTTTGATCCGACCTCGGCCGCCGACAAATTAAACGCGTTGCGCAATCGGCTTATCATCGATTTAACAACCTTGCGCTTGCCTTTCAATGAACGGCAATTATGCAGCCGCAGCGTGATGAGTCCGGTCCCCACTACCATGGTCGTTTCGCTCCGCGAGATGAGCTCCGCCTCCGGCGGATTATGGATCGTTTCACTCGAGGAGCGCTTCGCTTGAGGCTAGAGGCCTAATAAGACATATACCTCTTATTATCCCCGATCCGAAACCCCGAATGGGAAAATGAAATCGAAGATTTCCTTTCAATCAATCCGAAATCCACAATCCAATATCCGCAATCTCTTTTAATCCATCGCCGGTTTGATTTCCTCGAGATAATAACACTCGAGGACATCGCCGACTTTAATATCATTAAAATTCTCCACCCCGATGCCGCATTCATACCCGGTCTGTACTTCTTTGGCGTCATCTTTAAACCGGCGCAGGGAAGAATTTTTTCCTTCATATAGCACAACGCCGTCTCGAACCACCCGAATATTTTGTCCACGTTCGATCTTCCCATCGGTCACATAACTGCCGGCGATGACACCCACTTTGGGTATTTGAAAAATTTCGCGAACTTCCGCGGTACCCATCACATGTTCTTTGTAAGTGGATTCCATCAGGCCCACCATGGCGCCTTTGACATCCTTGATGATGTCGTAAATTACATTGTAAAAGCGCATATCAACATTTTCTTCACCGGCGAAAGCCTGAACTTTAGGTGTCGGCCGCACGTTAAAGCCGATGATGATGGCATTGGATACCGCTGCCAGGGATATATCTGATTCAGTAATGGTTCCGGTGGCAGAGTGCACCACATTAACTTTGACTTCCTCATTGGAAAGCTTGGTTAGCGCTTCGCCCAGGGCTTCGATCGAGCCGTGTACGTCTGCCTTAATAATAAGGTTGAGGTCTTTAACTGCGCCCTGCTGTATTTGCTCATAAAGTTTTTCCAGACTGAGTCGATTGGTCTGGGCCAAGTCCTTTGAGCGTTGCTTTTGAATGCGATGCTGGCTGACCTGCCTGGCGTTTTTCTCATCGGCCAGAGCGATAAACTCATCTCCAGCCATCGGTACGCCCGCTAAACCCAGGACTTCAACCGGAATTGAAGGACCAGCGATTTCCACCGGCATCCCTCTGTCGTCCAGCATGGCCCGGATTTTTCCGAAGTGAATCCCGCATACCACCGGGTCTCCATTTCGCAGGGTGCCGTCCTGAACCAGTACGGTTGCGACCGGGCCCCTGCCGGAATCAATTTTGGCTTCGACGACATGGCCGTAGGCCAATTTATCTGCATTGGCTCTTAGCTCCAAAACCTCCGCCTGCAAAGAGATCATCTCAAGTAGATCATCAATGCCCTGGCGCTCTTTTGCAGAAACATGGACAAAAATCGTATCGCCCCCCCAGTCTTCGGGGGTCAACCCGTTTTCAGCCAATTCTCGCTTCACCCGATCAGGATCCGCGTTGGCCTTGTCAATTTTGTTGATGGCAACAATAATCGGAACCCCGGCCGCTTTTGAATGATTAATAGCCTCCAGGGTCTGGGGCATCACACCGTCGTCGGCCGCGACAACCAAAATTACAAGATCGGTGATTTTTGCGCCGCGGGAACGCATGGCGGTAAACGCCTCATGACCGGGGGTATCAAGAAAAGCAATCTGGCCCCTATCAGTCGCAACATGGTAGGCGCCGATGTGCTGTGTAATTCCACCGGCTTCGTTTTCCGTTATTCTGGTTTTGCGGATAACATCGAGAAGGGAGGTTTTACCGTGATCAACATGGCCCATAATGGTAACCACCGGTGGTCGTTCCTGTAATTTTTCCGGATCATCTGCTTCCTGCTTTAATACAATTTCTTCCTCGAATGCAGCACGTTCCACCTCATAATCAAATTCGGACGCCACCACAACCGCTGTGTCAAAGTCGATACTCTGGTTAACGGTGGTCATAACACCCATGCCCATTAGGACTTTTATCATTTCGCTGGCCTTGATTCCCATGCGCTTGGCCAGATCGGAAATAATAATCGCATCATCGATCTTGATGCGCCGCTTGATAGCCTTGGATGTAGTGATCTGAGTTTTTTGGGCCGGGGCAGCGGCCCTGGCTTTGGCCCCCTTGCGGGGTTTGCGGCCTTTGTAACCGGTATCATACAGATCTTGACCTTCGATTACTGATTTTTTTCGAAACGAGATTTTCTTTTTTAAAAATCTTCTTGGGCGGTCGCCCTCTTCAACCTTTTTCTTCCCTTTCTTTTTCTTGCCATCCGTGGGCGGCAGATCTGCCGGTGCGGCTGCGGGTCTTACGCCAGGAGGTTGGCGGGATGGAAGTTTTTCAATTTTGGCTCTGTCACCCGGGGCAGCTTTCTTCTTTGAGGGCCTTTGAACCGGCTTTACCGGCAATTGGATGATTTTGGCCGCAGATTCCTTTTTAACTTTTTTTACAACCTTTTTAGGCTTCTCCTCTTTCAGATCAACCGGTTCGGCTGCTTCGGCTACCGGCGCCGCTTCTTCAGCGGCTTTCTCATCTGCAATTTCCGGGGCCTTTTCGACTGCAGCGGCTTCTTCTTCAAGCACTTTCTCTTCGGGGGCATCTTCGGCAGGCTTTTCAGCGGCCGATACATCATCCGGCCCTGCCGGCGGTTCCGGTACGGCTTCAACCTTTACTTTTTTCCGGCGTCTGCGAATAACAGTCGGCTTTATGCGGGTTTCTTCGACGGTTTCTTCTTTTTTGCCGAAAATTTCGGTCTTTATTCTGGCAACGGCTTCATCATCCAGAGCGCTCATATGACTTTTGGCAGAGATATCCAGATCACTCAGCTTGCTGAGCAGTATTTTGTTAGTCAGATTAAGATCTCTGGCGAGTTCGTAAACCCTAGTTTTTGCCATTACATCCCCCTAAAGCCTATTTAACGATCTGGCAGATCGAAAACCACATCACAACTTATTTTTCTTCCGATCCAATTTCATCGGATGATTTCGGTTCGACCTCAATGGACGGTTCCGATTCAACTTCATCGGATGGTTCCGATGGCTGTTGTGCACCTTCCCCGTTGATGGTTTCAGTTTCGGTAGCTTCATCACCTATGCCACCTTCGTCAACTTCCTTCTCTTGGGCAGCCTCCAAAACTGACCTCTGGGCGGCCTCCAAGAGTTTGACAGCTTTTTCTTCTCCGATTCCTCGAATTTGAACCAAATCTTCGATGTTGGCCTCGATGATCTCCTCGGCCGAATAAAAGCCGGTCTCATACAATGCATCGGCTAAACTGATTCCAACGCCGGGCAGTGCCACCAACGAGTCATAGCCGGTTTGCATGGCCTCGTTATAGCGGGTTTCACTTTTTACATCCAGATGCCAGCCGGTAAGTTTTGATGCCAGTCTTACGTTCTGGCCCTTTTTGCCAATGGCAATTGACAGGAATTCATCCGGGACAATCACTTCCATCGAATTGTTTCTTTCGTCAATTATCACCCTGGATATTTCGGCCGGTGCCAGCGCATTGCAGACAAATTTTGCCGTATCCACATGCCATGGAATGATGTCGATTTTTTCACCCCGAAGCTCCTGCACCACATTTTGCACGCGGCTGCCTTTCATTCCCACACAGGCACCGACAGGATCAATGTCGGAATTATTAGAGGCCACAGCGATCTTGGCGCGTACACCGGGTTCGCGGGATGCCCCCATAATTTTGACGATGCCTTCGCTAATCTCCGGCACTTCTGTCCGGAACAGGTCGATCAGAAAGTTCGGATGTGTACGGGAGAGCACAATTTGCGGGCCGCGTGATTCGAGCAGCACGTCAAGAATATAGACTCGAATGCGGTCACCCCGGCGATAGGATTCCCTCGGAACCTGATCGCGGACCGGCACGATTCCATCGGTTTGCCCCAGGTTAACAATAATATCCCCCCGGTCAATTCGCTGAACGATACCGTTAATGATTTCCCCTTTGCGGTCGATGAAATTGGCATAGACTGCATCTTTTTCGGCATCTTTCATTTTCTGTATGATGACCTGTTTGGCCGACTGAGCGGCGATGCGGCCGAATGTGGTGGCATCCATCTTGGTGCCCAGGCTGTCTCCGACCTCACACTCGGGATCCAGTTTGCGGCCCTCCTCAAGACTTATCTCATAGGTCGGTTCGGCGACGACCTCCGCAACTTCCTTAAACTGAAACACCTCGATCTCACCGCTTTGGTCATTGTATTGAACTTCGATATCCAGTTTGTTACCGAATTTTTTTCTGGCAGCAGATCGCAAAGCTTCTTCCATCGCCCGGATAAGGACTTCGCGGTCTATACCTTTGTCCCGGCTAACCTGTTCAACAACACGTTTTATGTCTGAGATAAACATCAGAGATCTCCATTTATTCTGCAAGTCGTGCTTTCGAAATATCCTGATACGGTATCACGATGGCTTCTTCGCCGATCTGCAGGTTTACCTGCCCGCCGGATATTCCCCTAAGAATCCCGATAAAGTTTTTTTGCCCGCTAAACGGTCGACTCGTTTTTATCTTTACCCGGCTGCCCTTAAATTTTTCAAAATCCTCATGTTTGGCCAGCGGCCGTGCCGGACCCGGTGAGGTGACTTCAAGACTATAAGGTCCTATGTCCTCCAGGTTGACATCCAGGATGTCTCCCATTTGACGGCTGACGCCGGCACAATCATTCAAATTGATCCCATCGGGCTTGTCAATGTAAAGCCTTAGAATCCGTCCGTTTGCTTCCCGCTGATATTCAACGTGCACCAGCTCCAAACCCTCGGATGCGCACAGCGGTTCGGCCAGTGATCTGACCCGTTCGGCTACCTTCTGCTCACTGACAGGTTTATGGCCCCGGGTCCGTTGTTGGGTTTTTTTATGTTTATATTTTTTCTTTGCTTCCAACGTTGCTCTTAAAACACAAAAACGGGCTATAGCCCGTTTCCTCATGTTCAGGTTGACCTCTTGATGTACAGCGCGAAAGTTTATCTGTTCATACCAATAGCCATAAGGAAAAAGTTTAGTTCATCCATCAATCCGGAAACGGTGCCACCCCAAGCCATCAAGCACAACGGTAACGGCGAACTTACGTTGGAGCGGGCAACGAGATTCGAACTCGCGACACCAAGCTTGGGAAGCTTGTACTCTACCAACTGAGCTATGCCCGCTCGGCGATCATGCAAAACGTCCCTTTTCGTCCAATTTCGGCGTCAGGTTCAAATTTTAATCCTCGAAATACTCAATGTATGCCTACGGTTAAAATTTGATCCTTCCTTGAACTTTAACGAAAATGAACATTTTGCAAAAGTCTCGCTTGTTGACCTTTGCGATCCACCCTTTTTACCAGTTTCAAAGGTCTTGCTCGCTTGACGCTCAAGTTAGAATATTTAAGACAAATTCTCTTAATTGTCAATAACTTTCATCAAACTAATTGCTGTCGAGCAAATCCCGTATATTTTTCAACTCCGCTTTCAAGTTTTCCAAAAAATCGGTGTCATCTGATTTCAGCCTGGTTTTCGAACTTAAATATTTGCGGGCGCCTTCAATGGTAAATTTTTTTTCATGGAGCAGATGTTTGATTTCCAGGATCATCGCCACATCTTTTTGGGTATATGAGCGCTGCCCCGAAGATGTCCGGCGCGGCTTTATTTTTTTAAACTCAGATTCCCAAAATCTTAAAACATGGCTCGGAAGCCCGGAAATTTTGCTGACTTCTCCAATTTTAAAATAAAGCTTGTCAGGAATTTTTATTTGATAAGGTATTTTATTTTGCATTGTCACCCCGACGAACCTATTGATTAAGGTTTAAGCCGATAAAGATTATCGTTTTTAAGGCAAGGTGGCATCAAATGCTTTTAAAAGTTTGTCGGTAACCGATTTGTGAAGATCGTTGACGTCGTCATCTACCAAGGTCTTATCTGACGAACGGTAGGTGATCCGAAACGACACGCTTTTTTTACCGGCGGCAATAGGATCCCCTTCAAAGACATCAAATAAATGCAGATTTTGCACCAGACCTTCACGGATATTTTCAACGGTCTGCAGCACCGTTTGGGCTTCAATTTCACGGTCGATTATGATGGTTATGTCCCTGTAAATCGCCGGGAATTTGGGAATCGGTTTGAATTTTAGGGTGGGCGGCGCCAATGAAATAATTTTATCCAGATCGAGTTCAAACAAATAGGCTGATTGCTTTAAATCGAACACCTTCCGAACCTGGGGATGAATTTCACCCACCAGGCCTATGGGTGTGTCATCGGCAAAAATTTGAGCTGTGTAGTTAGGCCGGGTATAGTCGCAATCCCCATCGGGCATGGCTGTAAATCGGATTTTGTTGATTTTCAAGGCATCGAGCAGTCCTTCGGCAACCCCTTTAATATCGTAAAAATCGCACGGGATTTCACGGCCGTGCCATGCGGAGCTATGGCGTGATCCTGTCCACAGCGCCGCCAGAAATTCAGGTTCCCAGGGAAGGTCTTGGGACTCCGTTTTAATGAATAATTTGCCGATTTCAAATAATTTCAAATTTTTGGCCTGTTGGGCGGTATTATAAACAGCTGTTTCAATCAACCCGGTGGCCAGCGACGTCCGCATGACCGCTTGATCTTCCGACAGGGGGTTTAAAACATGAATGAGGTTTCGCCGGGGATCGTCTGCTTTAAGACGCAGGCGATCGCATGATGCTTCAGCCACAAAACTGTAGGTGATTGCCTCGGTAAATCCGAAACCGGTCATCAAATCTTTCAGGCGGTTTCTAAGTTCCAGCCTGGCTGCCGGCGGGCGGGCTTCGGCCGGCATTGCCGGAAACGTAATCGGTATACTATTGTAGCCCGCGAGGCGGGCAACTTCTTCCATCAAATCCTCCGGTCGCAAAATATCCACCCGAAACGAGGGCGGCACCACAACCAGCTGCTGGTCTCCGTTTTCGGAGGCTATTTTTTCGACCTTAAATTCAATGCTTTCGAGAAGTTTTTTGATTTCGCTGCCATCCGGATCGATGCCTAAAAGCCTGTGGGTGCGCGCAGTGCTTAAGCTGACGCTGTTTATCTTTTGGGGTTGGGGGTATTCGTCGATGATCCCTTCGATGAGGGTGCCCTCGCCGAACTCGACCATGAGCTTTGCAGCGCGGTTGACAGCCCGGACCGTGCCTTCCGGGTCCACACCGCGTTCGAAACGATGGGAGGCGTCGGTGCTCAATCCTAAGGTTTTGGAAGTTTTTCGAATACTTACCGGATTAAAATAGGCACCCTCGATCAATACCCGGCGGGAGGTATCTTCGATCTCCGAGTTCAAACCGCCCATAACACCGCCTATGGCGACCTGCTTTTCTCCGTCACATATCATCAGCATCCGGGGGTTGAGCTGACGCTCTTTTTGATCCAGGGTGACAAACTTATCCCCATCAGCAGCGGTTTTAACAACAATTCGGTTTTGGGCCAGTTGATCAAAATCAAAGGCATGCAGGGGGTGGCCGGTTTCCATCAAAACATAGTTGGTGATATCCACGATATTATTAATCGGCCGCAGTCCAACAGACTGCAGGCGGTTTTGCATCCAAAAAGGGGAAGGCTTTACCACAATGTTTTCCACCAGTCTGGCAGAATACCGTGGACAGTGAGCCGGCGCTTCGATTTTGACCGAAGTTAAGGAGGAAATCATATCTTTTTTTTCAGCCAGGCTGTAATCGGGGTAATTAACCGGTGTGTTCTGGATGGCCGCAATTTCACGCGCAATACCGATTACGCTAAGACAGTCGGGCCGGTTGGGTGTCAGATCAAATTCAAACACTGTATCCTCAAGACCGAGGGCTTCAGCGAGCTGGTTTCCCACCTTCAACGATGGATTCAGCGCCATGATACCGCTGCTGTCGATGCCGAGTCCCAGTTCCATTTCACTGCACAGCATGCCGTCGGATTTTTCTCCGCGGATCACACTTTTTTCCAGGCGGGTACCGTCCGGCAAAACGGTTCCGGGCAATGCCAATGGCGCCAGCATGCCCTCGGAAACATTGGGCGCACCACACACCACCGTTCGGCTTTGATCTCCCGTGTCGACGCGGCAGATTGTCAACTTGTCGGCGTTGGGATGGAGGTTCACCTCAGCGACGCGTCCGACGAAGACAGTTTGCAAGTAAGCGTAGCGATTCGCAACCGATTCCACTTCCAGTCCCGCCATGGTCAGCGCCTCGGCCAGATCGCCGGCATCCATCTGGATGTCTATGTAGTCTTTAAGCCAGCTGAGGCTAACTTTCATTTTGATCGCCTTTAAAAGTGGTTTCAGAACCCCATCTAATGTCCGATCTGAGGTTCTGAAACCACTTTTATCTTATAACATTCATCGATCCAGGATAAAATTCCGATCTATATTTAACCAAATACATTAACTTTTCTTTAAATGGTTTAACTAATTAATTAAATTAGAATTGGGATAGAAACCGCACGTCATTCTCGAAAAACCGTCGAATATCATCGATGCCGTATTTTAACATGGCAATTCGTTCCACTCCCATCCCGAATGCAAATCCGGTGTAGCGATCGGCTTCATAGCCCACATTCTCATACAAGGCGGGGTGAACCATTCCGGAACCGAGAATTTCGAGCCATCCGGTATGGGAGCAGACCCGGCAGCCCTGACCCCGGCACATGACGCAAAGGATATCCACCTCGGCACTGGGTTCGGTAAACGGAAAAAAACTGGGCCGAAAACGGAGGTTCGTCTGTTCATCAAACATCTGGTGGACAAAGGTGGTGAGGATCCCTTTAAGATCGCCAAAGGAAATGTTTTCATCAACCAGCAAGCCTTCCACCTGGTGAAACATGGGGGTATGGGTCAGGTCGGAATCGCAACGGTACACCTTGCCCGGTGTGATAATTCTTACCGGCGGAGGCTGTTTTTCCATGGTACGGATTTGAAGCGGCGACGTGTGGGTTCTTAATACGATGTCTTCGCTAACAAAAAAGGTATCCTGCATGTCCCTTGCCGGGTGATCTTTGGGAAAATTGAGGGCTTCAAAATTATACCAGTCCGACTCTACCTCCGGCCCTTCCCCGATATCGAATCCCAGGCTTGAAAAAATGCCGCATATTTCCTGGTTAACCCGGGTAATCGGATGCAAAGTGCCCTGAGCAGATATCCTGCCCGGCAGGGAGACGTCAATTCTTCCGTCCTTTTCGTCATCTTTGGATGCGAGCTTTTCAGCCGCAGCTTGGAAGACCTTGTCCAGGACATTTTTAATTTCGTTGGCCTTTTTGCCGGCCGCCGGTCTTTGCTCGACCGGCAGTTTCGAAATATTTCGCAAAAATTGGGTCAGGACACCTTTGCGACCCAGATAGCGGATCGAAATATCCTCAATGTCTCCACCGTTTTCAGCACCTTTCAGTTCTGTGAGTGCTTGCTGGTGTATTTGATCTAAATTATTTTCCACATCTCCACTCTTGGAATGACGATTGATGAATGACGAACTATGGAATTTTATCTATTTTTAAAACTATCAAAAGACGGAATTCCCTCATTCTTCAATTGAAATTCGTCAATCTTCATTCCTAAAGTTGCTGGCCGGCCAGGTTCGCAATTTTCGCAAATCCGGCGGGATCTGAGATTGCCAGTTCGGCGAGAATTTTGCGATCGAGTTCAACACCGGCAAGCTTCAGCCCCCGAATGAATTTGCTGTAGGGTAATTTGTTGAGCCGGGAGGCAGCATTAATTCTGGCAATCCAGAGTCTGCGGAAATCGCGCTTGCGCGTTCGGCGGTCGCGATAAGAATACATCAGCGCCTTATCGACGGCATCTGCTGCTGTACGAAACAGCTTACTCCGGCCGCCGCGGAAACCCTTGGCTAATTTCAAGACCTTTTTGCGACGTCTCCTGGCTTTGAATCCGCGTTTGATTCTCATATCTAAATCTCCTTAAGTCGATGCTATTTGCTATTGGTTTAACCCGCCGGAGGCGGACGAGTCCTCCAGCGGCGGATAAAGTTTTAATTCCCCGCCCCTTGGGGCGATAAAAATATTCCGGGTCTTCTGTCATCTGTAAAGCTACCCGTTGGGCAGCAGCAACCGGATTTCTTTACGATCGGATTTGGCAATAATCTGTGCTTTCCGCAACGATCGTTTTCGTTTGGTGGTCTTTTTGGTCAGGATATGGCTGGCGCATGATTTTCTGAAGACAAATTTTCCAGTTGCGGTTTTTTTAAAACGTTTGGCAGCAGCACGATTGGTTTTAATCTTCGGCATGAATGTTCTCCTTCACCTGCCAGCTTAAATATTTTATAGGGGTATCGAAAAAACGCTCCGTTGTTCTAACGTTTTTTTCTAAAAGCACTTATACCGCAATTCCGTATTTGCAAACATAAATATGGAAAGCCCTATAAAATCTAAGTTGGCGAAAAATTAGTATTCCTATAGAATAATTAAAAATAGATGGCGTGAGCTTTCGAAGACCGGCCCACGCCACCGTCAGAATCAACACTGTAATTAGTTTCTTGGTCGGTGCCTTGTATTAGAAGCTAACTCAATAATGCATTTAATACACCAAATGTTTGCCCTCCATAGAGAGAGCGTCTTTGGCGCATAGCTGCATTTTTGAGATAATTTCGAAGAAAATGTCTGTCAAAACGTCAAACTATCTCGGTCCCAAAATCATTGCCAGGGTTCGGCCTTCAAATTTGGGAGTTTGCTCTACTGAAGCGTATTCCTCGGTCTCCTCGGCAACTTTTTCGAGCACGGCCATCCCCAGTTTGGACAGGGTGATTTCTCGTCCTCTGAAAACCACGGTCACTTTGACTTTATCCCGGCGACCGATAAACTTCTTTATGTGTCCGATTTTGACCTGTAGATCATGTTCTCCCGTCTTGGGGCGAACTTTAATCTCCTTTACCTGGAATGTGCTTTGTTTCTTTTTTGCTTCCTGCTTCTTTTTGGTCTGCTCATAACGATAGCGACCATAATCCATAATTTTGCAAACAGGAGGGCTTGCATTGGGTGAAACCTCCACCAGGTCGAGACCGAATTCAGCTGCCTGGTCAAGCGCCTCTACCGTAGGAATAATGCCAACCTGGTTACCGTCAGGGTCTATAACTCTTACCTCTCTGGCCCTGATATTTTTGTTGATGTTAACTCTGTCTCTACGAATCGGTCGATGCGGTTTTCTTGGTGCAGCTATGTCTTATCTCCTCGTTTATCAATTATGACGTTGGTTTGCGATTGCAGGCAAACATATTAGAAGGCTCTCAGTCCTTTAAATACCGCTTATCAGCGGTGACCTAATCCTGCCCTCGTTTCTACAAAAATCCATCTGGTTGAATATACAACAAAAATAAGAAATGCAAGAAAAAAATGCAAGCAAAATTTATAAATTGGGTTATATGATTAGGCTTTCTAAGAATTCTGTTGATCCGTGCACCAGAACATTCATTGCGCCAGCGTATATTCGGCCAGCAGGCTGCTTTTCCAGTAATTGTTAGCTGGATTGGAAAAATAGGTCTTAAATAATTTGAGACTTTCCGTTCGCATGACTTCGGGGATCACCGTGATAGGGCTATTTTTATAGAGCGGCTTCAGACGAGACCGCTCACAAGCACAGCCGCCGCCCATGACATCTTCGTAGGCGTATACTATTTTGCCGATACCTGCAAGGATCAGGGCGGCATAACACATCAGGCAGGGCTCCATTGTGCAGAAAACGGTTACGTCACCATGGTTGATTGGCTCATCGAGGTCAATCAACCGCCTCAAGGCCACTGTTTCGGCATGGTCAAGCTCATTTCTACTATCTCCGATGGTGCCTTTGCGGGCACCGGTCGCAAGGATTTTTCCCCGGTGGACCATCACACAACCCACCGGGAACTCTCCGCGTTCGAGCGCACCCCCGGCCAGGGCCAGAGCCTCTGTCATGAATAGTTCATAATTCATTTTTTCGCCGATCGTAAAGTTTTATTGTGTATATACCAATTACACGGTGCAAGAAACAAGCCCCAAAAAAAGTATAAATTCGCAGCACGAATTTCTAAATCCGAAACAAATTCGAAATCATAATGTTTATAGGTGGATAAGTAACGCAATCGTTCAGAGTTGTCACTGTCATTTATAATATACAGATATCCTCATCGCACGGACAGCTTCCGTCCACCTCATAGCAATACACGATGCGGGATTCCCTTTCTGCCCGGTCGGTTGCAATCGGCTTAAAATGATTTCCGGACGCAATTTCAATCAATTGTGATTTAGAAGGTATGGTTGCCAAACCCCGGGAAATGACATTTCCCGATGATCCTTCAATGATCTCGGCATCTTCGCCGTTGGTAACCACCGCGATGGGGATCTGATAGGGCTCTAATACCCGCGATATGGCCAGAAGCGGTCGACGGCGTGTGACAATGGAGCCGGGGCCGTACTTTATGACCATGCAAACTTTGCCGGAGAGTTTTATCAAGAAATCAATTTTTATAACGGCCTTGCGCCTGCCGGCCATTACAAGCAGGTTTTTGCGCGGCTCGATGTCGCTTTTAAGATACCCCTTGCGATTGACTATCAGACGCGCCAGTTGTTGACGGTAACGTTCATCGTGGGTATCTTTTAAGGGTTCGCCGGTGACGAAATCGTCGAGTTCCCCCAGTATTAAATGGTGTCCGGTCATGGGTAAAAGGGTTCAGGGTTCAGAGGTTCAGGGTTCAGAGGTTCGGAGGTTTCAGATTAACCTTGAACGCTGAACGCAGAACCTCGGAACCTACACCAAACAATTATTCCTTTACAATAAAACATACTTGGAGGTAATATAACATCTTTTTCAACTTTGTTAAGTAGGGTGAATGATGTCTATCCGGGAAGAATTTGAAAAACGCGAAAAGAAATTTATGTCACCATTCGGCTGCCCGAGTGTTGAAAGTCGGGGGCGTGAAACGGAGGAAAAGAATTGCCCGGTCCGAACGGCCTTTCAACTGGATCGCGATCGCATTGTCTATTCCAATGGCTTCCGTCGGCTTAAGCACAAAACCCAGGTTTTTCTTTCTCCCTTGGGCGATGATTACCGGACCCGATTAACCCACACCCTGGAAGTGGCGCAAATCGCCAGAGCCATTACGCGGGCCCTGTTTCTCAACGAGGATTTGGCAGAGGCCGTCGCCTTGGGGCACGATCTTGGCCACACGCCCTTCGGGCACAGCGGTGAGACTGCTCTAAAAGAAATTTATTCTCCGGATTTTTCACACAATGAACAGAGTCTGCGTGTTGTGGAGATCTTGGAGAATAATGGGCAGGGACTCAATCTGACCTATGAGGTTAGAGACGGGATATTGAAACACTCCAAGGGGTTCGGTAAAATCATCCCCGAGGACCCTGCTGACATGGCATGCACTTACGAGGGGCAAATCGTTAGAATTGCCGATATCATGGCCTACCTGAACCATGACCTGGAAGATGCGATTCGCAGCCAGGTGGTTCGTGCCTCACAGGTGCCGCCAGCCTGTATAAAAATCCTGGGGAAATCGCATTCAGAGCGGGCTACGGTAATGATTCGGGACCTTATTTCCACCAGTGAAGTTCGGGACGGTGAACTTCGACTGCAAATGACCGATGATGTATACGCTGCCATGAATGAGTTGAGACAATTTCTCTACGAAAACGTGTATCGTTCAGCTAAAGTTCATAAAGATTTTGAAAAAGCCAAAAAGATCTTGTCAGAGCTATACAGCTATTTTCTTGGAAATGATACGATCCTTGAACAGAAGCTGGCCGAACTGAAAATGGACAGGTGCTACAGCGGCCAACATACCAAAGAACGCACTGTCTGTGACGTCATCGCCTCCATGACCGACCGTTATGCCCTTAATTTATATAAAAAAATCTTTTTTCCGTCTCCTGTTGTCTAAGGTTTGCATAAATTGTGTTAAAGCCGAATCCAATTCAGTTTGATAACCGCCTTTTGGATGCTTTCCTTGAGCGATTGCGAGATATTTTTAGCGCCATGGACCAGGAATATAACCGGGCAACCGAGCACTATCAATTTCAATGTGGCGGGTGTACGGATAATTGTTGCCTGACCCGCTTCTATCATCATACCTATCTGGAATATTATTATCTTCGCAGGGGTTTTGAAAAACTGGACTCTCGAAAAAAGGGCGAGATACTTTCAAAGGCCGAAGAAGTCTGCCGGGACACTGCCAAAGCAGATGAAAAAGAAATGCCTGTACGGCTGATGTGTCCGTTGAATTATGACAGCCTGTGCACCCTGTATCCATTCAGGCCGATGATATGCCGGATGCACGGCATTCCGCACGAACTTCAAAAACCCGGTCAAAAGGTCATCCAAGGACCGGGTTGCTCCACCTTTGATGATCGTTGTTCGCACAAACCCTATTATAAATTCGATCGAACCCCTTTTTATATAGAGATGGCCAAGCTGGAAAACGAATTTAAGCAGGCGGTTGGGCTTGACGGCAGGATCAAAATGACTGTTGGTGAGATGATAAAAAGCATAGGGCAGGGCGCAGAGCGCAAAGCGTAAATTCGAGGGGACTATGCCCCATGCGCTATGCTCTATGCGGTGCGCAGCGACCTTAGAATTATGAAAAAAGTTGATATTGGCGATATAGACAAACTGCCCGGCCGACGCATTAAAAATGATGATATTTTCAATTTTCGCTGTCATCCTGAGATTTCTTGCTTTAATCGCTGTTGCCGAAATTTGAATCTTCTATTGTACCCATACGATGTTGTCCGGTTAAGGCAATGCCTGGGCCTAACGTCAGATGAGTTTCTGGATGAATATATCGATGTTGTTTTAAGACCGGCCAGTTTCTTTCCGGAAGTGCTATTGCGCATGACGCCAACCCCAGAGAAAACTTGCCCTTTTATGACCGATTCCGGGTGCTCCGTTTATTCGGATCGACCGGATACCTGCCGAACCTTTCCAATTGAACAGGGAATGCTGTATAATGCTCACAAGAAAAAAAACACGCCGGTACATTTTTTTAGACCGCCGGATTTTTGTCGCGGGCCGGATGAAGACGAGGAGTGGACCATAGCCGAATGGTCGCAGGGTCAGGAGACAGCGCTTTACCAAAAAATGACCATGCGGTGGGCGGAAGTAAAACGGATGTTCCAGGATGATCCCTGGGGATTCGAAGGGCCCGAGGGACCAAAAGCCAAAATGGCTTTCATGGCGACTTACAATGTCGACCGATTTCGGGATTTTATTTTTCAAAGCAGTTTTTTTAAGCGCTACAAGGTAAAATCCGCTTTGCTCAAAAAGCTGAAAACCGACGATGTACAATTGCTCAAGTTCGGTTTTGAGTGGGTCAAACTCTTTATTTGGGGAATTAAGAGTAAAAATATTCGGGTGCGGTAATTTTTGATGATGGATGCTGTTTGCCAATGGTGTCAGGTTTCAGGCTGCGCCTCAGAAGGTCCGAAAAGGCCCCTTTGCTTTGGAGGACTATGAGGGGTCGGGGAGTTTTTCCCTCAATGCGTTTAGAGCGAACCGTCAGCTCACACGATTGTCAGCGGTCCGCCAGGGAATAGCCCTTGCAAGCCGTAACAATATTATCGGGATACTTTCGTACGGCCGGCTGGATTCAGATCTGAACCAGCCCCAAAAGACACAATCGATGCGGCATGATCGTCTCTGCCGGTATGGGCTTATCGCAAAGATAGGGGGCGCCCCGAATACGATACGCATTTGTTACGGCTTGCACGGGCTATTCCCCTGGCGGGCCGGGCACAGATCGAAAAACTCCCCGACCCCTCACATAGTTAAGACTTCAGATTGTCGCTTATATTGAGGTGTTGCTGACACCCAACACATGGGGTAACCTTATACCATTTATTTCTGCCCAAATCCGTTGTCGTATCTCCTAAACTACAAAATTGAATGATCCTTGAATCTATACTCGAATGCCCCTAAACCACACCGGACGGCATATCGGGTACCTTTTCGCCTCCCAGCACATACCCCCCATCCAGTCGCAGCACGGCGCCGGTCATAAAGGAGGCATCCTTGAGAATAAAGAGAACGGCTTTAACGACATTGTCCACCGTTCCGGTGCGTTGCAGCAAGGTGTGATCGACAAGCGCCTTTTTATCAGCCTCCGTCAGCAACTCCCAACCCCGGGTTTTTTCGGCGTGACGGGTGGCGACGAAGCCCAGCATGATCTCGTTAACCCTTACCCGGGGGGCGCCCAGGCGGGCCCAGGTTTCGGTCAACGACGAAACCCCCCGATTCGCCGCCGCATACCCATCGTTGAAAACCATGCCAGCCGGTCCGCTGCGCCCGACGATTGCGGCAATCGAGGAGAAATTGACGACGACACCGTCTCCGGAGGCCATCAGATACGGCAGGGCGGCGTCAAAAACCCACCGTTTGGCACGCAAGGTGGTCTCCATTTCAAGGTCCCACTGGTCCGGTATATAGGGTCCGTGAACTACGGGCCAGCCACCGCGTTCGATATTGTTGATCAGAATGTCAAGACGGCCGAAATGATCGACGACCCGTTGAATCAGGTCGGCTGTTTTTTTAACTTTAAGAAGATTGGTTTTAAGGATAAGATGAGGGCGGCCGGTATCAGCGAAATCCTTTTTCAGACCCTCAAGTTCTTCTTCCCAGTCAAAATAATTCAGGGCCACCTTTACCCCTTGCTTCGCCAGGGACAGCCCGACTTCCTTGCCGATACCCTTGATGGCGCCCAAAACGAGGGCTACTTTGCCATTTAGCTCCATTCGAACACCCTCCAAAATACTTAACCGTTGTGGGTTTAGGGTTCAGAGGTTCAAGGTTCAGGGTTACGTTGAAAGCGAACCGCAGAATTTCGAATATCGAAGGATGAAATCGCTTCGTTTGAACCTATTTTATACTTAATAAAATAGACAGCAATTCCTCCCTTCGACATTCTGCAGTTTCTAAGTTTCGTTAACCTTGAACCCTGAACCTTGATGGTCTCGTAAAAAGTCCGAAATTGAAAGCCAATTTGTCAGATTTCGCACTTGATAATTTCAATTGGTCTTAAGGCCGACATTTGAGACATTTAGACTTTTTACGAGATTGTCAACCTTGAACCTTGATATTTGAACAGCACCCTTTTAATCCACTTCATTCCCATTTCCAGCAATACCACATCATCTTTCAGAGCCTTATCAATGGTCGTGGAATCGATGTCGAAATCATCCAGCAGCGCCTTCTTTTTAATTTGTGATCGAAAATTGTCCAGATCATAAAGTGCTGTGTAAAAAAAGTGCCTGGATTTACGGTCCAGGGGGCCCGGCAACAGCTGATTCTTCAAACTAATAATTTCCATTAATCGGTCGTTGATTTCATTATAAACGGTAATTTCTTGTCCCTCCATCCATTGCTGCACCGTCTGTTTGCCATCCGCCTTAAACCCGAGGCAATGCGGCTCCTTTAAAATCATAAACTGTTCAGTGATTTCGCCTGTTTGTCTTGATTTGGATAGCCCCCTTACCAGCGGGTAGGTGCGGCAGGAAGACGGACGGTTCGCATATACCTTGCAGCCGCTGGGGGAGACAAAGGGACATATGCGGTCGATGTTGTCTTTGGGCTTTATCGTTATGATGGGCAGGCCGGATTCAGGCCCGGTGTGCTGGGCCGTATACTGCTGGAGGAAATCTCCGGATGATAGCCCGAGATGACTTTTTAGGCGCAAGATGTCATAGGGTGTTAGAAACTGGTTCAGATTCCGGCAGCACTCATTAAAGCACACCACATCGGGCGAACATGAAAAACGAAACGCGTCTTGCAGTGATATCGGGGTTAATTTATGGTCCACTGGTCGGACTCCTGTTTGAATTGGCCTCTAATACCATGGCTATTAAAATTAATCTAATTTTAATTTATATACTCGGGTCTCTGATCACTTGTCGCCGGGTACGCGATACTCGATAATTGATGGTTCAATCTTCAAGGCACTTGGTTAGAAGCAACGGTTTCAAATAAGACGCTTCCAAATATTATAATCCGCCGAATCCGAATCCGAAATCACAAGCTGCTGTCATCAAAAAAAAGGTCCAAAACTGGATTTAACACTACATATGGTACCGGTTTTCGCTTTCTTATCCAGATGTTGTAAGGTGTGCCGGCACTACCCATAATCAGGTATTTTTGTCATTTTGATTGGTTAAAAACACTTGACAAGCCCAAGGTTGAATGATATTCTGCTCACCTTATACTATCTGTATCCTATTGAAATTACAGGATATTTTTTCCTTTTAATTTCTTACTAAATCGCTTGGATTAACAAAGAGTTTAACCGGATAGGGGTTCCGGTGGCTATAGAATCAAAAACCCGAGATATAAAAACAAATCGAACCAAAGTGAGCATCTTTGGTAAATAATAGGAAGGGAGGTGCAAACGAGCAAAGGAAGGTTTTTTTTGATCATTAACTTTAGTTTTAGAGGTATAAATCAAATTGTTAGAAAAACAAAATTAGGAGGTATACTAAATGCCAAGTTTTGTAATATCTGAAAAATGTGATGGCTGCAAAGGCGGCGATAAAACCGCTTGTATGTACATTTGTCCCAACGACCTGATGGTTCTGGAACCCAACGAAATGAAGGCCTACAACCAGGAACCCGATCAGTGCTGGGAATGCTTTTCGTGCGTAAAGATTTGCCCGACCCAGGCGATCGAGGTCAGAGGCTATGCCGACTTTGTGCCGTTGGGAAGCTCTGTTATGCCGATGCTGGGTACCGAAGATGTCATGTGGACCTGCAAGTTCAGAAACGGAACCATCAAACGCTTTAAGTTCCCCATCCGGACCACTCCCGAAGGACAGGCCAATGCTTATCTGGACCTGAAGGGCAAGGACCTTGAAAGTGGGATTTTGTCGACCGAAGAATCAGACGGCATGGCGTTGCGAGGACCTGCAGCCGACCAGCTGGCCTAAACCGCCGGCTCAACTGTAAAGACAACGAATACTTACTGTTTACTTTTAATTTGTGATTTAAGGAGGATGCAATATGGCATTACCGAATAAACCTTTGGGTGAACTCAAGGCTGTTAGGGACCCGGAAGTCGAAGAGAGAGAAGTTGATATTCTCATCGTTGGCGGCGGCATGGCTGCCTGCGGCGCGGCGTTCGAGGTCAAAAAATGGATGTCCGACGACCAGAGCGTTCTGATGGTGGACAAAGCCGCCCTGGAAAGAAGTGGCGCGGTTGCTCAGGGCCTTTCGGCCATTAACACCTATGTCGGCGAAAATGCTCCTGAGGACTATGTTCGCATGGTGCGCAACGACCTGATGGGTATTGTCCGCGAAGACCTGATTTTTGACCTGGGTTTGCACGTGGACGATTCCGTCCATCTGTTTGAGGAATGGGGATTGCCGATATGGAAAAAATCCGAAGAAGGCAAAACCCTGGACGGCAAAAAGGGCCAGAAAATGGGAACGCTGAAATCAGGCGCCGCTCCGGTGCGTACCGGCAAATGGCAGATCATGATCAACGGCGAATCCTACAAACGCATTGTGGCCGAGGCCGCCAAGTTGGCGATCGGTGAAGAAAATGTTCTGGAAAGGGTTTTCATCGTCGAGCTTCTGCTGGACGCCAATAAAGAAAATCAGATTGCCGGTGCGGTCGGTTTTTCCGTCCGCGAGAACAAAGTCTTCATCATCAAATGCAAGAGCATGATGGTGGCCTGCGGCGGCGCGGTCAACATTTATCAACCGCGAAGCGTGGGTGAAGGTAAAGGACGGGCCTGGTATCCGGTTTGGAACTCCGGCTCCACTTACACCCTGGCTATGCGAGTCGGTGCCGAACTGTCCATGATGGAAAACCGTTTCACCCCGGCCCGTTTTAAAGACGGTTACGGCCCGGTGGGTGCCTGGTTTCTGCTGTTTAAAGCCAAAACCCTCAACGGTCTGGGAGAAAATTTTGCTGCCAGCGACGCCGCCAAAGCCGAACTGGAAAGTTATGCGCCTTACGGAACCGCGGCCATCACCCCGACCTGTCTGCGAAACCACCTGATGCTCTTTGAGATGAAGGAAGGCCGCGGACCGATCATGATGGACACGGTTACCGCCCTGGCGGAACTTGGCAAGACCATGGACAAAAAAGAGCTCAAACATCTGGAATCCGAAGCCTGGGAAGACTTCCTGGATATGACCTGCGGCCAGGCCAATCTGTGGTGCGCCACCAACACCGAACCTGAAAAGAAAAATTCCGAAGTTATGCCGACCGAACCCTACCTGCTCGGATCACACTCCGGTTGCTGCGGTCTGTGGACTTCAGGTCCGGATGAGGACTGGGTGCCGGATGCTTACAAGATCAAGGCTGCCAACGGCAAGGTTTACAACCGCATGACGACGGTTGACGGTCTGTTTACCTCCGGCGACGGGGTGGGCTGCTCCGGTCATAAGTTCTCCTCCGGTTCCCATGCCGAAGGCAGAATGGCCGTCAAACAGATGGTGCGTTACGCCAAAGATCACGCCGACTACTCACCGGCCATTGCCCAGAGCAGCGCAGAGCTGGTCGACATCGTTTACAAACCGGTCCGGACCTACCTGGATCATTGCGACTTCTCCACGTCAGCAGACATCAACCCCAACTACATCAAGCCCAATGGCATGATGTACCGCATGATGAAGGCCGGCCATGAATACGGTGCCGGCACGGCTACCTTCTATCAGACCACCAGCAAGAATCTGGAGATCGCGATGGATCTGCTCGCAACCATGCGGGAAGACAACGAGAAGCTGGCCGCCGGTGATCTGCACGAACTGATGCGTGCCTGGGAAATCCAGCACCGCATCTGGACACTGGAATCGCACCTGCGTCATATCCAGTACCGCAAAGAGACCCGCTATCCGGGCTTCTACTATCAGGCCGATTATCCGGGTCAGGATGATGAAAACTGGTTCTGCTTTGTCAATTCCAAGTATGATCCGAAAGCGCAGACCTGGGATATCTTCAAGAAAGATTACATTAAGATCATCAAGGACTAACCGAGTGTCGGCAGTGATATATCGTCGATGACATAACGCCTCCAGGTGTCTGCGGACACCTGGAGGTTTTTATTAACAGCGTTTGAAACCCCAAACTGCACGGAGGGATAGCATGACAGAAGAACAAACAACCCCTGCCAGTGGAAGCATCTTAGTTGTTGGCGGAGGAATCAGTGGCCTGACCACGGCTCTGGAGGCCGCCGAAGTGGGGTACGAGGTTTTCTTGGTTGAAAAAAATCCTTTTCTGGGCGGACGGGTAGCTCAACTCAATCAATATTTTCCCAAGCTATGCCCTCCGACTTGCGGGCTTGAGATCAATTTCAGGCGCATCAAGGATAACCCAAAAGTAAAAGTCTTAACCCTGGCGGAAGTGGAAAAGGTTGACGGAACCCCCGGCAACTACGACGTGGCCATTAAAGTCAACCCCCGCTATGTAAATGAGAACTGCACCTGTTGCGGCGATTGTGCCGCGGCCAGTCAGACCGAAATTGATAGTGACTTCGACTTCGGGATGAAGAAAAACAAAGGCGCTTTTCTGCCCTTTGAGATGGCCTTCCCGTCACGGTTTGTAATTTCGCCCGAAATCATCGGCACTGACGATGCCCGGCGCTGCAAAGAGGCCTGCAAATACGACGCGGTCGATCTGGACATGGCAGCCAAAACCCTGAATTTAAACGTGGGATCCATTGTCTGGGCCACCGGCTGGCAGCCTTATGATGCCACCAAAATTGACAATCTCGGTTTCGGCCAATATCCCAACATCATTACCAACATGATGATGGAGCGACTGGCGGCGCCCAACGGGCCGACTAGGGGCAAAATTGTGCGTCCGTCGGATGACAAAGAGCCTGAAAGCATCGCCTTTGTTCAGTGTGCCGGCTCCAGGGATGAAAACCACTTGCCCTACTGCTCCTACATTTGTTGCATGGCGTCCCTGAAACAGGCCACCTATGTGCGTGAGCGCTATCCGGAAGCCAAAATCTATGTGTTTTACATTGACCTGCGGACCCCGGGTAACCGCTATGAAAAATTTTATGAGAAAATCAAAGAAGATGAAAACATCTTTTTGATCAAAGGCAAGGTGGCCGAGGTTAGCGAAGACCCGGCCAACAAGAATGTTACCGTGGTTGCCGAAAATGCCGTAACCGGCGAAAAAATCCACCAGACTGTGGAGATGGTTGTTCTGGCTACCGGAATGCAGCCCACAACCGCAACAGACAAACTTCCGGCGGATTTAACGTACACTGATGACGGGTTTATCGTCAACGATTTTGAAAGCGGCGGGATGTTTGCAACCGGATGTGCCAATAAGCCGGCTGACGTGGTTTCATCCAATCAGAATGCAACCGGTATGGCTTTAAAGGCCATTCAAACTCTGGTGAACAGGTAGGAGGTTATCCATGGATAAAAAATATGGTGTGTATATCTGCGAAGGCTGCGGGATCGGGGAAGCCCTGGATATCGAAAAGCTTTGCGATGTACCCAAGGAAGAAGGCTTGGCCGTTAAGACCTGTCCGATTCTGTGCGGTAAAGAAGGCGTTGCGCTTCTTAAAAAGGACATCGCCGATGAAGGCGTCAACACCCTGGTTATCGCGGCCTGTTCGCGCCGGGTGCTCTATGATGTCTTTCGATTCGACGGCTGCATGGTGGATCGGGTCAACTTGCGAGAGCAAGTGGTGTGGTCGCATCCCCGGTCCAAGTATCCGGCCCCCACGGAAGAACAAAAAGATGATGAAGGGTTCATCGATCACGTTCAACTGATGGCTGAAGACTATCTGAAAATGGGTATGGCCCGGGTTGAAAAGATCGATATGCCCGAAGCCTATCTCCTGGACACTTTCAGCCGGAAGATTTTGGTGATCGGCGGCGGGATTACCGGGATTGCGGCGGCCATTGATGCTGCCAAAACCGGTTATGAGGTTACGATTGTTGAAAAAGAAGCCGTCCTGGGTGGAAACGCTACAAATTGGCGTAAACAGCTGCCGGGGGCCTACCCCTATGAAGGGTTGATTGAGCCGACCATCGAATCGAAAATCAAGGAGCTTGAAGGCTATTCCAATATCACGGTCAAAACCGAGACGGTGGTGGCACGGATTGCCGGAGAACCGGGTGACTTTACGGTTACCTTGAAAAAGCCCGGTGAGAAGACCGAATTTGATGTCCCGTTTCCGTTGCCCGACGAGATGAAAGTCGATGATAAGGGCAATGACCTGACGGCCGAGCAGCTTCATGAAAAATTTATGGAGTACAATGAAGGCAAAAAAGACATCCTGACAGTTGATCCCGACGGTGAAAAGTTCGGCGCGGTTATCCTGGCGGCCGGCTGGCGACCCTATCAGCCCGAAGAAGGGGAATTTGCCCATTTGGGTTTTGGCGAGCTGTCCGATGTGATTACCAACCACCAGTTTGAAGACATGGCTGCCGGCGGTCACATCATTCGACCTTCGGACGGCAGGGAGGCCAAATCGGTGGTGTTTATCCAGAGCCCCGGCCAGGGAGACGACAAGGACTTCGCCTATGGCGCTGCGGTGACCAGCCTGGTTACCCTCAAGCAGGCCAAATACGTGCGTGAAGACTATGACGATGGTAAGGCCTATGTGTTTTACCAGCACATGCGCACCCTGGGTCTGACGGAGAATTTTTACAAGAACATCCAGCAGGACCCGGGGATATTTTTAACCAAGGGTGAGGTTGCCGCCGTTTCCCAAAACGGTAGCGGCCTGATCGTCGAAGCCGATAATACCCTTCTGGGGGAAAAAATTCAGGTCAAGGCCGACCTGGTGGTGCTGGCAACGGGTATGGTGCCGGTCACCAAAGATGACCCGGTGGTCAACCTGGCCTACCGCCAGGGACCGGGATTTCGCGATAATGCGCTCTTTGATGATTACGCGGATTCCAATTTTATCTGTTTCCCGTATGAAACCCAGCGGACCGGTATTTATGCCGCCGGCGGTATCCGGCGCAGCATGACGGTGGAAGAGTCCATTGAGGATGCAACCGGTGCGGCTTTAAAAGCCATCCAGTGCCTGGAGTCGACCAACCGCGGGACCTCGGTACATCCCCGGTCCGGCGATATGACCTTCCCCGACTTTTTCTTCCAGCGCTGCACCCAGTGCAAACGCTGCACCGAGGAGTGTCCTTTCGGGGCCATCGATGACGATGAAAAAGGGACCCCCAAGCCTAATCCGGCCCGCTGCCGGCGCTGCGGTACCTGTATGGGATGCTGCCCGGAGCGGATTATCAACTTTGTCGATTACAGCATTGACAGCATCGGTTCGATGGTAAAGGCCATTGGCGTGCCTTCGGAAGACGATTACGATGAGCCGCCGTTGCGAATCCTGGCCCTGGTGTGTGAAAACGACGCCTATCCTGCGCTGGACATTGTCGGACTGAATCGGCTGACCTATTCCACCGACGTTCGCGTTATTCCGGTCCGCTGTCTGGGCTCTGTCAATGTAATCTGGATCAAAGACGCCCTGGCCCAGGGGATGGACGGCGTATTTTTGCTGGGCTGCAAACACGGTGACGACTACCAGTGTCATTTTGTCAAAGGCAGCGAGCTGGCGGAAATCCGAATGAAGAAAATCGGCGACGCCCTCTCGAGTCTGGCCCTGGAAGAAGAACGGGTTGCGCAGTTCCAGGTCGCGATTGACGAATACGACAAACTGCCCCAGATGATCGACGAGTTTGTGGAAATGGTTGAAGCGCTGGGACCGAATCCGTTCAAAGGATTCTAGCGCGGTGTCTCATAAGTTACGTTCTTGATTTAGGCAATATATTACTTTACCGAAACGAAGCAACCATTAATGAAAATCCGAATATCGAAATCCGTAATCCGAAACAATAATAAAATCAGAATGTTCGAAATTCTAAACAAAAGCGATTTCGAATATCGATCTTCTGTTTTGGTTTTTGACATTTGGTTCATTCGAATTTGTTTCGAGTTTCGAGATTCGAATTTTGGATTTCCCCGTCTCTGGCGGAAAAGTGGTTCAATTGGATGTTCTCTTTTAATAAGTCAGAATACGAATTTGAATCGCAAAATCTTTGAGACGGGGCACTAGGAGGTAGTAATATGGCGGAAGCATACGTTATTGAGCCTGATTTAAATTTTATTAAAGAAGTGGGTGCGCTGGGCGGCGAAGATTTGAAAAAATGCTACCAGTGTGCCACCTGTTCGGTGGCCTGTAAAATTTCCCCGGATACCAAACCGTTTCCCCGTAAGGAAATGATTGCCGCATCCTGGGGCCTGAAAGACAAGCTGGTCACTAATTCCGATATTTGGCTGTGCCATAATTGCGGCGACTGCTCCACCCTTTGTCCGCGGGAAGCAAAGCCAGGGGATGTCCTGGCAGCAGTGCGTTCGTATGCGATCGAGGAGTACTCCCGGCCCAAGGCCCTGGCGCAGGCCATGAAGGATCCCAAGAAATTGCCGATCCTGCTGGCCGTTCCCGCCGTTTTTTTTCTGGTGGTCGGATTGATTACCGGACTGCTGGATTTCACCCCGGATATGAGCGAAGGCATCAAACACTGGAAATTTTTCTCCACCTGGCTGGTGGATATGACCATGCTGCCGGCGGCCATATTTGCCGTGGTGGTTTTTGCCCTTGGGCTGAAACGGTTTCTGGCCGACATCCATCAGAATGCGCTGGCGGAGGGCAAGACCAGCAAGGAAAAGATTGAGCCGGTTGGTTTCTTAATGGCGCTTATCCGGATTATCCCGACCATTATTTTGCACCGCAAATTTTCGGATTGTACCGAAAACAATGATCGTCAGATTGCCCATTTGCTGACGATGTACGGCTTCATCGGGCTGTTTATCGTGACCAGCATCTTCTTTGTGGTGATGTATGGATCGTATTTTCTTCCCAGCGGTCCCCTGCACGGGCCCTGGTCCCAGATGAATCCGGTCAAATGGCTGGCCAACATCAGCGGCGTTGCCCTGATTGTCGGCACTGTCCTGCTGATAAAAAACCGCGCTGCCAAAAAGGATCAAGTTTCGAGGTACTTTGACTGGTACCTGGTCTACATGGCCTTCGGGCTAGGAGTCACCGGTATGGGGGCTCAACTGGCTCGTCTGGCTGGATTGGCAGGCATATCCTTTTCGGTCTATTATATTCACCTGGTACTGGTGTGGGCCCTGTTTGCCTATCTGCCCTTCTCCAAGCTGGCACATCTGGTTTACCGGACGGTGGCAATGGCCTACAACGAGTATGCCGGGCGAAATTTTTAAGATATTAGAACATAAAAGTAAAAAAGGGGAGCTCTGTTGGTTCCCCTTTTTTATTGGTTAATTGGAAATTTGTGGATTTCATCAATTAAATATTAAATAAGAATCAAGAAATTAAAAAAAAAGCCGATATTAATAACGACAGTCAAAATATCCAATTAAAATTCTATCATATTGCTATGCACAAATTTGATAGGTTGGATGTGTTGGAGAAAAAAAGCTAAATTTCAGTATACAAATAAAAGCGCATGCAAAGAAAATGAACTACCCCGCAGCAGAGCTGCGAGGTATCAAAAGGAATTTTCATTTAACCCCGATGCAGAGCATCGAGGAATTCTTCTGATTAAATCATGACACTTTTACAAAAATTGAAAAGCAATTCAAAAGGGATAACCTTAATCGAGCTTTCAATTGCGATAGCCGTCATCGGGGTATTAGCTGGCGTTGCAGTTCCCGGCTACATTAGTTATCGCAACAACGCCAGAATATCCACGGCGATTGATGAAATGAAATTGATCGAATTTGATATCACTAACTATGTTTATGAAAACGACGAATATCCCGATAGCTTGAGTGATATCGGCAAGGATAATCTTACTGATCCGTGGGGAAATCCCTATCGCTATTTAAGAATCGATGGCGGCACCACGAAAGGTTTAAATGGAAAGCGACGCAGAGACAAAAACGCCAATCCGGTAAATTCAGATTACGATCTGTATAGCATGGGCAAAGATGGTAAAACCACAGCTCAGTTTATGGGAAAAAAAGCACGCGATGATATTGTGCGGGCCAATGATGGCGAATATTTTGGGTTAGCAGAGGATCATTAGCGAAGTGAATGCGAATGGCCCTAAAGACAAAAATATTAAACAGCAAGATATCACGTCGAGTTTTCTTAACTTTTCTAATTGGTTCGCTATTACCCGTTCTGTTTTTTGCTCTTCTGGCTTACTATCAAATAATCAATTATATTGAAAATCAAACGATTGCAAGCCTTCGCCACTCAGCAAAATCAATTTCCCTGAACATAGCTGACCGCTTAAAAATTATTGAAAATGAAATGGAATTCATCATTTTTATGATGAATAATCAAGCTTTTGCTCACCCCTCAGGTTTAAATAATAACCATCGCAAAAGACTGTCAGAAAGGTTTAAGAGCGTCACTCTTTTTTTAAGTCCAAGCCAATCTTCACCGCTTTTCAACCAATCAGAGAATAAAACCCTTAAGCTTTCGTCTGATGAAATTAAGCATTTATCAGATGGCTCTGCGTTATTAGCGGAAATGAGTGGACCGCAATCAAAACCTTCGATTTTTATGATTCGCCTGTTGGATGCAAATAAAGAGTCAAAAAAATTTATAGTGGGTGAAATAAATATAAAATATTTATGGGAAGTTGATGGGTTAGTTAATCTCCCTTTAGATACAGAGCTTTGTGTCTTGAATTCGATTCAGGATCCTCTATTTATTTCTAAACCTGAAATAATTAAAAGCCATGGTTATTTGAAAGCAAAAAATCAATTGTCATTGTCGACTTCTGGTGAAATTAAATTTAACTCCGATGGGCAACAGTATGTTTCGGGCTACACGAAATTGTTCTTAAAGCCAAAATATCATACTCGCAATTGGTCAATATTACTAATTAAATCAAAATTTGATTTATATCGGCCCTTTGCTAATTTGAAATATTCTTTGCCATTATTTTTAATTTTAATGTTCATAGTAGTGATATGGCTAAGCCTTTTTAATATTCGCAAAAATTTAGTGCCAATTAAAGTTCTTAAGGAAAGCGCATCACGATTCGCCCAAAAGGATTTTCGTCATAAAATAATTATTAATAGTGATGACGAGTTTGAAGAACTTGCAAAAGCATTTAACATAGCAGGTGACCACTTAGCTTTTTCATATCAAGAAAATAGAAGAATTAATAATGAGTTATTGAAATCTCAAAAATATTTGGAAGAAAAGGTAAAAAAGCGGACTGCTGAATTGGCAAAAGCCAAAGATGTTGCCCTAAAAGCAAGTAAATCAAAAAGCGAATTCCTGGCCAATATGAGTCACGAATTAAGAACACCTCTAAATCATATAATCGGATTTACAGAATTGATTTTAACCAAGAACTTTGGGGATTTAAATGAGATACAGGAAGAATATCTAAATGATGTTCATGGAAGCTCCTACCACTTACTTTCATTGGTCAATGACATTTTAGATATTTCTAAAGTAGAGGCAGGTAAGTTTGAATTGAAGGCCACGGTTTTTAAACCTTCAAATTTAATAGAAAATTCTCTTGTTTTGGTAAAAGAAAAAGCCCGAAAGCATTCAATCCAAATAGCAAATCATGTAAATAGTATCCCTGAAACAATCACAGCTGATGAGCGTATGCTCAAGCAAATCCTGTACAATCTTCTGTCCAACGCAGTAAAATTCACCCCGGATGGAGGCAAAGTAACAGTAAGGGCCTCACAGTATAAATTCGCTCAAAATAATGGAAGAAGCGAAAACAAAACGACAAGACTTGGAATACAGATAAGTGTGAGCGACACAGGAATTGGAATACATCCTGATGATTTTAAACGTATTTTTAATTCCTTTGAACAAGTTGAAAATTCAAACAGTCGAAAATTTCAGGGTACAGGGTTAGGCTTAGCACTGACTGAAAAGTTGGTTGAATTACATGGTGGAAAAATATGGGTAGAAAGCGAAGGCGAAGGCAAAGGTGCAACTTTTACATTTTGTATTCCTGTTTAACTAATTTCATTTTTATAAAAGAAAAATGGAGTGGGCTTTGTTCGCGCCACTAATAACGTAAAAAAGTGATCTGCGGATAAGCACTTTCATCCTCGGTTTATATGCGATTAGAGAAAACAATTTTTAGAAGCAAAATTTCACGCCGAATTTTTGCGACTTTTGTGACCTGCGCATTATTGCCCGTTGTGTGTCTTGCAATCCTTGTGTATTTTCAAGTCACCCATCACCTTTCCCACCAAACTAAAAGCAGCCTTCATCAAGCAGTGAAGTCCCACTCCCAGACCCTATCGAACCGTTTAGACTTACTTGGGCAGAATTTGGAGCTTGTGGGATCCCTTACGGATGAGCATATTCTGATCAAACCCCAGGCATTTGATGACATTCGGAACAGGCTATTAAATCAGTTTAACGGCATCACTTTATTCTCAGACCCTAATCAACCCCGGCCACTTCTCAACCAGTTGGCGATAAAATCATTGGAACTCGAACCTGATGATTTCAAGCACCTGTCAGCCGGCTATCCGCTGTTAGTGGAATTGAATGTCGGGCAATCTAGTCCCTCTATTATTATCCTGCGTCAATTTCATTTCAAAAGAGCTGCTAAGGACTTTTTTGTAGGTGAAATCAATCTGAGCTTTCTATGGGGAATAAATCAACTAGAAAATCTTCCAATGGATACCGAAGTTTGCATTCTAGATTCATCCCATAATATTCTTTATAGCTCCCTTTCCAACTTGGCCGAAAACAAAGATGAAATCAGTGCCAAAATACAGAATTCGATTTCAGGCAACTTTGAATTTGATGTAAATAGGCAGACATATTTTGCCAGCTACTCACAGATGTTTTTAAAGCCAACGTATAAGCTTCCCTATTGGACTGTAATTTTATTAAAAGCTAAATCTGATACATTTGCACCTATCGCCAAATTCAAAACAATTTTTCCATTATTTATTATTTTAACAATCATGGTGGTTTTATGGCTCAGTATCGCGAACATCCGAAAAAGTTTAATACCCATTGCTGTACTAAAAGAGGGTGCAAAAAGGATCGCTCAAAGAGATTTTATTCAAAAGGTCAGTATCAACAGTCGGGATGAATTCGAAGAATTGGCCATTGCCTTTAATGAGATGTCGGCTGCTATCGAACACAAGTTCAAAACACTCGATGCCAAAGCCGAGATTGATAATGCTGTATTATCTACCCTTAGCCGCGAAGATATGATCAATGTGGCCATAACACACATCAGTGATCTCATCACCTGCCGTGTGTGCGGCATTAGCATAATCGATTCAGACAACGCTTCTCAGGGCCGCGCGCTCTATTGTTATAGACAGGACAATCAAACCTTATTAGCTGATAATGTGGAAATAAAACCTTATGAGTACATGCAGCTAAAGCAAAATAAGGAATATTTTATCATTCATAATAATGATCCAATACCCCGTTATCTTCCGCCATTTTCAACCCTGGGCAAAGTGGATTTATTCATATTTCCGATTTGGGTTAATAAAGAATTGTCGGCAGTCCTATGGCTTGCTATTGGAAATACTGAGCAACCCAACAAAGAAGAAATTACCCTGTTGCGCCAGCTATCGGATCAAATCGCAGTCGCAGTGTCAAACTCAAATTTACTCGAAGAACAAAAAGCAATGAATTGGGGTACACTTCAAGCCCTTGCCCGCACAGTTGATGCCAAATCCCCATGGACGGCCGGTCATTCTCAGCGGGTGACCGAAATGGCTTTAAAAATCGCACACGCTTTACAATTAGAACCCCTATCGATCGAAAACTTGCACCGTGCTGCGCTTCTTCACGATATCGGCAAAGTCGGTGTTCCTTCTGCTATTCTCGATAAGCCATCCAAACTAAGTGACGGTGAGTATCGGATCATTAAGGGGCATCCAGGATTAGGTGCCAAAATACTGGCACCTATAAAGGCCTTTAAAGAACTTATACCAATAGTCGTCCAGCATCATGAGCGGTTTGATGGAAAAGGTTATCCAGGCGGTCTTTCTGGAGAAGTGATCGATATGGGTGCGAGGATTTTGGCCGTGGCTGATACTTACGATGCTATGTCTTCGGATCGACCCTATCGCAAGAGCATGCCACTATCAGAAATACTAGATATAATGCAAAGGGAAGCGGGGCATCAATTTGATCCGCTCGTGGTTAATACACTGATAAAAGTTATTGAAGAAGATAACCGGAAAGCGGCTTAGCTCACGTTTTCGTTATCCAAATAATTGAAATAGAATACTTTTTTAAGCATTACTATTGGATAAACAGAAACCGGGTTATCCAATATCTGTGTTGTAAATCTAAAGAAAAAAAGGGAGCACCTTACGGCAGCTCCCTTTGGGGTTTGGAATCGAGCGAAATCGTCAGCTACTTCTTATCATCTCCGGTCGCAGCTCCGTGCAGTTTAATCTCAACTTTCTCGGTTAGTCCTTCGTAGTATTCGCGCAGGATCGCAACCACTTCATCCCGTCCGAAGTGATCGGGCAGGTCGCCGCCTTCGGATAGCATTTTGCGCAGCATGGTTCCGCTGAGCAGCACGCGATCGTCTTTTGCATGCGGGCAGGTTCTCAAGGAAGCCATACCGTCACATTTGTAGCAGTAGAAGGTCCAGTCGATCTTAAGCGGCGTGCACAGCAGGGTTTTGCCGGATTCATCCGGCTGAGGTATTTTATCAAAGATGGTCTGGGCTTCGAACATGCCGTAGAAATCCCCCACACCGGCATGGTCGCGGCCAATGATCATCCGCGAACAGCCGTAGTTCTGGCGGAAGGTGGCGTGCAGCAGGCCTTCTCTGGGGCCGGCATAGCGCATATCCAATGGGTAGCCGCCCTGAACGACCTTGTCTTCGACGAAATAGTTCTTCACCAGGGCGTCGATGCATTTTACCCGAACTCCGGCCGGAATATCACCGGGTTTCAAATTACCCACCAGGGAGTGAATGTAAACACCGTCGCACACTTCCACGGCGATTTTGCACAGGTATTCATGGGAACGGTGCATGGGGTTTCTCAGCTGCAGCGCGGCGACTTCACTCCAGCCGCGTTCTTCAAAAATTTTGCGTGATTCTTCCGGGCGGTGGTAAACGCCGGCATACCTTGTCGGGTACTCGCCTTCGCTCAGTACCTTGACCGGGCCGGCCAGGCTGATATCTTTTTGCTCCATGACCATCTGAACACCCGGGTGATCGTCCTTGGCGATTTTCCAGAATTCATCGGCAGAGGGAGTGCCTTCGCCCATATAGACTTTTTCGCACTCAAACTTTTTATCGGCCTCGGTCATTTCAAATTTTTCGGTGACTTTCATGGTGGCCATGATTTCATCACCTTCGGGATCGTAAAGAGCAACCTCATCGCCTTCCTTGATGCCGGCCGCTTCATCTTTTGAAGCGGACAGGGTCACCGGGATGGGCCAAAAGGTCCCATCGGCCATCAGAAAATTGTCACAAACACCTTTCCAGTCCGCTTTGGTCATAAAACCGGTAAGAGGGCTGAATCCGCCGATACCCATCATAATCAGATCGCCCTTTTCACGCTGTGAAATGTTAATTTTGGATAGGCCTTCGGCTTTCTTCTTTTCAGCGTCCAACTCAGCGCCTTCGAGCAGGCAGCAGGTCAGACCTTTTCCGCCATGAGGTGGAATCAACTTTGACATTTGGTATTTCTCCTTTCCCTGTAAGTTTTATCGTCTATGTTGCATTGTGCGGTAAGTTCGTAAATTGAATCGAAAAGGAACAATTAGTAAGGAATGACAGATTTGTCAAGCGGAATTCGGATCAGGATTCAGAATCATCGAATCGTAGTGTTTAACCCTACAAACGTCCCACCGTTTTTCTGACACAAAATCCGCATGAGCGTGGCAAATCGCTCCCCGGTATTCCCCGGTCCAAATCTATCCTGCAGCATGACCGGGAACCCCACCGCATGGATCCGAACGCGCCTTTTACCGTCGCGGGTGACTTTATTGATTCTATCCACCTGATCGATAACCGGCTGGATGGCGTTACCACTGAATTCGTCTCCGAAAACATACAGGCTTATTTTCTTATCTCTGGCATAAAAAGTGTTGATCGCCGCGGTGATTCCTTCCACGGGGCTGCTGTTGCTAAATGATCGCCAGACACTCAAATTGGAAATAATCGCCCGGCGACGGGCGGGGGTGTCGGGTATCCATTTTCCCCTGTACTGGGAAAACATGTAGGTGCCCATGTCGTTCATAATCTGGATACCCTTTACCTGGGGGTATACTGCAAGGGTTTCAGCCAATTTTTTCTGTACCAGGGCCCAGGCATTGCGTTGCATACTGCCGGAAGTGTCGATGATAAAGATAATATACTCGCTGTCCACCGGGATACCGCCAACGGAGGAGGTAGCGACTTTGCGGGGTATTTTTTTGAGCAGCCGTTTCATCTCTGCGGTCAATTCCTGAAGGGCCCTGGCAAGCTTGCCTTCAATAATGTTTTGTACTTCGGCATACTGGTTTGATCCGGCGAATTCTCCTTTGATGTCGGACAAATCCCCTTGGAGACGGGCCAGTCGCTTTTTTTCCTGGGACAGTTGTTCTTTTTTGGCAACCAGTTCGCGATTGAGCACAGCGCTTTCGCCGCGGATTTCATAAAGTTCCTCTTCCAGCCGCTGCACTTCTAGTTGAAGGTCTGCCCGCACTTCTTCAATGATAATGGGTTCGGCAAATTTGGATAGTACAAACAGCAGGATGATGGCGCCGAACGCACAGCAGATCACATCTAGGAAAGATAGGCTGAAAATTTCAATATCTCTTCGTTTTTTCATGCTGGTTAAGGTTTAGGGTTCAACGTTCAAGGTAAAAAATAATGGTTTCAGGTGTCGGGTTTCAGGTGTCAGTTCAGTAGTTCAAAATCCTGACACCTGACACCCGACACCTGAAACCAAATAATCGGCCTTCTACCATTTGCTTTATTCCTCGGCACCCTGTTGTTTCCTCCAATCCGCAATCCGAAACCCCCAATCCCAAATCGAATCAGGGCCAATCCTTTGAAGGGCAGAAAAATGATCCCCTGGCCTTTTTGGCCAGTTTCCAAAAAGCGACAGCGGCTGCAGGATCGCCTTCCATGGGATAGAGGATGATATTGACCGGTATCTTTGAGGGCAACGCATCGACCGCATCATTAAAGTAACCAAGGCGCTTTTTACCGGAGACTCGTGTGCCCCAGGGTTTTTTTGTACCCATGGTTGGCAGGCTGTCCGCCAGCAGGAAGATATTATCCGGCGCCGGTTTCATCTCCTGGACTGCTTTAAAAGCGTTTATTAAACTGGTGCCTTTTTGCGGAACCAATTTGTGCATGTGTTCGACGGTCTGATTGAGTTTGTCCACATCTCCGGCGTTCAGCCAGTTTCCTTTGGTGCCTGGGATTAACGGCCCGGCCGTCTCATTAAATGTATAGACCTGGAATTTGCTGGCCGCAGGCAGCTGGGTGGTCAGCCAGTCAATGGTCGCCACAGCCTGTTTCCATTTGGGCGATTTTAATTTCTCCTTCTGGCCCTGGTTTCGTCTGCGAATAATTCCAACGATGGTTTCGTCCAACATGCTGGCCGAGGAATCGACCAGGATGAATATTCGTTTTCCACCCATCTTCAGATCAGTGAGATACTGGCGATCCCCCTGCCCGGGGAAGGGTCGTAATTTAGATCCCAGTTCTTCTGAGGCTTTGGCGCCGGCTCTCAGACGCTTAACGTCCTCTTCCAGCGATTTCAGATCGGCTTTTAATTGGTTGACATGGGTTTTGGCGGCCAGGGTTTCTTTGTTTCTGTCGGAAAGCTCAACTCTATTTTTATTAATAATTTCAATTATTTGTCGCGAAAGCCCCTGCATTTTTACCAAGTCTGTTTCGGTTCGTTCCTTCGAATTGCGGGCTTCGATCAAATGCTTTTTGCCATCCAGCACCAGCCTTTCCAGTCGGCTGACCTCGGCACGAAAATCAGACGTTACGGTATCCTGGTGGGCCGCACTTTTGGCGTTTATCAGAACAAACAACAGGATTACCGCACCTAGCCCACAGGTGATGATGTCTAGAAAAGAAAGGCTGAATATATTTAGCTTTTTACGTTTCAATACGGGTACCGTTATTTATCAAGTTCTACACTGGCAATTACCTGCAATTGTTCACCGGGGGTTCCGACTCGAATGGTCTGGCCCAGTTGCACAACAGTGCTGCCGGATATCCGGGCGTCATTGACATCGGTACCTTCCGGGCTGAGATTTTTAAGAACAACCTCCCGGCCGCGGAGCTGAACCGAAAAATAGTCGGAGGATTTCTCACCGGGTTGTCTCCTGGCCTGCACCCCGGTGTTTCCGCTATCAGGATCATGACCGATATAGAGCGGTTTTTCAGATATCCGATACGCAATACTGCGGCAAAGCAAATGGGTCGGATACACATTCAAAGAATCGTCAAAGGTGCGGGCATGATCCTGTGTAGATTGGGTGTGGCGCAACGGGCGGCTGGTAAAAAAAGAAATTTCACCGCTGTCGGATTTTTCAGAAAGCTGATGCCAGATTTCCAAAGCCCCGCGAGCCCCGGCGCCTTTCTCGAGTTCAAAAATTTCGGCTGCCTTTATTCCGGCCAGGATTTCTTTGCATCCCGGGAGCCGGGCCAGGCGATGGGTGAGTTGAAGGACCACAGAGGACGCATTTTCGTCATGTTGCCTTCGCAACCCTTCAACCATTTGACGTATTTCCGTGTATACGGACTGCCCTTTCCGGGCAATAAGATCGCGGGTCAGCGTAATGCCATAGGTTCGTGATCCGCCTGTCATATCAAATGCAATGGATGGGCTATGGTAAAGGTTATAAAGAACCCCGGGCAGGCGATGATATAATTCCTGTTCCGAGGTTGCCTGGTGGAAGGGATCAAACCGGGTGCTGCTTACAAATTCCTGCCCGATGGTTTCCGCCCATTGCTTGTGCAGATAAATCAAACCTCTTTCAGTGCCGGTTACCGAGTCTTCCAATGTGAGTTGCTGTCCTTGATTTATATAGGTCACTTCCAGCCGGTGCAGGTGAATATCCAGGTGCAGCATCATTTTCCCAGGATGAGCGCAGGTTGAAGCGGCCAGAGCCAGTGGCACGAACCCTTTAACAGGGATGGACAATTCATTGGCAATACCCAGAATAAGTCCCAGCTGCTGCCGGTCATAGAAACCCGGCACGGCGATAATGACTTCATTGCCGTATTTTTGAAGCTGCTGCCAGATGTGGTCCAGGTGGTGGTAAGCGATTTCGGCGGTGCTTTGCGGAACATGCTGACCGGGCAGCTCCAGAGGGTCGGTGTTCAGATGATCCCAGAAATGGTGTATAATTTGGCGCGGAAACAAATGGGCTTTACTTTCAGCCGCTTTGCCCACCAGCAGGCGGCTTTTTTCCGGCAGCGCAAAGCCGGGGCTTTCGGAGGCCTGTCCGTCAATTTGAAGCAACTTTTCGGTTGGGCTGCCGGCTGCCATAATGCCGGCATCGCATAGCTCTATACCAATAATATTCATACTTGGTTTCCTTTAAGCAAAATTTAAGTTGTTAGGTGTCAGACACCTTAGAATGCGGAAGGTGGAATGCAGAATGCGGAAAATATGAAAATCAGACATTCAGCGAGTCCTTTTCCGCATTCCGCATTCCGACTTCCACATTCGTTGACACCTGAAACCTGGCTAAGATCCTATGCCTTGTGCCTGAATTTATTTGCCTTGCTTCAGTAGCTCTGCGCCTATTGGTTTATTGCGTATGCAAATGCCGTGTCAATTTCTCCTCGCAGTACGCTTCGGTATCCAGTACATAGTGTTCTTGAAGAGATTGAAGCTGATGCAAGAGAAACATGAGAACGATGCTGAGTAAAAGGGCAATCAGGGTCGAATTGAAAGCCACTCCCAGGCTGGTGGTTACATCGAAAATATCGCCTTCAATGGCTTTATGAGCCTGCCCAAGGGCCTGCCCGATTCCCCGGACGGTGCCGATAAAACCCACCGAGGGGATGGCCCAGGCGATGTATCTGATCATTGACAGCTCAGATTCCAATCTTTCGGATTCAGCAGTGCAATAGGCGTTGGTGGCGCTGGCGGCGTCCTGGATATTTCTCGTGGTATTAAACCTGTGCAAAGCTGCCAGCAAAGCCCGCGGTAACAGGGCATTGCGCTGCTGGGGCGGCAGAGCTTGAATCTGTCGCGACAAATCGCGGGTGTCTTCCGGCAGAACACGCATGCCTTCGGCTAACGGAATCAAGTCCTGATTGAGAAGCGCGCGATGCCGGATCGTCATGATCCCCTTATAAGCCATGATGGCCATGGCCCAGAACATGAGGATAAAACAGGTTTCCTGCTCGTAGTCGCGGATCAAAACGAACACGGACCGTTCGGTGACCTGTGATTTGTCCTCCTCAATCATGGTGGCCTGCCGGGCAAGAATCGCATCGGCATTGGGCCGGATAACAGCCACATAAGCGGCGTGGACGATAATGACAATCACGATTAACGAAAAGATCTGATAGATAAACTCAATGGATACGGGGAAGTTTTTTTTCATTATAATTTTCCGTTTTGCGTTGGGATCGTTTAGATGGCCTCTCCTCGTCAATGTTCCGGGTTGCAAGTTGCGCGTTACGTGTTGAAAGTCAGATCAATCCCAAATCCGCAATCCCAAATCCGAAATCGATTAAATGTCTACCGGGAAATCGACTGCCTGCTCCCCGGGAATTTTTTCAGACGGCACAAAAGGCTTCAGCGGTTTTGACTCTGCATTCGATGATTTGTTTTTATCATCAGCGGCTACCTCTGATCCGTTGGTGCCAGACTCAGATTTTGATTTTTCATTATCTTCGGCAGCGGTTTTATCATTTTGGGCCAAAACAGTCGCTTCCTCGTTTACAGTAAAGAAATATGGATTAGCTGAAAGCCCCTTGTATACAGTCGTGCCATCAACACGTTTTCCAATAGCCATCTTTGCACCCAAGATGAATATCAGTGCTGCCAGCGCAGCTATGAGTTTTTTTCCAAACATTCGCTTTATACAGCCTCTTCTGTTTGCCGCGGCGTAGTCCCGCCCGAGCGGGACGAAGACGGGTCCTTTACTCCAAATACCGGCATACCCGAAACCCCAAATCCAGCCGTTTGCCGTCGTTGTAATCCCGATAAGACGACCTCAAGACACTGATACTGGATTGCCGCCAGCTGGAACCCCGGATGATGTGATGCTTGCCCTCTTCAGGACCCATGGGATCTTTATATACTTTTTTTGAGTCATAGGGATAAATCGAATAGTAGTCATGACACCATTCAGCCGTGTTTCCACCTAAATCATACAGCCCCAGCGGATTTGCTTTAAATTTCGCCGGTGGGGCGATTACCGGATAGCCATCATTGTATGCCACCAAATACGAAGACAGCAGGTCCTTGGCGGACTCATCTGCAAAATTGCCGGACTGCGGTCCCGGCGGAAATTGATTACCCCAGGGGTATTTCAAATCCACCTTATCTTTATTAAAACGGGTGCAAAATTCCCATTCGGCTTCCGTGGGAAGGCGATACCCGGTCCCCACCGGATCTTTAGCCGCCAATTTGCCTCCTTTAAGGATATAGACCGGGGGTAAGGCCTCCTTGGCGCTTAACCAGTTGCAAAAAAGAGCGGCTTGTTCCCAGCTCACTCCCACCACCGGTAACTCCGGGCGATTCAAGCTGTAGGTTTTGAATTTTCCGGAATTGTGGCCGGCTGAAAATTGCCTGAATTCTCTATTGGTGACTTCTCTGATGCCTATGTAAAATGGCCGCTGCAAATTAACCTGGCGCAGAGTTTCATTGGAGCGGCGTCCCTGTTCGCGACGAGAGGACCCCATGGTGAATCCCTGGGGGCGAACCAATTTCAGTTCATAGCTGTTTTTGGTCTTGATGATCGTTGCGGGGCTTTTGGAGGCGGACAACCGATTTGCCAGTGTAATTCTGATTTCCTGGGGAAATCCGGGCCGGGGCGTGATCCGGGTGCGATAGGGTTGATACCCAAATTTTTTTATTTCCATTCGGTGCTCAACCGCAAGCAGTCGCATCTGTCGAGGGACGGTTCCCATAGATTTGCCGTCTACCAAAATTTCGGCATCGGGCGGGTCCACCGCAAAATTTATGACGCCCAGTTTTGGTTTCAAAGCGATGGTGAGCGTTTGGGATTCTTCGCTGGTTAGTTTTATCTTGCGGTTGGCTTTTTCATATCCGGTCTTGTAGATATGGATTAAATGTTGGGTCTGCGAGGCCAGGTTTACCTCTAGCGGGGTTCGACCGGCAAAATTGCTGCCGACCATCACATTTGCACCTGCAGGGTCGGTTCGCACCGTCAGGATACCGTCAGCGGGCTGCAATTGGACAGTTGCCAGTTTGCGGGGCTGGTTTGCTTTGACAGCAATTTCCTCACGCCACGGTTTGAAACGTTCGGCCGTTAGCACAAGCTCGTGCCCACCGGCCGGCAATTCGACGGTAAGCGGTGTAAAACCGGCTGATTTCCCATTGACCAGTATGCGGGCCCCCCGGGGAACGGAATCGATGGCAATGTCCGACCAGCCCGGAACCAGAGCCAAATCCAATGTCTGACGAGCGCCGCAGCCGCCCACCTCAAATTCTGTTTCCAATTCCTGGTATTTTTCAGCACGGATCAGCACTGACCGCCGTCCCGGGTTTATTTCAAGATCGGTGGCGGGAGTTTGCCCGACTTCTCGGCCTTCAATAAATATTCGGGCCCCCTCCAGACTAACCGTCGGCTTATCTGAGCGGTGGGCTTTAAATGACAAAAGCCCCGGCTGTTTTGTCATCCTAAATATAAAATCCTGGCTTTTTTCATCGGACACCGTAAAGCCTTCGTCGAGCAACCGGTAACACTGCCGCTCAGCCTGGAGTCTGTAGTCACCCGGGCGCAGAAGGTAATGGTCTCCGAATTTTGGAGCCGCCATACCTCCCTGAACGGAAATACGGCTCGGCTCCGGCTCTATTCGAATGACCACTTTCCGGGCCGTGAAAACAAACCACGCCGAGGCACAAAGCAGGATAAGAAACAGCGCCAGGGCAGCGCTGATTATCCCCTTTTTACGGGAGGTTGATGTAAGGCCCCGTTGACGACGCCCGGGACGAAAAGACACCGGTTTAATTTCAACCGGTGTCCCGCGGCGCTCCTTTTTTTTATCGGTGGTTTTCAAATTTTAACCCTGCATTTGACGATAACGCGAAGGGGTTGCCGGCCGGGTTTTACCACAATTTTTTGACGAACATCCTGATAACCATCCCGGGCACCGACGACCGTGTAGGTTCCCGGTCGAAGTTCAAGTTCACGCACCTCAAAGCGGCCCAGTTTCCCGACCCTGTAAACGGCGACGTGGGTGAGATTGTCCGATTGGATGGTGATTTTTACCGGTGTCTTGGCAAGGCTGACCAGTTGTTCCAGTTTTTTTATGCGTTCTGCCAGCTTCGGTCCCTGCGGCTCGACGTCCCCGGCTTCGCTGAGTAAAAAAATTGCATTTTTAAGCTGGCTGTCGGACTCCAGGGTTTCGGGTTGGGCCAGAAAGAAATCCAATCGTTTGGCGATACGGATTTGCTCGGCGGCGCGTTTTTTACCCCGGCCGGCAAATTGAACGTTTTGGTCGATGTCAAGAACTGCCTGGTATGATTTAAGCGCACTCTGCCAGTCTTCGGTTTGTTCGGCTGCCAGTGCCCGTTTTTGCAGCGTATCTATGCGCGCCAGGCGAATCGCCTGGTCAACCTGTGAAAGTGCATCCTGCACCTCGCGAGAATTCGGGTTTAATGCTTTGGCTTTTATCAGTTGTTTACGGGCAGCTTGATACTCATGTTTATGAAAAGCCGCCAGACCCCCGGATATCAGCTGTTGAAATTGGGCCTCTTTTATCCGCCCGTTGACGCTCTCGAGCGCAGTGCGGGCCTCCTGCGAATAGGCATCTAGCTGCAGGGCCTTTTGATAATCGGTCGCGGCAAGGGACAGATCACCGCCGGCTTCATGTTGTTTGCCCGAGGCAATCAGCGCTATCACCGCTTCAATCGTCTTGGCTCTTTCCAGGCCGCGCCGGGCGACCTGGTTGGCGGAATCAATCATTAAGGCGGTGGCAAATTTTCGTTGGGCCAGGGAGCCGTCACCTGCATTAAGGGCGGTCTGGCCCTCATCCAACAGCCGGATCAGCGCCTGACCGCTGCGGGCGGCCAAATCATTGGCGATGGATGTTGCCCGGCCATATTGTTCCGCGGCGGCTTTATATTCTTTATTCATGAAAGCGGAATCAGCTGCCTGGCCGAATTTAGTCATTTCAATATACGACGGTTCCCCCCAATCCGCAACGCCCTTGCGGTCTATGTTGGTTCGGGCCTTTAAAAAATCCGCCAGTCTCTGTTCGGCGGTTTCCTTTTCCCGGGCGATTTGGTCCGGCTCAACCGCTGGCAGCGGCTGCTCCCGGGATGATTCAGCAGGCCTTTTCCTTACCTTTACAGGAGCCGGCGACGGAATGTCGGCGACCCCGCCTGTTTGAAGCGGATTTTTTGAAAGGTAGACCAGCAGCCAGCCGCCACTGATGACGAGCAGTGAGAGAGAACCCAATAGCGCCAATATTTTTATCCGATGCTGCCTGTTGAGATTAGCGGTATCAGCCCGGTTGCGTTTTATTTTGGGGGCAGTCAGCGGGGAGATGGTCTCGATAGTTGATCGGGTGGATACATCTTTTTTAGACATTTGATATTAAATTTGCTGATGAGAGTCTTTTCTTTCAGGGGGCATGCTAAATGTTAACATCGATCGTAAAAATCTATCGATATCGCCCTCGCTATTATTCGGATTGGTCGGGTTCGACGGTGTCCTGGGTAGGGTCCGGATCAAAGCCGGTTTCCGCAAAATAAATTTTTCGCAATAATGCGCGCCATTGGTTAAACTGCTCTTCCGCCGAACCGGTGAGCTCATATTGCTTGCCTTCAAATTCCATTACCACCGGCTTCATTTCGCTGCTGAATGATTCGCCGAGTTCCTGTATGGCCGCTTCGTGAATTTCGGCTTCCTTGGAGACATTGAACCCTCTGATAATTACCTGGGTGCCGGCCAGAATCATGCCGGTCTGGATGGCGGCAGCACCGCTTGAGTCACTCGAGCCGGCCGCAATGGCACCCGCTATCAGCAAAGCCCCTATCAGCTGCTGGGTTAAAGCGCGGCGTTTGATTTCTCTCATGGCTTTACGCTCGGTCATATTGAGCTGGCGCCAATTTTCATATGACGGCCACATGTCATTGTAAAACGCATCGTACTGTTCATTGAGCGTGTCAACATACATGTATTCGCGCTCCCTTATTTTGAGCAAGCGGGCCATCATGGGATCATTATCGGCCGGCAGTCGCTTTATCTCGGTTTCGTCATTTTTACCTTTGGCCAGATAGCCGTCGAACGCATCCGGTGCAAAATCTTCGGCAAACTTCAATTTCGCAGTCACCCGGATCTTTTTTATATCATCGGCGGTCAGCTTCTTCTTAAAATCCGCCATGTCATTGGCAATCGAATTATAGATATCCTGATAGGCGTCTTTTTCCCCGGGTCGATTGCCGGCGTAAGAATTTCGGGTCGCCTCCATTTTGTATTTTTTTGTAAACCAAGGCCTGTCGGCGGCATCGACGACTTCGATTTCCAATGTTAAGTGCTCACCATTCGATTCTATAATTTTGCCTTTTACGAACAAGTCGATACTGTCGGTTTCGGCCGGAATTACCTGCACAGCACCCCAGTGACTGGTCTGGTGTAAGGTGTTTTTGAGATGATAGGGAATAAAGTTGCCTTCTGCTTTTCTAATCTCATTGCTGGTGCCTTCTTCTGCGGCCTCCTTTTCGGATATTTCCTCACTTTCAAACGTAAGGATACCCACATCCATCAACTGGTCCTCGGGAATTTCTTCCTGGGCACGCCTGATCTGGGTGGGGCCCACATTTGTCTGGTAGGTTGCACAGCCGGATAGGATCATCAATGCGAGGGCCAGAATCGCAAGATTATGGAATCCGATTTTCATATCAGCGCTTGTTTTTCTTGTATTCGTCATACTCTTTCCACAGCTTTTCTTTGAGCTCCGGGTCCGTTTCGTTTTCAGCGGCTTCCCGCAGTTGCCGGGCCACGATGTCATCGTCTTCGTAGCCGGCACGTCCCTGTTTTTCTCTGTCTGAATCTGCGCCGTCCCGGCGAGATGCCTCGGTCGAGGCTGTTTTGGAGCCCTCGGTACCCTGTTCGGCTTGCGTTTGTTCGTCCTCGGACGCTTCCGAAGAATCCGATCCGGAAGTGTCTACGTCCACGCCTTTTTCCCGCAGCCGTTTGGCGGCTTCTGCTGCTTCCTGTGCCAGATCACGCATTTTTCCTGCTGATTCATCCCGTATGTCATCCATTTCCTTCAGCAGCCTGGTATCAAATTCGTTCAGCGAAGCGTTTAACTGCCGGTCCAGGGCCGCTACCTCGTCTTTGGTTTGCCCCTCGGGTATTTGGGGATCAAGCATATTGTCCAGTTGGCCGCCGCCGGCCGCTTCGGATGATGTTGCCTCGGAAGAATGCCGGGCTTTGGCGGCCTCCATTTGCTCAACAATTTTGCGGTTTTCAGCCACCATCTCCTGGACACTCTCGTGGTAAATTTCATAATTTTTTATGGTATCAGGAGACGCCGTACCAGAATTTTTGAGTTGCTCAAGTTCGGAGGCGATCCGTTTCTCGGTGGCCTCGCTGATACGCAAATTTCGGCGGGCTTCCGCCAGTTTTGAGTCGGCTGTCTCCCGGGAAGCTTCCCGCCTGCTGCCCGTGCTCTTTTCGGCAGGTTTCTGTTGGGTGCTGGCGTCTCCGGTAGACGCGGTCTGGTAAGATTGGGATTTATCCCGGGCCTGTTTGGTATTCGGCGCTTTTTCGGTCTTGGCAGCCGGCTGAGCGGAATCTGCTTTATCCGCGGCCTGTTTCTGATTGTCTTTGGCTGCTTCCCCGGAAGCTGTCTGGCTGGATTGTGACTTTTCAGAGGCCTCCCGGCTCTGCGCGGTTTCCGTCTGCGAGGCGGGGGTTGGACTTTTCTGGGTGGTTTGCTTGGCTTGTTCCTCCTGGGGTTTGGTGGCCTCAGGAGCGCTTGTGTGGGCACAGGCGGCGAACCACAAACCTGCCAAAATCACGGATAATAGTTTAAAAGGCTTCATCATAGGTCTTAAAGTAAGATTTTGCAATTTGGGTGTCAAGCCTTAATCCGTTGGCGGTGAAATAGACCAACCAGAGTGAACCGTGGCCGTTGGCTCACGCGGACAGGCGCCAATCAAAACCATCCGATTCGATCTACAGCCAAAGCCAACGATCTAGTAATATTCCGAATCTGGGTAGTTTCTATTGACTTTCCTTGCAATTTTGAATATACATTTCAAATATGAGAGGATTATACCCCAGAAATCTTGCGGTGGAAATCAACAGCCGGTTGCAGCACAATCCGGTCGTTGCGATTTTAGGGCCGCGCCAGTGCGGCAAAACGACCCTGGCCGGACAGATAATCAAGCGGATAAATAAGTCAGTCTATCTGGATCTGGAGAATCCAGCCGATTTAGCAAAACTAAATGATCCACTGGCCTTTTTCAGTCTGCATGAAGGCGATCTGATATGCCTCGACGAGATACAGCGATTCCCTGAGCTGTTTGCAACCCTTCGAAGCGTTGTGGATGAACGCGGCAGAAACGGCCAGTTTCTGATTCTTGGCTCCGCCGGACGAGATTTGATCCGCCAGAGTTCGGAATCCCTTGCCGGACGAATTGCCTATCTTGACCTGACGCCCCTTTTGCTTTCAGAAATTGAACCTGAAAAACCAGGTGGCCTTCGACGTCTCTGGTTGAGGGGTGGTTTCCCCCGCAGCTATCTGGCCCCCGATGACAATGTCAGTTTTCAATGGCGCCAGGATTTCATGCGCACCTTTCTTGAACGAGATATTGGGATGCTCGGCTTTCGAATGCCACCTGAAAGGCTCGGCCGCCTCTGGAGGATGTGCGCCCATATTCATGGATCACTTTTGAACGCATCAAAACTGGCTGATTCTTTGGGAATAAGCTCGCATACCATACGATCATATGTGGATCTTTTGGAGCATACGTTCATGATTCGCGTCCTTTTGCCCGATACGCCGAATTTAAAAAAGCGACTGGTAAAGTCGCCCAAGATCTATATCCGCGACAGCGGCATTCTCCATGCACTGCTTGACATCCGAACCCATGACAATCTGCTCGCTCATCCGGTGGTGGGTTCCTCTTTCGAAGGCTATGCCATGGAGAACATTCTGGCGTCTGCAAAAGGCTACGAAGCCTCTTTCTACCGAACCGGCGCAGGTGCCGAGATTGATCTTGTATTGAGGAAAGGCCGGCGCGTACTGGCGTTCGAACTAAAGTCAGCAACGGTTCCAAGGGTTACCAAAGGATTCTGGAACGCGCTGGAAGACATTGCCCCTGACGATGCATTTGTGGTGGCGCCGGTAAAAGGGGGGTATCCGCTAAAGCATGGCGTGATGGTAACGTCCCTTCATGAAATCATCACCCGGTTGAAAAAACAGGAGCGTAAATGAAAAGGCTATGCTGGAAAGCAATAATCAAGGCATTTTGTAACGATTTTTCAAATTAGGCATGAAATAAGGCCAATTTGAGAAATCTCAAATTGACCTCATTCCTTTATAATGGCGGAGAGAATGGGATTCGAACCCATGATGGAGTATAACCCCCATACTCGCTTAGCAGGCGAGCGCCTTCAGCCAGCTCGGCCATCTCTCCTGAAAACCTTTGATAAGACTCCCTTTTTGCCCAATTTCTTTGTCAGGATTCGGATTTTAATCCTCGAAATACTCCCATGTATTCCTCCGGTTAAAATCCTTGCCTTCCTCGAAATTGAACAAAAATGAAACCTTCTCAAAGGTTTTCATTTAATTATATAAAATTGCTTCGCAATTTTATGGCGGAGGGAGTAGGATTCGAACCCACGGAGGCGTTAACCTCAACGGTTTTCAAGACCGCCGCTTTCGACCACTCAGCCATCCCTCCAAGTCCCAACTTAAATTTTTAACATTTCATCTTTATTTGGTCAATGCTTTATTTCGTTTCTGATAACCGCCTATTCGAATGTGAAGTCAGCGTTTATAGGCCTTTTCGGAACTATTCGCTAAGCTAGTTCCAAACCTGCAAATGTCATCAGGCGTTTTGTTGAAGGTGATTTCTCATAATCAGGGGTTTTTTAATTTTTGGCGTTGACAGGGCTGAATTTTTGTGGTTTCAAAATCTCAATAATGCTTAAAAACAAAGGAATCACCGTTATGAAACAAAAATATCTAATCCTAAACGACAAGAGCAATAAGCAGATCAAAATTCAGGAGTATGCAGAGCTGAACAAGGAAATGTTGTCGCTGCTTTGTGAAGAAGCTTACGATTACAAAACCATAAAGCCTGCTATTTCCTCCGGAACCGAAACCCTGATTTCTGCTTTGAGAACCAACAATTTGTATCCGCCTGGAATCTATGCCGAAAAAATTGCATCTGCTGTTGTCGAACTGCTTAAATCCAAAGATCAGGAATCGCTGGAGCTATTTTTTGACGATATCAATTTATTGTCGAAAAGTCGCGGTTCAGTCGTTGTAACCGAGCAGGTTGAAGACCACTCCGCAGATTTGGATGATATGCTGGATGATAACCTGGATGAGTCATTCGATGATAAGGATGATCTCCAAAAAATTGATTCGTCCCTTAAGGTCGCCGGTGATGATTTTGGCGATGGCGATGACAGCAATTAGAACGTTTCGCTCAATTAGGTCAATATTCCAATTGGGGCGAAGCCCCAAAATTTGGGTTGACTTTTCAACAATCTTGATCCTAATAAATAAATTCATATTTAGTTTTTTGAAAAATTATGTATTTTTTTCATAGAGAATCACCCTTTTATATACTCGCTTTCAATCTAAATTTTATTTAAACTTTTCAACAGGTTACTTATTTTTTTGATGCCCCAACAAAACACCGTTCCAACACTATGACTGTGTTTGGTGGTTTGTAAAATGCCGGTACAGCCAGACTATCAATGTTGAGGGCTTTATTCTAAATTGCTCAAAGGAGGTGCAAATGGACAAGGAAAAAGCATTTTATGAGAGATTGGAGAGCAAAGGCGTCTCCAGAAGGGACTTCATGAAATACTGTACGTTCCTCACGGCGACCATGGGACTGTCGTCTTCATTCGTCCCCAAGGTGGCGGAGGTCTTTGCAGCGCCGGCCCAGCGACCACCGGTCATCTGGCTGCACTTTGGTGAATGCACAGGTTGCTCTGAAGCTGTCTTGAGATCACAGTATCCTTATGCCGATGATTTGGTTCTCGAAATTCTCTCAGTTGAATATCACGAAACAATTATGGCAGCTGCCGGACAGCAGGCAGAAGATCAACTTCAGGCCTCACTAAAAAAATACGCCGGTAAGTTTATCTGTGTCGTTGAGGGGGCCATCGCTACCAAGTATAACGGTGCTTATGGGAAAATCGGCGGCCGGACATTTCTGGAAATAGGCAAAGAGGTGTGCGCCAAAGCGGCCGCTGTGATTTGCATCGGGGGCTGTTCCGCCTTCGGCAATATCCCCGCTGCAGCGCCCAATCCCGGCGGCTACAAGGGGGTGGGTGAAGCTTTGGGTATCAAGACGGTCAATATCGCCGGATGCCCGCCGAATCCGGTCAATTTTGTGGGTACCGTTGTCAATTTTCTCCTCCTTGGCAAACTCCCGGCCCTTGATAATCTTGGGCGGCCGCTGTTTGCTTATGGTAAAACCATCCATGATCAGTGCCCGCGACGGTCGCATTTCGAAAATGATGAATTTGTCGAAGAATTTGGTTCCGAGGAGGCGGCGGCGGGCTATTGCCTTTACAAAGTGGGTTGCCGGGGACCCGAAACCTACAATAACTGCCCGGTTGCCAAATTCAACGACGGCACCAGCTGGCCGATTGAAGCCGGGGCCCCCTGCATCGGCTGCAGTGAACCGGCCTTCTGGGATAAATTTACGCCGTTTTATGAGGAACTGTAGCCTGAACACAATGATTTAACAGAAATCCTTTTTCAGAAAAGGGAGGAGATCATATGGCACAAAGAATTACGATAGATCCGATCACCAGAATAGAGGGGCACCTCCGGATTGAGGTTGAGGTGTCAGGAGGCAAAGTCGTCAATGCCTGGAGTTCAGGTCAAATGTTCCGGGGCATTGAGCTGATTTTGCAGGGGCGCGATCCCCGGGATGCCCATCATTTTGTTCAGCGTTCCTGCGGGGTCTGAACGTACACCCATGCTCTGTCCTCGGTGAGGGCAGTCGATGATGCCGTGGGCGTCAAAATTCCTAAAAACGCAAGAATTATTCGAAATCTTTTGATGGGAGCTCAATTCCAGCACGATCATATAGTTCATTTTTATCATCTACATGCTCTGGATTGGGTGGATATTGTCAGCGCGCTCAAGGCGGATCCCAAAAAAACGGCAGCTCTGGCAGACAATGTCAGCAATGCACCCGGGGGAGGAAGCGTATATTTTAAGAATGTGCAGCAACGCCTGCAAACCTTTGTCGACAGCGGTCAGCTCGGTCCTTTCTCCAATGCCTATTGGGGGCATTCGGCCTATAAATTGCCGCCTGAAGCCAACCTGATGGCTGCGGCGCACTACATTGAAGCACTGCGCCTGCAGGCCAGGGCGGCACGGATGCACGCCATATTCGGTGGCAAAAATCCGCATCCCCAATCCCTGGTCGTTGGCGGGGTGACCTGTGTTAGAGACCTGACCCCGGGCCGTATCGCGGAATTTTTATATATTACCAAAGAAACCCAGGAATTTATCAAAAACGTTTACGTCCCGGATCTGCTGGCGGTGGCTTCCTTTTACAAGGATTGGGGCGCTATCGGCGGAACCAGCAACTTCCTGGCCTGGGGTGAATTTCCGGAAACCGATACCGAGCCCGAAAGCCTGTTTATGCCCAGGGGCGTTGTCATGAAACGCAATCTTGGCGGGGTGAAAATGGCCCATCAGGACAAAGTAACCGAAGACGTTACGCGGGGTTGGTATGAAGACGGCCAGGCCCTGCATCCTTATGAGGGTGAGACCAAACCGCTGAAGGAAGATCCGAAATATAAACCCGGTGACGGTAAGTATACATGGTTTAAGGCACCGCGTTATGAAGGTGCACCCTGTGAAGTCGGTCCGCTGGCGCGGGTGCTGGTGGCCTATGCCAAAGGGCACAAGGATATTAAACCGATCGTTGACAATGTACTAAAAACCCTGAATGTTCCAGCCGGAGCGTTGTTCTCAACCCTGGGCCGAACGGCTGCCAGGGGCATTGAAGCGATGGCGATCGGTGAACAAATGCAGACATGGGTCATGGAGCTGGTCGAAAATCTAAAAAACGGCGATGCCAAAACCTATCAACCCTACGAGATGCCGGACAGCGCCATGGGCGTTGGACTCAATGATGTTCCCAGGGGCTCCCTGGGCCACTGGGTCCAGATCGAAAACAAAAAGATCAAAAACTATCAGTATGTGGTGCCGTCCACCTGGAATCTGGGACCACGGGATGCCGCTGGAAACCTGGGGCCGGTGGAGGAGGCCTTGATCGGGACCCCGGTTGCCGATCCCAAAAAACCGCTGGAAGTTTTGCGAACGGTTCATTCATTTGATCCCTGTATTGCCTGCGGCGTTCATGTAATAGATCCGGATTCCAACCAGGTCTACAAAGTCAAGGCATTGTAATATCAGTCAAAATCCCACAGCCTCCCCAATTGGTGGGAGGCTGTGGTCTTTCCAGAGTCTTGACTATCAACCCTTTTATAGTGTAGATTCCCTACCTGTGTCTATTTTCCCAAAAATCTATTCAAAGGATCGGTATGTGATATATGAGCACGATGACGAACAATCCTTTTGACGAAGTTTATGCCACCGACATTATGGTTCTGGGCATTGGCTGTATCCTTTTTAGCGATGAGGGGTTTGGCGTGCGGGTAGTGGAAAAAATGGAAAAGCAGTACGAATTCCCGGAGAATGTTCTTCTGGTCGATGGTGGCGTCCTGGGAATTAACCTGCTGGGGGTGATTTCCAAACCCAAGCATCTGATTGTGGTGGATGCGATCCGTAACAAAGGCAAGCCCGGCGATTTATACCGCCTGGAGGGCAACGCTATTCCCGAAAGAATTCGGGCTAAAAATTCTTTGCATCAGGTTGATTTTTTGGAAGCCTTAACCCTGTGTCAGGCCCTTGATCATGTGCCCAAAACTGTGATCGTCGGGGTTGAACCACAGGATATCGAAACCCAGAGTCTGGATTTAACCCCTCCCATCCAGGCCCAAGTCGATCCGGTGATCAAAATGGTACTGGCCGAACTCGAGCGTCTGGGCACATCATACAAGAAAGGAAGGTCGGATAATGTGTCTTGCAATCCCCTCCAAAATAACCCGCATTGAAAATAACATGGCGACCATTGACGTTGACGGCGTTAAAAGGGAAGCCAGCCTGTTGCTGCTTGAAGATGCCGGGGTCGGTGATTATGTAATTGTTCATGCCGGCTTTGCTATTCAAAAGATTGATGAAGTGGCGGCACTGGAAACATTGAAATTCCTAAAGGAGGCAGCTGCTTTTGTCGAAGGAGGAGGCCATTAGACCTCGCGGAATTTTTATAACTTATTTCAATATTCCAGCATTCCATTTGGGGGCAACCCCCTAAATTTCGTGATGGGGCACCCAATTTTGCCATGACCGATCATTGTGTTGCCAAACGGTTGAAAGTTAACGGCATAGTTCAGGGCGTCGGCTTTCGACCTTTTGTGTTTCAGCTCGCCGAAAAATTCAGCCTGAAAGGGGCGGTGTCAAACACTTCATCCGGCGTATCCATTGACATCGAAGGTTCCCCGGAGAACCTGGCCTCCTTTGAAAGGGAACTTTCCGAAAAAAGTCCGCCTCTGGCCTACATTGTTGAAATATCAATCAAAACAAAAGCCGTCAAAAATTACGCTGACTTTGCCATTGTCAAAAGTAAAGGCCAGGCGAAAATGTCCACCCTGATTTCGCCGGATGTTGCAGTTTGTGACGACTGCCTGGGCGAGATGATGGCCCCCGATGATCGCCGCTATCATTATCCATTTATCAATTGCACCAACTGCGGACCCCGCTACACCATTATTGATGGCATTCCTTATGATCGGCCGAAAACTTCCATGCGGCAATTTAAAATGTGTCCGCTTTGTCAGGCCGAATACGATGATCCGACCGACCGCAGGTTTCACGCGCAACCCAATGCCTGTGCGGATTGCGGCCCCCATGTCGGTCTGTATGACAACCGGCGAAATGAAATCATCCCGCACACCCAGGCTGTAAAAAAAGCAGCCGATTTGTTGAAAGCGGGACATATCCTGGCGATCAAAGGCCTGGGCGGCTACCATCTTGCAGTCGATGCCGCCAATACCGATGCAGTGAAACAATTGCGGCGCCGCAAACTACGCGAGGAAAAACCTTTTGCCATCATGTCATATGACCTTGAGGGTATCCGCCAATATGCCCGGGTGGGGTCCGAAGAAGAAAAATTGCTGACCGCGATGCAGCGCCCGATCGTGCTGTTGAAAAAAAAGGAGCCCAACGCCATTTCGAAGGAAATTGCCCCCGGAAATAATTATTTCGGGGTGATGCTGCCTTACACGCCGTTGCATTATCTGCTGTTGGAACATGGATTCGATGCCCTGGTGATGACCAGCGGCAATTTGAGTGAAGAACCCATTGCCATCGACAATGATGATGCCTTCAACCGGCTGTCCAAGATCGCCGATTATTTTTTAATTCACAATCGTGATATTTTTCTGCGCAGCGACGACTCCATCGTCCGTTATGTTGCCGGAGCCAGACGCTTTTTGAGGCGTTCCCGCGGCTTTGTGCCCATTCCTGTTTTTATAAAAAATGAGATTCCAGCGATTCTGGCTTGCGGCGCCGAGCTAAAAAATACAATCTGCGTGACCAGGCAGGATAAAGCGTTTCTAAGTCAGCATATCGGGGACCTTGAAAATTTGCCGACCCATGAATTTTTTAAACTGACCATTGCCCATTTAAACCGCATTCTTGATATCGACCCTGAAATAATCGCCTATGACATGCATCCGGATTACCTAAGCACCCGGTACGCCCTGGAGCTGCCGGCGGATCATAGAATCCAGGTGCAGCACCACCATGCTCATATTGTCAGCTGCATGGCCGAGCACAAACTGGAAGATGCGGTGATCGGGCTGTCCTTTGACGGTACGGGATATGGTACCGACGGGGCCATTTGGGGCGGAGAAATTCTGGTTGCCCGGGCGCACGAGTTTGAACGCGCCGGTCACCTGGCCTATGTTCCCATGCCGGGGAGCGCTGCGGCCATCAAAGAGCCCTGGCGTATGGCGCTGAGCTATCTGCAGAACGCTTACGGCAGCAATTTCTGCAACCTTGATCTTCCGGTGGTAAAAGGAATTGATAGCGGGAAGCTGACCGTAATCGCTGAGATGATATCCAAAGGCATTAATTCTCCACTGACGTCGAGTCTGGGCCGTTTGTTTGACGGTGTGGCGGCTATCTGCGGGATACGCGACCGGGTTAATTTCGAGGGACAAGCCGCCATGGAGCTGGAAATGACAGCACTGGAAGGTTCGGACGGGGTCTACGAATATGGATGGGAAACTGACGGGGTCTACCGGATTTTTACCGCACCCATTATTCAGGGGGTGGTTGATGATGTCGCCAACGCCAGGCCGATTGGTGAAATCAGTTCCCGGTTTCACCGGACCTTAATTTGTTTATTTACCGAGTTGTGTGTCATTATCGGAAAGGAACGGGAGTTGAACCGGGTGGTTTTAAGCGGCGGTGTTTTTCAGAACTCGATTCTGCTGACCGGCCTGACCAGGGCCCTGGAAGGAAAAAATTTCAGCGTTTTCAGCCATCAGCAGGTTCCCACCAATGACGGGGGCATCTCTCTCGGCCAGGCGGTGGTGGCGGCCGCCTCGATAAAAAGATGAACGTTGAAAGGGAAAAGGTGAAGAAACAGACAAATGATATTTTACAGGAAACAGAAGAACTGATTAAGATTTTCGTTACAAGTATCAAAACGGCTGAAAAGAAACAAAAAAAGTAAACAAATGAAATTAAATTGCGGAGCGTAGCGGCATCATAATTCGATGTTCGATGTTGGACGTTCGATGTTCGATGTTCATATCATTTTGAAGGATTGCTGCTATGGCCTTAAAACATATTGAAGAATACCGGGACTCAAAACTCTCTAAAGCCCTGGTGGCAAAAATCAAGCGAACCAGTTCCCGTGACATTCGATTGATGGAAGTCTGCGGGACCCACACCGTTTCGATTTTTCGCAGCGGTATCCGTTCGGTTTTGCCGCCCACCATCTCATTGCTGTCGGGGCCGGGCTGTCCCGTTTGTGTAACCGATCAAAAAGAAATCGATGCCTTTATCGAATTGTCCCGGGTTGAAGGGGTTATTATCACAACATTTGGCGATTTGATGCGGGTCCCCGGCACAACCTCTTCCCTGCAAAAGCAAAGGGCCGAGGGCAAAGATATCCGGGTGGTTTATTCGACCTTTGATGCCATTGAAATTGCCAAAAAGAATCCGGACAAGAAAGTGGTTTTTTTAGGGATCGGCTTTGAAACCACTGCCCCCACCATAGCAGCCGCGATCTTTTCCGCCGACCAGATGAAGGTGGCTAACTTCTCCGTCATATCCGCACATAAGCTAGTGCCTCCGGCACTGGAGACACTGATGGCCGCTGAAAATGTAATGATCGACGGCTTTATTTTGCCCGGGCACGTTTCGGTGATTATCGGTGAACAGGCCTATTTACCGTTCTGCAGCCATTATTCAATCCCATGTGTTATCGCCGGATTTGAAACGACCGATATCCTGCAGGCCATCAGCATGCTGGTTGAGCAGATCGAAAACGGGTCGGCGACATTGGAAAATGCTTATTCGCGCGCGGTAACATTTGAAGGCAATACCAAAGCCCAACAAATGCTGGACGATGTCTTCGAGCCGGCAGATGCCTGCTGGCGTGCCATCGGTGTGATTCCCCAAAGCGGTCTGAAAATCCGTCAAAAATATGAACGCCACGATGCGGGCAAGATATTTGATATTGAGGTTAGCGGATCTATGGATCCCAAAGGCTGTGCCTGCGGTGAAATTTTAACAGGTACCAAAACCCCGCCGGAATGTCCTCTTTACAGGACAGTCTGCACCCCGATGGATCCGGTGGGGCCCTGCATGGTGTCGACCGAGGGTACCTGCGCGGCGTATTATAAGTATCACGTTTGAACTCGGAATGGGGAATGCGGAAACCAGAGGACATAAGAGAGAGGACCGAAAAAAATTACCACGGAAAGACACGGAAATTCACAGAAGAATTAAATCCCCAAAATTGCTTTATCTTATCATCGGAAGGTACGAAACAATGTTAACGATCTGAACCAACCAAACGATCAAAACAATCAAAACCATCCAAACGGACAAACGACATGAAAACCGACAAAATACTATTGGATCACGGCAGCGGGGGCAAGATTTCCCACCATTTGACCACAGATATGCTGCTGCCTGTTTTTGACAATCCAATTTTGGCCCAGTTAAACGACGGTGCCATATTTGAACTTGAAGGCAAGCGGATCGCTTTTTCAACCGACTCCTATACGGTGGATCCTATCTTTTTTCCCGGGGGCAATATCGGGGACCTGGCCATCAACGGAACCGTTAACGATGTTGCGATGTGCGGCGGCCAACCGGTCTACTTGAGTGTCGGACTGATTATTGAAGAAGGCTTTCCCATCAAGGACCTTGAAACGATTGTCAGCGAAATGGGCAGGGCCGCTGAAACAGCAGAAGTTACCGTGGTGACCGGTGATACCAAGGTGGTGCCCAAAGGCGCGGTGGATAAAATATTTATCAATACCTCCGGGCTTGGTTTGATACCCCGGGATGTAGACATTGCCAGCCATAAGGCCCGAGCCGGCGATCAGATAATTTTAAGCGGCACCATTGCCGACCACGGCATTACCATCTTAACCCAGCGCGAGGGCCTTTCGTTTGCAACCAGCATTACAAGTGATACGGCACCGCTGAACCATATGGTAAACCAGATGTTTGCAGTCAGCAAAGCCATTCATGTTTTGCGGGATCCCACCCGGGGTGGGGTGGGCACGGCTTTAAATGAAATTGCCGAGAAATCAAAAATGGGAATAAGGATTTATGAAGAGCAAATTCCACTGAAAAATGAAGTGGCCGCAGCCTGTGAGCTCTTAGGGTTTGATCCGCTCTATCTGGCCAATGAGGGTAAGTTGCTGGCTTTTGTTGCTGGACCGGACACCGAAGCGGTTCTGGCCGCCATACGGGAGAATCCCTTCGGCCAAGATGCCACTGTCATAGGGGAAGTGGTCGAAGATCACGCCGGCAGGGTTATCATGCAAACCCGCATCGGCGGAAGTCGAATTGTGGATATGCTGGCCGGGGAGCAGCTGCCGCGCATCTGTTGAACCGGGTTTTAAAGCCCCATCTAATGTCCGATTGCTGCGTTGTCCCACGAATTGAAATGCTCACGTACTTCGTGTACGCTCCGCTTTCAATCCGCGGGACGCCTTGCACTCGAACATGATCTGGGGCTTTAAAACCCGGTTCAAAGTTGTCCAATATTGAGGAAAGAGAATTGAGTACCGAGTATCATGCATCCACTTTCGAGCATCGAGTATTTCATCTATAAAGCTACGCATTTGATATGAGAAATCTACTTTTTATATTGTTATTTTTAATACTATCAACCGTCTGCGAGGCCAAGCGGGAACATCATATCCAGGGGCGCACGATGGGGACGACCTATAATGTCAAGGTGGTTACCGGTTATTTTCAAAGCATCACAGGGGTTAAGGAAAAGATTGATAAACGGCTGGAGGAAATCAACCGGAGCATGTCCACCTATCAAAAAGACAGCGAGATCAGCCGTTTTAACCGAATTAAGGAGGTCGGGCTGAAATTTAAAATTTCCAATGATTTTTTTCAAGTAATGAGGGCGGGCCAAAAGATTCACCAGCTTTCTGATGGGGCCTGGGACGGTACCGTAACCCCTCTGGTGGACATCTGGGGCTTCGGGCGCAGCGGCCGCCAGGATAAGGTCCCGACCAATAGCGAAATTGCTGCCCTATTGCCGGATATCGGTTTTGCAAATATCGATGTTTTGAATCCGGGGTTTCTGGCGAAAAAAAGGGCGGCCGTTACCATTGATCTGTCTTCCATAGCCAAAGGATATGGCGTCGATGAGGTGGCGGCCCTGCTTCGGGCCCTGGGATATATGGACTACCTGGTTGAAATAGGCGGGGAAATCTTTGCCGCCGGGCACCGCAAAGACAACACCCGATGGCGAATCGGAATCAACCGGCCCCGGACAGATGCCGCCTTTGACGAAGTATATAAGGTGGTCGGCATGTACAACCAGGCCTTTGCCACCAGCGGAGATTATCGCAATTTTTTCGAGGTTGACGGGACTCGTTATACCCATGTTATCGATCCTCGCAGCGGGTATCCGGTTTCCAACGGCGTGGTAGGGGTATCCATTGTGGCCGGCACCTGTACTTTTGCCGATGGGCTTGCAACGGCGGTGATGGTGATGGGCGCCGAGAAAGGTCTGGAACTGATTGAACGGCTTGACGGTGTTGAAGGTCTTATCGTCGTTGAGCAAACCGACGGCATGCTGGCGGATTACGTTTCAAAAGGGTTTGAAGTAATTCATTGAGCGGTATGGGAGTTTTTCAATCGCGCAGATAACCGGCCCATTGCTAACGGTTCACCACAAAGGCATTGGATGAAAAACTACCCGACCCCTCCATTAATTAATACCAGATTATAATTGACATCACACTGTATTCATTTTAAAAATTGGACTTATACCACTTTTTAAAAATAAGTACCGATTTTATTTTTTTATCTATAGAAGGTCATGACGGTTTAATTTATAAGTGAGGCTTCCATGCGACTCTCATTCAGTAAAATGTTGGTGTGGATACTCAGTCGGCCGATGGCCATAATTCTTGTGATAGCAGCGGTAACTCTTTTCTTCGCATGGCCGTTGCCGAATCTCTCATTTAAAACATCTATTTATGACCTTCAAGTAGAAGACCTTCCCGAAACCACCCAATATAATTCCTTTAGAAAAACATTTGGTTCCGACGAAATTATCAGAGTTGTCATCAAATGCGACAATGTGTTCGATTCCATCACCTTCCGCAAGGTTGAGCAGCTTGCTGATACTGCCGCAGCCATTGAGGGTGTCAGACGTGTTATCAGCCTTCCCGGAGTTAAAAAGGCGGTTGATGTTTCCGGTAAATGGAGTATGGAAAAATTCTCCTCCCTTATATCACCGGTGGATTTATTCCAAAAAAATCTTATTTCAACCGACCGCCAAACCACGGCCCTGACGCTTATCCTGAAGAATGACGCCGACCCTGATAAAGTAATCCAAGGGGTACGGCAAATGCTCGCCGACAGCCCCCCGGATCTGATGCTTTATCAGATCGGTATGCCCCTTGTCTCGGAGGCCCTGGCCAGTTACACCCAAAAAGATTTTTTCCGTTTACCCCCCCTTACGTTCCTGCTCATTGCCATTATTCTTCTTTTTCTGTTCCGCAGGGCCCCATACATCCTTCTTCCGCTCGCATCGGTTGGGCTGGCGCTGGTTTGGACCTTCGGCTTCATGACTTATCTCCGTATACCGCTGTCGATGCTGACGATGATTGTCCCTGTTTTTCTGGTTGCAGTGGGAACAGCCTACTGTTTACATATTGTTTCTGAATATCTGACGTGCCAAAGGGAAGCAACCTCATCAACCGAAGCGGTCACCAAGACCTATGCCAACATAGCCCTGCCGACTTGTTTGGCCGTATTGACGACCGCCGTCGGTTTAGGATCGCTTTTGGTGAATCGGATTTCTGCGATTCAGGAATTTGCTATTTTTTCATGTTTCGGTATTCTCAGTACCCTGATTATTGTTATGACCTTTCTTCCAGCGGCCCTGAGTTTTATCCCCTTGCCTATCAGAGGGCAGAAAAAGCGGATTGACACCACCCCTTTCATTAATCGCTTTATCGATAAAATAACAGACCTCAACCTGAAGCATCAGAAAATCGTCCTACCGGTCATTGGGGTGGTGGTTCTGATATGCCTGATCGGTATTTTTCGTATACGGGTTGAGACAAATCCGGTTGGGTATTTAAGGGATGGCACGCCGGTAAAAAACAACTTTAACGATATCTACCAAAAATTATCCGGAAGCTTTCCCATCAATGTCGTCATGGGACAATCGGAGGCCGACTATTTCGAGGACGCTCAACACCTGGCCGACATTGCCCGCATGCAGGAGTTTCTGGTTACATTGCCGGGTGTCGACAAAACGTTGTCCTTTGCCGATTACCTTAAGCTGGTCAACTACGTTCTTAACCGTTTCGAACCGAAATACTACACTTTACCGTTAGAGGCTTTTGAAGTGCGGATGCTGATGAACAATTATACCACCATACTCGGCGAAGACATGCTCACGCGCTTTATAAATTCTGATTTTTCGAAAGCCAACATTCTTCTGTTGACCCATATTTCCAGTTCACGGGAGTTTCTTCAAGTACGCAAAAAAACGATTGCCTTCGCCAAGCAGCACTTTTCAAAAGATTTGAACTGGGAGGTGACCGGGCTTGGCATGGTAATCGCGGCCAGCAGTCATCAGTTGACGATCGGGCAAATCAAAAGCCTCTCCATTACCATGATCCTGGTATTCGGGATCATGTTCATCCTGTTTATGTCAGTCAAAGTGGGGCTCATCGCTATCATTCCCAATCTTTTTCCTATTATCATTAATTTTGGCATCATGGGATGGCTCGGAATCGAACTTTCCATGGTAACAAGCCTTATTGCCAGTATTGCCATAGGACTGGCGGTGGACGACACCATTCATTATCTGGCGCGGTACAACCTGGAATTTAAAAAAGATCTGGATGACAAACGGGCGATCCGTGATACCCTGCATCATGTCGGGCGGCCGATTACCTTTACAACAGCTACGATCTGTGTTGGTTTTTCTGTCTTATTTTTTTCAAGCTTCAAGCCGACAGCCATATTCGGCGCTATGATGGTGATCACATCGCTGTCGGCGCTGGTCGGGGACCTGATTCTGCTGCCGTCTTTAATACGGCACGTCGAACTGGTGACCTTGTGGGACCTGGTGCGATTAAAGCTCGGCAAAGAGCCGCGGATGGGTATTCCGCTCTTTAACGGGTTATCGCGTACCCAGGTTCATTACATTCTTATGGCCGGCTCACTGACACAAGTTGAGGCTGATGAAGTTTTGTTCCACAAGGGGGATTCCAGCAATTCAATGTATACCATCATCTCCGGTACTGTAGATGTTTTTGATCCGATTAGAGATGATGAACTCGAACTCCAACCTGAAAGTCGCATACTGATTAACCAGTTGAAAACCGGAGATGTATTGGGCGAGATGGGGTTTTTGCGTTCGGCGCCACGCTCGGCAACGGTAATAGCCACCTCTCCGGTTGAGCTTTTGAAAATTAATTGGAAGATGGTAAAACGATTGCAGTGGCTCTACCCTCCCACAGCCCACAAATTTTTTTTGAATCTCATGGGAATTATATGCGACCGGCTCGAATCCTTAACCGAATGTTTTGCTGAAATAAAAATGCAGGATGATGCTAAGGATTTGTGCAGTAAAGGCAATTTTCTAAGAATCCTGGACATGGAAATTAAGCGTTCGCGAAGCCAGGGTGCTAACCTGTCGCTTTGTTTTATGAAACTAAACTTTGAAAACACCGGTTCAAGCAATCCGGCCATAGAGCGGATCATAAGCTTCCTGGGGAAGTCTTTTGCACGTGAAATCCGAAGCTGGGATACCCTTAGTCGCTACGGGAGAAAGACGTTTGCACTCCTTTTGCCTCAACTTACGATTGAGGAGGCCAAGCGTCTCTGTGACCGATTACAGCGCATTTCAGGGAATCATCAGATTGAACCAGGAGATATTCGTGTAAAATTAGCTTTTGGTCTGGCTGAACTGGCTTCCAACAAGGAAGAAAACAGTTCGGATCTGATTGAAAGGGCGATAGCCTCTTTGCAAAATTAAACGCTTCATAGCAGAACGTTGTTATTCCACTCCGACCCTTTGGGCGCATTGACATTTCAGGACACCTTCCTTATTTTTTCATGAGTATAAATTTCTTGACCGGTACTAAAATATTCTGGCCACAGGTGTGGTCCGGAATATCAGCAGTTGTCAAAAAAACGTTCAGATATTCGGAACTTATTTTTAAAAAGCGATATAAAAACAGAATCATGAAACTTTATCTGGAAAGCCTGGGTTGCGCCAGGAATCAGGTTGACAGCGAAATTATGACCGGACGGCTGAAAAAAGCCGGCTGGACAATTACAGCAGATCCTGAAGAGGCTGAGACTATTGTGGTAAACACCTGCAGCTTCATAGAGGACGCGGCGCAGGAGTCTATTGATGTCATTTTGGAACTGGCAGAATACAAAAAGGAGGGCAACTGCAAGCGTCTGGTGGTCACCGGTTGTCTTCCCGAGCGTTATCGTGAAGAAATTTTAACATCATTGCCGGAAGTGGATGTCCTCTTAGGAACCGGTGCCTTTGATCAGATTGCAAAGGCCGCCCGGGAGCCGCAGTATTCGCATCTGTGTGTGTTGCCGGACCCGGAACTTGCAGAATTTCAGCCCGAGGATGCCCCCCGGGATTTAGCAGTACCCCACGTGGCCTATCTAAAGATTGCCGAAGGCTGCAGCAAATCGTGCACCTATTGCATCATTCCAAAGCTGCGCGGAAAACAAAAAAGCCGTCCGCCGGAAGAAATCGTGTCCGAGGCGACTAAGCTTATTGGCAGCGGTGTAAACGAACTGGTGCTGGTAGCCCAGGATACCACCGCTTATGGCAATGATTTGCCGAATCGGACGAATCTCAGCCGGCTTATGGAAAGCCTCGCCAATATCCAAATCGATGATCTCGGCCGGACAACCCCACCATGGTTCAGGGTGCTGTATGGACATCCGGAAAGTATTGAAAACTCTTTTATTGAAGCCCTGGCCGCGCACAGCCACCTGTGCTCATATTTTGATATTCCGGTCCAGCATGTCAGTGCCGGAATTCTAAAGCAGATGGGTCGCCGGTATACAAAAGCCGATCTTTACCGTCTATTTGACCGTATCCGCGACCGGGTCCCGGATGCCGTGCTAAGGACAACCATTATTGTTGGATTTCCTGGAGAAACGAATCATGATTTTGAAGCGCTTTTACAATTTGTCGAGAATGTATGTTTTGATCATTTAGGCGTATTTATTTATTCGGACTCTGATGATCTGGCCTCCCACCATCTGTCCAATCATATCCCAAAGGATGTGGCCACTGACCGCTACCATCAGCTTATGTCTGTCCAGTCAGGTATCTCTTCCGAGAATAACCGCAGGTACATCGGCAAAGCATTAAAAGTCCTGGTGGAAGAGTTCCTGGACAACCATCTTTTTGCCGGCCGTACAAATTTTCAGGCACCGGAAGTGGATGGGTTAACCTACATCAATACTGCAAAAATGCCATATGGATTGAAAATTGGAAGCTTTGCTGATACGCGAGTGACGGATGCGATGGAGTATGATCTGATGGGAGAGGCGATATGAGCGATCTTAAGCAGAAGATCCTTTCTGCAGTTGAATCTGACCTGGATGATATTGAAAAAGCCCTTTCCGATAATTTAAATCCCTACCTGGACCTGGTTTCCGATGTAGCCGGTCACATTCTGTTCAGTGGCGGCAAGCGATTGCGTCCTTTATTAATGGTTCTTTCAGCCAGGATATGCGGTTATACAGGCGACTATGAGAAAACGTTCTCAACGGCCTTGGAATATCTGCATACAGCCACCCTGCTACATGATGATCTTGTGGACGAAGCTGCTATTCGCAGGGGCAAAACAGTGGCTCATGCGACCTGGGGCAATTCAATTGCCGTCCTGGTAGGCGATTACCTGCTGGCCAGAGCGCTGTCCCTTTCGGCTGGTACCGGCAGGCTCAGGGTCGTTCAAATCCTGGCCGAACTTACCGAGAATATGTCCCAGGGTGAAGTTCATCAGCTGATGCGCAAAGGTGATATCAAGCTGACTGAAGATGAGTATATGGTGGTTATCCGCCGTAAGACTGCCGTTTTGTTCGAAGCCGCTTGCCAGGTGAGCGCCATCATTTCTGACGCGCCGGAGGAAAAAGAAAAGGCATTGGCCCAATATGGATCTAATCTGGGGATTGCGTTTCAGATGGCCGATGATCTGTTTGATTATACCCTGCAGACGTCTGATTTCGGCAAGGAGGTGGGGGCCGATCTTAGAGAGGGAAAACTGACCCTGCCGCTGATTTATGCCTTGAAGCAAGCGCGATCCGCCGACCGGGACCTGATGATCAAAATTATCCAGGACCGTGATTTTGCAACCGAAGATTTTAAGACCCTGCTAGACTTGCTGGTTAAATACGGCGGTATTGAATACACCCAAAAAATGGCCGCTGGATATATCGACACGGCCAAAGCAGCCCTGTCTGTTTTTGAACCCTCGCCAACCAAAGAAACCATGCTTGATATTGCGGACTATGCGCTCATGCGTCGGGTATAACTGAATGCCGCACGATGGTGCTTAAACGATAGACCTGGCGCACTGGGTTGAATTAAAGATGCTTTCGCAAGTGGTATATGGTTTCAGGTCTCACGTGTCAGTACCGACGCATATCAGATCAGTTTGATTTGGATTTTGCAACTATCCGAATTCAGTTTTGCGGATGAGATATTAGATTCAAAGAAATCAACAGGGCTCTTTAAACCCCTTTCAGTATTGCAGTCCTGACACCTGACACGTGAAACCTATTTCTTATACCGCTATTTTATTTTTCTTAACGCTTGATTCTCTCAGCTTTTTCATTTATTGATTGTTGCGGATTCAGATTTGACTTCATACAGGAGTAGTGCAATATGCATAAAATTTTTATCAGATTTAGCGGGTTGATGCTTGGGTCTTTCAGTCTGGCCCTGGTACTGATGACATCTAATGCTTTACAGGCCCAGGAGTCTGCCACAACGAAAACATTTGTTGTCGTGGGGACGGCTAAGCTTCATGGCGATAAGGTCGCTGCCGCCCGGGAAAAGGCCATTGCCGACAGTCTGGTTACAGCTGTGGCGCTAATGACCCAAGAACTGCTGAAGGTAGATTCTCTGGTAGATAATTTTTCGCAGCTGAATGAGTTGTTGTTTGATCAGACGAGTACCTTCATCCAGGGGTATAAGGTGTTGACAGAAGCCGGTCAGGACAAATCCTACCGGGTTATTGTTCAAGCCACTGTGTCCGGCAAAAAAATATCAAAAAAATTGACCGATGCGGGAATTTTGCGGGCTTCAACAACGCTGCCCAGCGTTTTATTCCTCATAGCCGAACAGAAATTAGAGCAGGAATCTCCCATGTTTTGGTGGAGCCCGGTGGGATCCGGTTTTATTTCAATTTCTGAAGCAGTTATGGTTGAGCGCCTGCGGGAAGCCGGTTTCGCTATTATCAACCACCGGGGTGCTCGAAACCGCTCCCTGGTAAACTGGGCCGATATAAATAAGCCGGATTTAACCGACCTGGAGGCGGCGGAACTCGGCGCGGCACTCAAAGCCGATGTAGTCGTACTGGGAACCTCGCTGGCAACTACATCGACAAACATCATGGGTTCGGCCATGCGGTCGTTTAATGGGATGGTGGCGCTGCGGGCATTGCGTTCGGATGGCGCTGAACCGATGTTAAATTTGACCCGCACGGCGGTGGCCGTCAACGAAGATGACGCTGTCGGCGGCAGAGAAGCATTGGTGGATGCTGGTGCCATGGCGGGAGCGGCACTTGCCGAGGAATTGAATATCGCCTGGCAGAAACAGGCCGGCCGGCCATCGGTGGTTGAAGTGGTCATTACAGGCACAAATCAGCTTGCGCATTATGTAAAATTTCGCAAGACGCTGAATACCATCTCCGGCGTGGAAGGCATCCGGGTCAAAGAGATCAAGCCCAATGAAGCGACCCTGCTGGTTGAATACGCAGGCAAAACCCAGGACCTGGCTTCAGCCCTGATGCAACAGAATTTTGAATCATTCGGGATAAATATTTTCGAAGTTACACCGAAGAATTTGAAGGTCGAGCTTATTCCAGGATAGCGCAATATCCTTTAGGTAGTTTACAAACCTCTTAATATTGATCTAAAAGACCTTGACACAGGCACCAACCGGTGCTACTCAGGCATAAATTCTATATAGGCACGTAGCTCAGGGGGAGAGCGCTACCCTGACACGGTAGAAGTCGGGAGTTCAAATCTCCCCGTGCCTACCATGAAAAATAAAGGATCGCTATACCTGTTTCCCAAGATGGACCTCCTCAAAACCACAGAGGCCCCAGGTATCCGCGGGACACAGATTCCCCTATGGGGTCATCGCAGAAATAGCCATCTTGCTGACGGGGAACCTATCCGAGGTATCGAGCAGGGCCGTCTATACCTTACTTACTCCCCGTCAGCATTTTAAACCATACTGGAGGTCTTTTGTCACGACCGTTGCCCCCACTCTTTTTGAGAGCTGGGGCTTTTTATTTCACGCAACGGAATGATTTTTGACAACCGCTATAAAGGCCCTATATTCTCAAACTGTTATGAACACACCTGAATATAACGAACCCGTTGAGAACTTTATTGATGTCCCGGACGGCAAAATCCATTACCTGGATTGGGGCGGGAACGGGTTTCAGACCCATCTGCTGCATGCCAATGGATTTTGTGCGGGAACGTATTCCCCTTTTGTCAAACATTTGACCGGTGACCTGCATGTAAAGGCTAGTGATATTCGCGGGCATGGCAGTTCGCAACTTCCCAGCAGCCAGCGGATTCGCCATTGGAATATATTTGTTGAGGATTTGAAGGCCCTGATTGAAAAAACTATGTCACCGCCCATCATCGGCATGGGTCATTCCCTGGGAGCGGTGACCACCTATATGGCAGCCGCCCGATATCCGGATCTTTTCGCATATCTGATATTGATTGATCCGACTATCTTGCCCCGGCGGATACTCTGGCCCATGGCGGTCGTGAGAATGTTTGGTCTGGCAGGGATCATCCCGTTGGCGAAGATTGCACGGCGCAGAAAAAAAACGTTTCAGAGTAAGAAAGAGGCCTTGAAACGTTTTGCTTCCGGTCGGGGTATTTTCAAATACTGGTCAAAGGATTTTGTGGAGGCATATCTTGAGTGCGGGCTGCTCGAAAAAGACCCGGAAACGGCCGTCCTTAACTGCGACCCGGAGCATGAAGCCCAGATTTTTGAATCCGTCCCCCTCGATGTATGGACATACGCCCCAAAGATTTCCTGTCCGGTGTTGGCCATTCGAGGGGAGTACTCGGGCGCCTTTACGGTGGATGCGGCGGAGCGACTGGGAGGTCTAATTCCCGATTTTGAACTGGCCACCATCCCCGGGGCCGGTCATTTTGTCCCCATGGGCAAACCGGTTGAATGCGCCAGGGTGATTAAAGATTTTATTCACCGCAAGCATATATAATTCGCCGGCGGACAAGCGCCCCTGAGGCGAATGAAGGTTTAATTCCCCACCCCTTGGGGCAATTATCAATATTGTGCGAATGGATACCCCGTTGCTTGTCGCAGCGAAGCGGAGATCCTGTTACCCGGGGCGTGGCAGCGGGGCGGTTCATTTTCGAACGCCACTTCATTCCACAAGGATCTTTAAGTCATCGGCACATTTTTTAACAATTGTCCCAGAAATTGTTTTTGTTTCTGAAACATAACCGGTCAAGAGTGCTCGATCACAAATGATATTGATCAATCGAGGGTAGCCTTTGGAAAATGAAAATATTTCATGAACAGCTTCAGAGCTGAAAATGTCTGTCCTGGATCCCGCAACCCTGAGGCGATGTAGGATGTACTCCTGGGTTTCAGGTTCCGTCAAGGGTTCAATAGTATAATGTACGGTAAGTCTTTGACGTAATGCCTTGTTTTTTTCATCCTTTATCATATCAATGACTTCATTCTGACCTACAAAAAAAATATTGATTAACTTAACATCCTTTCTCTCTATATTGGATAAAAGACGTATTTGTTCCAGAAGTTGCTGGTTCAGTCTTTGGGCCTCGTCTATTATCAGTAGTGCCCTTTTTTCCTCTGAATAGGTATTGTACAGAAAGTGTTCGAATTGGATTAGAAAATCTCCCTTGCTGTCAAAACCTATGTCAATATTAAATTCTTTTGAAAGCAATTTGAAAAAGTCGGAAATTTTAAGGTCAGGATCCGGAAGAGTTGCTACAATGGCATCTTGTTCATTGTCGTGTAAAAGATAATTGATCAGTGAGGTTTTTCCAGTCCCTATATCGCCATTAAGCAGAAGGAATGCTTTATTTTCTTGAATACCATATTTTAAGCAGGCAAGGGCTTCCTTGTGTTTTTCACTGAGCCAAAAAAATCTTGGGTCCGGGCTTTCCTCAAAAGGCTTTAGTGTAAGATTATAATGGGCAAGGTACATTAGAAGGCATAACTCCATCAACTCGTTTAATGCACGAGTCTATATCTTTTCGGATTTTTCCAATAAACCAAAACAGTATGAGCTTGCGATTCATTGAGAATATATAGTTTTCAGGCAACCTTGTGCTATCACCTGAGACAGAATATAATTTGGTATACTATATATGCCGTAATTGCTAAAAATCCAACTTTTTTATACCGCTTTTTAAAAATGTTTCCAGGAAATTTTTTACATAAACTTCGCCTTTATAGATTTGTCTAAATTCCAACCTCATTTGATGATTCTAAAACTTGTATTGTGACGTTTTCTAAACAATTCGATCCCACATCCGGCCCTGTTGCGCCATATGATCTGTCCTTTGCACTTTATCTTCTTGCCACTTAAATGCGGCAAGGCGATGGTGATAATTTCTCCCACACACAAGGAAGCTGTTGTTTCTATAAATAGGCCATACCGACTAAAATTATTAAGTCTGCCTTCATAAAATCCGTTCTTTGAGGCGAAGAAAATGCTTTCGGAAGAAAGCTTTCTCGGTTTGATTCTTTTATCAAAACTATTTTCTTGGTTAACGATTTTCATAAACTGTTTCCTTGCCCGGAATTTTTAAGGTTTAAGAATATGTTTTTTGACCAACTGCTATTTTTTGTTCCATCCCGGGTAAGATGATAGGAAGCAAAAAGCATGCAAATTTTGACTGAAACATAAATTTTAAAAACAATTGTAATAATGGATAGTTAGTTTGATGCTATCAGAGGCGCGGCTAATCGTTTTGGGAAAAAGCACCTGAAAAATAGGAAATTTATTTCACAATGTGATCAGTTTTATCAATTCCAGAAATCAAGCAATGGGTGATAGAACTAGAAGATTTCTTAAAAAAAACGGCCCTGATTATGGCGCAGCAATTTTAGGAACTTGAATCAAGCTATTAAAAATATTTATAAATTATTTTAATACGTGATAGTTTTGCATACTATTTGTAAAATAATTAGATAAATAACCAATTGAAATTAAGATACTTTATTGATAAGCTCCCCTTTGGCTCATTTTTTGCATATTTTTAGCAGCATAAAGTCGAGCTAAAAAAATTGCATTTCCACGCAGAATGCTCATTTGGACCTCATGAGATGGAAAAAATTGACTATGATGAATGATAATCTGATCGGTAATCGGAAAGGCTTTACCCTGATTGAATTGATGGCTGTTTTGGTCATTATAAGCGTTTTTCTCTCAGTCACTATAAAAAAATTCGACCTTCTATCTGACTCCGCCAGTATAACCGCAATAAAAGAAGGGGTTCGAGAACTCAATACACAGGAGACCCTGATCTGGACACAGATGAAATTATCCGAAACCGATTGGACATCAGATGCTGATGTGTTTAATTCCATTGGGAAAAATCTTGGTCCGGGATACAGGTGGAATCCAGGTCCAAATATTGGCGGTGGGACATTGCACTTTAGAAAAACAATCAATTGTTCTGGTCAGAAATGAATCGAAAAGAAATAGCGTAGGTTCTTGGAATTAGCTGAATTTTAACCATAGATTATCGGGATGTGAGTTTTGGGAGACGGGAATTAAGTTGTGGGCAGTTCCGGGTGCCTGCCCCCTTTCAATTTCAGCCGGTAAACAGCTTCGGGAGTAACTATTTTTTCTCCTCTTATCATTTCCTTTATTGCCGGGGTTACCTTTTGATAGATTTTGTATAATCCATCCATGAGTTCGATCTCAGAGATCTCTTGCCACTGTTTTCGGTCATGATATCGCACCTCGTACAAAGGCATCGCAAACATCATCTTTTTTCCTCCGGTCTGCCTTAACCCTATTTGGTAATCAGTTCGTAACTCCGGTACATGACCTTTTATAAATAGAGCAGGGTAGGTTATAGCCCTGCTTAAAAAATTTTTCTTTTTACTATATCGGTAATGGTACTGGAAACTTTAATTCGCCGGCGGGGGACGAGTCCTCCTGCGGCGGATAAAGTTTTAATTCCCTGCCCCTTGGAGCGATAAAAATATTCCGGTTCCCAACGACGCAGATAATCTTTGAACTCACCTTGGGTGTGCTCGATCGCCCCATTGTATTGGGACGTATTCGGCGGACTGTTAATCGAAATCACAAAGGCTTCTTCCAGCACCTGGTTGACCGCCCGGTGATTGAGGTTACCGCCATTGTCCCAAAGATACAGACGCACCATCTTTATCCGAAATTCGTAAGGGTAAGGCTGGGTCCTTCGTTTGGATTTCCCCGCTCTGCCTTTGTTTTTACCTTTCTTTCTCATGGGCTCACTCCTTTCGTTTTAATTGATTTTTACACTCAGGAGTGTTACCCAATTTTCTTAAATATTTTTTGTCATCATCTGGCGATTAGGACATCCTTAAATGGCAGTATAAAGTTTTGTGCACCCGACTGGCATGACAGGTTAGTTATAGGCAATATCAATGAGTAATGCATCTCTGAGACGGTGATTCGGTATAACAAAATCGAATTTGAAAAATTGTATAATTGGTCAGACTTGAAATGGGATTTTGGATACGGAAAAATAATGGATAAACTTACAAACAAAGGGATAGAGAAATATTGAAGTGTGCAATTCTCCAACCAAGCTTTTTGCCTTGGAGAGGGGTCTTCCATATTTTGGAGCGAGTGGATAAATTTATCTTATATGACGATGTATCGTTTGATAAACACGGTTGGAGGAATAGAAACAGAATTAAAACGGCAAACGGTCCACAGTGGATAACCGTACCTGTGCTGACAAAAGGATTCCATAATCAAATTATAAGAGATACGAAAATTGATAATAATCAAAAGTGGAATAGAAAAATTACAAATTCAATTTCCCAGGCGTACGGAAAGTCACCGCATTTCGATTTGTCTGAGGAAATTCTAACGATTATGAACAGAGAATATCGTTATATTTTAGATTTAGATATGGACTTGTTAGTCCAGGTTATAAAATTATTAGAATTAGATGTGGAAATAATCCTGTGCAGCGACCTGAACGTGAAAGCCAGCGATAAAGTCGAACGTCTGGTCTATATATGTAAAGAGGTGGGTGCAGATCATTATATCTCTGGTTTTACAGCACAAAATTATATTAAAAACCAGGCTATTTTTCATTCTAACGGTATCAAGTTGGAATTCCAGAAATATGGTTATCCACCTTACAGGCAATTATACGGGCAATACATTCCTAATTTATCTATTATTGATTTACTGTTTAACGTTGGTGCAAAAGAGGCAGGAGATTATATTTGGAACAGGACAAAATAATATAATTGCTAATTTTGAGTTACGAACTGTAACGCTTCGAAATCGTAAACGCAAAGGCGGGCAGGTTCAATCTGCCCGCGTTCCAATGTCTGAAACTTTATATAGCTGTTTAAAGAAATGGTGGAACCTCGTTTAAATACTCCCCTCTGCGAGAATTTAATTATATTTTAAGGACATATTATTAAAATTCTTTCCTAACCACAGCAGGGACACCTGCAACCAGAACATTTGAAGGAATGTCTTTTATAATGACTGAGCCAGCTCCGATTTTTACATTATTACCTACACGTACCCCATTGACCGTTGTTGTGTTTATCCCCAGAAAACAGCCTTCTCCAATAGTTGAATTACCAGCAATGTTAAGAGATGGGGCGCAGTATGTATGGGCTCCAATTCTTACATCGTGTGAAACGTAGCACGATGATGATAAAAATATATTTTCACGAAGAACTGTATTCATTTCGACAATACAATTTATCAACAAAATGCAGCCTTCACCAATTTTTGCTGAGTCTGCAACATAGGCTGTTGGGTGCACAAATGTACCAACAGGAATGGCTTGTTTTTTTAGAGTGGAAAAAATTTTCTTTCGGAATGCAATATTGTTATACCCTATGGCAACCATAATTTCATCAAAACAACCCCTTTTGTACAACGTTTCAATATCATTGAGTTTACCTAAAATTTGGTGATCATATTTCATTGAGCCGTCTTTCTCAAAATCATCAAACATTCCGGCAATCTGGCCATAACCGATTTCTTGGATATAGTAGATAAGCCGGCGGGCAAGCTGCGTTGAACCTGCAAGTGCGATTTTTTTCATAAGTTATACATCCTGGTCTTTGATCAGATAAATTGGTGTCTTGCTAACTTCCTGGATAATGCGCAAAAGATATTCTCCAATGATTCCTACGGAGAACATGAGGATTCCGAAAAAGAATAGAATCAATAAAATAATGGTTATCCACCAGTGAACTCCTATCTGCCGGGTAATATATAGAAATAAATAATACAGACCCATCACTACAGATAGGATGGATGTAAAAATCCCGAGAAGACATATCCCTTTTAACGGCAGTGTGCTGTGTAAAATTATCCCGTTCAATAAATGTTGGATGAGTTTCACTGGATTGTACGTTGTTTTTCCATACTTGCGTTGATGATGCTCTGTTTCCACGCTTCCGATGCGATCCGTCACCTTCAGAATGAGGAGGCCCACCAGGGGGTTCGGGGTGGGGAATTTTAAAATGTGCTTAATCACATCTTTACGGATTATCCTGAAATTACTTAATCGAAACCGAGGCATCTGTTTAAAGATTGAGGACACAAGATATCTGTAGGCATAACTTCCGATATTGCGAATATGAGGATGCTTTTTTTCTGGTGAAATGCCATAGATGACATCAAAATCAGAATCTTTTATTCTACTGATAAGTTTTGGGATCTCTTCTGGTGGAGTCTGGAGATCGTCATCCATAGTAATAATAAAATCACCAGAAGCCAGGGAAAAACCGCACATGAGGGCATTATGTTGTCCAAAATTTTTTGTCAGACGGATAATTTTTACGCGTTCGTCATGGTTACGCAGAGATTTCATTAATTCCCAAGAATTATCACCACCACAATCTTCTACCAGAATCAGTTCAAAAGCCTCATTAATGTGGTGGAAAACTGAACGTGTTCTTTCGTAGAGTTCTTGCAGGAAACGTTCACTTTTATATACCGGGACAACGATGGAATAGAGTTTATGTATCATAAAAATTCCTTAAGGCAGTAATAATTTTCGTGCTTCTTTCTGGGAATATGGTTCCGTACCAATAGCATTGGCAATTAATGAGATTCGCTCAATAAGGTCTTTATTTGATGCCAGTTTTGTTCGATCTTTGTCATACCAGATGTTATCTTCTAGAACCGACTCTTACACCACCACCAGCGATAATTGACATAGCATTCATTTGAAACTGCGAGTCACCTACACCGCCAACCGACCATATGGAAGACTCCGGCAATTCTTTGATCATGAGACTAAGGGAAAGCATATCTGCCTGGGCACACGCAATATTTCCCAATATGAGGTTGAAATAATAAGGAGGAGCGACATATCCGGTTTACGCTCATGCAGGTGAACCATATTGGCCCCAAGCTGTGCAGCCTCAAGCACATCTTCCACGATTTCTTCAGGAGAAATAGGCACTTTATCTGTCATTTCTTTTGTAGGGATCAAACCAGTTGGAGTAAAGTTGAGAATGAACTTACCATCGATCATATCCGTTCCTCGCTTATTAATCATTTTAAGCATGCGAAACAGCGGGCAATCGTCTTCCAGTGTATGGCGACCTACCACCTATTTTCTGGCCGAATACACCTTTGCCTGGACAGGGATCGACCGCCATTTCAGGCTTTCTGATGTGTTTATTGATCGGATATCTTTTAAGCTACGAAAAGGCAACTGGTACCAATACGCCTAATCTTTCCTCTCTGTATTGCAGCCAATTCATTGCGTAGAAAATAGTTAATTACTGCTCCGGTTGCGCCTCTCTTCTTTTCGTGTTCCGATTCGCTGGACCAAACCTTCTTCTTCCTCAATGGCCGAAGACGGAAAGGAAGGGTCCTGAAGAACAAAATAGGCAACGTTATTACTTGGAAAAAATAAGTAAAATACAGCATTTCAAACGTTTGAGTCAACAGGTCCCTCACCATATTCTTGTTATACCTCCGGTAATGTCGTGCAGTATGATCACCGGAGGACCATAGCCATTGGTGGGCCGGAACCAGAATGATTTGTCCTCCAACTGAAAACAGTTTAAGATACCACCTTTTGGATACGACAAGGATGCGCTTTCGTAAGAAAATAATATTACATGCTCGCCTATAGTTAAGCCGGTAGTCAATTTAGCAATGCTCATGATGTCTTCCCACAACATTAGTTACTAAACAGCCGTTATTTATTACCGTATTTTAGAAAAAATCCATTTATTTAAGAAAATTTGATAAATATCAAACTGCATGTAATTTGGCATTATCACAAATTGACCAAAATTACAGATATATAGATGTAACATCAACTCAGGTAGGAGTACTGATATCATAATCGGTAACTGTCAAGTCAAGAAAATCTTAATTTTGATTATTGCAAATTCTATAAGCCCAGAATATGAATTATTTTTTGAAATGGAGTTTGAGGGTTGGAAATAGGGTTGGAAAATGACATTATCGGAAAACAAAAGATTGTGGAATATCGATATTATTCTTGAATAATTGATAAATTGAACTATGGCAAGTAGTCTTGAAAGTACTATGTCCAATAAATATACAAGCACGAAAGCAATTTATTATTTACGGTCATCTTGTTTTATTAGCATTCCCAGGGGGTCTTCTTCCATTGCCTTTTGCCACTGATCCATCTCTTCCGCCAACTTTGTCACAACCTCAGGATAGTGTGCATTCAACGGATAGCTTTCCGTTGGATCTGTTTCCAGATTGTACAACCATGACCGATGCTGTATAGCTCCAAAATGCCATTTATCAACTGGAACAGGATAAGTATAGGTACTGATCTCTTTATAGAATTTCCATTTTCCTGAACGCACGCCCTCCAATTCGGCATGATGATAGAAATAGAGCATCTTGTGGGGTGTTTCCTGTTGTTGACCGGTGAGCAATCCGGTGATGTTTTTTCCATCAATGATACGATCCTGTGGTACATCAACTCCAGCAATAGACAATAGCGTGGGCAGGAAATCAATGTTCATCGCAGGTTGGTTGGAAACGCTACCCGGTGGAATTCGTCCCGGCCAACGCGCAATCATGGGCACGTTGAAACCACCTTCGTAACTCTGGCCCTTACGACCGCGCTGCCCACCTGTACTACCTTGAAACCACGGCCCGTTATCGCTCGTAAAGATAACCACGGTATTCTCATAGAGCCCTTTTTTTGTTAGCAGGTCAAGTAGTTGACCCACATTGGCATCCATTTCTTCTACAACGTCTCCGTACAGTCCCCCGGACGAGGTACCTTTAAACTCTTGTGATGGGAAAAGCGGCCTATGCGGATCTGGGGGGGCATAGTACAGAAAAAATGGCCTATCTTTTTCTGAAGCCTTTTTTACAAAATACATAGCCGCGTCAGCCAATGCCTGGTGCATATCAGCTAGATCTTTCCACTCTTCCAGAATAACATCATGGTTTTCATAAAGCGGGCATGGCCACTCCTCATGATCCCAAGGCATTCCATAAAAGTAATCAAATCCGTGATTGAGAGGATGGTACTCAGCAAGAAACCGGAAATCACCCTGGTGCCATTTCCCAATGATACCCGTCTGGTATCCTCCTTCGCGAAGAGCTTCAGCGAGGGTGATTTCGTCTTCCGGTAACCCTCGCACTTCGCAGTCAGCACCGATATCTGATCCTCCCACTTTTCGGACAATCGGACCTAATTTCCTTAGCATTCGTTGCATGAAGGGTAAATCCTCCATCCACAGAACCCAGTGCATTCCAATACGCTGAGGGTACCTTCCTGTCAGAAGCCCGGTACGCGAAGGTGTGCAAAGCCCGTTGCATGAATAAAAATCGGTAAATCGTACTCCTTCTTGGGCAAGTCGATCAAGATTTGGCGTTTTTACTGCCTGCGCCCCATATGAACCTAAATCTCCATAACCTAAATCGTCGGCATTGATGAGAATGATGTTAGGTTTTGTCGGACCGATTGCAGGTACCAGAGGCTTTAGGGAATTGATCTCGCGATTTGGCGGTGGTGGGGTTTGTCCTTCAGGAATACCGAAGACCAGAAGATCGAATCCTTGGCCCGGCAGGCCATGCCTGAGAAAGCCGATGAAATCACACGAATGTTCCGTGAGGGACGGCCGGATGTCGCACTTCTCGACGGCCTGGAGAAAAATCAACAGTGGCCGCTTCTGAACGATGTTTTCCGAACTGAAAACCCTGCGGACGTAATCGCCCTCGCGCTGTGTGACAAGGCCAAGGCGAAGGCTGTTGACGGCACACCCGGGTGTCTTGAAGAGTTGCTGCGGTTGTTAGGTTCCGCCGTCGGATTCAAACCGGCAGCCGACGGGCGCAAGTGGAAATCGATCCAAGCGAAGGCGGCCGAATACATGCTGTTCAGCGAGTTCATTTTCGACCTGCCCGGCGAAGCACCCGATGCGCTCAGCGCCGTTTCCAGGGCCGTTGCGGAAGCGAAAAACATCGTTTACACGGCGTGCGAACGGATGCGCTCGGACACCGGCCTGAGGGAAAACTATATCGAACTCGCGCAGGCGATCGAGATCGGACTCCGTCTGCCCGAGATCATGCCGAAGGATTTCAACCCGGGAGAACGGGACACCTTCCCCTTCGAGGAGCGGAGGCTGCTTCGAATGGCCGTCGAACATATCGTCGCCGGCGATCTCGCTGCGGCAGGGACGGTGATTGAAAAGCGCAGGCAATCGATCTGGCGTCAAGATGCCCGGCGTACGCCGGCATGGACCGCGCTCGAACGGGCCGCCGACCTGCTCGAAGCCATAGGAAAAGTCAAAGATGGGTTGCGTGAAAAGAATGACCTCCGCGGCTTGGTGAAGTCCTATACCGAAGGCGGGCTGTCCGACATGGACCGGGGTCAACGCTTGTTTGAGACTGCGATCACCTCCTGCACAGAAGAAGAAACTGTTTTCCCGATTATCGATTTCTGCAGGCGGCGCTACCGTGAAGCGGCACTCGCCCTTCAGGACGATTTCCTCTCCGCTGTGCAAAAAGAAGGTTGGCCGCCGGAGGGCTCACCGAAAAAGCTTGCCTGATCGAAGTGCTCCATCGAAACTGCAATCATCGATGCTTCTTTCAAGTGATGTGTCAACTGTAACACCGAACGGCAGGCGGTCTCGATAAAGGCTTCCCTTTCTGCTGTCCGGCCGGATCCCAGGAGTACGGCCCCTTCCTCCTCGATGAGATGAGGCAGAACCTACGCGAAAAAGGATTCACTGCAGAATGATAAAGCCGTGGAACATATCTGGAAAGGAATCGAAATCTTAAAAAATCTAAAGATGAAACCTTACTATTCTGTAGGTTACCTTTTTCTGGGTGAACTGTATAGTATTTCAGGTCAGCGTGATAAAGCTCTGGAATATCTGAAAAAGGCAGAAGAGAATTTTCAGGACATGGGTATGGATTACTGGCTTGGCAAAACCCAAAAGGTTTTGGGGAAGTTTTAAAACTCATCTTCCAATGTCTATATCTTGTGGTCGTCTCTCATTGGGCAAAAGCTGTGATATCTCTGAGTAACACAACCATATTTGAAGTTCAAAAATCTTTGATACCCGTACAACAGATTTTCGAAGCCCGAAAATTTTTGTGATATCCATTTTTTCAATGGCTACGTCCCAGATATGCACTACTTCTGTGATTCAGCCGATATTCAGTAAGCATCCGCTTTGGATATTATTTTGTAATCACAGCTCATAGGGCGAATCCGATCACCTGGATTTGACCTTTTTATTTGCCTAAGACCTTATTTTTCGGGACTCCGATTTGACAGCAACCGCAAAAATAAGATAGGTTGCATGTATCAGTACGATATCTGAAATAATCTCATTGATTCCAATAAGTTGTATACTCTCAATGTACCACAAATTTGATGGCTGAAAGACGGACCACTATATCTGGTATCCGTCTTATTTTTACCGAATGAGGACTATCGGTTGCAATCCATGTCTCTTTTGGAAAAATAACAGCCACCCAAATAAGGAAGAATCCGAAAATGTTGACCATTGATTTCAGTTTTCGCGAGCTTGAAATTTTTTGCAAAGTTGTTGAACTGGAAAGTTTTTCTAAGGCTGCCGAAGCAGTTTTTCTGGTTCAGGCATCGGTAAGTGAAAGGATCGCCTCACTTGAAAAAAAGATTGGTACCCGGCTGCTTGACCGCCTGGGTAGAAAAGTAATTCCCACTGCTGCCGGTGAACTTCTGCACAAACATGCCACCCTTCTTCTGGAAATGAAAGAGACGGCCCAATTGGAGATAGAGAAATTCCTGGGACTGGAACAGGGAGAGATTTCCATGGGCGGCAGCACCATTCCCGGAGAATATATTCTTCCGGATCTTATCGGTAGATTCAACAAAAAGTATCCGCATTTATCGGTGAAACTGACAATCGCAGACAGCGGTGAAATTGAAAATCGTGTCCTGACGGGCCAACTTGAGATAGGCGTTATCGGATCAAAAAGTTCACACCCAAACATCTTATGCCAACAACTCTGGAAGGACGAATTGGTTCTTGCCATTCCTGTTCAGCACCCGTGGACTCGGCGAAAGGCCGTCTCCCTGAAGGAACTGAGGGAAACACCATTCATACTGCGGGAAGAAGGCTCTGGAACCTTGAAGATCCTGGAAGCCTATCTACGTGAATCCGGTGAGGACGGCACCAACGCCCTTCAAGTCTCCGCCCGGTTCGGCTCATCGACGGCTGTTAAAGAAGGTATCAAATCAGGCCTTGGCCTGTCTATCCTCTCAGCAAGAGCCATTGACACGGAGTTGAAAGCCGGAATCCTCAAAGCTTTGAAGGTCAAGGGACTTTCGATGTCTCGAAACTTTTTCCTGATCCGGAATAAGCTGCGGATCGCCTCACCGTCGTGCCAGGCCATGCTTAATTTTCTTCTGACCACCACAGGGGAATAGATGAACTAAATTAAACCATGAGTGACGGCAATGCCTTCTATCAACCCGAATGACCGGAAGGAATAGTCACAATCTTTATTGCGCCGCTCATGTAATCCCTTCAACATCACGCTTCCGCCAGTGCGGTAACCGGGTTGCGCCTCAGCCTATCGGAAAAATCCCAATATCGTCTCAATTCTATCGGAATTTCCTGTTTGACATATCG
>CAWGCM010000008.1:0-44996 GCA_963821065.1 uncultured delta proteobacterium | reverse complement strand
GGTATGATCTGCAGATCGGGATCTGGTTTTTGATTGTAAATTGTACACCGATGCTTAACTGAATAATTTATTTCTTCCAAGTGTTTGTTGGTTTTTAGTCTTTATAAATTCCTCCCACAGCAACACAGCAAAAAAACCATCAATATCACTCAAATCACCCCTGTCCATACCCAGCTGTCTTTCGCATCCCTTCAGACCGCCCCTGAAACCAAGACTATATAGGACGTAACGCAAATCGATATGGGCATGGTCGAGTCGGATATTGAAATAGTGCTCAATGAAAGGGATATCAAAACTTTTGCCGTTGTAGCTGACAATAACTTTGTATTTCTGAATGTCCTCGATAAAATCTTCCAGGTTTTGCCCCTGTACATAGGTTTGGATAGATTCGCCGTCATAAAGGGCGATTGTGGTAATATCGTTGAAATAGCTATCCAGTCCTGTGGTTTCAATATCCAGATATGCTGTGGAATCTCTGAATTCTGGGAATAATCGCCAGGATTGGTTTGATGGCAATAGCTTTGAAAAATATCCCGGATTTCTTTATATAAATGTCGTTTGGATTCTCCGATGCCTTTTTTAAAAAATATTTACGGCTACCGGATAATGGAATTGAAATATCATCGGAAAATGCATCCCAATCCCTGATTCCTGATTCCCAGAGTCACTGTTCGGTTATTTCGCCGATGCCTTGGATGTGTAGGAATGTGTTTTGGAGCATGACGGAATCTATACCCGGTTTTTGTCAGAATTTAAACAGCCAATTTATTTATGACAAATGCTCAGATAATGGGCATCCAAGAAAAATCCTATTGATTTATCATGACCTTTCTTTGGGGAATGATATTTTTAATCACAGCGCCGCCATTATCAACAATGTTTGTGACATTATTTTGATTTTGCTTTTCAAATAGAAATTTTCAGTGCTATCAGAACCTGGATTTACCTTGAAAACCGGAACGGATGTTTAGTTGATTATCGTTAGTGTAACCATCGCTGTCACTTAATGATCATGACTCACAGGGGGGTGGGGTGCCGTTGTTGAATCTGGATGCAAACGGATTTACAATAATTAAATTCAATATTTCCTTGACTTGAAACCGGTGAATTATGATATCTGTAGTTTTGTCAGAGTTGGAGTACCATCTACATATCTGAAATTTAGCCATTTTGCATGTATTTTCTCGATATATCACCAGTCCGGCCAAATTTCGTTTAGGTTTCTTAAGGACAATCATCGAAAAGTGTATTCGCACAAGGGTAATAGATGTGTCTAACAATAATACTGATTTGATGAATTACTGGCGCTAAACTGAAACGTTATGGCTGGGGATGGGGATTGCCATTGACCCGGCAGAGTTGGATAATTTTAATCTCTTAAAGATTTTTACAATGGACACTCCCCTCCAGAAACAATTCCGGGATATCATTGAGACTCGTAAAGAGTTGAGTAACGATCTGTACCGGTTAGTTGAAAGGTTAAAATTCCTAATACAAGAAAGACGTGACAAAAACTTGGAGCTAAAGTCTTTAATAATGGAAATAGAGAATTTAAAGATTGAAAAACAAGGGCCAATATCAGGGGGAGCTAAATCGAAATTAGAAATTAAGATTGAAATTTTAAAAGGCAAAACAGGACCGCAAAAAAGAGAATTAAGAGACGTGGATAAGATTATCGAAGAACACAGAAATCAACAACGATGGACTTGGGATAGAATAAGAACTTTATGGGCAAAACAACGTGAGATTTGGCGTGAGATTAATCCACAAACGGATCAAGATGAGAATGAAAAAAGTATGATTTCCGATATTAAAGTCTAAATGAATGTACGCTTTCAAAATTGCATATTACTCCAACAAAAACCAACTATCTGGCGCTCTAATTTTTTGCATATACTGTAAACGTATACGCACTTTCGCGAGACTTCTAAAAATTTGTGATATCATTTTTTCAATCGAAGTTTCAACACACTTTCCAATTCCGTCAACTCAAGTTTAAGCCAGGACACATCATCACATTGACCTGGTTAAAACATCCTCCGGTATCTAAAGAGCGATCATCTATGCCCAAATCACCATCCTAAACGCGCTGATGACCGCCTGGGAAGGAGATCTCTTGGGGAGGGATATCATCTCTGGAATCGATAATTATTGCCGCCTGAAAAAAATAGTTTGTAAAATATTTTCAACTGTTTTGGAAAATGCAAAAAGTTTTTCAGAACGTTTTTTTAAGCAGTTCGTTTGTCCCTCTATAAACCCGCAGATCCGGATCTTCTTTTTAAATGTAAATATTGTATATGAGCGCTTATTGTAATCTATGACGTGAAAAAATTTTGATGTCTAAGAAGTACTTTCAAATGCGTTGAATTCTAAAAGAAGCAGCAGTCACCTATATCTCCTTTGACCATTTGAATTTTGATTTATTTGCTTTTCATCTCAACTCATCCATCTCGACCTTAGATTAAAAGCAATCGAATATACTTCAATACATGTACTTGCTTTTACTCTCATCCATTAATAACTAATCAACTAAAAATTAAAATGGTTCAGGCAAGGCTTCCCGCCAGGGAGGCCTTGACGCCCATATTATATCATATAATATCATGTGTTTTTCGGATCTTTAACTATTTCATCCAGTTAATATCGATTTTTCTTTACCGACCCTACCACATCCTTTACCGACCCTGCTTCATCCTTTACCGACCCTACCTCCTCCCCCGATTCCCCGGTATTATTGGTAAAAGATCTGCGGAGGGTATATTTCGGTGCTTTCGGATCATCACAAACCTTTTCATAGGAATCGATATACCCGTATTCGATTAGCGGTTTCAGAATGTTGTTTTCGACGGTGGTGACAAGATTCCACAGGTTTCGATCAGATAAACCAGCATATTCGGCAATGGTGGCCAGGTTGAACGATGGCGTCTTGTAATCATGATGAACCAGCGCCCTCCGATAGAAAATCTGTGCTGAGTCCGGCAACAGATAGAAACGCATATCGATTTTATCATTGAATTTTGCCAGAAGGTTGTTAACGAACAGTTCCCCGAGCAGCGTGTTAAAATTAATCGTGTAACGCCTGGCCAATACCACGCCGTTGCTTTTCTTACTCAATTCTTCATCAGCCAGCTCGAAGAACCTGCTGTAATAATTCATGCGGTGGGTGTTTTCCTTTGACCCTGTGGACTTCAATCGAACCGGGAATGTCAGTTTGAATTCCACCCTCGACGTTTCCAATAGCAGATCCTTGATTTGCGTTGAACTCATCTTAAGACCGGAAAATTGCCTGAACTGGTCGTCTGTGAAACGGATATAGTGACGGTGCCCAGAGGAAAGGACATTAGTGGCCCCGCCGTTCAGTTGTTTTTCCAGCTGTTGGATATCGTGAAGGTCATTGAAGATGGGGGTCTCGTTTTTCGGCAGGCAATCACCGCCCATCTTCATTAGAAACATGTAGCCGACAACATCCATGACTCGATAGTTTTTAGTTTGCCAATGGCCATTGCTGACATGGCAAGTGTTTCCCCATCGATCCGTGTATTCCACTGGCCATGATTGACCGCGACGTTTCATGATCGCCGGGATCGCTTTATTCATGCCCCTTTCAGATAGATTCGACCAGATGCGGTCGTTGGGCATGTTGGAAAGCCTTTTAGATTCTTCCAACTTGGCGATGACTTGGCACATGGCGTTGACCAACTTGGCGTATGCCTTGTCATGACCCAGATCACCTTTCAAACCTTGGAGCAGCTCGAATTGTTCTTTCAGGGTATCTAAATCGGTGTGACGATATTTCGGTGATTGGATAGAATCGTAATATGCTTGAATTTCATTAAATATCTCGTTCGACTGGTCTACTGTCATCCATATAGTTCTCCTTAATTGAATTTTGATTTTTTCATCAATAGTGTGACGCTGTTCGCACTGGTCGCTTCGATCCGGTCCCGAACCGTCATTTTAGATTTGTCCAGCTTGAGCGAGATCCTGCCAGTCTGGCCGGTACCACGTTTCACTTTGAAGACGATCAGATCGATATTGCCGTCATGATTGATGATGCGCTCCCAATCGTGTTTCAAAGTGCAGCCATCGTCTTCTACGGCAGCCAAAATGCCCAACCATGATGCCTCATACTCGATAGTGCCCGATTCCTTAAAAGAAGCCATACTTAATCGTTGACCTGTTTTATACGAATCCCTTGCCAGTTCAGAGATAACCAACACCGGTATATTGTAAATCTTTGCCATGTTTGTTAGGGCTGACAATATTTCATCAACGCGCAGACGCTCATCCATTCGATTGCTTTCGGTTTTCACTTTGCGAAGATAATCAATCATAACCACAGGTGCTTTTTTGTGGCGGGCATGGATTTTATCGATCAACTGGGCCCAGTCCTCAACCTTCAATATTTCCTGAACCGTGTATTTCAATTTGCTGATGGATGAAATTGAGTCGTTACGGTAGATAGCCTCCACATCTGATTTCGAGAGTTTACGATTGTTAAACTCTTCAATATCAAATCCGCTAAAACGAGAATAAGATCTGTATCGAAGCTCGGTACGACCATCGTCATAACTGAAAAACAAAACCGGGTGACCATTCAAGCAAATGTTATCAGCCACATTATTAGCCAAAGCGGTTTTGCATGCAGAAGGTATTCCACCAATCACATATGTCCGGCCCCCAATCAAACCACCGTTCATTTTCGATTCCATGATAGGAAGCAGAGGACCAGCAAAGGGAACCCTGAAATATTGTTCATCGTATTCTGCTACAACCTTTGATTGGGTATCCAGAAACTGTTTTACATCGATATCTTTCTTTTCCGACTCCTTTTTTCCATTCTTGTCGTGTAGCTTTGTTATAGAATCAAATGATTTTCGAAGTTCGGTTTCATCAAGCGGTGGATTGTTTTTACCAGCGTTCCATTGCCTGACCAGTTCCCAAACCATAGCTTCATCATTACCCTTGCCGAGCAAATGACCGATGAGTTTGGTGGCTGTATGATTTCTCATGCCTTCTACAGCACCGTTTTTCAGGATGTCCGCATAATCACCTTGGCCTCCGCTTTTACTCGCTGTATCGACGGTTTTAGAAGGTTTAGGAGGTTCTTTCTTAGTGGACTTGCTTGAGTTTTTTGTGATGTCTTTCAGGTAATCGATCATCCAGGGCTCGCAGGGGGCCGGTTGCATATCAAAAATCGATGAACAGTCCTCCCATTGGTAATGGTTGCCCGAACCGTGTATAGATGGAGGGGCTACCACATAACCGCCGTCAGCACGTATATCTATATCCAGTTTTTTATTGACGTCATTTCTGATTTCAAAACCTGGGTGCTGAACATAAGCATGACTGCCTTTACCGGTTTTGACCATAGGAGTATCAGGGAATCCGCCTTCGTCTTCGGCGTATTGGACGGCATGATCAGAATCGAGATCAAAGACGACAAACCCTGAAATCTTGCCTGTAACAATGCCGATGTTTGCATCTGGCCATTTATCAAACCATGTGGATACCTCTTGTTCGGTCGGCAGTCTTTTTTGAAATGGCGTCCAGTTTATAATAGCTCTTTTACAAACGCGTGTGACATAATCTTGATAGACTTCATCGTCGGACAATGGATTTTCCTTCTTTTTATTTTTTTCAAGCGCATTATTAAATTCCCGTATAAAATATGATGGCGGCTTTCGCTCGATCTGTTTCAGGCTCCATATTGGAATTATAGATAACCCCTTACTTCGATAAGACAGCGCAATTTCTTTATTGCTCATTGGATAGGTCCTCCTTTTGTTGTTGTTTTTCCAATGCCGCAATAACAGCATCTCGTACCCAGGCCCCCATGCTGATCTGATCAGCGTCTGTCATTTGTTTGATCTGCTCGTAATGCTCCGGTGGCATGGAGATTGTTAGTGACTTTGTGTATTGTGCTTGTTTCATTACATTTCCCTCCACTATTTATTTTGGATTTAAAGGATAAGTGCTTGTCCTTTATGTTTAGTTCCACAGTAATGGCGGTGACTCGATTAGTTTGATTCTCAAAATAAAAATAGGGCAACCTGTTTTCAGATCGCCCCATAAATTTGCCTACCAGTAGGTGTGTCGGTTAGGTATCCATACCAGGCTTTTCCGCCAATGGAATACCGACTATCTCTTTGATTTCCGCCTTCCATTTAATCAGCGGATTATCCTTATAACGCCGGTAGATCGATTTAATAATGCTGTTCGTCTGCCCCCGCTTGATTTTCTTAATTGCCTGCTGCAAAACCATATCCGAAACCTTCCCAAATTGTCCTGAGTGGTTCAGCGTGCCTACCCATATTGAATGTGTTACGTACGGCAAAAGCTCGCCAATAAGGGTGTCTATATTAGCTGAATCAAGCATTGGTTCAACGCTGACCGATGTTTGAAAACCAGCATTATATGCATACATCAAACATTGCTTTCGTTCAGCATAAGCCGGTGCCTTCGGTTCCCAATATGACAGGATCCGATCATCGCAGGCGCCGATTGTAAATCGAAACAAAATTTGTGATTTGAAATCCCAAAGCAATTCACATATCTTTTCAATACATTCCATGTGCGGTTTGCTGACCACCAACACACGGTTGCCCGGTATTAACAGGTTTCTCAATTTCGTTATACACGCATCGAGATTATTCGGAGTTATATCGTGTGTCGTTGGAAACATGACCTGAAAATTGTATTTTTTTCTATGGCGTATTGCCACCTTCATTTCTTGAATGCGCTCATTTGGCCATTCATCCGCCTTGATTTGATTGCGACGAACAGCATTTGCTTTTGCATAACAGTACAGGCAATCATGTGAACAGCCCTTGCAACAGTTAAATGATTTCCCCGACCACTCTCGGGTTCCAAAATTATTCTTTTTTTTCATTATTGTTCCTCCTCGTGATTTAAAGATAAAGAAAAGTACATCATCCTTTAATAGTGTGTTCCGTTTTACTTTCCAAGTTGGCCGTCAAACAGATACGGTTTGCAGCCTGAATGTCGATTTCTGTTTTTTCAATCCAATACCGATAAGGTCTTGGAGCAGGCTAATGTCAGAATCCTTCATCATATCTACAAGGGAAAGGATATTGATAAGTTCATCGACCTTGGCCGGATGTTTACTTCTGGTCTTCAGGAATTTTTCCAACTGGATGATGTCGATGCTGTGATCATAAAGCTCACGGAATGCCTTCTGCAATACCCACCAATTATGTTGTCGCAACAGGTAAACTCTTTGTTTGAAAGGCAAATCAATTATTTGAGTAAAGCTGATATTTCTGCAATATGGACAGGGACAATCGTTTGCCAATTTCAGGGTTGGCTATTACAGTTGATGCAAGATTTTCGCGGGATAAATCAAAAGGATTTAAGAATCCAGCTTTATCGGCGGAAATTCTCCAAGTGCTTGCGTCAAGAGAAATCCATTCAAACACATGCCGCGCCATGTAAGCGCAAAGCGCGATTGCAAAAAACTTGGAAGTTCCCAGCAAGTGTACCCGCCTAATTCCGAGCTGATAAAATTTGACCAAAAACAGCGCAATCTCTGGGATCCCCAAATTTCTGATGGGCATCGAAACTCCATCATGATCAAGTCCGCCCACTCGATCCCAGAAGATATCAAACTGATCAAGATCGTAGCATTGAATGGGCACAAAAAATTTAACCTGCGGACACAGCTCTTTCCACCAGGCTGTCGATTGAATTGTCAAAGAGACATTGTATTTATTTTTTAGAAAAATTCTGCTTCCGGCGACTCTACGTCTTTAAGTTTTCTGATTGGATAATCGAGCCCAACTACAATGTCCGGTATGTAAGGCTGAAAAACCAAAACTGACTCCATTACATGCTTGGGTGCTATGTTTAATTCATGTTTTGTGAATTTGGGCTGCAGGTCAGGATTAAACGACAGCTTTTTTGAGTTCAATTCAGCCTGAAGCACTTGATAGCCACTCGAATCGAGCATGAAATATTTTGGTTTAGCCATGCGATACATCTCCATTGCGGCCCTAATTTTACTTGGACTGGAGCAATGGCCCAAAACGTTAAGCAGCAGTGCCTCTATCGGGGGATCAGGAAGTGAGATGCCGTCTGCCCCAGCACATATGTTTATAAACTCACCCATCAGCACTGTTCCTCCGGATCTAATACTCTGTTGTGCCAACAGGTGTTTTAGGTGTTGTATGAGCAGGGGCTGTCTGTATGCCTGGGCAGAGAAAATTTGAAAGCGGTCCTGAGTCGATCAACTCCTTGTTTTCAGCTGTCTCGATCAACAATTGCCCGATAGCTATAAATTCTTGGCATATTTCATCTTCGGTGGGCTGTTTCTCCAGCGCCGCAGAGGGATTGCCGCTCCAGTGTTTGTGATCTATTGGTTTTGCAGGCGGTGGTGGCACATTATTTTGCTGCGGTTGAATTTCGGTCGCAGGGGGGCTCTGCTGATCATTTTGGGGGATGATAATTTCAGCAGGGTCGCTTGTCTGAGTCTCCTCAAACCAGGAGATTACTCTGTCAGACACAGCATTGACAATTTCGTCAGGCTTTTTTGCTCGGCTTTCAGTTCATCGATAAGTCCTTGCTTATCTCTCTGGATCGCCTCGAAAAATCCTTTTGTTACGCGAGCATTAATTAAATCCTGCATAGCCTCATCACAGATAAATTCGCCATGATTCAGGTATTTATTTATTGTTTTTGGTTTTTTGCCCAGCCGATCTTCCAACACGAGGCGAATATTATTTTCGCGGCAATTATTATAGCGATCACCTCGCCTGGCCCCGCCATGGGAAAAGACCACATAACTATCAGCGGGCTCACGAAGCATCATGAACAGGCGACATGTATTTCTTACCTCCTCTGGATAAATACATCGACCTCCCATCGGCATTGTGCGAACAGAAGCCTTCCAGATGGCTACATTAATCTCTGAATCCCGCTGGATATGAATGACTTCGCAGGTGATGGCTCTTTCGCCTTGACTTTTGGCCTGTTCAATCTTTTCCCAGCCATCAATACATTGCAGAGATGACGGCGATTGGACGATGATTGGGTAAGGTGAGTGGGTTGGGTCTATGAAATCGGGTATGCCTGAAAAATGCGTAATATTTGCGATTTCAAGAGGTTCAATTGATTTTTCGAAAGCTTTGTCTGGCGGGTTAAATGCGCTGTTCAAGTCTCCTGAGGAGTCTTGATTTTCATCTGATAAAAATGAAACACCTTTTTCGCTCATTTTTCTCTCCTTGTCGGAGAGAGCGTGGATCAGAAAAAGGTAACATTTTCAGGCAATTTGCCTCGTGTAACATTTTTAAATGATTTTTGTAATTGGGTAACATATGATTTGGTCTGATCGTCTCTCCTTTTTGATATAATTGAAATTTATGATAAAAACTTATTGACATAGTGTTTAAACATCGTTATTCTAAGCTTAATTATGAAACGTTGATATAATATAATTAACGTTTCGTTTGAATTAAAAATACACATTCTTTTGTGCTTCGTCAAGGAAAATCTTACACGGAGAAAAAATGCTCAGGTATTGGACATCAAAAAAGCAAAAATCGGTTGTCAGCGAGCGGCGGAAACAGCTGGACCTGTTTTTTCAGTTTGCCAACGCCGAATTAAAAGAGAAAAAAAATGACCAATTAGTGCGCCAAATTCACGATTTGTTGAAGTCTGTTGTGACGGGACATCAAGAAAGCTGCCCTGATTTGTTAGGCGCTGAAAACGATGAATTGATAAACGGCCTTCAAAAGCATCTGTGCGCCAGGCTAAAAAAAGTCATTCACAACACCAAATTATTATGGGAAATGCCTTTGTGGAAAATTGGCGGATCAATCGAATTGACGATCGATGCCAAAACAAATCGATTTTATGAAAAATTCCGTCTTCGTAAAATAAAGCCGGGAAATGAACTCAAAGCATTGAAGCGAATTGTCGACTTGGCCATTATCGAGATAATCCGAGACCTGGATTTCAAGCCAAATCGATTCCGTCAATGCCCCAGATGTGGAAGCTTTTTTTATCAACCGACGGAAAAGGAAAAAGCCTATTGTTCGATAAGATGTGGCGACGCTGTTCGGCTGCAGAAATTTAGAAAAGAAAGGAGGAAAAAAAGAACAACAAGATCGTTAATGCTGTTATGTAATACAAATCTTAAAATTTACAGGGTCCTACCCAGAGATATAATTACGGTCACCGCTCAGGCGCTGGCCACCCCATCCAAATACCTTTCCAAAGAATCAATTACAGGCTCTATACACCGTCTTCACAAGAAAATGTTACTCTGGACCCGGAAAGGGAACAGAGCATCATGGATCAAATCAAAATCAATCTCGGTCAAGCCTTGAGCGCAAAACAAATTGCTGATTACACAAGTCTTGACGTAAAGACAATTCGCAAATACTATCGCGAATTAGGTGGGATACGCTTGGGATCGCGTATCGTGTTCTTTGAAAAGGAGTTTATCAATGCCATACAAAAGAGGACAGAATTGGATTGCCCAAGTACGGAAGGAAGGGCAGAGACGGGAGAAAGTGTTCCCGACGAAGAAAGAGGCAACGGAGTGGGAAGCCGAGATGCGGCGAAAACCCTCAAGCGACTGGAACAAGAAGATAGACACGGTTTGTTTGGGTGATTGGAGCCTGGCCTATTTGGATGTTGCCAAATCCAGATTTTCCGACAAAACCTACGATGAAAAGAGGTCCATGTTCCGGCGCTTATTCAGGAAAATCGATCCTTCAACGCCTGTATCAGAGTTCAAACCTGCTCACTTTATGAACTATGTTCTCCATCAGAAGGAGGAAAGATCAGGTTACGCGGCTAACAAAGACAGAAAAAACGCCGTTGCCGGATGGAATTGGGGCATGAAGTATATGGATCCCCCACTTCCCGGACCGAATCCCTGCTTGGTTGACCGGATGCCCGAGGTCAGGCAACCGCGCTATGTGCCACCAGAGGAGGATTTCTGGAAGGTCTACGAGACCGCCGAAGGTCAAGATCAGGTCATGCTGATTACTTTTTTGCATCTTGCTGCAAGGCGGGGTGAGATTTTCCGGCTAACCTGGGCCGATGTGGATTTCGGCAACAACAGGGTACGACTTTGGACGCGAAAACGGCAAGGTGGAAGCTACGAGTATGATTGGCTGCCGATGACCGAGGAGCTTCGAAAATCTTTGATGCAATGGTGGGAGCACCGACCTATCAAGGATAGCGAGTATGTTTTTCTGTGTCTGGATAGTACAGCATTTTGTCAGGAACAACACGGCAAACCATTCCTGTATCGGCAACATTTCATGAACCGCCTGTGTGATAAAGCAGGGTAAAGAGGTTCGGGTTTCATGCAATTCGGCACCTCACTGCATCGATTCTGTACAAGCTCGGATACGAGGTTGCTGCGATCCAGGCAATTTTGCGTCATAAAAGTGCTGGAACGACCGAGCGGTATTTGAGAAGTATCGGATTGGAAAGAGTGAGGGATGCCCTGGAGGATCTTTCCCGGGGAAAAGGGAAGGTCATTGAGTTGAAACCTAAGAAGAGGCGCCGCCGAAAAGTGTCTCAAAAAAACAAAAAGCCGTCTGAGGAGCCGTCATCTCCCCAAACGGCATTGGCAAGGTCTGTAAGTTATTGATTTAATTGGTAGTCCCAGCGGGGTTCGAACCCGCGTTACCGGCGTGAGAGGCCGGCGTCCTAAACCACTAGACGATGGGACCATATTGTCAGTTTTTATTGGGTTTTAATACAGCAAATATAGATCTTATGTCAAACGATAATTTATTGATTCTCGAAACGTTCAGCTGGTCATTGTCAGTCGCCGGTCGTTTATCAGTGACCAGCTTGGTATGCAACCGTTTAAATTTGCAGACCCGTCTTTTTCCCTTTTCTAAATCCAAAAATCAGATAGATAATAAACCCGATAAAAGGCACGGAGGAGATAATCCACCACAGGGCCTTTTTGCCCGTCGTGCCGAAATCCTTCTGGGCCACATCCACAATGGCCCAGATGGTGCCTAAAAAGAACGGCACACACAAACCCACAAAAATTACAATTGTTTTTATACCCATAGATGCAAATGCCTAAAATGAACTAATATGCCTAAATTGCGAAGGCGGAAAGCTTAAGGATGTAAATCATTTTATTTAAATAGAAAAATATCAGGTTTTCAGACGCTCGGCAATTTTCAGAATTGCTTTAACATAGTACTCGCTGTGATTGTAGTGGTAAATGACTTTTTCCTTCTTTTTGCGGCTGATGCCGGGCTTCCAGCCGTGACGCTTGAGAAAGTTGGCAATGCTGGCCATGGCGTCCGGATGGGTCAGCAGGTCAATGGTCCCGTCACCGTTGCCGTCCTTGCCGTAGGCCAGGATGTTGCTGGGCATAAACTGCGCATATCCCATGGCGCCGGCAAAGGATCCGGGTATTTCCGCAGGATCCATCCCTCCTTGTAGGCGTATTTCAAAAAGGCTTTCAGCTCGTTATAGGCCCATTTTGATCTCCGTTTGGCCGATTTTTCAAATTTATTTTTTGGGAGGCCGTTTGGCATGCCGGGATTTGCTTGATAAAAGGCGCGGCGCACATCCGGGTACATCAAGGAGGCCAGAGTGGAAAGGCTGTTGAGGGTTGACCGCTTGCCGATGTTCTGTCCCAACCCGGATTCCACCAGGAGAATGGCCGTGATGACCCGGCTGTCCACTCCGTAAGTTTTCTCAACCCGATCGAGGTCCTGCGCCGTGTTCTTGCCATATATTTTTTGGCTTTGCCGATGGACCAATCGTTGGCGAATTGATCATAGTCCACCTTGGCCTCACTGTAAGTGAACAAAATGGTGACGCCATCGGTTTCAAAAAATACCTGGGGCCGGCTGTAGAGCCTTCGCAATTTTATCAGAATCAAAGCCATCTTTTATCAATTTCTTCTGCATGGCCTGAAATTGATCGGCATTGTTTTCGGGGGTTGGCGCCTGCCCGGACACGGCAGCCATAGCCACAGAATAGCAACACAGATGATCAAACAAAGGATTCTGGTGAGTATTCGGTCAAAACGTGGCATATAATTAGGTTCCTATTTCGTTGACATTCATAGTTTTGATCCGAAAAATATAATCACTAAAACTTGAAAAGGAAATGACTATCTTATTAATTTTATTTCCTTCTCAGTTTCGGCGTTTCTGCTTTCCGGCTTGATCCTATCAAAATCACATGTTATTTATAGCGGTTTTCAGCAAAACGTTTCGTTTTTCAAACGGTTTTTTCTATAACCACTGATACCACCCTTCTTTATTTCGAAACTTACTTTTAAAGCGGAATTATTAGCAATAATATCATAAATACCGGTAATTTGCCATTGTGAAAAAGAAAACCAAAGACCATCTACTGCTGTCAAACCTGTGGCTACCAGACCCCGAAATGGATGGGCAAATGCCCGGACTGCGGCACTTGGGACTCCTTTGTCGAAGAAAGAATGGTCGCTAGCGCCAGGCCGGGGAAAGCCGGTGTATTAGCGTCGTCGTCGACCACACCCGTTCCCATTGATTCCATCGAACTGGAAACCGAATACCGGCTGCATACCAGTATCCAGGAATTTGACCGCGTATTGGGCGGCGGTCTGGTGCCCGGCACCCTTGTCCTGATAGGAGGGGACCCGGGTATCGGCAAATCCACCCTGATGCTGCAAGCATTATACGGGCTTGCCCGTCAGGGGCACAAAGTTCTTTATGTTTCCGGCGAAGAGTCCATCCGCCAGTTGCGGCTGCGAAGCAAACGATTGGAAACAGTGGCCGCCGACTTGCTGGTGGTTTCGGAAGTTGATATTGAATCGATCCTGGCGGTGATTGAAACCAGCAAACCCGAAGTACTGGTTATTGATTCGATTCAGACGATGTTTAACGCGGAGTTGACATCGGCCCCCGGCAGCGTTAGCCAGGTTAGAGAATCAACGGTGCGGTTGATGCTGATGGCCAAAAAAACAGGTATCCCCACTTTTTTAGTCGGCCATGTGACCAAAGACGGTGCGATTGCCGGTCCCAAACTGTTGGAACACATGGTTGACACCGTTTTATACTTTGAAGGAGATCGCAATCACATATTTCGCATTTTGCGGGCAGTCAAAAACCGATTCGGGTCAACCAATGAAATCGGTGTGTTTGAGATGAAAGAAAGGGGTTTGGAAGAAGTCGCCAACCCCTCGGCGGTTTTTCTATCCGAGCGTCCCGCCGGAGCAGCGGGCTCGGTTGTGACAGCCAGCATGGAAGGAACCCGGCCGATTCTGGTTGAACTCCAGGCCCTTGCCAGTGCCACCAATTTTGGGACACCGCGTCGTACGATTCTGGGGCTTGACACCAACCGGGTGGCCCTGCTGGCAGCGGTTATGGAGAAAAAGCTCGGCATGCACCTGATGGGATATGATATCTTTATGAACGTGGCCGGCGGGGTAAAGGTAGTTGAACCGGCGGTGGATCTGGCCATCGTTGCTGCCGTTGCTTCCAGCTTTTTAGATAAGCCCATTTTCGAAGGAACCATGGTCCTGGGGGAGGTTGGTTTGACCGGTGAGGTGAGAGCCATCGGCCAGGTGGATACCCGTATTTCTGAAAGCCGCAAAATGGGTTTCACCCGCTGCCTGGCCCCGGCCAGCAATCTCAAGCGTCTGCCCGACATCAAAGGGATTGAGATCGTGGGGGTTAAGACGGTTTCGGAGGCGGTTGAGAATCTCTTTTAAATTCGGGACACGGATAAACACTGATACACACGGATTAAAACTTTTTATGGGTACGGCCATTTTAGCCCTCTCCCTGAATCAGATCTAATCTGCGTCAGCTGAATCTTGACTGATTGAACAACTGATAGTATAAAATAATGTTTTTTTTAGGTTGTGAAAATTCGGAATAGCAAACAATCGGTTTTTTAAATCGAAACGCGCAACCCGCAACCCGCAACCCTAATCAACCCGAACTTATGAAACCTAAAACCGGCAGGCGTAATCTGTGGCAGGATCATTATTCGCGACAGGCAAAAAAGGATCGATACCCGGCGAGATCGGCTTACAAGCTGGAAGAAATTCAGCAAAAACACCGCCTGATCAGAAAGGGAGACAAAATCCTTGATCTGGGTTGTTCTCCGGGGTCCTGGCTGCTGTATGCCGCCAAACTGGCCGGCGAAAAGGGCCGAATTATCGGCATTGACATTAAGCCGGTTAAGATCCGGATGGCGTCTAACATAGAAATTATTAACCGGGATGTGTTTGCATTGGATGCCGGATCCCTGGGAAGTAAATTCAATGTTGTAATGAGCGATATGGCGCCGGCCACAACCGGCCACAAAGCCGTTGATGCAGCGCGTTCCGCCGGCCTTTGCGAAGCTGCCCTGGCGATTGCCCAAAATGTTTTGTTGCCCGGTGGGTCCTTTGTCTGCAAAATTTTTCAGGGTCCGGATTTTAATCAATTTGTAAATTCTGTCAGAGCCGGCTTTGACAAACAAAAAATATTCAAACCCCGGAGCAGCCGGAAAGCCAGTAAAGAAATTTTCATTATCGGGTTAGGTTTTATAAAATAATTAATCCTTTAATATTCAATTAGCCTATAATTTCGAAAATATTGGGATACTGGAATATTGGAATAATGGGATAGTTTGATTCGATTATTTTATTGATATCATCTGATTTTTCCAATCCAATAACTAGTAGCAAATATCGCTCAATTGAGTTCAACTCAATTGAGCCGAGGGGGAAGTTATGTCAGGACACAGTAAATGGTCGAGCATCAAACATAAAAAGGCCGCCACCGATGCCAAAAGAGGCAAAATTTTTACAAAGTTGATCAAAGAAATTACCGTGGCCGCGCGCATGGGTGGGGGAGATATCGAGGCCAATCCCAGGCTGCGAACAGCGGTTCAGGCTGGCAAAGCCGAGAATATGCCCAAGGATAACATCGAGCGCGCTATCAAAAAGGGGACCGGTGAGCTTGAAGGCGTAAGTTATGAAGAAATCATTTACGAAGGTTATGGTCCTGGCGGTGCCGCGGTGCTGGTGGAATCTCTTACCGATAATAAAAACCGGACGGTGGCTGATATTCGCAGTATTTTTGGCAAAAATGGCGGCAACCTGGGTGAAAACGGTTGCGTGGCCTGGATGTTTGACAAGAAGGGTTATATTGCGGTTGAGCAAAGTGCCGTAGACGAAGATACCCTGATGGAAACTGCTCTGGAGGCCGGGGCGGAGGATATCAGAGAAGATAATGATAATTATGAGGTCATTACCGACCCGGGAGATTTTGAAGCCATCAAAGAAGCCATCGACAAGGCTTCGATTTCCTATATTGATGCCGAAGTTACCATGCTGCCCCAGAACACCGCCGATCTTACCGGCAAAGAAGCCGAGCAGATGCTGCGTTTAATGGAAATGCTGGAAGATTGCGATGATGTTCAGAAGGTATATACCAACGCGGATATACCGGAGGAAATGGTGTAGGGATTGGGGATTTCGGATATTAGATTTGGGATTTATAAAATGATTTCATCCCTATTTTAAATCCGCAATCCGAAATCTAAAATCCCAAATCGGAAGAATCCCAAATCTCATTTAAATCATTCATCTAACTGCAATACATCAGTTCCCTCCGGTGCTTCAAAACTGAACAGCGATTCTTTTAAATCCGCATTAAACTTATGGTTGAGAAACTCGATGCGGTTTTCATCACCATAGGAATTGTAGGTAATCACCCGGATAACGGTAAATGTGTTCTTGGTAACGGATAAGCGGATATCGGTGACATCCAGGGTTTTTTCCAGCGGTTTCAGCTCAAGTTCATAAAAAAAATCATCCTTTGACTCCCCCAGAGAAATGTGAAATTTTTTACGAACAAGCGTTATATCCGATAGAAAACTGGCCCCCTTGCCATCACTGAAAAAAGCCGGCGCGCTGCCGGTCATCACCTGATTGTCTGCGGGCCTGTAGATCCACAATTTAAAACCGTCTGTGATAATGATCTGGTTCTCCGGCTTTTCATACTCCCATCTCATTTTACCCGGATAGCGCACAAACATTTTTCCCGAAGCAAAATCAGTGATTTCCATTGCCTTGACGGTGGATTCCTGAATAAATTCGGCCTCAAAATTGTTTCCCCGATAGTGCTTTTCCAGCTGATCCAGGATTTGCTCCAGAGGCAGGTCGGATTCGGCAGCCAGTGTGGTCAACCGGGGTTCCGGCGACACCAATAGCGTCATTGCTGACCAGATAAGGGCCCAGAATAGAATTTTGATAATTTTTTTCTTCATCGTTTGATTATCGATCCTCTCCTATTTAAATCCACCGACATTTGTGATTATTGTAGCCGCACCTGCCCATCCAGTCAATAGGTACCCATCTGCAATCATCTTCTTAGGGGGAAAAATAATTTACAATTGAATTGATATCCTCCGTTGAGCCAACCTCTATTTGCCTTTCTTCACTGACAGGTTGGTCAAAATACTCCGTTTTGCCAAATACTGCCCGACTGATGCGGTCGATGATCCGCATTTTTTTGCGGACATCGGCCTGGTCGATCAGCACAACCCTTTCCCCCTGGGCCATCAGGGTCTCAACGTTGCATTTCTGCAGCCGGGTATCCATTTTTTTGGCTTTCTGCAAGCCGATGAAATAAAATTTCTTTTTGGCCATCAGGGCCCGGTAGATGTCCCCCTCCTTTTTGGTTTCATCCAAAAACTCCAGTACAAATTCCAGGCATTCAAAGATATCGTTGCTTCGGGCGCCGATTTTGTCAAAAAAACTACACAGAAACCCTGTCTTTGTGTCTGATGGAGCAAATCGTGAATTTCGTATCTTAACCTTAAAACCGTTGATATTTTTCGTGTCACCATAATTAAGGATGCTTTCAATCAATTTCGTATCTATATGTTTAGAAAGCTTAAGCCTTGCTAGAAACAAAGGGATCACGGTTTTGGGAATCTGCAGTTTTAACGTTCCCCGAGTATCTTCAAACTGGAAGTTGACTTGCAGCGGGTCCCGGCAAAGGTAAGCAAGTATCTTATTTTCATCTCCAATCTGAGGACTATACTGCTCGAGAGTTTCTTCCAGCTCGATCTGCGTGGATTCATCCGGGAAAAAGAGCAGCTCCATCAGGGAGTCTTTCTCGCAGTTGGCGTCATCGGCCAGGATGGTTTGGAGTTCTTTAATGGTGGGATTGGAAAAGGTGGAGTCAATGTAGTGAACAACTTCATCGCTCAGGTCTATGCCCTTGCTGAGGATTTTTTTGATCTCAGCGGCAATCAATTCACATTTATCTTGAGGTTCCATAAAAATATTAATTTCTGAATTGAACTGGTTTCAGAATGCCTGGATTTTGTTTGAGGGCTAAGAAATAATATATAGAACCCATCTCAAAAGTGTGGATTAGCGCTCATGGCAAGGCGTCCTGCGAATTGAAAGCGGAGCGTACACGTTAGTACGTGAGCATTTCAATTTGCGGGGCAACGCCGCCATGGGCGCTTAGACGCATTTTTGAGATGGGTTCTAAATGTATGGTGCCATCTTCATCATTAAATCATGTTTTTGCATTCCGCCAGGCATGCTCTCTTTTAGATTGCCATTGTCAAAAATAAACAGAAACGGAACGCTGAGTATATTGAATTTTGAAGCCAGATTCTGGTTGGTATCGATATTCAATTTGCCGACCCTTACTTTGCCTTTGGATTCGACCCCAAACTGGTCGATAATCGGTGCCACGGCACCACAACTCGGTCACCAGGGAGCCCATGCAAATATCAGTACCGGCAGGGGAGACTTTAACACTTTCTCATCAAAATTTCCCTCGGTAAGCATAATCGGCTGGGGGGCAAACAGCTCTTTAGTATTTAGCGCTGATTTGCATTTGCCGCATTTGGCACCTGAATCGAGTTTGCTGGCCGGAATCTTGTTCTTGGCACCGCACCCAACGCAGCGCATTTTATAGCTGTCCTCCGGGCGTGCGCTCTGTTCATCTGTTTTCAATTTCTCATGGCATTTTCCGCACTTTGCCGTCATGCCCATCCGCTTGGCGGGAATCCGATTCGCTGCGCCGCATCCCGGGCACTTGATAATGTATGTGTCTGCCTGCGCCATTTTTGTTTTCACCCCTTATATAGCGGTTGTCAAAAACCGTTCCGTGATTCAACCGTTCTTCTACAACTCCTTATACCTCCCCTCCGTATTTCGGAACTTATTTTATTTTTAGATAAGCGGTATAAGTTCAAAAAATTTTCCTATATAATAATATCTCTGAGGCAGAAGTCAAAGATAGAGGACCCGTATTTATATTTTGGAAAAATCTAATATTGAAACCTCTGCTGGATGAAATTCCCACCCCATGGTTGTAGAACTTAATTGATAAGTTGAGCGAGACAAGCTTCCTTCCTCAGGCGCCATTTTGCAGTACCACATTGTTACATTAATACCATAATATAACAAAAATTTCACAATTCTAAGTAATAAACTTCATAAAATTAAAACCAATCATTTTTTTATTTTCTTTTTATCTACCTGATATTTATATAAAAATTATTAATTAGAGATGTCTGCTCAATTTTGCATGGTTTTTGCTTCATCTTATGTATAGCACTCAGCTATTATCCCAGTTCGCGTTGAAACTCATTTGCTAATCCCTAGACGTTGAAATTGCGCTTCCTGCCAATATTAGCCGATAGACCAAAAATTCGAATGAAGTTGAGTGCAAAATTTTAGGATCTCACTCAGTGGCTTGCCATCATTGGGTAGGTATTATTCCAACATCAGTTAGCATCTGTAGATTTGCCCAAAATATGATTGCTGATCATTAAGATCTTTTAATTATTTGCGAAAAGTGCCTTGCCTTATAATAGATAGGATGATGAGAGTGCCAACAATGAAATCAATAATTTTAATTTCAGTTATAATTGCCATTTTGCTTATAGGTAGCAAAGTACTAATTTTTAATTCCGAACCTGTTGTATTGATTTTACTTGGCATCTGTCTAATCGGAATGGCAAAAATTGGTAGAAACCAAATTAAAAACAAAAATTTTAGGTATAACTGGCAAACCTTTATGTTGCTGGCAGGAAATACCTTTTTTAATAAACAAGAAAAAACAAAATAGTGTAACCATTATAAAGCATCGATTCCAGTGATTTTTGCCAATTCAACATTATCAGGTTTTTAAGAATTTCAAATGTCAATGGGAAAGCGTTCAGCCAACGATAGGCGGTTTATAAAAGATAGAATTTGTCGGAAAGCACCAAGACAGCTTTATTTTGTAGAAACTATAATCACGCAGAGATGAATATTATTACCCCGGTATGTACTACAAAAGTAGCTAGTACATCGCCTTGAATGCCGCAATTCGTGCGACTCCACACTTTAAAGAAGTGACGGCTCAAACGAATTGAATAATACCTTGAAATTGATGACTAGAATGCAAGGTTTTGAAAAAGCAGGGTCAGAAATGATCCTGCTTTTTCATTAGGAAATATATAATAATGGTTTTCATACCTTCAGCCGTGCCTGCCGAGCCATAGTCACGCCCCAGCGTGAGACTATGGCTGGAGCGGTGGACCGTGCACCTTACGAGCCCTGCCTTAAGCCTGGTTACAGTGTTTCTCTTTTCCCGTCCACTTCATGGCCCCGCTTTATGAACTGATAGCGATCTGCGGATTGCAGTGTTATATCCTTTATCTTTGTTCCCCGCAGGATACTGATCGGCACCTTTACACCTGCCGTTCCGAGAGCCCAAACTTTGCGAAAAAAATCAGCCTGTCCCTCGACGGATTGGTTGTTTGCTTAAAGGATGAGATCACCGACCTGTAGGTTGGCTTTGTGTGCCGGCCCTCCCGGGTGAATGCGAATAAGGAAGACGCGGCCGTGGGATTCATCTGTTTTGAGCTTTGACGATGAACCGAGCATAATCGGCGCAATGTCACATCTGCCCTCTGTTTTCAGTCCTCAGACCTCTGTTATCTGTAATCGTACGCTTTTAGTTTTTTATGCAGCGTTTTGCGGGTGATTCCCAGACGGCGGGCGGCTTCGCTTTTGTTTCCGCCAGAAGCCTCCATGGTTTTTAATATGGTGGCTTTTTCGACTTCTTCAAGTGGGGTGGTGCCGTCTTCATTTATTTGGGCTGTTTTCAGCACGCCCGTATCCTTTTTAGCTTCTGATCCTGAGATCATGGGGAAATCTTTTTCAGAAAGATAATCAGCCCGGGATAAAACAACAGCCCTTTCCACCGCATTCATTAATTCTCTGACATTTCCCGGCCAGGTATAGCGAATCAGGTGATCCATGGCCTGGGGCGTAAAGCCCTTGATGTCTTTATGGTTTCGGGCGCCAAAGAGTTTCAGAAAATGTTGTGCCAGCAGGGGGATATCCTCCCGCCGCTGCCGCAAGTAAGGGATTTCTATGTCAACCACATTGAGTCGGTAATACAGGTCCTCGCGAAATTCACCTTTAGCGATCAATTGCGGCAAATCCTTGTTGGTGGCGGCGATGACCCTCACGTCAACCTGGATGGTTTTTTCGCCGCCGACCCGGGTGAACTCCCGTTCCTGTAAAACCCGCAGCAGCTTGACCTGCATGGTCAGAGACATCTCGCTGACCTCATCCAGGAACAGACTGCCTTCGTGGGCCTGATAAAACCGCCCTTCCTTGCGCCGATCGGCACCGGTAAAGGCGCCTTTTTCGTGGCCGAAAAGTTCGGACTCCAATAGTGTCTCGGTGATGGCCGCACAATTAATTTTAACAAACGGGCCGTCTTTCCTGGAACTGTTAAAATGAACGGCCCCGGCAATGAGTTCTTTGCCGGTCCCTGATTCACCGGTGATAAGCACGGTGGCCTCGGAGGGTGCTACCTGGGCCACGGTTTCCAGAAGCTTTATCATGGCCGGGCTCTGGCCGATGATATTCTGACGATCAAAATGCTTGCCCAGGCTTTCCTTAAGGAGGCGGTTTTCCTCCTTGAGGCGGGTGTGCTCCATGGCCCTTGCAATGGTTATTTTCAGTTTGTCAAAATCAAGGGGTTTGGTCAGATAATCGTGGGCACCCTGTTTGAGAGCGTCGACGGCGGTGTCCACCGAAGAGTAAGCCGTCATGATGATCACCGGGATGGCCGGGTTAAAGGATTTGATCTGCTCCAGGGCTTCAAGGCCGGATACTTTCACCATGCGAACATCCATCAATACCAGATCGTATGACTGTTCCTTGACTTTTTCGATGGCGGTGGCGCCGTCATCGGCTTCGGTGACTTCATAACCCCATCCTTTCATCAGGGTATATAGCATGGTGCGATGGGCGTTATCATCATCAACTACCAATATGGTGTTTCTGTTTTTCATTAATTATTTCTCTCTATCTCCATTCTGAGGCGCTTGATGGTCATTTCCTTGTATTTTTTCTGTGTGGTTCCGGTTTATCAGGGTTCGGTATGGTTAAACTAAAAATGGTCCCCTGGCCGGGAAGGCTTTCCACGGTTATCTGACCTCCCATTGCTTCCATAATGTTGTGGGCAATTGCCAGCCCCAAACCGGTCCCGGAAGATTTGGTGGTGAAGTAGGGGTCAAATATTCGGGCTAAATCTTGGCCGGCAATTCCGCCGCCTGTATCCGACACTCTTATTTCTATCCGGTTGTCATCTTTTTCAGTCAGTTTCACATTGAGTTCACCGCCTGGTTCCATGGATTCAATGGCATTCAGATATAAATTTAACAGAACCTGATTGATGCGATCCGGATCGACAACAGCCTCATTTATCTTTGCAGAATTGAGTGTTTTTATAGTTATATTCTTGGCAGCGGCCTGATGTTCAATCAACCGGACGGAATCAGCCACAAGGTTTTCCAGGGAAGTCGGTTTGGGCGATACAGGCACCGGTTTGGCAAATTCCAGCAGTTGTCCCACCACCCGGTTTAATCGATCGACTTCGGCGATCATGATATCGGCCGTTTTTTGGTCCTGGGGCGACTCCGGGTAGCGCTCTTTAAAATAGGTGGCAAATCCTTTAATTGAGCTCAGCGGGTTGCGGATCTCGTGGGCCACCCCGGCGGCCAGACGCCCCACGGAGGCCAGGCGCTGGCTTCGGGCGATCTCTTTGCGCAGCGAGCGGACTTCGGTGAGATCTTTAAATAGCAATACGGTTCCTAAAATTCGGTCATTTTCGTCCTGCAAAATACTGGCACCAATTTCAAGCGGAACAAAGGTTCCATCTTTGACTGTACAATCGATCTCAGCCTCGATCACCTGATTTTGGCCCTGCGCGCGTTCCATGGTTGTCCACAGCTGTTGCGGAAGCAGCCGGGCGGCATCTTTTCCGATGACATCCCGGTAGGCAAGCTGCAGGACGGATTCCGCGATTTGATTGAAGGACGCGATACGATGTTGGTCGTCTATCGCAATTAAACCGATGGGCATGTTTTCCACAACATTATCGGAGAAGGCCTTGATTCGCGTCAGGGATGCTTTGGTTGCCCGATAGCCATGCAGTAAAAAGAGCAGGGTAATGCCGGCAAATCCCACCAGGAGCAAAATGACCCCCATGATGATGCCGTGCCGGATATCTGCTTTCTGGGCCTCAACTATCGTGGTCATGTCGAGTCCCACGTATATAATACTTTTAGACTGGCTGCCGCGCTCCGGCGGCATATTTTGTCGGTTTTGCTGTTGTTTAAATCCGCGACCCATCATCATGTTACCGTGGCGCATCCCCCCGGGCCGTCTGGTGGGGTTGAATTTGCGGTAAACTTCAAATATTCTGCTGCCATCCGGCTGAGTTACCTGGCGCCAGAAAATACGGTCGGCTGTGGAAATTTCTGCCGGATCCGATTGGTTTTCAACCCGTTTGCCGACTTTTTCAAGGTTGTTGTGGGCCAGGATGTTTCCGTTGATGTCCGCCACAAATAGATAAACAATATCCGGTTGCTGGGCCGTCTCGGTTAAAAGTTGCTGAAGCTGAAAACCACCCCGGTGCATGCCCATCATCCCGAAACGGGTGCCGGCTTCAAAAGATCGGATCAGGGCGGCGCCTTTCTCCAACAACAATTGGACGCTTTTTTCTTTCTGGCGGTTGATGTTCTCAATGGTCATAAAGGTGAATATTGGCAGCAGTACGGCTACCGAGCCGATCAATATCCAGGGCGGAACGCCAATCCAGGATTTATTATTTTTGGTTTTAATTGTCATGGAATACTCATTAGAGCAAGAATAAGGCCAAGAAATGGGAAATGCCTAAAATGCCTAAAGTGAACTAATCCACCTGAGGCGGACAAGAATGCCTAAAATTTGAAAAGCGGAATAATGAGCGTTTCGATAGGCTTCTCAGGTATCAGCAAGGCCCCCTTCTTTTAACAAATAAAAAACAGATGTAAAATCCAATTAAAATTTTAGGCAATTTAGGCATTTCGAATTTTAGGCAATTTCATTTCCTGGATACTTCCTACCCATGTCATTGTGTCGCCCTGGTTACTTTGTACCCACCTTTAAATATGAGACGCCGTTCAATTTTGTCAACGCTCAGCTTTTTCAAAAACATTAATATTAAAAATCAAATAGTTATATGATGTAAGAATTTTTTTTCCAATCCTGGCACACCCCTTGCTCATATACAAAAGCAACAAAAGTAAAAAAAATGAAATCAGTTGGATATTTAATCAAGTTTAACCCTGAATACTAATTTAAACGGAGGTAAGAAAATGAACAATTTCAGCAAAGCAGTTATCGTATTAGCTATTATCGGTGTCGTTGGGTATGCGGCAACCTCATTTGCCGGCTGGGGAAGAGGCGGTAGCGGCAATTGCGGGGGCCAGGGATCCGGATGGGCTCAAAGAGGTTCCGGCCCGGCCGGCTACCAGGATAATCTGAGCGATGAAGACCTTGACAAGCTAAATAAAGAGCGCCAGGCTTTTTTTGAAGATACCCGCAAACTCAGGGAAAATCTCTACCAGAAAGATCTGGAGCTGAGAAGCGAGCTGGCCAAAAAAGATCCGGATGCCAAGTTAGCTGTCGGTCTGCAGAAGGAAATTTCTGAACTCGAGGGTCAGCTGGGTCAGAAGCGCGTTGAACATCGTATCACGATGCAAAAGGAAAATCCTGACTTTTTTGCCGGTCGGGGCTACGGTCAAGGCCGCGGCTACGGTAAGGGCCGGGGCTACGGCAAGGGCGGAGGCGGAATGGGCAAGGGCTATGGTATGGGCCGTGGGTTCCAGGGCCGGGGAGGCGGTTGCTGGTATTAGAAGCGGCTTCCCAGTCACCAGGCGCCATGCCTGGGAGTTTAAATCCAAATGAGCTTTAACGCATATCAATAAAGGGCGGGTGTTTCATCTGAAATGCCCGCTCAATCATTTATTCCTTGACTCCATTCCCAATTCACCATTACTTACTTTACTGATATTCCCGATCACTTTTAAACCTATCTAATTAACCGCTTTTTTAATCAGCGAATCGCAGATGGCAATTCGGCCCTGATGTTTGATTTCGCAACAGACTTATAATCACCTAAAATAATTTTAACCGATCAACCCTTATCGATTAACCATGAAAGGAGGAAACGCTTTCGGCAGGAATTGATTGAAGGTAAAGACATTTTTATCTGTACCGCTTTTCTAAAATAAGTTCTGAGATACGGAAGGGCGGTATAGGTGGCTGTAGAAAAAACTTTCGAATAACGAACCTTTTTTTGAAAACCACTACATCAAATATGACCATGTCACTGGAAAGGAGGTCAAAATGAGTAAGAGAATCTTCACCGCAACAATCTTCGCTGTCTTTTCAATAGGGCTTCTGTTCATGCCATTTTGTGCAGAGCGCGTGCAAGCCGCAGATAAAATCGGCTGGGTCGGTCCCGTCTACAAGGAATTATCCGCGAGTCTAAACAAGGGATTCAAGGAGTATTATAAGAAGACCTATGGCAAGGATGTGGACATCACCTTCGTGCGACCGGGCGGGTGGCCGGTCTGCCTGGACAAAGTCAGAGCATGGGGCGGCAAACCCGATGCCGATATCTTCCTGGGTGCCGGCGCGCCGGCGCATGAAGTTTTAAAGCAGGAGGGACTGATTGTCCCCTATAGGCCAAAGGGTTGGGATAAGGTTCCCGCCGAATGGCATGGCATGAAGGTAAAGGACAAGGGTGATTTATGGACCTGTTTCGCACCCTGGATCGTCACCAATCTATACAACGAGAAGGTTTTGAAAAAGTTGAGGCTGCCGCCGCCAAAAACATGGCACGATCTGCTCAATCCCATTTACCGGGGTAACATCGTGCATACCCTGCCATACGCCTCGGGCACCATGCATGAAACCATTGAAATTCTGATACAGGCATTTGGCGAAAAGGAGGCCTGGAAATATCTCAGACTATTGGCAGCCCAGTTAGCCCGCTTTTCCACCGGCAGCACGGATACGACCCAATTAGTGGCCCGGGGCGAAGTTCCCATCGGGATCGCTCAGCCGCAAATGAACGCCATGGCTGCACGCAAAGACGGCTTTCCCGTACGGGATTTGCTTCCGGAAAAAACCATCCTGGTCCCGGAGGCCGTGGCATTGCTCAAAGGCGCGCCCAATGAAAAGGTCGGCAAGATCTTTCTGGACTGGCTGTTCAGCATGGAAGGACAAAAATACGTGCTGGAGGGCCGTTACTTCGCAGCCCGGACGGACATCAAATTTTCCGTGTGGGAAAAAGAAGGCGTCGAAATGGCCAAGCACGCCAAAAAGGCGCTGGGAGTTGATTCGTTCTGGGATCTTAAAGTCGACTTCATCGAGTACGACCTGGATCTTGCGACCAAGAGGTGGGACGAAGTCAACAAGAAATACGAGTTCGAGATCTACCGCAAGTGGGGCGAGTTAAAAAGCAGCCTGTTCCTGATCGAGGAAGTAGAGGGAGAAATTGACGCGGCCAAAGCCGAGAAGATGGACGTGACCAAGGCGGAGGCCAAGATAAAAGAAGCCAGAGAGCTCTTCGAGTTCGATGGCAAGTATGCCGCAGCCCGCCTGGCCGCATCGAAGGCCCGTGCTTTGCTGGTCGCACCATAGAAGCCGGCTTGAATCCATGGGCTTCTGCGGGAAGCCTCGTGATTGCTTCAAAATCGTCTCCTCCCCCTTTCCGGGGGAGGAGTATTTCATGCGGTTTTCGTTAGCGCTTATTTTTATTATCTGCTGTTTTCGTGGGAGCGGCTTCCACACTTCAATAACCACTCATCCAGGCCAGAATCATCCCCGCTTCAAGGGGCCGGCATTCCGGCATGTATTTGTAAACTAAAGGTGTGATATGTCTCGCGGCAGTATCTCTCTGGCGGCACTCCTGTGGTTGATTATTGCTTTCCTGGTGCTTTATCCGCTTTCAATTTTGTTGGTGGAAAGCTTTAAAATCGCCGAAACCGGCGGCTGGGGCATAGCTAATTACCTGGAATTTTTCCAGGACGCATATTATCTTAAATGCTTTGGTAATACCTTGCTTCTCAGTACGATGGTGCTCGTGACAACCACCATCTTCGGAGTGCCGCTGGCCTACATTCTGGCGCGATACCGGCACCGGGGCAAGACCGTTTTCACCGCCCTGATCCTTTTGCCGATTGTGTTGCCCGCTTTCGCCGGCGTATTTGCGTTCATCATTTTTTTCGGTAAGTATGGAACGGTGAACCTGCTCCTGATGGATACCGGGTTGATCGAGAAACCCATCAATTTCATCTACGGGCTTCATGGGCTGGTATTTATTCAAGCCCTGCATATGCTCCCTTTTATCGTCCTGGGCCTTTCAGCCGGTTTCACCAACATCGACCCCTCCTTTGAAGAAGCCGCCGAAGTAGAGGGCGCCAGTGGTTTTCGGAGATTTTTCACCATCACCTTACCGCTTTGCACGCCGAGTTATCTGGCGGGTGCCGTACTGGTATTCCTGTGGCCCTTTACCGATTGGCTCACACCCTTGATTGTGGGGCAGGTGGACATTCTGCCATCGGTTTCGTATATCAACATCTCCTATCACTTTACCGATATGCACCGCAAACACATGGGGATCGTGGCGGTGGTCCTTTGCGCGATTGTTTGTATTACCCTCTTTTTGCTGGCCCGTTGGTGGGTCGAGCGGAAAAAGTATACCGGCCTCTCCAAAGGTACTACCTCTGAAGGCCGGGTGATTGAGCCAAGCGTGTGGGTGAAATCAGGCGCCTATGTGTACATGATTTTTATTGCCGGCCTCGTCCTGCTCATACCGATCGTGCTGGGGTTAGCCGCTTTTTCCAGGAGATGGACCTTTGAGGTATTCCCAACCTACTGGACGCTGGAAAATTTCAGGCTAATTCTCCTGGAAAGCCCGGGCCTGATAAAAAACTCATTCCTTTTCAGCGGAATCGCCCTGATTTTTGGGATTGCCTTCGGGCTTCCGGTGGCCTATCTCATCGTGCGCACCCGTGTCCCGGGCAAAGATGCGCTGGACTTTGTGATCACCCTGATGCTGGCGTTCCCGGGCATTGCCATCGGTGTGAGTTATCTTCTGGCATTCTGGAAAGGCATACCATTAGCCCACTATTGGATTATCATGCCCCTGGCCCTCTTTACCCGGCGGCTGCCGTATTTTTTACGCATGGCGCATTCATCCTACCTGCAGCTGGATCCTTCCCTTGAGGAAGCCTCCGAGGTAGCGGGGGCAGGCAAAATCAGGACTTTTTTTCTAATATCATTGCCGTTGCTGCTCAAAGGGGTGCTCGTCGGCGTGGTTATGTTTTTCATCATGGCCTTCCAGGAGATCTCCACCGCGGTATTTCTTTATAAAGGAGGATGGGAGACCCTGCCCATTGGCATCTACTTGAACTGGCACCGCGGCATGGAATTCGGAATTGCCGCCGCCATGGCTTTTTTGATGATTGTGATCACCTTCATTCTTCTGCTGATCATATCAAGAATCGGGGGAGGTGTCCTCAAAGCCGCCTGGGGTGCTGCTGAAAAATAAAATATTAGGTCCAGCGTCACGGGTTCAAAGGGTCAAGGGTTCAGAGGTTCAGGGTTTATGGGTTCGTGGTTGAGATAAACCTGAACGGGGAACCCAGAACGCTGAACCCATTTCAAGGAGAAAAATTTAATGGCATTCATAGAGATCCAAGGCCTGTTCAAGCGTTTTAAGGACGTCGTGGCCATTAATCGTATACAGCTTGAAGTTAGCCAGGGCGAAATGCTGACGCTTCTCGGGCCCAGCGGTTGCGGTAAGACAACCACCCTGCGCTGCATCGCCGGCCTGGAAAAGCCGGATGAGGGCGACATCGTCATAGACGGCAAGCCCATGCTTTCGCAAGGTTTTGTGCAGCCTGCCCAAAGGGGGATCGGGATGGTGTTCCAAAACTATGCTGTCTGGCCGCATATGAAGGTATTTAATAATGTCGTCTACGGCTTGAAACTTAAGAAGATGTCCAAACAGAGTATCAAAGAAAAGGGGCAACAGGTATTGAAATTGGTTGGTTTGGATGGATTGGAAGATCGCTACCCGTCCCAGTTGAGTGGCGGGCAGCAGCAGCGGGTGGCACTGGCCCGGGCCCTGGTGGGAAACCCAAAAGTACTGCTGTTGGATGAGCCGCTGAGCAACCTGGATGCCAAGCTGAGAGAGGAATTGAGATTTGAAATCAAGAGCCTGGTCAGGCGGATGGGCATCACATCGGTCTATGTCACCCACGACCAGGCGGAGGCGATGGTTATCTCGGATCGAATCGTCGTCATGGAATCCGGTAATGTGGTCCAAATCGGCACCGCACAGGAAATCTACGCCAAACCCGCCAATAGATTTGTGGCCGACTTCATCGGTACCATGAACTTTATACCCGGGGAAGTTATCGAGGTTCTCCCGGACGCCGCCGGGGTTCATGTTCGCACCACATTCAGCGATAAAATCCTGTGCACGACTTCAGAAAATGCGGCCACATCAGCGGGAGAAAAAGTGTATGCGTCGATACGGCCTGAGGATGTAGAAATATTTACCGATCCGCCCCAGGCCCGGGAGAATCTTTTTAAGGGCACCATTGCCCATAAGGCCTATCTGGGCAATTTTCTCTATTTTTTCGTAAGTGTAAATGACACCATGATCAGGGTCCAGGCTCCCCATCATCTCCCGCAGGAAGAAGGACAGGATCTCTACCTGTATCTAAACCCGCAAAAATGTATGCTCTTGCTGTGATCCCCGGCGCACAAGATTATTTGCCTGCCGGCAGCCGTAACGGCTGACCGGCAGGACTTTTTATGAGGAGGGGGTGATTCAGGTTTGTTCGACGGTCTCTAAGTCTGCCTGGCCTGGCGAACCCAAGGCTGAATCCACCACCGAACCGCCTCCCGAACCCATGCTGCCATAGGAGTAAACCTCGAAATCCGGATACGCGTTGCCCCCGTGTTCGGTGACATCGAGTCCTTCGAGCTCTTCTTCCGGGGAGACCCTCAGGCCGACGGTTTTGTCGATCAGCTTGAACATCAGAAAGGCAGCAGGAAAGACCCACAAAAAGCAGGCGGCGATGCCCAGCAGCTGGACGCCGATAATCTTGACCGAAGTCCCGCCGATGTTGAAGATACCGGCTGCCAGGGTGCCCCAGGCACCGCAAACACCGTGCACCGAGATGGCACCGACCGGGTCGTCAATTTTAATTTTGTCAAAAAAGAGCACTGAGAGCACCACAACGACACCGCCGGCCGCCCCGATAAAAACGGCACTCAGGGGCGTAACCGAGGCACAGCCGGCAGTGATGGCTACGAGGCCTGCCAGGGCACCGTTTAGGCTCATGCCCACTTCGGGTTTAGCCGAATTTAATCCAGGACGTCACCATGGCCAGGACCGCCCCGGCCGCCGCGGCCAGGTTGGTATTGACGAAAATCATGGCGATGTCTTTGTTGGCCGCCGTGGTGGATCCGGGGTTAAATCCGAACCAGCCCAACCAGAGGATAAAAACACCCAGGGCCGCCAGGGGCATGTTGTGGCCTAAAATTGGTTTGACCCTGCCGTCTTTGGTGTATTTGCCCATGCGGGGGCCGAGGACGATTGCACCCGCCAGGGCCGCCCAGCCGCCCACCGAGTGCACCACGGTGGAGCCGGCAAAATCGATAAATCCCAGGCCTTCCAGCCAGCCCTTGCCGTTGAAAAGGCTGCCCCAGGCCCAGCTGCCGAAGACCGGATAGATAATCGCGCTGAGCAGGGCACTGTAAATCAGATATCCTGCAAATTTGGTCCTTTCAGCCATGGCACCGGAAACGATGGTGGCTGCCGTGGCGCAAAATACCACCTGGAACATCCAGAAGGCCAGAACCCAGGGATCTCCGCCGACCTTAAAATCGGACAGGAAAAAACCGGATGTGCCGAACCAGCCGGTCGACGAGGCCCCGAACATTACTCCGAATCCAATTGCCCAGAAAGCCAGCGAGCCCATGGAAAAATCCATCAGATTTTTCATCAGGATGTTTATGGCATTCTTGGCCCGGGTAAATCCGGTTTCCACCAGGGCAAAACCGGCCTGCATAAAAAACACCAGGGCGGCGGCCACCAGGGTCCAGACATAATCGGCATGGGATTGGACCAGATCGATCAGGTGCTTGTTGGACTCCGCTGTCGGCGGTTCGTCACCCGCCCAGGCACGACTGATACAAACTGCGGTGAACAAAAGTGATAGCACAATTTTCTTCATCCAGTTATCTCCTTTAACTTTATAGGTTACTTTTTTGTTTACTCCCGGGACTTGCTATTGGATTACATATTTAGCAAGGTCCGTGCCAGAGCTGTCGCCACCCCCGAAATTATCATAACCATTTGTAATAATGCAAAATATTGAAACCACCCCTAAAGATCCATATAGAAAAAAATTACAAAATTGTGTAAATACAATTATATTAATACAAAATTGTAATATTTATCCCAGGCTGGGGTCGCTGCCATTAACAGAATCCAGCGGGGATTGTTTTCCTGCTGCAAAAAGATGTATATCGAAGTTTAGGTGCGGGTAAGGATACTTGACATGGAAGTGGATATTCTTTAGGTTGAAACAATGAAAAAATTTAAAACCCAAGTGTTGATTATTGGAGGCGGCGCCACCGGTACGGGTATCGCAAGAGACCTGTCCCTGCGCGGTGTTGAGTGTATTATAGCCGAGCGAAGGGATATCAATGCCGGTGCTTCGGGAGCAAATCACGGGCTCTTACACAGCGGCGCGCGTTATGTGCGCAACGATCCTCAATCTGCGATTGAATGCCGCGATGAAAGCAATCTGATTAAAAAGCTGGCTCCCCAATGTGTTGAAAATACAGGTGGTTTATTTGTTGCGGTTGAAGGCGATGATGAAAACTATGTGGCTGATTTTCCTCACTCGTGCGCTAAAAGTAAAATTCCGGTCCAGGAAATAGCGGTCCAGGAAGCGCGCGAAATTGAACCAGTGTTATCTGATAAATTAATTGCGGCTTTTATGGTCGAAGATGCATCGATCGATCCTTTCAGGCTGTCTTTGGAAAATGTTGCCCAGTCAATCGACCTGGGCTGTACCCTTCTACTTCATATGAAAGCTACGGGTTTCAGCAAAAAAAACAATCGGATTCAGGTTGCCCATTTTTTCAGCGACAAACTGGGCGAAACCATCACCATTGAGGCCGAGCAGGTGGTGAACGCTACCGGGGCCTGGGCAGCTGAGGTTGCCGCGCTGGCCGGCGCGCATATCGAGGTCCTTTACTCTAAAGGCAGCCTGCTGATCACCGATGAGCGGATTTCTTACCGGGTGCTGAATCGTTTAAGGCAATCCTCGGATGCCGACATTCTGGTTCCCGGAGGCACGGTTTCTATTCTTGGGACAACTTCTGTCCGCCTGGATTCTTTGGCGGATATTCGCCCTACGATTCCGGAGATTGACCACCTCATTGATACCGCGGCCGCAATGGTGCCTTCCTTAACAACCACCCGCTATATCCGTGCTTACGCCGGTGTGCGGCCTCTTGTCGGTTCAAAATCCTTAGAGGATGGCCGAGCGTTGAGCCGCGGGTTTGCCCTCATAGATCATACTGATGAAGGTCTGGACAATTTTATTTCCATTGTCGGCGGTAAATTGACCACCTATCGAATGATGGCGGAACAAACATCCGACCTGGTTTGCCATCGGTTGGGAATTGACCGGCCCTGCCTGACGCGGCTCCAACCTCTGCCGCCTCACTCTGATTGTAAATGGACGACAGCCGGCCTTGCCCCCAGGCTCTGGCTGAATCAACGGGACAATGACGACCTGTTGCTGTGTGAGTGTGAAATGGTACCCAAAAGTGTGGTCAACTCGATCATTGATATGCTTCGTCACCAGAAACTGACACCTGATCTGTATGCGATTGGACGTCGCAGCCGCATCGGTAAGGGGACCTGTCAGGGCGCCTTTTGCGGTATCCGGGTTTCTGCGTATATGTATGATAACGGTCAACTGGTTTCAGACCAGGGATTAAATGACCTGAAAGCGTTTTTAAGCTCGCGCTGGAGGGGTATGCGACCCATGCTCTGGGATGTTGCATTGATCCAGGAGGAGTTACAGGAGGCGGTGCATTGCGGTCTATACGGTCTGGAGTTGAACTAACTTATGATGTCTGCGTCATCGGCAGTGGTATGAGCGGTATGGCGGCAACGCTTTTTGCCGCCAACCGTGGTTTGAAAGTACTGCAGGTTGGCAGTGCCGGCGAAATCCAATTTGCCAGTGGTCTTCTGGATTTGCTCGGGGTCCATCCGATTGAGAAAAAGAAATTATGGCGCGACCCATGGGCCGGCCTCACGGCCCTGGCACGAGATTTGCCGCAGCATCCCTATGCCCGTTTAAATCAGGCCGACATTCGAGCGGCATTTGAAGAATTGGTGGCCTTTTTTAACGATAAAGGACTTGCTTATAAACACTATAAGAGACGTAATCAGGAAGTTGTAACGTCCATGGGGACCACCAAACTGAGCTATTGCCTGCCTCGGACGATGTGGAACGGTGCCGAAGCGTTCAGGAAGAAAACACCTTGCCTGGTGATTGATTTTAGAGGATTAAAAGGCTTTAGCGCCAATCAAATCGCGCAAACATTGGCGGATAAATGGCCGAACATGCGTACCTTGAATATCGCATTTCCTGGATTGCAGGCCTTTAGCGAGGTCCATTCCGAGCGGTTGGCCCGGTTGTTAGAGTTTCGGCAAAACCGCCTAAGGCTGGCCGAGCTGATTCGGCCCCATCTGAAGAAGGCCGGTATAGTAGGCTTTCCGACCATACTGGGCATAAATGGCAGTTGGGAGGTGATGACAGATCTGGAAGAACAGCTTGGGTGTCCGGTATTTGAAATTCCCACCATGCCGCCCTCGGCGGCGGGGCTGCGCTTAAAAGAGACCTTTGAACAGCATTTACCTTCAAAAGGGGCCGATCTGATCTTTAATAAACAGGTCTTGAAGGTTCGTCGTGACAAAAAAGGCCTTTTTACACTGAATATCGGCCATACAGAGAAAGAACGCAGGGTTCGATCGAGGGCCGTCGTTCTCGCCACCGGTCGATTTATCGGCGGGGGTTTGCATGCCGACCGTAATGATGTTCGAGAAACCCTGTTTAATTTGCCGGTAGTCCAACCGGGAAATAGGGCCCTCTGGCATTGCCAGGACTTTTTGGATCCTTGCGGCCACCCCATCAATCGTGCCGGCCTGGAGGTTGACGGCTGTTTTCGTCCATTGAATCGAAAGGGTCGGACGGCGAGTGAAAACCTGTATGCCGCGGGATCCATCCTGGCCCACCACGATTGGATGCGTATGAAATGCGGCTCGGGCCTGGCGATTTCTACCGCTTATGCCGCGGTGAACGCGCTCGCAATTTTGAGATAGCTTCTATTCAGACTTAACCTTACTCATTCGCGTCCTTCCAGTTGCCGATTGCTTCTTTCCAACTCCTCCTTTTCCGGCAAAGAATATGATTCTCAATTTATTCCTTCTACGCATACTGGACTGTTTTGGCGGTGCGCGCCATACGGTTTATATACTCCTGGCGGGCTTTTGCCCGCGCGAGTTTACCGGAAGTTGTGCGGGGTAACGTATGGCGCGACACCAGTTCAATTTTGCAGTCAATGCCAAGTTCCCGGCGGATAAGCCCCCGTATCCGCAACGGCAGTCCGGATTTTTTTGTTTGTTCAGGCTTGCGGCACTGGAGCAACAGGACCGCTGTATCCTTTCCGTCCTCGCCCGGTTCAGCAATCGCTGCAGCATCTCCCGTTCTTACTTCGGGTTGCTGCTCCGCGATGCCTTCAAGATCATGAGGCCACACACTGCGCCCATTGATGACAAGCAGGTCTTTTTCACGTCCGGTGATAAATATATTGTTGCCGGCAAGATAGGCAATATCTCCGGTATTCAGCCAGCCGGCATCGGACAGCACTTCCCTGGTGGCTGTTTCATTGCCGAAATAGCCGCTCATCACACTCGGCCCCCGAACATACAGGGTGCCGACATGGCGCTCCGGCAGCACGCTACCGTGTTCGTTGCGCACCTGGATATCGTAACCCGGCATGGGTTGACCGCAACTGACATATTGTTTCGCGGGCCCCCCGGGATTAGCTGGACCGGCTTTGCGGTCATCTGCAAGAAGCTCAGGGTCAATATGGTCTACAGCCAGACCCAGTCCCGGTTGGGAAAAGCTGACGGATAGCGAACATTCAGCCATGCCGTATCCGACGACAAGGGCCTTTTCATTGAAACCGGCCGGGGCCAGGGCATCGGTAAATTGGATCATGGTTTCGGGATTGATTGTTTCCGAGCCGACTGCCGCCAACCGCCAGGCACTGAGGTCGAGTTCCATGATGTCTTTGGGTCGCAAGCGTTGCCGGCACAATTGATACCCGAGGGCCGAGCCGAAGGAAATGGTGGCCCGGTTCTGCGACATCAACTTCAGCCAAAGCCGCGGTCGCATGGCAAAATCACGGGACTCAAATAATCCACCGATATCTGCGATGCCATCGGCGCCAGCACCATTCCGACCAGCCCCATATCATGGTAGAAGGGCAGCCAGGAAAAGGCCCGGTCACTGTCCTGGACCCGGGTTACCAGTCCGATGAGATTTGACAGGTTGTTCATCACAGTCTTCTGGCTGATCATAACCCCGCGGGGAAAGCGGGTGCTTCCTGATGTAAATTGGAGATAGGCCAATTCGTCTGATCCGGAAGGGTTGAGCTGAAGCGCTTCTTCAGGCAGATGAATAAATGCTTTGGTGCCGCCGTAAAAACTAAGGTCCAGGCTGGCGGCAGCTTTCATAAGATAAGGTAGATAGGATTCAGATGCGATGGCAATTTCTGCCTTACAGGCATGCAGCAGTCGTCGCAGCTGCCCGGCGTAATCCTGACGGTTTCCCAGCTGAATGGGCGCCGGCAGCGGCACCGGTACCAGACCGGCATACTGGCAGGCAAAAAAGTAGCGCATAAAGTCCGGATGGGTATCGGCCACCAGCGCCACCCTTGCCCCCCGCCGGGGCCCCAGCCCGAGCAAGCGGCTGGCTAATGATCGGGCCTCTTTTTGAAGTTTTTTGTATGGCAGCACGGCAGATAACTTGCCGGTACCGTCATAAAAATTGTAGCCGGTCTTACCGCTGGCGGCATAGTCGAGTGCCTGCGCCAGGTTGGCGAAATCCCCCTTCCGCAGGGGCATATTATTTTTAGTAGGGGTCGGTTCCATAATGAAATATGTCTCAGAGATTATATCCGCAATTGTTCCGGGTTTCGGGTTCCGTCCAGCTGTGAAATGTTCGCCAAAAAACATCAGGTTATCAATATTTAAATAATTAAATAGTTTTAATAATGAATATATTATTATTCAATTAGTTTAATTGTCAAGCAATTTCTTGAGATGGTGAATTATTAACCGTTGGATGGTCGCATGGGTCCCCACACTAGAATTTTCGGTGAATATTCGAAAGATACCGACAACCGAGTGGCTCAAATGCCAATTTCGAATATTAGTTCTACTCTGTAAATTGCCGCTTTCCCTAAAAACAATAGGCGGATACCACATGCGGTGGTATCCGCCTATTGTTTCTATGCTCAATGAAGTTAAATTAAAATCAACCGTTTCAAATTAATCCGGCTGTAGCGATGATGTGAACCCTTTCCCTTCAAGTGGAAGGAAGTTATAACTGCTTGTACCATACCGTCATGCTCTGGATACTTCCACAGATCTGGGAATTGTTTTTTAATAATCCTGCATATCTGTATCCACTGTTTTTAAAAACGGAATTCATTCCATGGGACGCAGCCTTTGCAATCGTATATGCGGTTTTAATCCCAAGCTTGATAGTCTTCTTGTCCATATGACTCAGCAGCATGCCGGCAAAGCCCATGCCTCGCCATTTCGGCAAGGTCGCAAAATCAGTCATTTCAGCATTTTTGCTCACTAAATCGATTTCTGCAGCAGCGATTGCTGCAATTCTACCTTTAATCCGAATACAAAAATAGAGAACACCTTCTTTCATCATGCGTTTTAGATATGTTGGCTTCTGAATCGGGAAAGGGTAAGATTTAAAAACCTGCTGGTAAATCATGCTCATCTCCGCGGCATCCGAAGGTTTGCATGAAACAACATCTCGTGTAACCCTGCCGGTTCGATTTATATTGTTTGCGGATCCTTTTCCAGCCTGCCCAACAAGCCTTAATGGTTTTTCAACATTTTGGGTCTTTTTCCTTCTATCAGAGAAGTATTTGGCAATAAAAAAACCATCGGTCTTGCCTGTGAAGAATCCCGGGACCACAGCCTCTTTAATGTAATCAGCGGATTTGAAAGTATTCCATGAAGGTGCCGGTATTTTAGCAAATATCTTTCCGTAGGCATTTTTTAAGGCCATATCATCAAGTGTCGCAATCAGGGCGTTCAGGTTGTCTGTGTTCAACCGCATCAAATAAATGCGGTTGTTATATGGTCCGTGCTGAACTACGGAACCTTTTATGTTTTCAATGCTATCCACCAAAATTGCCTGTTAAATCATTTTTTTCACGATCCTTAATATTGCCGATGAACAATACGTCCGTCAAACAGGGTCATGTCCACACGAACCTCCGGCAGCTGCGACGGCGGGATCGCCAGGATATCCTTGTTGAGAACCACCAGATCCGCCTTTTTATCGGGTGCGATGGCTCCTAAATCACCGGCATTGTGAACGGCCGCAGGGGTCAATGTGTAGGCTTTCAGCGCTTCGGCTACCGTTACCCGGGAATCCGGATACCAACCTCCTTGCGGTGTTCCGTCGGCCCGCAGTCGCGTTACGGCCGCAAGAATCCCCAACAGCGGATCGGGGTCGCACACCGGGCAGTCGGAACTGAACATAACCGGTGCGCCGGTATCCATCAGTTGTCGCAAAGGCATAGGTCCACTTCCCCTTTTCCCCCAGCGCCGAATCGATGAGATTCATGTCCAGCAGCATGTTGGCTGGTGTCACACACAGCGCCAGATTGAGGTTGCGAAGTCGATCGGCATCCTCCGGCCGGAGCATCTGTACATGTTCGATGCGATGGGAAATGGCAGGCGACGGTGAACCGGATAAGGTGCGGCGCGATTCGAGGGCTTCAAATATGTTGATCAGTTCCCGGTTGGCGCGATCCCCCACCGCGTGCACCATCACCGACAGGCCGGCACGATCCGCCTTGTCGATGTCCTGTGCCAGGACCTCCATATCTATCAGGGGCATGCCGCGTTCAGCATCCAGGTAGGGGTCGATCAACCAGGCGGTACGGGCACCCATCCCGCCATCGGAAAAAAATTTTATATGACCGACGCGCAGCCTGTCGTTGCCGAACCCCGTGCGCAGGCCCAGGCCGATGATGTTGTCCAGGTCGTGCCCGGGTAGGGTCACCCAGCAGCGAAGATCGAGGCGGCCATCATGGTCGAGCTTCTGAAAAGTCTGAAATGCGCTGGCGCCGTCCTTGTCCGCCATCAAGCGGACGTCGTGAATGCCGGTGACTCCCCGGCGGTGAAGGGCCTTGGCAGCATCTTCAAAGGCATCCATCACCTGGTCTGCATCCGGCGGTGCAACGGCCTGTCGCACGAGATTGATGGCCAGTTCCCGTAAAATCCCGGTGGGTTCTCCGGTGGTGTCGCGCTCGATCCGGCCTTCCGGTGGATCCGGTGTGTCGGCGGCAATGCCGGCCAAACTCAGCGCGGTGGAGTTGGCTGCGGCCAGGTGCAGATCGCAGCGCCAGAGCAGCACCGGATGGGCGGGCGCCACCCGGTCCAGGGTTTCCCGGGTGGGCATGCATGGCTCGGTCCAGTCGGTCTCGTTCCATCCCTGCCCGATAATCCACTGGCCCGGAGGTTGGCTATCGGCTGCCTCCCGGACACGGGCCAAAAGTTCTTCAAGGTGGGTAAGGTCATCCAGTTTTATCCCCTGACGCTTAAGCGCCCATTCATAGAAGTGGATGTGGGTATCGATAAAACCCGGCACCACCAGGCGACCGTCGAGATCGATCTTTTCAGTGTCCGGACCGGCCAGATTCAGCACATCCTCGTCTCGCCCCAGAGCCAGGATCTTTCCGCTGCCAACGGCAACGGCCTGTGCACTGGGGCTGCGCGGTGCTCTGGGTGGCAAGGATGCCGTTGTAAAGGATGATTTGGGGCGCAGAGGCAGATATTTTCATATTAAAAATCCTTTTGGAAAAGGGTCATTGGCATCCACGACGAACTGATGATAACCGGTAATCTGGGCGTTTCCCCGGACCTGGCCCACGATGCCGTCAAATTTACCGATGGACGTTGTTTTGACGATCCGTCCTTCGAACACCGTGCCCAGGGGGCCGGCATTCTTGTAGACCTGACCGGCAGCCAAGCTTTCCCCGGTGGTGGAGCAGCGTCATCCTGGCCGTGGTGCCGGTGCCGCACGGTGAACGGTCCATATTGGATTCGCCGTATATCACCACACTCTTGCCGGTCCCCGTTTGCGGGTCTTCATCATAAAATTCGGTCACATCCACCGTGTTCACCTCCGGCCGTTCGGGATGGTAAACGCTAAGTGCCCGATTGGCTGCCTCGATCACCGCCATTCCCAGAGGGATCAGCCGGTGGCTGTTTTCCGGGACCAGGTCGATGCCGATGGACCGGGCCGACACCATGGCAAAAAAACCACCCACGCAGACCAGGTCGACAGAAGCCTTGCCGAATCCGGCGATCTCCAGTTCACGACCGGTATCAAAAACAAATGAGGGCACCATATCAATGGCAACGGATTCCACACGGCCATCTCGAATCCGGGTGTGGGCATCCAGCGGTCCGGACGGGGTGTCGACGGTGATAAGGGTGTCGCCATCGTCGGTGTCCAGGGCGCCGGCTTCAATTAATGAGGCCACCGCTCCGATGGTGGCGTGGCCGCACAAATAGGGGTAGCGCCGGGCATCCATGTAAAACAGTCCGAATTTGCCTTCCGGGCTGACCGGCTCGGTCACCACGGCTGCCATGATTCCCCTGTGCCCCCTGGGTTCGCGGGTCAGCAGCATGCGGACATGATCGTAACGGGATTCAAAATAGTCCCGTTTGTCTTTCATTGTGCTGCCGGGCAGGGTGCCCACGCCGCCAATCAGCAGCCGGGTGGGTTCCCCCTGGGTGTGGGAATCGATGGTAAGGATGCGATCCGGATAGCGCTTAAGGAATTCGTTTTCGATCCGATCCAGTTTCAGCATACGTGCCCTCCTTTATCCCCTTGGTGCCGCAGGAAGCTAAATCTCATATAGGTCGGCCAACAACCGCGGAAAAAGCAAAACCTGAAAACGGCTGTGATTGCTTTCAGGTTTCTGATCGAAAAGTTGGCAACAAAACGGTCAGCCGGTTCATTCCATGGGAATCAAATGGCAGTGGTGTGGCGCTACCTGCACGCTGACCGATTCGCCGACGTTGTAGAGCTGTGTGCGCATCATGCTGATGATATGGATTTCACGGCCGGTCTCCATTTCAATGAAATAACTGACCTCTCCGCCCATGTAACTGCGGTCTTTGATGCGGCCCTCGAAGTGGTTCATCCCCTCTACCGGTTTGAATTCATCCCTGGGAAAGGCATCGAACCGCTGGGCGCGGACGATCATCTCCACCGGGTCGCCTTTGGAGAATCCGCCTTTATTTTCTGCAAAGAGGACATCGCCGGTCTCAATTTTGACGTTTACGTGATGGTCGTCGACATCGACGACTTCGCCCTGAATGAAATTGGAGTGGCCCAGAAAATCGGCCACAAAATGGTTGGCCGGTTCATTGTAGACAGCTTCGGGGCCGCCTTCCTGCTGCTTGCGGCCATCTTTCATGACCAGGATCTTGTCCGACATGCTCAATGCTTCACGCTGGTCATGGGTGACAAAGATGGTGGTGACGCCGAGCATCTGCTGGAGGTTGTCCACTTCCCGCCGCATCTCCTCCCTCAGGTTTTCGTCCAGGGCGGAAAGGGGCTCGTCCATCAGCAGTACGTCCGGCTCGATTACGATGGCCCGTGCCATGGCGATGCGCTGCTGCTGGCCGCCGGAAAGCTGGTTCGGCATGCGGTTCTCAACGCCGGGCAGGCGAACCATCTCCAGGGCCCGGGTCACCTTTTCCTTGATCTCCTCCTTTGACACATCCCGGTACTTTAAGCCCGAAGGCCACGTTGTCAAAGATGGTTTTGTGGGGAAACAGGGCGTAGTTCTGAAAAATCATTCCCAGGTTTCGCTTGTGGATCGGGGTGTCGTTGATCCGGACCCCCTTGATGAAAATATCGCCCTCGGTGGGTTCCTCCAGCCCGGCCACCATGCGCAGCAAGGTGGTCTTGCCGCATCCGGAAGGGCCCAGCAGCGTCACCAGGCTCCCCTCTTCGATGTCAAAATCCATTTTCTCAACGGCGACAACGTTGCCGAACCGTTTTAAAATGCCTTTGAACTGCACAATGGGCTGCTTCTTGTCGGTCGCCAATTCTCTGTCTCCCTGTTCGTGAAGCCATCTCAAAAATGTCTTTTAACCCAATTTCTTTGTTGTGACCTTGTTTCAAGTCCTCGATCCGCCTCAGGCGGACCTGCAGGTTGAGGCCCACCTTAAAAATAAAGATAGATGGGTCATCCAGCTATGATGGAAAACACGGCCACGCCTTGAACTTGAGCTAAAATCCTATTTTTGAGATAGCTTCAGGTTGGTCTGATGCCGGGGTCGGACTACTCCGGCTAAAGGGAGTCCGACCCCGGCAGGTTGCATTTACATAGGATCGACCCTAACTGCCCGCCTTGATCCGATCCCATTTCTCCGTCCATTCCAACTGGTTGGCATTCCAGTAGGACGGATTGGCAAACAGGTACCCGTCCAGTTTGCCGGTGGGGTCGAAGGCCGGCATCTTCATGATTTTCTCGGTCAATTTCACTTTGGAGGGATCCAGGCTGGGCGGATAATTCTGCCCCTCGGCCACGGCGATGGCCGCGGCCGGCTCCAGCATGAAATTGAGCAGCTGCTGGGCGACCTCCAGATCGGTGCCTTTCAGGACGAAGAGATATTCCATCCAGGAGTAGGTGCCCTTGGGGGAGAGGTAGCCGATGGGGTTACCTTCCTGCTGAAGTGCGGCCACCCGCCCGGACCAGGCCACCGTGGCATAGATCTCCCCATTGGCCAGCAGGCTCATCAATTCGGCGCCGGAGCTCCAATATTTTTTCATCAGGCCGCGCTGTTCACGCAATGCCGCCCATATGGCCTTCAGGTCGGTCATATTGTTGGGGCTCTGGCCGGTGTGCAGTGCCGCGTACCACATGTTGGTCCTGAAGTCGCCGCCCCAGCTGCCCAGTTTGCCTTTCAAGCCTTTGTCCCACAGCAGGGAAGCGCCAAGCTTTTCGGCCTTCTCCTTGCTGATATGCTTGGTATTGTAAGCGATACCGGTCTGTCCCAGATCGTAGGGGACGGCCGAGAGGGTGCCCTTGGTGATATCCCGCAAGGGTTTGATCATTGAGGCCATGACATTTTTGAGGTTGGGAATTTTCGCTTCATCCAGTACCGAAGCAAATCCCAATTCCGCATAGCGGGCATAGTCGAAAACGGCGCTGAGATGGGCGATGTTGAACTCCCCACCCGGTGGATAGGATGCTTTGACCCGCGTCAGGTAGGAGTTCATGTCACCGAATTCGCCATCGATGACCTCGATGCCCGTGGCTTTGGTAAAAGGCTTGAAAGCGTGTTCACGGAACGCCTCGGAAACCGAGCCGCCCCATCCGTCGAAACGGATGGACTTGGCCGCCCAGGCGTCTTTCACGGCATTTCCAAAGGGTGAGCCGACCAGCCCGATAGTGGCGCCGGCAAGGCCGAGATACTTGAGAAAGCGACGCCGGCTGAGTGTGCCGTTTTTATACGCCTCGTATACCCGATCCAGTTTTTCTTTCGTTACGTTGGCCATTGGTTCTCCTTTCAGTTAATGGTTGTCAGGTTATTCCTTTACCTTTGAGAATTTGCGGGACAGATAGCCCGCCAGCAGGGGAGTGGCGACGGTCAGCACGATCATGACGGCGCCCAGGGCGTTGATTTCAGGGCTGATGGAATTTCTCAGCATGCTGAAAATCTTGACCGGAACGGTTTGGTTCTGTGCCGTGGCCCAGAAGAGCGTCGCCGTGATATCATCAAAAGAGATGGTAAAGGAAAAAAGGGCGCCGGCCAATATGGCCGGTAACAATAGCGGGAAGGTGACCTCTCTAAAGGTCTGAAATGCATTGGCACCCAGGGATTTTGCCGCCTCTTCGTACTCTTTTTTAATGCCCACCAGGCGAGCCTGAACGATCAAGAGCACGTAGGGCAGGGTCAATACAACATGTCCGATCAGCAGCAGGGCAAAACTCTTGGGCTGCTGGAGCCATCGCAAAAACAGCAACAGCGCAACGCCTAAAACCACTTCCGGAATCATGATCGGTGATAGCAGCAGGGTGTTGAGGGTGTTTTTCCCGGGAAATTCGAAACGAATGAACGCCAGGGCGGCAAGAATACCGATGCCGGTGGATAGCACAGCCGTCAGCGAGCCCAGGACGAGAGAGTTTTTAAACGCTTCAATGATCGATTCATTTTGAGCCAGTTTGATGAACCACCGCAAACTGACACCCTCCATGGGAAAGATGCCGAATTGTTTGGGGTTGAAAGCCAGCACGATCACCACGATGATGGGCGCGAACAGGAATACGTACACCAGAAACGTGTAAATTCTGATCAATGTCCATCCCGGTGAGAATTGTTTCATAATCTAATTTCCCTGAAGGCTTTTGAAGATCTGATTGATTCCCAGATAGCGGTTGTAGGTCCACACGATCACAAACAACAGGGAGAGCAGGATGACGCTGATGGCCGAGCCGAACGGCCAGTCCAGTGTGCCGATAATCCGCTTGAAAATGAGATTGGCGATCATGTCGTTGCCCGGGCCTCCCAGTATCATGGGGGGCAGATAGGTCCCGGCCGTCAGCACGAAGACCAGCAGGCAGCCGGCGCTGACACCGGGAAGGCTCAAGGGGAGCGTCACCTCCCGAAACGCCTGCCATTCTGTGCAGCCCATACAGCGTGCGGCTTCGAGAAGACTCTTGTCGATGCCTTCCAGGCTGACATAAATATTCAAGACCATGAACGGCAGCAGATACATGATTAATCCCATGAGCACCGTGAACTCATTGTAGAGCATGGATATGGGTGTCTGAATCAGTCCGATCTTCAACAGGAAGTGGTTGATCAGTCCCGAATCGCCCATGATGTTGATCCAACTCATGGTGCGAATGATGAAGCTGACCCAAAACGGCAGCATGATGAGCAGAAGAAAGGCCTGTTTAAAACGGCTTTCGCTGCGATAGAAATAATAGGCGGGAATATAGCCCAGGATAACGCAGAGAATGACGGTCTCAAAGGAGATGCGAATCGTCCGAATGAGTATTTTGGGATAAAAGAAATCTTCGAAGAATTTGGCGTAATTGCCGAACTGAAAGGCGGGGATGTCCGCTCCGCTGGGGGCGCGCAGCCAGAAACTATAAACAACGACAAAACAAACCGGTATGACCAAAAGCAAAAAAACTGCGCTCATGGAAGGCGCCAGCAGCGCCCATGGTTTCC
>CAWGCM010000007.1:87500-198950 GCA_963821065.1 uncultured delta proteobacterium | reverse complement strand
GGATAATTTGGGCTTTGCGCATGAATGTCATCTTTTTTCTCTTTTCCCCTTTTTGGTGGTAAATGCGGTTGGCATCATTATTTCTCAAAAAATCGAAATGATTGCCAAATCAGCAGCGTACAACTTAATTCATAACAAGTTCAACTAGCTGCGTCCGATAATAATTTGCTTTTTATAGTCCCTTTGGTTTGAGAAAGCTACGAAAGGTATTATTGATTTTTAGAAATTATGCTGACTCCCATTATGTTGTGGCCGGTTTTTTGCTCTGCCAACCTTTGATAATTGAAATTCTATTAACCCCGGCTATACTTAAGATATGCTCTAAATTTGCCCCAAATTTGACGAAGCTCCGATTTCACATTTCTTGATTATTCGAATTTCAATCAAAGTGCATGTATATTTTGCATATCTCAGGAGTGACCCTATCGTCAAGACATGAAAAATAGGGCAGTTCGAAACCGAGGACTTCTTGCCATAGTGTGACTTGGTTCATGCCTGCTGGTTTACGAACCCTACGAAAGGTATTATTGAATTTATGAAATTATGGCGAACCCCCATATGTTGTGGTCGGACTTATTCTCTGCCAACCTTTGATACATTGAGAAATAACTACGGTTCGGGCAAGTTTGTGATATCCAAAGAATCGGAACAAATTTGGCACGATTTCGAAGCCGGAGTTCGCCATAAACCAAACTTGGGTAAAAATACATGTTTCAAATGGATATCACAAGCGGTTTTGGACAATGCTAAGGTATGGTCCGATACAGTGGAAAAACCATGCTTCGATCGTGGTAATGAGTTTGCAGATTAGCCATGGCAAATATACACTTTTTTAAGCCAATTTTTTTGTTGGACTTCGTGCCTCTATCAAACCCGGCCATTGGTTTGATTTTATAATATATTTGTTAAGCTAATCCTTACTTCCATTGAATCACCGGTGCCTTCCTATCCGGCAATCGATGATACTTAAATTTGGGATACCCTATCATCATCGGGTAGAACCAGGTGTGTCCCTCGGGCAGGCCCATGGATTTCACCAACTCGGGGGTGGCCAGCATGGCCCCCCGGAGCAGCCCGGCCCAGCAGGTGCCCACGCCCAGGGGCAGAGCGGCCAGCTCCAGATAAGCCAAGGCGATGCTCAAGTCCACCAAGCCGTTGGCACTCTCTTTGGGAGCGGAGGGAACAATTAGGGTCTGAGCGGTGCGCAGGATGCCGTCGTAGCCGGTGGCCCAACGAGCCACTACTGGGCGGAAGTAATCGGCCGGCGGCGAGTCGGGCTGGGCTTCGATGACCCGTTCCATCCAGTTGATGGTTTCCTGGGACAGCAGCTCCAACTTGTCCCGCCCTTCGATCACCGTCCAATGAAGGTTCTGGGCGTTGCTGGCCGTGGGGGCGTAGCGGGCCGTCGCGATCAACTTTTCCAGGGTTTCCCGATCCATGGCCTTGTCCTTGAACAACCGGATGGATCGCCGGGAGCGAAGGAACTGCTCGGCCTGATCCCAGGACAGGACCAGGTTTTTTTCTATCTCCGGGCAGTCTTCAATGTCCACCCCGGTCACGCTCAGGGCTCCGTGGGGGCAGACGGCCACGCAGTGTCCGCAGGTCATGCAATAGGCTTCATCAGCCTCGGCAACTTGAGGGAAACTCGCGTCATCTTCCTGGGTTATAATCTGTCTGGGGCACTCGGCCGCGCAAATTCCGTCCTGTTTGCATTTGTTTTCATCAATCGTCAGAAAGGCCATTCTTGTCTCCATGTGTAATTGTTGAACCCAACGATGAGTTGTTCTTACAAGAGAGGATCAACGTTATAAAATTTAATGGCAACTTGTATTACCTCGCAAAACAAATTCCAACACGCCAACGGGAAATTTTTTAGCCATTTTCACATATCCACTGATTTTATCCAATCACTTTCTTTTGAGCTATGCAATATAATAATGGACGTACCCAATTCACCTCGTTTGATTTTTCATACGATTCTACTTGTTGTTACAAGATAAATTATACTATTCAGCAAATAAGGAGGATTTCATATCGATCAAATGAAAATGGAATTAATACCTGTTGTATTTTATATGCGTTTTCATAAATAAACCACCGGATTTCCCGCCTGAAATACCCTCACCTTTCCCATTGACTTCGACCAGGTTAAGTGCCAAAAGCCCCTATGGCCGATTCTAATATAAAAACTTATTGGAAAATTCTCATCGCTCTCAGCCTGGTGCACTTCAGCGGTGATTTCTACAGCTCTTTCATCAACCCCCTGTACCCCGCATTTATGAACAAGATGGGGCTGAGCCTGGCCCAGGTGGGTTTTCTCGCGGGGATCTCCCGCTTTTTGATGTTCATCATACAGCCCATGTCAGGCTATTGGGCCGATCGCCATCCCTCGCGCAGTTTTATTTTGATCGGGTTGCTCATGCCCATTCTTTTCATTCCTTTGGTGGGACTGACGACCGGCTTTTACGGTTTGCTGCTGTGCATTGTCATCGGCTCTTCGGGGTCTTCCCTGTTTCATCCGCCGGTTACGGGTATGGTGCCCCAATATGCCGGCCGCAAGCTCGGGCTGGCCATGTCCATCTATAACACCGCCGGCACCCTGGCCTTCGGGGTGGGGCCCATCTTTATTACCTGGTACGTGGCCCGCTTCGGCCTCAGGGCAATGCCGGTGACCATGGCCATCGGTCTTTCGATCTGGATCTATTTCTATCGGGTCATTCCCAAACCCAAAGGGGACGGCATGTCCCAATACGGGTTTTTAGAAACACTTCGGCAAACCCTGGGCAGTGTCTGGCAGCCGATTCTGTTGATCTGGATAGCAATGGTTATGCGAGCGCTGGTGGGTCAATCATTGATGACCTTTATGCCGGTGCTGTGGGTGCAAAAAGGACATACCATCGTCTCCGCCGGCGTCCTCTTTTCCATCTTTACCATTTCAGGGACGGTGGCCGGTATTCTCTGCGGCCATCTTTCGGACCGGATGGGGTACAAACGCCTATTGTGGATCACCCACGGTCTCATGACCCCTTTCCTGCTCTTGTTTTTGTCGGTTCCCGGCAAATGGATCTATCCGGCCACAATTCTGGCCGGCGGCTTTAACATGGCTTCCCTGCCCCTCGGAGTGGTGATGGCCCAGAAAATCGCTCCCAAGGGCCGCTCCATGGTGGCCAGCTTGATGATGGGACTGGCCTTTGGAACCGGCGGAATCCTTTCACCCCTAGTTGGTAAACTGGGCGATATTTTTACCATCCAGAGCGTGCTCATGATACTGGTCTGCATCCCATTGCTCTCCCTGATTCCGATTTACTTTATACCGGAAGTAGGCAATCAGGCTGGATCCTTATAGGACACTGGGGTATGTCGCTGTTTGGAAGATCAGATAAAAAATATTAGTAATGATGTTGGAGTATTCTCTCACCCTGCGCTCGTAATCATACCCTTCATCTCCGGAACATGAAAAGCCGACCCCTTCAAACACATCCGCCCATTTGGCTGTCTCCAGCGAAACACCATCTGTTCCAGCAAAACGTGTGGATACGAACCCCACATTGTGCTGTCTGCCGCAAAATGGGCAATATGTCATTTAATCAAACCTCTTCATAACGATAACAGCCAACTGTATGATCATTTACCAAGCCTGTAGCCTGCATAAAGGCGTAACAAATCGTCGGGCCTACGAATTTGAACCCCCGTTTCTTGAGATCTGAACTCATGGCCGCCGATGTCGCGGTTTGGGCCGGTATTTCCGCTACCGTACTCCAGCTGTTTTTCAGCGTCTTTCCCCCGACAAATTGCCATATATATTTATCGAAACTGCCGAATTCTTGCTGAACGCCAAGAAAGGCCCTGGCATTTTCAATGGCCGCCCCGATTTTAAGTCTATTTCGAATAATGCCCGCATTGGAAATCAGCTCCTTCGCTTTGGGGGTATCGTAGCCGGCAACTTTATAAGGGTCAAAATTATCAAAGGCCTTGTTATAGCTTGGCCGTTTCTTCAAGATAGTCAGCCAACTCAACCCGGCCTGGGCACCTTCGAGGATAAGAAATTCAAACCATCTGCGGTCATCGTGCACCGGTACACCCCACTCCGTATCGTGATACTTTATATAGATGGGATCGTTACCGGACCAGCTGCATCTGATTTTCATTCAATTGCTCCTGTTGGTTATTGGTCATACAGGTATTCCACCACATGCAGAACGGTGCGGGCTGTCAGGCTCAATTGGATTTCAAGTGTTCCACCGCCGGTGGTCAGGTTTCAGGGAAATGCGGCAAAGCAGAGAACTGCCGGGGGAGCAAAAATACAAGTATGAACCCGTCAGTGCCAAACAGCCGCAATAGGGCAATCAGCAAGATCGTCTGCAAAGGTTCTTCCTGACACGTGAAACCTGAAACCTTTTCCTTAGCTGAACAGGTAAAATCCGAGGGCTTTGTCAATCGCCTCTGTGGGAGCGAATTCAGTTCCGATATTTTGCCCGAAAATATTGCGGGCGATCACCTTTTTTTTGATTAACGTTCGATGGCTATCGTCGAGGTTAAATTCAACCAGAATAACGTCTCCGACAATAAAATTGTGCCGAGCATTAATCTGGATCTTTAAACCGGTTGTGGATACATCCTTTACCGTCATCAAACCACTCCCGACCTGCCGGCCGTCAACAAGGTGAACAAAAGATCCGGGCAAATTTGTTTCTTTACGGTATTTTTTGCGCTTTTCCAATATGGAAGTATACCCATACCCGCAGGGGCAGTTGACCTTCACTTTGATTATTTTATCAAGGTCGGCATACTGGGAGACATTTACTGTCTTTGATTTCTGGCATTTCGGGCAGATAAAGGTGGCCATTTGTTTGCTGGTAATGTAGACTTTCTCTGTCACTATGATTTCTCCAATTGTACATAGGTGATAAGTGCTTTTTATATTTTTTATCATGAAATTCTTATTTTTTAAACAAGATTTTCAAATTCGTCTCCGCGTAAGCAATAGTAGAAAATCAAGCAATGACCCCTGCAGAAATGATAGATTTAGGGACTTTCCAGTAATTTCTTCTTGTAAAACTACGAAAAACAGGCTTTTACCTATTGACTTTCAGAACTTATTGCGTTAAATTGAATTCAACAAAGCTTATCAAAGCTTTAAAATTAAACTCTTAAGAAGGAGGCAGAAATGACAAAAGCTGAGTTAATTGAAAAAATGGCAAAAGATGCCAAGGTATCCAAAGTGGCGGCCGGTGCTGTTCTTGATTCGTTCATGGCCAATGTGACCAAGGCCCTGAAAAAGAAAGACGGAAAAGTAACTCTGGTAGGATTTGGCACATTTCAGAAAACACGTCAAAAAGCCCGCAAAGGCCGCAATCCCCAGACAGGCGCACCGCTCAAAATTAAGGCCAGAAATGTTGTGAAATTTAAGGCAGGCAAAAAGCTCAAAGAATCTGTCTAATTAATTTCAATCCAGAAAAAAGGGCAGTTTTGAGGCCTACCCGGGCTCGAAGCTGCCTTTTTTTATTTCCCCATCAGGCAATCCCCAGGTCATCCGGTGCTGTGTACCGAATGGTAGTTGACTTCCAACTCATGACCATTATTTTTTACAAAGACCCGTGGCGAATCTGCCCAAGGGAATCGTTATTCGTTAATGACACTTGATATATCTGGACCCCGGCGTTACAGGAGGCTCTCCGATGAGCAAAGATCTACCTGATCGGCAAGAAGATTCGATGGTTGAAATAGATGAAGAAATCACCGAACCCCCTATGTATAAGGTTCTGCTGCACAATGATGACTTTACCACAAAGGCTTTTGTGGTAGAGATCCTGATGGGAATTTTCAATAAGTCACAGGAAGAAGCCACCCGTTTGATGTGGCATATCCACCAAAACAGGGTTGGGGTATGCGGTATATATCCATTGGAAGTGGCTGAAACCAAAACCATCCAGGTGACGGCGCTGGCAAGGGAGAACGGATTCCCGTTAAAATCAACAATGGAAGCAGAATGAAGGAAACCGGCAGCATGAATAACTTAATGAAAAACGATATTCTGACAAAGGTCGCCAGATACAATCTAATTCGTAATCAGAGAATGATTTACATTGATGTCCATGAAAGTCTGGCGGGTCACCTGGCAGGAAAATTTGTTGCGGTTCCCAATCTTGTGAATATTATAGCCAGGCAGGAATTTCAGGGGGTCGGTGAAACCGAGGCCGAAGCCCTTGATAACTGCCTGCTGAAAATAAAGGGTTATAACATCGAAGATATATTCCCCACCGATAGTCCAACAGCACAAGAGAGCACTTAGTTGACGCGCTCAAAAGTGGAGGGCCGTTGATCCAACCGGCCTGCGCGGTTAAGAATTTTCACAATTTTAGGACGATATTCCTTTTTCTGGGCCATTTTATTCGCCCGGGTTTTAATTATCAGTACCGCCGCGATAAAAAATGAAAACCCCGTAAGCGCAGATAATCCGGAAGGATTAAAATCAATGTGGGGGGCCATCTCCTGACCGATTGCAGCACCGATGATCAGCAACAAAATCGGAAACACATATAGCAGAAAAGTTGCTTTTAGCAAGGAGGAGGTTTCAAAAAAAAGGACGATCCGATCTCCCACTTTGGCGCCCGCTTCATTAATGGCTTTTACTTCCATCTGATCGCTATTGCCCAGGGAGTGGCATGAACCTCTGGCCGAACATCCTTCGCAGGAGCCGGTTTTGATGGTTTTCACCCATGCCGCGCTGGAATCGGTTTTAATGACAATGCCCTGTTCAGTAGCCAACTTACGATCCTTTTGGAACCTGAATTTTAAGACTACGCTCCGGCACTTGCTTCTTCTTGTCTGGCCGGTGCTTCAGAATGTTCATAGCATATCAGCCCGCATTGCAGGCATCTGGAAGCTTCAGCCTGGGCTGATTCTTTTGTAAATCCTCTTTCAATCTCGCCGCAGACTGCAAGCTCCCTTCCGCTGCAAAGCGGCATGATCTCGCGCTGACAGGCCACAACGTTTTCGACATGATCGACATCTTGAATCAAGGATTGCGGCGTAATCACATGCTCTGTGACAGACGGATCAATACCGTATAAAATCTGTTGTATTGAAACCGCCGCCCTTCTGCCGGCCCCAATGGCTTTGATTGCAGCACTGTAGTCGGCCAGCACATCACCTTCAGCAAACAATCCAACCTCATTCTTTAAAGCCGGTTGTTTATAAGGTGCAAACGCTTCCCAGCGCAGAGGTTGATCGGATACTTCGTCGGCTTCGGGTCCTGCCGGCTGATTCTCGACAAAAATCAACTCCGGAAAACGTCCGGTGGCAATAATCAAGGATTGAGCCGCAATGGTGGTGATCGCCCTGGTTTGGGTATCAATCCTATCCAACTCCTTCAGTTGATCTCCTTCACCGCGCAAACGATGCAGCCCGGCGTTATAGATAATATCCAGATCCTCGATGTCGGCTGCGGCTAGATCGGCATCATTGATCGTGCTGTTTTGAATGCTCTCGCGAAATAATATGGTGATTTTATCCGCGCCTGAGTTTTTGCACACTCTGGCGGTCTCCAGAGCAAGTTTGCCGCCCCCGAATATAACCACATCCGATGAAAAAGAAATCGTCTCGGAACCTTTTACCGCCGGGTTCAGTAAATCAATCATCATATAGGTGCCGGGTATGGGCGATTCAATTTCAGTTGCCGTTCCCCGGGTCATCCGGCTGTCCCAGCCACCGGCTGCCAGAAAAACAGCATCAACATCCTGTCCCAGCAGAGTGGCCACGGTAAGATCTTTTCCTAAAACCTTGCCGGTCTCCGCTTTGACGCCAATTTCTATGATCCCGTCGATATCCCACTCAAGAATTTCCGCAGGCAGTCGTTCGGCGGCGATTGCGCTTTGCAGCAATCCGCCGAGTCTGGGACCGGCTTCATAGACGGTAACGTCATGCCCCAGCCGGGCCGTGAAAAAGGCTGTTGAGAGCCCCTCCACCCCGCCGCCGACGACAGCGATATGGCGGCCCGTTGCCGGCGCCTTGTAGGGCAGTATTCTTGCGCCGCTTTCCCTTTCAAAATCAGCCGCATAACGTTTTAGATAATTGATGGCCACGGGTTCATCGATGAAATTTCGACGGCAGTCCAATTCGCAGGGACGGGGACAAATTCTTCCGATAATGGCCGGAAAGGGGTTACGCTCTTTGATGACTTGAACCGCACGATGATTATTGCCCAAAGAGATCTGCCGGATGTATTCACGAATATTAATACCGGCCGGACAGCTCCGCTGGCAGGGCGTGGAACATTCTTCGGTGGTGTATTCTCTCATAATGCGGCGGGTTGTAGAGGACAGGTTGATAATGTGTTTCGGACAGACGCGTTCACAGGTTCCGCAGCCGGTGCATTTTTCTTCATCCACCACCGGCAATCCTTGCGGTCCCATGGATATAGCATCAAAGGGGCATGTTTTGGCGCAGGTGCCCAGGCCCAGGCAGCCGATGGTGCACACTTTCATACCCCCGCCCAGCAGCGCCACCGCACGACAATCATCCAGCCCATTATAGATATACTTCAAATCAGCATCCTGCACACCGAAATAGCATCCCGGCTGGGCGATATCCGGCTCTTTGGCCTCAATCTTGATTCCCATAATTTCGGCGATGGCTTCAGCCACCTCGGCACCTGCAGCCACACAGGAATTGGGTGCGGCGATGCCAGCCACAATCGCTTCCGCATTGGCGCTGCAACCCGGCAGCCCGCAGCCGCCTCAGTTGGCGCCCGGCAATGCGTCTTCGACAGCCTCGATCTTGGGATCCACGTAAACATAAAAAATTTTGGACGCCAGAGCCAGTACGGTACTGATTACCAAACCCATGGCCCCCATCAAAATAAGCGCTGCAGTCATGTTACCACCCCGTTATGGTTTACAAGTATATTAAGGATTACCTAATAATTTCTGGGTTAGCAAAACTTTAATGAACTACCCCGCCGCAAGCAACGGGGTATCCACCGGAATATTTTTATCGCCCCAAGAGGCGGGGAATTAATACTTTATCCGCCGCAGGTGGACTCGTCCGCCTCCGGCGGATTAAAGAGCAATGACTCTGCAGTTGGTTAAAATATCGCGTCAAACCTGCATTTTTCAAAACAGGTCATGCACTTGATGCATTTTTCTTTGTCGATCCGGGCAACCTCTTTTTTTTGCCATGTGATGGCATCCACCGGACAGCTCCGGAAGCAAAGACCGCATTTCGTACACATGTCCGGTTCAACTTCAAATCTCAGGAGTTCAATACAACGTTTGGCCGGACAACGTTTTTCGTAAATATGGGCTTCATATTCATCTCTAAAATAGCGCAGGGTGGAAAGGACCGGATTGGGGCCTGTTTGTCCCAGCCCGCACAGAGCAGTTTCCTTGATCGTACCGGAGAGTTCTTCCATAATCTCGATATCTCCGGCTTCCCCCCTGCCTTCGCACAGCTTTTCAAGCAGTTGCAGAAGTCGCCGGGTACCCTCACGGCAGGGGGTGCACTTTCCACAGGATTCATCCTGAACGAAGTCCATGAAAAAACGTGCCATATCCACCATGCAGGTGTTTTCATCCATGACAATCGCCCCGCCGGATCCCATGATAGCCCCGACCTTGGCGATGGCTTCGTAGTCGACCGGTGTGTCCAGATATTTTTCCGGAACGCAACCACCGGAGGGACCCCCGAGTTGAACGGCCTTGAATTTTTTCTTTTTGGGGATACCGCCGCCGATGTCTTCAATGATGGTTCTAAGGCTTGTCCCCATTGGCACTTCCACCAGACCGATGTTATTTACATCGCCGGACAGGGCAAAAACCTTGGTTCCCTTGCTGCTCTCTGTGCCGACACTGGCATACCAGCTGCCACCATTTAATATGATCTGGCCGATATTGGCCAGAGTTTCGACATTATTTAAAACAGTCGGTTTTTCCCACAGGCCTTTGTGGGCAGGGAAAGGCGGGCGGGGCCGCGGCATGCCGCGTTTGCCTTCAATCGATCGCATCAGGGCGGTTTCTTCACCGCAAACAAATGCCCCGGCACCCTGATAGATATCAATGTCAAAGTCAAAACCGCTCCCCATAATATCTTCTCCCAGCAGCCCGAATTCCCGGGCCTGCTGGATGGCAATCTGCAATCTGCGGATGGCCAGCGGATATTCCGTGCGGGCATAAATGACTCCCTGACGGGCGTCGATGGCCCTGGCAGCAATAATCATCCCTTCAAGCACGGCGTGGGGATCGGCTTCCAGAATACTTCGATCCATAAAGGCACCGGGATCGCCTTCATCCGCATTGCACAAAACATATTTGACATCTCCCGGTGTTTTGCTGGCGAATTCCCACTTTAAACCGGTTGGAAAACCGGCGCCGCCCCGACCTCTGAGTCCGGATGTCTTCACCTCTCCAATTATCTGCTCAGGGGTCATCTCCTGCAAAGCTTTAGCAGCTCCAAAATATCCATCCCGGGCAATATACTCCTCAATTACCTCCGGATCGATGGCACCCTTATTGCGCATTACCCAGAACATCTGGTGCGCAAAGAAAGGGATTTGTTCCATATTCGGAATGGTTTCCTTGGAAGCGGGCTCCACATAAAATAATTTTTTTACGGGACGACCTTTTAGAAAATGCTCTTCAACCAGATGGGGCACATCCGTGGATTTCAATTTCTGGTAATAAATTCCCTCGGGCTGAACCAGCATGACCGGACCGACAGCGCAAAAGCCATTGCAGCCGGTTTCAATAATTTTGATCTCCTCGGCCAGCCCCTGACGCTCAAGTTCTTTTTGAAGGGTTTCCCGAAATTTCTGAGTTCCAGTGGCATGACAGCCTGTGCCGCCACAGAGCATCAACTGAGTTCTTACTTTGTTCATTCCTTACTCCTTCACCAGGAACCGTCAAGCCCTCTAAGACCATTTATATACAGCCTGCCGCTGGCCACAAACAGGGAATAATCGGTAAGCAACACCGGCATGTTGAAAGATCGTGCCAGATCCAGCACCTTTTCATCGGGTTTTTTGCCGCGGACAAATACGACACACCCGACATCTGAAATCTGGGCAGTTCGCAAAACCTGCGCGGTGGTGAGACCGGTCAGCAAAACAGCCTCCTGCGCCACTGCTGATAAAACATCCGCCATCAAATCCGCCCCGCCTGCAGCGACGATGTTTTTATCCAGTTGATCTTCACCCACCAGCAACTCGGCTTTTAGCGCCTTTTTAATCTCCGCTATTTTCATCCGCTGTCTGAGGCACGGCTATTTATATTTTTCAAGGGTTTCAACAACCGTATCAGCCTTTACCGCACCATAGGTATCCTGATCAACCACTACCACCGGTGCCAGCCCGCAGGCCCCTAAGCACCTAACGGCTTCCAGGGAAAACCGCCGATCCTCTGTAACGCCGCCTTCTTTGACGTTGTACTGGTTTTCGATACGACTGATAGACTCTTTGATCCCCTTCACATAGCAGGCGGTACCCATGCACACCTTAATCAGATGGCGGCCTTTGGGCTCAAATGAGAACAACGAATAGAAAGAAGCAACACCGTAGACCTCGCTGCAGGAGAGATTCATACCGTAGCTGATATAGTCAATCATCTCAACAGGCAGGTATCCGACAACATCCTGACACTCACGCAAAACACCGATAACCGAACCGGGAACATCCCGGTTGGCGACAATAATTTCATCGATTTTTGTCCACATTTCATCGGTAATATCAGGATGTTGAGGATGGCTGGCGTCGGGCATATCATCTCCTCCGGCAATTCTATAGTGATCAGGTCGGATTATAAAAATTGAAGATAGCAATATCACATAAGCACCTCAAAATGTCAAATGACAGCGCAAAGCGATTCAATAATTTGACATTTGGCATTCATCATTCGTCATTCCCTACTCTCCTTCAAATTCGATGATCGAAAAACAGTTTCGGTTTTCCATCTTTTCTCGACCTTTTAAGTCAGGAAGCTCTATGACAAAAGCGCATTCCAGAATATCCCCGCCGAGTTTTTCCACCAGGGCTGCGGAGGCTGCAATCGTGCCGCCGGTAGCCATCAAATCATCGATAATGACAACCCGTTCACCCCGGGTGATGGCATCCTCATGGATTTCAATGGTCTCCTCCCCGTATTCCAGGGTGTAAGATTCGCCGATGGTTTTATAGGGCAATTTGCCCTTCTTGCGGATAGGAACAAATCCGATCTCCAATTCGTACGCTAGGACCGACCCAAACAAAAATCCCCTGGCGTCAATGCCGACAATTTTATCGACTTTCTCATTGACATACCTGTTGTAAAAAATCGAACAAATAGCCTTAAATGCTTTTGGGTCTTGCAGCAGGGTGGTAATATCCCTGAAGATTACACCTTTGATGGGCCAGTTTGGAATCGATCTCACTTTGCTTTTGATATAATCGCAATTTTCTTTAAAATCAAAATTATCAACAGGCGGGAAAGTAGTAGATTTCATTTGGCACCTTCTAAATTGGATAATTGTTTAATGGTTTCTAATAAGATTTTTTTAACGTTATCTACATTTTTCGTAAAAATGTCTAAGATGTCCTGCCACACCGGCATCTCTTCGTCTTCTTTCCAGCAATCATAATCGGTCGACATCGCAATGACAGCATAGGGAATCCCGGCCTCTTTGGCCAGTGCAGCCTCGGTCGCCACTGTCATGTTGATGATATCCGCCCCCCAAGCAATATACATTTTGGATTCGGCCCGGGTTGAAAACCGGGGACCTTCGATGGTGACCAGCGTTTTATCCTTATGTATCCGGAACCCCTGTTTTTTGGCCACCGAATACAGCAAATTGCTCAACGATTTATCAAAGGGATCGGCCATCAACTCATGATGCATGCCAGCGCTGAAATCATCATGAAAAGTATTGATTCTGCGTTTGGTGAAATCTATGAACTGGGAGGGTATGATAAAGTCGCCGCGACCGATTTCTTCCCGCAAGCTTCCACAGGCATTGGTCGCGATAATATGGGTCACACCCAAATCCTTGAGGGCCTGAATATTGGCACGATAGTTCACATGGGTTGGGCTAATATGGTGGTTACTGCCATGCCTGGCAACAAAGATGATATCAACATCGTCCAGCCTGCCGGAAGTTGTTGCAGCTTCACCATAGGGTGTTTCGCAGCTTGTCGTTTGCAAATCTTTTATCATATAAGGATCATCTAGTCCGGAACCACCAACAATGCCGATTTTCATACAACTCTCCTTTCGTCTGTTTTGAAACCGCCTCTGGCATCTCTTCAGGTTTTTGGGACCAAAGCCGGCACAAGAGAGACGAATAACAAAAAAAGCCGGGATGGTAAAGGACTTTAAAACGGGAAAAGCCCGGGGGAGCGAAACATATATCCGGGCAATCATAGCTGAAGCCCGTATCTGTGTCTTGACACACAGTCTTCTTACTGCCATAATTTGCCTGCAATTTAGGACGCTCTCGACACCCGACCGGATGAAACAGCATACTGGATTTTGAAATATCAATAATTCGTTTCAAGGCCTGGCAGCCATATTAGTCAATATATTCTAAAAGACGCCCGACCGGGGTCGTCGTGATGATTGGAAACTATGACGGGTTTCAGAAAAACATTTCGAATCAAAGCCAAAGATTTCATCCACGCCGGAGAGGCTTCGATCAACATCCAAAATCTTCTCAAATCCCTGGATTTTGACCCTCAAATAATTCGGCGGATTGCCATTTGCGGCTATGAAGCCGAAATGAATGTGGTCATGCATGGCGGCGATGGAGAGCTGAGTGTCGAAATCGAAACCGACACACTGGTAATGGAAATATCCGATAATGGACCGGGAATTGAGGATATCGAAAAAGCCATGCAGGCAGGATTTTCCACCGCCTCGGACGAACACCGGGAGATGGGGTTCGGCGCCGGCATGGGGCTGCCGAACATGAAAAAAAATTCAGACGAAATCACGGTTGAATCAGCCAAAGGACAGGGAACCCGGGTCAGGACCTTGTTTCATCTGTCTTGACACTTAACCCACATTACGATATTTTTTGAATTATCAGGATATACCTAGCCGAAGTCTTTTCGCAAAACGGCATAGAAGTAATTTCTAAGCCAGGCCTGGGACGGGCGAACTCGGGCGTCTCTGGTACATCAAATAGGTTTTAAAAACCCTTTATAGAAGTGGTTTAAAAACCTCAGATTAAGTTCAAGGGCAAGGCGCAGGCCGATGAAAAAGCGCAGCATACACGCTAGTATGTGAGCATTTTGAAGAGGGCTGCAACGCAGCCATTGGGCCTTAGATGGGGTTTTGAAACCACTTCTAAGCATATCCGGTAGAAGGTGAACAGGGGAGGTAGGCATGATCGGGAATGATTTTCTGCAATCAGTTGGAATCTTTAAAGGCCTGGATGAAAATCAGCTATCCGCCATACAGGGCTGTTGCCGGGAAGAACAGCATAAGGCAGGTACCAAACTGTTTGGGGAGGGCCAACCGGCATCCCATCTTTATATAGTCAAGACGGGACAAGTTGATCTGCGCTTTGATTTGCCGGGGAGACCCACCTCCGAAAAAAATACCATCTCATCAATATTGGAATTCAAGGCTTTTGGCTGGTCCAGCCTCGTAGCCCCCTATAAATACAGTCTTTCGGCGTATTGTGCCAGCCAGACCTGTGGGGTGGTTAAAATAGATCGACAAAGCCTCACCCGGCTATTTGAAGAAGATAACAGGCTCGGATATCTTGTTATGTCCAATTTGGCCAGGGTTATCGGCAAGCGTTTTCAGAAAATAGAAAAATTGGCAACCGCCTCACCGGTTTCCATGGTAAAGGTCATCGTACACCTGGCAACGTGCGGCATCGTCGCCGGTGCTCGGGATGTTATGAGCGCTCTTATGGAAGAGATGAACCGTTGCGGTCGCGCGGATATAAATGTGGAGTCCTCCGGCTGCATCGGCCAATGCCCCACCGAACCAAACGTAACGGTTAAAATAGAAGGTGAAGATCCGGTCGTCTATCAGAAAATGAATGCTGAAAAAATGCGTCAGGTCTTCCACCAGCATGTCCTGGGGGGTCAAGTCCAAACTGATTTTGTTTTGAACGAGCAATAAAGTGTCAGCGGGAGGTGTGCATGATCGATCTCGAAATAATGAAAACCGTTGAAGCCCTCAAGGGATTAAGTAACGATCAGTTAACCGCAATCCAGAAATGCAGTGAAAAATTGGAATTTAGCCAGGGTGATCGGCTGTTTTCGGAAGGCGAGTCTTCGGCTCACCTGTGGGTCGTGCTGGCGGGAGAGGTTGAACTGAGATATGATCGCCCGGAGGGCCAACCAAATCCAATTGAAGACCCCATATCTTTCATCTCCAAAGCCGAGTTATTCGGATGGTCAAGTTTTATGCCGCCTTTCGAATACAAACTCTCGGCTTATGGTGCCAGCCCGAAGTGTGTCGTGGCTAAAATAAAAAAAGAAAGCCTCGAAAATTTATTCGAAAATGATGCTGACATGGGATTTAAACTTATGTCACACATCCTGCGGGTTATCGGGACCCACTTCTACCAGTTTCGGAATGGCATTGCCAAGCGCTGGGGACATGATATCATGAGTGGATGGTAAGATGAAACTATCAGAAATCATTCAAGCATTGGATGGGAAGCTGCTCACCGGAGACGGATTGCTAGAAAAGAATATTACCACCTGCGGCGCCAGCGATTTGATGAGCGACATTCTGGCCGGGTTGTCAGAGGGGTGTATTCTGTTGACAGGGCTGACCACCGTTCAGGTGATTCGGACCGCCATGGTGGCCGACGTGGGTGCCGTGGTTTTCGTGAGGGGCAAAACACCGCCGGCCGAGGTGGTCGAGCTGGCTGAAGAGAATCAGCTGCCGCTGATTTCCAGCCCTTACTCTATGTTCGTTTCATGCGGCAGACTACACGCCTGCGACCTAACGGGATTGGACGGAAAAAGATAGGGCGCTAATTGACTATTGACGATCAAATGATGATCAGTCAATTCATAAATTGATGCCATGACCGTCTTGAAAAAAACCAATAAAGCCTCGCGCTATATTCACTATGACAAAGCCGCGTGCACTGGCGGTTCCAGTTGTCTGAAGGTATGCCCGACACTGGCCATCAGGATTAAAGGTAGCAAAGCCTTTCGCAACGAAGATCTCTGCATCGGTTGCGGTGAATGCATCCGGGTATGCCAGGAAGCAGCCATCACGGCAGCTACCGCCAACCTGAGCCGCCTTGACAAAGACGAGATCTCTGTTGCTTTGGTGACACCGGTGCTTTACGCTCAATTCCCGGGGGTGATGCCCGAAGACATCCTCATGGGACTCAGGGCTTTGGGTTTCCAGCACACGGTGGACATGTCGTATTTCCTTGAAATGTTTCAATACGCCACCGAGGAATTCATTGTCAGAAACAGAACCAGCAGGCAGTCTCCGTGGCCGTTGATATCCCCAGTCTGCCCGGTGGTCGTTCGACTGATCGCTTTCAAGTTTCCAAGTCTCATGCCCCACGTACTTCCCTTATTGAGACCGGTGGATCTGATGGCCCGGGATGTCCGGCAACGCATCGTGCAGGAATACGGTGTCGGTGAAGACCAGGTAATGCTCTATTACATAAATCCCTGCCCGACCAAACGCGGCCCGGTCCCTTCCACCACCGCCGGAAAAAAAGAAGACGCCAGTATCGCTATTGGCATAAACGATATCTATGCCGACCTGTTACACCAGATTGAACCCATGCAAGACACCGATCAGCCCCCCTATGCCAATATTCGATTTGATTTTGAGTATTGCCATACAGGCAACGGACCGATGTGGGGCATGTCGGGCGGCGAGATTGCCGATATGAATATCGAAAACTCCCTGGCGGTTTCCGGAATGGATGAAACCATAACATATCTGGAAAAGATTGAAATGGGGCTTTTCAGCAATCTTGAATATATAGAACTTAGGACCTGCAGAGAGGGGTGCCTTGGCGGCCCTCTGAATGCCATCGATAAATATCTGGCCAAGAGTGCGGTAAATAAAATGATCAAGATGCTGGGCCTGGGAAGGCGTTTGTCGCGGGGAAAAATTCTGCGTCAATATGAAACTGGTAAATTCCTGACCGATATAGACCCTGAGAAACTGATTCAAATGTTTGGTTCCCATATAAAACCCATGTCCATTGAAACCGTACAAAAAGTTGATGATATATTAGAACGTATCAAGGGTCACGACTGCTCGGTATGTGGCGCGCCCACCTGTAGGACCTTTGCCGAAGATGTGGTTAAAGGGAAAGCCTCTTTGAATGAATGCCTTCTGTTGGGTGGAGACAAAGCGTGCTAAAAAAATTCAAGGCTGATCTTCATATTCACAGCTGTCTTTCTCCGTGCAGTGATTGGGCCATGAGCCCCCGCAAAATTATTCAAAAAAGCCTTGAAGTCGGCCTGGATTTAATCGCCCTTTGCGATCATAATTCGGCTGAGAATGCCGGAGCTACAATGCGCGAAGGCAATAATCAGGGCCTCAAGGTGCTGCCGGGGTTGGAAATCTGCACCCGGGAAGAAGTTCACATCCTGGCTTTATTTGATCGGTTGGATCCGGCGCTCGAAATGCAAGCCTATGTCTATGCCAATCTGCCCGGCGAAAACAATTCAAAAGTATTCGGGTTCCAGGTTGTCGCCAACGAAAAAGATGAGGTTATAGGAGAAAATCCGCGCTTGCTGATCGGGGCTACCCGTCTGGGATTGCATGACATTGTAGATAAAACCCATATGCTTGGTGGCATCAACATCTCCTGCCATGTCGACCGCCCGGCCTATGGAATTATCAATCAACTGGGTTTTATTCCTGAAGATTTGAAACTTGACGGTCTTGAGGTATCCTATCGCATAAAGCTTGCGGAAGCAGCCCAAACCATACCCGGTATCGGAAACTTTTCCTGTGTTACGGCGTCGGATGCCCATTTCCTCAATGACATCGGGAAAGCCTGTACCGTTTTTCAATTGGCCGAACCGACGCTGGCTGAGATCCGCCTGGCACTGGCGGAAAAAGTTGGAAGAAGGATACTGGTCTGATTGCGGGAATTATCGCTACATATACTGGACGTAGTTGAAAACGGCATTACCGCCGGCGCCGATATCATCCGCATCCAGGTGGAAGAATCCCGCGCCGCCAACCTCCTGAGCATTAAGATAAATGACAACGGTCGCGGCATACCGGCTGAAAAACTGAAAAAATTGCAAGATCCGTTCGTCACTTCCCGAACCACCCGCAGGGTCGGTCTGGGCCTGTCCCTTTTGGCAGCAGCAGCAGAACGCTGCAATGGAAAACTGGCTGTCGCGGTTGGGACCGCCGGCGGCACCGAGGTCACGGCAACATTTCAGTACAGCCATATCGACCGTGCCCCGATGGGTGATATGGCCGCCACCATGGCCACATTATTGATGGGCAACCCTCAAATCGACTTTCTATATACACATACGTTTGACGGCGAAGAATTTTCCCTGGATACACAGGAGCTAAAAAAAGAATTGGGAGATCACTCCCTGGAAGATCCGATGGTAATTCACCGCCTGGGGAAGCGTATCCGTACGTCACTGAACCAACTCCGATCAAATGCTGACAAACCCGAAGCAAGGGAGAAAAATCATGGCAAAACTAACGATTGATGACCTGAAAAAAATAAAAGAAGAAACGGCCAAGAGCACTTCGATACGGGATGGTGAGGCGAACATAATAATTACGGTCCACATGGGAACCTGCGGCATCGCTGCCGGTGCACGCGCGGTAATGAACGCCCTTATGGAAGAAATGGCGGAGGCGGACCGCCAGGACATTCGCATCGTCACCTCCGGCTGCATGGGCATGTGCAGCAGCGAGCCCAATGTAACCGTGGAAAGCAAAGAAGCCGAACCGATCGTTTATCAAAAAATGGATTCGAACAGAATGCGCCAGGTGTTCAAACGGCATGTCCTCCTTGGCGAAATTCAATCCGATTTTGCGCTGGCAAAGATGTAAAAAAAGGGTTCAAAGGTTCAGGGTTCACCGTTCAAAGTTACCGTGCGATAATTTCTTTAATGTTCCGCGCCCTTAAAATTAAAACAATTGAGAAGTGCGAGGACGCTGCTGTTCAGATTTTTTAACCTTTGAACTCTGAACGCTGAACCATGAACCTAAGGTAGGCTTCTGAGCCTGCCTATTCTTTTTAATAAAACCCGATTTCCAAAATAATGAGGATGAACGATGAAGGTTGATGGAAAGGACCTCCGCACCATCTGGTTGGATGAAAATGATAAAGTTGTAAAAATAATTGATCAGCGCAAACTCCCCCATGAATTTGTTATCGTTGACCTTAAAACGGTAGACGATGCCATCACAGCCATCAAAGACATGTATGTCAGGGGTGCGCCCCTGATCGGCGTAACCGGTGCCTATGCTGTGTATTTAGCGACTTTAAACGCGCCGGATGCTCAAATCGAAACCAGGTATTTGATCGAGGAAGCCGGTCGTATCAAGGCGGCCCGCCCCACGGCCGTCAATCTTAGCTGGGGGGTGGATGAGGTCTTAACCGCAATATCAACGTCGGGAACACCTGAAGAAAAAATAAGGGTGGCCCGGGACACCGCCGGGGCCATCACCGAACAGGAGGTGAAAAACTGCAGAAAGATTGGTGAGCACGGTCTGTCTTTGATTGCACAGATCAGCCAACGCAAGGGCGCCAAGACCGTTAATGTTCTGACGCACTGCAATGCCGGATGGCTGGCCTGCATCGAGCACGGCACCGCCACGGCACCGATCTATGCTGCTTTTGACCATGGCCTTGATATCCATGTCTGGGTGGATGAAACCCGCCCCCTCAACCAGGGGGCCCGATTGACAGCCTGGGAACTTGGCAAGCACGGGGTTAAGCACACCATCATCACCGACAATGCCGGTGGTCATTTAATGCAGCATGGGATGGTGGACCTTGTCATCGTCGGCACGGATCGAACAACGGTCACCGGTGATGTGGCCAACAAGATCGGTACCTACCTGAAAGCACTGGCCGCCAGAGACAATAACGTGCCCTTCTACGTTGCCCTGCCCTCCAGCACCTTTGACTGGAATCTTAAAGACGGTGTGAATGATATTCCCATCGAACAACGTGATCCTGCGGAAGTCAGCTATGTCCAGGGACTCGACCAAAACGGCCCTACCAGCGTTTTGATTTGCCCGCCGACCAGCCCGTGCGCCAATTTTGCCTTTGACGTCACGCCGGCCAGGTTCGTGACCGGCTTTATTACCGAACGCGGAATCTGCAAGGCGGCGGAAGCAGATATCAGGAGGCTGTTCCCGGAAAAAGGGTAGAAGCCATCTCCAAGATGCATATTGCGTCCAATGGCTGCGTTTCCACGCAAAGCCTGATTCAGCATTGATCTTAATTATATTAAGGTGTATCGCGATTCAATATAAAATGCTCGCGCATATAAAAGCTGATAGCTGATAGTCTATAAGGATCGAATCCTTTTACTATGAGCCATGAGCTCAAGACTATGAGCTTTTTCACTTTTGTAGATCGGGATATTTTTTTCCCAGGCTTTTCCGGTTAGTAGCTGCGGCCTCTCTTTTCTTTGCAGACCAGGATCGAACGCTTTTTAGTGCTCGGGATACCGATCCGGGTTGTTTCTTCTGCCGGTCCACCTCAATCGCTTTGGATTTTGCATCGGCCATAATAGCTCTTCCGACGGTCGTGCGGGTGATCACGGTCGTCCATCCTTCCTCAGCGCCGATGCCGCCAAACGAAAGATCAGCATATTCGGCGGAATAATCCGGACAGAAATAGCAGGCAAAGCGCTTCATGAATTCGAGTTCATCCAGCATAATATTTTTGGTTTCGCCACTGTTTAAATGTATAATCAAATCCGTTTTAATATTTATTTTGCTGACATCCCTCCATTGAAACCCACCGATTTTGGCAATTTTCTCGCGCTGTTTTTCACCAAACACAAAGTTGCCGGAGCAAAACAACCCCAGACAGAATTTTATCGAATCCGCCGGAATGATGTTCAGGATTTGCATTCTGCGAACGGCCCGAATCTGACAGGGGGTGCCGACAAAGGCAACCCGCTGCAGACCCTTCTGGATCAAGGGGTTGAATTCGCTAAACTGGGAGTACGTTATATAATAGTCGCTAAAGCGCTTCATGCCGTGGGACGTGTCAAAGAAAAAACCGGCCGCATCACGAATGTCGGCTTCAGATTCTGCCAAAAACGGTTCGCGCTGAAACGGTCCGGTCTGTCTGGTTACAATGGCACCGTCGATCCGTCCGGATTTAAATAAATGCACCAGCAAAGCGGTGACGACTCCACCATCGGTCGCCTTTGCTCGAATTGCCGGATCGGCTGCGCGGGCAATCACCGTTTCAATCACCCGCCCAATCGGGGCACTCCACCCCAGACTTTTCCTCGTTTCCTCATTAAGTTCGTCGATTTCAGGACATATTGTATAGCACAGCCCGCACTCAATGCACTTATCCTCATCGGCATATCTGGGTTTACCCTCGGAATCCAATTCTAAAGCACCGAAATTGACGGCTGAGCAAAAGGTGACACAGCCGCCGCAGCGATGGCACAGACCGGGTTTCTGGACGTCTTGAATTAAATTGGTAAAAGACTTCATCGTCGCTAACGCTCCTGGGAATGAATAATGTCGAATGTCAAATGAATAATGTTGGAATCGCTTCGCTCTGTCATTTTCCCAGCACAAATAAAAATAGAAAGCATTCCTTCATTCGTCATTCGGTCCGCCGCAGGCGGATCATTCGTCATTCCAATTAGTCATTCGTCATTCCAATGATTCGTCATTCGGTCCGCCGCAGGCGGATCATTCGTCATTTAAAGTGTTCGTCATTCCCACCGCTTCTTCAAACATACAAGATGTAATCATGGCCATTATTTGGGATGTTTCGAAACCTTTGAGATGGATGGCCCCGGATCGGCAGGAGGCCGTACATAGGCCGCAGCCTTTGCATAATGTTGCTTGAATTTCAGCCTTGGCGGTTTTTTCATTGAAATTAGGGGCTGAATAGGGGCATACCGAAACGCACACACCGCACTGGCTGCAAAAGCTCGGATCAACCCGGGCAACGGTGCCACTGACGGCAATCTGCAGGGCGGATAAAAGCGTCACTGCCCTGGAGGCGGCGGCCTGGGCCTGGGCGATCGACTCATCCAGCGGTTTGGGCGCATGGGCCAGGCCGCAGACGAATACGCCATCGGTGGCGAAATCATTGGGCCGCAGCTTAACGTGCGCCTCGGCGAAAAAGCCATCTGCCTTTTGAGTGACTTTATAAAGCGGTGCCAGGGCATTATTTTTTTGCGGCACCATGGCGCTGGCCAGAATCAGAAGATCTGTGTGAATTTCCATTTGTCGGCGCAAAACCCGATCCGTAAATTTGATGCTCAGGCCGTTTTCAGTCTGGCTGACATCAATTCCGCCCGCGTTGTGATGGCGGATAAATTTTATGCCTTTCTCCCGGGCTTCACGATACAGATCCTCGCGCAGGCCGTATGATCGCAGGTCCCGGTATAAAATGAAAATATCCATGTCAGGCTTCAGCGCCTTTAGTTCCAAGGCACTTTTAATTGAGCGGGTACAGCACACCTTGGAACAATAGGGCCGCTCTTCAATGCGCGATCCGACACATTGAACGAAAACGGCTGTCCGGCAGGCTTCAAATGACGAGGCCTCCTTTAATTTCAGTTGGAGTTCCAGGCCGGTAAGCACCCGTTCATCCTGACCATAGAGATAGTCGTCCGGCTTAAATTCCGCCGCACCGCACGCAATGATCGCAACACCATGTTCCAGGACTGCTGTTTCGCTGTCGGCCTGCACGGTGGTTTTGAAATTACCGACAAAACCGTCAACGCTGCGGATGTCTGCATTTAAATGAACGTTGATATTGTTGTCGACTTGCACCTGGACGATGAGATCTTCCACAAACCGGCCGATTTTTTCCCCCTGCCAGGTTTCATTCAAATAAAGCGCCCGGCCGCCAAGTTGACTATCCTTTTCCACCACATAGGTCGTGTATCCCTGTTGTGACAATGTTCTGGCGGCGGTCATTCCGGCCACCCCCCCCCCGATCACCAGCACGGCCTGATTGATTTTCATCACGGGTTCTTGAAGGGGCTCGTGCAGGGCGACCTTGGCAACGGACATGCGAACCAGGTTTTTGGCTTTTTGTGTGGCGGTGGACATATTATCCTTATGAACCCAGGAACACTGGTTGCGGATGTTGGTCATCTCAAATAAATACTTATTTAACCCGGCATTGATCAACGTTTCCTGAAACAGCCCTTCATGGGTTTTGGGAGTGCAGGCCGAAACCACCACCCGGTTCAGATTCTGCTCTTTGATAATCCGGCTAATTTGACCCTGGGTATCCTGGGAGCAACTAAAAAGGTTTTTTTCGGCATAGACAACGAAGGGAAGTGTTTTGGCAAATTCAACAACCCCGGGGACATCTACAAAACCGGCGATATTGGTGCCGCAGCAGCAGACAAATACGCCGACTCGCGGAGGCTCTCCATGAACATTGTACTCTTCAACTACTTCTTTGGTTTTAGTCAGTGTTCCGCGTACCTCGTGAAGCGCAAGACCAACCTCACCGGCCGCCGCACTGGCCTCAATAACCGAAGAGGGTATATCCTTGGGCGCCTGAATGGTGCCGCAAACAAAGACGCCCGGGCGGGATGTCCGGACCGGACTCAAACCGCCGGTTTTAACATACCGATAATGATTCAATTCGACGCCCATTTTTTGGGCCAGCCCGGCCGCACGGTCGCCGACTCCCAGTCCAACCGACAGCACCACGATATCGAACATTTCCCGAATTGATTTTCCATTTTCATCGACATAGCGAATAGCGTGCCTGCCATCAGTGTCCATCGGCTCGGCATTCGAGATTCGGGACTTGACGAAGCGAACCCCCAGATCGTTTTTGGCGCGGTTGTAATATTGCTCGAAGTCTTTGCCGAAGGTTCGAATATCAATATAAAAGATGGCCGTGTCTAGTGCTTCCTTGCTGTGCTCCTTGGCTAAAATGGATTGCTTAACAGCATAGGTGCAGCAAACTCCCGAGCAGTATCCCCGGGCACCAAAATGGGTATCCCTGGAGCCCACACATTGCAGCCAGGCTATTTTTTTCGGCTCGGTGTTGTCCGAAGGCCGCAGCAGGTGTCCGCCATATGGCCCGGAAGCGGAAAGCATTCTCTCAAATTCCAGACTGGTTACAATATTGTCAGAAATGCGGTATCCGAAGGTATCATAAGCACGGGGATCAAATGCTTCACTGCCGATCGCTAAGACTACGGCTCCTACATTGAGTGCCGTTTCTTTGGGCTCCTCGTCAAAGGCGATGGCGCCGGTGGGGCAAAATTTCTCGCAGGCTTTGCATTTTCCTCTGACCAAATAAATACACTGATCGGCATCAATGGTATATTTTAAAGGGACTGCCTGGGCATATTGGACATAGACGGCCTTGCGTTTGCTTAAGCCGCTGTCATAGTCATTGGGAACTTTTTTGGGGCATTTTTCAGAGCACAGACCGCAGGCAATGCACTTTTCCATATTCACGAAGCGAGGATGCTGAATCAACTTGACATCAAAATTCCCCTCTTCACCGGAAAGGTCTTGCACTTCGGTAAGTGTCAGTAATTCAATGTTGATGTTCCGGCCGACCTCGACCAGCTTGGGGGAAATAATTCACATCGCACAATCATTGGTCGGGAAGGTTTTATCCAGCTGCGACATCATCCCCCCGATGGAGCTCGATTCTTCCACAAGATAGACATAGTACCCGGAATCGGCAAGGTCCAGCGCTGCCTGCATTCCGGAAATGCCGCCGCCGACGACCATTACGGATCCAATTTTTGTTGATACCATAATCACTCCGAAATTAAATATGAGGTAATATCGCCAAGCCCCAGCCGATTTTCATAAAGTCCCAGGGTCTGTTCATCAATCCCCATGCTCAATCCGAGCAGCTGGGGATAAAGAATAGCCGCCAACGGCTCCCACTCTTCGGACCTGCCCGCCATTTCATTTTGGACCCAATCAAACTGCAAATGGGTATAGGGGCAGGCGGTACACACATAATGCGCGCCGGCTTCCCGGGCACTGGTGATCTTATTTAATGCCATATCCATGGCCAGGTCGTCATTGACACCTGTCAAAGGTGCTCCGCAGCAATCCAGTTTGCGGGACCAGTCAACACTGTAAGCGCCGGTAATTTCCACCAGTTCATCAAAAAGGGTCGGCGCCACGGGATCATCAAAACCAGTGACATTGCTCGGACGCAACGCGTGGCATCCATAACTGACGGCAATTTGCAGGCCGCTGTAAGTTTTTAAAATTAAAGGCTTCAAAGCCTCCAAGCCCACTTCCCCGTGCAACACCGTCAGCAGATGCTTTATCCGGACACGGCCCTCATAGTGTAGTTTCTCTTTGGCCAGAACATCATTTATTTCTTTATTTAGGTCTTGATCAGAATTTAAAACATACTCGGCTTTTTTCAGAGAACCGTAACAGCATTTGCACATCGCCATGATATCCAGACCTGCGGTTTCAGCCACCGCCAGATTTTTTGCAGCCGATAGAATAAAAGCACGCTGATCAATATTTCTAACCGGATATCCGCAGCAATTGAATTCGGTCAATTCAACCAACTCGATGTCCAGTTTATTAAAAACCGCTTGGGTGGCATCGGCGTATTGTTTTACCCGTACCGGAATGTTGCAGCCTTCAAATAGAGCGAATTTCATTTTTTCATCTCACCTTGATCCGGATAACTCGCTGAATTGCAGCATGAAATACTTGTTGGGGTTCAGGTTAAGGTTCAGGGTTACTTCTGAACCTGTGAACCCTGAACGGTACTAAACCGTTTCTTGCACAGCCACATTTTTCAATTCATACAGCAGATCACAGACCTCCACCTGCTGGGGACAATTTTCCTGGCACTGATAACAGGTCAGACAATCCCAGATCATTCTGGCACCCCTGGCCATCTCGGTTAAACCCAGCCCCAGGCAGCACATGATCTGATGAGGCAATAGACCCAAATTATCTTCCGGCTGTTCATAGTTGCCGACCACCGGACACACCGATGTGCAGCTCTGGCAGCTGAAACACTGAGAGAATGTGTTGTCCGCCAACACCGATCGACACTCCGGAGAGGACTGTTTGTTCAAGGGAATTGCAGCATCAGGATTTATTAATTCTGCAAAGTGGCCTGCAACCGCTTGCCGGGCCTTGGCAAGGGGCAAATCGTAATCATTGGCTTTAAGCTTTGGCTGACCCACAAGACCCCTGACAAAAGAAAATGGCGTCAATACGGATAAGAGCGGCGGGCCGCTGGCGATCAGCTCTTCCCGCACCGTGTACCACAGTTCTTTTAGCCGGATCCCGGAGGGACAGCGGACCGTGCAGCGATCGCAATTGGTGCACAAATAGATGCCTTCCTGGATGGCTGCCATCTGCCCGGCATCCAGTTGTTTTCCGTAAACCATTTTTTTGAGATGCAAAATTTTCTCAGAGGGCAAAATAGTTTCGTTGCCGATGGCCTCGTAAATCATGCCGGCCGAGCAATTAAGACTGCAGCTGCCGCAATGGGTACAGGCGTCCAATTCCATGATCTGGCGCGTTAAAATATTGGCTGGGGCGGAGTCCCCGGGATCCATTACCCGGTTGGCGATCAAACTGAGGGGCGTGCAAATGATATGAAACATTTTGCTGAACGGAAGATAGGCCAATCCTGCAAAACAGGCGATGAAGTGAATATACCAGAGGATGGTGATGCCGCCGATCTGATCCAACCAGATGGCGATGGGCTTGATGATTTTGGCCGTGGCATAGCCGGTAAAGGCCCATTGGGCAGAAGCATGGCAATCAAGACAGCTGGACTCGTGCACTTCCCTGCCGGCAGACAGGAGGTCTTCATCAAAGGGCGGTTGGGTATTCGGTGAGACGACGCCGAAATCTTTGACCCAGACGGCTTCCAGGGCTTGAATTTCTTCTTCGTCATCCAGGCCGGCATAATCTTCCACCATGATCATAAATTCACTGTAGGACGTAATTTTAAGCCCTATCAGACCGATCCCGGAAAGCATGATGATGGCCAGAATAATGATGGCATAGTGATCCCGGGGGCCGGTTCGAAGCCGCCGCGGTTTTGATAGATACCGGCGAAAAATCGCCATCCCAACGCCGACCAGTACCATGGCACCGAAAAGATCCCTCAAAAAAAAGAAGGGGTTCACCGTTGCATAATAATCAGCGAACAGTACTGCAGTGATTTGGGACTCAAGGGCGTGCATTAACAACAACAGCATAAATCCGTAAAAAATGAGCATATGCGCCAACCAGCGCAGAACATCCTCTTTGAAAACCCTGGCCTGCAGCAACACATCCACCAGCAGGGCTTTAAGTACCAAAAGAAGTTTAGAGCTGAATATGACCCGGATGATGCCTTTAGCAGCTGATGTCACCCTTTGCAAGGCGTTGAAGTTTTGTCCGACATCACCAAAACTTGCCGTAAACCATTTAGATATCTTATAGATTGCGCCGAGGAGAAAAATGCTGAGAGAGGCTAAAAACAGAAAGTTGAACATTGGTTAACAATCTCCACCCGAGTTGATGTGAGAAAGCGCATACTGGAGCCCCAATTAAATTAAGAATATCAATTGGGACTCAACGCAAATTCACCGAGGCGGGGCAGGTCAGCAGAAGTTCATACTTAAAAGGCTGAAGGTCATTTAAAAATATCCGGCAATTTTTAATTGACCTTTAAATGAATCGTTTGATTAAAAAACTATCAAACATCTACCCGCACAGAGTTAGCGGGAATGAGAGGCTTTCTCAGCCCATTCCTTATCCATTTTTTCCTTCCACTTGGGACGTTTTTTGCGCTTTTTCGCTTTTTCAACCGTTTCCGGAATCAATCGCAGCAGTTTTTGCTTGTCAACTGGCTTATCAAGAAAAGCATCCGGTTTAAAGTAGTCATAGTCAGGCCATTGTTTGTAATCGATTCCCAGTTCATCTACCATACCGGAAATGCCGATGATGGGAATATCCTTCAGGTCATCATCCATCCTCAACTGTTTGCAAAGTTCAAAACCGGAAAATAGCGTCTCCATCATGACATCCAGCAGGATCAGATCAGGATGTTCGCTGCGGACCACTTCCAACCCTTTTTTAGCGTCATCAGACGTCTTTACCTCAAATCCGTTTCGATTGAGAAACGTCTCCATGGTAAAGAGATAATCGGTGTTATCATCGACCATAACAATTTTAAGGCCTTTTTCCATAATTCTCTCCCCGTTTTTTAAAGGTTGATGACGATCCGATTGATAGCATCCGATATAACTATTCTATATCCGACTACTATGGTATGGATTATTTATGCCGTTTCGTCAAGTTTAAAAGTGAAATCATTTTAATCTAAAAATCATTGTAAACCGGCTTCCTCTTCCCGGTCCCGAGTCCACCTCAATCCGGCCGCCGTGTTTGTTCACGACTTTTTCAACCACCGCCAGGCCAAGTCCGGTCCCTCCGCTTCCTTTGGTTGAAAAAAATTCCTCAAAAATATTTCGTTGAGTGGCCTGATCCATTCCGACGCCATTATCAGCTACTTCTAAAAAAAAATGATCGTCATCATAAAAATCTGTTTTGATACTGACGAAATGATTCTTTTTTTGTTTATCATTGAGACACGCTTGCAGCCCATTCCAGATCAGATTATCTAACATTTGGCGCACGCTGGCGGTGTCCACCTGAATCTCAGGTAAATGAGGATTGATTTGCTCTCTAAGCCGGATACGCAAAGCGGCGGCTTTATCTTTAAACAGGGCGAATGAATCCTTGACCAGTTGTCCGGGCGAGGTCATCTCGTATTTCAGGGGGCGGTTTTTAGAGGAAAACAAGATATTTTTGACAACATCGGTAATTCCGAAAATATTCTTATTGACGATACGCCAGCCCTTTCTGGCAAGTTCCATATCACCGTCTTTAAAAGCCTCGTCCACAACATAGGCCCCACCCTGCAGCCCTTCGAGAATATTTTTTATCCCATGGGATAGCAACGCGAGGGATTGGCCTAAAATCATCAGCTCTTTGCGATCTATTTTTATCCGGGTAATATTGGTGGCCATTTCGATGACAGCCGTCACGTTGCCGTTCTTGTCCAGTATGGGGGATGCCTGAATGAAAATCTGCCGGGTTTTACCGTTGGAAAGTCGAACCGTCTCCTCGGTAATGTGAACGCGCTTGTCCTGGAAAGTTTTGCGCACGGGACAATTGGGGCATATATCCGCTGAACCTTTGTAAACGGTGTGGCATTGTTTTCCGGTACCATCACCGAAGTCACGCTTAAAATTCTCATTGACAAAGAGAATTTTAAGGTCCCGATCCTGAATCGAAATATAGCAGGGAAGATGGTTGATTATGTGATCAAAATCCAGTCCCGGAATATTAGGTAATGAGGATAGCTTATGATTTGGGTGTCTTTTTTTGTCGGACATCATCTGATTCATTTGAAATCAAACGAAAATAACTTTTAAGTGTCTGTTGAAGGGCACCCGAATAGGGCCTAAACTGTAAAGCTACTATAACCAAAAGATAATTAAAAATCAATTCTCTTGGCACCGCGACCGGAATTTGGCCTCAATTGAAATAGATCTTGAATTTCGAATTTGCTTATTATAGGTTTTAATCACTTTTTTTTTCAACACTTCGAGAAGGGAAGGTATCACGTGAACGTCAAAGAACTGGTCGAACAATTTAATTTGAATGTGGCTGCGGGTCAAAATGGCCTTGAGCGCCAAATTCAGGGTGGTTATTGCGGAGATCTCTTAAGCGATGTGATGGGCAACGCCCCTATCGGCTGTATCTGGCTGACCGTTCAAACCCACCAGAATATCGTCGCTGTAGCTGTTTTGCGGGAAATGGCGGCGATCGTGCTGAGCGGCGGCCAGGAACCCGATCAGGAAACGGTCGCAAAAGCCAATGAAGAGGAAATCCCCATCCTGATGTGGCCGGACACGGCTTTTGATCTTGCCGGGCAAGTTTACCAGGCCGGTGTGGGCAATTCATAGCCTTAATACGCTTCAGGCAGAGAACCCAAAAGGATAACTTAATCACGAAAGCACAAAATTTTTCCCGTTTCGTGTTTTCGCCTGCCCCGTTGGTAGGGACTATCGTACTGGGGTCCTTTCGTGCTTTCGTGATAAAGCGCTTTGCCGCATGTTAACAAAACTCGAAAAAAAAATCATTGCATCCATTCAGGAAGATATTGCGGTAACTCCAAGGCCTTATTTGGAAATTGCCGTCAAACTGGGGGTTTCCGAAAAAGCCTTGCTTCAAACCCTTCAAAGTCTTTGTGACCGGGGAATTATCAGGCGTTATGGCGCTACCCTGCGCCACCAGAAGACCGGCTTTACTGCCAATGCGATGGCCGCCTGGCAGGTTGATGAAAATCGCATCGATGAAGTCGGCAGCAAAATGGCGTCTTTCCGGGAGGTTTCCCATTGCTACCGCCGAAATCCGACAGACCGATGGCCCTATAATCTTTACACCATGATTCATGCCAATGATGAAGATGCTTGCCGGCAAACCGCTCAATATATGTCTGAAGCAACCGCTGTAAAAAACTACACCCTTCTTTTCAGTCGCAAAGAGTTGAAAAAAACATCGATGGTTTACTTTCCATCAGAGGCTTGACATAATTGGGGCATAGCCCCAATTGGAATGTTGGACCTCAAAAAGTCTCCAATATTTTCATAGCACTTAGAAATTCCGAGGCCTTCAATTATGGACAAACGAGATTTTGTCAACGTATTTGACTATGAGACTGCTGCGCGAGCGAAATTACCCAAGACAGCCTACGATTACTATCGCAGCGGTGCCAATGACGAGCTAACCCTGCACGAAAATCACGCCGCCTATGAGCGCATTAAGCTCAAACCTAAAGTATTAATTGACACAAGCAAACGAGATCTAACCACCACCGTACTGGGGCAAACCGCATCAATGCCCATACTGGTTGCCCCCACGGCTTTCCATTGTATGGCCCATCCCGAGGGTGAAGTGGCAACCGCCCGGGCAGCGGGACAGGCCGGCACCATTATGATACTGAGCACACTGTCCACCAGCTCGATCGAAGAAGTCCTGCCTGCGGCGACCGGGCCGGTCTGGTTTCAACTTTACGTCTACAAGGATCGCGAAGCAACCCTTTCACTGGTCGAGCGTGCGGTCTCCGCCGGCTGTACCGCCATCGCTTTGACCGTTGACGCCCAGGTGTGGGGACGCCGTGAGCGGGACATCAAAAACCGTTTCCGCCTGCCCGAAGGCCTGTCCATCAAGAACCTTATGTCTGCCGGCAGAGAGCAGTTTCCGGACGAAAAGGCTGATTCGGGTCTCGCAGCCTATGTAACGTGGCAATTCGATCAAACCCTGGCCTGGAAGGACGTCGAATGGCTTTGCGCCAAGGCCAATGTCCCGGTGCTCCTCAAGGGAGTGTTGCATCCGGACGACGCACGTCTTGCCATAGACCATGGCGCCGCCGGCATCATCGTGTCAAACCACGGGGCACGCCAGCTCGACACGGTACCGGCCACTATCGAGTCATTGCCCGAGTTGATGGAAGCCGTGGACGGCAGAATAGAGGTGTTGATTGACGGGGGTATCCGTCGCGGTACCGATGTTTTTAAGGCCCTGGCCCTGGGTGCTAAAGCGGTCGGCGTCGGACGGCCGATTATCTGGGGACTGGCCGTGGATGGCGAGCAGGGCGCCAAGCGGGTTCTCGATATCCTGCGCAAAGATTTTGAATTGACCATGCGGCTCTGTGGCTGCCCCACTATAGCGGATATTAATAAAGACTTACTTTTTTAAAGGAATCCCCAGAAAATTTTATCCGGACAGATCCTCACCAACGGCCGAGTCGCACGCCGCGCTCCCTTCGCTCGGCCTGTTGCCGGCAATCGTTATTTTATGATCTTTCCTGTCCTTGGTTTTGTCAATGTCGTGCGACCGCCCCCATATTCTATTAGTCAATCCCTGGATTCACGATTTTGCGGCCTATGATTTCTGGGCCAAACCCATGGGGCTGCTTTTGATTGCATCTTCTCTCAGGTACCACGGGATTTCGGTATCATATATTGACTGCCTGGACCGTTTTCATCCCAATGCTCCCAAAAGTAACCCGGGAGCAAGGCAGGGCCGCGGGCCTTATTTAAAAACCCGGCTTCCAAAGCCGGCCGGATTGGAAGATGTGCCGCGCTTTTTTTCCCGCTACGGCATTAAACCCCAGTGGTTTAAAACAGATCTTCGCAACCAACGACCACCGGACCTGGTGCTCGTTACTTCACTGATGACCTACTGGTATCCTGGTATTCAGGAAACGATAAAAATCATTCGTTCAGTTTGGCCGCAAACACCGATCGTGTTGGGTGGCATTTATGCCCGGCTGTGCCCGGATCACGCCCAACGCCATTCAGGAGCAGATCATGTCGCCATCGACCCGTCTGAAAAAAGTTTGTTATCCATTGTTCGACAGTTCACCGGCTTTTCAATGACGCCTGCCTTTGACCCCGACAATCTGGATTCTTACCCCTACCCTGCCCTGGATCTTCAGAACCAAATTGGCTATGTTCCGCTTTTGACCTCAAGGGGCTGTCCATTTAACTGTGCTTACTGTGCTTCCCGCTTTTTGGAACCCCGGCGCATGCTGCGCAGCCCGGCGGGTGTGGTTGAAGAAATAAAATTCTGGCATGCAAAATACAGTCAGAGAGAATTTGTTTTATACGATGATGCTTTTCTGGCGAATGCCGAACTGCACAGCATTCCTATTCTGGAAAAAATTGTCCAAACCGATCTAAAAGTTCACTTTCACACCCCGAACGCCATCCACATCCGGGGCATAACCGAACAAACCGCAGTGCTCATGCGAAAGGCCGGTTTTACCACCATGCGACTCGGCCTGGAAACAGCTGAATTTGATCACCGCCAGGAGTTCGATAAAAAAGTTTCTGAAGATGAGTTTAAGCAGGCCGTCAGCTATCTCAAAAAGGCCGGATTTGAAAAAAATCAGGTTGGAGCGTATTTGCTGGCGGGGTTGCCCGGTCAAAAATCAACTTCCATCGAACAATCAATTCATACGGTAAAACAACTCGGTATTACACCCGTAATCGCCCATTACACCCCGATTCCCCAAACCGCTCTTTGGCCCCGGGCGGTAGCAGCATCGCGCTATGATCTCGAATCTGATCCCGTTTTCACCAACAACGCCATCATCCCATGCCGGAAGGAGCCCTTTGCCTGGGATACCATCACCCGCTTAAAAGAATTGGCTTCTGCATGAAGGTTTGATCTTTTAGATAGACGGTGGTATTCAGCTTTATTTGTCGAAAAGCCGGAAAGGGTAACCATACACAGGTTCAGGGTTCAATTTCTTCGCTGCCCCGGCTGGCAGTCACACCCATATTTTCGGCCTCCTGCCGTTACGCTGCAGAGGCTCTGCAGGTCAGAGTCTCCGGGTCAGCTGCCATCCCATACCCTGCAGGGGCCGGCCTGAACCTGCTCGCCTCAGGCGCGATTTTTCCGCCCGAAGCGGGACGGGGCCACGTCTGTGCTGTAACACTTGTCCTGCGTCCGGCCGCCGGATAGTCCGTTTGGGATTCAGCTATCAACAGTTCTGATTGGATGCCAACCCTGAACCTCTGAACCTTGAACCCCTGAACGGTTACCAGAAAGGAGACCTGTATTTATGCTTACCGTGAAATCTGCTGATCTGAAGAAAACCAAAACGGATACGTTGGCCATACCGGTGTGCGAAGATAAAAATATTTATGATGACCCTGGCTTAAAAGCCGTCATTAAAAAAGCGTTCAGCCTCAAAGAATTTAAAGGGGAAAAGGATGAAACTGTAACCCTTTACGATTTACCTGAAATCAAAGCTCGACGGATAATTTTTTGGGGGCTTGGAAAACTTGAAAAAATCGATCGGGAAGCCCTTAGAACCATGGCCGGTAAAACGGTGAAAAGTTGCATCCAAAAAGAGCCGGCCACGCTCTGGTTCGCGGTGCCTGAAGCGAAGATTAATGGCCTGGAAACATCAGCGGTTTTGAAGGCAATGCAGGAAGGTGCCTATCTCGGAAACTACCTGTTCCACAAATACAAGGGCGCTAAAGAGAAAAAGGCGCTCAAAAAAATAAATTTCCGGGTCGCAGCCAGTGCTATTAAAAAATTGCGCCCCATTTCAGACAGAGTGACCGGGGTCTGCGAGGGAACCACCCTGGCCCGGGAGTGGATCAACATCCCTTCCAACGACAAAACGCCGGAGAAATTGACCCGTTCCATCGTCAGCCGGGCCAAAAAACAGGGCCTGAAGGTTCGGGTGCTGAATGAAACGCAATTGAAACAAAAAAAAATGGGTGCACTGCTGGCCGTGGCTGCCGGCAGTCAGAGTAAACCCAGTCTCGTGATTCTGGAGCATAAGGTTCCGGGCGCAAAAAAAACCATCGCCCTGGTGGGAAAAGGGGTAACCTTTGACTCCGGTGGCCTTAACATCAAAACCGGCAATTCCTTGGCCGCCATGAAATCGGATATGTCCGGTGCGGCTGCAGTTGCCGCCACCTTGATCAGTGCAGCAAAAATCAAGCCCAAATTTAACCTTATCGGCGCCATTCCCATTGTTGAAAACATGCTTTCCGGCAAGGCAACCCGGCCCGGTGACATCATCCGCAGCTATGCCGGAAAAACCATCGAAATCGGAAACACGGATGCTGAAGGGCGGTTGATTTTAATTGACGCCATTTCATATGTTGTCAAAACTTACAAACCGCAATTTCTGATCGATGTGGCTACCCTGACGGGCGCCTGTGTTGTCGCTCTGGGGGAAAAAATAGCCGGCGTATTCTCCAACGATGAGGCTCTGGCGGCCGCCATCATTGCAGCGGGTGCCAAAACCTACGAACGCTGCTGGCAAATGCCCCTGCCTGACGATTATAAGGAGCTGCTCAAAAGTGAATTCGCGGACATGAACAATATCGGCAGCACCCGCTGGGGCGGGGCCATAGCAGCAGCCTTGTTTCTTTCTGAGTTTACCGCCGACACGCCCTGGGCTCACATAGATATTGCCGGTCCGGCTTACAGCAGCAAGGAAAGTGCCTATTGCGGACCCGGGGGTACAGGTTTTGGAGTGAGATTGCTGGCCGAATTATTTGACCGGCTAGCGTCTTAGATACGAATTCTTGGCAAGGGAATTCATCCTGATGGGGCGTCAAAAGAAAATGGTGTTTTTTTGCTTCGAATTCTGCTATAAGCACTCACTAGGTTTCTGAGTTTCCGCAATTCCCTTTACCCCTTCCTGTAAATTGAAAGGCGCTATCATGAAGGCACTGCTCATTTACCCGTCTTTTCCCGATACCTTTTGGAGTTTCCGATATTCGCTGAAATTTATCCATAAAAAAGCTGCATTCCCCCCTCTGGGGTTGCTCACCGTGGCCTCGATGCTGCCGGAGAATTGGCCCAAACGCCTGGTGGACCTCAATGTTACCAAACTGACAGAGAAAGATCTGGCCTGGGCCGATTGCGCCTACGTCGGCGCTATGGTCGTCCAGAGAAAATCGGCGCGTCAAACCATCATCCGCTGCAAACAAGCCGGTCTCAAGGTCGTGGCCGGCGGTCCACTATTCACCAGTGAATATGAACAGTTTGACGAGGTGGATCATTTTGTTCTTAATGAGGCCGAGCAGACGCTGCCGCCTTTTCTGGCTGATCTGAAAAATGACTGCGCCCGGCATATCTATACGGCGGCAGAGTTTGCCGACATTCAACACACCCCGGTTCCCATGTGGGAACTGATCAACCAAAAGCGTTATGCCTCAATGAGCATCCAATTTTCCCGCGGTTGCCCCTTTAATTGTGACTTTTGCAATGTCACGGCTTTGTTTGGACACCGGCCACGCATCAAAACGACGACCCAGATCATGGCCGAGTTGGACAGCCTTTACAACCGGGGCTGGCGCGGCCACGTTTTTTTTGTGGATGACAATTTTATCGGCAATAAAAAATACCTGATGAATCAACTGCTGCCGGCGCTGATTGACTGGCAGAAAGATAGAAAAGGATTTTTGTTCAACACCGAAGCCTCCATCAATCTGGCTGACAACGAAGATTTATTGGAACTGATGGTAGAGGCCGGATTTGATACTGTTTTTATTGGCATCGAAACCCCCGATGAAGAAGGTCTGGCTGAATGCAATAAAAAACAGAATAAAAACCGCAACCTGATCGAAAGTGTTAAACTCATCCAGCGCACGGGGCTGCAGGTTCAAGGAGGGTTTATCGTCGGCTTTGACTCCGACGGTCCTTCAATTTTTCAAAGGCAAATTGATTTTATCCAAAATAGCGGCATTGTGACCGCCATGGTCGGATTGCTGCAAGCGCCACCGGGCACCAAACTCTACGAACGGATGAAAAAAGAAGGCCGGCTTCGCGGCCTGGTTTCCGGTGACAACGTGGACGGCACGACCAACATCATACCCAAAATGGACATGCAGCAGTTGCTCAAAGGATATCAGAATATTTTAAACAACATCTATCGCCCGCGACCTTACTATAAGCGCATCAAAACTTTTTTACGAGAATATAAAGCGCCTAAGATCTCAATCCCGGTTGACTTTCAGCGATTTATGGCGTTTTTTCGAACTACCATCAGGATCGGAATATTTGGCCAGGAACGCATGCAATACTGGAATCTGATGGTTTGGACCCTTTTTCGCTGTCCGAAACTTCTGCCCCTGGCAGTTACTTTAGCCATCCACGGCCATCATTTCCGCAAGGTCTGTAAACTGTAAGCAGGCTTGATTATTTTCAAGATTGTGTTATTTTTAGACTTATCATTTCGAAAGGAGGATGTCACGATGGCTGATGGTGTTGTAAAATGGTTTAACAGCCGCAAAGGCTATGGTTTCATAGAACAGGAAGATGGGCCGGATGTTTTCGTTCATCATTCTGGTATTAATGCGGCCGGTTTCAAATCGCTGAATGAAGGCGACCGGGTCACCTTTGAAATCGAGGACGGCCAAAAAGGTCCTTCGGCAGTAAATGTCACCGTAACTTAGAAAAATACTTCAATTAAAACTAAAAGGGCATCCACATTAGAAAAACGGGATGCCTTTTTTTTGGTCATATTGAAAGAACTGCTTTTCATCACGAAACACGAAATATGGAAAGCACGAAATTTTTCTCGTTTCCTATTCTTGTTTTCGCCTGCCCCGCAGGTAGGCACTATCGTACTGGGGTCCTTTCGTGCTTTCGTGATTAATATTTTCTTGCTTCCAGGTTACGCAGGTTAGGGTTTTAGTCTTATTTTTATGGATCTGGCATGGGCATCAAGGCCTTCCAGTTCAGCCAGACGCATGACGTCGGCAGCCTCTTTTTTAAAGGCTTGCTTTGAATAGTGGATAATACTGGTCTTTTTAAGGAAATGTATCCACGGAGAGGGCCGAAGCAAACCGTGCGGTACCGGCGGTGGGCAGCACATGATTGGGGCCGGCAATATAATCCCCAATCGGTTCAGGCGTGTAGTGCCCCAGAAATACGGCGCCGGCATTGCGAATCTGCCCGATGGATTCAAAAGGCTCGCTGATTTGAAGCTCAAGGTGCTCCGGTGCGATCCGGTTCGCCAGTTCGATGGCAGCATTAAGATCGTCAACCACCAATACGGCGCCATACCGTTTTAAAGATTCCCGGGCAATCTCTTGGCGGTTTAAGGTGGCAAGCTGTTTGTCAATCTCGGCTGCCACCGCGGTGGCCGTCGGATTTGAATCTGTCACCAGGATAGCCGAGGAGAGCACGTCATGCTCGGCCTGGGACAGCAGGTCCGCAGCGGCATACCCCGGGATGGCCGTATGGTCGGCAATGACCAGGACCTCGCTGGGTCCGGCGATCATGTCGATGCCGACAGTACCGGAAACAATTTTTTTAGCCAGGGTAACATAAACATTTCCGGGGCCTGCAATAACATCCACTTTGGGAATCGTCTCGGTACCGTATGCCAGGGCCGCGATGGCCCAGGCGCTTCCCACCTTGTAGATATCTTTCATCCCGACCTTTTTGGCCGCCGCCAGTAAATGGGGGTTGACCCCGCCCGCCCTGGTCGAAGGGGTAGCCATCACAAGTTTGTTGACACCGGCAATTTTAGCCGGAATGGCCGTCATCAATACAGTGGAAATCAGCGGCGTTTTGCCGCCCCTGGCACCAGGCACGTATACACCGGCGGCAGCTACCGGATTGACCAGTTGCCCTAACACGGTGCCGGGCCTTTGGGTATCAATCCAGGACTGGTGGACCTGCTGCCGGTGAAAGGCCTCTATCTGCGTAGCAGCACGATTTATAGCGCGAACAAAACTTCGGTCCACTTTTTTTAATGCGGCCTCCATTTCCCCGACAGTCACTTTTATCGAGTCAACGGTCAATTTAGGCGCATCAAAGCGATTGGCATATCTAATAACGGCCTCGTCTCCGTTGCGCCGGACATCTTCAAGAATCCGCGAAACCGCTTGGTAATCTTTCCTCTTGAAATTAAGATCGCGGTTGATAATTGCGGATACCTTTTTTTCCGCCGCCGGTGATGGGTAATGGTATATTTTCATGTTTTTGTTTCCTTGTTTTCGATCTTCCTTTTATGGACAATTGATCACTGTTTCAATCAATGCCAGTTCCAAGATTGATGGCTCAAATGTCAGGAAACAAGGTTCATAAGGTTCAGGGTTCAACGTTCAGGGTTAACTTTGAACCCCTGAACTCAAAACCCAGAACTTTGAACCCTGAATCCTGAACCTAATAAATCCAACGGGCCAGTTTGTCAATAACCCTCCCTGGATATTATGAGCATTTTCTCAAAATGCCCATTGACATGAAGGCGAGGATCGGTGCATAACCAAAAGCAAGGTTCAAAGGTTCAGGGTTCAGCGTTCAGGGTTATGGGTTATGGGTTGCCAACGCTCAACTGCTGAATTTCGAAGGGTGGTTTCGCTTTGCTTTATCTATTTTTTATAACATAAACAAAATACATTCCTTCGATATTCGACATTCGCTTTTATCATTCTCTGAACCCAGAATCCTGAACGCTGAACCCTGAACCCATTCTTTATCCGCCCAACGGGCCAATTTATCGACGGAGGTTGATATGAAAGCAAACCGAATCTACAATTTTAATCCGGGGCCGGCAGCACTTCCTCTTAGCGTGCTCGAAGAAATTCAGCAAAACCTTTTAGATTTCCAGGGATCCGGCATGTCAATTACCGAGATCAGTCATCGGTCGCGCGAATTTGACGATGTCATCAACGACGCGGTCGCCAGGACTACGCGCTTATTGGGCCTGGACGACAATTTTGAGGTGCTTTTCATACAGGGAGGCGCCAGTTTGCAGTTCTGTATGATCCCCATGAATTTTTTGCCGCCGGGCAAATCTGCCGACTACGTGGATACCGGCACCTGGTCTACCAAAGCAATCAAAGAAGCCAAGCTTCAGGACAAATCCATTGCGGTGGTAGCCTCCTCCGAGGATAAAAATTATTCCTATATCCCGAAAAATATTTCGTTCAATGCGGATGCCGCCTTCGTGCACCTGACCTCCAACAACACCATCAAGGGAACCCAGTGGGCTGAATTTCCCGACACCCAGGGTGTGCCGATTATTTGTGACATGTCATCGGACATTATGAGCAGACCACTGGATGTTAATAAATTCGGTATGATGTATGCCGGCGCTCAAAAAAATGTCGGGCCGGCCGGGGTATGCCTGGTGATTATTCGCAAGGACTTGCTGGACTGGATCCCGGACACGGTGCCGACCATGTTGAAGTATTCCACCTTTGCCGCCAAAAACTCCCTGTACAACACACCGCCGTGTTTTGCAGTCTACACCGTGCAACTCGTGCTAAAGTGGCTGGAAGAAACCATCGGTGGTCTGGATAAAATGGCGGCCATAAACCAGAACAAGGCACAACTGCTCTATGGCTTTATGGACGGCAGCGGCTTTTACCGGGCAACCGCAGAGGCGGACAGCCGGTCGCTGATGAACGTCACCTTCCGGCTGCCGAATGAAGACCTGGAACAACAATTCGTCCAGCAGGCCCTGGCAAACGGCCTCGGAGGTCTCAAGGGCCACCGGTCGGTGGGAGGATGCCGGGCATCAATTTACAATGCGATTACGTTGGAAGCGGTCCAGGCGCTGGTTGATTTTATGAAATCCTTCGCCCAAAAAAACGGATAGGATGGAATCAGCGTATTTGTTCAGGTGTTATTTTGAGTTTTACTTGACATTACCGATGAATACGAATTATTACAACAGATGGGAATTTTAGAGGCCAAATCTAACCTAAACGTGACCGAATTCTGCAACTGTTGGATGTCGAAATAATCACTATTGGAAAAGGAGGTATTTATGGACAAAATATTAAGAATCAACATGGGTGCTAGCGGTGGTCCAGAAGTAAAAACCGAACCATTGGGTGATTATGCCGGTTTAGGGGGGCGCGCGATGACCTCTGGCATTGTGGCCAAGGAAGTCCCCCCGCTGTGTCATCCACTGGGCGAAGACAACAAGCTGGTGATTGCGCCTGGAATGTTGAGCGGCTCTGTGGCGGCCATGTCCGGGCGGATCTCTGTTGGCTGCAAGAGCCCGCTGACCGGCGGCATCAAAGAAGCCAATTCGGGTGGACAGCCCTCCCAGATGCTTGGAAGACTGGGCTATGCAGCCATCGTTTTGGAAGGCAAACCCCAGGGAAAAAGCCTCTACAAAATTTTTATCAATAAAGATGGCGTGGAGATTAAGGAGGACAACAGTTTATGCATGCTCGGCAATTACGACCTGGTTGATAAGATGAAAGCCGAATACGGGGAAAAAGTCCACTGCATATCCATCGGTCCGGCCGGCGAAATGAAAATGTCGGCCGCTTCGATTGCTTTTACGGATATGGAGCAAAGACCCACCCGGCATGCCGGCCGCGGTGGCGTGGGAGCGGTCATGGGTTCCAAAGGTGTGAAGGCAATCGTGCTCGATGATGAAGGAACCACTGCACGGTCACCGGCAGATCCTGAAAAATTCAAAGCTGCCAACAAAGAATTTGTGGCCGGACTGCGCAAACATCCGGTCACCGGAGAAGGATTGCCGGCCTACGGCACCAATGTGTTGACCAATGTCATTAACGAAGCCGGTGCCTATCCGACCCGAAATTTTTCAACAGGCCAATTTGAAGGCGCCAGCAAGATCAGCGGCGAAGCCCAGGCGGAGCTGGAAAACGCCCGGGGCGGTGAAGGCTCGGCCACCCACGGGTGCCATCGCGGCTGTGTTATTCGCTGCTCGGGAACGTTTTATGACAAAAACGGCCGGTTTTTAACCAAGCAGGTCGAATACGAAACGATGTGGGCTCACGGTGGTAACTGCGGCATCGATGATCTGGATGCCATTGCCCAGATCGATCGCCTGGACGATGATTACGGGGTCGATACCATTGAAATGGGCGCCACCATAGCGGTGGCCATGGAAGCAGGCGTGGCTAAATTTGGTGATGCTGAAGCCGCCATCAATCTGGTCAAGGAAGTCGGTCAGGGGACTCCCCTGGGAAGAATTCTCGGCAATGGCGCGGCCGTCACCGGCCAGGTGTTCGGTGTGGAAAGAGTCCCGGTGGTCAAAAAACAGGCCATGCCGGCCTATGATCCGCGCGCTGTACAGGGCATCGGTGTGACCTACGCGACCACCACCATGGGGGCCGACCACACGGCCGGATACGCGGTTGCCACCAACATTATGAAGGTCGGTGGGGATGTGGACCCCTTGAAAGCTGAAGGGCAGGTTGCCTTGTCACGGGATCTGCAAGTTACCACAGCGGCTGTTGATTCCACCGGCATGTGCTTGTTTATTGCGTTCGCCGTCATGGATCAGGCCGATACCTTCCAGGCTTTGCTGGATCTGATCAGCGGGTTCAACGGTGCGCCTCTGACAGCCGACGACGTGGCTGAGCTGGGCAAATCTGTGCTTCGCGCTGAGAGGGACTTCAATATGAGAGCCGGAATGACGAACAAGGATGATCGGCTGCCAGCTTACATGTTAAAAGAAAAACTTGCTCCCCATAACATCGTCTTTGAAGTTACAGACGAAGAGCTGGATCAGGTACATAACTACTAGACGAAACAATATGTTACATGAAGATGGGGAAGTCCGGTATCAGGGCTCCCCCATTTTCGTTTGCCGATGGGGGTTTCCTGATGGCGACTATCGATGACGCATCGGTGGATCGGCTGACTCTGATTGTAAACGCCAGAGTGGTGCCGCTTTTTTTTCAATTGCTGGGACATGGTTTCTACCTAAACGTCCAAACGGGCTGCAGCGTTAAAGAGCTCCTCTGCAATCAACTGGGCATACACGAAGATTATCTGGAACAAAGGATTCAAAGCATTTTCTTAAACGGAAAGGTGGTCGATGATGTGACGTCAGCCATTGTACCTGAGGATGCTGCCATGGCCCTCTCAGGTGCCATGCCGGGGCTTGTGGGGGCTATTTTGCGCAGCGGAGGCTTTTACGCCCCCATGCGCCGCCAGATCTCCCATGGGAAAGATAAGCAGGCATCTCAGTTTAAGAATGGCAAAATAACCCTGAAATTATGGAACCTGGTGGTAAAAGAGCTGGGTCCAACTTTCCTGCAGCAGGGAATCTGGATTGAGGCAAAGGAGTGTAAGTCGTTCATAGAACGTCATTCGGAAGAACTAAAGACAGGATGCGTGGCAATTGAACTGAAGGGCCAACCAGTTGAGGTGGACAGCCTCCAAAAATCCGATTGGAAAACGAAATTGGTATTTCTGCAGGTCAATTCTGAAAAAACTGGCTAATATACTCAGCGGACTGCTTGACCGCAATTTTAGTCGATCATTACCGCAGATATAGCTACTTCTATCCCACTCTCCAATCGTTCTCGTCCTCGTGCGCCTAATCGATAAGCAGATGCTTTTGGCTTTCAATTTAATATGATGTCGAGGACGACGAAGTACGAGTACGATTGAAAAAGAAGGTCTATCTTTCGATTTTGAAATCTATATTCTCGAACTAGTCACAAAGCTCAAAAAGTGCGGCAGCACCCATCCCACCGCCGATGCACATGGACTCCACCCCGTATTTTACGTTATGCTGCTGCATGTTGCTCAAAAGGGTGGCACACAGTTTGGCACCGGTGCACCCCAGTGGATGTCCCAGAGCGATGGCGCCGCCGTGAATGTTGATTTTATCCATCTCAAGTCCCAGTTCCCTGATGCAATACAGGGCCTGGGATGCAAAGGCCTCATTGATTTCAAACAGGCCCACATCTTTTAAATCCACCCCGCTGCGTTTCATCAGCCTGGGAATGGCATAACGGGGCCCCACGCCCATTTCATCAGCCCGGCAGCCCATGGTGGTATAGAACTTGAATTTGGCAATGGGGGTGACACCCAGTTCTTTGACCTTTTTCTCGCTCATGATCACGGTCGCCGCCGCCCCATCGGTCATCTGGGATGAATTGCCGGCTGTCACACTGCCGTTGGCCGCAAAAACCGGACGCAGATTTCCCAGACCTTCCAGGGTCGTATTATCGCGAATGCCGTCATCAAACTCCTGCAGAAAGGTTTCACTTTTAAATGTACCGTCCTCCTGAACCACAAAGCGGGTGGCCGGGGTCGGTACTAATTCTTTATACAATCCCTTTCTGCGGGCTTCGGCTGCTTTCATATGGGACTGATAGGCAAATTCATCCTGTGCTTCGCGGTTGACGTCGTACCGATTGGCCACATTTTCAGCGGTGATGCCCATGGATGTATATACCTGGGCGCCCTGACGCATAAACTCCGGATGCGGCCGGGGAAGATTGCCACCCATGGGAACGTAGGTCATAGACTCCAACCCACTGCCGATAACGACATCCGACCAGCCGGCCATGACCCTTAACGATGCCAGGGCAATTGCTTCCAGACCCGAAGAGCAGAACCGGTTGACAGTGGCCCCGGTGGTCTCCACCGGAAACCCGGCCATTTGGGAAGCAACCCTGCCGATGTTCAGTCCCTGTTCGGCTTCCGGAAATGAGCAGCCCACCATTATATCTTCAACATCTTTTTGCTCCAGGTTCTCGGTTTTCTCAACCGCTGTGGATAAAATAAACGACAGCAAATCTTCGGGCCGGGTATCCTTAAAGGCCCCTTTGCTGCGCCGACATCCAGGGGTACGAATACTTGTCACAATATAGGCATCTCGCATTTGACTACCTCCATAGATTCAAAATATTATTAATCTATTATAAAAAATCCGAAGCACGAATGCCGAAATCCGAAACAAATTCTAAATCCGAATACTTCAATGACCAGAACAAGGGCAATATTCTTCAGCATCTTACTCACAGTCAATGTTTAGAGCATTTGAATTTTGGTCTTTTCGACGATGTGTATTTCGAATTTCGAGATTCGATATTCGAATTTTGTATTTGGGAATTTTGCACTATTCTTTTATTCTTACCAAACGTGTTTCGGGTTAATTTTTTGAAGGATTAGTTCCTCAGCGGTTTACCTGTCTTCAGCATATGCTCAATTCTGGCCATGGTCTTTTCCTGCTTCAAAAAATCGATGAAGGCTTCCCTCTCAAGCGTCAGGATAACATCATCGGTCACTTCAGCATTATCCCTGACTTCACCGCCGCTGATGACATAGGCAATTCGCCGGGCCAGAAACGCATCATATTCGCTGACAAACTTACCGTTGGCCATATCGGCAATCTGGGCCGCCACCATGCCCTGGCCTGCCTGCCCCAGCACCTTGAATGGCCTTTTTAGCGGTGGCGCATAGCCGTCTTCCAACATTCGAAGTACTTCTTTCTTGGCTTCGCCGATAAGATGGTCCCGGTTCATCACGATTCGGTCTTCCGGGCCGAGAAAACCATTGGCCCGGGCTTCGGCAGCCGATGTGGACACTTTGGCCATGGCAATCGACATAAAAACCGGGATGAACAATTTTGCCAGATCCATTTCCGTTACCGCTTCCGGAAGCGTATCTAAAAATTGGCGCCACAGATATAGACATCCGCCTCCGGCCGGCAGCACCCCAACGCCGATTTCAACCAGACCCATGTAAAGTTCGGCATGGGCCACCGATTTATCTGCGGCCAGGCAGATTTCACAGCCTCCGCCCAAGGCCAGGCCAAAGGGGGCCGCCACCACCGGAAACGGCGCATATTTTAAATTCAGCAATCCATACTGCAAACCGGCAATCATTTTTTCAATATCGGCGAAACGATTTTCTTTGACTGATATGGCGACATCCATCAGGTTGGCGCCGGCGGAAAAGGCCCCCGGCATACCGCCGGCTTGATTGCCGATGACCAAACCGGCCGCAGTGCGATCAACCGTTTCCAGGACTTCCGGTAAAAATTCGACGATTTCCTGATTCAATGAATTCATTTTGGTATGCAGTTCCAGACAGAAAACGTCATCGCCAAGATCGATCAGGGCGGCAGAAGCATTTTCTTTGACGACCCTGCCGGTGGATTTTAAGGAAGCCAACGATATGATATTGGCACTGACCGCCTTCTCTTTGTAAGTTTCGCTATCAAAATCGTAATAAAACAATCTTCCGTTTTCGGTCTTGTAAAAAGAAGAATTTCCGGCAGCCAGCATGGTCTTGACCTTGGCCGGGACCGTCAGGCCGTCTTTTTCCATTCTTGACAACCGATTTTTCCAACCCGATGGCATCCCAGGTTTCAAAAGGGCCCATTTCGAAATTGAATCCCCATTTCATGGCGTTATCAATCTCCACTATCGTGTCTGAAATTTCCGGTATACGGTTGGCGGCATAGATCAAATTGTTGGCGACCGCTTTCCAGGCAAACCGGGCACCCCTGTCATCCCCGTAAACCACGGTCTGCATTTTCTGCGATAATGATTTCGCCTCTTTGGCCTTTTCCAGGCAGGGAAAACTCGCGAATTCAAATTCGGCATATTCCAGGGTTGCCGGATCAATCACCTTGCGGATTCTCTTCCAATCCGGTGTTAAGTCCGTCTTGTAGAAACCGCTCTGGCTCTTTTTGCCAAGCATATTTTTTTCGATCATGGTGTTAACGAATTCCGGCATGACAAAGCTGTCCCGGGCGTCATCATCTACTACCAAATCGTATGTATTTTGGGCAACATGGGCCAGGGTATCCAGCCCCACAAGATCGGCAGTTTTAAACATGGCGGTCTTGGGTCTTCCCATCACCGATCCGAAAAGTGCATCCACCTCGGGTATGGTCATTTGGTCTTCAAGGGCCATCTGAATGGTTTTCACCATGCCCTGGACGCCGATCCGGTTGCCGACAAAATTCGGGGTGTCCTTGGCCCACACAATCCCCTTGCCGAGATAACGTTCACCATAATCGGCCATGAACTCAAGGATTTCCGGCAGAGTTTCTTCTCCGGGAATTATTTCCAGCAGTTTCATATACCGCACCGGGTTAAAGAAATGCGTGCCCAGAAAATTCTGCCTGAATTCCTGACTGAGTCCTTCAGACATAGCCTTTAAGGGTATCCCGGAGGTGTTGGAAGAGACAATCGTGCCCTTTGCCCTTACCGGCTCAATGCGTTTGAAGAGGTCTTTTTTGATCTGCAGGTTTTCAACCACCACCTCGATGATCCAATCCACACCGGCAATCTTGTCAAAATCATCTTCCAAATTGCCTATGGTGATTCGATTGACATCTTTTTTTTGCATCAACAAAGAGGGACTGGATCCCAGAACGGCATCCAGGCCTGCTTTCGCAATCCGATTTCTGGCCGTCGGGTCGCCCTTTTCCTCTTCCTTTAAATCAAAAGGGACGATGTCCAACAGCAATGTTCTGACGCCGGCAGCTGCGAGTAAGGCTGCAATCCCGCCTCCCATAACCCCGGATCCAATAACAGCCGCTGTTCTGATCTTTCTTCTCATAATGACCTCCTATTCTGGATGTATCAACAACACAAAATACAATGAATGAGTATTCATTCATTACCAAACCCGCTACCGGCTTGTCAAGTAAAAATGAACGCCAATCACAGTTAAGTCCTATAATAGAATTTTACTTATATATTACAGTATTTTATTAAATTTAACCGGACAACTTTTGAGTTCCCTCAAAGCAAAATTGATTAAATTAAAAAGGATTTTTTTAATGAATAAGCGTTCATATATTTGCGGTAGGCGAAATTGTGGATGCAAGGCGGGAATGTGCCTTTGGGACCATTTTTCCGGTTTTTCCGGGTTAGAAGTCTAACTTTTTGGAAATTGCTTGGGTCCGAATATTTTTATTTCTTCTTCCTCAACCGGCGGCTTCTTTTTTTCGACCGCTGTCGGTTTGAGTTCGGGGGGTTCGGCCTTCTGCGCTGTTTGGGAGTTTGGAATAGGCTGCCGTGTCTTAAGTAATTTCGAAGGGATGTAGATTTCATTGCCGGTCACCAGGTGATTGGGATTGAGCTCTGGATTAGCCCTGGCGATAATTTTCCAGTTGGTGGCTTTGCCGGTATACCAGCTGACGATCAAGGCCATCTTCTCGCCGTCCTGTTTTACGGTGTAGGCAAAATAGTTAGCAGTATAGCGGGCGGCAACTTTTTGCGGCAACGACTTTTTTGTTTTCAGCAGTGCCGGGGGAATTACGATGACATTGCCTTTTTTGATGCGATCGGGGTTGATGCGGGGGTTGGCTTTGGCCAATTTTCGCCAGTTCTTGGCAGAGCCGGTGTACCATTTGGCGATCAGCGACATAGATTCCCCGGGCCAACGCACGGCATGCCGGTAACACTTTCTGCAAAAATTGCCGGCATAATTTTGAGGCAGCGCTTTGCGGGTTTTCAATAAGTTAACCGGAATAAATATCTCGCTTCCGGATGCAAGTTTTTGAGGGTCAACATCCGGGTTGATTTCGGCCAGGTTTTCCCAGTTCCCGGGATCTTTCGTATACCAATCCGCTACAACCTCGAGCGTTTCCCAGGACCACCTGGAGGTATGGATGAAATAGTCATCACTACTATTTTGCTTAGCGTTGACCGAAGATTCGGAATCGCTGAAATTCAGCGTTTCTTTGAAGGTGTCAGTGACACTTGTCTGCCATTGATCCAGTTTTAGCCTGATACCACTACAGCCCAAACAGGTAAAGATCACAACCAATCCGATAAACCCGACACGGGTGAGGTATCGTTTTCCGGTTTTCATCCTTCATCTCCTGTTCTTTGTTTCAATTGAAGCAGGTATTTTTGGGCCGATTTATTTCCTGGATTAAATGCGACGGCCTGCTCCAGTTTTTTGATACACCGGTCCTGTTCGCCCAGTCTTTGGTGAATAACCGCAAGGTTGAAAAGGGCTTCATCCGTAAAAGCAGGGCTTAGTTCCACAACCCGGCTGTACATGATCTTGGCCTCCTGATATTTTTTGGTGATGGTATACATATAACCAAGATTAAAAAAGGCATCCGGTTGACGGGGGGCTAATTCCGTCACCTCCAGGTAAGTTTCGATGGCCCGGGGATAATCCTTGCGGTTCATATATATGTATCCCAACTGGGAAAGACAGGATACGTTCCTGGAATCGATCTCCAATGCCTTCAGCAATAGTCTCTGAGCCTCTTCGGTATCTTTTTCGATGATTTCAGTGGCCTGGCCCTGCAGTGCCGCGGCATAATCCTGCGAAACTTTTTTTTGCAACGATGGTTTACTGGCCATTACTTCCTCGAAAAGCGTGGCAGCCAGGATATATCTTTTGGCATCAAGAGCGGCTCTGGCAGCAACAATTTTGGTGTGTTCCACCGGTTCAACGGCTGTTGCTGGCTGGGTCGGATAAGCGGAAACTTCGCGTTCATTGCGTGTAAACGGCAGTTTTTTATAGCCTATATCCACCAGCACTGCGAGGACTACCAGCCCTGCCACCAAGGCAACGTATCGGTAATTTAGTTTTCTCAGGTGCACCCTACCCAGCAGGTTCTTAAGAGTTTTAATTTTTTGCGGCAGAAAGGAGCCTTTCAACCGGTTGAATTTTTCAAGCAACAATTCCTTGGTCAATAGGAGGGTGGGCTCAATGGCCTCATCTTGCGGCAGCGGCTCATTTTCCGGTTCCGGCTCCCCGGCTTCATAGATTTGAGTCTTGGCCCACAGCGCAAGCTCTTCCTCGGCATACTCCTCCTCGAACAGCTCTTTCATGTAGCCGGTAAAACTCCTGGCATTGGGATGCAGGGAGAGCTCATGCATAAACTCCTCAATATCCGCCAGCATTTCACCGGCGTTCTTGTAGCGGTCATCGGGATCTTTGGCCAGGGCCTGGCGCAAAATTGTGTTTAATTTGGATGGCAGGTCGGGAATAACCTCTTCAGGGGGATCATACTGAGCCTCTCTTACCAGGGATAGGACATGCATGGTTTCCCCGGAGAACATGCGCCGGGCAGCCAGCAACTCGTATAGTATGATTCCGGTTGAGAATATATCCGACCGGTGATCAATTTGCTGCCCATTCGCCTGCTCGGGGGACATGTAAGCCAGTTTACCTTTGATCAAATTTTCTTTGGTTTGGGTATTGTGGCTGGCGGCTTTGGCAATACCAAAGTCGATAATTTTAACCTGGCCTTCGTAGGTAATCAGTATATTCTGGGGATTAATGTCACGGTGAATAATATTGAGCGGTTTTCCCTGCAGATCCTTGAGATTGTGCGAGTAGTCGAGTCCGGCGCAGATGCGGGATATGATGTATAGGATATTTTCCATTCCCAGTGGCAGATCTTTGTTTCTGGCCGTGCGGGTGACAGTTCGCAGATCTTTACCAAACAGGTATTCCATGGCAATAAAATATTGGTCATCCATACTTCCAAAATCATAAATTTGGATGATATTTTCATGGTGCAATAACGCCGCCAGTTTGGCCTCGTCAATGAATGCAGTTACCAGATTCTCCTGCCCAGACAAGTTCGGTAGGATTTTTTTGACGGCTATCAGCTTCTCAAATCCCTGGGCACCGGTCAATTTGGCACGAAACATTTCGGCCATGCCGCCGACAGCTATTTTGTCAAGAAGCTGATATTTTCCAAATTGTTTGGGTTCAAATACGGTCATAGAAAAAAGACGATCCTGCCACTACCATGGGGAAGCAACCTTCCCGGGCAGCTTGAAATATAGACAGCAATAAAGTTCAGATTATAGTTAAGAATACTGATATAATAACAGATTCTTTTACATAACCTATCAAAAATCATCGGCCACAGGGCAGATAGCCTGCCAAGCTGATATCCATGACTTGTATCGGCTTATAATAGGTAAAACTTAAGATCAATTTTCACTTGGGAATCGAAGCCGGAAATCCGGGACGGGCAGGTAATAATGATCGGAGAGTTTTCGTACTCGATCAGGTTTTGTGCAAGGTAACAGCCCGCCCCGGAAATCTCTATCAGGGCAAACCCGGCTGCTGCCGCCGAAGTTTATGAGGACGAAATCGCCTGTTCAAGGGGTTTCATGAGCTCGGTTTCATCTTCCAGGTTCTCCCGACGGATACGGTTAAATTCATCTTCCAGGGTCAAAAAAACATCGACCACCGCCGGATCAAAGTGGGCCCCTTTCTGGTCGATGATAATTTGTCGGGATTTTTTATGGCTGTAAGCATCTTTGTAAAATCGCCTGGTGGTCAGGGCGTCATAAACATCGGCCAGAGCAATAATACGGGCCGCTAAAGGAATACCCTCACCGGTAAGCCCACGGGGATATCCGCTGCCGTCCCATTTTTCGTGGTGGTTATAGGCAATTTCTTTGCCGAGTGCCAGAAATGATTGACCCTCTATTTTAGCCTCGATGGCTTTGATCGCATCACCACCCAGGGTCGTATGGCGTTTGATCACATCAAATTCCTCGTCGGTAAGTTTGTCGGGCTTTAAGAGGATCGCATCGGGGATGCCGACTTTGCCGATGTCGTGGAGAATGGAAGATTGATAAACGTCATCGATGTACTCCGGTGTAATGTGGCTGGTGTATTTGGGATTTTTGGCCATCTCCTCGGCGATCAGTTTGGCATACTCACGGATTCTTTCCAGATGAGTCCCGGTGCCTTCATCTCTGTATTCGGCAAGTTTGGCAAGACCCAGAATGGTGGCCATCCTGGCATTTTGCAATTTGCGGTAGGATTCCAGCAGATCCATCTCGGCTTCCTTGCGCTTGTTAATAGTATATTGAACATGGGAACCAAAAATCATAAAAAGACAGATAACGATCAGCCGCATCCATATTTCGCTGACGTTGGGTCCGAATATCTGGCGATAGAAATTAATTTCTTCCGGCGAAAACACGTTCAAAAATGATTCGAGGGCCCAATATAAAAAAGCCAGAAAAATACCGATTAGCACCATATGATCGGCCAGATTCAAACGCTTGTTCAATTTCTTACCCAGTTTCTTCATAGCCTACTATTTTAACCCATATGGGCCCTCAAAACCAGATTATTCTTTGGATACTCAGCGGATCACCTGATGTTTACTTCACAGTGAGGGCAACACGGGCATTCTGACGTTGCCAATATTGGCGGTAGGTCCATTTGTTTGGCCGGCGCACCGGGCGCGACTGTACATTTTCAATCCATTCACCGGTTTTGCGCTGCGCTTGAAGGAAGGCGTCCTGGGTCAAATTCCAACGCTGATCATCAGCGACTGTATTCGCCCGGTTAATCCACAAATTCTCCAATTCATCCCTTTCCCGAAGGTAGCTGCCCAGTCGATCTGCATGATCTAAAAGCACCGAGCGGTGTAATGTCTCATGCCTCCACCACAGGGTATCGGGATTATAGGTCCCGGCAGGGGTAGGACCGAGGGGGGGCAAAACGTGTTCACCGAACCAGGCAGGCTTAAATACAGCGGTACAAGGGGCGGCCGTACCGGTGACATAGTAAGTTTGCCGATCCGGCTTAAGGTGGGCCAGCAGCGATCCTGTTGTCTGGGTCGCATCGCGGGCGAGCTTGCCGGCAGCATGCGCACAGATGCGGTTACCCAGAAAGTGCGAATCCGGCCGATAGTCGGCGGTCAGATGATCTCGCAGAATCCGGATGCCGGAGGCCACATCCAGCGAACCCCGGCCGGTGTTTAAAAGTTCCCGGGAGCGTTTACAGCGCCGCCCGGAACCTGAAAACGTCGTATAAAACCAGTCCGCATAGCAGCGGGCGAAATGAAATGTCTCCCTCTTTTTCAGCCACCTTTTTTTACGGGCCGTCTCGATGAGTTGCGGGTGACATTCATCAAATGTTTCACCAATGGTTAACCCGTTGCTGATAGAATAAAAGGTCTTGATCCTGACAGCCGCCCACAGATGGCCGGCCGTCTCCAGAACCCAGCCACCCCCCGGGTCGGCGATCATAAAACTGTTGTGATAGGCCATGCGCTTATCTTGGTATCCGCAAATGCCCCCCTGCCCAAAATCGGATAAAAGCTGCACCATTGTTTCCAGGGCCTGGGAGGCATTGGAAGAACGCTCCAGGGCCAGACGCAGAAGATCCATGCCGGTGAGCCCGTCTTTTCTGATCAGCGGCATGCGGGTCCAAACAGCCTCGTTGCCGATCACAACGCCCTTTTCATTGGCTCCCATTTCCGCCCCCCACATCCAGAAAGGTCTGCACAGCAACGTGGCGTGGGTTTCCCGCGCCTGGGGAATCACCCGATAGGTGCACTGAACTTGAGCCGGATGTGAATATACGTGAGCCGGATGATATTCCAGGGCCTGGGCTTCATTCGGCTCCCGATCGCTGTTTTTCCCGAAAACGACCGATCCGTCAGCAGTTACGGATGGCAGCGCAAGAAAGGTATCGCACATATGCAGAAAAGTCCTATATAAAAATCTGCTGTTATTCGTTAAAGGCAGGCCAATTTTTCAAAAAAATAGCACAAGAAAACTAAAATCCGAATATCGAAATCCGAAATGCAAAACAAATCCGAATATCGAATTTCCCAATTTTCGAAACAAAATAAAGACCCCCTGTTTTATAAGTAATTATAGGAAAAGCCCTGTTTAGAATTTCGGTCATTTGGTATTAGAATTTGTTTCGGATTTCGTGTTTCGGATTTCGAATTTTTAAATTTTGTTTTGACAACGGAATGAGTAAGTCCTCTAATTGAAATTGAATTTCACCCTCCAAATTAGCGCTTAATCTTCCCCGGCAGAATATATTCATATCGTCGGCGAAATAGTTGGGTCGTCAACCAGCGATCGATCCTGCGAAAAGACAGATAAAAGCTCCAGATAAGCTTATCCTCGCGGTAATATTTATCGACTTCATCAACCGTCAACGGCTTTTGATCCGTCCCCAGCCGCCGGTTTATAATCGAGACCGCCACCGGAATCAGATCCGGTCGCTGCTCTTTGTAGAGGTTGGCCGCAAGATCAGTATAGACCTGCCGTTGATCATAATAGCGGTCAATGACATCTTTTAAAAATAGCCACCGCAGTATCCAGCGCAGGAAGGCCGGTGCACTTTTTAAAAATAACTCCGGGTCCAATCGCTCGATACCATCTATGCAAAACAAGGGTGTGCTGGTGTCGATATAATAAATTGCCGGACGGGGTTGGTCGTCAAACCAGGCCCAGTTCGACAGCTGCCCGTCAAGGGCCAGCCTGATTGCGGGCTGATGAATGCGATTATATCGCCAAATCTTGGAAATCTCTGCCACAATTGTTTCGAGCAACTGATGAATGTTGTCCCGATCAGATTCGTGAATCAGCCGATGGCCAAAGCGCCGGGAAGGGATTAATTTTTGAGCAATATATACTGCCACCGGCCGGTCGATAGGCTCGATAATAACCGTTTCATGTTCCGGAAGATTCAATCCGGCTTTCGTCAGCAAATCACAATACTCATCATGGTGTTGAGTGTATCTCTGGGCCGAGGGACTATCTGAAAAAAGCGGCAGGCGTTTGAAGGCTATCTCGGAATTGTCAGCGATCTGAAAGATGGCTGAGATTTCACCATAACCGATAATCGTAGCCGGTATGGGAGAATTTTTCAGGTCTTGAGGATCCAGGCCTGATTCGAATTCGTGCAGGAGGTTTTCATCGATGAGCATGGGTAAAGTTCCTACCATATTGAACGAACTGAACATCGAACGCCCAATGTCGAACATCGAATAATGATGTCGCTACGCTCCGCAAGTTATTTAATTTCCCTGGAAACCGGATACTTCTTCAGTCTCCCCTTCAGATCATAAATCTGTTTCTTCATCTTTTCTCATTCAGCTTTCGAATTCCTGAAACCCTAGCTCATTTTTTTAATAAACCGATCGATACCCGTTTTAACCCCCTGAACCGCCTTTAACCGCCGCGCTGCGGTCAGAGCGCCATCAAGTTGCTGAATGACCCAGTCAAGCTGGGCCGGATCCATGACCAAAGGCGGCAAAAGCTGACAGACACGCGGATCGTTATTGGCATATATCATCAGTAAATCATGGTCATAAGCAGTCTTGGTCAAAATCGGCCCGCAATGCGCATCCTTCAGTACCAGGCCCATCATCAACCCGAGCTGCCGCACAGCGATAAAAAATTTGGAATGTTTTTTTTTGAGAACTTCGAGCTGTTGGGCAAAACCATTCGCCAGCCGGTTGACATGGTTCAGAAAATCCGATGCCGCGGAAATTTCCAGGACGCGGTGAGCCACCAGGCAACCGATCTCCGCTCCCCCGAAGGTGGATACGTGTATAAAGGGATCGTCATGGAAAACGGTCTCCAGCGGTTGGCGCATCACCGTGGCGGTGATGGGATACAGGCCCCCGGACAACCCTTTGCCCACCACCACGATATCAGGAACAATGTTAAAATGTTCGAAAGCCCATAGCTTTCCGGTGCGCCCCAATCCGGTTTGGACTTCGTCCAAAATCAGCAGGATACCTTTTTGATCGCAGATCCTGCGAACCGATGGCAGATAATCCTCGGCCGGGACAACAACCCCCAGTGTGGCCGGGATAGTTTCAAGAATAACAGCGGCCGTGTCCATATCAGCGGCATCCTCGATAGCCTGGGCATCACCAAATGGAACCTGAACAAACCCGGGAGCTGAAGGTCCAAAGGGGCTGCGGTATTTCGCATCCCCGGCCGCCAGTGCCAGACCGGTGTGACCGTGGTATCCGCCCCTGGCCGATATAATTTTCGCCCGCTTCGTATAGGCTCGTGCCACCTTAAAAGCCAGGTCAACCGATTCTCCGCCGCCGACTCCGAAAACCACGTATCCTAAATCCCCGGGCATCAGCTCAGCCAACTTTCGGGCCAGGTCCGCCCGGGCCTTACTCATGAAATGATGATTGCCGATGTCGTAATCATCGAGGCCGGCTTTGAGCAGCTCGATCAGTTCAATGTTACGATGCCCGAGGTTAAACACCCCACCGTTGCAGTGCAAATTAAACAGACGCTTGGCACCATCAATGTCCCGCATATAAGGTCCTTTGCGTGGGCCCATGACGAAATCCATGCCGTATTTCTGAAAAAACGCCGCCTTGCCTGACGACACATGATCGGCAAAGTCTGAAATCGCCTTTTTTTTAAGCGTCGATCGTTTTGAATGCGACGTTATTTTCATTAAAAAGTGATCCCCGAATATTCTTAAAATTAATAAAAATTTGTTATTTCAATAAATTATGTTCAACTTTGTCGCTGTATTATTGACCTAGGTTCACTATCCTGATAGAATAATTAGGTACACTGTGCCTGTATTATCACGGTCTTATCGCTTCAGATAGCAACCGGTGAAGCAGGGCTGAACATAAGCGTGTACCGTATACAGAACAAGGGTTTAGAGTTTTGGTTGTGGATTCTTTGCCTTTTTAAATCCACTAGACAAGGCGAATCCAGGTAAAGGAATTCAGTAATGAAACAGAGACTTAAACAGTATTTGCTCATTGCGCTGGCAGCGGCCGCATTGTATTTTGTGCTCGACAATCATTTTGTCATGAAAGAGCATCGGGTTTACCTGTTAAAAAAAACATCGATGAATCTGCATGATACGTTCGTCAGTTTGGACAACAAAAGGCCTGCGACGGTTATGAAAAACGACGACCTGAGGGACGCCGGAATTGGAGATCTTCTGGTGGAACTGGGACTGCTAACCGAGGAGAGAAAAAGTCAGCTGGAATCGAAATATGCCTATGAAGAGTGAGCCGTCAACGATGTGATAGGCGATCCTGATATGTTTGCTGATCTGATTTTTCATTTCCCGATGGCATTTAGCTCCAATGTGATCGGCCGTTCCTCCTCGCTTTTACCGGTAAATCGAATCGGGCCGGGCCGTCTGAAGTGGTCATCCCCAGGGGTTGCCGCCAGCCATCTTTCCCGGTGAGCCTTGACCACCTGAAACGCAACCGAATCTACATCAACAATGCTTTTCTCGATCACCAGGGCCAGTCTGCCCTTGCGTTCCTCCAGGTGCATCAGGGGTGCAATCGGAATCCCGATAGGCTCCCATTTGGAAAAATCCATTTCCAAATTCTTAATCGCCGCCATCTGGCCGGTGGCACCGCCGGCGATCAGGCTAAATACGGTGAGCCCCAGATTATAAGTATAAATACAGTCAAAACGGGTCGGATCATTGCCCCTGCCATCATAACCGTAAAAATGAATCTGAGTTTTAAAGCTCGGCATGCTTTTTTTAAATATCTTTTCAATTGCCGCCGGAATTTTTTCACCTTTTCCCATGAAGCCTTCATTTTTCAGCACCTGGCCGAGGGTTTTGACGGAAATTATCACGGATTTCATCATCAAGGGCTCATCTGTGTCATAATTTTTAAAAAGTGCTTGCCCATATTGATCCGGATCTAATCCGGCGACCTCCAGGGTTTTTTGATAATAGCCTTTGCGAATGCCGATTTTGTAGGTCCCTTCTTCTTTCAGAATATTTAAATAATCCTGGACGAGACCCATGAGGACTTTTTCGGTTTCAACCTGAGAAAATGGGAAGTTGCCGTGGCTGTCCCTTTCCATCAAAAGTCCCTCTTGAAAAAAAGCGGGGATATCATTAAACAAATCGTCGTCCCGGGTATTCCACAGCGTGAAGGAAGCATCCTCCCGTGAACGCTGGGCCAAACGGCGCAGATATTCCAGTTTGTCTTCCAATCGAGGAAAAGATGCATGAAAATCTTTATCATGGGTCTGATTATAGTCTGCAATGATGGTGTTCAGTTTGATGATAAAAACTTGAATTTCATTGACGAATTCAAGCACGCCTTCCGGGATGACAATAACGCCGTAATTTTTTCCGGCGGCCGCCCGTCTGAGGATGCCTTCACAAATTACCCGTGATAGATGTCTCAAGGTCATACCGTAAGCGTGGTAATCGGTTCGGCCCTCTTTTTGAGCTTTGGCAAGTCGATCTTTATCCGTGTAATCTGAAAGGTCCTCCCCGATCAAGGTCATGTTGGCATGGGTCTGCAGCGCAACCTCCAGCGCCAGGTGACTGGCCACTCTTCCCATTACTTTGCAGATATGCCAGTATTTAACGTCGGAACTGCTGTCCGTACACAGGTTGCTGATGGAGTTGGCAAAGGCACGCGCGGCGGTATGAAAACCAAACGACATGGCACACAGCACGTTGCCATCGGCGTCTCTGACCTGAATGTCTCCGTCAATGGTTTTGGGGACCCCAATGATCTGCACACCGTCCGGAAGCATTTCCTGAGCCAGAAAAGCCGCATTGGTGTTGGAGTCGTCCCCACCGACAATTACTAGGGCATCCAGCTTCAGCCGCCGGCAGGTTTCCCGGGACAGCGTCATCTTTTCATGGGTATCGATTTTGGTCCGACCGGTTTTGATCATGGTAAACCCGCCCAGGTTTCGGTAAGCATCAACCAGATCATCCGTAAGCTCGACAGTTTCATTTTCAATGATTCCGTCCGGCCCCACCAGAAATCCGTAAACCCTGGTCGCCGGATTGGCCTTTTTAGCCGCATCATACAGACCGGCGATGACATTGTGCCCCCCCGGTGAAGGTCCTCCTGAGAATACAATCCCGATATTACGTTTTTTGCCATACAACCCGGCGGTATCGCCCTCAAGGGAATCTTGGCCTTCGATCAGCTGGACCCTGTTGCCGATAATATTCGGCAGTTGTTTTTCAGCTTCCTTATCCAGCTCAAACCGGTAAGCATCCGTCTCCCGCAACAGCGTGTATGGCTTTGAAAATACTTGGCACTGCGGGGGTCGATACTCCCTTCTCTCGCGCAATTCCGGGTTGATGTCGTCAGTGGCCTTCCTGACCTGGGGATGGTTTAAGATGTCTTCCAATTTAGTGATATCCTTCCCTGGCATGGTTTCCTCCGATTGATAATGAAGATTGGCGAATTCGCCATCAGTCAGGTTCATTCCCGCCTTGCGGGATTTGGTTTTTCGTGTATGGTATTTGGTAAGAAATAAAGAATGCTACAGTCGGTATGTCAGAATCCCAAACACGAAATACTAAACACGATCGCAAAAAGTTGGCTGCTTAGACTTTTTACGAGATTTTCAATTTTTATTTTCGATTTAATTAATACCTGTCCCTCGAAGAAAAAGTCAAGATGATTCAAGGTACGATCATTCCAACCGGCACTTAATAAGGGCCAACGGCTTTAAAGCCCATGGGTTAAAAGAACTCTTTACATTATTTCTTTTATGAGATACAAGTGAAAATCCAATTGGGATTCAAATGCTAAATATGCTTTATCAATTTTCAAAAAGAAGGAGGTAAAAGATGAAAAAAGGATTATTGATTGGATTAACAGTACTTATGGTGGCTGGATTTCTTTTTGCAACATCGGCATTTAGCGCGGATATCGACCTGGCCAAGAAATCACATGTGGAACAAATTATAGCCAGGGGCGAGCTTCGTGTTGGGTTTGAATCCGGCTATGTGCCTTTTGAAATGACCGATAAAAAAGGCAATTTCATTGGATTCGACATGGATTTCGGTCGCAGACTGGCCAAATCCATGGGGGTCAAGTTTGTACCCGTCAACACCGCCTGGGACGGCATTATTCCATCCCTGATGACCAATAAATTCGATATCATCATGGGCGGCATGACCATCACCCAGGAAAGAAATCTCAAGGTTAACTTCGCCGATCCCTATATCGTTGTCGGCCAGACAATTCTGCTAAACAAAAAACTTAAAGATCGGGTCATTTCCTACAAAGATCTTAATAACCCCAAATACATCGTCACCTCCCGGATGGGCACCACCGGTGAGCAGGCCATTAAAAAGTATATCCCCAAAGCAACATATAAGGGATTTGAATCCGAGGCCGAAGCCGGTCTTGAGGTCATCAACGGCAAGGCGGATGCGCTTGTATATGATCTGCCCTTCTGCGGGTTCCTGTACGGAAGCCAGGGCAAAGGCAAAACCATATTCTTGAGCGACCCGTTCACCTTTGAACCGCTGGCCTGGGCCATCAACAAAGGCGACCCCGATTTTCTGAACTATCTGAATAATTTCCTGCGACAGTCCAAGGGCGACGGCTTCTATGACCAGCTCTACAAAAAATGGATCACCGGCTCCAGCTGGAAAAAAGAACTGGAATAATAGCTGGATCGGTAATCACCCGCTTTATGCGGCGACAGGCCGGCCTTTCCCAGCGGGGATTCGGCCGGCCTGTTTATTTTTAAACCTATACAGCTGTGCGATAGCAGTAATCCCGCCAACAAAACTCGCACTGAAAACCTCCAAGAAGCGATGACAAGCTATGGACAAAAATGCAAATCAAAGGGTTTCGAGCAGACCTCCCCACTATAACCTGTGGGTCGGTGTCTTCTGTGTTGGCGCTGTAATCGCCGCCGGATTGTTTTACTATGCCACCCAGAAGATCGAATATACCTGGCGCTGGAACCGGGTCCCGCTTTATTTTGCCTATAAAGATATTATTGACATCGTCTCTGAAAATGAAGGCGAAGTGGAATCGATCACCAAGAGCGGCGATGAAGCCGTCGTTACCGTAAAAGGAATAGACGAATCAGCATCATACACGGTGCCGGCCGAAGGCCTTGGCGTTGTTGACGGTGAATTTATCTCACTCGGAGATACCCTGGCCACCTACACCGAGTGGAAGCCCGGTCTGCTGGTCATCGGGCTGTGGATTACGCTCAAACTCAGTATTATCGCGACGATTGCCGGGATCATTATCGGTATAATCGGCGGAATTGCGCGCATGTCTTCCAATCCGACCCTGAAATGGACCTCTATGGTCTATGTGGAGATCATACGGGGATCGCCCTTGATGGTTCAAATCCTGATCTGGTATTTTGTGTTCGGGACGGTGATCAACGACTTGCTCGCCACCTCCGGAATGGGAAGGCTTCCGGCCTTCTGGTACGGCGTGGCCTCTCTGGCCTGTTTCGCAGGCGCCTATGTCACCGAAATTGTGAGAGCCGGCATACAGTCCATCCACAAGGGGCAGACCGAAGCCGCCCGATCCCTGGGCATGAGCTATGCCCAGTCGATGCGGCATATCATCCTGCCCCAGGCCTTGCGCAGAATATTACCGCCTCTGGCAGGCCAATTTATCAGTCTGATCAAAGACTCATCACTGCTGGGAATCATTGCTATTCGCGAGTTGACCAAAGCAGCCCGCGAGGTCGTTTCAGCCTCATTGCAGCCCTTTGAAGTTTATTTTCTGGCAGCAATTCTGTATCTGGTATTAACTTTCACCCTTTCAATGGCAGTTCAAAAACTTGAAAAAAGGATGGCCGTATCGTGATCGATGTACAAAACATAAATAAGACTTTTCATATTCCCCACGACGTAAAGGCTCTGGTCGATGTTTCAACCAAGATTGCTGCCGGTGAAGTTGTCGTGGTTTGCGGACCTTCCGGGTCCGGGAAAAGCACGTTTCTAAGATGTTTGAACCGTCTGGAAAAAGCGGACAGCGGCCACATTTTTATTGACGGCATCGATGTCCTGGGCCAGAAAACGAATATCAACGAGTTGCGTGCTGAAGTCGGCATGGTATTTCAATCCTTTAACCTGTTTCCCCATAAAACCGTTTTTGAAAATGTCGCCCTGGCCCAACGCGTGGTCCGCAAACGATCCAAGGCCGATTCAGAGCAAAAAACCAATGCCCTGCTGATTAAGGTGGGAATACAAGACAAATCAGGAGCTTATCCGGATAATTTATCGGGTGGCCAGCAACAGCGGGTTGCCATTGCCAGGGCCCTGGCCATGGATCCTAAAGTCATGCTGTTCGATGAGCCGACCTCGGCCCTGGACCCGGAAATGATTGGAGAGGTGCTGGATGTCATGAAAACCCTGGCCAAAGAAGGCATGACCATGGTATGTGTCACCCATGAGATGGGATTCGCCCGGGAGGTGGCGGACCGGGTCATATTTATGGACGAAGGCGCCATCGTGGAGGTGGGAACGCCTGAGCATTTTTTCACCAATCCCACCCATGAACGGACCAAGCTCTTTTTGAGTCAAATACTATAGTAAATCAAATGCATGAAATAGGAACCCTTATGTAGGAGGGATCAATAATGTTATTCCATATCGCACGTTGGCACAAAAATCCGAAACTCGAAATCCGAATTCGAAACAATATCAAAATTCTAATTTTTTAATTTCCAAAACATCAATGGAGACAGCTTATCCATAGATGAAAAAATTCTCAAAAGTTTTGAATTTTTGTCATTAGGTATTCGTATTTGTTTCGGATTTCGATATTCGAATTTCGAATTTATCAAAGTTTGCCTATTCCACCACATCTTGTACCCTGTGCATTAAAAATATACCGCTTATTGTGTTTTTCCCTTTACAAGAAATTTGCTTCCTGTTATGATTCCCTAATTAAATCTGCACTCCAAACGATTCTGGAAGCCATCTCAAAAATAGGATTTTGGTTCAAGGTCGCGGCGGGGCCGAGTGTTAAACCGGAGGAATACCATCGGTATTTTGAGGATTTTACACGAGGCACAAACAAAGAGATTGGGCCAAAAGACATTTTTGAGATAGCTTCCATTCACCTGGCACTTCATATCCGAAAGTTCGCGGAATATAAAACGAATTCCAATTCGAATGACAGGTGAATCCATCAACATCCTGCTAATGATCTTTTAGAGGAGCGTCACGGTAAATGAGACTGAAAAAGCTGGAAATAATCGGTTTTAAATCCTTCTTTGATAAGGCCACCATCGAATTTCCCCCGGGAATCTCGGCCGTGGTAGGACCGAACGGCTGCGGCAAGAGCAATATACTCGATGCCCTCCGATGGGTGATGGGGGAACAAAGCCTGAAGCAATTAAGAGGTAAATCAAAAGAAGATATCATTTTTTCCGGCACCAACGGCAAATCGCCGTTAAACATGGCCGAAGTGTCCCTTACCCTGGCCAATGATAACGGCAATGCCCCCGAGGAACTCAGGGATTTCACTGAAATCAACCTGACCCGGCGGCTGTATCGCTCGGGAGAAACTGCCTACTTTTTAAACCGGCAGCCATGTCGATTAAAAGATATTCACAATATATTTCTGGGTAGTGGATTGGGCTCCAAATCCTATGCCATGATCCAGCAGGGCAACATTGGCGCTATCACCGAAGCGACTCCCGAAGAACGTCGCTACTTTATCGAAGAGGCGGCCGGAACCACTCGCTATAAAAATCGCAAAATCGAGGCCCTGCGCAAAGTCGGAATTACCCGGCAAAATCTCTTACGGGTTAACGATATTCTATCAGAAATAAAGCGGCAGATGGCCAGCTTAAAACGCCAGGCCCGCAAAGCCGAATTATATAACAACTTCCAAAAGCGCATCAAGATTCTGGATGTCCATCTGGGGATACATTATTTCGATGATCTCAAGGCCCAGATTGAACAAACCGACTCCCTGCTAAGAGAACTCAAAGATGCAGATATCGGACACTCGTCCGAATTAAAAAAGATTGACGCCGCGGTCGAAGAAATTAAGCTCAAGCGCTGGCAAAAAAACCAGGAAATTTCCGAGCGAAAATCCGAAAAATATGAAACCCAGCGCATAGTAGATCGGATTGAGAATGACTTGGCTCATCTGCGCAATGATATCGAGCGACTGGGCCGGGAAAGCGATGAATTTATCGAAGCCCGGGAAGATTTGGTCCATAAAAACCAGGATATGATTTCGGAAATGGCAGCGGTTGAAAAGGAGAATGCCCAGCTCAGGTCGGAAATAGAAGATGTAAAAGGAAATCTCATTCAGAAAAGACAGAGCAGCGATGAGATCAACAAAAGATTAGCGGGTCTCAACCAAGAGCTCGACTCTCAAAAAACCCATCTGATGAACCTGATGACCCAGGAGGCGCAGTATAAGAATATCTATCAAAACGCTGCCAGCAACAAGGAAAGCCTCCAGAGGCGTCTCAAACGCGCTGATGAAGAAGAAGGATTGGCCCTGAATCAAATAAAAGAGTTCCATGCCAGAGAGTCCCGCACCCGCAAACAGCTTGAAACCTTAAAGACGGCAATCGAGGAGCAAACCCGCCAGATCACTGCCACCCGCAATCTTTTGGATCAAAAATCAGGCACCCTGGCCCAGCAGGTCAAAATTGTCCAAACACTTGAATTGGAGCGCAATACCGCCAAATCCACATACAACACCCTGAAGAAGATGGAGGACAACTACGAATGGTACCGTGACGGTGTTAAGGCCATCATGAAAAGGTCGAGTGCAAGCCACGAAAATCAGGATTCGGCGTTGCCGGGAATCAGTCAGGAGCTGGCCGAAAATGTACTGGAGCTTATGGCCGATATCATTGAAGCGGACGCGGCCTATGAAACGGCGATTGAGGCTGTCCTGGGAGAATCCCTCCAATATATCATCGTCAAAGACCAGGAGGCCGGCTTGCAGGCCATTGATTATCTGCAACGTCACAGAGCCGGACGCAGCGGGTTTATCCCGGTTTCATCGGTCAAACCCATCGCAGCAGGGGGATCCAGCCCGCCACCGTCAGCCAGTTTGCTGTTAAATCATATAACCGTCAAAGCGGGCTTTGAAAAAATCGCCCAGGCAATTCTGGGAGATGTCGCCTTAACCCAAACCATTGATGAAGCGCTCGCGCTTTTTAACAAGAATGGAAAATACCAACGGATCGTTACCAAAAATGGTGACGTCATTTCTCATCAGGGAATTCTGGTGGGCGGCAGTAAGGATAAGCTGAGCGGGATTCTGGCTAAAAAAAATGAAATTAAAGCCTTAAAACGTCAGGACGCGGTATTCGCTCAAAAACTGGAACAAGCCCGCATCGAGCAGCATGCTATGGAATCCGAAGTGCAGGGTTTGGAAAGCAATTTGCAAAAACAAATTGAGCAGAAAAACCGTAACACCGATGACGAAATTGAAGCCGAAAAAGCGCTTTACAAAGCCGGAGAAGACCTTAAGAACGCCCGTCGCCATTTGGAAATTGTCCAGCTGGAACAGGAGCAGCTATTAGGAGAAGCCAGCGACATTGACGATGAAATGATCAAATATAACAAAGCATTGTCAAAGGTTTCGAATGAGATTCATTCTGCCCAGAACACCGTGGCGGAAATTTCAGAAAACATCAGCGGTGTCACATTACAGATGGAAGAATTTAATCAGTCGGTGGTTGATCTTAAATTAAAAATGACGTCTTTGCATGCCGGGCTGGAAAACAGCAACAGCACTTTAAAGCGTTTAAAAGAATTCCACGAAGACGGCCTGACAAGACTCAATCAACTTTCCCGCGAAATTACTTTAAAGCAACAAAAAGAGAAAGCCTCCCGGCAGGCGGTGGCAGACAATGAAGAAAAACTTGCGCAAATGTACGGCACCATAGAGCGCCTCGACAACGCCATCGACCTCAGTGAGGCTGATTACCAGGAAATCGATACCCGGCTCCAGAAAAGCGACAGCAAAATAAATGACCTCAAAACAAAGCAGGAAAAGACCCTGGAAAAATTCCGCATGCTGGAACTCGAACAGTCACAGCTGAAACTTAAGCGCGACAATGTCGCCAATCGCCTGGAGGAAAGATATCAAAGTTCTTATGAGAAACTGAGAATCGGTCACAGCGAAAATGAAGCAACCCAAGAAATCACGGCTGAAATGACCATCGAGGAAATGGAAGCCGATCTGACCCGCAGCAAAGAAAAAATCGCCAAAATAGTAGATGTCAATCTCGGGGCCATCAAGGAATATGAGCAGTTAAAGGATCGATTTGAATTTCTTGAGGCCCAGAGGGATGATCTCCTCCAAGCCATTGATGACCTGAAAAAGGTGATTAAAAAGATCAACAAAATCACCCAGCAAAAATTTACGGAGACCTTCGATCACATAAACGAAAAATTAAAGGAGGTTTTCCCCCGCCTGTTTGATGGTGGTGAGGCCAAACTTGTTCTCATCGAGCCGGACAAACCCTTAGAATCCGGCGTGGAGCTGATGATTCATCCGCCCGGTAAAAAACTGACCCGTCTGAGTCTGCTTTCAGGCGGCGAGAAAGCCTTATCGGCCATTGCGTTTATTTTTTCCATTTTCCTGATCAAGCCGGCGTCCTTTTGCCTGTTGGATGAAATAGACGCACCTTTAGATGACGCCAATGTTTTCCGCTTTAACGATCTGCTGCAAATTATCGGCGAAAATTCTCAGATTATCGTCGTCACTCATAACAAACGAACAATGGAGTTTGCCGATATGCTTTTCGGCATCACGATGGAGCAAAAGGGAGTCTCTAAAGTTGTATCCGTAAACTTCCTTAAAAATGACGGATGACGAATGTCGAATGAACAATTAAGGAATGCTATCCATTTTAAAATTAGTGGAGCGAAGCGACTTCCATCAATCGTCATTCTTCATTCCGAGGGGGGTACCTAACGCATTGAGCTGGTTCAAAAAGAATAAAAAAAAGCCAACAGATAAGACACCTGCCGAATTACTTTCATCAGAGGAAGTAGAGAGTCCCCAACCTCAGGAAGTCGAGCAACCCCTGGCAGACGAAGCGGACGGGCCCCACCCCCCGGAGATCGATACCGAGGCGTCAGACGAGGAGCAGCAAACAGTCGCAGATCCAGCCATAACGGCAGATTTGGATACCGCACCGCTTCCCGACCCGGATCAGAAGAAAGCCGGATATTTTAAGCGGCTGAGAAAGCGTCTATCTAAAACGCGTAAATCTTTGTCGAACGGTTTTGACAAGATATTGGCAGGTAAAAAGAAGATTGATGATGAAGTTTTAGAGGAATTGGAAGAGCTTTTGATAACCTCAGACATCGGGGTCCAGACGACCATGGTGCTCATGGAGCGACTATCAAAAGCAAAAGCAGCGGAGGTCGGTGAAGTAAAACAGATCCTGAAGGAGGAAATTCTCTCAATTCTGGGCCCGCAACTACCTATACCTGAAAAGGACCCTAACAAACCCCATGTAATATTGGTGGTGGGGGTTAATGGCGTCGGAAAAACAACCACCATCGGAAAAATAGCAGCCTCAGCCAAAGCTTCCGGGAAAAAAGTTCTAATCGCGGCCGCCGACACCTTTCGGGCGGCTGCCATCGAACAGTTGGCGATATGGGCCGAAAGGGCGGATGCAGAGTTTGTCAAGCACCGGGCCAATTCAGATCCGGCCGCAGTGTCATTTGATGCGGTTGCCGCAGCTTCGTCTCGCGGATGCGATATCGTTCTTATTGATACGGCCGGCAGACTGCATACCAAAATCAACCTAATGGAAGAACTAAAAAAGATTAAGCGAACGGTATCGAAACAACTTGAAGGCGCGCCCCATGAAATTCTGCTGGTCCTGGATGCAACCACCGGACAAAACGCCCTATCCCAGGCGAAACTGTTTGATGAGGCGTTGGGTCTCACCGGATTAGTCCTGACAAAACTCGATGGCACCGCCAAAGGCGGAATCGTTGTCAGCATTTGCAGCTCACTGAACATTCCCTTGCAGTATATCGGCGTCGGCGAACAAATCGATGATCTCCGACTATTTGATGCTGAACAATTTATAGACGCCCTTTTTTAGCGCCTTAGTTGTGCATTCTCTGTGTTTTTTGAAAAACCTGTTCACCACGAAGCGCACCGAAGTTCACGAAGAAACCACAACGTCATGAATTCTATTTTATCTTTGTGTTCTTTGTGGTCTTCGTGGTTTAATTTTATTTTGGTTCCTGTTTATCCGGGTTAGGGGTTAATGCAGGATTCCATCACCCAACAGTCTGCAAATGCCAGCTGCATATGGTTTAGCAGCCAATATTTTAAAAAAAGTATTGAAAATTAACGATTTCTGTTGACATGGAATTTTAGTTCCTATATGCACACAGGAAAATAGGCTATCTAGCCTAGCCCAGCAAGGTTAACGACCAAAAAAAAGGGGGAATGGACTATGACAAAGGCAGAACTGGTAGAAAAAGCGGCAAAGGATGCCAAGATTTCCAAAGTTGCGGCGGCGGCAGCGCTGAACTCTTTTGTGCAGGGCGTCACCAAAGCACTCAAAAAGAAGGATGGCAAAGTCACCCTGGTAGGTTTTGGCACATTTTCGAAAGTTCGACGCAAGGCACGCAAAGGCCGCAATCCGCAAACCGGTGCACCCATCAAAATCAAAGCTCGTAACGTCGTTAAGTTTCGTCCTGGAAAAAAACTCAAAGACGCTGTCTAAGCAATTAATTTCGGAGCGGTTTATTGGCGTATGAAGGTTGCTAATAAGCCGCTCCGAAGTTGCACCGCTTTGCCTGATGTTGTTCCGAATTACGTTATGAGTGGTTTTAGAAAAAACCGTTTGAATTCCGGAACGTTTTTTTAACAACCACTATAATGGCATTTTTACGACCACTTCGCGAAATCAATATTAAATCCGCTGAACTCTCCGGTATAATCTTCCCAATCCACGTTTACTTCGGATACTTCCGCCCTGAGCGGCCCTTCCCGGCACCAATCCAGTACGGCGTCTACCTGATCGCGATCGCCTTCAAAAACGGCTTCGACATTCCCATCCAGTAGATTTTTGACCCAGCCGAATACACCAAATCCATCAGCGGCGCGTTTGGTTTCCATCCGAAAGAAAACCCCTTGTACGCGACCGCGAATGATGACATGGGCCCTTGTTTTGTTTTCCATAGTTGCCTCACAAGTGCTTGCCTTGAAAGTTGAGATTTCGGGAGACTGGAAGGCTAAAAAACTCTCGTCAGATCCACCCCCCGGCTTCCAAGCCTCCAAGCTTAATAGCCTTGGGGCCTACCCGAATAGCTCTTTAAACTCTGCCTCATCTATCACAGTGACTCCCAGTTCCCTGGCCTTTGCAAGCTTGGATCCCGGCGATTCGCCAAAAACTAAAAAATCGGTATGTCGGCTCACCGATCCACTGACCTTACCGCCGGCAGCTGTAATCATCTCCTTTGCCTGGTGTCTTGTCATACCACTTAGGGTCCCGGTCAGCACAAAGGTCTTGCCGTCATATTGCCCGGATTTCTTTCGGTCCGCAAAAACAATTTGTACGCCGCTATTCAGGATAGACCGGATAGCGCGCAGGTTGTTTTCCTGTCTGAAAAAGCAGGCAACGCTTGCGGCTACCACCGGACCGACACCTTGGATCTCTGTCAGGTCCCGTTGAGAACAATTTGCCAATTCATCAAGGGTTTCAAATTGTTCCGCCAGTAACACGGCCACGTGCTCACCCGCATGCCGGATTCCCAGTGCATACAAAAATCTGGCGAAACTGATCCGTTTACGGGCCTCAATGGCCTTTATTAAATTTTGGGCTGATTTGTCCCCCATTCTCTCAAGACCGGCAAGGGTTGCTTCATCCAGTTTGAAAAGATCGACAAACGAGGTCAGCAAACCCTTTTCAACGAGTTGATCAATGAGCTTGTCCCCCAACCCTTCAATGTCAAAGGCTCCTTTCGAGGCAAAATGCTTAATGCGTTCTTTAACCTGAGCCGGGCAACTTGAGTTGATACAGCGGGTGGCGGCCTCCCCTTCAATGCGAATAACCGCTGTACCGCACACCGGACACTTATCAGGCATTGAAAACTTTTTTTCAGCACCGGTACGCTTGGTTAAAATGACTTTGACTACCTCGGGGATGACGTCTCCAGCCCTTTGAACCAGAACCGTATCGCCGATGCGGACATCTTTTTTTTCAATTTCGTCTTCGTTGTGCAAAGTGGCCCGGCGGACCGTTACACCGGCCACCGTAACGGGTTTGAGATGGGCCACCGGTGTGAGAACCCCGGTGCGCCCCACTTGAATCTCGATCTTGTCAAGCACCGTCGTTTCTTGAATAGCCTGAAATTTATAGGCAATGGCCCAGCGGGGACTTCGGGTGGTTGCGCCCAGCTGCTGTTGCAACGGCAGGCTGTCCACTTTTACCACCATGCCGTCAATGTCATAAGGCAGTTGATGGCGCTGATCGCTGAGTTCATGGTAATATTTCAGGACATCATCTATTGAAATCTGAGGCCGGATGAGAGGATTAATCCGAAATCCCCATTTCTTTAATGCTCGCAGCAGATCCCAGTGGGAATTGAATTCATAATCATCAACCACCCCGACGCCATAAAAGAAGATATCCAAAGGCCGAGAAGCAGTAATTTTTGAGTCCAGCTGCCGCAATGAACCGGCAGCCGCATTTCTTGGATTGGCAAAGGGCGGCAGGTCCATGTCGCTTCTTTCCAGGTTCCACTTTTGGAAGGCCTCTTTCCCGATAAACACCTCACCCCTTACCTCAAGACGGGATGGCAGGACCGATGCTTTGCCCTTTCGCATCAAAATCGGAACAGCGCCAATGGTCTTCATATTGGCGGTGATGACCTCCCCGGTAGTACCGTCTCCCCGGGTCGATGCTGTCAGCAATTTGCCGCCCTCATATACTAGCTCTACCGCAACGCCGTCCATTTTCGGCTCGGCTGTATAAATTATGTCGGACTGGCGATCGAGATAGCGCCTGATCCTTTTGTCAAATTCTAAAATATCTTCGTCGGCAAAACCGTTGTCCAGGCTCAACATGGGGATAGTGTGGGCAATCGAATCAAATTTAGCCAGCGGCGGTGCGCCCACCCGGGCGGTTGGCGAATCAGGACTGACAAATTCCGGATAAGTTTTTTCCAGCCGAATCAACTCCTGCATCCGGCGGTCATATTCTGAATCAGAAATTTCCGGATCATCCAGGACATGATATCTGAAATTATGGTAGTGAAGCGTTTTTCTGAGGTCCTGGATTTTTTCAATTATGTCTGAATCAATAGTTGCCGGCATGATTCTCTTACCATTCTACAAGCGGTCTGGTGACCCGTGACAAATCGCTGGTCTCTGAAGCCGGGCCGCCATTTTAATGAGGAAAGTTCATCTGAAACGACAAGCATAGCGCCCAGTTCCACCTGTCGAAATTGAGCCACTGAAAAAAGCGCTGACACCTCCATTTCAACGGCCATAACGCCTTGCGCTTGATAGTTTTCTACCTTCGCCCGGGTTTCACGGTATACGGCATCCGTGGTCCAAATTTTTCCTGAATGAAAATCCACCCGGTTATTTTCCAACACCTGCTCGATCAGGGAAACCAGTACCGACGCCGGTTTCGACTGTCCGTTATCCGGTACGGCATAGTTTCTGGAAGTCCCTTCATCAACAAGGGCGGAAGTCGGCAGGATAATGTCCCCGATTTTTGCCTGTTTGGAAACAGCGCCGCACCACCCTAAAAATATAATCCGGCGGGCGCCCCAAGCAATAAGGGTCTCCAGCATCATGGCGGCATAAGGCGCTCCGATGCCCGGACCGGTCAGGCAAGCCCCGACAGAAGATGATTGCGGAGCATACAATCGACTGATAAACAACCGGCGATAATTATCCCGGTTGTATTTGAAAAGATCACACAGAAAAAAAAGATCCATCTCGGTTGCCGCCATCACGGCAACAGGACCGATAGCCGGCGCATTTTTAGATTTGACCGGCTTAACAATGGCATCATAGGTGGTCATAATTCGGACCACTCCGCATTATTCAGGTTTGGCGAATCTGGTCATATCGTCCTTAATTTCATCAATCAAATCATAAAGCCACATCATATCTTCGATAGTTAAACGGCCGGCTTTCGCGGGAGCTCTTTCCGTGCCGTCTTTTTTCAGCAAGATGCGTGGTCCGATTTGGACTTTCGGTTCTCCATTCCCGTATTGATTTATCGAAACCACCAGGCCCGTTTCTTCACATTTCCACTTTTTCAGCATCTTATCCATTTCAGGGTCGTAGGGCATAATCTCCTCCACTTGAAATAATTACTATTAACTTTTAATTCATTCTTTTCCGAATTCATTGAATTTAATGAGTGTAAGGCTTGATGTCAATCAGTCTTTTCGACTGTGAAGATCTGTTTTATTTTTGGCATATTATTGCTGTTTGGAGAGTGTTTCCCGGATCGCCTCGACAAATCCCTGATCTGTTCCGCAGCAGCCGCCGATAAAATCGGCACCACCAGTGATCAATTCGGGAATATACTGCACAAATTCTTGGGCAGTGGTGCGAAATACCGTTTGATCATCAACAATTTCGGGCAGGCCTGCATTTGGTTTCATCCAGATCGGAAGATCAGTCGCCTGCCGGAGGCGCGCGCAGATTGGCGCAAAGGCCTCAATGCCCTGACCGCAGTTTGCACCGATGCCATCAACACCGACACCCGTCAATTCCGCCACAACTTCTTCCGGAGAATTTCCCATCATCGTCCGGTCTTTATTCTCACCGGAATCATACACCATGCTGACGATTACCGGCAGGCCGGTTTGCTTGGCCGCAGTGGCCGCAATTCTGGCTTCGGTGACATCAATCATGGTTTCAACAATTAGCCCATCCGCGCCGGCCCGGGCCTGGGCAGCGGCCTGCTCTTCAAAAACGTTCTGCAATTCCCCTGCGGTGGTTTCACGGGTTACCAGCATCATCCCGGTGGGACCGATGGAAGCGAAAACATAGGCGCGATTGCCGGCCGCTTTTTTAGAAATTTCCACACCGGCCATGTTGATATCCACCGTCTCATTATCAAGGCTATATTTTTTCAGCGCCAGACGACTGCTACCGAATGTGTTGGTTAATATGATCTGACTGCCCGCGTTGACGTATTGTTGCGCAACTTCCAGGACTCGTTCCGGATGGCTCAAATTCCATGAATCCGGACATTCCCCGCGTTTAAGGCCGCGCTTTTGCATCTGGGTTCCCCAAGAGCCGTCCAGGACAGCCGGGCCGGAATCAATTAGAGATTTAATTAGTGGATGCATCATTTTCTCCTCTTGTGAGTTCAAGGGTTCAGGGTTCACCGTTCAGGGTTGTCTTGTGCATGCCATCAAAGATTCAGGTATGATCCGAAATTCAACCTTTGAACCTTTGAACCTCTGAACCTTTTTCTAACGCCGAGCCGTAGTGGCGCTTAAATTGGGTAGACGAATACTTAGCCAGTTTCCAGTCCGGAACATGGCAGACCCCGCAGATCCCTTTAAACCATTTATTTCGAAGCCAGCGGGCTGCCCGGCAGTTTCTGGAATTGGTGATTAAAAACGTCTTGTTACAGTGGGTTGTAATCCTGGCTTGATCGCTGATGACGTCGACTGTCTTGATCCCGTGTAACAGCCCCCGGCGTGAAGGCCAGAGTTTAATTTTTTCAATCAACCGAAAAAGCTCTACCCGTTTCCGATAGTAACGCCGGGCCGGCTGTTTGACTTTTGTTTTATCTGCCAAAATACTAAGTTCCCTGCATGAAAGTAGATTCAATGCAATGCTGTTTTCATGATGTTGCACAGCGGGGCGCCAAGTACAGACTTCGTCGTCGTCCTCGTACTTGTCCTCGTCCATCGGCTTCTATGAAATTCGGTTTTCGAGGACGAGCACGAGGACAAGTACGAGTAGGAATGGCATCCGGTTAAAACCCATGCGTGCGCTCTGCGCCCAATTCGATATTCGATATTCAATACTTGTCCGCCTTCCGCGGATTTTCTTTTTATACCCTTATCGTACGTCCATCAACTGCTTGACCACCGCCATTCCCATGGTCGCCACACCTATCTGCAAAGGATCGTGCAGGAGCCGATCCGATAATTTATTCAGGGCCTCACGACTCAAGCCAAGCGGCATACCCGGTGCGGCGATAAAAGTTTGTGGGGAAATATCCTCAGCGTGTATGATTCCAGCCGCATTGGTCGCGTCGACAACCATGGAGTGCCTAGCCAGTGCTTCGCGAAAATCCGGCGCAATCGTTAGTCTGTCTGAATCAGGCCCGGCTATAGAACTTATGAATTCCTGGGAATTGGGAGGATTGATATCATAAATGGATACTTTTGCGCCATAGCTCAATAAAGCGGAAGTTACACTTCGTCCTACCGCACCGCAGCCGAGAACCAGGACCTTTTGATCGGCCAAACCCTTGGTCATTAAATCCAGCCCGGCCGCAAAACCTTTACCGGTAGCCTTCGCATTGTGAACATGCTGACGGGTTTCAGCGTTTAACGCCACGAAGTCATTATCATCAGACAAAAAGACAACATCGGCCTTTCTCTCATAGGCTTCGGCTAAGCCTGAAATATCCGGCTGCCCGGCAACAAAGGCGTTGAACCCGAGGTGTTTTAAGATCCCAGCGGTTGCGTCGCTAAATCCTTCAATCAAACCCTGCCCCCACCGGATCGGCACCACGCCTACCCGTATCCTGGACATAACCCCCCGGATATCTTCTTCCTTCAGTTCCGCTGCGTGGCAGGCAATCTGTCGCAAATTATGGCCTGTTTTGACAAGCAATTCTTCATCGTAGGCTATTAATCGAGACGAAATACTTGAAATATCATCTAATTGCAGACGTGTCATCTTTTATCCCAAACCGCCGGACGATTTGTGCGATGCTGTGGTTTCGTTTTTCCCAGGCCTGATGTCTGTTCGTCCCGGCAAAGATCAGGGTCGCCACCCACGGGTCCTTACCGGGCGCAAAATTGGTAATCGCTTCATCAGCACCGCAGAAGTCATCCAGCAAATTAAGCGGTCCCCCTGCCGCCATGATCCTCTCGCCGCTTATCTTCAGTTTATCCCCGGATACGTGAATATGTTCATAGACAGTTCCGCGCGAGATGTCCCCGCAGGGTGGCAGGCTGTTTTGCGGGGCGACATACAGGTTCCCTAAAAGCTCGACCATATTTTGATCGGTCGACCAGTATACTGCTGTCGGCGTCTGACTGGGTAGCCGTGCGTCTATCTCCAAGACCTTTAATTCTCCCCGGGACAAAATGACCTCTACATCCATAATACCGCGCAGGTTTAATGCCTGGGCGATGGTCAGCGACAATTTCTCAAAATCCGCTATCAAATTCAGCGGCAAATTTGACGGGGCGATGACCCGCTTACAATCGAAATTATGATCCACATACAGATCGGTTACCTGTAATACCCGGTAATCTCCCGGCCGGCCAATCACTTCCAATGAATGCTGGCTGCCGTCGAGAAATTCTTCCAGTATCCAGTCCGAGGGTGGGAATTCAGATGAGAACCGGTTTTTCATTGAATCAAGCTCTTGGAAAATGCGCACCCCCTTGCTACCGCTGCCCAGGCCGGGTTTGGCAACCACTGGAAAACCACATTGCGGGTAAGCCGCAGGGACCGGTATTCCGATCTGTTTAAAAAAAACAGCGGATTTCAATTTGGACGAAGATACGGCATAGGCTCGCGGGTCAAAAGCCAGGGGAACACCGGCTTTACGGCTCCATTGCGCCAATCTTCTCAGCGCCTTGTCATCTTCAAGGGCCGGAATAATAAAGTCGACATCGCCTAAGGCGCCGCCCAGATTATTTCCGACGGTCACGTCAACCTGTACAAATGAATCGCCCAAATCGGATGCCGGCACACGGGGTGTTTTGTCAACAACTCTGACATCCCATCCCGCTTTGCGTGCCAGGTAGGCAGCTTCGACACCCTGCAATTTCCCACCGACGACGCCTACTAACAAGCGAGTTTCTCCCTTGATAGGCCGCATCTGATTTGCCGGCGGCGATCAACATACCAGACCAAATAATCTTCAGTCGATGCCGATTGCATGCCGAGCTTATCCAGTTCCGGGAGAATTCTGGCAGTGGTTCGCCTGGCATCCGCAATATCCAGAGAATTTTGGGCCACACCGGCCAGACCGAAGCCCGGGGGTACCAGAGATGTAACCACATTGGCGCCGGCATCCAGCCTGCTTTGCAGTCCGGTCAATCCGGCGACATCCAAGGTTGCCGGTATCAATCTGTCCGGAAAGGACAGACGCAGAACAGCGATGGTCAGTAATTCCCTTAGAGGATCGGGCCTTTTCCAAGACTGCATGGGGGTTCCATTCTGGGGCACAAACGTCATGGCCCTCATTTGGGAAACGTCCAACAAGCGCATAGCCTCGATGGACGCCGCCATATCTTGAGCTGATTCTCCGACACCGCACAGCAGGCCTTCCTCGGTTAACAGCCCCAGCTTGCAGGCCAGTTCTTTATTCTCTAAACGGTCAGCATAGCTTTGTCCGGGCCTGAGCCTTCTGAACAGGTCCTGGTTATGGGTTTCCTGGTAGCAGGCGTACCAGCTGACTCCGGCCCGCACAAAATCGGATAGAACATCCGCAGGGACGACGCCGGGTGATACCATAATGGGTAAGTCGGTTGCTTGACGAACCGCTTTGACCAGCTGAATAAATGGTTCAAAACCCTGATCTTGAAAGTATTGAGGGTCTTCCCCCAGCGTCAAATCAATTAAATGAACGCCGGATTCAGCCAGACTTTGCGCTGCCTCAATAATGTCAGCTGCCTCCCGATGGTAGCGCACAGAAAGTGAATTGGCGCTTCGATAATAGCAAAAGTTGCACTGGTTGCGGCAAAATGTACTGACATATATAAACCCGTATAGAAAAACCCTATTTGCGAAATATCGGAACCGTATGTTCCTGGATGTTTCAAAAACGGCATCAATCTGGTTCTGCTGCGTAAGGCCCAGAAGAAACACAATTTCATCTCTTTCAAGACGTTCTTCCTGATTAGCTTTTTCCAGAATCGCTGCTAACTTAAAATGAGAATCATTCATTGTCATGGTTTAACTACAAATCATGTAAAGTTGTTTTAAAAATGATAGGTTACGTTCAAGGGCAAGGCGTCGAACCGACGAAAAAGCGGAGCCTACACGCCAGTACGTGAGTATTTTGAGGGGGTTCGCAACGCAACCCTTGAGCGTAAGATGCATTTTTGAAATAACTTTTAGATGTTTAAGCGGATACCGTCGAAGTACCCCAAACTCCGTCCCAATCTCCCCAGGCTTTTAATATTTTCGGCCACCATAAGCAAGCGTTCGAGTCCAAATCCAATCCCCACCCAGGCATCAGTGATTTGCCAAGCACGATCGAGGGCATGGGGTCCCATGGCCGAGGAACCGATTTCCATCCGTCTCTCACCGGCTAAGATGTCGATTGTTTCGCCATAAACGGTCGAATCGACTCGCTGAAATACAAAACCTTCCACACCGGCGGCCCCGGTTATCATAGACGCCAGTTCTTTAAGTCTATTCTGGCGGACATTGCTGTCTAGGCCCATTTCAACAAGATTGAGCATGGTAAATTCATTGGCATGCTGGGTACCCTGAGACTCTTTTCGAAAGCATGAGCCGATTTCAAATATGCGCACCGGCTTCTCCCATAAGCGCATAAGATCCTTCAAAACAAAATACAGGTGCGGTGCCAGCATCGGTCGCAGGCATCGATCCTTGCCCAGCCAGAATATCTGGGATGCCAGCGGGTGGTGGTCGTCAATCGACATTTTTGTCAGCAACCCCTTGGCCATAATGGTCGGTGTTGTCACCTGGACAAAACCATTATCAATCAGAACTTTTGTCAACCGGCTTTCCAGGCGGCACAGCCGGGGGCGACGATGAGCCGTGCGAAGTTGCTCTAATTTATGATGTGCTGATCGCACCAGAGTTTTCTCCAGTTTCTGAAAATCTTTTTCGCGCTCCTGCTCGGTTTTAAATCCCCGGTCCAGATCTTCCTCGTCTGCTTGAAGCTCTTTCAGACGGTTAAGCTGGGTTTGTGTCCATGGAATACTCAATATTTTGCCCCCAGTATTAGTTTAGCGGCGACAACTAATCAAAAATGAACGTCCAACATCGAACGTCCAACGTCGAACATCGAATCGGGAATACTTTAGTGTCTAAAAAGTTCGTAAAACCTTCACTTTAAAGACCATTTCATAGAATTAATGGCGGGAGGTCCCGGTGTCGCACCGAGCTACGTGAATTTAGAGTCCACGCGATCTCATTTCGATCCACCCCCCGCAACGTTTAATTACTCGTTTACCCGGTGGGATGTCAAGCTCAGTATTGATCTTTGCCTATCCCTCTGGTACGCTGGGCCCACCTGAAATATCGATGAAAATAGAAATAGGGATAAAATATTAAAATGCCGATTTTCCATCCGGGCAAACATGACGATCAACGATTGAGTCTTAACAGCTTAGCAGACGATGAGCTGAATGACATCCATCAGGCAACTTTAGAGGTACTTAAAAAAACAGGACTATTTATCGAAACCGATGAAGCCCTGGAGATATTTGATGGTGCCGGTGCTGGGGTTGACCGCCAAAATAAAATTGTCAAAATACCGTCTCAGCTGGTCGAGGACGCAATTCAGTCAGCACCGTCCAAAATTCTCCTGGCCGGACGGGACCCTAAACATGATAAAGTGCTGGAAGCCGGCCGGGTTCACTTCACCAACTTCAGTGAGGGAATCGAGGTGGTTGATCCCTTTAGCGGTGAACGCCGAACACCGCTAAAGGCCGATCTGGCCAACGCGGCTAAACTGGTCGATAGCCTGGACGAAATCGATGTCTGTGAAAAGGCAGTGGGCTCCGGTGATGTGCCCCAGGCAGTATTACCGCTTCATAATGCTGAAGCCATGCTCACCCATACGACCAAACATTGTTGTGTTGGACCCGGAAGCGGATATTTGCTCAAAAAGCTGGTTCAGATGGCCGGTGTCATCAGCGGCGGAATAAAGAAATTTCAAGAGCGGCCAATTCTGTCATTTACGACCTGCCCGGTCAGCCCATTGAAGTTGATAAATGAATGCTGCGAGATCATAATCGAAGCCGCTAGAAGCTGTTCGATAATTAATATTTTGTCAATGGCCATGGCGGGAGGCACTTCGCCGGTTACCCTTGCCGGGACCCTGGTAACCCACAACGCCGAAGTCCTCGGGGGGATCACCCTCAATCAGTTGGTCCAAAAAGGCGCTCCCGTGATTTACGGCAGTTCGACCACCGCCATGGATTTGAAAATAGGTTCTGCGTCAGTGGGCACGCCCGAGTGCGCCATTATAAGCGGGGCGGTGGCAAGACTGGCCAGATATTATGCCCTGCCAAGTTATGTTGCCGGCGGGTAGAGTGATTCAAAGATATCCGACTGCCAGATGGGCCACGAAAAGACGCTCACCGGACTCATTCCAGCATTGGCAGGTGCCAATCTGATTTACGGACCGGGAATGCTTGAAAGCGGCATCACCTTCGATTATGCCCAGCTGGTTCTGGACAGCGAATTTATCCGGATGATAAAACATACAATCAACGGGTTTAGCGTTGATCCTGATTCCCTGGCAGTGGATGTAATTAACTCGGTAGGACGCTCCGGTGACTTTATCTCCCAGGTGCACACGCTTGAACATATGCATGACCACTCCCGGCCGGAGTTTATGGATCGCAGCCGGATGGAAAAGTGGAAAGCTGCGGGTGCCCGGGACAGCTACCAGCGGGCATTAGAAAAGACCCGGGACATATTGCAAAACCACCAACCGGACCCACTGCCGGAGAAGGTGCTGGCGGATATTCGCTCCATCATAACTGAAACCCAGGATGAATTCGGATGTTAAAAATTATCTTTGTGCCTTTTATGGCCAAAAAATCAAAACACAAGCACCAAATTTCAAATCGATGGACTGACGAATCTTTGTATTCAATATCCCATCCTTTGTTTGAGTTTTGGATTTTGGACATTGGATATTATTTGTAAATTGCGATTTGTGATTTGTTTTTATCCGGGATAGATACCGCTAAACTCCAAACGGAGGAAATAAGTTCATGAAAGATAAAATATTCACGCGCATGGGTGATGGCGAACTGGTTTCAATGACCTCTGAACAGATCAAAGAAGACATCGTGGCCGCTACGCGGGAGGCTGCCCAACGCGCTGAAATCCCGGAACTCACCGCAGATGAAATCGAACAGCTCTTTGATATCATGACCGAACCATCCCGGGCCGTCAGCGTGGTTTCCGGTCAGGAGGTAATTGTTACCGATGACGGGTGTTCGATGAGCTTTTATTCCGGCCAAGACGGCGGGGGGGTAGGTGTCCCCATGAGCCGCCTCCAGGCAGTTCTAACCTATGAAAGAGCCTGCGCCGCCGATACCACATCCATGGGGCACAGTGATTACAGTTTCAAACCGGTGAAGCCGATCATCAATTTTGAAATGAATGAATATTACACCGCCTCCATGATGACCACCGCCCCTTTTTTATATGGTGCTCAGCCCAATATGGGATTGTATTTCCAGCCCGATGGCCCCCACCCGAATCCTGCTGATCTCCTTCCCCTGGGCAAGATTAAAGAAGCCCAGAAAGTCCAGGAAGCCGCCGCTGAGCAGCTGCGCCAGGACCTGGTCTTTGTCGGCAAGAAATTAAACGGTATCGGCTGCGAGGGACTCAACTTCGATACCGGGGGTTCGGCCGGCGATGCGGATTACTGGGCCGCCCTGCAGGCTGTCAGCGATTTAAGAAAGGCGGCCCCCAACCTGCCCATTATCATGGGGGGGTCGGGAGAATTTGTGTTGGGCATGCACGGAGAGGTGACGTTTAATGATAAACAACTCGCCGGAATGTATCCCCACGAACAGGCCAGAATTGCCGAAGCCGCCGGGGCCAGCATCTACGGCGTGGCGGTCGGTACCAACACCAACAAATCCGTGGCATGGAACCTCGCACGTACCCTGACCTTTGTAAAAGAAGCTGCAGTCGCAGTCGATATACCGGTGCATGCCAACGTCGGAATGGGGGTGGGAGGGGTCCCCATGATGGAAGCACCACCCATAGACAGTGTCACTCGGGCCTCCAAATCACTGGTACAAATCGGCAAAGCCGACGGTTTGTAGATCGGCGTGGGCGACCCATTCGGGATGCACATTGCTCATATTTTCGCTTCCGGTATGGGCGGCATCCGCACCTCCGGAGATCTGGTGGCCTGGATGCAGCTGATCAAAAAGATGAAATTATCCGAAGCCAAAAAATATGTAGCCCAGAAGCTGGGGATTGAACTTTTAGACCTGACCAACGAAGAAGTGATGCGGCAACTCAGGGAGGACCTGGGTATCGGCACCACAACTTCCGTGGCAGGAAGTCCCAAGGGCATCCGGGCTAAACTTAAAGTAGCTGAACTGTTGGAAGTCCCGATCAATTCAGTAGAATTGTTTAAATCCCAGATTAAAATGGATCAACAATGACACAAAAGATTTTTGAAGAAGCCATTAAAGCGATTGTCGCTGGCGATTTAGATAAAGCGACTGAAATAGCAAGGCACGGATTGGAAGAAGGAATTGATCCCCTGGAGCTTATGACCAACGGTTTTATCCCCGGAATCAACCAGGTCGGCGATCTGTTCGGTTCCGGAAAACTGTTTATTCCGGGTTTGGTTAAATCAGCCGATGCCATGGAAAAGGCAACGGCCATTGTGAATGCCGCCATACCGCAAGAGCAGGAAACCGTCAGCGGGAAAATTGTCATTGGAACAGTAGAAGGAGATATGCATGACATCGGCAAAACCATTGTTGTCTCGCTTTTGCGCGCCAATGGATTTGAAGTCCTGGACCTGGGTCGCGATGTCGCCCCGCATCGATTCATTGAAGAAGCAGAAAAGTTCAAGGCCGACATTATCGGCAGCAGCACCCTTTTGACCACGACGATGGTGGTGCAAAAAGAGCTTGAGCAAGAACTAAAAAAAGCTGGGCTGAAACAAAAGTATAAAACCATCGTCGGCGGTGCTCCGGTAACCCAGCGCTGGGCAAAACGCATCGGAGCGGATGCTTTCGCCCAGGACGCCGGCGACGGTGTTAAAAAAGTAACGCAGTTGCTGGCCAAATAGCGCTGCAACCCTTTTATCCGAATGATTGTATAGTTTTGCAGGACTGCAAAAGTTACATAATCGGCACTTTAGTATGTTTGAAACCTTTTAATCTCTGTGATATACTGATATTTAGATTTTAGGCAGACACGCAATGATTAGGTTTTCACATAACTTTTATAAATAATCCATGATCAAACAAAAACTATTGCGAAACAATACGGGTTTTACGCTGATTGAAATTATCGCTGTTTTGATTATTTTAGGTGTTTTAGCTGCAGTTGCCGTGCCGCGATACATCGATCTTGAAGAAAGTGCCAAAAAAAAAGCCATCGATGCCGCATTATCTGAAATTAATGCAAGAGAGAATCTAACGTGGGCAGATCATAAGATTTCCACAAGCGGCTTTATCAGTGATGAAAAAATCTTCAATAATATAAATTTTGAGCTTGACCCCAACTATACTTGGAATACTGGCGACCCAACAGCTACCGGTGGTACGTTAGATTTCAAAGAAGAGTCTTTTGCTCTAAGCCGCTCAGCATCTTCATTTTTTAAACCGGCGATCTGGGACCGAAGATAGAGTTATATTTTTTTGGTGGTTGCTCTATGGCTTGCTGCTATTCGCAATGAATGGTGCTGAATTTATCAACCGCCTGTAATAAACGAGCAACAGGCAAGTCACTGGAAGAGCAATGATCATTCCAAGCAGACCGAGCAATTTACCCCAGATCGACAGCGAAAGCATCATCATGGCCGGATTCAACCCGGTAACCTTGCCCATTATTTTGGGAACCAGAATGACATCCTGAATAATCTGCACCACCACGAAGACGAGGCCGGTAAGACCCAGAACCATCCAGATATTGATTCCCGACTGTACGGCATGCACAAGGGCCAGCAAGCCGGCCGGGACCAGACCGATGATCTGAAGATAGGGGACCATATTCAATAACCCGACAAACAGGCCCAGCAATATGCCGAGGGGTAATCCGACTAAAACAAATCCCAGAGCAAACAGGACGCCGCAGATTGAGGCCACCGCCGCCTGTCCCCTAAAATAACTGCTCATGGCCGATTCGAAGTCGTCGACAAAGCCTGCAATAGAATCCCTGTGGGCAGGCGGCACCATGTCTTTCCATCCCCGTACAGTATCATAATCCAATAGCAGGAAAATAAAATACAGCCCGATGACCGCCAACCCGATCAGCCCGACAAGAAAACTTGCCGCTCCGGTGATCAGCCCCCATACCCCTGGCAGGACCTTTTTGGCAACTGCCTGCACAATTTTCCAAATATTGATATCTTTAAAAAAGTTATTAATCTCAGGGCGTGCAAAAAAATCTTTAATGCCCTGCCATAAATCCGGCGGCAGCTGCCGGGACGCCTTTTCAGCCAGATCTGAATTATTAACCAGATCCGTTACGATACGTCCCATCTGGACGACCTCACCGGCAATCATAGGTATCACGAACCAGCCCAGAAGGATAACTATGGAAATGATGCCCAACAAGCTGATAGAAACCGCGACCGCCCGATTGGGAATTTTTTTCTGGATCAAGGTAACCAGCGGGTTGGTTAAATAAGCGAGCAAAAGGGCTACGGCAAAAGGAATGAGCACATCGCTTAAGTATCCAGCAAGCCAGATCATACCGGTCAATATGCCCACACTGAGCAGGATATGGACAACCCGGTCGAAGGTAAAAGGTCGCTGTTCGGTCAATGCTGGTCTCCTAAACACGGTTATTTTGGACGTTGAAGATTTCGTATTTTGATATTGTTTCGGATTTCGATATTCGTTTTTCGAATTTCCGCTTTATCCGGCTTAAGTCGACAGTTTCGAAAAATCGGCGACCTTACCGAACAGCGCCGCGATATGCCCCAGCAATGTGAGGCGATTGCGGCGGATGCCGGTGTCCTCGGTCATCACCATGACCCCATCAAAAAACCGGTCAACGGCATCCCGTAATGAGGCGATCTCCACCAACGCCCGATTAAAAGATTCTTTTTCCATGGCTTCCGACACTTTTTGATTGACCGCTTTGAATTCTTCAAACAGCGCTCCCTCGCTTTCGTGTTCAAACAGCTCCATATCGACTGCTTCAAGAATTGCGCCTTCTTCTTTCGGACCTGATTTTCTGATGATATTAACCACCCGTTTGAAACCAACCGCCAATGGTTCAAAATCCGGCCGGGCTTTCAGTGATTCAAGGGCGCTGACACGGTTCCGGACATTGGGGATATCATCGCCTGCAACGCTGACAACGGCCGCGATCACATCCTTGGAAAATCCTTCTTCTGCCAGCAAATGGGAAATTCGGTTTTGCAAAAACGTATACACTTTCTCTATCAGTTCGTCGCTTTGCGCTGCCCTATTTTTACCGAACTGCTCAAGGCTGCAGCGAATGAGTTCCCGCAGGGGAAACGACAATCCCTTATCGTTCATTATCTGAATTATTCCAATTCCCTGCCGACGAAGAGCATAGGGATCCGAAGCACCGGTCGGAATCAGCCCGACACTAAAACAGCCGCAAATAGAATCCATCTTATCGGCAATGGAAAGGATTGCCCCCACCAGTGTTTCAGGCAGCGGCGCACCTGAGTATACCGGCCGGTAGTGCTCCTCAATGGCATGGGCCACATCTGCCGGTTCCCCTGCGATGCCGGCATAGATCCGGCCCATAATTCCCTGCAATTTCGGAAATTCTCCCACCACCTGACTGACCAGATCGGATTTACTCAATTGGGCGGCCCTGAGTACCTGCTTTTTCAAATCATCGTTTTTTTGAGTTGAGGCCGCCAGTACTTCGGCAATTTTTGCAACCCGCTCGCTTTTTTCAAAAACGGTCCCGAGCTCGGCCTGAAAAACGACCCTTTTTAATTTCTCCACCCGCTCATCATTGCTAACTTCAAGGTCGCCCTGAAAAAAAAACTGGGCATCGGCCAGACGGGCCCTGATCACTCTCTCATGACCGGTTGCTGAAAGTGCTAAATCCCTGGCCGCTGTATTATTCACCGCAATGAAACAAGGCATCAAATTATTGCTGCTGTCCACAACTGCAAAGTACTTCTGATGTTCCCGCATGGCATTGATCAAGACCTCATCGGGAACTTCGAGAAACTCTGTATCAAATTTTCCGGCGACCGGTACCGGGTATTCCACAAGATTATTGTTGATATCCACCAACTCTTCGTCGGGTAGTATGCGACCGCCCAGTTCTGTCGCCACATTGGCGATACGTTCCTCAAGTATTTTTTTACGCGCTTCCATGTCGGCCACGACGTGAGCCGTGCGCAGTTTATCCAGATATTCGTCCGGGCTGTCCAGTTTGATTTTAGCGGGGGCCATGAAGCTGTGACCGCAGGTATAGCGTCCGCTTTTTAAATTGCCGAGCTTAAAGGAAACAACCGATTTCCCCAGCATGGCTAAAATGGTATGAATCGGCCGGGCAAATTCAATATCCAGGTCGGCCCACCTCATTTTTTTAGGAAACGGAGTGGCTAAAATAACCCCGGGTAAGATTTCTTTCAAAAGTGTTCGGGTTGCCAGCCCGCGTTCACTTTTTTCTGCCGACAAATATGCTCCTTTGGGGGTTTCTTTTGCAGAAAGTTTACCTATGGGAACACCGACTTTTTCTGCAAATTTCTGGGCGGCCATGGTTGGCTTGCCATCTTCATCAAACCCGACTTTTACCGGCGGGCCGATTACTTCGCTTTTTACAGATGGCTGTTTCGGTGCAACGTTTTCAACTTTAACCGTCAGTCTGCGGGGGGTACCGTAAATCTGCGACCCGCCGTGCTCGATGCGGGCTTCGGTTAATTTTTTCGACAATGCCGCCGCCAATGCCTCCAGTGCTGGTAAAATGTATCCGGCCGGTATTTCTTCAGTTCCAATTTCAAGCAATAGCGTGTCCATATTCACCTCAATGTCGCGTTCCGAGTTGCGGTTAGTTTTTATTTTTCAAGAGCGGAAATCCCATCTCTTCGCGCTGTTTCAAATAGCCTTCCGCACACCCCCGGGCAAGGTTTCTAATGCGGGCAATATATCCGGTGCGCTCGGTTACGCTGATGGCACCACGCGCATCGAGAAGGTTGAAGGTATGGGAGCATTTCAGGCAATATTCATAGGCTGGAAGAACAAGCTCGGCCTCGATTTGCTTTAGTGATTCCGACTCATATTTGCCAAACAAATCAAACAGGATCGCAACATCAGCCTTCTCAAAATTATAAGTCGACTGTTCGACCTCCTGTTGGTGATGCACCTCTCCGTAACTGACCGCATCGTTCCATTTAAGGTCATAGACGTTGTCGACACCCTGCAAATACATGGTAATGCGCTCCAGACCGTAGGTCAGCTCTACCGGTATGGGATTCAATTCGACGCTGCCGGCCATTTGAAAGTAAGTAAACTGGGTAATTTCCATACCGTCCAGCCAAACCTCCCAACCCAGGCCGGCGGCACCAAGGGTCGGGGATTCCCAGTCATCTTCAACGAAACGAATGTCATGCTCGAGCGGATCAATGCCCAGTGCCTGCATGCTTTGCAAATATAACTTCTGAACGTCAAAGGGCGAGGGTTTCAAAAGCACCTGATACTGATAGTAATGCTGCAGGCGATTGGGGTTATCACCGTAGCGACCGTCCGTCGGTCGTCGGGAAGGCTGTACATATGCGACATTCCAGGGTTCAGGCCCCAATGCCTTTAAGGTCGTAAAGTGGTGAAAGGTCCCCGCACCGACTTCCAGATCGTAGGGTTGCACCATTACGCAACCTTTGCGAGTCCAAAACTTGTTCAGTTCCAGAATAACATTTTGAAAATTCATTACCCGTTCCTTTTCCTGATGATTGGTGTTTAGTTTTTGGTGTTTAGTTTTCCGTTCTTGGCTGCAGGCCCCTACTAAACACTAAACACAAAATACCAAACACGTAAAAATCAATGAATGCGTACACCCTCGGTATCAATTTTAGCGTCAAGCAGACAGGCCTCTTTGCGGGCGGAAAGAGACTCTTCCCACAAAGGTCTCAATCTGTCAATATTTTCAACTTCCCCCAGCGCCCAGATACATCCACCGCCCCCGGCACCTGTAAAGCGGGCCCCGCAACCTTTCTGCAAGGCCCTTTCCACCAATCGCAGACCGACATCGTCTAAAACGTCCGGTGTCATCTGCCGGCGAAGGGTTGTCTCCCGGTTCATATGGATGGCGGCCTGACGATAATTTCGATCCGTCAGGGCAACTGTAAACTGATGCATTTGATCAATGATTTCCTTCCAGACAACCCGGTTCTTGCCGGCAAGAAACTGTCGTATCCATCTTCCATTGATATCCTTGGAAACGTGGGGTTTACCGCAGTAGGCCAAAAGCAGGCGGCGCTCAAGTTCCTTGTGGTATTCTTTTTTGACGGCGACTTTTCGCTTATAATGGGATTGACCGGGGCGGGTCTGCCAGTACCATACATGCACCCCACCGTAGGCTGCGGCCAGTTGGTCCTGAGAGCCGCAAGGCACCCCGGCGACGGTCTCTTCAAGTTTATAAGCCAGAAGGGCTGTCAAACGCCGATCAAAATTACGCTGAGGTGCCCCGCGTTCTAAGAGCGTCAAGAGCGCCGCAACAAGCGCCACTGCCGCTGCGGAGGATCCGCCTAATGCACTGCGCGGTGGCGATTCAGACTCAATATCGATATGAACTCCCCCGGCGTTGAAATAGGCGGCCGTGGCAAACATCAATCCCAACGGGTGATCAAATGGTGCGTCATCTGCTGAAAATTCTGCATCTTTAAATCCCCGGGAAGAAATTTTAACCAAACCCTTTGTGTATGGCTGCAGGCAAACCCGTGTTCTGAGCCCCAGGGCGATATTAACCGTACAGGGATTTAGATGCCGCAACGGGTAATAAAAGATAGGGATATCCAGTGTACCCCCCATATCAATCCTGCAGGGGGCGGATGTTTCGATAGACCTGGATTCGAGTATTTTTCTGAGTTCGTTATTCATACCATTTATTTTTTCTGATCCTTTTCGTCCTCGTGCTCGTGCTCGTCCTCGTGAATCAGAACTTTATAGCAGACGACGGACGAGCACGAGGACGACGACGAGGGCCAGCAGCAGCATCGGTTTGGTCGGTTGATAGTATCAAGCGGCGAGCGATTCACTCCCTCCACTTAATCAACCATTCAACCCAATCAAATAGTCAACTGTCCTTCCTTATTTGACGTAAAAATTTCAAACTGCGCGGCTGTTTTCCCAAGTGATAGCATATGAATTCTTCCAAGAATTCGGTACTTTCATCCAGGGCCGGTTTGGTAAATTTGATTCTGCCGGCTTTGGCCAATTTGCCGCTTTCAACCCACAACAGCTGCTTTATGGTTCCTTTGGCAAGAGATATCCGGGAAACAACGCCGCTGCTGCATTTGCCACAGACAATCCCGCCGCGCTCAAGGTTAACATCAATATTGTCATTTTGAATATTCTCTAGCTCCAGCCGGCACAAACTGCAATGGCTGAAATTGGGGCGATGACCGGAAAGCGTTAAAAATCTCATCTGGAACAATATGTTTAATACCGATGGTGTTATCTTCCCGGAATCCAACTCGTATAAAACATGCTCGAATAGATAATACAGGGCGATCTGCTTGAAATTCTCTTCACTCCAGTTATAAATTAACTCCGTCCAGTAACTGGCGTAGGCTGTTTTCTTGTAATCTGCTCTAATGGCACTGAAAGGTTGCTTTAAAACCGCTTCCTGCAACACAGCAAGTCCCTTTCCCCGGCCAAAATCAGCTAAAATCTGCAATTCAGAAAAAAGCTCGAGAACTCCCGCAAAACGTTTGGTGCTCCTTTTGGCGGACTTTGCAATTAAAGACAGTTTGCCCCTTTCCAGTGTAAAAAAAGTGATGATAACATCAAAATCACCATAGTCCAGCCGTCGGAGCAAAATGGCGGGGGTGGAAAAAACCGGCATATGCTTACACCTGATTTTTACACGAATCGGAGGCGTTCGTTTTCATTTTCATGCGAAGCTTGGATTATATACCAAGCAGAGTAGTGGCAATTAAGAAATAAAAGAACACACTGATAATATCAATGGATGTGGTCACCAGCGGACCTGTTGCCACTGCCGGATCAATATTGATTCGTGCAAATCCCATTGGTACCAGTGAACCCACGAGTGCGGCAACGGACATGGAGCAGATCACCGCCAGGGCGACTGAAATGGCCAAGGCCTCCATACTGTAACGAAACTGGGCCACCGCGCCGATCAGAAGCCCATAGACCAGGCCTAAAATTAAGCCGATCGAAAGCTCCTTAAAAACCACGTGCCATATATCCCTTGCGTTAATGCGTCCGGTAGCCAAGCCCCGAACGACAATCGTGGAAGACTGGGTGCCGATATTGCCGCCCATCCCCATGATCACCGGAATAAAAGCGGCCAGGTAGGCTATTTTACTGAGACTGCTTTCATATTTGCCGATGATAAAAAAGGCAAAGATCCCTCCGAGACAGCTTGCGAACAGCCATGGCAGGCGGATCCGGGTACTTTTAAGAATGGACTTGGTTTCGACAAATTCTTCGCCCGCTCCGGCCATCTTCAATATATCTTCGGTAGCTTCTTTTCTCAGAATATCGATGACGTCATCGACCGTAACGATTCCCACCAGCCGGTTGGATCCATCAACCACCGGCACCGCCAGAATATCATAGCGTGCAACAAGCTTGGCCACCTCTTCCTGGTCCATATCGGTTTGAACCGAGAATACATCGGTGATCATAAACTCCTTGAGGGGTGTGGCAGGTGATACCACCACCAGCTGCCGCAGGGAACTGACACCGACCAGCTTGCCGTATTCATCGACCACATAAAGGTAAAAAGCCATCTCTACGTCGGAATGTTCAGTTTGCAATGATTCGATGGCTTCTCTGGCAGTCACATCTTCGCGCAAGGCAATGAATTCGGGAACCATTATCCCGCCGGCGGTATCATCCTCGTAACGCAACAGGTCCTCAACTTCATCGGATTCCGCCTTCCGCATTTTGTCAAGGATGGCTTTTGACTTCTCCTCCGGCAGGCGCCCGATGATATCGGCGACATCATCAGCCGGCATGCTTTCCAGGATCCTGACGATATCTTCAATCTTCATTTCCGCGATGAGGTCCTGAAAAGTGTCCGCATCAAGCTCGCTAAACAGGATACCTTTTTGCTCAACATCGGTAATCAGGCCGAACAGCTTGCGCTGCTGAGATAGGGACAAAGAACGAAATACCACCGACAGATCGGCCGCATGGGTTTTGTTCACAATCTTGCCAAGATGGCTTGCAGCACCCCGACGCAGAAGTCTTTTAATGCTTTCAACCAGTATTCTGTTGCGATCAGAGGACATGTCAATAGCTCGCAGCTTTATATTAAATACACATTGTGAAAGTTTTGGTGTCAGGATTTCAGACCTGGAATTGTTTAGGTGTGCTGCAATATTTAAATTCGAAATTCTGAACTGGCACGAACCTCCGTGCCAGCCTGATTCAATTTATCACTCCATTTAGGAAATGGTCGGCAAAGAGGCCAGACCTGACTTACCCACGTTTATCAGATCTCTGAATTTTAGCCTGACACCTGACACCTTAAATTCGGATTTCGATATGCCAACGTTAGCTTCATCAATTTTGAGCTACCAATATGTAAAGGTAAGAAGGCTATATCAGTACTGCCTAAGGGAGATTAATTGTCACCACCTCCCCGCTTTTTCCGGAAAGTGGCACAGGTTTATCGTTAAGCGTGAATTTTACGCCCCCGGAATTGCCGATTAGCAGGTTATATCCGGATAAGGCTTCAAGCTCAAGTTTGTCCCCGGCAGCTAATGTGTACTCTGTGGAATCCTTTTCATCGACGATGACCTTTAACCAAGTATCTTCCAGCACGGTGATTTTCAACACCAACTTCTCGGTCACCGGCTCGGCTGTTTTGGCATCCGAATCAATTTCTTGCTGTTTCAGGGGATCCTCCGGTTGCGACATGTCGGCAGGAACCTTTTGCTCATGGGGTTTGCCCGTATCCGGTTGGTTGTGAAAAAAGGCAATGCCGAATATAGACAACACCATGATGCCTACAAGCAAAATAAGGGCTATCAAAAGCTTCCACCACATTCTGGGAGCCGATTTGCCGATAAAGCCTTCAGACACAGCTATTTTCTGTACGACATTAAGGCGTGATTCATATCGGCGAACCGCTTCATCACCGTCGGCACCAATGGCGGCGGCGAAGGACCGCAAAAAGCCTTTCACAAAAACCTCGGCCGGCAATCTTTCAATATCCTCCTGTTCAATCATCGAAAGATTGGCAAGCCCAATGCGGGTTTGGGCAGAAATTTTTTCCAAACTGACCTTCTTTTCCAGCCTGATGGCTTGCAGATAGCGTCCGAATGATAGAGAGTCGTGGTCAGGTTTCATGGCAAAATACCAAGGCTATACAATTTTGTGCTTAATTATATTGAGGGGTCGGGAAATTTTTCAATCCGCAAATGCATTTACAGTGAACCGTCAGTTTCGAACTGATTGTCAGAAATCGGTCCGATCCAATTAATTTGAGCACCGTTTATGCGATAATTACCAATCAATAGATCCGATTTCATAAACATATGGGTTACAGCCTGCTATTGCGACTAATTGATTATCCTGATGTGGGACCTGGCCCGCAACTGTTCAAGCCATTCCTGATATTTATTATCTACCAATTCGTTGTAAAGTGACTCTTCAATTTCTGATTCCACTGCTTCAAGGGATTTGGCCTGAAATTCTTCGATTTTCTGAACGTAAAGGATTTGATAGCCAAAGTTGGTATCCAGCACGCCCGAAAACCCGCCGATTTCCATTTTTTTAACAACCAGTCGCAGTTGCTCCGATAATTCTTCCAGGCGGTACAATCCCAGGTCTGTTCCCTGTATGGCGGATGATGAATTTTTTAGCTCATCGACCAGAGATTCAAAGGATTGGCCCTGTCTGAGTTTTTCTAATATTGCTTCCATCTGGTTGCGAGCATTTTGTCTTTCTGAATTGCCGCTGCCGGTTGGCACTTTTATAAACACATTCCAAAGGTAGTATTTTTTTTCACCGCCGTACTTCTCCCGATGACTATCATAGTATTCTTTTATATCTTCTTTGGTGACTACGATTTTAGATTTGACCTCGCGATTGACCAGTTTGGATCGTAAAATCTGCTCTTGGATCTCTTTGCGATATTCCTCCATGGTCATCCCCTGGCTGGCAAGGCCTTGACGTAGCTGCTCCTCTGTAAATTGACGTGACTCTTTGATGCGCTCGATATTTTTATTTATTTCATTTTGACTGACGGTGATTTGATTCCGTTTGACTAGCTGATCTGCCAGCATTTTGTCAATGAGCTGGTTGAGAATATCCTGTCGTACCTGGAAAAGGGTTTGGCGCTCCTTTTCCGGCGGGTATTTTAATGCTTTGATATCGCTGGCGTAGGGTGCGAAAGTCCGGTTTAAATCATATAGCGTGACAATTTCGTTGTTGACCACTGCCACAATGCGGTCCACTATTTCTGGTTCCTGTGCCCAAAGATTATCAACTACAGGCACTGCAATGACAATAGCCGTCACCAGCAAGGCAAACATCAAGGCAGGCATAATCTTTGCCAGGCTTCTAATCGTTTTTCGATTTACCGGTCTCGGCTTCATTTACCTTGATTCTTTTGGGCGCTGTAATTTTATCCCATTGTTCGCTGTTAATTTCTATTTTATATTTAGTCTTCAATTCTTCAATCCAGGTTTTATAAGCCTGTTCTGCTTTTTCACGACGCAGTTGCTTTACAATGGTTTCATTAATATCTTCCGATGATTGGGTCGCATCAGATCCTATCGCCTTGCCTTCAAAATTCTTTTTATAATATTTGGAAATATCTTCGGGAGATATGGAGATCTGGTTCTTAAGCTCGGCTTCGACCACCTTATCCATCGTCAAACGGGTCTTTAGCCGATTTCGCCAGGTATCATATGAAACGGCAAACTCTATCAGTGTTTCCTCGAATTCTCCTTCAGGATAGTCACTTTTAATTTCGGAGACGGCCCCCTCAAGTTCATCATCGCTAACGCTGATTTCCAGTTCTTTGGCCCGTTCAAGCATAAGCAACTCGACGGTTAATTGATTTAGGAGCCGCATTTGTGCGTCTCGCAAATCCTCGGACTGCTGTCTGATATTATGAGCATAAGCTGTTTTGGAAATTTCAAACGCTTCATTGAAGTCGTGGACAGTCAACACACTGTCTCCCACGCGCAACAGCTCCTCATTCCCGTAATCAGAGACTTTCTGCTCGCATCCCGCCGACAGGCAGCAAATCAGTACCAAGCCAATCAGGCAAAATATTCTAACCGGGTTCTTTATCATCAATTATAAACCCCAAATTCGCAAATAAACCACCCCCGCCGCCCCGCATAGCGGGATCTTCGCTTCGCTACGACAAGCAACGGGGTATCGAACGGAAAATTTTATTCGCCCCAAGGGGCGGGGAACTAAACCCCCGTCCGCCGCAGGCGGATTTAAGACATACCCCTAAACTGTTAACTGTTAACACGTTGGGCAATTTCTTTCAAGAGGTTTTTGGTCTGAGCCAGCTGGCTATTTAAGTTGAGTGAATCCAATTTAGTCTTAAGAACGTGTTCCGGCGACAGTTTAAATTTCTTCGGCGCAGACGCTATCATGTCCACCATGGCGGCGGGATTGCGTTGGTGAGATTCAGAAAAATTCAGCGATAGATTTCGACCTACCAAATCAAGCCGCGAAACACCGGCTTTTTTTGCCAGCACCTTCAGCATGATTTTTACTAGCAGATTCGCCGCTTCTTCCGGCAGTGGCCCGAAACGGTCAAGGGACTCGGATTTAAAATCGGCTAATTGCTGAAGTTCGGTCATCTTGGCAAGACGACGGTAGGCGGACATTCGCTGATCAATGTCCGGTATGTAGGATTCTGACAGATAGGCAGACAGGTTCACGTTTATTTCCGGTTCCAGGGGTTCGACGGTCGCCTCGCCTTTCAAGCCGGCGACCGCGTTTTCCATCAATTTTAAGAACATATCATAACCAACAGCGGCGATATGTCCGGACTGGGAAGCCCCCAGGATAGTTCCGCCCCCCCGTATTTTCAAATCGCTCATAGCGATTTGAAAGCCGGCACCCAGATCACTGTGCTCCATTAAAACTTTCAGTCTTTTTTGAGCATCCTTTCCCAGTAGACTTTCATGTGGAATCAGCAAATAGGCATAGGCTTGTTCATCTGCGCGTCCCACGCGACCGCGCAGTTGATACATCTGGGCGAGCCCAAATCGATCTGCGCGGTTGACGATGATCGTGTTGGCAGAGGCGACATCAAGACCGGATTCAATAATGGTGGTACACACCAACATGTCGATTTCCCGATTCATGAAAAAGACCATAACCTGCTCAAGTTCATCTTCATCCATCCGGCCGTGGGCGACTGCAAGACGGACCCGCGGTACCAGTCGCTGTAATTTCCCGGCGATTTTATCAATACTTTGAATATTGTTATGGACAAAGAAAATTTGTCCTTCACGCCGCAACTCTTTGTTAATAGCATCGGCGATAACCGCATCGTCAAATTCTGATATGTAGGTCATAATGGACTTACGAAATTCAGGCGGTGTTGAAATGATGCTGATATCCCGAACCCCCACCAACGACAAATGCAGGGTCCGGGGTATCGGTGTTGCTGTTAAGGCCAACACGTCCACCGTGCTTCTGAACTTTTTAAGCTTTTCTTTATGTTTGACACCGAAGCGTTGCTCTTCATCCAATATCAACAGCCCGAGATCATTGAATTGGACATCCTTTTGCACCAATCGGTGAGTACCGATAACAATATCGACCTTGCCTGTTTTGAGGTCATCAATGATGGCACGCTGTGCGCGCGGGGAACGAAACCGGCTTAAACAGGCGACATTGACCGGATAGCGCACAAAGCGTCGGCGAAAGGTTTCATAGTGCTGCTCTGCCAGAATGGTGGTTGGAACCAGCATGGCCACCTGCTTGTCGTCATTTACGGCCAGAAATGATGCCCGCAGGGCAACCTCGGTCTTACCATAGCCGACATCACCGCAGACCAGGCGGTCCATGGGAGTCGGATTCTGCATATCCGCAATTACATCCTCAATGGCTTTAAATTGATCGGCTGTTTCCTCATAGGCGAATCCGGCTTCAAAATCTCTGACATAATGGTCTGCCGTTGAAAAGGCATAGCCTTTTTCGACCTTTCTCCGGGCATAAAGTTTAAGGAGTTCTCCGGCAATTTTTTCCGCCGATTTTTTTATTCGCGATTTCACTCGCTCCCAGGATTTGCCGCCGAGGGTGTCCAGGACCGGCACGATGCCTTCCACACCCATGTACTTCTGCACCACACTCATACGCTCAACCGGCAGATAGAGTTTATCTCCTCCCTTGTAGATGATGATCAGAAAATCATTGGTAAGCCCGTCGATGGTCATTTTTAACAGACCGCCATACTGTCCAATTCCGTGATCGTTGTGAACAATGAGATCATCTTTCTTCAGTTCCTGAAGGTCGAGCATCTGAGTGCGCGGTCTTGGTTCGGCGCGTTTTCGGCGCTGATGTCGAACACCGAAAATCTCATCATCAGTTACCAGGGCGAGATATTCCGCCGGCCACACAAACCCGCTGGAAACCTGCCCGATGCAAATGTGAATCTGGCCTGAGTTTGGTTTAATTTCTGTAAATCCATTCACGGCAGTCAGCTGAATACCATAGGGGAAAAGCAGAGAATTCAGTCTGTCGGCCTGGGACCGATTCCGGCAAATAAGGATGGTCGCGTATCCGGCTTGTTGTTTGCTTCGCAACCATTCTATCAGCGGTCTGAGCAGCTGATCTTTTTCCCGATAATTTTTCAGAGCCATCCTCAGGTCGGTATTATTTTCAACCGCCGCATGGAACTGGTAGGGTGGGACCTGTTGATGATCATTGCTTTTTAAAACATCCAGCATCTTAAGGTTCAGCGGCTTTCTTTCTGATATAGCCGCCACGGCCTGGGACCAGTTCAAATATAATTCCTGAGGCTCTACGCAAAGTTTCCCCTCATCGCGGGATGCCTTAAAATTGTTTATCAATCGTTCTTCGGTTTCCAGGGCAACTTTGTCCAGTTCATCGGCATTAACATTAACGATCAACGAATTTTTTGGAATATAGTCGAATAAGGTGTCAAGTTGGGGATAAAATAAAGAAATCAGGCTTTCGAGCCCGACCACGTCCCCGTCATGTCTGATGGTGTCAATGATTTTTCGGGCATGGGATACCGGAACTTCTAATCCATTCGCCAAAGCTCGTATACGGCTAATAATATTGGGTATATACTTCTTGCGCAGTATTAATTCCTTGGCAGGAAGTATGATGGCTTCTTGGGAATCTTTAATTTTGCGTTGAGTGGAAGCCGAAAAAAATCGCAGGGATTCGACCAGATCCCCATAAAATTCAATTCTTAGTGGGTCATCATACAAGGGGGAAAAGACATCGATAATACCTCCTCGAACACTAAAATCACCGAATTCTTCAACAATGGCCGTTTTCGAATAACCACCGGATATCAATTTGGTGATCAAACCGTTACGATCAATCTCCTCTTCAGCAATTAAAAGCTCCGCATAGCGGCCAATCTCCTGTCTGGGAATGATTTTTTGCAGCAAGGCATCGACCGTTGTCACCACAATCGACGGTGTTTTGGCCTCCATCAGCTGATACAGCACCCGAATACGATGGCCGGCTGTTTCATTATGATAGGAAAGAAATTTAAATGGTAATATATTGTAAGGTGGAAAAAACAGAATGGGGAGATCATGTTGACCGGTAAAAAACCGCAAGTCCCTTATTAGACGTTCGCCTTCCCTGACAGATGAGACAACCGCCAGGCAGGGGCATTTGTGTTGCAGATATAGCCTTGATATCAAGCAGGCTTTTTCAGAGCCAGAAAGTCCGATACAGTCAATTCCGCGATCTCTGTTTAAAAGTTGATCGAAAAATTTTTCAGATAAAATTAATTCTTGATTTTGCACCCTAACTCCAGTATCTGAAGAACGTCAAAGAGGATGTGAACTATTGTAACCGCGTTCAGGGGTTTAAACTTTTCCCGCCCTCCAGAGGCGGATAAACCTCTGGCGGCGCGGAAGGCGACCAGGGTTCAGAGTTTACATCAAATCTGAACCTGTGAACGGCTATATCATTTCCGGCCGACGTAGCTCAGTTGGTAGAGCAGCTGATTCGTAATCAGCAGGCCAGCGGTTCAAATCCGCTCGTCGGCTCCATAAATATAAAGGGTTTTCCGAGAATTTCAAGGGCTTATCTCGCTAAGCCCTTTTTCTGTTTTTAGCTGCTTTTAACTATTTCCAATTCAAATGATACCCGAACTAATTTAATCAACAATATGAGAAAATATAAACCTATTATAGCGGTAGGATATTTGAGACGGCCAATTCTTTGCTGATTAAGTATATGGTATCGGTACTTTGAGTTTTTTCCACCGAATATGTGATATCCACACTTTTGGGAATGGCAATTTATTTCAGATTTCCAGACGATATCTACCAAAATTACCAATTAGGTCCATATAGCCGACATCTCTAATTCGGCCAAAGTGTGGGTTTCGCATGGCTATTATACAATCTCGGAAAGTAACTTAGACGGTGGGAATTTTACCGCCTAAGATATGAAAGGTAGATACAGTCCGGCATAATTTAAACAAACCAGCAGATATAGTGATATGCTATCCCTTTACCATTCCATCAAAATATGTTTGACCCCGCAGAATTTAATGATATATATGATTTAATTGATCTGATCTTCCTCCGATAGCTGGCCGAATGCGCTTTTTCAAGCGGAATCGAGTCAAATCCTGCAGTGAATTTACATTTCTTACTATTTTTCATGATCTATTTTTCGAATTAAAGATTGGTGATGAATATTTGGGCGAAAATAGCGAAAAAATATTGCCCAACCAGTGATAGTATATCGTGTTTTGATGGAGCTTAAAACCACCTGCAAAGTGATCGGTGAAAAATTGTAATATGTGAAATTTAGCATCTTTTATCTCATGTTCTTTATTATTTCTCCAAAGAAAGGAGACTTAGATCTGTGAATTATCAAAAAGATCGTAATAACACGAATGGTGACGAGAAGATTTCTCGCAGGAATTTCTTAAAGTACACAGGAACAATCATCTTTGTTGTGGGTGCCGGCTGTTATGTTCCTGCAAAGAAAGGCTACAGCAATGTGATAAACCGAGATGAAAATCGAGGTGCGATCCCACCTTCCCAAGGATACATCCTTGTTGATATCAGAAAGTGTCAGGGTTGTACTAGCTGTATGCTCGCCTGCACACTGGTACACGAAGGAGTGGAGAATCCCTCAATGTCAAGAATACAGATTATCCAGAACGCCTTTGAATCTTTTCCTAATGACGTGACGATTGAGCAATGCAGGCAGTGCGTTGATCCTGCCTGTGTGAGCGTTTGTCCTACAGATGCGCTTAGGGCTAATGCTGGATATGGAAACGTAAGGATGATAGATAGAACCAAATGCATTGGCTGTGGAGAATGTATAGAAGCCTGCCCCTATACGCCAAGCAGACCCGTGGTGGTTTCGGATGATAAATTTAATGATGATCAGAAAGTCCAGAAGTGTGATCTGTGTGCCGATACTCCTTACCATTGGGACGCTGCTGGTGGCGGACCGGATGGAAAGCAGGCCTGCGTGGAAGTATGCCCCGTTGGTGCAATAAAGTTTACAACAAAGATCCCTGTGCAGGAAGGGGATGAGGGATATAAGGTCAATTTAAGGGATACAAATTGGCAGAGACTGGGATATCCGCTAAGCTAAGCGTTAACGCAAGCCCAAAGCTTGCGACGTCCCCGTCGCATTATTTCTCTATATGTATAGCTATGGAGGTTAATAACATGAATGGGTATGCGGGAAAAATATTAAAACTGAACCTGAGGAATAGGAAAACAACGACCCTATCCACCAGCAAGTACGAAAAATGGGTTGGCGGCCATGGCATGGGTTCGGCAATATTTTTTGATCTGGTTAAGGATAAGACCATTGATGGATTTGATCCTGCCAATGTCGTCACTTTAATGACCTCTCCACTTTCGGGTACCCTGACTCCGGCCGGCGCAGCAAGAACAGAAATACAGGGAATTGGCGTCCAATCAATCCCTATTGGCTGGTTTACCCGTAGCAATTTTGGTGGAAGATTTTCATCCATGCTGAAGTATGCGGGGTGGGACGGAATTGTGATTGAGGGTCAGGCGGACGAGCCGGTCTGGCTCGATATTCGTAACGACACAGTTACCATCCGAAATTGTAGCAATTTGTCATTGTGGGGAACAGACACCTGGGAATGCCAGAAAAAGATCTGGGAATATGTTGCCGGAAACCAGATGTATGGCGACTGGATAGAACCGGCCGGCAAAGACGGCGGTCAAACCACCCAACGTCCGGCTGTTCTGGCGATCGGGCCGGCCGGAGAAAATTTAAGCAGAATGGCGTGCCTGATACACGACGCCAGCAGCGGAGCCGGCCAGGGGGGCTTTGGTGCCGTGTGGGGATCAAAACGACTGAAAGCCATCAGCGTCATTGGAACCGGCAGTATCCGGGTTCATAATCCGAAAGCCCTCATGCAGGCCCGGTTGTGGCAGAAGAAAAATTATGCGTTTCGCCTTGATAATCTGAAAAAAAAATTCATGTCTGTCGATTTTCAAAGTCCTCCCGTACCGGGCACCATGTACAGGCTGGGAAAGCCGTCAGTCGGTAAACGACCGCAGGCATGCATTGGCTGTCATTCCGGCTGTCGGGGAAGATATGAAGACGGAATCGGCAATGAGGCCACCTGTTTTACGACCTTATTTTACCTTTTTGCAAATTCGCTGGATATCCAACGCCAGGCAAACGATCTGCTGAACAGATATGGGTTGAACGCTGCGGAGATGTTTTGGGGGGAGCTTTACCTCAGCGATCTGCACAGATCCGGTATTCTGGGACCGGGCCGAGCGATTGATTGTCCCCTTAATTTTAAAAATTACGGTAAGCTGGAATTTGCCGAACAACTGGTGAAGGCCATCGCCTATCGCAATGACGGCCTGGGAAACAACCACCCGTTCGGTGACGATTTGGCCGAGGGCTTTGTTCGGGCGGCTGAAAAGTGGGGTCGACTGAATGGCGCCAATGGAGATCTGAAAACCGGACGGCTGATGTTTCCGTTTTGGGGACTGCCGCGACATAAAGAGGCGCGGTCTCAACTGGACTGGGCCTATGGCACCATTTTAGGAGACAGGGACATTAATGAGCACGGATTCGATCAGCTAAGAAGTAACCCCACATATAATAAACGGTGGGGAATTCCCCTGTATGGTTCGGCGGAAGAGGTTGTCAAAATCTACACGGATAAAATGGTACCGTTTCAGGGAGATAAACAGATGCTCGATTTCAGTACCGAGAACATGTATTCAGAGCACATCGCCAAACTGGTCACCTGGCACCGGTATTATACCCGGTTCTGGAAACAGTCCGTCCAGTTCTGTGACTGGCGCTGGCCCGATTTCCTGAATCTTTACGGCCCCGGCAAGGTCGGATCTACCGGTATCGCGGAGCCTAAATTTCTCAATGCCGTCACCGGTAAAGATTTTTCCTTCCTCGACGGTATTGAGCTCGGAAGAAAAATATGGAACTTGGATCATGCCATCTGGACGCTCCAGGGAAGGCACAGGGATATGGTCCATTTTGCTGACTATTATTATACTCGCCCCGGTATTACGCTTGACGGACACGCCGAGTACATGCCCGGCAGAAAAAACGGAAGGTGGCGGTATATTAAAACACTCGGCCGACATTTTGATAAAAATAAATTTGAAAAATTTAAAACTCGGTTTTACAAGTTGCAAGGATGGGATACGCGCACCGGCTATCCTACGAGAGGGACTTTGGAATCTTTAGACCTGGATTATGTTGCAGATGAACTTAAAAAAAATAACAGGCTGGGGAAGGGATAGAAACCACTCATTGAACGCTAACGCTCAATCGGGATGATCGTGAATATGAAAAATTTATTCCGATAAATAATCGGATAGGAGAGAGAACACTCCACTGCATAGACTTTCTTTCCGGAGAACCGGGTGTCGATCCCGACCGTATCGGTCTTTGGGGCACCAGCTTTGGCGGGGGCCACGTCGTCTATGTGGCCGCCGTTGACAAACGCGTCAAATGTATCGTCAGTCAGGTTCCCTCGATGGATGGCGGTTGGGTTAATCTATACTACCAGCCTTCTAAACTGGCCACCCAGCGCGCCCGGGGAGAGATCGACCCCGTGCCGCAAAATGTCAATAAAATCGGACGACTTAAGGGCACGCCGTATTTGTCCAGAATTGCAAAATACCATCCCGTGGAATTTGCCCACCATTTGAATATCCCTATCCTCATCATCGTTGCCGAAAAGGAAGAGTTGATGGATAACAAGTTGCATGGGGAACGGGTGTATAACATCGTGAAAGGTAATGTGCCAGCCCAATATGAGGTTTTTTCAGGAACCCACTTTGAGATCTACGGCAAAGGCCGCAAGCAAGCAATCAAGATGGCCATTGAGTGGTTTGATAAGCATCTTTGAAAAAAGGAACAAGGATGACATCGGCGGGTATTTTACAGCGAATACTGAGATTGAGATTATTGGCGTTGACGGTTGTAGCGGTGATGTCTATCGGGACCAATGGGCAGATAATTGCATCACAGAGCCTTCCGGTGATGGTGACCGGTTCCACGCCCAAAGGCTGGCAAATATTTGATGAGGTCAAGCAGTTCACGCCGGAAAATCTTTACGAACAAATCAATGGCCGTGCTGCGTTCTTCCTGGCCTATGACATGATCAGAATGACATACGTCCGTTTCGTAAATAGCGATGAGACCACGCAATTTATAAATCTGAGTATTTACGATATGGGAACGCCGACCAACGCCTTTGGGGTCTTTTCTGCCGAACGATCGCAAGGCGAGTCTTCTCTGGACCTGGGGCGGGCCGGCTATCGCTCGGACGCTAACTATTTCATCTGGAAGGGTCAATACTACATTCGAATCATTAGTGCCGAGACCACTGACGAATTTCAGCGGATTGGCATGGATTTGGCCCGAAAAGTGACCGACTTTCTGCTGGATTCGGGCGAGCAAGTTTGGGGCCTGACCGCACTGCCGCTCACAGACCGGATGTCGGAGTCCATCCAGTATTTTAAGGTCGACGCAATGGGGTTGGATTTCATGCGCAACACTTACACGGCCACTTATCGCAAAGGCACCACCCTGGTGACGGCGTTTCTATCTAAGCAAGACTCTGCGGAATCTGCGCGGGCCAAGGTGGTTCGGTACGCCGCGTATGCTAAAAAGTATGGTAAAGGAATCGATCGCCTGAAGGCCGGGGAAGTGGAATTGGTATCCTGCGACATGGGGGGGAGTTACGATGTGGTTTACCAAAAAGGTCGTCTAATCGGCGGTGTATCATACGTTGAGGACCGAGGCCTGGCCATCCGGGTGGCCATCGAAATGTGGGAAAAACTCCGTTTAGAATAGGAAGAAGGTTGACCCAAGAAATTTTGCTGAGGAGGTGACATGATAAAGAAGAAAAAGAATCACGATTCCTTTGACAGGCGTGAGTTTATCAAGATTGTTGCCACAGCGGCGTTTAGCGGGCCGGCCCTTTTGTCAGCGGCATACTCGAAATCCAATGAGTCGATCAGAACCAAAGAGACCATCCACCGTAATGAACAGCCAACCATGACCTACCGGAAATTAGGTCGAACAGGTTTTTTATCCAGCCGTTTGGTCTTCGGTTGCGGCGCTGCGCTGACTGGCGGAAAAGCCGTGCGCTTGCTACAACGAGCCTTTGAGGCTGGAATTAATCATTTTGATGTGGGTTCAGACATTTACTACAAGGGCAGTGAACGGAACCTGGCCCCTTTTCTGAAGGACCATCGCGACCAAGTTTGGGTCGTATCAAAAGCCCCTGCAATCGTTTATTCTAAATCCGGTGATTCGATTACGCTCGAGCAAGCAAAGTCTGCCGCCAAGTATTGGGCGGGACTGATGGATGCGAGCCTGAGAGATCTGCAGACTGACTATGTGGATGCATACTACTTGATGGCCGTCGATAACCCGTCGCTTGTCCGCAGCGAAGAGGTGTACAATGCGTTCCTTAAAGCAAAGACCGCCGGGAAAGTAGGCTATTTTGGTTTGAGTACTCATAGGAACGCGCAAAAAGTCCTGGAAGCGGCCATCGAAACGGGTTGGTATGATTTGGCGATGATAGGGATTACGCCCGCCGGTTGGTATGATTGGAGCACAAAAAGCCTGGCTCAAGATACATCCACACTGGTTGAACTTCAAGGATTGCTCAAGCGAGCCACAGAAGCCGGCATCGGCCTGATTGGGATGAAGACCGTCCGGTATTTGGCGCCCTTTTGGTCCTTAGGTAAAGGCGACCCGTCCGCTTTCGACAAGCTTTACGGCGAGAAGCTTAAATCGTCATCATTCAGCCCCTTCCAGCGAGGTTATGCCTATGTTCTCCAGCATGGGATAGATGTTGTGAACGCTGATATGCAGAACTTCAAACACCTTGAAGAGAATATCATCGCCACGGCGACTGCTGATCGCTATTTCAGCTGATTTTCGCTAATTTTCGAGCTTGTACGGCCTTTAGGCAAACAAAATGACTATGATGGCATTCTGGCATTGATCTCACATCTGTCCTACAATTCTATCGTACCCTCCTGCAAAGTCAATTTTTAGATAGTATTCTCACACGTAGTTGGGAAATCAACAGCGCCAGATATGGCGATGCCCTGAAAGGTAAGATCAAGGGCAAATGGCTATCCAGATAATAATCGATGCCTGGTGATACCATCTACTGATCACAATGTTGAGGAAATTTGTGATTTTTTAATATATCAAAGACCTTTTGGGTACAATTTTTTGCAATTATTCCCGATGAATGAATCAGCGCTAACCTTAAGTCTTAATATTAGCGGAATCCACAAATATAATATTTGATCATTATTTTCACCTCTATTCTTATATTCTGAATTATTTTTCACAGAATTATCCATCCACTTGGGGTCCATTGCCGAGTGTTCCATTGAAAAAGAATCTACTCGAAACGAGATGCTATTAAAATTACGTCAAGCCCTAAGGATTGAAAGGAGACAGACTTATGATGTACTATATCAAAGACTGGCGAATCTGGGTGCTTGCAATTATTGTTCTGCTCATAATTAGGTTCCCTATATTCGGTGAAGAAATCATAGTTGAACCTATGAAGAAACGCAGCGACAATGTTGAACCTGTGAAGAAACTCAGTGACAATATTAAATTCAAATTTAATGATGTCGAGTTTAAGTGGAAGGTGAATCAGTTTGATACTAAGTGGAAGGCAATTGATCGTTTCAATGTTTGTCATAAATTCATAGCAGATGATATTAACGAATATCGGACTATGGTTCTTTTTAATCTGGAGTTTTAATGTATCTGTACAAAAATTTAATCATAGAAGTACTGATATTGTAAACCTAGCATAGATTTTGGAGCCTAAAAAATTGTTGTGATATCATATCGTCCACCCGAATTTTCACTCGCTTATAATTTTGCAGATTAGCCATGGCAAATACACACTTTTTTGAGCCTCAATTTATTGTAAACTTCGTGCCTCCTCCCCCAGTCATAGGAGAACTCCAAAATATTACATATTACATCAACCAATCCTCAGTTTGTTCGCTGAAAAAAGAGCAGGAATAGCCGTAGACCTTAGATAAACAGATGCAATTTCATCAATCCACTAGCCATGACACACAGAACGGTCGCGCCAAGAGCTATAGCCAGATTCTTATCCGGCGAAAACTTTATCAAGGAAAATGTTCTGTCCTTCTTCATTTCCTTCGTAATCGTGGTACCCACATGCCAACATCGCGCATGTATGAGCTGTAGCCATCACCCAAGCGTTTCAGCAACAATTTCTCTTCATACCGCGATACATAATACAGAAAAAGAGCAAAGCGAAAATTATCTGTCCGGCATCACCCAAGGCATGTTCGCCTGTGAGGTCATCACGCTGCTCAAACCATTTTTCCCGCGTCGTTTTGGAGTCTCTCATCAGAATTTCCCTTCTTCAATTAATCAACTTTAGTAGGTTTTCTGATTGCCATGAATCCTTTTTATTTTAAACAAGCTGACGCAGGTCTAATAGCTGGACTCATTGCTCTCTTTCTGATTTTAAGGTAATTCCCGGAGCTGAATAAAGAACTCATTTCGTATTTTTTCTATTTGCAATGCCTCTCTGTAGTCAAGTATTGCACTGTCTTTATGCTTGAACCTGTCTGGCTGAACTTGTAATGCGTAAGAATTGACCTGTTTGTTCCAAAACCAGTCTGCACAACAGAATTGGATGTTTTCCGGATCGATTGCCGTTATTTCGTTCAGAGACTTAAGCAATCCCCTGCCCGAATCACTGTTCTCAATGCAAAGGCAGATATAGGCGATCCTGTATTCCACCCTGTCAATGATTTCGCTAATTGGCAAAGGCTCAAAGTTATATGGATCCTTTTGATCGTCGTATACAAAATGTCCGCAGCAACTCTGCATGGTGAAACAATAAGATAATTTGTTAAAGCCCTTTATGAGATCGATGATAGGGGCATCAATCATTTCATCGCTGAGATTGGTTAGACTAGTCTGTCTTTGATCTTGGTAATACGGATTTTCCACCAACTTTTTAGGTTTTTTGAATGTTTCCAATTGAGCTGTTTCTGATTTTTAAAATGATTGATTTTATTCGTCGGACGGACCCAGATATCAGCAACGCGAATTGCTGATCCCTGCCTGACCGTTTTGGTCAAACTTCTGTTGCTTCTCATAACATGGAATGCAGGTTGGCTTTCCACCTAATTGATTAATGCGTGATTCCATAACATTTTCTCCGCAGAACGAACATGGAATAGACTTCCGAATCTTGGCCGGTTCAGGTTCCGGGATGGATGTTGGCTCTATAGAAAGAATGCTATCTCTGGAAGCTGACATAATCCATTTGGTAAGGGTGCTTCTGTCCTCGCGTAACTCCTCTGGAATTCCATCCCCGTGGAAATGTACTCGGACGCCTGATCTTGACGATCGGCAGTAAATGGTAAAGACGTGTTTACCGTAATCGCGAAATATTAAATTCCCCTTTCCGAATGTGCAGCCGGTAACACACTGTAAAGCATCAACACCGCATGCGTCATTCTCAACGATAGCGACAATTTCTTCGTCTTCAGCGCGAATCGAATCAAGTTTGTTCATTGCAGCAGTGGCCATTCTATATCCCATGGCGATCCCAGGACATTCATGTCCGTGAAACTGGATAATCTCCTCATATGTCATTGAAATTTTCCTCTTGTTTCTATTACAATTTGAGATTCTGTGTTTCATCATAATACTGAGGAATATATCTGATAGATCCCAGTATAATAGGATTGAAATATGGAATGCCTTTTTATTCAATCTCCGCTGTTTCAATTGCTGAATATCTTCGAAACCTAAAATCAATTTCCCTTCAGGTTTCAAAATCTCTACGATTTTTTTAGCAGTATGTTCTGGCTTAGGCCAAAAATAAAGGGTATTTACGCTGCATGCCTTTGTGAACCTGCCTTTTTCATATGGAATATCATCAAAATTCCCTTCAATGATTATTACTTTTCCGTTTGCAATATTGTTTTTATTTCTTTTCTGGGCAATTAATACCATCGTTTTTGAAAAATCGACCCCTTCGATTAGTCCTGTATCGATTTGTTGAGCCATTTTATAAATCAGTTTTCCCGTACCAAACCCAATTTCAATTATTCGATCATCGATTTGAACTGACATTAGCTCATTTACAAATCCATTCAAGAAGGCATTACCTTGATCGAAGATAATGGACATTACAATACGTCCAAATATCCCAGCAGGTTTTCTCGCTTGTTCTGAAAAAAAGGCTGAAAAATTCATTCTCAATACAATTAACCGCTATCCCATAAAGTTTGTAGAATGGATCTGATATTATTTAAAAGCCATTATCAGGACTATTATCGGCGCATTGCCGTAGTGTGTATTTTTAGATGACTGCCGGAAGCCGAGGACTAATGGTCGTATTCTTCGACCTCTGGGATACGCGATTTATTTATTTGAGATTGCTGAGATTTTCAGGGATATCAACTTTTGCCCATTGGATAATTATGTTTGAATGAGATGGTTTCTTTAATCGGAGATGGTTTCATTTGTTCGTCCTCTGATTCCTTACATTTGCCAATTTTAGGTATAGATCAGCATTGATAAGACACCGGCCCGCAATGCATTTTCAAACTACACCAGAATTGTCAGTAAACACAACCACACTCACGGCAACGAATATGAGGCTGACGCCTGCTAATCCCCACGTGCGATACCGGACGAGACAGAATAGCGAATTTAGGAGAAGGGCTAATCCTGCCAGCGCTGCAAGCAATATCAAGGCGAGAAACTGGACCGCGCTTCCATTCTCGGCAGATATCCGATAGGCCAAGGGCCAGAAAACCAGGGCACCGCATATTAAGCGACAAGCAATAGAAAATTTTCCAACTGTTACGTTCATAGAGCAACCAGGAAGATAGTAGCTTGCTGCCTAAGGTGGAGGTGAGCAGCGGCCCTGATGGGTGCCGAATCTGCACGGGCTTTACGTAAACCCGCTATCTTCAGGCTGTCTGCTCCACTGATTGGTTATGCGAATTAAGTGTTATTATCCGCGATTCATGTTTTATGCAGATCAAATTCGCATTTAGGACACTCTTTTAATAATACGGTGTCAGCAAAATAGAGTTCAAAATCTAAGAAAAGAGTCCAAATTGCTAATAGCCATAAGCCCGGCCTGGTGCCGCAATTAGGGCATTTTACAATAGTAATTTGTAAGATCAAAAATAGGAGAAACAAAATTGCAGAGATTAATAGTCCGGGCATATGGCCAATAGTCAAGAACCAAACTATTGCAATAATATCCAAAAACCGAATCCTCTTAGAAATGTTTTGAGGGGTTCCGGGAATATCATCGGAGCCCCTTTATAGTATCTAACCCAGAGAGCTTTTACCTGAATTTTGCTATTTCTGCAAACTGAGTTTACTCGCAACGGCTTTCAGCCGGGCGTCTAATGTGAAATCCGGTAAATCAGTTAAGAAAGCCTTATAAACTGCCCTGCCCCAAGCAACGGGATATCAATCAGAATATTTTTAAATAAGTTGCTTGACATAAATTCGAAATCCATATATTCTTAATAGTTACAGGGTGTTCGAAAAGATTGACACCTATAAGACATCTCAAAAATAGTGGGTATGGAGATGATTGAATGACGGATCCAGATGATTTGAAGCTGAAAGCTGAAATCGACGAAATAATGAAAAGTGTCGATAGTATAATGACAAAGGTCGAAACGGTAATGCCTGCTAAACAGGAAGACGCACAACCACAAAGCGATGGGGGCAATATCCCATAGAACTGGAAATTATTATAAACTGGCATACACATAGGTTAATCACAACTCATAGTAGGTAATAGGGGACGATTGTCCATTTTGAGGAGATGCTATGGCTTTGACCAAAAGTGATATCGTTGCTACAGTCCATGAACTCGGTTTCACCAAAAAAAAATCAGTCGACATCATTGAATCGTTGCTCGATATCATAAAAAATACTCTGGAAAAAAGTGAAGATGTCCTGATTTCGGGATTCGGTAAATTCTGCGTCAAGCATAAAGGTAAACGCAGAGGGCGCAATCCTGCCACCGGTGAGGACTTGATACTCAGGGAGCGTAAAGTTATCACCTTTAAGTGTTCCGGAAAATTAAGAACTAAAATAAATGGCGTCGGCTACTCTGAATGAGAAACACCGCCGCAAGGGGCGGGGAATTAAACCCTCGTCCGCCGCAGGCGGATTAACATTTCTAACAATCTATTCCCAAGGCCACTCCTCGCGGACCTCTGAAAAATAAAAATGCCGGTGGCGGAATACAACCAAACCGCAGCCGGCCCCTCAGTCAGCGAACCCTTGCGTCCGTGCATCAATCCTGGAATGAAATGTTCCAGGATTTATGGTTAGAAGTGGTTTTAAAACCCCAGGTTAGGTTCAAGGGCAAGGCGTCCCGCGGATTGAAAGCGGAGCGTACACGTAGTACGTGAGCATTTCAATTCGTGGGACAACGCAGCCATTGGGCCTAAGATGGGGTTTTAAAATCACTTCTATTACAAATCAATGTTGTAAGCTTTGATTTTAGTTAACAAGGAAGGATGGCTGATTTCAAGCAGTTTGGAAGCCTGTGTGCGGTTGCTTTCGGTTTCCTTGAGGGCCCGGGTGATCAGCTTTTTTTCCAAAACTTTCTGGGCCTCTTTTAGTGAAAACCCGTTATAAATACCGGATGGTTCAGACCCGTTGTTAGCCATCACCCCTGCAGGGAAATGCTCCGGCAAAAGCAGCGAATCATCGGCAATCACCATGGCTCTTTCAATACTGTTTTCCAATTCCCGAACATTACCGGGCCAGGAATATTCCAGCAGCAACGACATCGCCTCAGGTGCCAGACCTGAAATATTCATATCAAGGGTCTTATTAAATTCATCTATAAACCGTTTACATAACAGGGGAATATCTTCGGTGCGTTCACGCAGCGGAGGAAGTTTAATTGTCATGACATTCAAACGATAGTACAAATCCTGGCGAAATGTCCCCTTTCCGACTTCTTCTTCCAGGTCCCTTGCGGTTGCCGCCACAACCCGGACATCTATTTTCATTGATTTGGAATCACCCACCGGCCGAATCTCATTTTCCTGTAAGACCCTTAGAAGTTTAACCTGCAGGGAAAGCGGTAATTCACCTATTTCGTCTAAAAAAATTGTGCCTCCCTCAGCCTCTTGAAATAAGCCCTTTTTATTGCGATCCGCTCCGGTAAACGCTCCTTTTTTATGACCGAAAAGCTCACTCTCGAGAAGGTTCTCAGGTATGCCGCCGCAGTTTACGGGTACTAAAGGTTTTTCCGCCCTATCACTGCTGCAGTGGATACCTCGGGCAATCAACTCCTTTCCGGTGCCGCTGTCGCCCAGAACCAGCACCGTAGTTTTGTAGTGAGCCGCTTTATCAGCCATCTGGAACAAGGACTGCATAGCCTTGCTTCTGGTCACCATATTGTGGAATTTGTAATCCCCCTCAAATTTTTGAATTCGCTCCTTTAACAACCGATTTTCTTTTTTTAAGCTTTCCCGTTCTTCAGCCTTTTTTAGCGTCAGGTAAACTTCATCGGTCTTAAAGGGTTTGGATATGTAATCATAGGCACCCAATTTCATGGCTTCAATTGCAGTATCAATACTTCCGTAGGCGGACATCATAATGACCGTGCCGGTGCCGATCTTGTCACGTGATGCTTTTAAAAATTCCATCCCGTTCATCTCGGGCATTTTGATATCGCAGAGGATAAAATCATATGTGGCCTGTTCGATCAACTGCAGTCCTTCGAAGCCATTCGAGGCTGTATCGACGACATAGGCTGCCTTCTTGAGCACGGTGGAAAGCATATGACGCATGTTAGCTTCGTCATCGATGACCAGCAGGCGTTTGGGTTGGTTGTTGGTATTCATTGTAGTTTTTTACTCCAGGCTCCAAATGTTCTATGGTATAAGGTTAAGTGTGTATATTAAGGTTTCAGGTGTCAGTGTTCAGGTGTCAGCAATTGAAGTTCATCCTGAAACCTGACACCTGGACACCTCATATGAAACTACATCTTTATGTCGCGACATCAGAATTGCTCCAATCGTCCTCGTCGTCGTCCTCGTTGTCGATAAAATTCTGATATTGAAAATATGGTCCTCTGGGCCAGGATTTTTTGCTTGGTTAAGACTTGTACAGCGGCAACGAAATGATCATCGTTGTTCCCTTGCCAAGCTCACTGACCCCTGTCATTTTCCCATCCAGGCTTTCAATAATCATAAAACTGACCGAAAGACCCAGTCCGGTACCCTGGCCGGGATCTTTAGTAGTGAAAAAGGGATCGAAAATATTGCTTAAATTTTCTTCCGCTATCCCCGGTCCGTTGTCGACAAGCATGATTTTAAGTTTATCCGATGCCCCATGGCTATCATGGCTGCCATTTTTTTCAAGTGCGGTGGAAATTTTCAACTTACCGCCGGTTATTTCTTCAGCGCCGGAAATGGCGTCTGCCGCATTAATGATCAAATTTAAAAAAACCTGGCGCAGCTGATTAGGGTCGGCCAGCACAATGTCTTCTGTTGCTGCCAGATCGAGAGTTAGATCAATGTTCGACATCAATGGTTGAACCCGCAACACATCGGCAGTATCATGTATTAAATCATGCAGCGCAACTGCCATGCGACCGGTGTCTGATGGTCGTGAGACTTCCAGAAGCTGCCGAATAATGCTGTTGATACGCTCGATCTCTTCCTCGGTGCGCTGGATATATTCATCTCTCTCAGCCTCGGTAACATCCGCTTGTTTGAGTAATTCCAGATAGCCGATAACGATCCCGATTGGATTTCCGATTTCGTGCGCTATCCCTGCCGATAACCTGCCCACGGATGCTAATTTTTCCACCCGGATAATGTCCTTTTGGGCCTGTTTCAACTCGGTATTGGCGCGTTCAAGGGACAGAACCGTTGATCTCAGCTTCTCTTTATCAGCTGAAATGCGCTTCAACATACTGTTAAGCGCCTTGGACAGGCTGTTGAGCTCATTGTCTTCTTTTCGTACCGAAAAAATAAGATCATCATCTTCTTTGTAATCTGCTGCCTTTTTAGCAAGTCTGGCCAGAGGCTGAAGATAAAGTTTGGAGACCCGGTAAATACCGATAAAAGTTAGAATGACCAAATTGATAAAAATATAAATAGATAAAAACAGCTGGGCGCGTCTGAGGGTATGGTGAACCCGATCCAGCGGGAAAGCAATGCTGATCCCCCCGATGCGCAGGCCGCTTTTGATCAGAGGGGCGGAAAGTATCATTCTGGCGTTTTGTTGCCAGAAAATGTCCCAGGAGGTACCAAAAAAATGAATTTTTTTCTTACCGGCTGCCATGGCTTCCTTGGCGAACCTGACAAGTTCTTCGGCCGACGCCGTTGATTGCCGCCCCAGGTAGATCTGGTCGCCTTTTGGCCCCAGCAGCAATACGTTTGAGATTTGTAATTCATTGATCATTTTGGTGATTAAAGACTCGGGAACTAAATCAGAAGTAGCACCGGCAGGCGATATACCATAC
>CAWGCM010000007.1:0-85000 GCA_963821065.1 uncultured delta proteobacterium | reverse complement strand
GTTACATCTTCGGCGCAGACGCACTCGACCAGTGAGCTGTTACGCTTTCTTTAAAGGGTGGCTGCTTCTAAGCCAACCTCCTGGTTGTCTGGGCATTTCCACATCCTTTCCCACTTAGCACATATTTAGGGACCTTAGCTGGCGATCTGGGCTGTTTCCCTCTCGACCACGAAACTTAGCTCCCGTAGTCTGACTCCTGTGATAGCAGTTAACGGTATTCGGAGTTTGGTTAGGTTTGGTAATCTGGTAGGACCCCTAGCCCATCCAGTGCTCTACCCCCGTTACTGAATAACACAAGGCTATACCTAAATATATTTCGGGGAGAACCAGCTATTTCCAAGTTTGTTTGGCCTTTCACCCCTATCCACAGCTCATCCGAGTAGTTTTCAACCTACAACGGTTCGGGCCTTCACGCAATTTTACTTGCGCTTCACCCTGGCCATGGATAGATCACTTGGTTTCGGGTCTACTCCACGCAACTAATTCGCCCTGTTAAGACTCGCTTTCGCTCCGGCTACACCTAACGGCTTAACCTTGCTACGTAAAGTAACTCGCTGACTCATTATGCAAAAGGCACGCGGTCAGGCTGAATAACGCCGAAGCGATACTCATAGCCCTCCCACTGCTTGTAGGCACGCGGTTTCAGGTACTATTTCACTCTCCTCACCGGAGTACTTTTCACCTTTCCCTCACGGTACTAGTTCACTATCGGTCACCAAGTAGTATTTAGCCTTAGGAGATGGTCCTCCTGAATTCCCACAGGGTTCCTCGTGTCCCGCGGTACTTGGGTGCTCGATCCAGAAAGGCTGATTCATTTTGCTTACAGGACTGTCACCTTCTACGGTAAGTCTTTCCAGACTCTTCAGCTATGAATCAGTTTTGTAACTTCCCGACGAATCCGAAACTCCGTCCGATCGAATCCCACGACCCCGAATATGCAACGCTTTCGGGCTTGACACATATTCGGTTTGGGCTGTTCCCCGTTCGCTCGCCGCTACTAGGAGAATCACTGTTGTTTTCTCTTCCTGCAGGTACTAAGATGTTTCAGTTCCCTGCGTTCGCCTCTGCAACCTATGGATTCAGTTACAGATGTATCGGCACTACCCGATACGGGTTTCCCCATTCAGAAATCTCCGGATCAAAGCTTGTTTAGCAGCTCCCCGAAGCTTTTCGCAGCTTACCACGTCTTTCATCGCCTCTTGGTGCCAAGGCATCCACCGTGTGCCCTTAATAGCTTGGCCACAAAATAATTGACACGATCACATCAAATGCCTGTATTGGCTTCGTGCTTGAAAAATACAAATTGTCAAAGAACAAAGTTCTAGTCAAAAAGCTGACTAAAACACAGTGCCAGATGACCAGTCGGGATGCTATAATTTTTTCTCCCGGCTGATGATTTAGCGAAGTTGTTGAAGATGGTCATGGTAAGCAGATTCGAACCAATGGCCTCTCCGCTTCAAAGAAGCGTCACTCTGTCTGGTCGGCCACCCCCCCGATCAAATTTAAGGATTCTGATCGTGGTGGAGGTGAACGGATTCGAACCGATGGCCTCCTGCGTGCAAGGCAGGCGCTCTCCCAGCTGAGCTACACCCCCCGACGATTAATGCGGATTTGCTACAGCGGATTTCGGAATTGAAGCAGTTCTCAAATCCGAAATCCGAAATCCGAAATCACGTGGTGGGCCTGGATGGAGTTGAACCATCGACCTCACGCTTATCAGGCGTGCGCTCTAACCAAACTGAGCTACAGGCCCATCGAAATTCGGAATTACGAATTCGGATTTCAGAATACAATTCAACTCACCGATTTCCGCATTCCAAGTTCCGAATTCAATCCGGCCCATCATTCATTTTCAAATGTAAGAGAACAACACTTGATCTGTCAAAACTAAATAGTGGCCGAATGAGTCGAAAAGGTTTTACTATCTTTCTAAAAAATTTCAACTAATACGGTTGCATCCTTAGAAAGGAGGTGATCCAGCCGCTGGTTCCCCAACGGCTACCTTGTTACGACTTCACCCCAATCATCAGTCATACCTTAGGCGCCTGCATCCCCGAAGGGTTTGCCCAACGACTTCTGGTACAACCAACTCTCATGGTGTGACGGGCGGTGTGTACAAGGCCCGGGAACGTATTCACCGTGGCATGCTGATCCACGATTACTAGCGATTCCAGCTTCATGAAGTCGAGTTGCAGACTCCAATCCGAACTACGAACTGCTTTATGGGATTGGCTCACCCTCGCGGGTTGGCAACCCTTTGTACAGCCCATTGTAGCACGTGTGTAGCCCTGGACATAAAGGCCATGAGGACTTGACGTCATCCCCACCTTCCTCCCCGTTAACCGGGGCAGTATCTTTAGAGTCCCCAACTAAATGATGGTAACTAAAGAAAGGGGTTGCGCTCGTTGCGGGACTTAACCCAACATCTCACGACACGAGCTGACGACAGCCATGCAGCACCTGTCACCGGGCTCCCCGAAGGGCACTCTCAAGTTTCCAAGAGATTCCCGGGATGTCAAATCCAGGTAAGGTTCTTCGCGTTGCGTCGAATTAAACCACATGCTCCACCGCTTGTGCGGGCCCCCGTCAATTCCTTTGAGTTTTAACCTTGCGGTCGTACTCCCCAGGCGGAACACTTAATGCGTTTGCTGCGGCACAGCAGGGGTCAATACCCGCTACACCTAGTGTTCACCGTTTACTGCGTGGACTACCAGGGTATCTAATCCTGTTTGCTCCCCACGCCTTCGCGCCTCAGCGTCAGTATTGGTCCAGGAAGTCGCCTTCGCCACCGATGTTCCTCCTGATATCTACGCATTTCACCGCTACACCAGGAATTCCACTTCCCTCTCCCATACTCAAGTCCCTTAGTTTCAAGTGCACTTCCGGGGTTGAGCCCCGGGCTTTCACACCTGACTTAAAAGACCGCCTACGCGCTCTTTACGCCCAGTAATTCCGAATAACGCTTGCACCCCCCGTATTACCGCGGCTGCTGGCACGGAGTTAGCCGGTGCTTCCTTCAGTGGTACCGTCAACACATGGTGGTATTAACACCATGTGGGTTCTTCCCACTTGACAGAGCTTTACGACCCGAAAGCCTTCATCACTCACGCGGCGTTGCTGCGTCAGGGTTTCCCCCATTGCGCAAAATTCCTCACTGCTGCCTCCCGTAGGAGTCTGGACCGTGTGTCAGTTCCAGTGTGGCTGATCATCCTCTCAGACCAGCTAACCATCGTAGCCTTGGTAGGCCATTACCCTACCAACAAGCTAATGGTACGCGGGCTCATCCTCAAACAGAAGCTTACAAGTAGAGGCCTCCTTTGATCTTTAAAATCGAGATTTTTAAGATATTATTCGGTATTAGCCCGCCTTTCGGCGGGTTATCCCCAATTCGAGGGTAGATTACCCACGCGTTACTCACCCGTGCGCCACTTTACTAACTTCAGCAAGCTGAAGCGTTCTCGTGCGACTTGCATGTGTTAAGCACGCCGCCAGCGTTCATTCTGAGCCAGGATCAAACTCTCCAATTGAACTATAATATGCTGTATTGCTACAGCATTTTTTTTCGGACCCGACTCATCCGAATCCACTATTTAGTTTTCAAAGATCAAATGACCGCCATTTCAGGATGGCGAAAAATGCCGTTTATTAACCGCAAAAACGACCTGATAAATATACTAACTTGTTTGCTCTTGTCAACCTTTTTTCGACTTCCAAATCAAATTTAAAGGGTCTCTTCAAGGTTTCCAAGATAACCGCAAAAGCATTATATTTATAATTTTATTTTTTCTGTGTCAAGAGAAAAAGAACAATCTTCTTATAAATAAAAACAAGCCGATGGACTTCTTTCAGGCAGGCTTTTAGCGACTCACAGACAGAGACGTGGAAACTACATCGAGTATCAAGGTTTGTCAACTTAAAAATGTAGAATTTTGTTTTTTTATTCAATTATTTGGAGGCTTACCTTTTTATAGATTGACAGAATACATTATTCGGCGTTGGATGTTCAATGTTCGATGTTCGATGTTCAATCTTTTCACTGTTCGGGGCAGGCGTAGTTTCATATGAGGTGACAGCGTTGAGGAAACGGCAAGATAAGCCGGCATGAATTTCTGTATTAGTTCTGAACTAAAATCTTATGAAACCGCTTCTTGCCGGATCTCAAAACAATTGTTTTTTCATCGTCCAGATCCTGCTCGGTAATCAACTGATCAAAAACGTCAATTCTCTGGCCGTTTAAATACGCGCCCCCCTGCTGGATGAGCCTTCTGGCCGCACTGTTGGAATCAGCCAGTCCGGCATCCCGAAACAGCTTAAAAGCGGGTAGGCCGGCTTTTAATACTGACGCTTCCACAAAGGAATGGGGAACGCTGACATCGCCAAGACCCGACTCGCCCCTGGGTACCGAGCTCGAAGGTAGAATGTGGCCCGGAATCGTGCGACCGCCAAACATGCTGGCAGCGGCCTGATAGGCTTTAAGCGCCTCATCTCTTCCATGGGCCAGCAGGGTAGCCTCAAAGGCCAGAACAACCTTGGCGCTGTTCAACTCAGAACCTTCGAGGGTGTCAAGGGCGCGTATTTCATCCATGGGTAAAAAGGTAAAAAGCGCCATAAATCTGGCAACGTCCCGATCATCGGTGTTGACCCAGTATTGATAATATTCATAAGGAGGAGTTCTTTCAGGATCCAACCAGATAGCCCCTTTTGCCGTCTTACCCATCTTCTCACCGCTGCTGGTCGTAATCAGAGGGAAGGTGACTCCGAAGGCTGTCTGCTGCTGCATCCTGCGTATGAGTTCAACCCCGGCTACGATGTTGCCCCACTGATCACTGCCGCCCATCTGAAGCCTGCATCCCTGGCTTCTGTATAACTCCAGAAAGTCATAGGCTTGCAGGACCATGTAATTGAATTCAATAAAACTCAAACCGTCTTCAGAATCGAGGCGTATTTTACAACTTTCAGCTTTAATCATACGATTGACGGAAAAGTGGCGCCCGACATCCCTTAAAAAAGAGATATAGCCCAGCTTGGTCAACCAGTCGGCATTGTTAAGCATGATTGCCTTGCCTTCACTGAAATCAAGAAAATGGGAAAGCTGTTGCTTAATACCCATCGCATTTTCTTGTATGGTTTCCGGCGTCAGTAGTTTGCGCATCTCAGTTTTACCGCTGGGATCTCCGACCAGACCGGTACCGCCCCCGACCAGGGCAATGGGGTAATGCCCGGCTCGTTGCATATGTGCCAGGGACATTATCGGAACCAAACTCCCGATATGCAGACTGGATCCCGTGGGATCAAATCCGATATAGCAGGTTATATTGCCCTGATCGATATATTCATGCAGTTCCTGGTCATGGGTCGTCTGTTCAACAAACCCCCGCTCCTTAAGCTCATCAATTACGTTTCGCCATTGTTTGTACTTTCCTTGTTGAAATTAAGTGGATCCAAAGGTTCAGAGTTCAGGGTTCAGGGGTTGAACCAGCGAACTGCAGAATTCGCAGAGTCACGACGAGCAGGACATATCGATTAGGGCGGGACATTCAGTTATTCGCCTTTAAGAGCACGAACCGTCTGATCCTTGAACCTTGAACCTCGAACTCGAAATTCATGATTCGACCTGCACCGCAATGCCTTAAAACCGGAATGAGACATCTTTAACCACTGAATCCAGAACCTCTGAACACCTGAACCTCTGAACTCTGCTGAACCCTGAACCCTGATCCGACCTGCGGCGGAACACCTGAAACCTACTTGTTCGCGTATTCCACGGCCCTGGTCTCCCTGATCACTGTAACTTTTATCTGACCGGGAAAGGTGAGCGACTCTTCAATCTTTTTGACGACATCGCGACTGAGCAAAATAGATTCTTCGTCGGAAATCTGGTTGCTTTCGACGATTACGCGAAGCTCTCGTCCGGCCTGTATGGCGTAAGTATTCGCCACGCCTTTGAAGGAATTAGCGATATTCTCAAGGTCTTCTAAGCGTTTGATATAATTTTCCAGCAATTCCTTACGGGCCCCGGGCCTTGCGCCGGAAAGCCCATCAGCCGCCTGGACCAGCAACGCATACACAGACCCCGGCGGCACATCTTCATGGTGGGCGGCAATCGCATGCACAACTTTAGGGGATTCGCCGAATTTTTTGGCAACACTGGAGCCGATAACGGCGTGCGGACCTTCGACTTCATGGTCGATCGCCTTGCCGATATCATGCAACAGCCCCATGCGTCTTGCCATTTTGACATTTAATCCCAATTCGGAAGCCATAATTCCTGATAAAAACCCGACTTCAACCGAATGCTGCAAAACATTCTGAGCATAACTGGTTCGAAACTTTAACCGGCCTAAAAATTTTATCAGTTCAATGTGGATACCATGTACGCCCAGATCAAAGGCCGCCTGCTCCCCGGCTTCCTTTATGGCCATATCGACTTCCTGTTCCACCTTCTTAACCACGTCCTCAATGCGTGCCGGATGGATCCTGCCGTCGGAAATTAATCTCATCAGGGAAAGACGCGCAACCTCCCGCCGAACCGGATTAAATCCCGACAGAATAACTGCTTCGGGCGTATCGTCGATGATCAAATCAATTCCGGTGGCTGCTTCCAGCGCCCGTATATTGCGTCCCTCACGGCCGATAATTCGGCCTTTCATTTCATCACTGGGCAATTGGACCACCGAAACGGTCCTTTCGGCCACAAAATCTCCAGCATATCTCTGAATCGCCGTAGCAAGGATCTTTTTGGCCTTTTTATCGGCCAGCTCCTTGGTTTCATTCTCGATTCTTTTGATAAATTTGGCGCCCTCATGGCGGGCCTCATTTTCCATGGCCCGGATGAGCAGCTCCTTGGCCTGGTCCACCGTCAAACCGGAAATTTTTTCAAGTTGCCTTTTTTGCTCCTCAATCAGTTCGTTGTACGTCAACTCCTTGCGTTCGAGCTTGCCCTCACGCTTGTTCAGATGCCTTTCTTTGCGCGTTTGCTCCCGTTCCCGGCGTTCGAACTGCTCAGTCTTGCGATCAATACTTTCTTCTTTCTGCAGCAATCGGGCCTCTCTCTTTTTTAATTCCGCCCGGGTATCCTTGGTTTCAGCATCAAACTCGCTCTTTAATTTAAAAAGCCTGTCCTTTACCTCCAAATCGGCTTCTCTTAGAAGCGTTTCCGCCTTTTTCTTGGATTCTTCGGTAAACCGGACGGCTTCTCCTTCGGCCGCCTTTATTTTCTGGGTCATTATCCTGCCCTTGACCCAGTAAGCGATCAATAAACCGGCAAAAAAGCATCCGATGCCGATCAATATACTATAATCATTCATTATATTTCTCCCCGACTAGCAAAGAACTGTTGTCATCGATTTGATCACTCATTTTATCAAATCGATTCGTAATGAGAAAACGGGGGATAAGGTATCTGTGGATTCAGTATGAGGGAAGTGCCGCTGGAAACATCCCGCTATCCGATGGATTCCGGGCAAGAGAGAACCCCTGCCACAATGCCGTGTTGGCAGGTCTTTGAACCTGGGGTTCAAAGTGGGCACCGTTTAGCTTCTTTAGGCTTTTCTGAACAAGCAGAACATGCACACCGAAACCAGGGAAGGCTCCCATCGTAATAGCTGTTGGATCAAAGAATATCTTCCAATCACGTGCATGGCAGGGGCAACAGATTTCCGTCTGTTATTCAACTTCCCACACCTATAACCCTGTAAATGGATCCCGGAAAGACCACTGAAGGAATCGGATAAGCTATGCTGGTATAGGTATAGGGAAGGTATTTTTGCTTATTTATGAATCACATAGGTCCAAATTCAATTTTTTGACCTGGAATTTCCATCACTGCACATTGTTATCCAAAGTATGAATCAATTTCGAAGTTCTATTTGTAACATCTCGCATCAACTTAGAATAATTCCTCTTCAGCTCCATATGTTCATTGGCAATATTCAGTGCAGCTATCATTAAAATGGCTAATTTCGAAATATTTGATGATTGACCGGACTGCTGATTCTCAACCCGAGTCACTTCTCTGACCAGAAAATCAGCAACTTCCTTTTCCTTGGTTACTTCTGAATTGGCTTTAAACGTATGCGGTTGTCCAAAAAGCTCTATGGTTACAGTTTTTTCCAATGGCTATTGACTTTTCCCTTCCGGTACCCATACCGTGCTGACCATACACGAGATTACTCAGATATCTCATCTATTCTAGCCAGCAAACCGTCAATTTTTGATCGGATCAAGGCCTTCTCCTCAGCGTAACTTCTTTCCGCCTCAACCTTACCTTGAATCTCCTCCTCTAAGCTTTTAATTTTTAATTTAAGTTCTAAATTGGCTGCCTCGTGGGCTTTGCTAATTTCGATTAATCTTTCAACTTTTTGCTCAATTTCTTCGAATTGTCTGAAGACCGACGCATCATTCAATATCCGTACCTCACCCTAAAATTAGTTCAATATAATCTGTAATATATCAAAAAGTCAAGAAATAATCCGCATCCGTTTTTTCATGATCTCATCCACTAATTCCAGATCCTGACAGGTGTTGATTCCCAGAATTTGCTGACAATCAGTGCCGATTTGAACCCCTATTTTCTTTTTGTCCCGGTAGCCAATTCCCATGACATCGGTGAGGTAAAATTCACCCTGGGCGTTGTCGGATTTGATTTTCGGCAGGGCCTCCAGCAGGAATCGTTTCCGGATGCAATAAATGCCGGTATTTATCAGGTTAATGGCCTTTTGCTCCTCTGTTGCGTCGGCTTCTTCAATGATCCCGGTAACGCCCAGGTCTTCATCCAGCACAACCCGGCCATAACCATGGGGGTCGTCCAATTCAACTGCAAGAAGTGAAATATCTCGGGTATTATCCAAATGACCCTTTACAAGATCAATTATCGTTTCGGATTGGATAAGGGGCACATCTCCGCATAATATAACCACTTCTTCACAATGATCAGGGATATGCGGTAAGGCGCATAACACGGCATGGGCTGTACCGCGCTGCTCATCCTGATGCGCGAATATTAGTTCATCGAAACCGGACAGACAGTCCTGAACCTTTTGGGCCTGGTGTCCAATGACCACTATCACATTAGCACCGGCAACTTTTCGTGCGGCATCAACTACATAAGTGATCATGGGTTGGTCTGTTATTTCGTGCAAGACCTTGGCTTTGTCAGATTTCATACGGGTCCCCATACCGGCGGCCAGGATGATCACAGCAATTTTATTTTTCATTGATTCAACCTGTTTTATTATGAAAGAATTCGTTTAAAACAATCACATCTGCTATTTAAAATCCCAAATCCCAGGCATCAAATTACAAATCAATGATACCGTCCCTCGTTGCATAAAAAAGGGTAAACCAACAAGTTGGCTTACCCTATATTATACAATATCCCCGTCAGGTGTAAACGCCGAAAAAGAGTTGACCGCAATAATTACCTGGATTTAAGATTCAAAGTCCGGCTATTTTTATGCGTACCATCGCCCGCTCAAGGGCTGCCTTGGCTCGGGCGATATCAACCTTTTCCTTGGCACGGTCTGCCACCAATCGCTCTTCTGCCCGTTTCATAGCCTCTTTGGCCCGCTCCGGATCAATATCTTCCATTTTTTCGGCCGACTCCGCCAGTACCGTAACTTTGTCCGGAAGCGCTTCAGCAAATCCGCCGCTGACAAAGACATATTGATCCTTACCGCTTTCATCCCGGTAGTGGATCACACCGGTATTTAGCGACGTCATAAAAGGCGTATGGCCGGATAGCACACCAAATTCACCCAGGCTGCCCGGCGCCATCACAATTTGCGCCATAGCGTTGACAACTTCCCTTTCCGGGGTAACGACTTCTAGTTTAATATTTTCAGCCATATAAGTACCTTGAAAATGTTATTGTGCGTTATATAGTTTTAACTAAATGCAATTTTAATGCTTCTAAACGGCACCGCATTTTTACCACGAAAACACGAAAATTAGAAAGCACGAAATTGTTTTTCCCTCTTTTTCGTGTTTTCATCCTTTCGTGCTTTCGTGATTAATTTTTTCCGGTTTAGTCCGGATAAATTTCCAGTTATTCAGCAGACAGCTTCTTGGCTTTTTCGATAGCATCCTCAATACCTCCCACCATATGAAAGGCCTGTTCCGGGAGGTCATCATGTTTTCCTTCAATGATCTCTTTAAATCCTCGGATGTTATCTTCAATTTTTACATAGGCACCGGGCGTGTTGGTAAAAACTTCGGCAACATGAAAAGGCTGTGACAAAAATCTTTCCAGCTTTCTCGCCCTGGAAACCGTGATCTTGTCTTCATCCGCCAATTCATCAATTCCCAGAATTGCAATAATATCCTGCAGTTCCGTATATTTTTGCAGGATTATCTGCACCTGGCGGGCAACCTGGTAATGCTCATCCCCGATATAGGCCGCATCCAGAATTCGGGAAGTCGAATCAAGCGGATCCACCGATGGATAGATGCCTTTTTCAACCAGTTTACGTGAAAGTACCACGGTGCCGTCAAGGTGGGCAAAGGTGGTGGCAGGTGCCGGGTCCGTCAAGTCATCTGCGGGCACGTAGACGCATTGGACGGCCGTAATAGAACCTTTGTCGGTCGAAGTAATCCGTTCCTGCAGTTCCCCGAGGTCAACCGCCAGCGTCGGCTGGTAACCAACCGCCGACGGCATGCGCCCGAGAAGGGCTGAAACTTCTGATCCGGCCTGGGTAAAGCGGAAGATGTTATCGATGAAAATAAGAACATCCTGCCCCTCTACATCACGGTAATATTCAGCGGCGGTCAGAGCGGAAAGGGCCACCCGCGCCCTTGCGCCGGGAGGCTCCGTCATCTGCCCGTAAATCAGCGCCGCTTTGGGGAGAACCCCGGCTTCTTTCATCTCGTGGTAAAGGTCATTGCCTTCGCGGGTTCTTTCACCGACACCGGCGAATACCGAAATACCGCCGTGCTGCAAAGCGATATTATTGACCATTTCCATCATAATAACGGTTTTGCCGACACCGGCGCCGCCGAACAGGCCCATTTTTCCACCACGCGGAAACGGGACAAGCAAATCGATAACCTTTATGCCGGTTTCAAGTACCCGCACGGTGGTATCCTGTTCGGTAAATTTGGGAGCTTGGCGATGAATGGGCATCATTTTTTCCTGACTCACCGGTCCCAATCCATCCACCGGCCGGCCGACCACGTTGAGAACACGGCCGAGTCCGGCCTCGCCCACAGGCATCATAATCTGTTTGCCGGTATCTTTTACCTGCTGCCCTCTCACCAAACCGTCGGTTACATCCATGGCAATGGTTCTGACCACATTGTCACCCAGATGCTGGGCGACTTCAACAACCAGATTGTCCTCTTCATCGTTGATGGCCGGGTTGGTGATATTAAGTGCCGTATAGATCGTCGGCAGATTGCCCTGCTCGAATTCCACGTCCACAACAGGCCCCATAACCTGCGCTATTGTCCCAATGTTTTCTCCCATCTATAGACCTCCAAAATGTTTAATTTGTGGCTCGTTATTGTATCAATATTTAATCACTTTTTAAGCGTTAACGGGTTCAGAGTTCCCCGTTCAGGGTTTAAGGATAGAGGAGCGCTTCGCTTTAGGTTTGAGGCAAAGAAGAATCGGACCATATTTGCCTCAAACCTCAGACCTCTAACCTCCAAACAATTTAGAACCTCTGAACCCGTGAACGGTTAAATCAACCGCTATCCTTTGAGCGCCTCGGCACCGCCGACGATATCCATCAATTCTGCCGTAATGGAAGCCTGGCGGGCCTTGTTATATAGCAGTGTTAAATCTTCGATCAAATCGTTACATGCATTGGTAGCATTGTCCATGGCGGCCATGCGGGCGGCATGCTCGCTGGTGGACGTCTCCAACAAACAGCTGTGCAGCTGTACATGTACACTTTTTGGCAATAATTCCCCCAAAAGACTGTCGGGTGAAGGTTCGCAAATGTGCTCGGCCTGATACTCTCCGGTTTCCTCCGGGGCCGCATCATCCTCGGTTTCGATCGGCGGGATCGGAAGCAGCTGTTTTATCATGGGGACCTGTCGGCCCATACTGATAAATTCAGCGTAGACAACATAAACCTCATCATAGTCTCCGTTAAGATACCCATCGACAAGCTTACGCCCGGCGGTGGCTGCGACATTAAAGCTAAAAGTCGTACCCACAACCCCGATATGCTCATCTACAATCGAAAAACCCTTCTTGCGGGTCCAGTCGCGTCCCCGTTTTCCGAAATTGGTAAAGGAAATTTCAAGGGCATCCCCTTTTTTCTCATCAACAAAGGCACTCGTTTTTTCGATCAGGTTGACGTTGAAACCCGCACAAAGCCCCCGGTCTGAAGTACATAAAACCACATGAATTTTTTTGACTTCCTCACGCGGCACGAGCAAAGGGCTGGCTTCATCCCCGGACTTTTGAGCCAGACTCCCCAGCACCTCCGAGAATTTATTGGCATAGGGGCGGAAATTTTCCATATTCTGCTGAGCGCCCCGTAATCTCGAGGTGGCCACCATATTCATGGCCTTGGTAATCTGTTTGGTCTTCTTTACCGCGCCAATTTTATTCTGAACATCTTTTAAGCTTGGCATACTGATTAACCTTCTCGCGTGTTGCGCGGTTCGGGTTGCGGGTTGCGGGGTCGGCTTGTCAGGATTTCCCGCGCAACCCGTAACCCGCAACTTGTAACCCGCACCTCGATTTTATTTGATCGTATCCTTGAATTCCTCGCCGTAGGCATTCAGGGCTTCGGCCATTACTTTATCCAGGTCATCTGAAAATGCTTCTTTTTCCTTAAGTTCGGAAAAAATTTGCGGGTATCTGTCCTCAATAAATGCGTACAGTCCGGCTTCATATTTGGCAAGGACATCGACCGGAAGCTCATCCAAATAGCCTTTGGTTCCGGCATAAAGAATACTGACCTGTTTTTCCATTGGCAGCGGCTGATACTGGGGTTGCTTCAGGATTTCAACCAGTCGTTGCCCGCGCGTCAGCTGTTTTTGCGTTGCGGCATCAAGGTCACTGCCAAAGGCCGCAAAAGCTTCCAGTTCTCTAAACTGAGCCAGGTCCAGTCGCAGGGTCCCGGCCACCTGTTTCATGGCTTTTACCTGGGCGGCACCGCCGACCCGGGATACGGAAAGGCCGACATTAATCGAAGGTCTGACGCCGGCAAAAAATAGGCCCGGTTCGAGATATATCTGACCGTCCGTAATCGAAATAACATTGGTGGGAATATAGGCCGACACGTCACCGGCCTGGGTTTCAATGATCGGCAGCGCGGTCAAAGAACCGGCGCCAAGCTCGTCATTCATTTTAGCCGAACGCTCGAGCAGACGGGAATGGTTGTAGAAAATATCGCCCGGATAAGCTTCACGGCCCGGCGGACGTCTCAACAGCAGGGAAACCTGCCGGTAGGCGGCCGCCTGTTTGGAGAGATCGTCATATACAATCAGGGAATGCTGGCCTTTATCGCGAAAATATTCTCCCATGGCGCAGCCGGCATAAGGGGCAATAAACTGCAGGGTCGCCGGATCACTGGCACAGGCCGATACGATGGTGGTGTATTCCATGGCACCGTGTTTTTCCAGAACGGCATGGACCTGGGCAACCGTAGATTGCTTCTGACCGCAGGCCACATAGATGCAGTAAATATCGGTATCCTTCTGAGCCAAAATCGCATCTACGGCGCAGGCTGTTTTGCCGATCTGGCGGTCACCGATGATCAGTTCCCGCTGGCCTCTTCCCACCGGTGTCATGGCGTCAACGGCCTTTAAACCGGTGTAACAGGGCTCATGCACGCTTTTTCGAGCAATAACACCCGGGGCCACCATTTCAACCCGGCTAAACTCTTTGGCATCAATCGGACCCTTACCATCCAGAGGCTCACCGACCGCCGAGACAACCCGCCCGAGCACGGCTTCACCAACCGGCACCTGGGCAATCTTGCCGGTTCGTTTCACCATATCGCCTTCTTTAATATGGATATCTTCGCCCATGATGGCGCAGCCCACATTGTCCTCTTCAAGGTTCAATACCAGCCCCAGGATGCCACCCGGAAACTCAACAAGCTCTAAAGCCATGACCTTCTCAAGGCCATAAACGCGTGCGATACCATCACCAACGGACAAAACAACTCCTGTTTCGCTCAGCTCAACTTCTTTGTCGTAATCCGTAATCTGTTCTTTAATAATTTGACTGATTTCTTCTGCTCTTAGTTCCATTAGACACCCTCACCCCTTTTTAATGATTCTCTCATGTTGAGTAATTGTGTTTTAATACTCCCATCCAGAACAAGATCGCCGATGCGAGTCACAATACCGCCTATGAGGCCTGGATCCTGTTCAACTTCAAGAATAATATCTTTACCTGTCTTGTCCGACAGGGTGCTGCGAATCTTATCGACTGTCTCCGATGACAGCTCGGTGGCCGAAACCAGACTGGCCCGCGCAATACCTTCCAGTTCGTCGGCCAGCTTTTGATAAAAATCATTGATACTGCTCAAATAACCAAACCGCCCCTTATCAAACAAGAGGGTCAAAAAGGATTTCATAACCCGGGAGAGCGCCAGTTTCTCAATGACAGTCCCCAAAACCTTTTTCCGCCCTCCAGCATTGTAAAGCGGATTGTTGATGGCCTGCCCGAGAGCGCCTTCTTTTTCAATTAAGGCACTAAAATCTTCAAGCTCTTGCCGGTAGGTATCAATTTGGTTGTCTTCTTTTCCGATCAGCAAAAGTGCCTTGGCATAACGCCTTGCAATCGCCAGATTTTTCATCCTGCCACCACCTTCTTCAAATAGTCATCAACAATTCTATCTTGATCTTCGCCCGTAAATTTGCTTCGTATAATCTCTTCGGCCTTCACCAGTGATTTCTCGAATATCTCTTTTTGCAATTCTAATTTTGCCTGGGCGAACTCATGTTCAATATTGCGGCGGGCTTGAACCTGCAGCTTTGCGGCCGAGGCTTCAGCCTCCTTCAATATTCTTGCTTTGGCCTCGTTGCCCTGACGAACATAATCATCGACAATTTTTTCGGCCTCTTTTTCCAGCTGGGCCAGTTTTTCATTGTATTCGGCCAGCTGTTTTTCCGCATCGGCCTTTAGGACTTCCAAATCATCGAGTTGGGCTTTGATCACTTTGATGCGGGAGCTGAGCGCTTGGGACAAAGGTTTGCGTAAAACAAAAACAAGCGCCACCACCAGCACCACAAAATTCATCACCCGGAAGGTATCCGTTGAGACCCATCCTTTGGTACCGCCTTCAGCGGTCGCGCATAAGGCCGTTGAGATTGAAACCGCTAAAAACAACAGAACATATAGGATAATGACCGTCTTATTTTTCTTCATAGGATGCGATCGGCCGGTTCCGGAAATCTTCATCAAACAGCCCTCCCCAGAATTTTTTCACTGATTTGATCGGCAAAACTATCGACTTCTTTTTGCAGGCTATCCCTTGCTGCTCCAGCCTCTTTCTTAATTTTTTCACGAACTTCCACTAACTCTGCCTGGGCTTTCCGGTTGATGTCTGCAATAATTGATTTTTCTTCATCGGCCGCTTCCTGCACCAACGCGTTCTTTTTTTCAATGCCTCTTGACCGTGCTTCTTTTACCCCCGCCGCAAAAGCCTCATCTTTTTCCCGGGCATCTTTGGTGGAGGTTTCAATCGAGAGTTCAAGACCATCTACTTTCTCTTTTCTTTGGTGTAAAATTTTTCGGATAGGCTTATATAAAAGCAGATTCAGCACCCAAATGGTGAAAACGAAGTTGGCAATTTGAATAAGGACGGATCCGTCAGGGGTGACGGTTACCCCGCCGCCGCCGGACTCACCGCCGGAGCCAAAGACGTGCAGGGGAAATAGAAGACAAATCAGGGCAAGCAAAAATAACGAAAGCGATAAACTTTTCCGGTAAATACCAGAAATTTTCATAAAAAAACCTCCATCAACAATTTTTGAGCAGCGGCATAAACCACAAGAACGATGATATTTTCCCTGTTTAAGAAGCGGCGAGGCTGCGGCGGTCTATATCATCTGACATATTTGGTTGTCAAAGGTTTTTTGAAAATTTTTATCGTTAGGTATCTAAAAGGGGCTGGGGAGATAAGTAATCTGGATTGTTACAAAATATAGATACCTCAACTACCTATCCGGGATGGCAAAGACACAACCGACCCGACTTGCCAAAGGTTGTTGAGGAAAGCTAATTTGGTGAGATTCGACCTTATAGCGGTTGTCAAAAAACCGTCCCGTTATTTTTCTTTTGTTTTTTCACTCTGCGGTTGATTCTTTACAAAAAATACGGGTTTAACATTCTTGTCTGACTGGGCCTGCATCACACAATTCCCATTAAAAATACCACCCGGCTCAATGGAGATCACCGGCGCATGTATATCACCTCCGACTCTCCCCGGGGGGTAGACTTCAACACGTTCCTTGGCATCGATGGTGCCGTTGAGCTCACCCATAATTACAGCCACATTGACAAAGACTTCGGCGTTGACAACGGCTTTTTCACCGACAACCACCGTGCCGCTGTTACTGGAAATTTTGCCCTTAACCGTACCATCAACTCTTATGGTGCCCTTAAATTCGATGTTACCGTCAATACTGGCATCAGCGCCGATAAAGGTTGAAATTCGATCCGATCCTTTTTCTTTCTTCATAATTTTTGCTTATCCTTGCTCTCATTGAGCAGAAAACGCTCAATGAGGAGTTAATGGTTAATCATTCCAGCATAAACCGCCGCATACTCACATTCATCAGTAAACCAATACCGATGGCAGTTGTCAATACCGATGATCCGCCATAGCTTACCAGCGGCAGCGGCACGCCGACTACCGGCATCAATCCCATGGTCATACCGATATTAATGATTACCTGCCAAAAAAACATAGCGGTGATTCCGACTGCCAGAATAGTTCCAAAGGGTTCCCGGCATCCCTGGGCGATGTTGAGGCCCCAAAATATCAGCAGCAGAAACAAAAGAACAATCACAACAGAGCCAATAAAACCCCATTCTTCAGCCAGAACGGAAAAGATAAAATCGGTGTGTTCTTCGGGAAGGAAGGACAAGGCATTCTGGGTGCCCTTCAAAAAACCTTTGCCTGAGATCATTCCCGAACCGATGGCAATCTTGGATTGTATAATGTGATACCCTGCTCCCAGCGGATCCAGGTCCGGGTCCAGAAAAACCAGAATTCGCCGCTGCTGGTATTCCTTTAAAAAAAACCAGACCAGGGGGACCGCAGCAGCACAGGATACAATTAAATAAACAAATGATCGTCTCTCAATTTTTACAAATACGGTAATAGACCCGGCAATTAGCAGGATCAGTCCGGCCGTGCCTAAATCTGGTTGTTTGACGATCAGAATAAAAGGGATGAAGGTCAGAATAGCAGGCCTGAATAGTTCTCTCAAAGTGTGACCCCTGGTGTTGGCATCCTTTGAATAATATCGGGCAAGCGCAATCATAACCGCTATCTTGGCCAACTCCGAAGGCTGCACGGATATCGGCCCCAACATCAACCAGCGCCTTGACCCACCGACATATTTACCAAAAAAAAGGACCCAGAGCAGCAAAAGGATACAGCCGATGTAAAGTACCGGCCCCCAGCGGTCCAGCAGTTTATAGTTAACCGAAAAAGAAACTGTCATGGCAACCAGGGCGGTCGAAAACCAGACAAGCTGCTTGTAAAAGATGATCTTTTGCGGTTCCGGCGTTTCGGCGGTAACGGCACTGTAGAGCGTAAACAACCCAATACCGCCAATTATACTGGCGAGACCCAGCAGCCCCCAATCAAAATACTGTAAGAGTCGTCGGTCAAACATATTCTTCTAGTTTCGGTTCCTTGTTTCTGATTCCCTCACTGGTTACTAGTTTCTTGCGGCTTGTCGCTGGTCACTTGTTTCTGGTTCCTGGTCGCTGGTCGGTAAAGAGGCCAACCCTGCTTGCCGCTGGCTCCGGTCTTTCGTTTTATTACTATGAGCAATCAGCTGTGAGCTTTCCTTGTTGCTGCTATCACTCCCCCAGGCCACTTGATCGGCCGGCCACGATTTTCTCAAATAAGTCTTGATGAGTTCCTTGGCTACAGGCGCTGCAGCTCCGGAACCGTGCTCACCGTGTTCAACCAGGACCGCCACAGCAATTAATGGATTTTCAGAAGGTGCAAAGGCAACAAACCAGGCGTGGGGCCTGAGATGGGCCGGTCTGTCCTCTTCCGATCGGGTGTCATCCTTTTTGCGGCTGATAACCTGAGAAGTCCCCGTTTTGCCGCTGATCTCAATATCCGCCAGACGGCTGCCCCGAGCAGTACCGTGGTCGCTGTTCACTACGGCCCAGAGGCCGGTTTTCACAATTTCCAGGGTTCGCTCACTGACCGGCACCTTCCCGATCACCTGGGGTTCACTTTGATGCAAAATGCGATCATCCGGAGCTTTAATCGCCTCCAGAATGGTCGGTTTGTATCGTGTTCCACCATTGGCAATGGCTGCCGTCATCCCCGCCATCTGCAGTGGCGTTGCTAGATTAAATCCCTGTCCAATGGCAACAGACAGGGTTTCGCCCTTCTGCCAGGGGACTCCGGTACGCTTTTTTTTCCAGGCTGCTGTCGGTATCAATCCTCGGGCTTCTTTGTCCAGATTAATTCCGGTGGGTGATCCCAGACCGCTTGCCTTGGCATACCAGGCCAATCGATCAACTCCCAGCAATTCGCCAACCTTATAAAAATACACGTCGCAGGACTCGGTTAGGGCTTTGAGAATTTTTACCTGTCCGTGACCGCCTTTTTTCCAGCAACGGTAAGTGCGATTACCAAATCGGTAGAAACCAGGACAAAATACCTGTGTATTCTCATCGATAACACCTTCCTCCAATCCGGCCAGAGCAGTGATAATTTTGTACGTAGATCCAGGCGGATATTCACCCTGAATGGCTTTATTCTCCATGGGACGGAATGGATTGGAAATCAGTGTGTCCCATTGGTCGTGGGACATGCCTATTGCAAAGTAGTTCTGATCGAAGGAAGGACTGCTGGCTAAAGCCAAAATTCGGCCCGAGCCTGGTTCCATGGCCACCGCAGCCCCGGCAACGCCTCTCAGGAGTAACTCGGCCCTTTTTTGCAAAACATGGTCAAGGGTTAAATGAATATTTTGGCCGGGTTTGGCTGCAACCGTTTTTAATATCCGCACCACCTGACCATTGGCATTGACCTCGACCTGGCGCCCGCCTCGTGTTCCGCGCAGATAATTCTCGTAAGCCTTTTCGGCACCGAATTTACCAATGAAATCGCCTCTGCGACGTCCCGGATATTTTTTAGCCGGCAAGCTCATCGGGGCTGATTTCACTCAAATAACCAATAAGATGGGCTGCATCCTGAACATTAAGGTAATGTCTGCGCAGCTTAACATTTACGGAGATACCGGGAAGATGGTATTTGTGCGCTTCAATGGATGCCAGAGCATTGCGGCCGATATCCTGCTTCAGCAAAATTGGCTTATAAGCAGAGACGCCCTTGCTGGTAGTTAGTTTCAGCATTAATTCCTCGTCAGAAACATTGAGGTGTTCTGAAACTTTTGCTATGGTCTCTTCAACCTTTCCGGCATCTTTTAGCGTAATACTGACATCAAAAGACGGCCTGTTCTCCACCATTACATAACCATTGCGATCGTAAATCAGCCCCCTGGGCGGATCAATGCTTTGGAGTCTAATCCTGTTGTTGAGTGACAGAAGACGATATTCTTCGCCCCTGATCACCTGGAGATAAATTAGCCGCAACAAAAGAACCGCAAAGGCCGCCAGGACACATATCATGACACCCGTAACGCGCTGCCTGTACCATTCGGCATCTGCTGTTTTTAAATACTTATCTACCATTATTCATTCTGTTTTCGGGCATAAAAGGCCCTGAAACCGGCATCCAACCAATCGTGTGTGTTTCTGAAAATTATTAAAAATACAGACCCCGTAAGCAAGGCCCACAGGACCTGGGCGGTAACAATCTTAACGGCATCGCCTGCAAGCGGCTGTTCGGGACTAAAGATTGCGAAAGAACCCAGGAAAATGAGGTTTTCCGCCAGTACTCCCGCGGCAACGATAAAGGTGATAATAAACAATCGCTTGCCGACCTGGAGCAACTGGGTGATCCCCTTTACGCCAATAAACAACCAGAAATAGCTGGTTAAATAAAGCCCGAAGGGACTCCCGGAAAGATTGTCCATAATAAACCCGAGAAAACAGACAAAGAGCAGGCCCTCACGAACAGGCCGGAACAGGCCGAGATAAACAATAAAGGGGATCAAGAGATCATAAAGGCTGTCCAGCAGAGATAAATATGGCATGACCGTGGTCTGCAAAATGACCAGAACCAGACAAATACCTATATTGAAACAATAACTCATTGCCGACTCGCCATATCGTGTTTTTGAACTTCCAGTACCACCAATACCTCTTCAAGTTTCTCAAAATCAACAAAGGGCGTTACAATGACTTCATGGAAAATATCGGCGTCATGTTCGATGACTTCCGATACAAGGCCGATCCGTAACCCTTTCGGGTAAACACCGTCCAAACCGGAAGACACCACGGTATCACCGACACGGACATCATTCTTGCGCAGCACATAGTCAAGGCGGCAGCGATCCGTTGATTCACCCTTGGTGACACCCCGGGCTCTGGTTCTTTGCACCAGGGCATCTACGGCGCTGTTGCGGTCTAAAATCAACATGACCTTGGAATAGTGATTCGACACTTCAATTACCTGGCCGGCTATACCCTGCGGCATCACCACCGGCAAACCCTTGGTCAGCCCGTCGGATTTGCCCTTATCGATGATAACCGTTTTAAACCAGGCCGATGGGTCCTTGCCGATGACCTCTGCAGCAACTACCATCCCGGTAATGGTCTTCTCAAAATCAAGTAAATTGCGCAGGCGGGTGTTCGCCAGTTCAGTCTCACGCCATTGGTTGTTAACTTCAAACGCCTGATTTAGTTGTGTTCTTAAAATCTGATTTTGCCGGGTAAGGGTAACCAGATAGAAATACTGGTACCAGATGTCCCTGGTAAACCGCATCGTGCGGGTAACAAGTTCCTGGAAGGGAGATATAAAAGAAATGGCGATTCGCTCCAGACCAAAGGTCGTGTAGCGTCTGCTGCTAACTGAAAGGACAATAATGTTGACGGCAATCAAAACGATGACGCCAACGATGAGGACCATTTTTCTAGAAAACATGGATCTGAATGTTTCGGATTTTTTATCACGCCGTCTGCGTGAAAAATACAATGTATTTTAAGGTCTGAGCCGCATTCTCAGGTTATGAGTACTTCCCTTAAAAATTCGAGGTTATCCAGGGCTTTACCCGAACCTAGAGCAACTGTCGACAACGGATCTTCGGTGACGGTAATTGGCAGGCTGGTTTCCTCACGAATCAAACGGTCCAGGTTTTTAAGCAGAGCGCCGCCACCGGTCAGGATAATTCCGCGGTCGACAATATCGGCGGACAGTTCCGGTGGTGTCTGCTCAAGGGCAATCTTAACCGTTTCGACAATGGCATCAATTTGTTCGGAGATCGCGATTCGGATCTCTTCCGAATCGATGGATAAAATTTTTGGGATTCCCGAAGCCAGATCACGGCCTTTGACTTCTATGGTTTCCAAATTTTGCGGATCCGGATACGCATTGCCGATGTTAGTTTTGATTACTTCAGCAGTTCGCTCACCAATTAGCAGGTTGTATTTGCGTTTAATATATTGGATAATGGCAGAATCCATCTTGTCCCCGGCGACCCGCACGGACCGGCTATAGACAATTCCTTTGAGCGATATGACAGCTACCTCGGTCGTTCCGCCTCCGATATCAACCACCATATTGCAGGTCGGTTCGCTAATTGGTAGACCGGCACCAATGGCGGCCGCCATGGGTTCTTCAATCAGGAATACTTCACGGGCACCTGCAGATTCAGCTGATTCTCTCACAGCACGCTTTTCAACCTGGGTGATTCCGGAAGGAACGGCCACGATAATCCTGGGCCGAACAAAGGTTCTTCGGTTATGAACTTTGTGAATGAAATGTCTCAGCATTGCTTCGGTAACTTCAAAATCAGCTATCACGCCGTCCCGCATAGGTCGGATTGCCAGAATGTTGCCCGGGGTTTTACCGAGCATATTTTTCGCTTCAAGGCCAACGGCCAGCACCCGGTTTTTGGACCGGTTGCCGGTGCTGACTGCAACTACGGACGGTTCGCTTAACACAATACCCTTGCCTTTTACGTATACAAGGGTGTTGGCCGTACCCAGATCAATCGCAAGGTCGTTGGAAAAAATTCCCAGAATGCCATCTAAAAAAAGATTCATAATACCTCATAAATGCGCACTTTGGATGTGCCGGTTTGTTTAATTCTTAACCAAAAAGGAATGAAACCGAACGCCAACAGCCCAGCTTTAAAAAATATTTACATCGGTATATTTCTAAGCTTTGTGATGCCGTCAGTCTGATTCGCCGGGAATTAAGCTTCTATAGGTTTGGAAAGCGTTGCGAAGCTTAAAGCGCAAAACCAATATAATAGAAATAAATCAGTAAATTACTATCAGAGTTATCATAACACTACAAGAAGAATTAATCACCAAAAAAATGATGCCCTGGAAAAAAAGGTTCAGAGTTCAGGGTTCAGGGTTTGGGGTTGGGGAAGGTGAGACCAAATTGAGGCCGACAATTTGAACCTTTTAACCTTGAACGGTGTACCCCGAACGTTGACTTTAGCAACGCTGAACCTCTGAACCTAAAAGGACCTGCATGACAGCGTCATGCAGTTCCGGCCGGAACGATTTAATCGCGTCATTGGCACGTGTCGGATGGACGCGGTTGGTTAACAGAATGACAATAATGGCACGGTCAAGGTCCATCCAGAAAGATGTACCGGTAAAACCCAGATGACCGACGCTTTTGCGGGAAAAAAACTTGCCGGAGCTTGAACCGCTCAAACTCGGTGCATCAAAACCGAGTGCTTTATCGCTGTCCGCCCATCGACGAAAAAACAATCGAACCATATCTGGTTGGAACAGTTGGGTCGAAGGCTGCCCCTGGTAGGCCGATAACAGATGGCTCAGGAGGCGATACACATCTAAGGCGGTACCGAAAAGCCCTGCATGGCCCTGAACACCGCCGACCACAAAAGCATTTTCATCATGCACCTGACCGGATTGCAATTGTCGCCGCCAGGTGCAATGTTCGGTTGCGGCAAATACCCCGGGTTTGCGAGCAGCCTTCAAGTCTATAAAAAATAGATCCAGCCCCAAAGGGGAGTAGATCATCTCGGATACAAAGTGATCAAACCCTTTTCCGCCTATTTTCTCAATCAACCATTCCAGAATCATGAACCCGATATCACTGTAAACCACCCGGCCACCAATGGGAGTAACAAGCGGTTCTTTTACCAGTAATTTTCTCAGGGCTGTTTTTCGTTTTTCCAGCGGAAGGTGCTCAATTTTTTTATAAAATGCCCTGTAATCAGCAAGCCCGGAATTATGGTACAAGAGATGTTTAATTTTAATGGATGCCTTTGGGTCCTTTTCAAACGCCGGCAGGACATCACCCAAATTTTGATCCAATCCGACTTTTTTTTGCTGAACCAACACCATCACTGCCAGCGTGGTCGCCAGGGGCTTGGTCAAAGATGCAAGGTCAAAAATGGTGTCGATGGTCATGGGGGGGTTGGCAAGCAAATCCCTGAAGCCAAAGGCATCGTGGAATACAAGGTTTCCTTTTTTTGATACGAGCAATACGGCGCCAGGAAACACTTTGTCGGTGACCGCCTGCTGCATCATTTGTTCGATTTTAGTCATTGGATATAATTTGTAATTTGAGATTTGAGATTTGCCGGTTTATCCAAACTGGACACTTTTAGTTGAAAGGCGTTTAACCCATAACAACTGTCTACGGACAACTTGCCACTACCCGGTAGTCGCTGCTCGGTGATAGGCCAGCAAATGCCGGTCGGCGTCAAGGGTCGCTTCTATACCCATGGGAAGGGTGAGATTGTGCTTACCATGCCCGGCATCCAGACCTGCCATAATCGGTATTTGGCAATCAGCAAATATTTCTTTTATGATATTTATAATCTCCTCGATCGGTCCGCAATCTTCAAATGTTCCCAGCACGATTCCGGCCAATCCTTGGAAGCATTCGGCCAGCTTCATCTGCATCAACATCCGGTCGATTCTGTATGGCGCCTCTGCCCGGTCTTCAAGAAATAAGAGCTTGTTGGCAAAGCTCGGAGCAAAAGGTGTCCCCACCAGATGGCACAAAGTCGTCAGGTTGCCTCCGCAAAGAATTCCCTCCCCTGATCCGGACTTGACAGTGACACCGCCGGTTACCTCGACATCCAGTTTGCGGTCTGATGATAACGCTTGCGATAGGGATTGTTTGGTAGTCCGATTGGCATCCGCCAGGGATGTTACCACCGGCCCGTGAAAAGTCACCAGTCCGCAGCGGTCGAATAAAACAGTCAAAAGGGCCGTGATGTCGCTAAAGCCTATAAATATTTTCGGATTTTGCGCAATGGTGTCGAAATCCAACAGATGAAGAATCCTAAGCGAGCCATATCCTCCCCGGGCGCACACAATGGCTTCAACGGATTTATCAGCAAAGAGTTGATTAACAATTTCAGCTCGATGTTTATCTGTACCGGCAAGGAACCCCCGGGCATCGAGCAGCCCTTCGGGCACATGTACCTTAAATCCCATTTCCTCCAAAATACGTGCGCCCCGCAAAAATAATTCACGATCAAACGGACCGGCCGGCGCCGCAATTCCGATTTTGTCTCCCGGTTTAAGCCTGGCCGGAACTTGGATTTTCATGCTTTTCATAATCTTTAAATCCCCAAGCTCTATTTCAGTTATACATGCAGATTAGTAAATAGATCAGAATTACTTTGAAGTTTCCCTGCAAAGCCCCCATCCTGTCTTGACAGGAGTTTATCAACATGTTAGTCACAAATTCTGAGTCGGGGCGTAGCGCAGTCTGGTAGCGCACTTGAATGGGGTTCAAGGGGTCGGAGGTTCAAATCCTCTCGCCCCGACCAAAATTATCATCCAAGCATATCCTAATTCTCTTATTCTTTCGCTCCATCTTTGCATTCTCAGATTAATCTGAAAGCACAAGGGGTCGTCCGCCATCGGCGGATCGCCCCGACCAATAAATAGTATAACAAAAAAAGCGGGTTAGCTAAATGGCTAATCCGCTTTTATTTTATCTAGTTCGGGTTTTGTAATGCTATGATAATGCCGGGGCGGCAAGATTGCGGTCATTTTCATCGATCTGACCGGTTTCCATGTACCGTTTAATGGCTCCCTGATTATAAACTTCTAAAAACGCCGCCACAACATCCGGGTCGAACTGGGTACCGGCACCTTCATTTATAATTTTGAGAATGACCTCTTCTTCCATACGTTTGCGGTAGGCTCGATCTGACGCCATCGCATCGTATACGTCAGCCACCGACATAATCCGGGCTAAAAAAGGAATCTGCTCCTGTTTTAACCCATCCGGATATCCGGTACCGTCATAACGCTCGTGATGGCAACGAATAATCTGCCGCTCTTTTTCCCAAAATCCCATCTGCTCCAGTATATTGGCACCGATAGTCGGATGTTCCTTAATCTTTGCAAATTCCTCATCGGTCAGGCGGCCGGGTTTCAGTAAAATATCGTCTCTAATTCCGATTTTGCCGATATCATGCAGGTGACCGGCAAAATTTAGAATATCCAGTTCTTCGCCTCTACACCCCAGTTGTTTGCCGATAATTATTGATAATCCCGTTACGCGACTTGAATGCTCACGGGTATACAGATCTCTTGCTTCAACCGCGTTGACGAAAGCATAGAGGGTTGCAAACAGGTTTTCATAAATATTTTCATACAGCGCCAGATTTTCAATTGAATGGGCGACGCTTTTGGCCATAAAGGAGAGGTAAAATAAATCTTTTTCCGTAAAACGGACGTCACCTTCCCTGAGACTTGCCGTCAAAACCCCAAAAACCTTTTCCCGGATCTGCAACGGCACCACCATGACAGATCCCAACTCCGACGGCAGTCCACGGGCACCATTATTATTGGTGACCAGCAGCGGAATCTCATCGGCAACAACCTCCATAATTAAACCGCACAGAGGCGCCGGGCTGGAGGCCGGCTGGGAAGCAGCCCCTGCTATTTTATCTTTCGCGACGGTTTTTGCTTTTGCTGAGGCCACTTCAAAAGGCTGATTGACCGACTCGTTGATCACGTAAAACATGGCATTGTCAGCGTGGGTGATCTCAAGGGCCATATCGACGGCACGCTTAAAAACGTCGCTGGTGGAGACAATGGCGGTAAAACTGCCCATGATTTTATTTAAGATGTGCAATTCCTCAACCTTATAAATCAATTCCTGGTTAAGCTTTTCCAGGCGCTCTTTTCCTTTGACCTCCTGTTTCAACAAAACATTTTCTACAAACAGCGCTCGTTGCCTTAATACACGCCGCATGCAAAGCTCCATCTGCTTGAGATTGACAGGCTTGATTAGAAAATCAACAACGCCGTTTTTAATGGTCTGAATCGTATTTTCCATGGAGGGATACCCGGTCATGACAATTACCGGCATGGTATTATCCCGCAATCTGATGTTTTCGGCAAGATCGAGGCCATTCATTTCAGGCATATTTATATCGGTGAAACAACAGTCCACATTTTCATTTTTAAGGATTTCCAGAGCTTCGACACCATTGCTCGCCGTAAGCGTTTGGTAGCCCTGCCGCCTGAAAAATTCACTGGCAACGTTTAAAATACTCTCTTCATCGTCCACAAAGAGAATTGTCTCTGTTTTCACATCATTCATGTTGTAAAATCCGAAAAAACTGCTCAATCTGTGTGGTGGGGTAAACTTGTTAAGTCTTATATCGACTATTATGGGAGAAACTTTAGACAGATGTTCAGTCTGTTCGTCGAAAGGCAGGAAGTTATGAGAAGGCTAATGTCGCAAATTTTGCTGCGACAACAGGCGATGCATCCTTCCGGGAAACTGTTTGCTAAGATAGTTTTCAAGATAATGTGAACATTTGCTTACTCCGACAATATCAATGCCGGTGTTAATTCCCATAGAATCCATCAAATGGACGGTGTCCTCGGTAGCAATATTGCCGGCAGCCCCCCGGACGAAAGGGCAGCCGCCCATACCCGCCATGGCCGTATCAAATTGAGTAACACCGCATTGCAGAGCAGCCATTACATTGGCAAGACCCAACCCGCGGGTGTCGTGCAGATGGAGAATAATTGGAATTTTTCCACATTCCGGAATCAGGATCTTTAACAACCGCTTTACGGATAACGGATTGGCCATACCGGTAGTATCGGATAGGGCAATCGCATCCACCTGATTGGCTGCATAATAACGGACAAGACGAAGGATCCGTTCCCGGCTGATATTTCCCTCATACACACAGCCGAATACGCATTGAATACCGGCACGCACACCCATGTTTTCCGCACGGGCCAGCCGAATCATCTCCTTCATCCGGGCAGCGGCCTGATCAAAGCCCACTCCGGCATTTTTCCGGCTGTGGGTGTCGCTGGCGGAGATGGAAATTTCCACATGCTTCAATCCTGTCCGCAGCGCCCGCTGAAGACCTTTGGCGTTCAGAACCAGTCCGCTGAAAATAACCCCTGCGGGTTCAGGTAACCGGCTTACCACCTCTTCGGCATCCGCCATCTGGGGCACGCGTGAAGGATTTACAAATGAGGCAACCTGGATATGTCTCAGACCGGCTTCCATCAGGTCGGCAGATAATCTTCACCTTCATTTCGGTGGGGATAATCTGTTTTTCGAACTGAAATCCGTCCCGGGGTCCGACCTCGATCAATGTCACTTTTTTTGGAAGTTCGCTATCCATTTCAGCCGACTATTTCAGAAATATATTATATTTGGGGTTTCAGGTTTCGGATTTCAGTCTATCCACAATTGCGTCGAATGATACACGACATGCGTGAAATGTGCGCAGTCATCTGATAATCAGATTTTCAGTCCAAATTTCGCAATTACCAAGCACAATTACAAACAAGCATTATCCAAATTCGAAATCTCAATGTTAAACCGTGATTTGCGCATCGATACTTTCATGATAGCGACTTTATCTGGATAAATTTTCATGAAAATCTTGCCAATGCATCGGAAATAAAACCCGCTTCGACAAAACCCCTTGACGGGGTCAACAAAGACCCTGTAATTGAAGGCACCTATGCAAGCTCGATCGCCATTGAATATCTGCCTGTTAAGTTATCGTAGCAATCCTCACTGCGGCGGGCAGGGCGTTTACCTGAAAAACTTAAGCCGGGCGCTTAAAGATCTCGGACACCGGGTAGCGGTTGTATCAGGCCCACCGGATCCGCAGTTAGATGACGATATCCCACTGCACCACCTCAAAGGCCTGGATCTGTATGACCCCGCAGATCCCTTTCGGGTGCCGTCCCTTGGCGAACTTTCGGATCCCATTAATCTTATGGAGTGGCTGGGGGTTTCCACAATGGGATTTCCGGAGCCCTTTACTTTCGGGCTAAGGGCCTACCTGCATTTAAAATCCAGGCTGCGCGCTTTTGATATTGTGCACGACAACCAAAGCCTGTCCTATGGCATCTGGGCCCTGAATAAATTGATCCCCACCATAGCCACCATCCATCACCCCATCACCGTGGACAGAAAAATTGCCATCCGATCGGTTTCTTCACCTTTAAGGAAGATGAAAGAGTGGCGATGGTATTCCTTTGTCGGGATGCAGAAGCGGGTGTCCAGGTCCCTTGCCCGTATCATAACCGTATCAAATTCGGCCCAAAAGGACATCAGCCGGGATTTCCGCATACCGGCGTATAAGTTCAGCATTGTCCCCAACGGCATCAATACCAAGCTGTTTTATCCCATCGACCAAATTGAAAGGGAAAAAAACCGGGTCATTGTCACCAACAGTGCCGATACTCCTTTAAAAGGTCTCTTCTTTCTTTTCCAGGCCGTGGCCGAACTGGAGAAAATTCAGGATATCAACATCACCGTCGTCGGGGAGCCCAAAAAAGATGGTGATATTGTAAAACTGATTCAAAAGCTGGGTATTGGCCACCGCATCAGTTTCACCGGGCGGATTGACGACCGGGAATTTGTTCAACAATATGCCAGAGCAACGGTCGCTGTCGTTCCTTCAGTGTATGAAGGGTTTGGGTTGCCGGTGGGTGAGGCCATGGCCTGCGGCGTTCCGGTTATCAGTACGACAGGTGGTGCGCTGCCTGAGGTTGTCGGTGATGCCGGTGTTCTAGTGCAACCGGCAAATTCTAACGCCCTGGCCGGCGCTATTCGGGAACTTCTCAACAACCCGATACGGGCCAAAAAACTGGGAATCGCAGGCTACCGGCGGGTTCAAAAGCATTTTACCTGGGAAAAGGCCGCTGAAAAAACAGTAACGGCCTACCGGAAGGTCATCGATGGTCACCGTAGAATTTGATCGACTGACGGTCAAACCCGGCTCCAAGATCCTGGACATCGGATGCGGTTCCGGACGTCATACCTGTGCCGCGTATCAATGCCGGGATATTACTGCCATCGGGGTCGATCTGAACTTTGACGATTTGAATGAAGCCAGAGACCGGCTCCAACTTCATGACCGTCTGGGCGAACACGGGGGGGGAGTTGGGCGCTGTCGGCGGCGGATGTCATCAACCTGCCGTTTAAAGATGACTATTTCGATCTGGTTATTTGCTCCGAAGTCCTGGAACACATTTTATCACACCGGGGGGCCATCCGGGAAATCGTCCGGGTGCTGCAGCCGGGCTGCAATCTGGTAGTCAGTGTTCCCAGGTACTGGCCGGAACGCATCTGCTGGCTTCTTTCACCGGCCTATGCCAGCAGCAACGGGGGACATGTTCGAATTTTCAAACAAAACCAGCTAATTTCAGATCTGACCTCGGCCGGCGTCAGCATGTGGGCCCGTCATTTTGCGCACAGTCTGCACACGCCTTTCTGGTGGTTGAAATGCCTTGTGGGACCTGATCGCAAAGATTCGCCGGCAGTCAACCTGTATCACCAATTTCTTACCTGGGATATAATGAAAAAGCCGCGCGTCACCGGTTTGCTGGATAAGCTGCTGAATCCGGTTCTGGGCAAAAGCGTCGTGGTGTATTTTAAAAAAGAAATAAATAGGGATACGGTTCAGGGACCAAGGCTCAGATATTGAATACGTGGTATAAGATCGAAGTATGGGGACTCCTACTCGTCGTTGTACTCGTCCTTCGTCCTCGGTCATCTGCTTTTCGAGGACGAGGACGAGAACGAGGACGACGAAAGGCATCAGATTAGATCAACCATGCATCACCCGCAACCGCTATACCTTCTTTAAGCACCCCCAGTGTCTTAACCATCTTAACCTTATGAAACAAGCCGGATTCCAGCGCGAGGTTATATATGTGATGGGGCGCCTGCCCTCCCTGGGACGGATCGACAAAAATATCATGAATGAGCAGAAAGCCGCCCGGAAGAATGTGCCCGGCCCAGGCGTGGTAGTCCGTACAAGCGGCCTCCGTTGAATGACCGCCATCGATAAAGACCAGGCTCAACGGCGTTGCCCACAGGCGGGCGGCAACCTCGGAGCGGCTCACAATGGGAACTACCGTGTCTTCAAGCCCCCCGCGTTCAATGGTGGTTTTAAAGGCCTTAAAGGTATCCACCCCACCGGTTTGGGGGTCATACAAATCCGGATCAAAGTATTCCTCACCGGGCTGCTGCTCCTCGGATCCCCGATGATGATCAATGGAAAACAGGATGCTGTGACTTTTTTGACAGGCCGCCGCTAAATAAAGGGTCGATTTACCGCAATAGCTTCCAATCTCCAGACAGGGCCCCAGGCGTCCAGCTTCGAGTGCAATCTCATAAAGACATCGGCCTTCTTCCTCATCGAGAAAGCCCTTGACGCTCGCGAGTAGCTCTTTATCTATTTCCATAAAAGATATTTGATTGCCCGACTGGTGCCTATTCTGTTTCAGGTGTCGGTGAGTCAGGCCTGATGCATTTCGGTTTCAGGTGTTCACGGATCCGCAGGCGTGATCAGGATGTCTAGATGGCGCTAGGCTCGAGCGTCTTAGAGTTCAGAGGTTCAGTAATCGAGTCACTCATGTAGCTTTGTAAGCGCTTAAAACGCTAGACCTTCTGAACGATGTGACATCTCCTGGACCTTTGAATCCGCTATCTACCTGAAACCTTTTAACTACCTGTTACCTTCTACGTTCATAACCGGTCACCAGAACCTCCCGGGGTTTGACCCCGTCCGACGGCCCGACGACTCCCTCTTTCTCCATCACCTCGACCATGCGGGCAGCCCGGTTGTACCCCACGCGCAAATGACGTTGAATCATGGAAATAGATGCCTGTCCCGTCTTGGTAACCAGGGCAACCGCGTCGTCATAGCGTTCGTCATATTCCTGTTCCTCGTCGGCCGCGGCGTCGACGGCTGCGGCTTCGGTGACCTCATCGTCATACTCCGGTTTGGCCTGGGTGCAAAGAAATTTGGTAATCTGAGTCAGTTCGCTCTCGGAAATGTATGCGCCGTGAATCCGCTGTAATTTAGCCGTTCCCGGGGGCAAAAACAGCATATCGCCGCTGCCCAGCAGGTTTTCCGCGCCGTTGGTATCTATAATGGTCCGTGAATCGGTTTTAGAGGAAACCTGAAATGTCAGCCGGGTCGGAAAATTGGCTTTGATAATGCCGGTTAAAACATCCACCGACGGCCGCTGGGTCGCCAGGATGAGGTGAATTCCGGCGGCCCGCGCCATCTGTGCCAGTCGGGTCAGCGTAACCTCCACGTCCCGGGAGGCCAGCATCATTAGATCGGCGAGCTCATCGATCACGATCACCAGGTAGGGTAGCTTTTGCCATTCGCTATCTTCATCCGGTTTTTCACTAGTTTCGATCTTTTTATTATATTGGCCGATGTTTCGGGTATTCATTTTGGATAGCAGCTCGTAGCGTCTCTCCATCTCTCTTACCGCCCAGAAAAGGGCATTGGTCGCTTTTTTTGCATCGATAACCACCGGTGTAATCAAATGGGGAATTCCATCATAACTGGAAAGCTCAATCCTTTTCGGATCGACCATAATAAGTTTAACATCGTCCGGGGTGGCCTTATAAAGGAGGCTGCATATCATCGCGTTCAATGCCACGCTCTTTCCGGTACCGGTTGCTCCGGCTATCAACAAATGGGGCATCTTATCAAGGGCCGCAACCACAGGATTTCCAACAATATCCTTACCCAGACAAATCGTCAGTTTCGATTTGGACTTATCAAACACACTGGATGCCACGATTTCCTTGAAGCGCACTTTCTCACGGTTGACATTCGGCACCTCGATGCCGACAACGGCCTTTCCCGGAATCGGCGCCACAATCCGAATACTGATCGCGCGCAAAGCCAGTGAAAGGTCGTCGGAAAGATTGACAATCTTATTTATCTTCACCCCTGGGGCAGGTTCATATTCATAGGTGGTGATCACGGGGCCGGGGGATACGGCGACCACCTTTCCGTGAACCCCGAAATCCTCCAGCTTTTTTTCTAGCAGTTGAGACTGCATGCGCAAGTTTTTGTCATCCGAAGAAACCGGAGTTTCATCCGGATCACTAAGAAAGCTGAACGGCGGTATCCGATAGCCCTTGCCGCTGCGCATAAAATCAAAGACTTCCTGTTTGGGGGGAGGGGCTGCCTTAATGGGTTTGGCCGGCTTGGCTTTGATTTTAATCGTTTTGGACCGCCTGGCAATTTTTTCTTTGTCAACCCGGACACGTTTTTTGGCTTTCTCCCTGCGTTTTAAAAAAAATGTCGTCAGGCGGTCATTGATTAAGTTCATCCACTGATAGATTCGTTTGCCAAAAGCAATCAGGGAAAATCCGGTAGCCAGAATAAATCCGATGATCCAAAGCAGAATTAAAATAATGGCACTGCCGGCAAAATTGGTATACTTCACCAGAAAGGCTTTGAAGGGAATACCAACGATTCCGCCGGCTGAAAATTTATTGCCGAATAAGATAATTTGATTTTGCCGCAGGGACAGAAGCGCACCGGTGATGACCACCAGGATAATCCCGCCCACCAGGGTGGAAATCAGGGCTTTGCTGGGATGGTTCCCAAAAAAATGTATGCTCGCCAGCAGTAATAAAATCGGAATCCAGAATGCCCCTAACCCGAACAGACCGATCAGCATGCCGGAAACATGCGCCCCGACAATGCCGAATAGATTGTGAATCTGCCCGGCGGCTCTGGCATTATTAATTGAGGGGTCAGCAGGACTGTAGGATAAAAGGCTGATCAGGCTAAAAATAACGAGAAAAAAAAGTATGATTCCGTATATTTCTTTGCGCATTGGGTTTTATCTGATTACGGGTTGCTGGTTCCTGGTTACTCGTCATCCGAAATCACAAATCCAAAATCGAATAACCAGTTACACTTCCATAATAAAGGGAAGTATAACCGGACGACGTCCGATGGTAAAGAAAAAATATTGCCGTAAGGCAGTTTGGATTTTAGATCGGATTTTGTTTACCCGATTGGGCGCATCAAAGGCAATTTCCTCAACAATCTCTAAGATAACGCATTGGGCATCTTCAAGCAGATGGCCGGTTTCAGTTTCAAAGACAAACCCGCGGGAAAGAATTTCCGGTCCATACATGATGATACCGGTTTCCTCATCAAAGGCAATTGTCACGGCAACCATTCCCTCCTCTGAGAGGACCCGCCTTTCTTTGAGCACACTGCGCCCTACATCACCCACGCCTTTACCGTCGATAAGCACCCGGCCTGTTGTGACGCTCCCGTTAAGCCTGCCGCCGCTTTCATCAAATTCAATTATCTGACCGTTTTCCGCCAGCAGGATTTTGTTCTCGGCCACCCCCACTTCTTTGGCCAGCCTGGTGTGTAATATCAAATGGCGGTATTCGCCGTGGACGGGAATAAAATATTCAGGCTTGGTCAGGTTGATCATCAGCTTTAACTCTTCTCTGAAAGCATGGCCCGACACATGAATATCGGAAATTTTTTCATAAATAACGTCGGCACCATTTCGATAGAGATTATTGATGATCTTGCCGATGGCTTTTTCATTGCCAGGAATGAATTTAGAAGACAGAATAACCGAATCACCGGCTTTTATTTTAATTTGCTTGTGAATACCTGAGGCCATCCGTGCCAGTGCCGACATGGGCTCTCCCTGACTTCCGGTGGTTATCATGATGATGTCATCATCGGGAAAATCAGACACCTGCTCGATATCGATTTCCATGTCTTCAGGAATCGTCAGATGTCCGAGGGCCTTGGCAATATTTACGCTGACCTCTATACTTCGGCCACTGATCACAATTTTTTTTCCCCTGGCCCGGGCGATATCGACAATAAGCTGAATTCGAGCAATATTGGAGGCAAACAGGGCCACAATGACCCGGCCGTGGCTATCGGCAATAATTTTGTCCAGTGTCTCACCAACCTCTTTATCGGAAATGGTATAGCCTTCTTTTTCAACATTGGTGGAATCGGACAACAGGGCCAGCACCCCTTTTTCACCGCATCCGGCAAATTTGTTTAAATCTGTCGTCATACCCCCGACAGCACCATAGCCGATCTTATAATCGCCGGTATGCACCAGGGTCCCGCATGGAGTATGGATCACCAGTCCCACGCCGTCGACGACACTGTGCCCCACCCGGATAAACTCAATATCAAACGGACCCAACCGCAATTTTTCATCCAGGCTGATTTCGTGCAGCTCGGACGATGCTAAGCAGTTCAAGCTCCTGGAGTTTGTGGCGCACCAGTCCCACGGTAAAGGGCGTCCCGAAAACCGGCACTTTGATTTCTCTAATCAGGTATGGCAGAGCGCCGATATGATCTTCATGGGCATGGGTTAGCACGACAGCGGCTAATTTTGATTGATTCTGGCGGAGGTAATCCATATTCGGTATAACAAAATCTACCCCGAGCATATAATCCTCGGGAAACATCAAACCGCTATCGACCACAAAGATGGTATTCCCGTATTCGAACACCATCATATTCAGGCCGATTTCTCCCAATCCGCCAAGCGGAATAATTTTAAGCACAGACATATTTTGTTGGTAACTCGATTTTTTAAATTTTTTAAATATGGCCAATTATAAAGGCCAAATATTTAAAATAATCTCTTAGTTAATTTAGGTGATTAGTTGATTGGTTAAGAGGATTTCAGTCTATTTGACTTACCGACGCCCCAGCAATCAAGTTAATCAACTCATTCAATTTAATTATCCCAACCTGCAGCACGTAACCCGCAACTCGCAGTACGAGAGGCACTCGTACTCGTCCTTGTACTCGTTCTTCGGCTTTTCAGCTTATTCGATTACGAGGACGAGAACGACGAGGAGGACGATTGCCCGACCCCGCAAAACGGAACCCGTAACCCTATCCAGCTCCATCAAACTTCTGGCAAATAACACTTCTGACCTTGTCCATAAGGTCCTCTTTTGTTTCCCGGGAGTAGTCGATGGTGTTGATGGGTTTGGCGATCTCCATTTCGACGTCGCCGCGATTAATCCACAAACTGCTTTTGGCCATTATGGGCCAGGTCCCTCGAATAATAACCGGCACAATTGGAACACCGGAGTCAACGGCCATGACAAAACCGCCTTTCTTAAAGGCTTTGATACTGCCGTCTTTACTGCGGGTGCCTTCCGGAAATATCATGACAGAAACGCCGTTTTTCATTTTTTGAGCTGCTTCACTAATACTCTCAAAGGCCGATTCTCGATTGAAGCGATCTATTTTGACATAGCCGGCGCCACGCATGGCCCGGCCGAACACCGGAATCTTGAAAAGTTCGGCTTTGGCAAGCCATCTGAATTGAACGGGTAGACACCCCAAAAGAACCGGAATGTCAAAGTTGCTCTGATGATTGGCCATGTAAATATAGGATTTATCCGGTTCAATATTAGATAATCCATTGATGCTGACATGAACGCGGCTGACCATTAAAATAGATCGGGCCCAGATCCTGGCAATGATGTGAACACAATCACCCGTGCGGGAAAAAAATGATGCGGTGATGGCAATAAAGCTGAAAAAAGAGGTTGTCAGCACCACCCACAGAATAATAAAAGCCGTACGGATCATAATCAGCTCGCTATCTCCAGGCAGTTAAACATGTTATCGATCAATTCAATCAACCAGTTACGTTGTTTTTCCGTGGCATATTGAATGCACTCGCAACTCATACGGTTTTTGGTGCGCACAAGCAGTTCGCAAGCCAGACGGCCCGGATCAAGGTCGAGGGCCAGGTAGTGCGGACGGCATTCTTCATGCTGAAGCTGGATATCGGTCAACGAATCGGTCTCAATCGGTATCCAGTAGATCCCGCCCAATTCAGCCGGCCCAAATTGTTCATCCAGATATTTTTTGAGGGCCTTATGATCTTCAGGGCGGAGCTCGTCGATAACGTATTGTTTCATGAAATTAGAATTATCACAGATTGTTGCAACTCGCAAGCCGCCGAATTGCCTTGAATCGCCTCTATATCAAATATTATCTAACTGCATATTTCAGTGCTTTGATGAGAAAACATAGTTCTCATTACGGAAACACGAAATTTTGAAAGCACGAAATTTTTCTTGTCTAATTTTCGTGTTTTCGCCGGCCCTGCAGGTAGGCAATATCGTAGGGGGTTTTTGTGCTTTTGTGAAAAAATTATTGTCTCCGATTCCACATTTTCACTGTCAGGGCGCAAAAATGGCTTCAGAATTGCTCGCTGCATGCCGATGCAAAAAACAGCAATTGGAGTTCTGAAATGATGGATTTATAACAGTTGTCAAAAAAACGCTCCGCCAATCGTACCTTTGAGTTTTCCCGTTCGAACAATAGTACCGAAGATGGGCATGTGTGGGACACCTCCGTGGCGGTCGGCTATCCCTTCAGATTCGGACGAACCGTTGTCGGAACTTTCATACCCTTGGACGATTTTGCCCATCCGAAGAGTTTCAAACATAATACCGTCGACAATGGATTTATCATCGGGGCAGGACTCAATTGCTTGCTTAATCAATACTGGGCACTGAATGCTAATTTTGATTACCAGGACTGGTCAACGGACAACGGCACGAGTAAGGTATTCTTTGCCGATCGGACTACCGCTAAAACCCAATTGAATGAGGTCAACTGGACCTCCTACGCGTTAATGGTGGGGCTTTCCCTGCGCTTTTAGACAGAAATATGGAAGGAAAACAGATAGGGAATCCCCCTGCTCCGAATTCAGTCTTCAGGATCAGGGGGATTTTAACAGGGCGTGATTAGGTCTCTTCTACGACGATTGCGCCTTCTTCACAAACTTCGACGCAGCTTTCGCATCCAAGGCATTCCTCGGCATTGACGGGGTCGGATTTGCCGTCCTTCATTTCGAATACTTCAACCGGACAGACATCCACGCACTCTTCGCAACCAACACACTTTTCTTGATCGACGATGGGATTAAAAGCCATTCGGAAAATCTCCTTTCAATGAATTATTTTAAAATGGTGGCGATACCATCCATTAGATCCAGCAACAGGTCGTCCCCTGCACCAAGAAAAAGTCCTTATACCAATTAAAATAGCGAGTCAAGCCTTCTTACCATTTTTTCCTTCAATTTAGGCGCATAATTGTGATTTCTTTGCATACTATGGTTTGCTTAAGACGGGTTTCACCATGAAGGGCACGAAGTTCATGAAGACACCATCGAGTCATGAACTCAACTTTGTCTTTGTGTTCTTCGTGATCTTCGTGGTTGGATTTTATGTTGAATCTTCGCCTTCGGCGTGCCCGATCAGCAAAATTGCTGACAGCGCTAAAGTTCGACCAGACCGAGGAGGGTATTTCTACCTCCCGCGGTCAGGCGCACGGGATCGGATTCAGAATCCTTAATTCCCGCACCACGGCAGAAAAATTGAGGGAAATTTTGATCCGGCACCAAATAGATTTTCAGCGATACCGTATGTTCAGTAGGTGGGATATCGATGCCCGAGGCCTTTTCCCCGGAAAGCGTGGACCATTTATTTTCAACAATATCGGAGAGATAAGACATCAATTGCTCCTGCCACGGGGCAAGCCCCGTATCGGTGGCTCGCGGTATCGCTTCAAAATCTAGAATTTTTTCGGCCGTGGGGGCACTATCGAGCAAATGCTCCAGCACTGTTGTGCTGTGGGTCACAAATAAACCCGGCGCTTGCCCATCTCTTAATAAAAGCCGGGTCCAGGCCTCCAGCCGACCCAAAATCAAATAGTCGGAATCTACATCCGGTATGTGGCCGGGTTCTTTTTTTAATTCAGCCGCCAGGGCATCTTCTTCATTTTTAAGCTCATGGATCAAATCCTGCTCTTTTTGGTTGGATTCCATCAAAACATGACCGAGTTCCTGGCTTTGCTGGTCGAATTCCTGGGCAAAATACAGAAAAATTCTGGACGAAAGAACCGGATCTGAAGATTTTGCGGTTGCGGTACCGTTGATCTGTTTTTTTACATCCGCCACGATTTGTGAGGACAGGGATGCCTCCAAAAGTGGTGCCGAAGACTTCAGTGTTTTTAGTGAAGCGCGATTAGTGCCGGAGCTTCCGGCATACAAATTAGCCCAATTCAGATAATTTTCTGCTGCAGATTTCAACTCCCTGTTATCACTTCGCACAGGGATCCGGATGTCGATAACGCCTTTATCAACCCAGGACTGCATAGTCAGCGGCAGTTCATCAGATAACGGCTGGTAAACAGTAAATTGACCGAAACAGGCCGCCACAGCCTCTGCCACCGGGTTGGAGACGTATGTGTAGGGGAAATAGATGGGTTTCATTGGGTTCTTTATCTCAATTGTTGTAGGTTCCAGGGTTCTGGGTTCAACGTTCAGGGTTGACTTGCTAAGATTAAAATTGATCACATCCTTAAACCTTTGAACCCTGAACCTCTGAACCTTGAACCCTACCGTCCTGAACCACCACCCCCCGTGCCTCCAATTGGTCACGAATACGGTCGGCAAGGGCCCAGTTGCGATCCAGCCTGGCCTGATTTCTGGTTTCAATAAGTTTATGGACTTCGCTGTCATGAACCGGCCGGTCGCATTCGAGAAAGCCGAGGACCTTGTCAATCTGGCGAAATGCATCCAGAATTTTAGATGTGTCTGCCTCTGCAATTTTTCTTTCCAGGGCCAGGATGTTTATTTTTTTAATATTTTTAAACAATGAGGCCATGGCCGCCGATATATTGATATCATCATCCATGGCGGCAATAAAACCATGCTTGATATCATAGAGCAACTGATCCAATTCGGCATAGGACCGACCCTCTTTTATGTTCTTCAGACCAGTAAAAAATTGATCAATCCGTTTTAAAGAAAGCCGGGCGTTATTGAGCCGATCTTCGGAAAAGGTAATCGGCTTGCGGTAATGGCTCGAAAACAGCCAGTATCGGATCAGCCTGCCAGAGTAGCCCATGCCGGCAAGGTCCTCCAGGGTTAGTACGGATTCATTTTCATCCACCTTTTTTCCGTCGATCAAAATACGGTCGCAATGAATCCAAAACCGTGCCAGCGGCCTTCCGGTGATGGCGGCTGCGATGGCATTTACATTTTCATGATGGGGAAACAGCAGCTCCCGGCTGCTGGCATATATATCAAAATTATCGCCCAGGTATTTCATCGACATGGCGGCACACTGGATGTGCCATGAAGGACGGACATGACCCCATTCGGTCTGGGTGAATATCCCTCTTTTCAATTCGGACAACCTGGACCGCTTAAAAAGGGTGAAATCCCTGGGGTTTTCTTTCTCATATTCATCAAGGTCAACGGTGGCGCCAAGCTTTATCTTGTTTATATCAATACCGGATAATTTGCCATAGCCTGAAAATCTGGCAATATCAAAATAAAGGGAGCGGAGTTTTTCATAGGCCAGGCCTTTGTTTACAAGCCTTTGCGAAAGCGCCACCATGTCTTCGACATGTTCACTGGCCTTAGGGTATTTTTCAGCAGGTTGGACGTTGAGCACCGTTAGATCATCGATAAACTGCTCTATATGGCCCCGGGCAAATTGATCCAGATCCATGCCGGCTTGTTCGGACCCCTGGATAGTTTTGTCATCCAGATCGGCAATATTCACTATGTGATGGACATCCAATCCCCGATATCGCAAATAGCGACAAAGTTGATCGGCGAACACGTAACGCCGCATTTCACCGATATGCATCCTGGCATGGGCAGTCGGTCCGTAAGAGTAAACCGATACATTTCCCGGCCGGATAGGCTTAAATGTCTCTTTGCGTTTGGTCAGGGTATTGAACAGTTTCAGTCCGATATCGTCGGAAACGGCAAAAAGCGAGGTACTCAGGTAACGCTCACCACCATCAGGCAGGATCACGACCAGGGTGCCTTCATTAAGACGCTGCGCCTCTTCCATGGCCACCGCCATGGCTGCCCCACTGCTCATGCCCACCAGCAATCCTTCTGTTTTTGCCAGACGTCGGGCCATTTCATAGGCGAGTTCATCGTCAATATTTACTTTTTTATCCAGGCGCTTTTTTTCAAAAATCTCGGGACAATATGCCTCCTTCAAATTTTTAAGCCCCTGGATCCTGTGGCCGAGATAGGGTTCAACCCCGATGATTTGAATGGCGGGGTTGAGTTGCTTCAATTTTCGGGACGCCCCCATCAGGGTACCGCTGGTACCCAGGCAGGCAACCAGGGTTGTAACACCACCATCGGTTTGCTGCCAGATTTCCTGAGCTGTTCCGTGGTAATGAGATTTCCAGTTGGCTTCGTTGTTGAACTGGTCGGCGATGAAATAGCGCTCGGGGTCTTCCCGGGCCAGGCGATATACCTCTTCGATGGCCCCATCGGTTCCCAGATGCCCGGGTGTCAGAAGAATTTCTGCGCCGCGGGCTTTTAAAATTTTCTGGCGCTCAACGCTGACAGCCTCAGACATTGTCAGCATCAGCCGGTAGCCCTTAACCCCGCACACCAGCGCCAGACCGATTCCGGTGTTACCGCTGGTGGCTTCAATCACCGTTTTGTCCCGGGTCAATTCACCGGATTTTTCAGCGGCCTCAATCATATAGAGGGCCGGCCGGTCCTTGGTGGAGCCACCCGGGTTAAAATATTCAAGCTTGGCGAATATTCTGACCCTGGGGTTCGGATTAAGCTTTTTAATTTCAACCAGCGGTGTATTGCCGATGGTGTCCAGGATAGTGTGGCTCATATTTTTTTTGAAACGTTTGTAATACGTCCCCTTTTTCCTAATTTTATCCGGCAAGGCTGACACTTGAAACCTTCCTAAAGTTGCAGCCTGCTAATCCAAGAACTCCCCCAGCGCCTCCCGAATATCTTCCTGCACCTGCTTTTCATCTCCGGAGGCGTCAATGGTCCTGAAGCGCTCCGGTTCCAGGCGGGCGAGCTCTAAGTAGCCGGCCCGAACTTTTTCATGAAAACTGAGGGTCTCTTCCTCAAAACGGCTCTCGGTATCGCTGCGCGTTCCGTTATCAAGCTGTCTCCAGGCCCGCGCCAACCCGATACGGGGCGAAAGATCCAGCAACAAAGTGATATCCGGTTTAAAATCATCTAATACCAGTCGGTGAAGTTCGCAGACAAATTGGGTATCAAGTCCTCTGGCAAATCCCTGATAGACCACAGTGGCATCAAAATAGCGGTCGCACAATACCACTTTATTTTCGGCAAGACTGGGTTTCACCAGCGAGGCGATATGCTGCGCCCGATCGGCCATATATAGGAGCAATTCTGCCTTGGGCACCATATCCTTGCTCGAGGGGTTGAGCAAAATAGACCTTATTTCCTTTCCGATGGCTGTCCCGCCAGGCTCACGCGTCACCACACAGAGTTGGCCCCTGTTTTCAAAGAACGCGCTGAGATGATTAATCTGAGTCGTCTTACCACAGCCCTCAATGCCTTCCAGGGTGATAAACATTTTTTTTGGGCCTTTCATTCAATAGAAGCGTATACACATAGATATTTAAAAATACGATCGATTTTCTGGTTGGTGGGTCTCACAGCCCCAAGGTTCCAGGTTCAGGGTTCATAGTTCAGAGGTTGAAAAGAAACCCCCGTTAAACGCCAACCCTGAACGCTGAACCCTGAACCTTTGAACCCTCTTTTATGACACCAGAAACCTTCTTTCGCCTGAAACCTGGCACCTTAATAAGCCATATATGAAACTACATGAAGTTTCTTCTACGATCAGACTGGCCGCTTTTCAGGCCAGCGACGGGGCTGACACCTTTCACCTTGCTTTCTAAGCCCGACACCCGATCCGCCTGCGGCGGAACACCTGAAACTTTAAGTTTTGTTATCGTTCCTGCCGGATCTTACTATTCTCCCAAGATCCCAGCCTTCCATATCTTCCAGCATCTGGTAATCCGTCATATCACATTTAACCGGGGTAATTGAAATAAAGCGCTGCTTCAGCGCGGCACCATCGAGTAGGGGGTTCTCCCCAAACGATTGCATGTCCCGCCCTTGCCAAAAATAGGTTCGATTGCGGGGGTCCTTCCGTTTTTCAACATATTCAGATAATACCTCAACAGCTTGGCGGCTGATTCTGACGCCGGCAATTTCGGTCAAGGGGCGGTTGGGAATGTTCACATTGAGAAATGTTCCGAAGGGTAGCCCCTTCTGATATACCGTTTCACATAATTCAGCAATAAACGAGGCGGCATCATCATAGCTATCAACCGCGGGGCCCTCAATCGAAACCGCAATCCCAATCGCGCCGCCCAGGGCTGCTTCTTTGGCCGCAGCCACCGTACCGGAATAGTTTAAATTTGCGCCGACATTGGCACCGGCATTGGCACCGGCAATCACAACATCCGGATTTTCGGAGAGAATTTCCGAAAACCCCAGTTTAACGCAATCCGCCGGAGTTCCGTTGACCGCATACCCCCTGAACCCGCCGTTTAGTGGAAACCGAGTCACACGCAGTGGTTGATGCAGGGTAATCGCATGTCCTATGGCACTTCGCTCCCTGTCAGGGGCAACCACGTCCACCCGATGAATCCCGGCCAGGCGGTTGTATAGCGCCCACAATCCCGGCGCATGGATGCCATCATCGTTTGTTAAAAGAACTTTCATCAGAATCTTAGCTGTTGCTTTCTTTTCACAAAACCAAATTAACAATATCTTGACTTTTTTCGTCAACTTAGATTTATAACTTAATTTCAGACGGGATTCAACGCCTTAATCTTTTATGCCACTTTCCATCATAATATCCGAATACGGAATTGTGGTATTAGTGGTTGTAGAATAAACCTTTGAATACCTCAGTGTTTTTTTGACCATCAATAGAGCTGTCAATTCGATGCCGGGATAATCCGAATGGTGCAAAAGAATACCAACCCAACATCCTGGAGTTTGACTCCCGGACCCAAAAGTTCCAATCACCGGCACACGTATTCGCCAGCCGTTATGCCCATTATTGCCGCCTGCATTTTCCTGACCTTTCTTCTCCTGATCATCGCTGTACCAGTGGCAGGGCAAATGAACTCCAAACAAATCGAAAGTGTCATCCAGGACCCAAAACTCCCCTGGCAGCTTGAAGCCGACGAGGTCGATTACGACCAAACGGCTGATGAGTATACTGCCACAGGCAATGTGATGATTTACAAAGGAAATATACGGTTGTTGGCAAATTTTGTGCGATTTGATCATAAAAACATGAAAGCCTATGCCGAAGGAAATGTGGTTTTAACCAACGGTGAAGATGTCCTGAGCGGCACGAGCATGAATATCGACTTGCAAAACCAGATCGGGTCGGTTGAAGACGGCTATTTGTTTATTAAAGAAAACAACTACCATCTAACCGGTAATGTCATTAAAAAAGTGGGCGCCAAAATGTATACCATCGATGAAGCCACGATGACCTCCTGTGACGGCGACAAACCGGATTGGAAGATTACCGGAAAAAATGTAAAAATTCGAGAAGACGGTAAAGGAACAGCATGGCATGCAACCATGTGGGCCAGAAATATGCCGGTTCTGTACACGCCTTACTTTTACTATCCGGCCAGGAAGGATCGCCAAACCGGCTTATTGTGGCCGGAAGGCGGAAGTTCGGATCGCTGGGGTGCTTATTACAGCCAGCCGTTTTTCTGGGCCATCGACCAAAGCTCGGATGCTACGTTTTACGGACACTACATGGGCAAGCGCGGCTTCAAACCCGGTGCGGAGTATCGCTATTACCTCGACGAATGGTCGAAGGGGACCTGGATGGTAGATGGGTTTTACGACCGCAAAGTCGATGACGGTACCGGCGATTCCAGTGAACAATGGGGATTTACTGACGGTGACCGCGAAATCCTGCGCAAAAATGAAGAACGCTACTGGCTGCGCGGCAGCCACCAACAAAAATTGCCATGGGGCATTCGGGGCCGCCTGGATCTGGATATTGTCAGCGACCAGGACTATACCCGGGAATTCGAGACGGGACAGATGGGCTGGAAGGAGTCAAAAGATTATTTTGACAAAGTTTTTGGCCTAGACATCGATGATTTCAATGACCCGGTACGAACCAACCTGTTGAATTTTAATAAACTCTGGCCCACCTATAGTTTCAATGCCAGATTACGTTACGATCTGGACAGCACCGTGCGCAACTCCGGTGAACCGGATGAAACGTTGCAGCAATTTCCGGTGATTGAATTTGACGGGGTCAAACAAAGAATCGCCACATCTCCTTTTTTTTACAACCTGAATACCGAGTACGTATATTACTGGAGCCGGGACGCTGAACGCGGTCAGCGATTGGATCTTTTTCCAAGAGTTTATCTACCATTTCAGGTCAAACCCTTTTTCACCATCGAACCATCGGTCGGAATGCGGGAGACATTGTGGTATCTGGATAAAAAAGCATACGGGCCCAAAGACAGACAATTTTACAACCGCGAATTGTTTGACACCCGAGTTGAATTTTTCTCGGATCTTTTTAATGTGTTTCAACTTGAGGGTAAGACCCTCAAAGCGATCAAGCATTCCATCAGACCCCAGATAACCCATATATATATTCCCAATGTGGATCAGGAAGATCTACCCAACTTTGATGCCGTTGACCGTATTGACAATACGAATCTGGTCACCTATTCGCTGACCAACACGCTGACCTCCAAATCAAGAAAAGAAGGTTCCTTTGAATTCAGCCGGCGCGTTGACAAAACCCAGGCAGGAATTATTGACTCGGCAGCCGACTACGCCTACAATGATTTTTTCCGCTTTAAATTGGAACAATCTTACGATATTAACGAAGGCAAGGAAAACAACCCGGACAAACCGTTTTCTCCGATATTTGCCGAGCTGGACTTATTCCCCGGCAAGTATTTTGCGCTGGATGCAGACGCGCTGTGGTCGGTCTATGATTTGAAGTTTTTGTCCCATAACCTTGCGGCCAACTTCTGGGACCTGCGGGGCGATAAACTGTCGGTGGAATATCGATATACGCAGAATTCCGATGAAATCGAATTAAATAAGGTCAATTCCCTTTATGGGGCGCTGACGGTCAAGGCAACCGACAGACTGACGCTGAGGGGAAATTATGAATATAATTTTGCGGAAAATGTGGCGGTCGAAGCTGGTTTGGGTTTTGTATACACGGCCCAGTGCTGGTCGTTTGATGGAATCATCAGACAGAGAACCAGTGTCGATAATTCCAAAAAATATGATTTTGAAATAAAAATAAACCTGTTCGGGCTTGGGGAGTTTGGGTTCTAAAAACTGAATTTAGGATTTGGGATATTAATAGGGATAACTCCCTATTTTATTTGCCTGCCCTGAGCCTTACGGATTGCGGGGTCGGAGCAATCGTCCTCGTCGTCGTTCTCGTCCTCGTAATCGAATAAGCTGAAAAGCCGACGAGACGGCGAGGACGAGTCCCTCTCGTATTGCGGGGTGCGGGTTGCGCGTTGCGTGATGTTAATCAGGCCAATCCGAAATCCCATATCTAAAATCCCAAATCCAAGACTATGACCGACAGCTATGGACGACTAAAATTTTATTATAAATTTGTTAACCTAATGATATTTTGAAGGAAAATAAATGACTCACCCGAAACTTGGGCGGCTGTGGTATGTACTGCACACTAAAAGCCGCCATGAAAATGTCGTTAATGAAGGCTTGCTGCGCAAATCGGTGGAAGTCTATCTCCCCAAAATAACCGTTCCCAGCAAGCGACGCGATCGCAAAAAAACGATCCAGGTACCTCTTTTCCCGGGTTACGTGTTTGTCAAAACCGATCTTCACCCCGATAGCCATCTGGAAATCGTCAAGGTTGCCGGTGCCGTGCGTTTTATCGGCAACAAACAGGGACCGTTGCCGATAACCGATGAAACCGTAGAATCCTTAAAAATCGTGGTGGCAAGTGATCGAACCGTAACCACTGGTAATAATTTAAAAAAAGGGGATAAGGTCATGGTGGTTCACGGACCGCTGGAAGGGGTTATCGGAACCTTTGTGCGGCACGGGGGGCAGGGTCGCATTGTGGTAAATGTTGATGCGCTGGGCCAATATGCCGGGGTGGAAATCAGTGAAGATGATATTGAGATTATACCGAAAATATTATCATAACTACTTGACATTTTATTATGTTTCGGGCTAGTATATTTTTAATATAGTTGCGGAGACCTTCGAAAAATTTTCATTTTTGAAGTGCTCTAATGATCACTGGACGGCATAGGAGGAGGGTGTATGAATAAACTGGAGCTTATCTCCGCTTTAAAAACAGAAGCGAATATCTCGAAAGCGGAAGCGGCAAAAGTGGTTCAGATATTTTTTGATAACATGGCAGACGCCATGGCCAAGGGAGAGCGTGTTGAGATCCGCGGCTTGTGCAGTTTCTTTGTAAAAGAATACAAACGCTACACAGGCAGGAACCCGAAGACCGGTGAAAAAGTTACCATTAAACCCAAAAAACTTCCATTTTTCAAATCCGGAAAAGAATTGAAAGATCGGGTTGACTATTGATTTGTGCCTGGTTTTGAGTCGATAATAGATCAGGATCGCCCCATACGCATTCTAACCACCTTCCTTCAAAATGGGACCATCCCTCACGCCCTTCTATTTACAGGAATAGACGGGGTGGGCAAGGAAAAAACGGCCGTCACATTTGCGATGGCCTGCAATTGTGCCGGGGAATTTTCCAGCACAACCCGGCAGGAAACGAACATCCCCTGCGGTATTTGCAAACCATGCCGAAAAATTGAGGCCGGTAACCACCCGGACATCATTCGGATGAAGCCGTCCGGTTCGTTCATCAAAATTGATCAAATTCGCTCCCTCTGTCAAACCCTTGCCATGAAACCTTATGAGGCAAGAAGGCGGGTGGTGATCATCACCGATGCCCAGGCAATGAATCCAGCTGCAGGCAATGCCCTCCTCAAAATGCTGGAGGAACCACCGGTCAGAACTATTCTGATTCTTGTGGCCACCCATACATCAGATCTCCTGCCTACCATTGTTTCGCGTTGCCAGCAACTTCGGTTCAAGCCGATCTCAAGCAAGTACCTGGAATCGGTTCTGGTAAAAGAACATGGACTTAGGGCCGGGGATGCACTGATCATTACGACCATGGCCGGCGGCAGTTTATCCCGGGCGCTGCGTATGCACCGGACCCAATGGATAAACCGCAGAAATTGGCTTATAAAAGAAATGGATTCCTTATCAACCGGATCCGTCCATCATCTGCTGGCTTTTGGGGAACAATTATCGAAAAATAAGGATATGTTGCAAGACTCACTGGAAGTGATGAAGTCCTGGCTGCGGGATCTTATCGTCGGAAAACTGAACCCTGACCGGGCTATCAATCAGGACCTGGTTCAAAAGATTCAGCAAACTTCACAAAAAATGAGCATCGCTGCGCTGCTTGACAAAATAGATACGATTCAAGCAACCCAAAATGCGATTCAGGCCGGCACGAACCTGAGACTGGCCATGGAGGCAATGGTGTTGAAACTTTCAAAAACCTGAATCAGGTATAACTTTTATTCCGTAAACTATTTTCAGATAAACTGAGGAATTGTGTTTAGTGTTTGGTGTGTGGTATTTTGCACTGATTCTAAACACTAAACACAAAACACTATAAATCCTATGAATAAAAAAGTTGGCGTTAAATTTAAACCCACCGGAAAAGCATACGATTTTAGCTGTGGTGCATTTGTCCTGAATCCTGGTGACCACGTCATTGTAGAAACCGAGCAGGGGCTTGGCATGGGTACGGTTACGGTGGGGCCACAAGAATATAAAGATAAATCGTCCGGCAGATCTTTAAAAAAAGTCTATCGACTGGCCAATGAAAAGGATTTCAAACAACACGAAAAGAACCTTGCTGACGAAAATGAAGCCCACAGCTACTGTTTGAAATGCATTAAGGAACTGGGTCTGAAAATGAACCTTTTTTCCGTTGAAAAGTCCTTTGACGGAAATAAGTATACCTTTTTTTTCACATCCGAAGGACGTGTCGATTTCCGGCAACTGGTAAAAATGCTGGTCAAACAACTGGGCGTCAGGATTGAAATGCGCCAGGTGGGGATCCGCAACCAGGCCAAAATATGCGGGGGCGTCGGTCGATGCGGACGGGAGTTATGTTGCTCTGCTTTTCTGGAAAAATTCGAACCGGTTTCCATACGGATGGCGAAAGAACAGGGCCTATCCCTGAACCCTGCCAAAATATCAGGCCAATGCGGTCGACTGATGTGTTGTTTGACCTATGAATTCGATACGTACAGGAAACTGAAAAAGGACATGCCGAAAATCGGCAAGTCGGTCATAACTCCCAGTGGAAAAGGAAAAGTAATCCGTCACAGTGCCATTTGCAACCGTGTAACCGTTCGCCTGGAAGGCGGTATGGAAACCGAAACCGCCGTTGATCAGTTAAAAAAGGAATGAAAATATGTCCCGGCCGTTTTATATTACCACTCCCATTTATTATGTAAATGCGCGTCCTCATCTGGGACATGCGTATACCACCATCGTGGCCGACGTTGCCGCCCGCTTTCACACCATGAGTGGCGGCGATGCCTATTTTTTAACCGGCACGGACGAACATGGCGACAAAGTCGTGCGCGCCGCCAAAAAAGAAAATTTGAGTCCCAGGGTCTACGTTGACACCATCAGCCAGCTATTCAGGGACCTATGGCCTGAATTAAACATCAACAACAATGACTTTATTCGCACCACCGATGCCTCCCATATAGCAGTGGTAGAGCAGGTGCTGCAAAAAATTTATGATGCCGGCGACATCTATTTCGCCGAATACGAAGGAATGTATTGTTACGGCTGTGAACGGTTTTACACCGAACGAGAGCTGGTTGATGGGAAATGTCCCGATCATGAGACCGAACCGGAGGTCATCAAAGAATCCAATTATTTTTTTAAAATGAGTCGCTACCAGGATTGGCTGATCAATCACATCCGCAATAATCCGGAGTTCATCCGGCCTCAACGCTATACGAATGAAGCCCTGGCATTTTTGAAAGAACCGCTGGGGGACTTATGCATCTCAAGGCCAAAATCCAGGCTGAAATGGGGTATTACCCTGCCCTTCGACAACAATTATGTCACCTATGTGTGGTTCGATGCCCTTTTAAATTATGTCTCGGCTCTGGGCTATCCGGACGGCGACCTGTTTAAAACCTATTGGCCGGTGGCCCAGCATGTCGTGGCCAAGGATATCCTCAAACCCCATGGCATTTACTGGCCGATCATGCTTAAAGCAGCCGGCATCCCCATCTACCAGCACTTAAATGTTCATGGATACTGGAATATCGAACAAAGTAAAATGTCCAAAAGTCTCGGCAATGTTGTTGAGCCCCTCCAACTTAAAAATGTCTATGGACTGGATGCCTTCCGGTTTTTCCTGATTCGCGATATGACATTCGGCCTGGATTCAAGTTTCAGTGAGGATTCGCTGGTACAGCGCATCAATTCTGATCTGGCCAATGATCTTGGCAACCTGTTTTCCCGGGTGCTCTCAATGGTTCATAAATATCTGGATGGAATTGTTCCAGAGGTTGATCCGCCGGCCGATCGGGAATGTGGATTTGGACTGGAGGCTGACGCCCGCAGCGCAATTGACGAGTTTGAAGGCTATATGGAATCGTTTCAGTTTCACAATGCCTTGCAGGCAATTTGGAAATTCATCGGCCAGATGAATAAATATGTAGATGTTACCGGCCCCTGGGAACTGGCGAAGAAAAAATCAACCCGCAAACAGCTGGAAGCAGTTCTCAGCAACCTGCTGGAAGGTTTACGGATTATTTCAGGCCTGATCTACCCCGTCATGCCCGATACGGCAGCCAAAATGCAAAAGCATCTCGGACTGGATCCCGCAGCACCTTTTTATCTACTGGATCGAATCAGGTCCTGGAAATCGATTAATCCCGGCCTTCAGCTGCCCAAATCCGTGGTTCTTTTCCCACGCGTAGAACCGGCTGAAAAAAAAGCAGCATCGGCCGATAAACCGGACAAAGCCGCTGTAAATTCTGCCATTAAAAAAGAAATTACGCTGGAGGAATTCAGCAAAATTGATCTCAGGGTGGCAACGGTGGTCAAAGCTGAAAAAATTCCAAGGGCCAAGAAAGTCTTAAAGCTTGAAGTTGATTTAGGCCAGAAAAGGACCATCGTTGCCGGAATTGCAGAAAAATATACGCCCGAAGAGCTCATCGGAAAGCAGGTCATTATCGTGGCCAACCTGAAACCGGCCAAACTCATGGGAATCGTCTCCAACGGTATGTTGATTGCCGCTGTGGATAATTCGGGACCAACGGTTGCAGTTTTGGACCAGCCCGTGGATCCGGGAACACCGCTGAGATAGATGATAAGTTAGTGTAAATATCAATTTATAAATTCCAAAACACAAGCTTCAAATTACAATTAAAACTCAAATTCCAATATTCAATGACCAAAAAGTTTTGTCCGCCTGAGGCGGATCGATCATTGTTATTTGTTTGAATTTTGGGATTTGTTATTTGGGATTTACCATAAGTGTTAAAATGCTGATAATAAAAATTCAGCTTAGTTATGACAGTTAAAAACTACCAGACCAGGCTTCCACCATGTTACGCCATCATCCCGGCACGTTACCGGTCCACCCGATTTCCCGGCAAACCGCTGGCAAATATCGCCGGGCGCCCCATGATATGGCATGTTTTCGATCAGGCCCGGCGATGCCCCGAACTGTCTTCTGTGGTTCTGGCGACCGACGATGACCGCATTCGATCCGTAGCAGAAAAATATGGGATCCCGGTGGTAATGACCCGCGCCGACCATTGCAGCGGCACGGATCGGGTACTGGAGGCCGCCACTCAGATGAATCTGCCTGCGGATGGGGTGGTGATCAACATTCAGGGTGATGAACCCGCTCTGGAGCCGGCCATGCTTACGGAATTGGTTCGTCCGTTCGACCAACCGGAGGTCCAGGCAACTACTCTGGCACGCCGAATTAATGATCGGGAGGCTGCCAATCCGGATCAGGTCAAGGTGGTGTTTGCGCAAAACGGCACGGCATTATATTTTTCGCGGACACCCATTCCTTACCATCGAGACGCACAAAAGCATACAGTTTACGGCCATGTCGGCATATACGCCTTTCGCATGCAGACACTGGAAAAATTCGTGGCCCTGGATCAAAGCCAACTCGAAGTCACCGAAAAGCTCGAGCAATTAAGGTTGCTGGAGAACAATATTCCCATTCACGTCGTTTTAACTGAACATCAGAGTATCGGCGTGGATCGACCGGAAGATATTCAAGTTGTCGAGAAAATCATTTTGGAGAAAAAGAAAAGTTAAGATATAATTAAGTTTCCGTGCATACTAAAGAAAAATTCTAAAACACAAGCACCAAATTAAAACAAACTAAATCTCAATGACATAGTTTTGAACCTAAATCGTTTGAATTGATATTATTTGGGATTTGTAGTTTGGTGATTCGTGATTTCTGGGTTATCTGGAATAGGAATAGGTCATATGAAGCAAGCAATCAATGAGATGTCGGCATGGGTCGTTTCAATTCTTTCGGATCGATAACCCGGTTCGCCTGGCACCGCCTGCACGATTTGTTGAAAGCCGAGGTATATTTCGGCCGCAGCCCGGCCGGTGTGCCCCACGGTTCCGTTGTTTTTTTCCCGATTCAACCCAATATTCTGGGTTGCGGTATCGCTGCCATTGTTTCTTATAAAAACAGCAGGCCGACGGAATCCCCGCCAAGTGCCGCCCGACTGGCTGAGTTGGTCAAGCCCATCGAGTGCCAGGGCTGTAAGACCTGTCACAAAAATGACTTTACCGGCCTGGATGAGAACTATCTGGGCGGAAAAGACCTCATCGAATCTCTGTCGCATAAGATTCAAGCTATCAAATGCGAAGATCATTTTTTTGCCTTCTACGCGGACTCGAAAGAACGCGGGCTTCTGGCTAGTGTTGGTGAACGGCTGTCCGGCGTTGTCGAGACCGAGGCCAAAATGTTAGCCGATCATATCGGCCGCCTACCGACCCCAAAAGTGGAATTGATGGCCGCCAGGCTAGAAAAACTCAAGGATATCGCCTGGTGCATTCACCGTGAGATAATAGATAACTTCAAAAAAATCGACGCATTGCTCAACGGGTCTGATAAAAAGCTGCAGCCGGCGGTGGTAAGCACGTTTAAAAAAATCAACACGGTTTTAAACGGTATTGACCGGCTGGAGGTTAGAGGACGCGATTCAGCCGGTATTTCGCTGATGTTTGTCTTGGACCCGACTGAATTTGTAAGGTTTGAGCAAACTTTAAAACAAAAAAATCTGGACACCCAGTTGCAGGAGCGCTGCAGTCAAAACACCCTTGCAAACCGTGTCATCAGTATTCACCGGACACAAAAAGATACAGATGAAAATCAGGTTGCGGTTGCCATGACATTTAAAGTGGCGAAAGAGGTCGGCCGTCTGGGAGACAATGTTTCTTTTTTGCGCCGCCAGATCACCAACGATCAGATACTGCAGGACCTGGCCGCCTGTCCGGCCATGTTTGACACGATTTCGGCCCATACCCGCTGGGCATCGGTAGGCGCCATCACCGAAGCCAACTGCCACCCGGTGGACAACCAAACCATGGAGGGCTTTGCAAAGAACAACGGTATCATTCACACCTGCCTGAATGGGGATATTGATAATTATCAGCAACTCAAGCGGCAATTGGAAGATAACGGGGATCAAATACCAGAAGATATCACCACCGACACCAAAATTATTCCCCTGGTCATCCAGAAATATTACCAGCAGGGCCATGAAATGGAGGAAGCCTTTCGACTGGCCGTCAATGATTTTGAAGGCTCCCACGCCATCTCGATGCATACGGACCTGGATCCCGGTAAAATATTTCTGGCACAAAAAGGCAGCGGGCAGGCGCTTTTTGTGGGAATGGCTGAAAATCATTACATTCCCACGTCCGAAGTATACGGTTTCGTTGAAGAAACTGATCGATTCTTAAAACTGGACGGTGAGACTGTGGTGGAAGGAAACAAGGGTCCTACCCAGGGACAGATTTTTATCCTGAATCAGCAGTCCGCAGGAGGGTTGGAGGGCATCCGCGCCACTTACTATGACGGCACGGAACTGGCTTTGAGTGCCAGCGACATCAAGTATACGGAAATTACGTCGCGGGATATCGACCGCCAGGATTTTCCCCACTATTTTCTAAAAGAAATTTCGGAATCGCCGGATTCAATAGACAGGACCCTGCAAAATCGCTGGAAGGTCCATGAAAAGAACAGCAGCCAATATGTCACCTCCCTGGATGACACGGTGATTCCGCCGTCTTTGAAAAAAGCACTGGTTGAGGATCGGATTAAGCGCATTTATTTCATTGGTCAGGGCACCGCCGGAGTGGCGGCCCTGGCCTGTGCCAATATTCTCAATTACTATATGGATAATCCATCCTATCAGATCGGCGCCTTAAAGGCTTCGGAATTCAGCGGTTTCCAATTAAATGAGCATGACACGGCCGAAAGCATGCAAGACGCCCTGGTGATTGCGATCAGCCAATCGGGCACCACCACCGATACCAATCGCACCGTTGACATGGTCAAGGAAAGGGGAGCGCATACGCTGGCCATTGTAAACCGGCGGGATTCGGACATCACCTTCAAGGTTAACGGCGTTATCTATACCAGCAGCGGCAGGGACATTGAGATGTCGGTGGCCTCCACCAAGGCCTTCTATTCACAAATTGTGGCCGGGGCCATCCTGGGGCTTTACATCGCCGCCCTTAAAAAGCGCCGAAACGAGGATTTTGTCTCCGACGAGATTAAGCAGCTGCTTGCGCTTCCTGACCACATGCGCAAGATCCTGGCCGGCCGTGATGCCATCAGGGAGTCGGCTTCGAAACTGGCGGTCTCCAAAACCTACTGGGCGGCGGTGGGCAGTGGCCCCAACAAGGCATCGGCGGATGAAATACGGATCAAACTCAGTGAACTTTGCTATAAAACGATTTCATCGGATTTCGTGGAAGATAAAAAACACATCGATTTGTCATCGGAACCACTGATTATTGTCTGTGCCGCCGGTACCAGACATACGGTGATTGGTGATATAATAAAGGATACCGCAATATTCAAGGCCCACAAAGCCACGCCCATCGTCATTGCAGATGAGGGCGATGATCGTTTTGATCCCTACGCTGATGCCGTCTTCCATGTGCCGCACGTCAGCGAACATCTGGCCCCGATTTTGAACACCCTGGTCGGGCACCTCTGGGGCTACTATGCGGCTTTAGCCATTAATGAGGGCTCACGCTTTCTGTACCGATTCCGGGATGGAATTAAAAACAGCCTGGATGATTACAAAAACCAGGGACTGGATGTATACGAAATCATTCTCGAAAAACCGTTTCGGGAAAAAATAGCCGAATTCTATATCGAATTCAGGAAAAAAAGAGCCTCCAACCAGTTCCCAACCACCATCGGCCTGGATATCGCATCGGACCTGACCCTGTTGCTCAAGTATTTATCCGGCCGGTTGCCGGTATCGGATTTCGATCTGGACTTCCACCAGAAGGGTACAGCCGTCAACATACTCAACATTTTCTTCAGTCGCCTGGCGGATGCCATCAGCGCCATGGCGCGGCCGGTGGATGCTATCAAGCATCAGGCCAAAACCGTTACGGTGGGGACCAGTCGAATTATCGAACGAATCGAAGGAATCCTCTTCGATACCTTAACCGCCGAAGACTTTACGATTTCCCAGATGACCAACACCAACATCATTGTCTTAAAAAATCTACAGGCTGTTATTGATCAAATCGAAGGCTCCGTCCTTTATCGAATTGATGGGTTGAGCTTGCTCGGTGAGCCGACCGATGACACCACCATCGAGGTCTTAAAAAAAGGGGGGGATATTGCCGATGTGCCATCCCGGGTCGAATCGGACAAGCGCTTGAAAGGCACCAAGCGGATTATCGTCAGACAGGGCAATGTGTATATCGGAAAAGGCCGCAGGGATGAGCGCAGCATCCTGGTCATTCCCATTTTATCCAGTTCCGTTGACAGCCCGAACAAAATTGAGTTTCTGCTGTTATTGCACGTGTCATTTAAGCCAACCATACCCCTCGAAAACAAGATCAAAGCGCTCGGTGGAAAATACGAGCATGTAAAAAATATTGTTCAGGAAAACAGCATTGCCTGGCAGGATCAATATCTCGAGCAAGTTGAAATTGACGAGCTATTCGGACGATCCGCCGAAAGGATAGGCGAATACATTGTTGCTCAACACAACGGCAAACAATAGTCTCGTCAGTTCCCGCTACACACCAAACATATTGTCGGAATTCGGAAGTTGGAATGCGGAATATATGTAAATCAGACATTCAGCCACGTTCAATTTCTCGCTTTCGCATTCCCAACTCCACATTCGTTTACCTCTGTCCTCTGTCTCTCCGTCTCCTCTGACACCTACGTTAGGTGAAACTCATCATTAATCCAATGTCATTTTTATAAAGTTCCTATCGCGGCTCAAGGTTATGGACTTCGTTTTCGTCGTCGTCCTCGCCGTCGTCCTCGTCCTCGTCGTCGTCCTCGTTCGTTTCTTAAGAAATTCTGATTTCGAGGACGAGCACGAGAACGAGTACGAAAAGAATCAGATTATTAGAGCGTTTGGATCAAGCTATACTAGACGTTATTAATAATCCCAAAAGGGCTCAAAAAACTTCCCGTATCGGAACGTTATTATGACAAACGCTCTAAATTGCATATTATCATTGGCCTTGACAGTTGGACAAATATGTATAAAAAAGTTGACAATTGCGTATAAATTATTGTAGACTGTCAACAATAGTGAAAACATCAGCCATTTCATTTCTTAACAATTACTATTTTTTATTGTTAGTTAAATGCACGGTGCAAAAGATACGATTAGCCTTACTGACGGCATAGACCTTCGGTTTCATGCGATCGACTGCCGGATTTACTTAAACGTGCTTGAATCAAAAACATAGCGAGTGTATAAATATGGATAACATTCCCACATCTGCCGAAGCTTCAATCGATCGCTTAAAAGAGATATCCACCTGGGTTTCATCGGTCCATGATCTTGATCAACTCCTTGAACTCATCATCGAAACTGCCACCCGGATGATGGACGCCAAGGCCAGCTCTTTGCTCCTGCTGGATCAAAAAACCAAAAAGCTTCATTTTAAAGTTGCCACCGGTGAAAAAGGAACCGATGTTAAACAATTCGAAATCGACCTCGGCCAGGGTATTGCCGGCCATGTAGCGAAAACAGGGGAGCCGCTCTTGATACCGGATGTCGCCAAAGATCCCCGCTGGGATAAGGAAATCAGCGAGTCCATTGGTTTTCAGACCCAATCCATCGCCTGCGTGCCGATGAAATTGAATGGAGACATCATTGGGGTGGTTGAGATTATCGACAAGGCCGATGGCAGTTCAATTTTAGCAAAAGATTTACAGATCCTGTCCGTTTTTGCAGATCTAGCCGCCCAGGCAATTGGCAACGCCCGCGAGATCGAACATGATAAAAATGAAATTAGAGACCTAAAACAAGAGTTACAGGGCAAATATGAAATTATCGGCGAGAGCAAAGCGCTGCGCAAGGTTATCTCTGACGCCGTCAAAGTTGCCAATTCAAAGGCGAGCACCCTTATTCTGGGCGAAAGCGGTACCGGCAAGGAATTACTGGCGCGCTTGATTCATCGCGTCGGGATCAGGAAAGATCAGCCCATGGTCGTTCTCAATTGCGCCGCCCTGCCGGAAACACTGCTCGAAGATGAATTATTTGGTCATGAAAAGGGCGCTTTTACAGGCGCCGCCAACCGCAAAATCGGCAAATTTGAACTGGCTGACAAAGGCACCATATTTCTGGATGAAATAGGAGAAATGAGTCCGGGCATGCAATCCAAGCTGCTTCGCATCTCACAGGAAGGCGTTTTCTACCGGGTAGGAGGCAATAAATCTATCCCGGTAGATGTACGGGTTATATCGGCGACCAATCGAAATATTGAAGAAGATGTCGCCGAGGGCAGATTCCGTGAAGATCTGTATTATCGTATTAATGTCATTCAGATTCATATGCCGCCCTTAAGACAACGCCGAGAAGATATTCCACTTCTGGCGCAACACTTTTTAGATATTTTCAAAAAGGAAAGAGGGGCGTCTGATTTAGTTATATCCAAAGCTGCCATGGATCAAATAGTAGAGTATGACTGGCCGGGAAATGTCAGAGAAATGAAAAATGCCCTGGAGCGTGCAGTCGTCATGGGCAATGGCAAGCAGATTTTGCCGGAAGACCTTCCGACCTTTGCCTGTCGCCCCCAATATCCCGGGCTGGAAGTCGGTCTAACGCTGAAAGAAGCTACCGATGCATTCAAAAAAGAATTCATCCTTTTAAACCTCAGACACACCGACGGCAACCGCAGTATGGCAGCCAAAAAAATGGAAATCCAACGAACCTATCTGTCTCGGTTGATTGCCAAATTTGGAATATCTTAGGAATGATGAATGTCGAATGTCGAATGATGAATTGTTGAAGTCGCTACGCTCCGCCAATTTTTCAAATAGATCGTTGGGCGCTGTCGATATAAGCTGAGGCTCTCGACAGGCATGATTTCTTAATTATTCATTCGACATTCGTCATTTTTCGTACACCCCCCTGTTCACAAATGTATAATTTCAATGCGGATACCTTTATTGAATTTAGGCGTATTTATGGCTATAACCTTCCGAAATAATATGATTAAAACTTCCAATCCGATTTCGTGGAATACTTTTTGCTAGTTTTGGTAGACGGAATATCTCCCCGGCTGGAAAATCCTTATCTCCTAAAGAAGGGCAATTATGAAAAAATGCAACCTGTTGCTTGTGGATGACGATCCTTTTATTCTCGAGGGCATCGGAGAAGATCTGGAGAGCAACGGTTATCAGGTTACCCGTGCTTCCAGCGGAGAGTCTGCCGTCGAACTGCTTGAATCGGGCCATTTTGATCTGGTCATCACCGACCTTGTCATGGGCAGCACCAACGGTATCCGGGTGTTAAAAAAAACCAAGGAAATCGATTCTGATATCCAGGTGATTATTTTAACCGGATATGGCGATATCGACTCGGCGATCGAAGCGCTGCGCAGCCAGGCAGATGATTTTCTGCTCAAACCCTGTGAATCCCAGGAGATGCTATTCCGGGTGAAAAACTGCCTTGAAAAACAGGAATTAACCCGCAAAATTAACCTGTATCAAAAGATTTTGCCCATGTGCTGTGTTTGCAAAAAAATCCGGGACGACGCCAATCGCCGACCCGGTTCCGGTGAATGGATTACCATTGAAAAATTTATTAATGAAAAGGCCGACCTTGATATAACATCCAGCTATTGCCCGGATTGTGCAAAACAAACCATGGATGAGTTCACCCGCAAGAGCGGATAGCTATAGTTGGATACATACCCCACCTAAAACACAGATCATATCCCATAGCAACCTGCTGGATAGATGAAAAGCTTGATATGGTTTCAAGATCTCTGCACACGCCCTGAAACCTGATCCGCCTGCGGCGGAACAACTGACACCTTTAGATGATTACCTAATAACGAATAACTTATCATCGGTTTTCAAACCGGCGGGGACATGATATAGTTGTCTAAAGGCCGGACTTGTGCTTAAATAAGCTGTGACGGCTGACGAACGAAATTCGAGCTCAAGGAGTCAATTAATGTTCACAACTTATCTTAAATTATTTGCGGGTGTTGCCATTTTATTGCTTTTGGCAATCCCATTTCAGGCTGGTGCCAAGGTCGAATGGAGGATTGAAAATACCCTTAAAACCGGGCAACCGCCGCTTGATGTAGCGGTCTCTCCGGACGGAAAATCGATTTTCGTACTTACCGCCGACGGCAGTATTCTTATTTATGACCGTGATGGTCAATTAGATGATACCATCAAAGTCGGCGCCCATATTGACCAAATCCGGGTCGGCCCCGGCGGTGAACAGCTTTATGCTACCAGCCGGCAAAATCAGACAGTGGAAGTCATCACGCTTAATTTTATCCGCCAGATCAACGTCTCAGGCTCACCATCGAAGGGTCGCACCGATGCGCCGGTCATTGTTACGGTGTTCAGTGATTTCCAATGAGGCTACTGCGCAAAGCTTGTGCCTCAACTCGAGCAGTTGCTCGAAAAATACCCGACAGACGTGAGAGTTGTTTTCAAGAATTTTCCCATTCGAAGTCATAAATATGCCGTTAAGGCCGCCATGGCGGCTCTGGCAGCCGGCCGCCAGGACAAATTTTGGGAATTTCACGACCAGCTTTTTAATAATTACAATCGCCTTAACGATCAAAAAATCCAAGAAATCACTAAAGAACTCGGTCTGGATCAAACAAAATTTGACGAGCACCAGAAGAGTCCCGTCGAGGCAGCCCGGATACGGCAGGATTACGAAGAGGGCATCCGCCTGGGTGTCAGAGGAACACCAACTATTTTCATAAATGGCAAAAAGGTGAAGAACCGCAGCTTGCAAAACATGGAGGCGATTATCAGCGAGGAGCTAAAAGCAGGGAAGGCCAAAGCAGAGTAAAACGAATTCGGATTTCGGAATTAAGGAAAAAATATTTACCACAGAAGGACACGGAAATTCACGGAAAATAAAATTATTAGGAATGGATTCTTTTATAGACTTTTGGGGACACGGATTAACACGGATAAACACAGATAAGTTCAAGCCGCCTGGCGGCGGTACTGAATCCTGAAATAAGAAGGTGCCTGTTTGCAATAAGTTTTTCTCGCCGCAGGCGAAATAGTTTTTCTTTTTAATCCGTGTTCAGCTGCCTGCCCCGTTAAATTTCGATAGAACAAGCGAAGCGAATTTAACCGGGGTGTCCATCCGGGCCCTACATTGCCCTTGTAAAAACAAATCCATTCATTGAAATGCTCAGTGCAATTCTGTGAAAAATCGGTGGTTAATAAAAATTAGAATACAATTTCCCAAATCCCTGGCCCAGCCTTAAACCCCTTATCTTACTCGTGATTTAGAATACGCCAGTGCCGCCTTGATAAAATCCCTGAACAGCGGATGCGGATCCATGGGGCGCGATTTAAATTCCGGATGAAACTGACATCCGACAAACCAGGGATGGTCTTTAATCTCGATTATCTCAACCAGATCCCCGGTCGGTGAAGTTCCGCTGACCACCAACCCTTTTTCAACCAGCTGCACTTTGAAATCATTGTTAAATTCGTAACGGTGGCGATGGCGCTCGGAAATATCTTCAACGCCGTAGGCTTTGTAAGCAAAGGTGTCTTTTACCAGCCGGCAGGGATAGGCCCCCAGGCGCATGGTGGCGCCTTTGTCGGAGGACTCATCGCGCTGCTGTTTCGTACCTGTTTTTTCATCAAACCACTCCAGCATCAGGTAAATGACCGGATCCGGTGTAAGTTCATTAAACTCGGAACTGTTGGCCTGGACCAGGCCGGCCACATTGCGCGCAAATTCAATGACCGCAATCTGCATACCCAGACATATGCCGAAATAGGGTATTTTATTGACCCGGGCATAGTTAGCTGAACAGATCTTGCCTTCGATGCCCCGGGTACCAAAACCGCCGGGCACCAAAACGCCGTCAGCGTTCGCCAGCATTTCACTGCAGGTTCCGTCTTCGATTTTTTCTGAATCCACGAACACAAGATTCACATTGCAATCGTTGGCAGCTCCCCCATGGTATAAGGCTTCGTTCAGACTTTTATAGGATTCGGTCAGATCAACATATTTTCCGACAATAGCGATGGTCACGGATTCTTGTGCATTTTGAATATTTTCAACCAGCTCCGACCAGGCCTCAAGTCTGGGTGCCCGTGTCCAAATCTTGAGCAGTTCGACGATTTTATTGTCCAACCCCTCTTTGTGAAACACCAGCGGAACCTCATAAATACACTCCACATCTTTGGCAGTGACCACGGCGTCAACACCGACATTACAAAAAAGGCTGATCTTCGACTTGATATCATTGGAGAGGTACCGGTCGGTGCGGCATAACAGAATATCAGGCTGAATTCCAATGCTGCGCAATTCTTTTACGCTGTGTTGGGTCGGTTTGGTTTTAACCTCCCCGGCGGTGCCGATATAAGGCACGAGGGTTAGATGGATGTAAAGGGCGTTGTCTTTGCCCACATCGGCCTGGAACTGCCGTATGGCTTCCAGAAAGGGCAGGCTCTCGATATCTCCTATGGTACCGCCAATCTCAACAATTACAATATCAACACCGTTGGCAGCCAGCCGGATGCTTCGTTTTATTTCATCGGTGATGTGCGGAATCACCTGGATCGTTCCACCAAGATAATCTCCCCGGCGCTCTTTGGCGATAACGGAATGATATATTTTGCCGGTCGTAAAATTATTGTCCCGGCCCAATTTGGCATGGGTAAAACGTTCATAGTGCCCGAGATCCAGATCCGTTTCAGAGCCGTCATCGGTGACAAAAACTTCCCCATGCTGAAACGGGTTCATGGTGCCCGGATCAACATTAATATAGGGATCCAGCTTTTGAAGGGTAACCGTAAGCCCTCTGCTTTCCAGCAAAGCACCAATTGCCGCCGAGGCAAGTCCCTTTCCCAGAGATGACAGGACACCACCGGTTACAAATATATATTTAGCTTTATCTCCCATGTTTGTACCTCATATTAATCATTTCCCGAAATTGTTATAAATCCATATAACAATAATTTTAAAGTGAATAGCAATTTTGCCTCGATCTTGGAATATTGGAATTGTGGAATGATGGAATAGTGGGTTGAAAAAAGGATATTATCCATTTTCTATTCTTCCAAAAAAATATTACCGTGCCCCATCACTACGGTAGCCTCAAACCCATTATTCCAATTATCCAGTATTCCAAAATTCCAAAGGGGGCGAAACCCCATTCCCTCAAAAAGCGAAAACTCCCTTGTGCAATGCTCAAAGGAGTTTTCGGGCACTTAAATTAACAAAAAATATTGTCGTTTGGGTGGGGATTTTTATCGGCCCTCTCATTCTGAAAGACCTTTTTATCTTTTCCGTAACAAATGTCAACAGTAAAGTATCAGATCAAAAATGTAAAGACAGATTTGAATTTGACCTAAATTGGTTAACAGACTGCGCCAAATGTTCGAGGATCCCGCCGCAAATAACCGGGATTTACACTTAGTCGTTAGCATCTACATCGAAATATGAATGGCTGTTATAACCCAAAGTGGCTCAAGGCAAATGGTCGAGGGCAAGGCGTCAGTTGGTTTAAAAGCGGAGCGTACACTTTAGTACGTGAGCATTTTAAACTGACTCAAGAGATAGGGCTTTGCGAAAGTGGCTCCAGAGGCCTGCTAATGGTCGAGGGCAAGGCGTCGAGTTGGTTTAAAAGCGGAGCGTACACTTTAGTACGTGAGCATTTTAAACTGACTCGCAACGCGGCCATCGGCCATTAGGCAGGCCTCTGGAGCCACTTTTATTCGAAGACACGTTTGAATTCGTCTATCGTTCTCTGCACCTCGCTGGGTTCTTCAGGCTCACCGGGCACGAGCGGCTGTTCAGGAGCCAGGGGATAAACCGACCGGAGGTGTTCGATATCAAAGAGATCTTTAGAGAAAATGTCGGCTTCTCTGAAACTTTTAACCTGGTTGACACGCACCAGGTTGCCTTCCTGATAGAATTCAATGCGGGACGGGTAGCGGCTTTGGCCGGACTTCCACCAGGTAAGATACCGCACCTCGAGTACATCGGACCTGGAGTCCGCCTGAGGCGGATTGCCCCGAATAATCCATCGCGTGGGCAGAAAAGTATCCCGATCAATCCAGATTTGAGAAACCGACTCATCCGGATATACCGCTCCGAGTACAAATTGTATCTCACCCTCAAACCTTCCCAGACTCGATACTGATACATCTACGCCCAATTCCCAAAGCCTGTCCGCAAGTCCCTCACGGGTTCGGTAGAGTAAAACATCTTTATAAAGATCAAATCGATTGGCCACAGACGGCACAATGTTTCCATCGACTATGGTTAAAGATCTATCTCCGGAGACAACATAAATTCGTTCAGAATCTAAGGATTTGGCATCCGATCGGAAGGCATTAGAAAAAATAAATCGCAGGGTTTCTTCAAGCTCCAGCTTCTCCTCTACGGTTATATTTTGATCAAGCTGGATGGTCTCTTCGGCCGGCAAATCGATTTCGGTGTTGTCCAGCGCTTGAGATCCTTCCAGCGTCTCGGTGGATTCGATATCAACCTGGGAAACAAGACGATAAAAAATAAGGTCCTGGGAGACGAATAGACCTCTGGGCTTCTCCAAGTTGTTCTATCATTAAATCAAGTATGTGAAGCCCCTGAAGCACGTACCCTTGGACCGATCCACAGATAAAAATTGAAATGACAATAAAAAAGGAAACGGTCAGTATTTTTTTTCTAATAATAGCCATAATTCTTTGATTGTGGATTTTAAATTTCGGATTATTAAAAGGATTATATCCTGATTCTTATTTTTTTAACCACGGATTTTTCACAGAGTTACACAGAAATATCATACCGCCTGCGGCGGAAAAAAACAAATAACCTTTGGACACAGATTTTCACAGATAAACACAGATAGTTTCAAGCCGCCTGGCGGCGGTACTGAATCCTGAAATACGAAGGTGCCTGTTCACAACAGGTTTTTCTCGCCGCAGGCGAAATAAATTTTCTTTTTTTAATCCGTGTTCATCTGTGTTCATCCGTGTCCTAAAAAGAATAAAATAGAATCCAATCCTTTATATACTCCGTGATATTCCGTGTCCTTCCGTGGTAATTATTTCAAATCACACTGCCATCGAATCTTTAATTGGCTCGACAAGCAGGGCGTAGCGCAAATCAGTCCAATCCGAAATCCCCAATCCCTAATCCGAAATCGAAAGGCCCGCAACCCGCAACTCGTAACCCGTCTAAAAGATTTCCTGTGCAAACAGAGCAGCTTCACCCAACTCCTCTTCGATCCGGATGAGCTGATTGTATTTGGCCAATCGATCGCTGCGGGACAAAGAGCCGGTCTTTATCTGGCCACCGTTTACACCGACGACAAGGTCCGCGATAAAAGTGTCTTCGGTTTCACCGGATCGATGAGAAATCACCGTGGTGTATCCCACCTGATTGGCCAATTCAATGGCATCGAGCGTCTCAGTCACGGTACCAATCTGATTCAGCTTTATTAAAATGGAGTTAGCAATGCCCTGCTCGATTCCCTTATTGAATATCTTGGGATTGGTTACAAAGATATCATCTCCCACAATCTGGATATCGCCTTCAAGCTGGTCCGTCATCAATTTCCAACCTTTCCAGTCCTGTTCGGCAAGACCGTCTTCAATGGAAACAATCGGATAACGGCTGATGAGATCACCATAGTAGTCGACCATTTGAGCGGCTGTTAATTTTTTCTTTTCTGATTTCAAGACGTATTTCCCTTTCTGGTAAAACTCGCTGGCGGCAGCATCCAACCCGATCCCGATGTCTTTGCCCGGCTTGTAACCGGCCTCCTTAATGGCAGTTATAATAAGCTTGATGGCGGCTTCATTGGATTCAAGATCAGGGGCAAATCCCCCTTCATCGCCGACGGATGTCACAAGATGGTTAGCCTTGAGGATTGATTTCAGACGGTGGAATGTCTCTGCCCCCATTTGTACGGCCTGGGCGATGGATTTTGCACCGAATGGAATGATCATAAATTCCTGAATATCCAGATTGTTGGCAGCATGGGCACCGCCGTTAATAATATTCATCATCGGAACCGGCAGATATCTGGCATTTATTCCTCCAATATACCTGTAAAGCGGCATGTCATAGGCCATGGCAGCTGCCCTGGCTGCCGCCATAGAAACCCCGAGTATAGCATTGGCACCTAGTTTGCCTTTGTTGGCTGTGCCGTCCAGTTTGATCATGTGATTGTCCAGAGCAATCTGATCGGCGGCATCCATACCCATAATGGCAGGCGCAATAGCAGTAAGCACATTCTTCACGGCCCGGGTAACCCCCTTGCCGCCGTAAGCCTTGGAGCGTTTATCTCTGATTTCGAGAGCTTCGCGTTTCCCGGTGGATGCACCGGAAGGCACCGCCGCCCGGCCGACAGCACCGCAGGCAACATAAACATCGACCTCAACGGTGGGATTCCCTCTGGAATCAAGAATTTGCCTGGCTTTTACATCAACTATCTCAGTCATTTCATCCTCCTCTGCTTTGAAACCTCTACAACCCGAAGGTCTCACTTCATAGCATGTAGTTGGCAATTGCAACAAACATCATGAATCTTGACAAATTTGTAAGAAATGTTACTCTGCTTCTACCGGTATGTCAAGTAAGGACAGGTTTAGATGATTTTCTCAATGACAGCAGTTGATTAACGCCTGTTTTAATTAAAAGAGGTTTAAATCCGAAATTCGAAATTCGAAACAATATTGAATGTCCAAAATGTTTCATGACCAAAAAGAATAAAGCCGAACGAGCTCGAACACGGAAAGTCGTATTTAACGTTAATTCATTCGAATTTCTAATTTGTTTGGATTTCGAATTCCGGATTTCGAGTTTGGTATATTCTGGATGCAGGACTAATATGGCACACAAAAAAAATGACTTCTATTCCCGGGCCCATTTAATGGTGGCGGCTATCCGCGTTTTTGAACATATAAAATCCCGGCCACCGACCATAGAGGATCTGTGTCAGACGATCAATTTCTCCATTGAGAAGGGAAACTTCATCTGCCGCAAGCTTGAAGAGCTGGATATCATCGAGGCGGTGGAAGGGTCCTACGGCACCCGGTTGTTCGTGCGTGATCATCTAAAGATAGAAGATATCCCCCGCGGTGAGCCGGAAAGTAACTTTGAAGACGAACTTAAAAAATTTCAAGACAGCCGCAAAGCCTTTTCCCAGAAGATAGAAACCATTCAATCCCAGCAAAAGAAAAAGAAAAAAGATCTTTTTGCTGAAATGGAAAAAAAAATCAAAGAAGAACTTGATAAAAAGTAACAATGGTTCTGGGTTCAGCGTTCAGGGTTTATAGTGGTCTGACCAGCAATTTCATCACACAAACTGCATCTTTCCTAAATAATTGAGGGATAAATTACTCTCCTTGGTTTACAACAAATCCGAGATATCCAATTCGAAATTAAATTATCTATTCCATCTGCTTTCGAAAAAGTTTTTTTTGCCCAATAAAACTGACCCTTCGGCCACCAGCGGTGATATGGTGCTCAGACCTTCCGATCCCCCAAACACTGAACGCTGAACCCTGAACCTTTGAACCCGGTTAATAACTTTTATGATACCTATAAACTACACGCTTTCCCCAATTGAGTGTTCCTTCAATAAGACGCTATACCTCCCCAAGTATTAAATATTATAATGAATTTTTTCCTTGACATCAAACCCTCTTTGTCATTTACTTATGTATATATAGCTTTAATTTCGGAAGGTTTGAAGTCATTAAAAAGGACTTCTTCCAGTTATTATTTCGGCCAATTCATCGAAGCTGAAATTTTGCTGCGAGTCAATTACCGATCGCAAGGCGGGTATCTTGAACCTGAAACCGAATGCCTCGCACTCTGTAAGCATTGATAGCACTAAAGGATAAGCGATGGACAAAGATTGGACAGGCCGATCGGATGCTTACTATCGAAAGGTAATCCTCAAAGATAATGATGCGGTTTCATTGGATGCGGACATGATCCGCCTGCTGATTGCCATCGATGAGAACAAAAACCTGTATCAGATCGCTGAAGAAGTGGATATGGGAACAGCCACATTTAAGAAGGCCCTATCCAAACTTCTTGATCAAGGTCTCATCGAGCCGTTGCAAAAAGACATCCCGGTGCTGGATCAATCTTTCATCCAAACCCTCCGAATCAATTTATCCCGAGCCATCGGACCCATGGCCGAAATCCTGATTGAAGATATGGCGGCAGAAATGGAGATGGATCCAGCGGCTATTCCGGTCAATCAAGCCGCTGAATTGATCGCCCATCTTTCACTGGAAATCCCTGATGAAGAAAATCAAATGCAATTTAAAAAATCAATGCTTGCTATCCTCAATAAGTTTGGAGGCTAAACCAGTTCGGATTGAGATCGAAATATAGAATTGAATTATTTATCATGAATGCACAAAAGGAAGAAACCACGAAAAAAATAATGAAAAATTCGTGCTTTCATTATTTCGTGTTTTCGTGATTGTTTTTTAACCGTAATAGGCAATTTTCACAATAACATAGTTAAGGAACCAAAATATGATGGAAATATCCTGTGACGCATGCGGAAAAAAATATCGGGTTGATGAAACCAGAATGAAGGGCGAGATGGCCAGAGTCAAATGTAAAGCCTGTAGCAGCCTCATGGTGGTAACCAAACCCCGACCGGAGATAATTTCGGAACCACCGCCGGATCATGAAACTTTTGAACCATCAGATTCCGGCCGACTTGCCCGAACCGCCCGTTACGCCACCGCAACCGGTGCCGCGAAGCGTCGTTGAACGGGCCGCCCCCTCCGTCATGGAAAAACCGGCCGCCGCTGAAGAAGATTCGTCGGCTTTTTTAAGCGGCCAGAAAATTCGCTTTGGATTGTTTGGGAAAATCATCATTGTTATGCTGATTGTCAGCCTCCTGCCGTTTGCCATTTTCTGGGGCATCACTCTCAGGGAAACCAACCAGCGCGTCCGCACGGAAACGGAGAAATTACTGGCGCAAACAGCCATTGGCCTGGGTGAGCAGGTAGACGGCTGGATAGACAACAATGTTTCAATATTGCGCACAGCCGCCAATCTAAACGAAATTCAATCCATGGACCGCACAAAGCAAGAACCGGTTTTAAAAGCCATACAAAAAGAATATCCCTGGATGTATCTGGTTTTCACCGTAGATTACGACGGTATGAATATCGCCCGCAACGATAATAAATCGTTACGGGACTACTCGGATCGCCAGTATTACAAGGATGTTATAGGAGGAAAGAAGCTCAGCTGGCAAACACTGATCGGCAAAACCTCCAAAAAGCCGGCACTGGTGCTGGCGGTTCCGATCAAATCCGGAGAACGCCTTGTTGGCGTCATCGCTGCAGCCATGACCGTTGATGTGATCTCCAACAACATTGCTAACTGGCACCAGGGTGATACCGGTTATGCCTTTCTGGTAGACGAAAAAGGGTTTGTCGTCTCACACCCCAACAAGCAATATGTGGTCAAGCGTAAAAACCTCAACAGTCATCCGCTCATTGCCGGCTTTCGTAAAAAAGGCTGGCGGACAATTACCAGCAACTTCAATGAGACCAACGGCGAAACTGCCTTTGGTCATGTGCGCAGTAACAATTATGGCTGGGCCCTTGTTCTACAGCAGCAGGAAGGTGAGGTTTTTGCCGATTATAATCGCACCCAGGAATTTGCATTGATTCTGCTTGCGAGTACGGTGGTCCTGGTCTTGATTATTGCCTGGTTCTCCGCCCGGGCCATTGTTACCCCGATAATGAAGCTAACCGATGCGGCCGAGCGTATGAGCCTCGGAGAATTGAACGTCAAAATTGACATAAAGTCGAAGGATGAAATAGGATTGCTGGCCCAGGCCATCGGCCGCATGCAGACCAGTCTCCGACTTGCCATGAACCGCCTTCGTCGCAAACGCTAAAACCGAGCTTAAAACATTCATCTCTTGCCCATTGACGGTGTTATACTTCGCTTCAGAATGCTCACGTACTAACGTGTACGCTCCGCTTTTGAAGCCAAGCATGCCTTGTCACTGAACAAGATCTAAACGTTTTAAGCTCGGTTTGCTTTTTGTATCTAACTACCAAGCGTTCTGAAACCAGTTTATCATTTTAAATCTATGATAGTTCAACTGATTTAAATCTGAATTATATCCTTTTAACAATCCCAAATCCGAAATCCCAAATCCCCAATCGTTAAACCCTAAACCTGCGTACCGGTTATAGTAACTTCTACAACCCTATTTCTTGGGTGGTTGTCATGGTTAATAGCCACTACCTGCTGCCAGGTTCCTGTTTTCAATCGTCCCTTCCTAACCGCCAGGGCAATCGACGGACCCAGCAATGCGGCCTGAACGTGGCTGTGTCCATTACCGTCATGCCAGGCTTTCTCATGCGCGTATTCCATACCAGGCGGTGCCAGCGAAGTTATGGCCCGTTTCAGATCCTCAACCACCCCGGGTTCATATTCAATGGTGGTGATGGATCCGGTGGAACCCACCATATTCGCACAGAGCTGGCCATTTTCGATGCCGGACTCGCCGATCAATTGCTCAAGGGCTGAAGTGATATCGGCAATATCGGGCCCGGTCCTCAAACTCACCTCAACCGATTGGCAATATAAAGATACTGGTTGCATATAACTTCTCCTTGATCTGTAATATGAAGTGGTAAAAAAAATAGGGAATGGATTCTATTTTAACAAGTACATTGTGGGACACGGATTAACACGGATAAACACGGGTAATAAAATATATTTCGCCTACGGCGAGGAAAAACCTTTTAGAAACAAACACCATCATATTTAAGAATTATTTACCGCCGCCATGCGACTAAAATTTATCTGTGTTTTTCCGTGAAAATCTGTGTCCCAAAAGAAATTAAATAAGATAGAATCCATTCATTTTTATTTCTCTTTGCTTTTCCGTGCCCCTCCGTGGTTTTTGTTTTACCTATCAGCTATGGGCTGTGAGCTGCCAGCTAAAACTTCACAGAAGTTTTCCGTCCCAATTCCAAAGTCCCTTCCTCTGCTTGAGCTTAACCGTTTTCGGTATGGGTTCTATCAAGTTGATAAACAGCTTATATCCGGCTTTTTGCAGCAATTTCTTTTGATTTTTAAGATCCATCTTCCAGTTCGGATAGACCCAGTAGTCGGTGTCATATTTGGCGACCCAGGCCTGCTCCCCCCGGGGGCTTGAAAAAGCTTTATTCGGCTTTACCTCTTCTGTCAGGGATCTGGCAACACACAGAGGCCAGCTTCCGGCAATCACAATTCCCAGCGGAAGCGGGCTGTGCCGCGGCAGTTGCAGGTAATCTTCCCGGCCAAGCTCCGGGCTGACAATAACTCCGCTGAGGCCCAAAGATTTTGCTACGGCAATGGCCAGCGGATTTGCCAGATTGCAAAAGGGCCCGGCCCATAGATGGACATCTTTTTGGTTTTTAAAAAAGGCAACCTGCCAGGGCGCGTTTAGTACAAAATGGCGAGCGCCTTTTTTAATCGCCATTTCCACCCGGGTACTTAATTCATTTTCATTTTCCGGCCAGACTACCGGAGGGAGCCACCACCAGACAGGTGCCTTCATTTTAGCCGATATATTTTTTACCGACAGCATAGACAACCAAATGCCTGCGCCATCCCGGGGAATTGATCCGACCGATTTGCGATACACCGCCAGATCCAACACCCTCCCCATTTTTGTGCTGCCGGTCGGCAGTTGAAGTTTGAATGATGATTCAAGATTGCGAGATCCCGCTATCCGACCCAGGGTTTTTTCAAGATCTGAAATCATGTCCACCAGGGCTTTTTCACGCCGGTCGATTAAAAATACCGGCGCCCCTTTCACCGGAGCTTTTTTGGAGGAAAAGCGGACATCCAGCCGTCCGCCTTTGGGAACAGCCCGACCGATACGCTTGATGCTGTGGCCGGCTTCATCCTCATAGCCCATCCGCAATACGTCCCCTGCCAACAGCCCTTCCCGGGCGATAAAATACGGCTTTTGCCTGGACCCCTTAATTCTTCCCACCAGCAGACCGGAGCCGGTTTGACTGGACAGGCTGACGGGATTCTGGGGTCGCTGGGGTAAAAAATTATAATGGGTTCCGGGCCGGCCCAGGGCCCTGTCCAATAACTCCAGGGCATTTTTTTTCATTTTGGCATCATGGCCGTGATCTCTCAGCATGCGATAGGCGCTTACCGTGTAATACACATAATGGGGGCCTTTTTTACGGCCCTCTATTTTCCAGGTCCCTACCCGGGGTATGGACAACAGCACCTTGGCCAGCACATCGACACTAAAATCCTGGCAGGAAAAATATCTGTTATTTTGATTGCTTTGACTGTACTGCCGCCGGCAAGGTTGAACGCACCGCCCCCTGAGTCCGCTTTTTCCCCCCAGATAGCTGCTCCAATAGCATCGACCGGACACCGCATAACAAAGTGCACCGTGAACAAAAACCTCAAGCCCCAACCCGGCCGGACACGCCGCGGCCAACTGTTTGATTTCATCGATGTTAAGCTCTCTGGGCAGAACCACCCGATCGACACCGAGCTTTTGGCGAATCACCTGCAGGGCCGCTGAAAATCCGGCATTTGCAAGGGTTGACAGATGTATCTCCCCGGAAAATCCGGTTTGTTTGACCAACTCTACCATGGCCAGATCCTGGACGATAACGGCATCAGGCTTTACCAGCCGCTGCAGCTGATCGAGCATTTGCCCGGCCTGCAGCAAATCATCTGATTTCAGCAGCGAGTTTATGGTCACAAAAACCTTTATGCCCTGCTCATGGGCCAGATGCACCAGAGCCGCAAATTCCTCCATGGTGAAATTTTTGGCCTGCATGCGGGCGGAAAACAACTTCAACCCGCAATAGATGGCATCGGCCTGCGCAGCCACAGCTGCCAGGAAAGAAGCACGGTTGCCGGCCGGAGCCAGAATCTCCGGCTTGTGTATGTCACCCTCTTGCTTGTTCATTTCAGCTTTTTAAAATTTATTGGAGAACCTGATTATGTTACGTTTCTGCAGCACAATCAAGAGGCTGAAGAAATTCTTTGTTTTTAACCACGGAGGAGCACGGAATATCACGGAATTTATAAAGGAATGGATTCTATTTTAGATAAAAATTATTAGACAGGATTAATAGGATTTTTCTTGAGCGTTTTCCGGAAGAAAACGCTCAAACACTATCGCCTTCGGCGAAAGGATTTATAAGCAAGATTCATAGTATTAGATCAGAAACTATAGCGAGTAATCATTGGTACTGATTTTGTAGTTGCTTTTTTCATGAATCTCCGTGCCTTTCCGCCTGCAGTTAAACTTTTTTATGTTTAGCCGGAGTGGTGAGTTAATCTGCTGTTTTCCCTATTGCAAGATTGTAATTAACGTAGTATGCTTAAATAATTAACTTTAATCGCAATTTGCACTATTATTTCTTATTTTCAGCAACGCTATCAATGATGGGACTAAAAACGATGAACGATACAAATGACACCGCACCCCATGGCGGTTCGCTGGTTAATCTTCTCGTAGATGATGAGCGCGCCGCCATCCTTAAAGATATTGTTTTAAATTTGCCGGATATCACCCTCAATGATCGCCAATTGTGTGATCTTGAACTACTGGCCAATGGCTCCTTTTCACCGCTGACGGGCTTTATGACCCGTTCGGATTATGAATCTGTGCTCGACCGCATGCGGTTGCAAAACGACATATTGTGGCCCATACCCATATGCCTTGATGTAAGCGAGCTGCAGGCCCACAATCTGGAAGCCGGCCAGTCCGTTGCTCTCAGAGACCCGGAAGGTTTTCTGCTGGCAGTCATGCACATCGAAGATATCTGGAAGACCGATCCTGAAAAAGAGGCCGACCGGGTCTACGGCACAAAGGATAAAGCCCATCCCGGCACCAACTATATATTGACAAGGTCCGGACACTATTACCTGGGCGGCAAGCTTGAGGTATTAAGCCTTCCGTTGCATTTTGATTTTAAAAAGCTTCGCATGACACCGGCGGAAATCCGGGCCGTATTCAAAAAGCTCGGCTGGAAACGAATGGCTGGGTTTTTAACCCGCAATCCCATTCACCGGCCCCAGTTTGAAATGACCATTAATGCCATGCGGCAGGCCCGGGCCAACCTGCTGCTGCTCCCCATTGCCGGTATGACCCAACCGGGAGACTTTGACCATTACACCCGGGTTCGCTGCTACCGCCATGTGGTCCGGCATTATCCGCCGGATACGCACATCATGAGCCTGCTGCCCCTGGCCATGCGCATGTCCGGCCCCCGGGAAGCCTTGCTGCACGCCATTGTTTCAAAAAATTACGGTTGTACCCACTTTATCGCCGGCCGCGATCATGCCAGTCCCGGACCCGACAGCAACGGGCAGCCTTATTACAGAAGTGACGAAGCCATCAAACTGGTGGAATCTTTCAGTGAAGAAATCGGTTTGGCCAGCGTTCCTTTTGCTGAGATGGTCTACCTGCCCTTTGAAGATGAATATCGCAGCAGCCGATCAGGTACCGGAAGGCACCCAGTTTATATCGCTATCCGGCTCCGATATCCGTGAACGCATTCGCAGCGGACGACGCATACCGGAGTGGGCGACTTTTCCGGAGGTTGTCGAGGAGATGCAAAAGGCTTATCCTCCGCCGCGCAAACAGGGTTTTGCGGTGTTTTTCACCGGGCTATCCGGGGCCGGCAAATCCACCATTGCCAAAATTCTTTACGCCCGCTTTCTGGAGATCGGCGACCGTCCGGTAACCCTTCTGGACGGCGACATCGTGCGTCAGAATTTATCCAACGAATTGAGTTTTTCAAAAGAACACCGGGACATCAACGTTCGGCGCATCGCCTTTGTTGCCAGCGAAATTACCAAAAACCGCGGCATTGCCATTTGCGCTCCCATCGCACCCTACACCGCGACCCGCCGCGAAATCAGGGAAATTATCGAACAATACGGAGGATTTACCGAGGTCCACGTGTCCACGCCGATCGAGGTTTGTGAGAAACGTGACCGTAAAGGCATGTATGCCAAGGCCCGGGCCGGCCTTATCAAAGGATACACCGGAGTTGATGACCCCTACGAAATCCCCGAATCACCCGAAGTCCGTTTAGACACCAGCGACATCGCTCCGGATGAAGCGACCCAGCAAATCATGCTGCATTTGCAGCAGAAAGGATACATATGAATTTGGGATTTCGGATTGTGGATTGCGAATTTTAAATAAGGAATAATGCGATCTTAGATTAGAAGATGTAATTGAGACTTATAGACCGGTAGTTTGGAAGCTGGTGGGCAGAAAAGCTGAAGGTGCAAATTGTTCTGGCGTCCCAGCCTCCAGGCCTCGAGCTTTTAAAATTTAGGCATTTTAGGCACTTTAGACATTTAAGGCATTCTCTCATATGAATAACATCCTAGTTACCGGCGGGGCCGGTTATATCGGTTCTCATTGCTGCAAGGAACTGCACAGCCGCGGTTTCAATCCGATTACTTTCGACAATCTGGTTTATGGCTTTAAGGAAAATGTCAGGTGGGGAGATTTCTATCAGGGCGATCTGGGAAATCAGCAGGATTTAAAAAGCTGCTTCCAGCGCTACCGGATTGATGGCGTGATCCATTTTGCGGCCTACGCCTATGTCGGAGAATCGGTGACGGATCCGTTGAAATACTATGAAAACAATGTTCGCAACACGATCCACCTCTTGCAGGCATCCCTGGCCCAGGAGGTGCGTTATTTTATATTCTCCTCATCGTGTGCAACATACGGCATTCCCGAATCGATTCCCATTGACGAAACCCATCCCTTAAACCCCATTAACCCGTATGGCAGAACCAAACAGATGATCGAAGACATTTTAAAAGACTGTGACTCAGCTTACGGGTTGAGATATAACAGTTTGCGGTATTTCAACGCCGCCGGAGCAGACCCGGAGGGCGAGATCGGCGAAAAACACAATCCGGAAACCCATTTGATCCCGCTCATTCTGGATGTTGCGGCCGGCAAAAGCAAAGAAATTAAAATATTTGGCAATGACTACCCCACGGCCGACGGAACCTGTATCAGGGACTACATTCATGTCACCGACCTTGCCAGGGCCCACGTACTGGCACTGGAGCGTTTGCTGGATGGGGCCGCCAGTGACTTTTATAATCTGGGTCAGGGTCAAGGATTTTCAGTCAAAGAAGTCGTCGATCAGGTTTCAACGGTTACCGGAAGGGACATCGCTTCGGTCTATGTGGATCGCAGACCGGGTGATCCGCCGGTACTGGTGGCATCGAACACAAAATCGATGGAGTGCCTGAACTGGCAACCCGTATATACCAATCTTGACGACATTATTCGCACGGCCTGGAACTGGCACTGCAAGCTATGATCCGAAAATACCCTGATGTTGCAAAAGTCGAGTATTCAGCAACTTTAGGGCTTTCAAGGGTGAGATAGCTTAAAGCTCATAGCCTAGAGCTCATGCCTCATAGTAAACAAGGATTTCAATCCTTCAAACTTCGAGCTATCAGCTGTGAACTATCAGCTAATATGTAGGTAATATATTGACAGTCAACTCTCAAATCCAAATAGATAAGAACGCCCGGCTCCTGGTGATCGGTCAGCATGAGGGTGAAACCAGAAATCTGGCCGACGCCCTGGCAGCCGATTACCCCATCAGTGCAGCACCCAATATCCTTGAAGCCGCTCAACGCCTGGAAAAAGAAGCCTTCAATGTAATTCTTTTCGATCTTGCGAATGACGAGGCTCATCTTGTCAACAGCATTGAAAAGCTGCAAGAATATGCGCCAAGCACCCCGATTATTGTCGTCGGCCATCAGCATGACGCCCAGTTAATTGTAAAGGCCGTCAAGGCCGGGGCCTTTGATTTTGTCACCAAGCCTTATCCGCCTGAAAAAATCAAGTTGTCGGTTCATCAGGCCCTTGAACACCGGAGTCTGAAAAACGAAATCGACTACCTGCGCCGGGAGCAGGATGTTGTTTATGACTATGAGCAGATCGTTGCTGTCAGCGGAGCCATGCAGGCGGTCATCAAAACCATTAAGCGACTGGCAGGCACCGATTCCACGGTTCTGGTAACGGGTGAAACCGGCACCGGGAAAAGTTTTTTATCCGGGAACATTCATTTCAACAGTCCCCGGCACAACAAGCCGTTCATCAAAGTAAACTGTGCCAACATCCCCGAAACCCTGCTGGAAAGTGAGCTTTTCGGTCATGAAAAAGGATCGTTTACCGGGGCCGATAAAACCCGTACAGGGCGATTTGAGCAGGCCGGCGGCGGCACGATCTTTCTGGATGAATTCTGCGAACTGGGCTTTGACCTGCAGGCCAAACTCCTGCGGGCCATCGAAGAAAAAGCCTTCGAACGCCTGGGGGGCAATAAAACCATCCATACGGACACCCGCATCATTGCCGCCACCAATCGGGACATCGAAGCTCTGGTACGGGAGGGCCAATTCCGCGAAGATCTTTACTATCGTATCAATGTGCTCAGAATCCACCTGCCTCCCTTGCGTGAGCGGACCGCCTGCATTGAACCCCTGGCATATTATCTGCTGGAAAAATTGGGCCGCACCGTGAAAAAGAAGATTAACTCGATTGACCCCGAAGTCATCGACATGTTTCGCCAGTATCCCTGGCCGGGCAATATTCGCCAGCTTTCCAACACCATTGAAAGAGCTCTGTTGCTGGAAGATCAAATGGTGATCCGCAAAAGCAGCGTTTCCTTGCCTGAAATCGATGATTTGGCGCCCCCGCAAATCAAGCCCACCGGCCTCAAACTGTCAGAAAATGAGGAAACGGAGATGATCGCCAGGGCCCTGGAAGAAAACCTCTGGATCCAGAAAGACGCCGCCCTCCAACTGGGCATTTCACCCCGCGCCCTGAACTACCGCATTAAAAAACTCGGCATCACTCACGCCCGCTGGCGGAAAAATAAATGAATAATAGATTGGATCTATCGAGTAAAAGTACATGGAAATCTTGCCTAAGGCGATTAATACTTATCAGGTCAAGAAACTATAATCCAAAATTATTTAACTCCGTGAATTTCCGCCTGCCCTGTTAAATGTGAAACCTATTTAGCCGGGGTGTCCCTCCGTTATTAAATTTTTCTGAACTGTTTTCACTCCCAATACAAGGGCCAATCAATCCTGCTCCTTTACTAAATTGTAATTCATCTGTATCCTAAAAAGACACCCCTCTGTATACAAAATCATAAATGTTTTTCTGCAGCATGCTCTGATTATCACTGTGTACCTGCCACTCTGATAGAACACTTCCTCAACCGCTTCAAATCTGAGGTTCTATAACATACTTAAATAACTACATATTTAATTATTTAAACAAATATCTCCGGTTAATCAAATAAACATCATTCAGAAAAAAACTGGCACCGGTATTGCTCATAGTCTGGATGATCTAAGGCCCTGTTGAATTCCTTAGCCCGGACGCATCGAAGGTGGGATTTCGACATTTTATAAATTTAGTCATTGTTTTTTGGAGGGAGTATTTTGGATTTTTTAGTGCCTCGATTTTCACGCCAATCGTTGCAGTTATTTTTTTTAATATTTTTCTTTTTGCCTGGTGCCTTTAGCCTTGCGCTGTGCGCCTCTGCATGCCCACGCAGCATCTGTAACCCTGGCCTGGGATGCGAATCAGGACACGGATGTCGCCGGCTACAATGTTTATTACGGCACCATCCAGCCGACAGTACACAAACATGATTGATGTCCGCTGACCAATACCTCCTGCACAATTACCAACCTTGAGCCCGGCCGAACCTATTATATCGCTGCTACCGCCTATGATTTCAGCGGCAACGAAAGTGCTTTTTCCCAGGAGATCCCCTACACCGTGCCCTTTGTGGATTCAGATGGAGACGGTGTGCCGGATGAACAGGACGCTTTCCCGCTGGATCCTGACGAAACCATGGACACGGACGGTGATGGATACGGGAACAATTCCGATAATGACGACGATGACGACGGGATGCCGGATGCCTGGGAAATCGTAAATAATCTGAATCCATTGGTAAATGATGCGAATGGAGACCCGGACGGAGACGGAGTGAGCAATCTTGAAGAATACACCGCCGGAACCGGTCCATATACCTATGAAGATCCATCGGTACCGGAGACCCCGGTCATTCTAACGCCGCTGGACAATGAAATTGTTTCTCTTTCACCCGAGCTGATGACAGACGAATTTTATGATCCGGACACCGGCGATGTTCATGCCGAATCTCAGTGGCAGATATTCAGGGCCAGTGATAATTTCTGTGTACTCGACGTCACCAGTCCTTCGTCGTTGACCTCTTTGCAGGTTCCGAAACTGATACTGGAAGAAAACATAGACTATACCTGGAGAGTACGTTTTATAAACAACCATAATGCTGAATCCGATTGGTCTGATATTGGCTCTTTCACAACTGAAATTACTGGTCATGACTTCAACGGCAACGGGATTCAAGATCATCAGGAGGTGGATTCTTTCGTTGACCTGGATGAAGACGGCACGCCGGATATCGACCAGGATGACATTAAGATGTTTAAATGTCGCAGGCGGTAGCGGCCCAAATCGGAGTTAGCATAAGAGACTCCGCAACAGTGCAGTCAATTATAGTCGATTGAATCTGAAAACCCGGAAGACATTGATGCGGATTCAAACGCTGCATGGCAAACCTGAATCAATGCCGTTCGGACTGCTGAACTTTAAGCTGATCGTGGATCAGCCTGGAGATGAGGCGGTTGTTACGATCTACCTTTCCGAGCCTGCGCCATTTGGGGCTGTCTGGTACAAATATGATCCGGTCAACAAAATCTGGCAGGACTATTCGGAATACACCGAGTTCAGCGACGATCGAAAATCGGTTTATCTAACGCTTATCGACGGTGGCTTCGGTGATGCCGACGGCATTGAAAACAGCATCATTATTGATCCGCTGACCTTAGGCGTCCCTTCCACAACCACCGCTGCCGCTGCGCTAAGCCCTGCGGTAAGTGATGGAGGCTCCGGCTCTTCCTCCGCCTGTTTTATCAGTACCGCGAATCACAATCTGACGGTAAAAGAGCCGTTGATATCTGGAAAAAAATACGGGGCATCGAGCTGGCAATGATGTTCCTGGTACCGTTTTTAATTCTTTACCTCAGAAATATTGCCAAACGCAGATAGCCAATCCTCGACTTTTCGAAAATCTTTGATTTTTAACCACGGAATGACTCGGAGTGTCACAGATTACACATTGGAATGGATTCTTATCTTATTTTGTATCTCTTGGGACACCGATCTTCACGGATAAACACAGATTAATTATAGCCGCCTGGCGGTGGTTAAGGATCCTTAAATACGATGGCCTATATTTTGAAAAAGTTTTTTCTCGCCGTAGGCGAAATAATTTTTTAACCCGTGTTCATCTGTGTTCATCCGTGTCCTAAAAGAACTAAAACCAGCCCCCCTTATTTTCCATTTAATCCTTATCCCAAATTTTATGAAAAATATGTGCGACTGTGGACTATTTTCCACAGTTTTAGGGTAAAAAAATACCCAATCATCATTCCAAATTCATTCCAAAAATATATATCTACCTGATTTTTATATATATTTATGATTTATAGTCTAAGCGGTATATTTTTTGCATTTGTCCAAATAAAAGGACATTTTTACTGTACAAACCTAAAAACATATGTTATAGATGTCTCTACCCGAATGAAAAATCGGGTTAAAAACCGTCCGGCTGTAGAGATAAGTAGCGCCGGTAAACACAATAACGGGATTAAGGGATTAATTACCCCTATCCATAGCAACTAAATAACCTCCCAAAATGAAATCCGAAGGAGATCTTTGCCCTCCTTCGGATTTCGACGTTTTGGGGCCATTGGATGGCCGGTTTATTAGTTGATTGGTTTATTAGTAGATAGTTGAATGATTAGCCGGGCACAGCCTGCTGTGCGTATTGCTTTTTCGTTAATTTCGCCCAGAAATTAACGAATGTAGAAACCCGCGTTTATCCGTGTTAATCCGTGTCCTAACAATTCTAAAATAGAATCCAATCCTTAATATTCTCCGTGAGCCTCCGTGCCTTTCCGTGGTTAAATATCTATAGCTTTCTGTTTAAAACAATTTTTCCGACATAGGCAAGCAATATCAGGATAAACAGGATCGCCAGTTCCCGGCCGCGGACCTCAGACCAGATATTCAATCCACCCTCTGGCTGCTGAGACGCGACAGAAATAAAGCAGCGATGCCGGCAGGATCCTCTCCATGAAGTCCTCGATCGCCGAATCGGAGTCTGAACCCGATCCGCCATCCACAGCACTTTCCGTACCGACGGTCAGCGGATCAACGATGATCCCGTTTTCAATGCCGTCCGCATCACCGAAACCGCCGTCTCTTAGGGTCAGATAAACCAGCTTGGCGATTGGGACTGAATTCGGCATAATCGGAATAATCCACCCACTCGGCGTTGATCGGATCATATTTGTATAATTTACCTTGATTAACAGCCGGTTTGGATAGATGGATGGTCACCACCGTCTCATCCCCCGGTTCATGGGTCAGGATTTTAAAGTCAATTAATCCAAACTGGAAAAATCTGGGTATGCCGATTGATTCAACGATTGTGGTAGCGCTTCGCCCGCATCTTCAATTTCCATCGACTCGATTGCGGCCACATTTTCAGAATCTTTAATGCTCACCCCGATCTGGACATCCTCTGCAGGGCTGTCAACACACTTGATATCGTCCTGGTCGTTGTCTACAACGCCGTCATTATCAAGATCCAGATCGACGGCCACTTCCTGGCTGTCTGGAATTCCGTTGCCGTTTTGGTCGTAATCGATCAAATCGGTTGTAAAGGAGCCAACCGCCGACCAATCCGATTCGATAGCGTGGTTATTGATAAAACGCACCTGCCAGATATAGTCCGTGTCTTCTTCCAGGATCAGTTTGGGCACCTTCAACGAGGTGAACGCCGAATGGCTGGTGACATCGAGGACACAAAAATTATCATCAGCCCTGAATATCTGCCACCTGGATTGGGCATGAACATCGTCGATGTTCGGATCATAAAATTCGTCTGTCCTCAACTCCGGGGTCATCGAGACAAGCTCATTGTCTAAAGGGGTTAAAATGACCGGGGCCTCGGGTGGGAAATGATCTTCATAGAAATTGACACCGGTTCCAGCCTCGTACTCTTCAAAATTGGTGGCCCCGTCACCGTCCGGATCTAAAGCAGCATCGTTGACCAGTGGATCCAGGTCATTTTCTATTTCCCAGGCATCGGGCATTAGGTCGCCATCATCGTCGTCATCAAAATTGTTGCCGTAGCCGTCATTGTCGGTGTCGGTGGTTTCAGTCGGATCCTGGGGGAAGGCGTCCTGGCTATCGGGCACACCGTCTCCGTCGCTGTCTACCGGATTGGGATCCACATAAACAAAGCTGGCTGTAATCGTATGATCCTGGGTGACGTTATTAAAGGTATAGGAGGTGGCCGTTCCGATCAAGGTGCCATCCACCCGAACCTCCAGGATTTGATAGTCTTGGACCGGTGTGATGTTAAATGTTTGAGGATCACCATTGTTAACCACCACCGATCCCGAAGGATTGATGCTGCCTTGGGCGCCCGCGGAAGCCTCTATGGTGTGGGTGTTTAAACCAATATGAATGGTGCCACAATTTGACCAGCCTGAAATCGCACCATGGGCATCCCTGGCCTGGGCCCTAACACAGTAATTGCCGGTGCTCGACCATGTGTGACTTTGGGTGGAATCCTCCCAGCCGGATATCACATCATCGCCCCAGTCATACTGGTACTGCAGCGCGTCATTGTCCGGATCTGAAGCGGTTGCGCTGAAGCCGTAGGTTGTCTGTATAAACCCACTGGCAGGGCCGCTGGGCATAGTGGGGGTGGTCGGGTTTCTATTTGGGGTTCCAATGGTGTGAGAGATCTCCACTGAAGGAATGCTTTCATTGCGGACACCATCACCATCCTCATAAGCGGTGGCCGCAAAATAATAAGTGACACCCTCCTGAAGGTCAGGAATGGTATATTGAGTAGCGTCGCCAGCGTCACGGCTGTTTGTCAAATTGCCGCTGGAGGTGCCCCAGTAAATGATGTATCCATCAGGAACCGGGTTGTTTGCATCCCAGGCCACGGTAACCGGTGTTAGGGCATAAGCCATCGCCGGAAACAGTATTAATACAGAGGCAAGGGCGGCAAATGAAATACCTCCCTTGAATACGAGATTGATTATTCCGGACAGATGGTTCTTTTTGGTTTTCATCAGTGCACCTTTCAATTTTTACTATTTACCGCGCAACGCGCAACATCCTTGAAAGGTGCTACGATTGCCCGGCAGCCCTGCTATCCTCTGTCGCATAAAGCTTGGATGGACATACTCTAATGTTTTAGGCCTGTCCTGCGAAGCCTCGTGCGAAGTAGGACCAGTGGCTTTGCGTCCCACCCTTTCAAGTGGTTTGCCTTTTTCGAGCTAAATTTCATGGACACGGATTTATCCGGATCTTCGCAGATACAAAAAGAAAATATCTGGTATTTAGGAATTGAGAAATTAAAATCGAATAATTCCCTACTTTGAAATCCGAAATCAATTAAATCTGTGTTCATCCGTGTCCCTTTAAGTTTTAAAATGCGAAAAATTGTTACCTATCTACTTAGCAATAGTGATGCCAGTGCCAATTTTTTAAGAAATAGGCATAACACCCTTGAATTACAATTAATATTTATAAGCATGATAGCAGGATTAATTTTTGATGTATCTTTTTGTAAAATTCCGGATGAAATTTGAATTACACTATCGTAAACCGAATTGGCTCATCACGCCTAGCGTTCACCCTAAAGTCGCAAAAGCTGGCGGTTTAAGTAAATGGATTCTATTTTAAAAAAATTTTAAAAGGATAGGAGAAGAGGAAATGAAAATATTTCTGCAAGCCTTGACTCTCAACTGGCTTGAAATTAGAATACAAATGAATATAAACGAATTGAAAAAGGATCTGCGAAATCACATCTACGAAAAGGGCAGTTCATTGAATGAATATTGCATTTTTGAAACGGATCAATTTCAAAAAGACCTTCAGCATACACAATCATATCATATTCCTTTGCTCTGGCCTTCTTCAGCCCAGGGAAAAGCCCTCATGTGCATCGGGTGAGCCGGACCCAATATGCACCTTTTCCGATAACATCCTGACCATCCCCTGGCAAGAATTTCTCTCCGATCTGTGGCAAGACAAGTATATTTAGGAATGGAATGGATTCCTTTATAGTAAAAATTGTATTAGACCCCGTTAAACGAAAAATAAGGTTTAACAGGGGTCTAAATAAACTACCCCGCTGCAAGCAACGGGGTATCAACCGGAATATTTTTTAACGCCCTAAAGGGCGGGAAATTGATCCAACTGCCGGTTCTCCGCCGGAACTGAAAATCTAAAGGGCGTTATAAATCTTTCCCATTAAAAAACCAATTCACTATTCATGCTTTGACCCTCATCTTTTATTTTCCTTGAAACTTGCTTATGAAACATTTATAATGTGATATATCCAGATAAACCACAATGGAGTTGTTGTATGGAAATAAAACGAATATTACAGCTTGCCCCTTTGTTGGTAATGAAATCGTTTTTTCTATTTGGTCCACGTGCCACAGGAAAAACCACCCTTATCCGACAACAGCTGGCGGAAACAGCTACAATCATAGATCTTCTTGATTCACGTTACTTCCTGAGACTTATCCAGCGCTCCGCATGAATTGGAATCCATTATTGCAGCGACCCCTGCCGACATTATCGTTATTGATGAAATCCAACGCATCCCGGAACTTCTCAATGAAATCCACAGGCTCATTGAATCCCAAAATCTTACTTTTTTACTTACAGGATCGAGTGCACGAAAACTGCGCAGGGGTAAAGCAAATCTATTGGCAGGTCGCGTCTGGACTGCCAGAATGTTCCCGCTCATTTACCGGGAAATTACGGATTTTAATCTTGAACGCTACCTCCAGTATGGAGGCCTGCCTGCTGTTTATTTGAGTGAGTATCCAGAGGAAGAACTCGATGCCTATGTAAACACATATCTTAAAGAAGAAATACTGGCAGAGGGTTTGATAAGGCGTCTTCCGCCATTCTCACGTTTTCTGAAAACTATTGCATTGGCCAATGGCGAAATGATCAACTTCACCAAGCTTGCTAATGACTGCCAGGTGCCTCCCTCAACAGTGACTGAATATGTCGGACTGTTAGAAGATACACTGATTGGCTTTCTCCTGCCTGCCTGGACCGAATCCAAAAAACGCAAAGCAATCAAAACAGGAAAATTTTATTTTTTTGATCCCGGTATCACACACATGCTGGCAGGGACTAAAACGCTGGACCGCAACTCCAATCTTTACGGAAAAAGTTTTGAGCAATTTATCTGTATGGAATTGCGAGCATACCTGAATTACAGGCGCAAGAAACTCCCCCTAACCTACTGGCGATCAAAAAACGGTCATGAGGTAGACTTCCTGTTGGGCGGCAGGACAGCCATAGAGGTAAAAGCAACAAAAAAGATCAGCAGCAATGACCTCAAAGGATTAAAATATTTAAAGGAGGAAGATGTGTTTAAAAATTTCATCCTGGTTAGCCAGGACCCAGTAAGTACCCTAACCGATAACATCCTGACCATCCCCTGGCAAAAATTTCTCTCCGAACTGTGGAAAGACAAGTATATTTAGGAATGGAATGGATTCCTTTTTA